>NZ_JADLJS010000001.1 GCF_015680405.1 Pseudomonas pudica
GTACAACACTGACCTCAACCCTGTGGGAGCCCGGCTTGCCGGCGATGGGCTGCGCAGCAGCCCCCAAAGACACTCGCGCACAGGCAGTGTGCCCTCGACCTTGAAACATTTGCTTGCATTTAAAACGGCAGGTTTTCGATTCTCATTCGTCCTTATCAATACAACCCCTCTTTGGCTGGGCACACGCTCGACTCCCCACTGCAGAAGACCGTCAGATGGCCAAATCACCGAAAAAATCCAAATCCAGGCTGTGGTTCCTGGTCCACAGCTGGCTCGCCTTGCCGATCTGGTTCTTTGTGCTGATCGTCTGCTTCACCGGCATGCTGGCGGTGGTCAGCCAGGAAATCGTCTGGCTGGCCAACCCGGATGTGCGCGCCAACAAGCCCGACGCCGACGCCGAGCGCCTGAGCTTCCAGCAGGTGCTGGACGCCCTGCACAAGGCCGAGCCGGACATGGTGGTGGAGCGGCTGATCCAGCCCGACGGTTCGCACTTCGCGGTCATAGCCAATGTCACCCTGCCTGACGGCACCAGCCCGACGTTGTATGTAAACCCCTACACCGGGGCCATCCAGGGCAAGACACCGGACTTCAACTTCGAAGCCTTCACCCGCGCCCTGCACGGCTGGTGGCTGGTGCCGTTCACCAACGGTTTCAGCTGGGGCTGGTACCTGGTATCGCTGCTCGGCCTGCCCATGCTGGCTTCGCTGGTCACGGGTCTGGTGGTGTACAAGAAGTTCTGGAAGGGCTTCTTCAAGCCGGTGCGCACTGGCCATGGTTCTCGGATTTTCTGGGGCGACCTGCACCGCCTGGCCGGGGTCTGGTCGATCTGGTTCATTGCCGTCATTTCCATCACCGGCACCTGGTTCCTGATCCAGGCGATCCTTGCCGACAACCACATCACCATTTCCAGCCGGCCCATCGTGCCGGTCATCGCCCGTGAGGACGTGCCGCAAACCCCCAATGGCAGCCCGGCAGCGCGCATCGACCTGGATGAAGCGGCACGCATCGCCGGCCTGGCGGTCCCAGGGCTGGAGATCAGCTTCATCTCGCTGCCGGCCACCGCCTACAGCCACGTCACCCTGGCGGGGCCAGGCTGGTACCCGCTGATGTTCCAGAGCGCCTCGGTGAACCCGTACACGCGTAATGTCGACAGCCGGTTCCTGATCAGCGACCGCTCGGCCCTGGAGTTCGTCACCGAGTCCATGCGCCCGCTGCACACCGGCGATTTCGGCGGCCTGCCGATCAAGCTGGTGTGGTTCTTCTTCGGCCTGATCCTCACCCTGATGGTGTTCAGCGGTTTGCTGATCTGGACCAAACGCACCGCCCAGGCCACCGCCGCCGCCCTCAAGCGCAGCGAACGCGCACCGCGCATGGCGCGCCATGAACCCACCGTGGAGATCCGCCCATGAGCCAGGCCCAAGCCGTGCCCGTCAGCCCGCTGAAGCAACTGTGGCTGAAGTGGCGTTTTCACCTGAACATCCTGCTGATCCTCATCCCGCTGGGCTTCATGCCCAAGTACTTCGCCGACGCCAAGCTGTTCCGCGGCGAAGCGGGGCTCGGCGCCAATGTGATCAACGACATCCAGGTCGGCCCCTATACCCTGGACCTGGCCGAGATGCGTGACGAGCCCCCCCGCGCCGACGGCCCGGCCGGCCATTTCAAGGTCTTCAATGCATCGCTGTGCAAGGCCTGCGTCAACGGCGTCAAGGCAGCCTACCTGCGCATCGGCAAACCGCGCAGTCTGCGCGCCGCCGGCACGATTTTCTTCGGTGCGCCGTACAACATGGGCACCTCGCTGCCGATCCCGCCACGCACCAAGCCCGACGCGCAGATCTGGATCACCCTGGAGGGCTGGGACGGCAGCATGCACCAGGCGTCGGTCCCCCTGGCCAAGGCATCGCCAGCCACCGTGGCCTGGCTCGAGAAACAAGGAGGCAATAAATGAAACACCTGATGCGCACCCTCGCCCTGCCCTTGCTGGCGCTGGCCGCCGGCCCGGCACTGGCGCACAACCCGATGTGCGAATGCGAAGAACTGCCTGGCGGCCAGGTCAAGTGTACCGGTGGCTTCTCGGATGGTAGTGGTGCCCCAGGGGTCACCCTGGATGTGATCGGCTACGACGAACAGGTGTTGGTCGGCGGCAAGCTCGGTGACGATTCGACCCTGACCTTCAAGCGCCCGGACGGCGAGTTCTACGTGCTGTTCGATGCCGGCCCCGGGCACGTGGTGGAAGTCGACCACGCCGATATCGCCCAGCCATGAGCGGCGTCCAAGTGATTCGCCCGGCCGGTGCCGGGCACGAAACCCTGTACGTGCTGCTGGTCAGCCTGATGATCGTGGTACTCGCCGCCAGCGTGGTGCTGCTGCGCGGCGAGCGCGAGGACGAACAAGCCATCGCCAGCCACCAGATCGACGCGCGTCGCGACCTCACCGCCGCCGAGCAAGGCCTGTATACCGACCTGCGGGTGGCCTTCGACGAAATCCAGCTGCTGCGTGAAGAAAACGCCGCCGCGCCCAGCGTTCAGGCGCTGGCCGAGGAAGGCCTGCCGCCGTTCGTGGTCGATGCCGGCAGCCAGAGCCGCGGCAGCCACCAATGGTCGTGGCTGCAGCCCGGGGCCTACCTTGGCCGCAGCCAGGCCCCGGAAGTGGCCGGCAGCCTGCTGCTGATCCTGCCGGCCGACAGCACCGGCCAGGCCGATGTCTGGCTGCGCCGCGACAGCGCCGCAGTGGCCCCGGACGACATTGGCCAGGCCGCCCTGATCGCCGCCGGCTGGCAGCAGGTGGTCAGCCATTACGACGCCGGGGTCACCCGCGAACACCGTCACTGAACCCAAGGACTCCCCCATGCTCCGCTCCGCCCTCGCCCTGCTCCTGGCCCTTGCCCTGCCGGCACAGGCCCTGGCCGATAACGGCAAGCCCCTGCGTATCGGCATTACCCTGCACCCCTACTACAGCTATGTGAGCAACATCGTCGGCGACAAGGCCGAAGTGGTGCCGCTGATTCCGGCAGGGTTCAACCCCCATGCCTACGAGCCACGGGCCGAGGACATCAAGCGCATCGGCACCCTGGACGTGGTGGTGCTCAACGGCGTCGGCCATGACGATTTCGCCGACCGCATGATCGCCGCCAGCGAAAAGCCCGGCATCACCACCATCGAGGCCAACCAGAACGTACCGTTGCTGGCCGCAACCGGCATTGCCGCCCGCGGCGCCGGCAAGGTGGTCAACCCGCACACCTTCCTGTCGATCAGCACCACCATCGCCCAGGTCAACAATATCGCCCGCGAACTGGGCAAGCTCGACCCGGACAACGCCAAGCTGTACACGCAAAACGCCCGCGCCTATGCCAAGCGCCTGCGCACATTGCGTGCCGATGCCCTGGCCAAGGTCACCGAGGCGCCCAGCGCCACCTTCCGGGTCGCCACCATCCATGCCGCCTACGACTACCTGGTACGTGACTTCGGCCTGGAGGTGACTGCGGTGGTCGAGCCAGCCCATGGCATCGAACCCAGCCCGGCCCAGCTGAAGAAGACCATCGACCAGCTCAAGGCGCTGGACGTGCGGGTGATCTTCTCGGAAATGGACTTCCCGTCGGCCTATGTCGAAACCATCCAGCGTGAATCCGGCGTGCGCCTATACCCGCTGACGCACATTTCCTACGGCGAATACACCAAGGACAAGTACGAAGTGGAGATGAAGCGCAACCTCGACACCGTGGTCCGCGCCATCCAGGAGAACCGCGCATGACCGCCGCCGCCAACCTGGTGACAGCCTGCGGGCCGCGCATCGAGTTCGCTGGCATCGACCTGACCCTGGGCCGCACCCGCATCCTCGAACAGGTCAGCTTCAACGTCGCCGCCGGCAGCGTGCATGCCATCGTCGGCCCCAACGGCGGCGGCAAGAGTTCACTGATCAAGACCCTGCTCGGGCAGATGCCGCACCAGGGCCAGCTGACCCTTGACTGGCCCGGCGAACGCGAAGTGATCGGCTATGTGCCGCAGGCGCTGGAGTTCGACCGTGGCCTGCCGATGACCGTGGACGATTTCATGGCTGCCATGTGTCAGCGTCGCCCTGCCTTCCTGGGCCTGTCGCGCCGCGTGCAGCCAGCCATCGACGCGGCCCTCGTGCGGGTCGGCATGCTCGACAAGCGCAAACGGCGCATGGGCGCGCTTTCCGGTGGCGAACGCCAACGCGTGCTGCTGGCCCAGGGCCTGATCCCCGAGCCGCAACTGCTGGTGCTGGACGAACCGATGTCGGCCCTGGATGAAGCCGGCATCCAGGTGTTCGAGCAACTGCTGCAGGGCTGGCGTCAGGCCGGCACCACCGTGCTGTGGATCGAACACGACCTGGAGGCTGTGATGCGCCTGGCTGATCGGGTTACCGGCCTGAGCCGCCAGGTACTGTTCGACGCCCCACCCGCCCAGGCCCTTACCCCGCAGCGCCTGCTCGGCCTGTTCTCCGTTCACCCGCGTAGCGAGAGCCTTGCCTGATGAGTTTTGAAATCTTTCGGCAAACGGTCCAGGACTGGGCCGCTGCCGGCTACCTGCCCGAGGCGCTGGCCTACGGCTTCGTGGTCAATGCTTTGCTGGCCGGTTTGATGATAGGCCCGGTGCTGGGCGGCCTGGGTACCCTGGTGGTGGTCAAGCGCTTTGCCTTCTTCTCCGAGGCGGTCGGCCATGCCGCGCTGACCGGCGTGGCCATCGGCATCCTGCTGGGCGAACCCTACACTGGCCCCTACGGCAGCCTGTTCGGCTACTGCCTGCTGTTCGGCATCCTGCTCAACTTCCTGCGCAACCGCACAGGGCTGTCGCCGGATACGCTGATCGGCGTGTTTCTGTCGGTGTCGCTGGCGCTGGGCGCCAGCCTGCTGCTGATGCTGGCGGGCAAGATCAACGTGCACATCCTCGAGAACGTGCTGTTCGGCTCGGTGCTGACCGTCAGCGGCCAGGATCTGGTGGTGCTGGGTATCGTCGCGGTGCTGGTGCTGGCATTGGCCGTGCCGCTGTACAACCGCATCATGCTGGCCAGTTTCAACCCGCAGCTGGCGGCCGTGCGCGGGGTGGCGGTGAAAACCCTGGACTACCTGTTCGTGGTGCTGGTGACCCTGGTCACCGTGGCCTCGGTGAAGGTGATCGGGGCGATCCTGGTCGGGGCCCTGCTGGTGATTCCCGCTGCCGCCGCCCGCCTGGTCAGCCAGTCGCTGAAGGGCTTTTTCTTCCTGTCGCTGCTGATCGCCACGTTGAGCACGCTGCTCGGCATCCTGCTGCCGATCGTGTTCGACCTGCCGGTGCCGTCCGGCGCCGCGATCATCCTGGTCGCCGGCATCTGCTTCGCTCTGGCGGCGCTGGCCCGCGCCCTCGTTCCCCGCCTGCAAGGAAACCCGGCATGAACCTGAAACGCCTGACCCTGGCGCTGGCCCTGGCCGGCCTACCGTCGCTGTCCAACGCCACGCAAGTGCTGGCCACCCTGCCCGTCACCCACAGCCTGGCCAGCGCCCTGCTCGACGGCACCACGGTGCAGCTCGCGCGTGCAGCCCCCGCCAACCTGCCTGCCAGCCGCCAACCTTCCTATTTCAGCGGGCGCGGTAGCGCCAGCCTGCACAAGGCCGCGCAGCAAGCCGACGCGGTGATCGGCGTGCGCTCGATCTGGCGTGACGACCCGCTGTACCCGATGGCCAGGCGCAGCAATATCCGGATCGTCGAGATCGACGCCGCACGGCCGGTGGATGGTGCGCTGCCGGGTATTGCGGTGAGCGGCGAGGAGGCCTATGGCGCCTACCCCTGGCTCAACCCGACCAACTTCGGGCGCATGGCCGACGTGGTAGCCAATGACCTGGAGCGGTTGGCGCCAGGCGACAAGGCGAAGATCCAGGGTAACCTGGCCGGGCTCAAACGCCAGTTGCTGGAGCTTTCGGCCAGCAGCCAGACACGCTTGGCCAAGGTCGACAACCTGACGGTGGTGAGCCTGTCGGAGCGGCTGGGTTATCTGGCCAGCGGGTTGAACCTGGACGTGGTCGAGCAGCCGCTGCCAGCCGAGTGGGATGCGGCTGCGCTGAAGGCGCTGGGGGACAACCTGAAGGCGCAGGATGTGGCGCTGGTGCTGGACCATCGGCAGCCGGGGGCAGCTGTGGCCGAGGTGATCAAGGCATCCGGGGCCAAGTTGGTGGTGGTGGAAAGTGACCCTGAGGATGCGTTTGCCGGGTTGAAGGCCAGTGTGGATCAGGTGGTTGGAGCACTGGGCGAAAGCTGATCAGGCAGGCTGGCACGGTCAATGTGGGAGCGGCCTTGCGTCGCGAAAGGGCCGCATCGCGGCCCCAGGATTTCAGCACAGATGCACAAATTTCTGGGGCTGCTGCGCAGCCCTTTCGCGACGCAAGGCCGCTCCCACAGTTGACCGCGTTGGATGACAGGCTAGCGCTTCATGCACCGCTGATAACGCTCATCCACCCGCCCGGCAAACCACGCCGTGGTCAGCTTGCGGGTGATCTTCGGGCTTTTCAGCTGGATCCCCGGCAGCACCGCCCGTGGCATCGGCTTGCCGGCCGCGGCATCGGCCAGGGCAAACACCCCGCTGTACAGCTTGCTGTCCTCGAAGGCCAAGCTATCGCCCTCCTCCAGCTGGCTGCGAATCTGCGGGTTGCGCAGGCCCAGTTTCCCTCCCAGTTTGCGTGCCGCCTTTTCCGTGGTCCCAGGCATGATCGAGCCCGGCGCCACCAGGTCGCCATCGAGCGCCAGCGTCACCCCTGTCACCTTGCTCAGTGCTGCCTGGAATGCCGCATTACGGCTGGCGTACCAGCCCGCATTGAAATCGGCGAAGCGGTACAGCTGGCGATCGTAGTTGGCCGAATAGCCCAGCAAGTGGGCGATGCCGAAATACATCCCGCCGCGACGGGTGAACACTTCCTGGCGAATGCTACCGTCGTGGCTGTAGGGGTAATCCCGCGCATGCTTTTCCGCAAAATCGATGCTGACCTGCATCGGCCCACCGGTATGCACCGGGTTCAACCCACCCAGCAAGGTCTTGCCCAGCGGCACGCGAGCGATGACTTCGTCATACAGCTCGCTCAACTGCTTCTCGCTGCGCACCGCCTGCAAACGCTGCTGGTAGCTCTTGCCATTACCCGACGGCGTCTTCAGTGCACCATCGACCAGCAGCTTGGGGATATGCAGGCGCGCGGCGCGGCGGTCGATTTCCTCCCGGGCGATACGCCCAAGGTTAGGCACCTGCGGGTCGGCATTGAAGGTCGATTCCTGCTCGGTCACCGCCAGCACCGCACACAGGTTGCTCTTGCTGGGGGCAATTCGCTGGGCCTCGAACGCCACCTGAATGTCCCGGGCCCAGCCCTCGCGGTCCTTGGCCTGGGCGGGCAACAGCCGCAGCAGTTGGGCACGGACCTTGGCCGGGTCCGCCTCGGGCGCTTCCTCACGGCGCCCGGCACAGCCTTGCAGCAGCGCCAGGGCCATCAACCCGGCGGCCAGTAACCGGCCGTTCAGGGCTGTTCACCGATCAGGTAGGTCTTGCTGATGTGCCGGAACAGCGGGTGGCTGGCACTGCCCATGAGCTCGAACAAAACCATTTCGCGGGTCACCACCTGCGCCCCTGCAGCCCGCATGCGGGCCAGCCCTGCGGCCTTGCTCGCCGGGGTACGGCTGTCACAGGCATCCTCGACCACGAACACCTGCTTGCCCAGCGCCAGCAGGCCGAGCACGGTCTGCAGCACACAGACGTGGGTTTCCATGCCACACACAATCACTTGCTCACGCGCCATCAAACTCGCTGGCAGGCACTCGGCGGCCACGCAGGAAAAATGGCTTTTCTCCACCACCTCGGCAGCCGGCGCTGCGGCCAGCAGCTCGGCCAGGGTATGGCCCAGGCCCTTGGGGTACTGCTCGGAAATCACCGTCGGCAGCTCCAGCTCGTTCGTAGCTGCCAGCAACCAGCGGGCCCGCGCGCGGATGCCTTCAGGGTCACTCATGGCGCCGATGAGTTTTTCCTGGATGTCGACGACCAGCAGCGTGGCCTTGTGAGGATGGATCAGCATTGTCTGCCTCTTGCCTGGGAAAAGACCTAGCCTCCCCCAGGCAAGCGGTGACGTCAATCAGGCGGACAGCCGAAGCGGTTGCAGCGACGCGGTGAGCGCAGCGAGCACCAGGTCCTCATGCTCATGGATGAAGAAGTGGCCGCCAGGGAACATCTGCAGCGAGAACGCCCCGTGGGTTTCCTTGCGCCAGGCCTGCAACTGCTCGTCACTGGCGCGGTCCTGCATGCCGCCCAACACGTGCAGCGGGCACTGCAAGGCTGGCCGCTGGCGGTAGGCGTAGGTACCACACAACAGGAAGTCGGCGCGCAGGGTGGGCAAGGTCAGGCTCATCAGCTCGGCGTTGGCCAGCACTTCCTCGGGCGTGCCCTGAAGCTCGCGCAACTCGCCGATCAACTCGGCGTCGCTCTTGGGCTCACGCCAGTTCTTGCCGTCGTAGTCCTCACGGCGGGTCGGCGCTGCGGTACCGCAGGCGAACAGGGCCAGTGGTGCCGGGCAACCCAGCGCTTGCAGCTCATGGGCCAGCTCGAAGGCCAGCAAGGCGCCCAGGCTATGGCCGAGCAGCGCGTAGGGGGTGCTGGCCGCCAGGCGCTGTTCGGCGGCCAGTTGCCGGGCCAGGGCCTGCATGTCGGTGTGCAGTGGCTCGGCAATGCGCGCACCACGCCCGGGCAGTTCCACCGGGCGTACCTGCAGCCACGTCGGCAGCTTGCGCCGCCAACGGCTGTAGACCATGGCGCTGGCCCCCGAATACGGCAGGCACAGCAGGTTCAACGCAGTCACTGGGCGGCGGCTTCGGCCATTTTCTGGCGCAGGCTCAGCGGGCGCATGTCGGTCCAGACTTCATCGATGTAGGCCAGGCAGTCCTTCTTCAGGCCGCTCTTGCCTACGGCACGCCAACCGTTGGGGATCGCTTTGTAGTCGGGCCAGATCGAGTATTGCTCTTCGTGGTTGACCACTACCTGGAACTGAATATCGTCGCGGTCGAAAACGGAAGTCATTGCCTGTCTCCTTGAGTGATGAATGCCGCTGTGCGCTTGGCGCAGGGGGGCTTTCAAGTAGACGTGGCGAGTGGCGAAAAAATTAGTGGGGCTGACGCGGTCCCCTGTGGGAGCGGCCTTGTGTCGCGAAAGGGCTGCACAGCAGCCCCGGCAATATTTGCGTCACAGCTAGAACCCCGGGGCCGCTTTGCGGCCCTTTCGCGACACAAGGCCGCTCCCACAAAGAGCCGGTGCTGGGATGAAAGATCAGGTATCCCGCAACAGGTCGTGGGTATCGAGCAAGCGGAAGGCCACCTGCGGGTTGCGCTCCAGCCCACGGCGGATCGCCGCAGGGATCGACTGCCGGGTCTTGCGGCACAGCCCGGGCTGGTCGTCCAGTTCGATGACAATCCCGCGCATGGTCCGTACTTCATTGAAACCAGGGGCGATATGCACGCGGATGCCCAGGTTTTCGTACATCCGCTGCTGCAGGCGTTGCAGGTCTTCCAGGTCCTTGAGGTTTTCCAGGCGGTCGAGCAGGCGCTTTTCTTCCTGGCGGGTCAGCAGGAGGATGCGCTGGGCTGTCTGCGGGTGGTCGGCCAGGTGTTCGCGACCACAAATGCAGGCGCCAGGGGGGCAAGGTTGGCGCAGGGAAGGGGAATTGGTCATGGGGCAAGCATAGCCAGTTTTCATGCCGCCTGTGGGGCCCTATCGCCAGCAAGCCGGCTCCTACAGGACCGTGATGGCTGATAAAAAATTTCCTGTCAGGATAAAAAATTTCACAAACATCTAGACCGCCACCCCTCGTTTCGCCTATAAATCGCCAAAAGGAAATTTATATTCCTGCCAAGAAAACAATTTCGCCTCGCGAAGCCTCTTTTGCCCTTGTGCCCGACCTGCCCCACTCCATCACGAGGCGTATCCGACATGCATTCCGCTCCCGATCACTTCATCCTGCGCGTCAGCTGCCCGGCTGTGTCCGGCATCGTCGCCGCGGTGACCACCTACCTGGCCGAGCACGGTTGCTACATCAGCGAGATGGCGCAGTTCGACGACGAGGACAACGGGCGCTTCTTCATGCGCGCGGTGTTCCGCTACAACACCGGTGTCGTGGGCGACACACCGCAGCTGGAAGCCGGCTTTGCCGATGTCGCCCAGCGCTTCGACATGCAATGGAGCCTGCACAGCAGTGCCCGGCCGATGCGCGTGCTGCTGATGGTGAGCAAGTTCGACCACTGCCTGTCCGACCTGCTGTACCGCCATGCCAAGGGCGAGCTGGACATGCAGATCACCGCCGTGGTCTCCAACCACCTGGACCTGCGTCCGATGGCCGAGCGCCAGGGCATCCGTTTCGTCTACCTGCCGGTCAGCAAGGACACCAAGGCCGAACAGGAAGCCGCGCTGCTGCGCATCGTCGAAGACACAGGTACCGAACTGGTGGTGCTGGCGCGCTACATGCAGATCCTCTCCGACGACCTGTGCCGCCAGCTGTCGGGCCGGGCGATCAACATTCACCATTCCTTCCTGCCCGGTTTCAAAGGCGCCAAACCCTATCACCAGGCTTACCAGCGCGGTGTGAAGCTGATCGGCGCCACCGCCCACTACGTCACCAGCGACCTGGACGAAGGCCCGATCATCGAGCAGGAAGTGCAGCGCGTGGACCACGCCTACGCACCGGACGACCTGGTGGCCATCGGCCGCGACACCGAGACCATCGCCCTCTCTCGCGCCGTGAAATACCACCTGGAGCATCGGGTGTTCCTGAACCACGACCGCACGGTGATCTTCAAATGAACGCCATTCCCAGTGTCAAGCTGATCGACGGCAAGGCGACTGCGACGCGGGTGCTGGCCGAGGTACGCGAGCAGGTGCAGAAACTGCGCCAGGGCGGTGTGCAGCCGGGCCTGGCGGTGGTGCTGGTAGGCGCCGACGCAGCCAGCCAGGTGTACGTGCGCAACAAGGTACTGCGTGCTGAAGAAGTGGGCATCCGCTCGCTGGAGCATCGCCTGCCCGCCGACACCAGCCAGGCCGAGCTGCTGGCCCTGATCGGGCGCCTCAACCGCGCCCCGGAGGTCAACGGCATCCTCGTGCAACTGCCGTTGCCGGCCCATATCGACGAGCACCGCATTCTCCAGGCGATCAGCCCACTGAAGGATGTGGACGGTTTCCACAGCGAGAACGTCGGCGGCCTGGCCCAGGGCCGCGATGTGCTCACCCCGTGCACGCCCAGCGGCTGCATGCGCCTGCTGCGCGATGCCTGTGGCGAGCTGCGTGGCAAGCATGCGGTTGTGGTCGGCCGCTCGAACATCGTCGGCAAGCCCATGGCCGCCCTGCTGCTGCAGGCCGACTGCACGGTGACCGTGGTGCACTCGCGCAGCCGCGACCTGCCGGCGTTGTGTCGCCAGGCCGACATCCTGGTGGCCGCAGTGGGCAAGCCACGGCTGATCGGTGCCAACTGGCTCAAGCCCGGCGCGGTGGTGATCGATGTCGGTATCAACCGCATCGACGAAGGCGGCCACAGCCGCCTGGTCGGCGATGTCGACTTCGCCGCAGCCCTGCCCCAGGTGGCCGGCATCACCCCGGTGCCCGGCGGGGTCGGCCCGATGACCATCGCCTACCTGATGAAAAACACCCTGCTCGCCCTCGACCTGCAACAACAGGCCGCCCACCAGGAGCGCACCTCATGCCTTTCGCCCTGCTGAAATACGGCCTGAGCGCCGACTACCCGGTGGAGGTCGACCTGCCACCACCGTGCGAACTCAAGCCACGCTATGACGTGGTGATCATCGGCGGCGGCGGCCACGGCCTGGCCATCGCCTACTACCTGGCCAAGTACCACGGCATCACCAATGTCGCCGTGCTGGAAAAGGCCTACCTCGGCGGCGGCAACACTGCGCGCAACACCGCGGTGATCCGCTCCAACTACCTCACCAGTGAGGGTGTGCGCTTTTACGCAGAATCGGTGCGCATGTTCCAGAACCTGTCGAACGAGTTCGACTTCAACATCATGTATTCCGAGCGCGGCCAACTCACCCTCGCGCACACCGACGCCACCGTGCGCGCTTTCCGCCAGCGCGCCGAGGTCAACAAGCACTTCGGTGGCCGCACGGAAATGATCGACCGCCAGCAGATCCGCGAACTGGTGCCCAGCCTGAACCTGGACCCGGGTCACCTGCCGGTGCTCGCCGGCCTGTGGCATATCGACGGCGCCACCGCGCGCCACGATGCAGTGGCCTGGGGCTACGCCAGGCAGGCGGCCAAGCGCGGCGTCGAGATCCACCAGCTGACCGAAGTGCAGGACCTGCTTATCCGTAACGGGCGCATCGAAGCGGTGAAGACCAACCGCGGCACCGTGCAGTGCGGTTGCGTGGTGCAGGCGGTGGCCGGGGCCAGTTCGCTGCTGATGGCCAAGGCCGGCATCCGTGCGCCGATCCATACCTACCCGCTGCAGGCGATGGTCACCCAGCCGTTCAAGCCGTTCCTCGATCCGCTGGTCAGCTCGTCGGCGCTGCACTGCTACGTGCAGCAGACCAGCCGTGGCGAGATCGTCTTTGGCGGCGGCTCCGACCCCTACCCGCTGTACAACACCCGCTCCACCCTCGACCTCAAGGAAAGCCTGCTGGCCCACGCCATCGAGATGTTCCCGTTCATGGCCAACGCCAAGCTGATGCGCCAGTGGGCCGGGATCACCGACATGACACCGGACTACAGCCCGATCATGGGCCTGTCGCCGGTGCGCAACTATTACCTGGACGCCGGCTGGGGCACCTGGGGTTTCAAGGCCACGCCGATCTGCGGCAAGACCATGGCCGAGCTGGTCGCCAGTGGCGGCAAGGTGCCGGAGCTGATCGCACCCTTTGCCCTGGAGCGCTTCAGCCGCTTCCAGCAAGTCAACGAAATGGGCGCTACTGCGGCCAGCCACTAAGGAGCGACGACGATGAAGATCCTGACCTGCCCCTTGAACGGCCCGCGCAATATCAGCGAGTTCACCTACGGAGGCGAATTCAAGGCGATGCCCGACCCTGCCACCTGCAGCGACAGCGAATGGGCCGACTACGTGTTCAACGGCGACAACCTGGCCGGTGTGGTCACTGAATGGTGGCTGCACAACGCCTCCAGCTACTGGTTCCTGGCCGAACGCCACACCGTGAGCGACCAGGTACTGCGCACCTTCGACCCGAAAGAACTGTTCGACCGCCGCGTCGATTTCACCCCTGCCGCCACCCCGGAGATCGCCGGATGAACAGCCACAATCGCCTCCCCGCGCCCATGGGCCTGCTGATCGATCGCGAGCGGCCCCTGCATTTTCAGTTCGACGGCCAGGCCTGCCAGGGCTTTGCTGGTGACAGCATCGCCAGCGCCCTGCTCGGCAGCGGCCGCTGGCTGCTGTCGCGCTCGTTCAAGTACCACCGCCCGCGCGGCCCGCTGAGCATGGCCGGGCAGGATGCCAACACCCTGGTGCAGCTACCGGACGAGCCCAATGTACTCGCCGACCTGGAAGCCGCCCGCGATGGCCAGATCGTCGCGGGGCAGAACTTCAACGGTAGCCTGATGCACGACCGCGATGCCTACCTGGGCAAGTTTTCGCGTTTCATGCCGGTGGGCTTCTATTACCGCTCCTTCTACAAGCCCAAGGGGATGTGGAAGGTGTGGGAGCCGCTGATCCGCAAGAAGGCCGGCCTGGGCGTACTCGACCCAGGCTTCAGGCCGCGGTATCACGACAAGGCCTATCTGTTCGTCGACCTGGCCGTCATCGGCGCTGGCCCGGCGGGCCTGCGTGCGGCACTGGACGCGGCCAATGCCGGGGCCAAGGTGTTGCTTGTCGAGCAACAGCCGGTACTTGGCGGCTCGCTCACCTACGCCCGTTTCGACATCGCCGGCACCCGCGCGACCAGCCTGCGCCAGGAACTGCTGGCTGCCGTCGAGGGCCACTCGAATATCCAGGTGCTGCTGGAAGCCACCTGCAACGGCTGGTTCACCGACAACTACCTGCCGGTGATCCAGCACAACCGCCTTTACAAGGTGCGTGCCAGCCGTTGCCTGGTGGCGGCCGGTTCGTTCGACCAGCCGGTGGTGTTCCGCAACAACGACCTGCCGGGGGTCATGCTGACCAGTGCCGCACAGCGGCTGATGAAGCTGTACGCGGTCAAGCCGGGCCAGCGCGCGGTAATCCTCACCGGCCACGATGACGGCTACCTCGCCGCCCTCGACCTGCAGGAGCAAGGCGTGGCGGTGGCTGCGGTGGTCGACATGCGCGCCGCGCCAGCCGATGCTGCACTGGCCGCCGAACTGAAGCACCGCGATATACCCGTGCACCTGGGCAGCACCGTGTACGAAGCCCTGCACGAAGCGGGCATGCGCCACGTGAATGGCGTGGATATTCGCCCGATCACCGGCCAGGGCAAGGTCGGCCCGCATGGCCTGCGCCTGGCCTGCGACCTGCTGTGCATGTCGGCAGGCTACATGCCGGTGTACCAGTTGCTGTGCCAGGCTGGCGGCAAGCTGGCGTACGATGTGAACCGCGACGAATTCGTCATCAGCGACCTGCCGGCCGGGCTGGATATCGCCGGCTCGGTGAATGGCCGTCACGCACTGGGCAATGTGCTGGCCGACGCCACTCGCGGGGCTGCCGATGCGCTGGCAGCGCTGGGCCTGGAAGCGCCGGTGCAGCCCGTGTTCAGTGCCGAAGCCAAGGTCAACTTCCCCTGGCCAATCTTCCCCCACCCCAAGGGCAAGGATTTCGTCGACTTCGACGAAGACCTGCAAGTGCGCGACATCGTCAACGCCACCCGCAGCGGCTACCGCGATGTGCAGCTGGTAAAGCGCTTTTCCACGGTCGGCATGGGCCCGTCCCAGGGTCGCCACTCGGCGCTGCCGACCGCACGCCTGGTGGGCCACGCCACCGGGCGCAGCATCAGCGAAACCGGGGTGACCACCGCCCGGCCACCGTTCCAGGCGGAAAAACTGGCCCACGTCGCCGGCCGCGCCTTCGACCCGTACCGGCAAACACCGATGCACCGCCGCCACCTGGAAGCCGGGGCGAAGATGATGCCGGCCGGCATCTGGCAGCGCCCGGCCTATTATGGCAAGCCCGAGGAACGCGAGCGCTGCATGCAGGAAGAAGCCCGCCATGTGCGCGAGAAGGTCGGCCTGATCGACGTTTCTACCCTCGGTGGCCTGGATGTACGCGGCCCCGACGCCGCCGAACTGCTGGAGCGCCTTTACACCTTCGGCTTCGCCAAGCTGGCCGTCGGCCGCACCCGTTACGCCCTGATGACCAACGAGCACGGCGTGGTGATCGATGACGGCGTTTGCGCCCGGCTGGGCGAGCAGCATTTCTACGTCACCGCCACCACCAGCGGCGTCGACCGCATCTACCAGCAGATGCTGAAGTGGAACGCGCAATGGCGCCTGGATGTGGACGTCACCAACGTCACCGCCGCCCTGGCCGCTGTGAACCTGGCCGGGCCGCTGGCACGCCAGGTGCTGGCCAAGGTGTGTGACGATGTGGACCTGTCGGCCGAGGCCTTCCCTTATCTCGGCGTACGCCTGGGCACTGTGGCCGGCATTGCCGCGCGCATCCTGCGGGTCGGCTTTGTGGGTGAACTGGGCTACGAAGTGCATGTGCCGGCGCGACACGCCGAGCGCCTGTGGGATGCCTTGATGCAGGCCGGCGCAGGGTTGGGCATTCGCCCGTTCGGTGTCGAGACCCAGCGCCTGCTGCGCCTGGAAAAGGGCCATGTGATCATCAGCCAGGACACTGATGGCATGACCCACCCGGCGGAGATCGACATGCAGTGGGCCATCGGGCGCAAGAAGCCATTTTTCGTCGGCAAGCGCTCGATCGAGATCCTCGAAGCGCAGCCGCTCAAGCGCAAGCTGGTCGGCTTCACACTACCCAAGGGCAGCCCGCAGCCGCTGGAGGGGCACCTGGTGCTGGATGGGCCGGACATCAGCGGCAACGTCACATCCTGCGAATACTCGCAAACCCTGGGGCAGATCATCGGCCTGGCTTACGCCGGTGCCCACCAGGCCACGCCAGGCATGCACATCCCGATCCGCGTGGAGGGCGGTGTGATGGTCAATGCCAAGGTGGTGCCTCTGCCTTTCCACGATCCCGACAACCTGCGCCAGGAGCTCTGAGCCATGACCAGTTTGCAAGCTGAAGCTTTTATTCCACGCAGCCCGCAGGCCGAGCTGTTGCACAACTGCGCGTTGACTGACCTGACCGATCTGGCGAGGGTCGGGTTTCGTGGTGGCGACAGTGCCGCTTGCCTGCAGGCGCGTGGCTACCGCTTGCCGTCGCTACCCAACCAGGCCGTGCGCCAGCAAGACGGTGGCTGGGTAGCGCGCTTGTCGCAGACCGAGTACCTGCTGCTGGGCAGCCTGGCCGACGGCGGTGCACGGGTGGCTGCCGAAGAGGCCGGGTGGGTGCAGGATACCCGCCGCAACTACCTGCTGCCGCGCCAGGACAGCCATGCCTGGCTGCAGCTGTCGGGGGTGCAATGCAGCGCGGTGATGGCCAAGTTGTGCGGGGTGGACTTGCGTGCCCAGGCGTTTCCCGTTGGGGCGGTGGCGCAGACATCGGCGGCGCGGATCAACGTGATCGTGCTGAATGTGGGGAATGATGAGAGGCCGGCATTGCAGTTGCTGTTTGATCGGGCGTCGCTGGCGTATTTCCGTGAAGCAGTGCTGGATGCCATGGACGAGTTCGATGGTGGGTGGGCCGGGGTGGAGGAATTGATGCAATAACCTGTACCGGCCTCTTCGCGGGTAAACCCGCTCCCACAGGGTCATCACTGGGCTCGGGGCTGTGGAGTAGCTGTGGGAGCGGGTTCACCCGCGAAGAAGTTCACCCGGTGCCGAAGGTCAGAGCTGTACCAACCGCTCGCGCAGGAAGTTCACAAAACCCTGCACCGGCCGCGCCACCTGCCGGTGCTGCGGGTACACCGCAGACAGCTGCAGCGCCGGCGGCCGCCACTCATCCAGCACCGTCACCAGCTGCCCATCCGCCAGTGCCTGGCCCACGATGAAGGTTGGCAGATACGTCACCCCCATCCCGGCAATCGCGGCATCCCTGAGCAGCTCGCCATTGTTCGCCCGCATCCGCCCGGCCACCTGAATCACCTGTGCCTTGCCACCCTGGCTGAACTGCCACTGCACCTGCCGCGAATGCCCATATGGCAGGCAATCATGCCCCGCCAACTGCTCCGGCCTGGCCGGTACACCCCGTGCTTCCAGGTACGCCGGGCTCGCGCAATACACCCGCTCGACACTGGCGATGCGCCGCGCGATCAGGCTGGAGTCCTCCAGCGCGCCAATCCGTAGCGCCAGGTCATAGCCCTCGCCGATCAGGTCAACGGCGCGGTCGCTCAGATCCACTTCCACATCCACCTGCGGGTGCAACTGCAGGAACTCGGTCAGCAGGCAGCCCAGGTGCGCCATGGCGAACGACAGCGGCGCACTCAGGCGCAAGGTGCCACGCAAGGCCTGAGCCTGGCCGCTGATGTCGTGCTCCACCTGCTGCACTTCGCCCAGCAGGCGCAGCGCCGACTGGTAGTAGTGCTGGCCCAGCGGCGTAGCGTCCAGGCGCCGGGTGGAGCGATTGAGCAGGCGAACGCCCAAGCGCTCCTCCAACTGCATCAGGCGCCGGCTGACCGATTGCTTGGACATGCCCAGGCGGTCGGCCGCAGCAGTGAAACTGCCGGCCTCCATTACCTGGGCAAAGATCCGCATGTCTTCGTAAGGGTTCATTGTCTCGCTCTTGGTGACAGTCAAACGCTTTATAGCGGCTTTTTCCCATCAGCGCATCTCCCTAATCTACGCACAAGTCGCAGCGATGGCCCTGAAGGCCAGGCAAGACGCCCACTACCAACATTCAACAGAAAAGGATTCGCTCATGAACATTGTCCACAAAACCCTTACCGCTTCCCTTCTGGCCCTGTCCGTCTCCAGCGCCTTCGCTGCTGGCAGCCCGGGTATAGAACAGCACACCCAGGCCTTCCTCGAAGCCCTGGAGCAAGGCGGCGGCAAGCCACTGGAGCAGCTCAGCCCGAAAGACGCCCGCGCGGTGCTGACCGGTGCCCAGGCCTCGGTCAAGGTCGATCTCTCGGGTATCGAGGTGCAGGAGCGCACCATCCAGGCCAACGGCGAGTCGATCAAACTGCAAGTTGTGCGCCCGGCCAACGTGAAGGGCGAGTTGCCGGTGTTCATGTTCTTCCACGGTGGCGGCTGGGTACTCGGCGATTTCCCGACCCACCAGCGGCTGATCCGCGACCTGGTGGTTGGCTCTGGCGCAGTGGCGGTCTACGTCGACTACACCCCATCGCCGGAAGCGCACTACCCGACGGCGATCAACCAGGCCTACGCCGCCACCCGCTGGGTAGCCGAGCATGGCAAGGAAATCGGCGTGGACGGCAAGCGCCTGGCCGTGGCCGGCAACAGCGTCGGCGGCAACATGGCGGCAGTAGTGGCCTTGAAAGCCAAAGAGGCCGGCACCCCGGCCCTGCGCTTCCAGCTGCTGCTGTGGCCGGTGACCGATGCCAGCTTCGAAACTGCGTCGTACAAGCAGTTTGCCGAGGGGCATTTCCTTACCACCGGGATGATGAAGTGGTTCTGGGACAACTACACCACCGACGCCAAGGCACGGGCGCAGATCTACGCCTCGCCGCTGCGGGCCAGCAGTGAACAGTTGAAAGGCTTGCCGCCAGCGCTGGTGCAAACGGCGGAGTTCGATGTGCTGCGTGACGAGGGTGAGGCTTATGCCCGCAAGCTGAACGCTGCTGGGGTGACCGTTACCTCGGTACGCTACAACGGCATGATTCATGACTACGGGCTGCTCAACCCCTTGCATCAGGTGCCTGCCGTGCAAGCGGCCATGCGCCAGGCCGCTGGCGAGCTGAAAGTGCACCTGCAATAACCTCATCCACCCATGCGGCAGGGCCTGGTGCCCTGCCGGTTCAGGAGACCCGTCATGCTCACCGTCCGCAACGCCAAAGACCGCGGCCTGGCCTTCCATGGCTGGCTGAAATCGTTCCACACCTTCTCCTTCGGCCACTACCGCAACCCGGACGAGCAAGGTTTCTCCGACCTGCTGGTGATCAACGACGACCGCGTCATCCCCGGCAAGGGCTTTGGCCAGCACCCGCACCGCGACATGGAGATTTTCTCCTACGTGCTGGAAGGCGCGCTGGAGCACAAGGACACGCTGGGCACCGGCTCGGTAATCCGCCCGGGCGATGTGCAGCTGATGAGCGCTGGCCACGGCGTGGCCCATAGCGAGTTCAACCACAGCCAGGTGCAGCCGGTGCACTTCCTGCAGATCTGGATCGTGCCGAACGTGCAAGGGGCAACACCGCGTTACCAGCAACAGCATTTCAGTACTGAAGAAAAGCGCGGCAAGCTGCGCCTGATCATC
The DNA here is from genome assembly GCF_015680405.1 of Pseudomonas pudica. Taxonomy (GTDB): domain Bacteria; phylum Pseudomonadota; class Gammaproteobacteria; order Pseudomonadales; family Pseudomonadaceae; genus Aquipseudomonas; species Aquipseudomonas pudica. The sequence continues at coordinate 19,433 of NZ_JADLJS010000001.1, forward strand.
TCGCCGGATGGCGCCGAGGGGTCACTGCAGGTACGGCAGAACGCGCGGGTGTATGCCGGTCTGTTCGATGGTGACGAGCGTGCCACCCTGACCTTGCCGGAAAACCGCCATGCCTACGTGCACGTGGCCCGGGGCAGCATCGAGCTGAATGGGCAAGTGCTGAGCGAAGGGGATGGGGTGCGGGTGAGGCAGGAACAGGTGCTGGAACTGGGCAATGGGGTGGATGCCGAGGTGCTGGTGTTCGACCTGCGGCCGCATGAGTTGCCTGGCATGCCATAAGGCAGGTCCGGCCCTTTCGCGGGTAAACCCGCTCCCACAGGTACGCCACAGACTTCGAAATCTGTGGCGTACCTGTGGGAGCGGGTTTACCCGCGAAGGGGCCGCAAATCCAACTCAGGGCTCGAACCCTTCGACGATGATCACTTCAGCCTTCGCCACCCCCTGACGATGGCTGCAAGCCTCCTGGTACAGCTCGGACCGGTAGCACGCCAGCGCCTGTTCGTACGAATCGAACTCGATCACCACGCTACGCTGAGGGGTAAGCCGCCCTTCCATTGCCTCGCTACGCCCGCCACGGGCCAGGAAACGGCCACCGAATGCCTTGAAGGCAGCCGGGGCGCGTTGGGTGTACTGCTGGTATTGCTCGTGATCGGTCACGTCCACATGGGCGATCCAATAGGCCTTCATGCGCTGCTCTCCTGTTACGGCGATATTTGTGTATGATGGTATACCATAATAATCACCCCACCACAGTGAGCGTGCAACATGGCTTTCAACACCATCGACGAACTTCTCGAGGACTACCGGCAAGGCAAGATGGTCCTGCTGGTGGATGACGAGGACCGGGAAAACGAAGGCGACCTGCTGATCGCCGCCGAGCGTTGCGACGCCCACGCCATCAACTTCATGGCCCGTGAAGCGCGCGGGCTGATCTGCCTGACCCTGACCGACGAACACTGCCAACGCCTGGGCCTGGAGCAGATGGTGCCGGCCAACGGCAGCGTGTTCAGTACCGCCTTCACCGTATCGATCGAGGCGGCCACGGGCGTTACCACCGGTATTTCCGCCGCCGACCGAGCGCGTACCGTGGCGGCGGCCATGGCCCCCAACGCCCGCCCCGAAGACCTGGTGCAACCCGGCCACATCTTCCCCCTGCGCGCCCGCGAAGGCGGTGTGCTGACCCGCGCCGGCCACACCGAAGCCGGCTGCGACCTCGCACGCCTGGCCGGCTTCACCCCGGCGTCGGTAATCGTCGAAGTGCTCAACGACGACGGCACCATGGCCCGGCGCCCGGACCTGGAAGTGTTCGCTGCCCGGCACGGCATCAAGATCGGCACCATCGCCGACCTCATCCACTATCGCTTGAGCACCGAGCAGACCATCAAGCGTATCGGCGAACGCGAACTGCCGACGGTGCATGGCACCTTCCGCCTGGTCACCTACGAAGACCGCATCGAAGGTGGCGTACACATGGCCATGGTCATGGGCGATATCCGCCGCGAGCAGCCGACACTGGTGCGGGTGCACGTGATCGACCCGCTGCGCGACCTGGTCGGCGCCGAATACGCCGGCCCCGCCAACTGGACGCTTTGGGCGGCGCTGCAGAAGGTGGCCGAGGAAGGCGCCGGCGTGGTGGTGATCCTGGCCAACCATGAGTCCTCGCAGGCGCTGCTGGAGCGCGTGCCACAGCTGACCCAGCCGGTGCGGCCTTACCAGCGCGGGCAATCGAAGGTGTACTCGGAGGTGGGTACAGGCGCGCAGATCCTGCAGGACCTGGGCGTCGGCAAGCTACGCCACCTGGGCCCGCCGCTGAAATACGCGGGGCTGGCGGGGTATGAGCTGGAGGTGGTGCAAAGCATCCCCTTCGAGCCCGGACTGGTGAGCTGATACAGGCCCCTGTAGGAGCGGCCTCGGGGGGGGGGGGGGGGGGGGCGGGCGCGGCCCGCCCACCCCCCCCCCCACCCAAGGCCGCTCCTACAAAGGTTCGCGGCAAATTGCAGAGGACGGAGTGATGGCCGGTAGCCTCATGCCTCTTGCCAAAAGTTTGGAATACCATAATATGATATCCCGTAGACCTTGAATCTGCAGGCCGGCACCTACAATCAAAAACGGCCACAAGACACTTTGTTTTAGCTGCTCCCCGAACACTGTTGGCGGGCGCACCACAAGCCCCGCCTCGAATAACAAAAGCAACGAGGGCGTAACCATGCTGTTGAGCAAACGTGTAACCGCAGTGCTGTCCGCCAGCCTGCTGACCCTGGCATGTCAGGCCGCCCAGGCCGCCGACAGCCTGAACTTCGTCAGCTGGGGCGGTACCACCCAGGACGCCCAGAAAGAAGCGTGGGCCGTACCCTTCACCAAAGCCACCGATATCAAGGTCGTCCAGGACGGCCCTACCGACTACGGCAAGCTCAAGGCCATGGTCGAGAGCGGCAACGTGCAGTGGGACGTGGTCGACGTCGAAGCCGACTTCGCCCTGCGTGCCGCCAGCGAAGGCCTGCTCGAACCCCTCGATTTCACCCAGATCAAGCGCGACAAGATCGACCCGCGCTTCGTCTCCGACCATGGCGTCGGCTCGTTCTTCTTCTCCTTCGTGCTCGGCTACAACGAAGGCAAGCTCGGTGCCAACAAACCGGTGGACTGGACCGCACTGTTCGATACCAAGACCTACCCCGGCAAGCGCGCCCTGTACAAATGGCCCAGCCCGGGTGTACTGGAACTGGCCCTGCTGGCCGACGGCGTAGCCCCCGACAAGCTGTACCCTCTGGACCTGGACCGCGCCTTCAAGAAGCTCGACACCATCAAGAAAGACATCGTCTGGTGGGGCGGTGGCGCCCAGTCGCAGCAACTGCTGGCCTCGGGTGAAGCCTCGCTCGGCCAGTTCTGGAACGGCCGCGTCTATGCCCTGCAGCAAGACGGTGCACCGGTGGGTGTGAGCTGGAAGCAGAACCTGGTCATGGCCGACTTCCTGGTCATCCCCAAAGGTGCCAAGAACAAGGACGCGGCCATGAAGTTCCTGGCCAATGCCAGCAGCGCCGAAGGCCAGGCCGAGTTCGCCAACAAGACCGCCTACGCGCCGGTGAACGTCGACAGCGTGGCCAAGCTGGACAAAGACCTCGCGCAGAACCTGCCGACCGCCTACGCCCAGGACCAGGTCACCCTCGACTTCGCCTACTGGGCCAAGAACGGCCAGGCCATCGCAGCCCGCTGGAATGAGTGGTTGGTCAAATGAAAGTCGCCATCAACGCCCTGCATGACGCGCAAGGTGCCCCCACGGGCACCGGCGCTCCGGGAACTGCCCCGCGCCGCGTCAGCCTGAGCCAGCGCTGGAAAGGCAGCCGCAATTTACTGCCGGCCCTGCTGTTCCTTGGCCTGTTCTTCTTCGCCCCGCTGGCCGGCCTGTTGCTGCGCGGGGTGCTGGAGCCGACGCCGGGCCTGGGCAACTACGAGCAGTTGTTCGCCAACTCGGCTTATGCACGGGTGCTGTTCAACACCTTCTCGGTGGCCGGCGTGGTCACCCTGATCAGCGTGCTGCTGGGCTTCCCGCTGGCCTGGGCAATTACCCTGGTGCCCAAGGGCTGGGGCCGCTGGTTGCTGAACATCGTGCTGCTGTCGATGTGGACGAGCCTGCTGGCGCGCACCTACTCGTGGCTGGTGCTGCTGCAGAGTTCGGGGGTGATCAACAAGGCGTTGATGGCTATGGGTATCATCGATGCCCCGCTGGAAATGGTGCACAACCTGACCGGCGTGGTGATCGGCATGAGCTACATCATGATCCCGTTCATCGTGCTGCCGCTGCAGGCGACCATGCACGCCATCGACCCGATGGTGCTGCAGGCCGGCTCGATCTGCGGCGCCAGCCCGTGGACCAATTTCTGGAAGGTGTTCCTGCCGCTGTGCCGCTCGGGGCTGTTCTCCGGGGCGCTGATGGTGTTCGTGATGTCGCTCGGTTACTACGTCACCCCGGCCCTGCTGGGCGGTGCGCAAAACATGATGCTGCCCGAATTCATCATCCAGCAGGTGCAGTCGTTCCTCAACTGGGGCCTGGCCAGCGCCGCCGCCGCACTGCTGGTGGTGATCACCCTGGTGCTCTTCTACCTGTACCTGAAGCTGCAGCCGGAATCCCCGGTCGGCAACGCGAGGTAAACCGCCATGCTCCTGTCTCCCAACGCCATGGGTCGCCCGCTGCGCACGGGCCTGTACCTGACCACCGGGGTCATCGCGGCCTTCCTGCTGCTGCCGGTGGTGTTCATCGTGTTGCTGTCGTTCGGCTCGTCGCAGTGGCTGGTGTTCCCGCCACCGGGCTGGACCTTCAAGTGGTACGGCCAGTTCTTCTCCAACCCGGAGTGGATGGACGCCGCGCTGGCCAGCCTGAAGGTGGCCGTGCTGACCACCATCGCCGCCGTGCTGCTCGGCCTGCCCACCGCGTTTGCCCTGGTGCGTGGCCGCTTCCCCGGCCGCGAGCTGCTGTATGGGCTGTTCACCATGCCGATGATCGTGCCGCTGGTGATCATTGCCGTAGCGGTGTACGCGCTGTTCCTCAAGCTCGGCTACACCGGCACACTGTTCGCCTTCGTGGTCAGCCACGTGATCGTCGCCCTGCCCTTCACCATCATCTCGATCATCAACTCGCTGAAGCTGTTCGACCAGTCGATCGAGGATGCCGCGGTGATCTGCGGCGCCTCGCGCCTGCAGGCAATCTTCAAGGTGACCTTCCCGGCGATTCGCCCGGGGATGATCGCTGGCGGCCTGTTTGCCTTCCTGGTGTCGTGGGATGAAGTGGTGCTGAGCGTGATGATGGCCAGCCCCGACCTGCAGACTCTGCCGGTGAAGATGTGGACCACCCTGCGCCAGGACCTCAGCCCGGTCATCGCCGTGGCCTCGACCCTGCTGATCGGCCTGTCGCTGCTTGTCATGTTCATTGCCGCCGCCTTGCGCCGGCGCACCGAAGCCAACGCCTGAGCGCGCGGAGAAAACAACAATGAGTGCAGTGATCAAAGACAACGCGCACGACAAGACCCTGGTCAGCCTGCGCGGCCTGAACAAGCACTACGGCGACTTCACCGCCGTGGACAACCTCGACCTGGAAATCCAGGACGGCGAGTTCCTGACCTTCCTCGGTTCCAGCGGGTCGGGCAAGTCCACCACCCTGTCGATGCTGGCTGGCTTCGAAACACCGAGCAGCGGCGAGATCCTGGTCGATGGCCAGTCGCTGGTCAACGTGCCGCCGCACAAGCGTGACATCGGCATGGTGTTCCAGCGCTATTCGCTGTTCCCGCACCTGAACGTGCGCGACAACATCGGCTTCCCGCTGGCCATTCGCAAGCTCGGCGCCAGCGAAACCAGCAAGCGCGTCGACGCCATGCTCAAGCTGGTACAGCTGGAGAAGTTCGCCCACCGCAAGCCATCGCAGATGTCCGGTGGCCAGCAGCAGCGCGTGGCGATTGCCCGGGCCCTGGTGTACGAACCGCGCATCCTGCTGATGGACGAACCGCTCGGCGCGCTGGACAAAAAGCTGCGCGAAGACCTGCAGGATGAACTGCGCCAGTTGCACCGGCGCCTGGGCATCACCATCGTCTACGTCACCCACGACCAGGAAGAAGCCATGCGCCTGTCCCAGCGCATCGCCATCTTCAGCCATGGCAAGATCGTCGGCCTGGGCACCGGTTACGACCTGTACCAGAACCCGCCAAATGCCTTCGTCGCCTCGTTCCTGGGCAACTCCAACTTCCTGCGGATCAAGGCCAGCAGCAATGGCGCGGGCAGCTTCGAGGGCCAGCCGGTGGCTATCCGCCTGACCCCGGGCCTGGCCGCCTCGCAGGATGCGCTGATCATGGTGCGCCCGGAAAAGGCCCTGGCCCTGACCACCGAACAGGCCGCGCGCGAGCCGCTGCCGGCGGGCTGGAACGAGGTCAGCGCCAAGGTTGGCGAAGTGCTGTTCCTGGGCGAGAGCCAGACCTGCCATGTGGTGACTGCGGGCGGTACCGAGCTGACGGTCAAGGCGCTGTCGGCGGCTGGCATGCCGATGCAGCCGGGGGATACCGTGAAGGTGCGCTGGGCAGTGGCGGATGCGTGCATCTATACCGAGTGGGCAGAAAGTGACCTGAGCAAGTCTGCCGGGGCGCATTGATACCGCTGGGGCCGCTTTGCGGCCCGTTCGCCGGCAAGCCAGCTCCCACAGGTACAGCGCAGGTTTCAGGATTGGAAGGCCCCTGTGGGAGCTGGCTTGCCGGCGATGGGCTGCACAGCAGCCCCATTGACGCGAACATACAGGCATCAGGCAAAGCCCACTGCCCTATGGACTGTCACATCATCATCACGCCACTGTCGTAATCTGCCGGCCAACCCTATGCCACAGGCCTCCCGGCATGCACCGCCTGCTTGTCTTGCTGCTCTCCCTGCTACCGCTGGCGTCCCTGGCCGAGCCCGCTCACCTGCGCGTGCAAGGCTCCAACACCATCGGCGCTGCCTTGCTGCCGGCGCTGGTGCAAGGGCAATTGCGCGCACAGCAAGCTACCGCCATCGAACAATACCCGGGCAATCTGGCCAACGAGACTGTCATCACCGCGCGCGATACGCGTGGCCAGCCTTTGCGCATCGAAATCGCCGCACACGGTTCCAGCACCGGTTTCGTCGCCCTCGGCCATGGCGAGGCCGACCTGGCCGCCGCGTCACGGCCGATCAACGACAACGAAGCAAGCCAACTTCAGGCCTTGGGCGACCTACGCGCCGCTGCCGCCGAACAAGTCATCGGCCTCGATGGCGTCGCGGTCATCGTTCACCCCGACAACCCACTGCCACAGCTCACCACAGGGCAACTGGCACAAATTTTTGCCGGGCAGATCCAGCGCTGGGAGCAGTTGGGTGTTTCCGGCGGGGCCATCCACCTGTACGCCCGCGACGACCGCTCCGGTACCTTTGAGACTTTCAAGGCCCTGGTGCTGGAACCCCAGCACACCGAGCTTTCCCCCCAGGCCCAACGCTTCGAGTCCAGCGACGAACTGGCCGCGCGGGTGAGCACCGACCGCCAGGCCATCGGTTTCAGCAGCCTGGCGGCGGTGCATGGTGCCAAGGTGCTGGCGGTGGCCGAGGGTGACGCGCCGGCCATGCTGCCGGAGCGTGCACTGGTGGCCAGCGAGGACTACCCGCTATCGCGGCGCCTGTACTTCTACCTGCCGGCCAACCCCAAGCCCCAGGCCAAGGCCCTGGCCGATTTCGCCCAGAGCCCGGCGGGCCAGGTGATCGTCGCCCAGCAGGGTTTCGTTTCGCAGCAGATCAAGGCCCAACCTGTAGCTCCCCAGGCCGACATGCCGCCGCGCTATCGCACCTTGGTCCAGCAGGCACAGCGGTTGAGCGTTAACTTCCGCTTCCAGGAAGGCAGTGCCAGCCTCGACAACAAGGCCCTGCGCGATGTGCAGCGGGTGGCCGACTACCTGCGCCAAGCAGGCAAGTTGCAGCGCAAGGCGGTGCTGGTAGGCTTTGGCGACCCCAAGGAGACACCAGGCCGCGCCGCGCTGCTCTCCCGCCTGCGGGCCCAGGCGGTGCGCCGCGAGCTGGCGCGCGATGGCGTGGAGGTGCTGGAGGTGACGGGGATGGGGGATGACCTGCCAGTGGCAGGGAACGAGTTGGAGCAAGGGCGGCTGCGCAATCGCCGGGTGGAAGTGTGGGTGTATTGATCCGAAAGCGGCCCATATCCCTGCAGGCCTTGCCTGGCAAAGAAATGTAACAGCTCCCCATTCGGCATCACCGGCAAACGGGTCTAGGCTCAAGCCCATGTGATACCGGGCCCCTCTGACGGCTGCCAGGCCGCCATGTCGGATCACTGTTGCCATGCAACGTCGACATTGAAGGAGGGGCTCATGACAGCTCTGCAGACATTCCTCACCACCCCGTTCCTCGGTACCAGCGCCTGGTTGTGGCTGGTGTTCATGGCCATCGTCATCGGTTTGCTGGTACTCGACCTCGGCGTGCTGCACCGCCACGAGCGGGAAATCGAAATGCGCGAGAGCCTGCTGCTGTATTCGGGCTATTTCAGCGTCGGCGTGCTGTTCGGCGTCGGGGTCTGGTACCAGTTGGGCGCGCAGTCTGCGCTTGAGTTCTACACCGGGTTCCTGGTCGAGCAGTCGCTGTCGATGGACAACGTGTTCGTCATGGCGATGATCTTCAGCTATTTCGCCATCCCCCGCCGCTACCAGCACCGCGTGCTGTTCTGGGGCATCCTCGGGGTGGTTTTCCTGCGGGCGATCATGATCGGCGTGGGCGCGGCGCTGGTGCAGAACTTCGCCTGGGTACTGTATATCTTCGGTGCCTTCCTGCTGTTTACCGGGGTCAAGATGGCGCTGTCGAAGGAGGACAGCCGCCCGGACCTGGCGAACAACCCGATCCTGAAGTTCGTGCGTCGGCACATGCGGGTCACCGAGCAGATCCACGGCTCGCACTTTTTCGTGCAGCAGACCCCGCCTGGGCAGCACAAGGCGCTACGCCATGCCACCCCGCTGTTCATGGCGCTGGTGCTGATCGAACTGGCCGACCTGGTGTTCGCAGTCGACAGCGTCCCGGCAATCTTCGCCATCACCCAGGACCCGTTCATCGTCTACACCTCGAACATCTTCGCCATCCTCGGCTTGCGCTCGCTGTACTTTGCGCTGGCGGCACTGATGCACCGGTTCGTTTACCTCAAGTACGCGCTGGCACTGGTGCTGATCTTCATTGGCTGCAAGATCTTCTACCACGGCATGGTGGGCAAGGTGCCGGCGTTGTTGTCGTTGGGGGTGACGTTCGGGTTGTTGCTGGGTGGGGTGGTTGTTTCGCTGGTCAAGACGCGGGGGGAGAAGCCGGAAATCGAGGGTGCTCAATCCAGACAGCCTTCAAATTCCGATCGCACAATAAGCGAGAAGGAGGAAGACCCGCAGATGCGGGTCTGACCATCCAGAGTGAGCCTTCAAGGGCCTCTTCGCGGGCTTGCCCGCTCCCACAGGTATTGCGCACAGCTTGGAGGCGGCACAGTTCCTGTGGGAGCGGGCAAGCCCGCGAAGAGGCCGGAACAGGCGGGCAAAATCACCGCCCGCTACGCATCATCTCCGCCGGCACATACTTGCCGATCTCATACTTGCCGATCGCTGCCCGATGCACTTCATCCGGCCCGTCGGCCAGGCGCAAGGTACGCTGCATGGCGTACATGTAAGCCAGCGGGAAATCGCCACTCACCCCTGCCCCGCCATGAATCTGGATAGCCCGGTCGATCACCTTCAGTGCCACGTTCGGCGCCACTACCTTGATCTGTGCAATCTCGCTGCGGGCGACCTTGTTGCCGACCGTGTCCATCATGTATGCCGCTTTCAACGTCAGCAGCCGGGCCATGTCGATCTCCATGCGCGAGTCGGCGATCTTGTCGACGTTGCCGCCCAGACGCGCCAGTGGCCGGCCGAAGGCGGTACGCTCCACCGAGCGCTTGCACATCAGCTCCAGCGCGCGCTCGGCCATGCCGATCGAGCGCATGCAGTGGTGGATGCGTCCGGGGCCAAGGCGCCCCTGGGCAATCTCGAAGCCACGGCCCTCACCCAGGATCACGTTCTCATACGGCACCCGCACGTTCTCGAAGAGCACCTCGGCGTGGCCATGGGGAGCATCGTCATAGCCGAACACCGGCAGTGGGCGCACGATTTTCACACCAGGCGCATCGGTGGGCACCAGCACCATCGAGTGCTGCTGGTGGCGTGGCCCTTCAGGGTTGGACAGGCCCATGAAGATCATTACCTTGCAGCGCGGGTCGCAAGCGCCGGAGGTCCACCACTTGCGGCCGTTGATTACCCATTGGTCACCGTCACGCACTGCAGTGGCGGCCATGTTGGTGGCATCCGAGGACGCCACGTCCGGTTCGGTCATGGCGAATGCCGAACGGATCTCGCCACGCAGCAGCGGCTCCAGCCACTGGCGCTTCTGCGCTTCGCTGCCATAACGCACCAGCACTTCCATGTTGCCAGTGTCCGGCGCCGAGCAGTTGAACGGCTCCGGGCCGAGCAACGAACGGCCCATGATTTCCGCCAGCGGGGCATATTCCAGGTTGCTCAGGCCGGCACCGTATTCCGATTCGGGCAGAAACAGGTTCCACAGCCCTTCGGCGCGCGCCTTGGTCTTGAGTTCTTCCATGATCGCGGTGGGCTGCCAGCGGTCACCCTCGGCGACCTGGCGCTCGAACACCGCCTCGGCGGGGTAGACATAGGCGTCCATGAACGCGCTGACGCGCTCACGCAGTGCCTGGACCTTGGGCGAATAGGCGAAATCCATCGGGGCTACCTTCACGGTTCGGAGTACATGGGCCAGAGCCTAGAGCAGCATGGCCCCATCCACCTAGTCTATTTTCCGCGTGTATAAACATTCATAACCGATATATGATCGGCCAATAACTCCAACAAAGAGCGGCGCCCATGAACCTCAGCAAGGTCGACCTCAACCTGTTCATCGTGTTCGATGCGATCTATACCGAAGCCAACCTGACCCGCGCCGGGCAAATCGTCGGCATCACCCAGCCGGCAGTGTCCAACGCCCTTTCGCGGCTGCGCGAAACCTTCAACGACCCGCTGTTCGTGCGTACCGCGCAAGGCATGGTGCCCACGCCCATGGCGCAGAACATCATCGGCCCGGTGCGCAATGCCCTGGCACTGCTGCGCACCTCGGTGCAGGAAAGCCGCATCTTCAACCCGCAACAGGCCAACAAGACCTTCCGCATCAGCATGACCGACCTTACCGAAGCGGTGATCCTGCCACCGCTGTTCCAGCGCTTGCGCCGCCTGGCGCCGGCGGTGCTGATCGAAAGCTTTTTGTGCAAGCGCCGCGAGACCACCAAAGAACTTGCCGCCGGCCGCCTGGACTTCGCCATCGACGCACCGTTGAACACCGACCCGCAGGTACGCCACGTCAAACTGATGCAAGACCGCTATGTCTGCGCCCTGCGCCAGGGCCACCCGCTGGCCGACAGCAAGCTGACCCTCGACAACTACCTGGGCATGACCCACATCCATATTTCCAGCCGTCGCAACGGCCTGGGCTATGTCGACCTGGCCTTGGGCAAGATGGGCGTACAGCGCAAGGTTGCCTTGCGCTCGCAGCATTACCTGATGGCCTCGCAGGTATTGCAGCAGACCGACATGGCGATGACCGTCCCCGAGCGCTTCGCCCGTCGCCATCAGTTGCGTTACCAGCCACTGCCGGTGGAGGTGCCTGCGCTGGAAACGCACCTGTACTGGCATGAAAGCACCGATCAGGACCCAGCCAACCGCTGGATGCGCGAGCAGATCACCGAGTTGTGCGAACGTGTGGTGGCCGAGGAAGAAAGGGCCTTGGCACCCGCCTGAAGAGGCTGACGAGGGCCTTTTGCTGAGCCCTCGAAACGGGGAGAAAAAATTTCCAAGAAAACCTCAGGAGATAGAATTTTTTCTTGAGCTTCTAGAGAATAGAGCCGCTGGAAGCGAAAAATATCTCTCAAGCAGCGGGTACGCTTGCTCCAACGATCGTCGATTTCACGGCGACAGACACGGACCCGCCCCAATGCCCAGCGCCCCGCTCTACTTCGATTACGCCGCCACCACTCCGGTCGACGACCGGGTCATCGAAACCATGCTTGCCTGCCTTGGCAGCCAGGCCAACTTCGGCAACCCGGCATCCAGTGGCCATGCCTTTGGCCAGGCCGCCCGCCACGCCGTGGAGCAGGCCCGCCAGCAAGTGGCCGAACGCGTCGGCGCACAGGCCGCTGCACTGGTCTGGACATCAGGTGCGACCGAGTCCAACAACCTGGCGCTTAAGGGCATTGCCCAGGGCCTCGGCCAGCCCGGGCACCTGATCACCAGCCAACTGGAACACAAGGCCGTGCTCGACACGGTGGCCGAACTGGAGCGCCAGGGCTGGGCCGTTACCCGCCTGGCACCGGATGCCGCCGGCCTGATTCAGCCTGCAGCGGTGCAGGCAGCGTTGCGCGGCGACACACGCCTGGTGTCGCTGATGGCGGTCAACAATGAACTGGGTACGATCACCGACTTTGCCGCGATTGGCGAACAGGTACGTGCCCATGGTGCCCTGCTGCACGTGGATGCGGCGCAGGCGGTGGGCAAACTGGCCATCGACCTGAACGCGATGGCCGTGGACCTGATGTCGTTCTCGGCGCACAAGGTGTATGGGCCCAAGGGCATCGGTGCGCTCTACGTGGGGCCACGCGCCCGCATGCTGATGCGTGCGCAGATGCACGGCGGTGGCCATGAGCAGGGCCTGCGTTCCGGCACCCTGGCGACCCATCAGATTGCCGGCATGGGCAGCGCCTTTGCCTTGGCCGGCCAACCCGGCGACAGCGAAAACCTGCGCCTTGAGCAACTGGCAAGGCGTCTGCGCGAAGGCTTGCTGGCCCTGCCCGGCGTCACCCTCAACGGCTGCGCCAACCAGCGCATTCCCCATACCCTGAACCTGTGTATCGACAGCAAGGGCTTCAACAGCGCGGCGCTGGCCAGCGAGCTGGCGTTGTCGACCACCTCGGCCTGCAACTCTGCGAGCAATGCGGCCTCGCATGTGCTGCTCGCGCTGGGGCTGGATGAGCGCCAGGCACGCAACAGCGTGCGCCTGAGCATCGGGCGTTTCAGCAACGAGGCTGAAGTGGACAAGGCGCTCGAAGTGTTTGGCCGGGTGCTGACAGCGGCGTCAGCGGCACTTTGGTGAGCCTTCCCTAGAACAGCCGGCTGTCCGGGGTGAAGTCCTCGACCTCGAGCCTGGCACTGTTTGCCTGCGGATGGCGCGGGTTGAACAGGTAATTGGTGGTGCTGGGCATGATCGCGCTCGGCACCGGCAGCAGCAATGCCGAGCACTCGTCCAGAAAGCGGTTGCCCAGGCCCCGGGTCAGTTCGGTCTGGCTCGACCAGCCAGGCTGCAAGGCGGGCAACTGCGCTTGCGAAACGGTGTCGGGCAACTCGATACGCAGCAGCCGCATGGTGGTGGGGAAATCCTCAGGGTCGATCTCCAGGTGCACCAGCACCTCCAGCATCGCCCCGGCCGGGCTGGTGGCGGCATACACCACTGGCCGGCCGGCCTGGTGCCAGCGGCCGCTGACACGCAAGCCGCCCGTTCCGCTCAAGTCTGCATAGGCGCTGATACGCCACAGAATCACAGGCCGAAGCCCTCGGCGATCTGCAGCAACATTTCTTCGACCTGGGTGGTGCCCTGCTGGGTGGTGAGCATCTGCATCGGTGTCAACCCCGAGAAGCGCTCTTTGGGCTTGGACAGCCAGCGCTTGGCCTTGCCCGCCTCACCGAACACGGCTTCGGCCATGGCGGTAATATGAGCCGAACGGAACAGCCGGTCGCTTTCTTCCACGGTCAGTGGCTGATCACGTTCGATGCGGGTTTTCAGCGTGCGCAGGGGAATGATCTGGTCACGCTCCACAGGGGTGAACACGCCTAGCTCGGTCAGTTTCACCAGCCAGGTGGCAGCGAAGCCATGGGTAATGCGGGTGTGGATTTCGAAGTCACTGGCGAGTTCGGGGATTTCCAGCAGTGCATGCAGGCGCGCCCGGTACTCGTGGTAACCGTTGTCGCGAAGCACTTCGGCAAGCATGGCTCTCTCCTTTCCGGCGTTTGCCGACAAGTATGCGGCATATGCCGAATGTTTGCCAGTTCATGAGGCCTGTGAAAGTCATGACGGCGATGCCATCTTGTGGGAACGGCCCTGCTTCGCGAACGGGGCCGCAGGGCGGCCCCGGCAACCTCACAGGAAGGTGAACACCTGCGAAGCCGGCAAGCGCGACTTGTTCAAGCCAGCGTTGAAGTCCGTCTCGCTGCGATAGCCCAGGCTGAGAATGACCACACTGGTGAACCCACGCTCGCGCAAGCCCAGCTCGGCATCGAGAACCTTGCTGTCGAAGCCTTCGATCGGCGTAGCATCCAGCCCATGTGCCGCAGCCCCCAGCAAGGCAGTACCCAACGCCAGGTAAGTCTGCTTTTCCATCCAGTGCTGCACGTCCTTCTGGTCAAAGCGATGCAGGTCGACGTAGTGCCGGCGGCTCTGGTTCTGGCCGGCACGCGCCTGCTCATCACGGAAGCGGCCATCGGCAGCTTCCTGGTCGAGCACGGCATTCAGGTGCGCTTCGGTCATTTCGGTGCGGGTGCAGAACACGATCACATGCGAGGCATCGAGGATCTTCGACGAATTGTAGGCATAGCGCTCTGCGGTGCTCTTGGCCAGGCGGGCCTTGCCCTCGGCGCTGTCGGCAACGATGAAATGCCACGGTTGCGAGTTGACAGAAGACGGGCTGTGGCGCAGTTGCTCGAGCAGCGCATCGACAGTGGCCTGGGGAATACGGCGCGAGACATCGTAGGCTTTGGTGGTGTAACGGCGCTTGGCCAGCGAGACGGTATCCATGCAACAACTCCGGGATGAACAGGGGATTTGCCGAGCATATTATCTTTCCTGCAGAAAAGAAAAACCGGCATAATTCAGCAACACTTTCACCTCAGGAGTGAAAATGCTGCGCATCGCCGACCTCGAACTGTTCGTCCGCAGCAGCGTGCTGGGCAGCTTCACCGCCGCCGCCCACGAGGCCGAACTGCTGCCAGGGCAGGTTGCCGCCGCGATCAAGCGCCTGGAGCGCGACCTGGACGTGCGCCTGTTCGCCCGCACCACCCGCAGCCTGCGCCTGACCGCCGAAGGCGAGTTGTACCTGCCGACTGCCCTGAATGTGCTGGAGAGCCTGCGCCAGGGGCGTGAAGACCTGCATGGCAACGCCAACACCCTGCGCGGCAACCTGCAGGTTTCGGCACCGTCCGACCTTGGCCGCAACATGCTGTTGCCGTGGCTGAGCGCCTTCCGCCGCGAGCACCCGGCCCTGCACCTGCGCTTCCTCCTGTCCGACCAGATCGCCGACCTCAACCGCGACCCGGTAGATGTGGCGATCCGCTATGGCCTCAACCTGGACGCCAACTACATTGCCCTGCCGCTGGCCGATTGGAACCGCCGGGTACTGGTGGCTGCGCCCGAGTACCTGGCCCGCCACGGCCGCCCGCTCACGCCCGACGCCCTGCAGCAGCATGCCTGCCTGCTGTACATGCAGTACAACCGGGTCTACGACAAGTGGCGGGTGGGCAACCGCACCGTGCAGGTGAGTGGGCCGCTGGTCAGCGACGATGCCGACGTGATCCGCCGCCTGGCCTTGCAGGGCGAAGGCATCGTCTACAAGTCGTGGCTGGACGTAAGCGCCAACATCGCGGCCGGCGAGCTGGAAATCATCCTCCCCGAACACCATGGTGAGCCCGCCCCGGTCACTCTGGTGTGCCCGCACCGCAAGCAACTCAGCCCAGCGGTGGCACAACTGCACCTGTGGCTGCGCGAACGCTTCGAGGCCTTGCGTAACCGGGCGCTGACCAACGGCTGCACAATCGTTCCAGACTGAGCCTGGCCATTGCGCTAAGGTAGCGATTTGCGCCACGGCACGCCCCCATGAGCAACTGGATCGACCTCAAGCAAGACGCCGACACCGGCATCGAGTCGGTCCGCGCGCATTTCGTCGGACATGCCTACGACCCGCACTGGCACGACAGCTTCCTGGTTGGCGTTACCGAGCAGGGTGTGCAGCAATTCGATTGCCGGCGAGTACGCCATCGCAGCACGCCGGGGCACGTATTCCTGCTGGAACCCGGTGAAATCCATGACGGCCATGCGCCCACCGAGGACGGCTTCACCTATTCGACCCTGTACCTGGAACCCACCTGGGTGGACAGCCAACTGCGAGCACTTTTCGAACACGCGCCGGGCGACAGCCTGCCCAGCTTCGCCGATACCTTGTGACACGATGAGCACCTGGCGCGAGCCACTGCCCTCGCCTTCCAGGCCGTGCATACCCAGGACTTGCGCATTGTCCGGCAGACGGCCATGGACGACCTGCTGGCCTGCCTGACCCGCCACCTGCACTGGCGCCGGCGCCTGAACCCGGACCCGCGCCTGCCGCTGACCGCGCAGCGCGCGCGGGATTACCTGCACGCCAACCTGGAGCGCGACATCGGCCTGGAAGACCTGGCCCAGGCCTGTGGCATCGACCGCTTCCGCCTCACCCGCGCATTCAAGGCTGCATTCGGCCTGGCGCCGCATGCCTATCTGATCCAGCTGCGCCTGGCCCGGGCGCGGCGCCTGCTCGCCCAGGGCCAGACTCCCACCGAAGTGGCCATGGCCCTGGGCTTTGCCGACCAGAGCCACCTGGGGCGCTGGTTCCGCCGTGCCTACCAGCTGACCCCGGCCGACTACCGCAGGCGCTGCTCAAACCTTCCAGACTGAAAGGCGGCGGGCAGCGAGCATGGTGCTTCGTTTATCTGGAGCCCTTGATCATGTCGCAGTCGTTGTTGCCCTTCATCCTGTTTGCCCTGGTATCTAGCATCAGCCCGGGGCCGACCAACCTGTTGATTCTTGCCCATGGGGCCCGCTTTGGCCTGTGCGCGAGCCTGGCGCCGGTCGTTGCGGCCTGCGGTGCCGCAGCGGCGATCGTGCTGATGGTGGGCCTGGGGCTGGGTGAACTGCTGCTGCGCCACCCGCTGGCCCAGCAGTTGATGAGTTGGGCCGGGGTTCTGTGGTTGAGCTGGCTGGCGTGGAAGATGTTGCGCAGTGCTACCGCCCCGCTACAGGCAGCCACGGTGCAAGGCCTCAGTGCACTCAGCGCGGCCGCTCTGCAGGTGGTCAATCCGAAGGTTTGGTTGATGGCCGTGGCGGTGGTCGGGGTGTTTGCCGCGCCGTCGTTGCCAGTATGGCAACTGGCGCTGGTGTTCTTGCTGATCGCCCTGCCAAGCATGGCGGCTTGGGCGCTGCTGGGAGTGGGCAGCGCGCGTTGGTTGCAGGCACCGCGGCGGTTGCGGGTGTTCAACCAGGTGTTGGCGGGGATGTTGTTGATTTCTGCCTGGGCTGCCGTACTGGCTTGAGCCCGCTATTGCCAGTACCGGCCTCTTCGCGGGCACGCCCGCGAAAAAAACAGCGCGGTCATTCAGGAATGCCCTGCCCCCCGCCCAGCGCCTCGCGGAATCGCCGGGTGCTGGCCACAGCCAGCAGCAACCCGGCCACCGCCACGCTACCGCCCACCAGGCCGATATCCGCCACATCCAGCTGGCTGCTGACGATACTGCCCAGCAAAGCACCACCGCCGATGCCGATATTGTAGATACCCGAGAACAGCGCCATGGCCACATCGGTGGCATCGGACGCCAGCTTCAGGGTCTTGGACTGCAGCGACAGGCTGAAGCTGAGGATCGCCACACCCCAGAACATGCTCAACGCGGCAAACACGTAGAAGTTGCCCGACAGCGGCAACAGCAGCAACAGGCACGCCGCCAACAGGCCGATCGAGCCCACCAGGAAGCCATGCGGGAAGCGGTCGCTGTAACGGCTGAACAGCAACGAGCCGAATACCCCGGCACCGCCGAACAGCAGCAACACCAGTGTGGTGCGGTCACCGCCTATCTGCGCCACGTGCAGGGCGAACGGTTCGATGTAGCTGTAAGCGGTGAACTGCGCGGTAATCACCAGCGTCACCAGCACATAGGTGATCACCAGCGCCGGGCGCTTGAACAGGATCGGCAGACTGCGCAGCGAACCCGAGTTCTGGCTGGGCAGCAGCGGCAGCGACTTCATCAGGCACAGCATGGTCGCCAGCGCCACCCCGGCGATGCTCAGGAAGGTGGTGCGCCAGCCCAGCGCTTCGCCCACCACGCGGCCCAGCGGGATACCCAGGACCATGGCCAGGGTGGTGCCAGTGGCCAATAGGCCCAGCGCCTTGGCCTGCTGGCCGGGCGGCGCTACACGCACCGCCAGGGAAGCGGTGATGGCCCAGAACACCGCATGCGCCAAAGCAATACCGATACGGCTGACCAGCAACATGGCAAAGCTCTGCGACAACCACGACAGCAAGTGGCTGACGATGAACACCAGGAACACGAACAGCAACAGGCGCCGCCGCTCGATGTTGCGGGTCAGCAGCATCATCGGCAGCGAGGCCAGCGCCACCACCCAGGCGTAGATGGTCAGCATCAGGCCGACCTGCGCGGTACTCATGTCGAAGCTGCGGCCAATGTCGCTGAGCAGCGCCACCGGGACGAACTCGGTGGTGTTGAATATGAAGGCCGCCAGGGCCAGCGCAATGACGCTCAGCCAGCTGCCGCTACCCGCCGTGGGTGGCATGTTGGTGGGTATGGGTCCATTCATGGGTGCAAACCGCTTCTCCGCAGGCAAGGCAACAGGACGCACGCCAGTCACCCGCTTGCCGGGGTGTGGACGCACGCTTTGTTATTGGAAGGAATGCCCGGCATGGTACGCGTCAAGCCGGGGGCTCACAACCGCGAACCGGGCAGAAGGAGTAACATGCGCGCTTTGTACGAACGCGTATGCAACAAGGAGCCCGATCCGCTAATGGACCAGCAGCACACCCAGCAGCAGTGGCAGCAGGCGGTCATCGCCTATGCGCAGGCCGTCAACGACTATGTCGCGCAGGGCCGCGCGCAAGGTTGGGATGACCTGGAAGAGCCCCTGCCGCAAGCCACCGAGCATTTGCTCGATGCCTGGCTGCAAGCCTTGCAAGCAGCCAACCGGCCTGGCGTCGAAGCCTCCGAACAGCAAGCCTTCCGCGAAGCCTGGCCGCCCGCCCACCACCCATTGCTACCGCTGATCAAGGAGCACGGGCAAGGCATCGGCAACGTCCTGCTGCTGGAGGATGGCAGCCTGCTGGCACGCATCGGCATGCCGCATGACAAAGGCCAGGTGGTGCGCATTGACAATCTCGGGGTGACCCCGGTGATCGGCGTCGATCACTTCGGCCGCTGTCCGGCCCGGCGCTATTTCGCCCTGGCCAATGCAGAGGGCATACGCGTGACCGATGGCTGGGGGGGCCCGCAGGTGCTGCGCCTGAGCTGGCCCACGGGGCTGGAGGGGTTGCCGCCGGGTTACCCGTTCGAGCCATTCGAACTGCCGCCCACGCCGTCCGCACTGATCCCCTTCCCGGATGGCCAGCGGGTGCTGCTGGTGAGTGCCGAGGGTATCTTCCTGCTGGCCCGCCACGGCGCGACCCGCTTGCTGCCGCAACAGGCGCGGGTGCTCGACGAACTGGACGAAGGCACCGACCCGGACGACATCAGCCTCGGGCTGAGCATGGAGCATGGTGCGGTGTCGGTGGATGGCCGGTTGATCGTGGTCGGCGAACAAGGCAGCCGTCACCTGGTACTGGACGACCAGCTCAGGCCCGTAGCAGCAATCGGCCCGGCCAGCGAGTATCCGCACTTTGCGCTGTTCAACCACGCGGGTGACCAGTTGATAGTCAATGCCTGCCATTTCTACAGCGGTGCCACACTTGCCGTCAGGGTGGCCGACTTGCCGGGGTTGGACACCGACTACTACAGCCAGGATCCACGTACCCCGCTGGTACAGGATGGTGCACGGGTGTATGCCGGCGTGGCGCGCGACGGTGAGTACATCGTGGGGGATGCCTATGGTTACCTGCGGGCGTTTGGCGAAGATGGCGTGGAGCATTGGCAGCATTACCTCGGGTCGACCATCAGTGCGCTGGATATCAGTGCTGACGGGCGTACGCTGGTGGCAGCGAGCCATGCCGGGTTTGTTTCGGTGGTTGCCCTGGATAGCGGGCGGCCTGCCTGGCAGATCGGTACCGGGGCGCATGGCGAGGTACGGCGGTGGTTGTTCTGGAAAGGCTGGGACAGGGCATTGGCCTGGTAACAGATCCAGCGTCTTCATTGCCTGTGCCGGCCTCTTCGCGGGTAAACCCGCTGCCACAGGCAAATCACAGCTCACGAAGCCTGTGCTGTACCTGTGGGAGCGGACGAGCCTGCGAAGAGGCCGGGACAGGCAACCAATCAGCCCTGCAAAGTGGCCATGTCGATCACGAACCGGTACTTCACGTCCCCGGCAATCATCCGCTCATACGCCTGGTTGATATTGCGGATATCCAGCAACTCGATATCACAACGAATCCCGTGCTCGGCACAGAAATCCAGCACTTCCTGTGTCTCGGCAATTCCGCCGATCAATGACCCCGCCAGCACCCGACGCTTCATCACCAGATTGGCCGCGTGCACCGCCGGGTCGATCGGCTCGATCAGGCCGACCAGGATGTGTACACCATCGAATTTCAGGGTTTCCAGGTACGGGTTGAGGTCGTGCTGCACCGGGATGGTGTCGAGCAGGAAGTCGAAACGGCCCGCCGCGGCGTGCATCTGCTCGGCATCGGTGGACACGATCACATGGTCGGCACCCTGGCGAAGGGCTTCCTCGGCCTTGCCCTGGGAACGGGTGAACAGGGTCACTTCGGCGCCAAGGGCTTTGGCCAGCTTGATAGCCATGTGGCCCAGGCCGCCCATGCCGAGGATGCCGATCTTGTGACCAGGGCCGACACCGTGGTGCTTGAGCGGCGAATAGGTGGTGATGCCGGCGCAGAGAATTGGCGCGGCGCTGGGCAGGTCCATGCCGGCCGGGATGCGCACCACGAAGTGCTCGCTGACCACGATGCTGCTGGAGTAACCGCCCATGGTGTTGCTACCGTCGACCCGGTCCGGGGTGGCGTAGGTCATGGTCGGGCCTTCCAGGCAATATTGCTCCAGGTCCTTGGCACAGGCTTCGCAGTGGCGGCATGAGTCGACCATGCAGCCAACGCCGACCAGGTCGCCGACCTTGTGCGCGGTCACTTTGTCGCCCACCGCAGTGACGCGGCCGATGATCTCGTGGCCAGGCATCAGCGGGTACACGGCGATGCCCCATTCGTTGCGCGCCTGGTGAATGTCGGAGTGGCACACGCCGCAGTACAGGATATCGATGGCGACGTCGTCAGGGCGCGGGCTGCGACGTTCGAAGGTCATGGGAGCCAGAGGGCTGGTGGGGGTCTGGGCGGCGTAACCGATGGCGGTGTACATGCAGGGCCTCGCTATGAAGTGAAACGATTCAGGCTGCGCATTCTGCGCGCCATGCGTGGCTCCGCCCACGGCTGATTCTCCGGTATCGATGCCTGATTCTCCGAAGATGCCATGCAACATCTGGCGCCGAGCGTTCATTCTGCGATGATCAAACTGTCTGATCCTCTGCCCAGGTCCATCATGCAATTGACCCGACACGTCGACGCCAATGCGCCGCTTTGCACACTGATCCGCAGCCTCGCCACGCGCCCGGGCCCCATTTTTCAAGATGTATGGAACTGTCGTCAAAATGACTGAACATTAAGAGCAAAAAATGAATGATTAGCGCCCATTGCGTAAATTATAATTTACGGCGACAGACTAGCTTAGAAAGACATAAGTGTATTGTTTGGCAGCGCCCCGCTCCATCCATTCTCCCAGCGTGCAGTCTTGGCTAGTGCTGGCCAGGATTCGTCCACGATTCTCGGTGCAATTGCATGCGCAGACCTATGGAAAAAGGGAAGCAGCGGCGGAGGCCATAGGCATTTGGATGTAGAAGGGGCCACCTTAGCCATGGAATGATCTACGCATGGCTACGCTGCTCCCCGAAGCCTGTTCTAAGTGAGCAGCGTGATGGTAGTCAATCCAGGTCAGAATGAACACTATAGCGCTCATTTTTGGCACTGGATCGCCCTTCAAACTTCGAGAGCCTCCTTTCTGACCTGCTCGATCAGCCCGTCTAAGCCAACATCTGGGTTTTGGATCAGGTAAGCAGACACGATGAGGCTAAGTGGGTGGATACCTATGCGGCCAGCCAAGTCTTCGATTTTTTGAATAGTCGGAGCCTTGAGTCCTCGTTCGAGCGAGCTCACGTAGGTTCGACTGCTGACTACTGCAAAATCTTCCTGGGTGAGGTCGTGAAGAATGCGCATGCGCCGCAGAGCCTCACCCAAGGATTCACGAATTTCCATCAACATTCCTCAGAAAAGGAATGATGAAGCGCTATCGAACACGATAGGACTACAACCTATAGTGTTCACTGTGAGATAATTTGCGGTTTCCAGCCTTGGTGACTGATCGCCTAGGGATATGCAGCGCTCAGTGGAGCCCGTTTTGATCTATTTGTCCGAATCTCACACCCGTACTGTTCGTACTGGTTCTTATTGTGAAATTGAGGGGATGTGCTTTTGGGTAACCTTGCGATCACTTTTCAACGATGGAAGCGAGCGTGCAGCTGTCATTGAGGATGCTTACGAACTCAACGTTTTCCTTAACCAGGCAACGGACGTCGAGATCGCGCACGTGCAAATGCTATGCCCTCCGTCAATCAGTGGCCGCCCGCACTGGAGCTTGGAAGAGCTTCGTAAGGTTGTGATTCACCGAGGGCTTGACTGCTCGCAAAGCGCGGTTATTTATGAGACCGCGGTGGCCACCTACAAACTAGGAGATCTCGACTTACGCCTGCGAAAACGGTCACATGCGTTGTACTCGGCGCGAAACCTGAAAACGCGAATCGCAAGCGCGGCCATTCCACCTGAATCTGCTGAAGAACCGCGGTTATACGCGCAGTTTTAATCTAGGAGCGTAACCCCACGTTGTCAGGTGAAACCCGTCCAGGATGCGGTTTCGGCTCTGCAAGCGTACCTTTTCGGCAATTGGCTGTTAACTTAATAAAGATAATCACAATGACACCCGCAGCCATTCTTCTGATACCCCTGCTTGCCTCGCGTTAGAAAGATGGTAAGCCTCCGGCGAGCTCACTTTCCGAACTCCAGTTTTAAGGGCGATGGTCTCCGCGCATCTTTAATGCGGGCGCGATCGCCCTTATCGCCAGGCCTGCTCTAATGCTACAAGTTTTCCAAGCGCAGCGAGTAAATCAGCCCGGAGCAAGGCAGCTAGCTGGATGACCTGATCGATACAGATCTTGATCCTATCGAGGCCGATCTAATACAGCTTCTTCCCGCTTCGTTACAGGCAGAGCCACGGCAATCGCCCAAGCGTGAGCATTTGCCGCCGCAGTTTCCGCGCACCGTGAATCGTCACAAACCAGAAAGCACTGAATGCGTCTGTGGCTGCCAACCACAGCGCATCGGCGAAGACGGCAGCGAGAAGCTTGATTTCACGCCAGAAGTATTTTTGCTCAATGTTGGACGAGTCCTTCAGGAGCAAAAAAAGCAGGCACAAAAAAACCACCAAAAGGTGGTTTTTTTGTGCTTTGGCATTCCCAAGGCGAAATCAGCAACCGTGCTGACTCCTAACCAAGTGGTCTGTGACGGATGGTAAGCGATTTCGATTCATCCATCAAGGCGGAAGGCCTCTGTTCAAGGTGGTAAAAATTGATAGGTATCGTGAGGTACGTGCGCAGATTGCGAACTATCTCTTGTCAAAAGCCGTCTCGCAGGACGGCTTTTGGTACCTCATTTTTGACTTACAGGAAAGCTCATCGGGCGACCCAGCTCTCCACCTCATCAGCCCCGTACTCAGCTTTCCATTCCTTAAGCAGCTTGTGATTACCACCTTTGGTCTCGATGATCTCGCCGTTATGCGGGTTTTTGTACTGCTTAACCTGGCGTGCACGGCGCGGGGCTCTCTCAACATCAGATGGAGCGGCAGAGCGACGGCTAGCTTGAGGATCCAAGATGTTGATGACATCGCGCAGGCTATAGCCATACTTCGCGAGCAGGTCGCGCAGCTTGGTCTCGAATTCGATTTCTTTTTGAAGCTCAGAGGAACCCTTCATTTCCTCCAGCTCGGCCAGCTGCGCGGCCAATTTCTGTTCGAGCTGACGAAACTCTGCCAGACGTGACATAAATACCCCTAAATACCAGATGAATTGTTGGTTTACTTTAATACAGTTGGGCACAGTCTACTCAGGTTTTCAAGAATGAATGATCAATCCCCTGGCATTTCGCAACGCGAGCGTTGCCTTTCGTACCTAGATCGCGCCACTATCACGAGAGAGAAGGCGCGGATGATTTGAGCTAGTAGAGATGTGCTAGAAAGCGCGAGCATCGGCCGGTCTGCCCAATGCTGAAAAAGCTCTGCGTTCAGAGTTAATCGGAGAGTCCCTAGGTTTTCACAAAGTCTGCCTGCCGGCGCCTCTCGCGTTTCACGCTGAAATCTTCAACTGTACCCTTTCCTCCCCCGGGCTTCGGTCGAAATAGCGTTTGTACTCACGGCTGAATTGCGACGTGCTCTGATACCCCACCCGATGAGCCACCTGTCCGACCGCCATGCTCTCGCCGATCAGCATTTGCTGGGCTTTCAAGAGACGTAGGCGTTTCAGATACTGCACCGGAGATAGGAGTGTGGTGCGCTTGAAATGCTCATGAAAGGTCGAGGCGCTCATGTTGGCACACCCGGCCAGTTCATCCACGCTCAACGCCTCGGCATAGTGATTGCGCAGGTGCTGTAGCGCCGCAGCGATTCTCGCGAAATGCCCCTGTTGCTCGACCAGCGCCCGCAACACCCCGGCTTGCGGGCCACGCAGTGCGGCATACAGCACCTCGCGCACCAGCGACGGCCCCAATACCTGGCGATCCATTGAGTCGTGCAAGCATCGCAGCAAGCGCTCCACGCTCTCACGCATTTGCACATCTAGCTCGGCAGAGGTCATGGATTCCGGTGTCTGCGCCTTGACCGAAGCATCCGCTGGCAACCCCATGGCATGCACCAGATCTCCCAGCACTAGCCGGTCGATCGACACCGACACCCCGTACAGCGGCTCTTCGGGCGTGGCGAAGGTTTCGCACATGAACGGCACCGAGAGCGCCTGCACCAGATAATGCCCAGCTCCGTATTCGAAGGTGCGCGACCCCAGGCGTGCGAGTTTGCTGCCCTGCGCGAGGATGATCAGGCTCGGCTCGTAGATCTGCGGGCTGCTGGCCACGTAATCGCTCCAGGACAGCGTTTGCACGCCGGGCAAACCGGTGTTGAGAAAACCGGGTGTGTGGGAAAGCGGCTTGATCAGCGACACCAGGGTTTCGTTTACGTCGGAGCGGGAAGTTAGAATCATGGGTGACCATACAGAGGATTAGACAATGACATGATCCCAGATCTGCGCCTACGCGTATCACCCGGCCGTCCAAATTCGGAGGATTAGGCATTATTCACGTGGGAACGGACATGGCCCCCTTCACGGCTGCGGAAAGCACCGCCCCAACACCAGCATTTTAGATGTGCACAGCCATCGCTTGCGCCGCCAAGTCGGCTATAGCTCTCTCGATCCCATGACCTTCAACCGTCACAGCCCGTGGCTATCGAAATCCCCTACTGGAGCGTATGGGTCAGTACCGCCCTGCAACTGCTAACCAAGACTGTCCTTTCTGGAGGGCAGTTAGCCAGCGTTTCATTCCCTTCGTACACTCCTTCTGGATGGAGCAACTTGCTGACTAAATTTCCAAAGTGTAGGGATTTTTCTCCATTAATAGGTGGTCGATGTGCGCGTATCCTCTTTGGGGAATCGCCCTTGGAGATACAGCGGCCCCATATCGATGCATTACTTCTGGTCCCGTTGAATATCTAGGGCGCCCCGAAACCCTGGCAGGAAGGAAGAGGCTCGTTGAGTACAGAATCAGCACAACCTACGCCCCAGGAATTTGCCCCTCGGAATAATTTTGATCAAAAAGCCCTTGAGCTGCTTTCCAACGCCGGCATTACCATAAATGGGCCTTCTGCGTGGGACATCCAGCTTCTCAGACCTGGAGTACCACAGCGCGCATTCTCTCAAGGTAACCTAGGGCTCGGAGAGGCCTACGTTGAAGGTGCGTGGGAAGTAAAGGCGTTGGATCAATTTTTCCACAAGCTCCTTTCAACGCGGCTCACAGACAACATCAAGCCTCTGAAGCTTTTAATCCCCGCGCTGGCAGCTAGATTCCTAAACCTGCAGAGCGTTGGCCGATCGAGGCAAGTTGGAGAACAGCACTACGATCTCGGCAACGACTTCTATTCAAAAATGCTCGACTCGCGATTGACTTACACCTGCGGGTACTGGGAGCACGCAAACACTTTGGAGGAAGCTCAAGAAGCCAAGCTTGAACTGATCTGCAGAAAGCTAAAGCTCAAGCCAGGCATGCGAATCTTGGACATTGGATGTGGTTGGGGTAGCTTCATGTCCTATGCGGCCGAGCGTTATCAAGTGCAAGCCGTCGGTGTCAGCATATCCAAAGAACAGGTTCGATGGGCGCAAGAGCGCTATTCACACCTTGATCTCGAATTCCGCCTACAAGATTACAGGTCATTAAACGAGCAATTTGATGCAATCGTTAGTGTTGGCATGTTTGAGCATGTTGGCCGGAAAAATCACAGAATCTTCATGGAAGTTGCTCATCGCTGCCTTGCGTCAGAGGGTCTCTTTTTACTTCACACCACCGGCAAGAATCACCGGAACTCATCTCCGGATCCGTGGATCGACAAATACATTTTTCCTAATGGGGACTTACCGTCGATCGGCCAAATGGGGGATGCCATGGACGGCCTCTTCGTTGCTGAAGATCTGCATAACTTTGGGGCTGACTATGACAAAACGTTGATGGCTTGGCATGCGAAATTTGAGAAGGCTTGGCCCGCATTTGAAGGCGAGCTAGGTGAACGCTTCTATCGCATGTGGCGCTATTACCTTCTCTCGTGTGCCGGCGCATTCAGGGCGAGGGATATCCAGCTGTGGCAATGGGTATTATCGAAAACTGGCGTGGCCGGCGGCTACCGTCGTCCGACACTGCTTGCCTGATAAATATCAACCCTTCCCGACCCACTTTCAGCGCTATCTGATTCTGTCGCCCATGTGAAGGGGCAGCGCCCGGAGGACTCAATGCATCACTCGATACATGCAATGGATTTTATCTTTCAGACCAATCTCGGCACCTATTCCCTGCAGGCGCAATGCGAAATGTTATCCGAGCTCGGTTATCAAGGCTTGAAGGTGTCCTCATGGAGCAGCGAGCTGGAGCACCTGGCCAAAGTGCAATCTACATGGGGACTAGAGGTAGGGGCTGTGTACGCGATTTACAGGCCGGGCCTTGAAAGCCGGCTGATTCGCTTGGCCGAATCGCTTGAAGGTTGCCAGTGCATCCAGCTGGCTCTGCACTCAGGAACCTCAATCACGGAAGGCGACGTGCGGATGATTGAAGCCTTGCTTCCCATCTGTGAACGCCGCGGAATCCAAATCGCCCTATACCCGCATGTCCGATACGGTATGCAAACAACAAGTGAAGCCGTTCAGTTGTGCGAGATGTTCAATCATCCAAATCTGGGAATAGTGTTTAACGGATACCATTGGTATGCCGCTAAGGAGGGCTCGCTGGAGGATCGTCTGGACGCGCTCTGGCCATGGCTCAAGGACGTCATCATTGCTGGATCGAGCCTGTCCCCTCTTGGCTGGGGAGGCGTAGCTACGATAGAACCACTCGACTCAGGCGAGGTAGACAACTTCGTTATCCTCGGGGGATTGCGTCGCCGAGGCTACACCGGAACCATTGCCTTTCTCGGCTGGGAGGGGATGGGTGGTAACGTCTACAACAACCTCCGTCGATCCCGAGATGCTTTCCGGGAAATGGAGCTCAGATATGAGGCCCATCCTGACTGGGTCCTGATGCGGTAACACTTTAATCGAGCAGGGGGCGGATCATAACCAGCCGCCCTCTCATACCACCGTGCCGACGGTCCCTACCCGTGGGTAGACGACGGTTCAAGTTGCTCGGCTGACCGCCACGTTCTATGGCTTGGGCTGACTTCTGCACGCTCATCCCGTCCCCTCACGATGCGCAGTAGCACAGTGACAAACGTGCAGATCTCCCAGGGCAATCCGCGTGAGCTTTTTGCTTATGCCTCTCGGGTCTACGTCGTAGCGCTCCGAGGATGCATTGGGCTTTGAAGATATTTGCCTTCTTAACCCGCTATGCAGCCTCCGCCTTCCTGTTCGTCATGGCAGCATTCTGCCTCGGGATTAATTCAGATTCGCAGGCACCCGCGACACACTTACCCCTGGCTAACGCTTCCCCTGACCGGGTGTGTAGAGGACTTCCATCTCGACTCCCCCCTTGGTCACCACAGCCAACCGGGTTGCGCTGACGCGCAACCTGCCATGCCTTGCGCACAAATTAAAAGGGAGAGGATTTCTCCTCTCCCTCCGATCACCGCAACCTGCCGTTAAACACCACCAACTTCAGATAGACCAACCGCCATCGATCGCAACCTCAGCGCCGGTAATGAAAGAGCTCTGATCGCTGGCCAGGAAGCCGGCGAGGTGAGCGATTTCCTCTGGAGTGCCGTGACGTCCTAGTGGGGCTTCGACGGCACCGCGGTGGTTTACCTCGTCGGCATTTTCTTTGAGCATGTCCGTCGCAATGAAACCTGGATGGATGGAGTTGACGCGAATACCATCCTTCGCAAGCTCCGCTGCAGCCACTTTGGTCATGCCTCGAACAGCCCATTTCGTTCCGCCATAGGCAATGGCATTGGCAAAACCACGCAAACCAGCGATGGATGAGATGTTGATGATCACACCTCCGCCCTTTCGCTTGATGACTCGAGCGCCATGCTTGAGACCCAGCAAAACGCCAAGCTGATTCACCTCATACATCACGTTGGCAAGCTCTGGGGTGGTCTCATCGATCTTGCCCGTTCGATAGATGCCAGCATTATTCACTAGTACGTCGAAATCACCGAAGTGCTTCACCGCATCGTTGATTGCCGATTCCCAAGCAGACTCTTTCGTCACGTCGAGGTTGATGTACATGGCTCGTTCACCTAGCTGATCAGCTAGGGCCTGCCCCTGATCATCAAGGACGTCACAAATGACGACGCGCGCCCCTTGCTCGACGAAGTAACGCGCCTCAGCAGCGCCCTGCCCCCGTGCAGCACCAGTGATGAAGATGGTTTTGTTCTGCAGCAATGCCATAGTATTTCTCCACTATATTGTTATTTTATCGGGCGGAAATAGACACTTCTAACTCTATGAGGTTGTTCGCCCAGAGACGTTAAGACTCACTGACTTTTACAAGAATCTTCATTTCATCGCCTGCTGGGTCCAGAAGTTTCTCAAATCCTTTCTCTACAATGTCGTCCATAGCGATCTGAGAGGTCATTACCTTCTCGACAGGCAGAACACCGCTCTCAATCATCGACGCAACTCTCGGGAAGCTATAGGAAGGCCAGCACCAGGTCGCTTCGACGGTGAGATCTTTCAACGCCCACTTCATTGCATCAATAGTTGCCGGGGCAGAATGAAGGCCGGCTTGAACCACAACGCCTTGACGCCGTACGGCATCCACACAGGCGGTTAGCGATTTTTCGGCCCCGACGCATTCGATGGCGGCATCTACTCCAACGCCGTCTTCGGTCAGATCTTGGATCTGCTCAAACCATGTTGGATCGCGAGGGTCGATCACAATGCAATCCGGCACCAACTCGCGAGCCTTCTTCGCCCTGTTTGGATTGACTTCGGATACAAAGATGCGGCTCGCGCCAGCGGCTTTAGCCCCCAGCAGCGACAGAGCACCAATCGGGCCAAGTCCAGAGATAAGCACCGAGCTACCTGCCACCACGCGCCCCCTATCCAGCGCATATAGCGCTACCGCGGCCGGTTCGATCATGGCTGCCTGGGTATCTGAAATCGATTTGGGTACGGGGATAGCGTTATAGCTTTTGATGACCGCCAGTTCGCCCATTCCACCCCACTGCCAAGACAAGCCAATACACGCCTGGCATGGGCTCAGGTGAAACAGACCACGCCGCCCGTAGTAGTCATCACGTGGAGAGATCAGCGGCTGAACGGTAATGCGATCACCTGGACGAACGTGGTGAACATCCTTTCCGGTGTCTACAACGATCGCTGAAAACTCATGGCCCAAGATCTGCGGAAGTACCGCTCCGCTATAGGCATGTGGCTTGCCTGGAGTGACGATTGGGCCGCCGACATATTCATGAAGGTCTGTTCCACAGATACCGCACACCAGCGGCTTGACCAGTAGCTCGTCAGCTTCCAGGGGTTTGCTTGGAGCACTAACTTCTTCGACTCGTACATCACGTTTCGCGTGAAAACGAACAGCCTTCATTTCATTCTCCTGAATATAACAAGCTCATTAAGAGCTATTACAACTGAAAGGAAATTTAACAGACAGCAATCCAATCAACATTTAGCTAACAGGAATTCGAAGAACCCTTAAAAACAGCAACTGCTGCTCACTGGCATGAATAGTTTCTTCGGGATTGGTTCAGATCCGTCGATGCTAGGTCAGCAATCAATAGCGCGGGTGGTTGACCACAATAATAGGCAGGCAGTCGAGGTCTAATGAGAGAGGAGAGAAAAGATGTGTATGCTGGCCCGATAGCAGTAATGAAGGTTTGAGGGTCCATCTTCGGCGGTGTGAACACACCTAGGGCAGTAACTCGGATCATGCTCTGTACCTTTGTTGTTATGTGGGAGAGCTATAGATTTATGATAGGAGGCACGGTACCAATCAGGAACATCAAATTTTGAAAACAGTTTTTCTTTCGTGGAACAGTTGGGATAATTCCTTACAAAACAATCAGTTGAATGCAATCGACTCGCGCCAGCCTGATGCCCCATAGCTCGGCTGAAATGATCGAGAATCAAACCAGCTGACAGCGAGTTACGGGTATCTGCTAAAGAGCAGTTTGTCGAGTCCAATAACGCTCATACTGGTGATGCGCAAATGCCTCGGAAATGAAATCGATGAATAATCTCGTCTTCACAGGCATGAACCTACGTTCCTGATAGGCGATATTGATAGTAAGACGAGGCAAATCCCAGTCATCGAGCACAGGAATCAGACGTCCCGCAATCAAATCTTCGTAGACAATATAAGTGGGCTGAACAAGTATGCCAGCTCCTGCCAAAGCCGCCGCACGGACGATTTGTCCGTCGTTCGTTTCAAGCGCGGGATCTACTTTGAAAACCTTTTTCTCTCCATCTTTAGTAAACACCATCTCCCTTGGTTTATTCGCATGGCTGTAGATCAGAAGATCATGCTTTGCGAGGTCTTCCACCGAGGTGGGCTTTCCGTGGGTACGCAGGTAATCCGGCGATGCCGCAAGAACCCGTCGGGTCTCAGCCAGGCGACGCACCGTGATGTTGGAATCTGGTTCGAACTCTCGAGTCCGGAAGGCTAGGTCGATCCCAGTATCCATGATTTCATAGTACTGGTTGGTCCCTACGACGACGACTTTGATCTTTGGGTACTTGCGCCTGAACGCTGGGACTAGAGGGGCGATGTGGAGCATCGCGAATGAAATGGATGCGGTGACCGTCAGCGTTCCACTCGGATCGCTAACCGCGTTGGCCATAGATGTCTCCGCATCCTTGAGGTCACTCAATAGGCTTTTACAGCGGGTCAGAAATTCCACACCAGCAGGCGTCAAGGCCAATCGACGGGTGTTCCTCTCCACCAGACGAACACCGAGCCTCTGTTCGAGCGCCGCAAGGTGCCTACTTGCTGATGCATTAGAAATGTCGAGCAATTCCGCTGCTTTGCTCAAGGTGCCTAATTCAGCAGTGTGAACGAATAGTTCAAGCTCGGTGAGTCTATCCATCAACAAGTACCGCCATTATCGTTATTTTATTGGTTCTACGTGATCGCGAGCCCATTGCTCAGCTCACCGGCATAAAACCGGGATTTGCTGACGCTGATTGCTCCAGCCGCTATCCCTACAGCTCTGGCTGTCGGGATCCCTGCATTTCTGCATCATCAGGTGCGATGCCGACTTTGGGATCGTCATCGCACCTGCTATCGACCACCTGATTTATGTTGCTAATTGTCCGAGATGCCAATAGCTAAGCTTTCACGCCTCAGCAACGTATGGCGGATAATCGATGTAGCCTTCCAAGCCACCACCGTAATAGGTTTCCTTGTTGGCAACTGCCAGTGGCCAACCATTTTTCAGCCGCACCACAAGATCAGGGTTCGCGATGAATGGTTGACCAAAAGCAGGCAAGTCGATCAAACCGCTTTCTACCAATTCTTGAGCACGCTCGAGCGTTAGGTCTCCAGCGAGGATCAATGCAGTGTCTTTGAGACCTTTACGGCAACTGCGCAGCAGTGCTCGCAACGCTTCGTCTCGGGCAACGGCACTTTCGGACCGTAGGAAGAAATTGGTCTGGTCCATCACATGAACGTATGCGATGCCTCGTTCGCCCAAGCCTGCACACAGTGCGCTGTAGGTTTGATCGATCTCATCGTAAAGCGGCATGTCCATGAGTTGGCCATAAGGCGAGATACGAATGCCTACGCGCCCGGCGCCGATGCGAGCACATACGGCGTCTACTACCTCAAACGCGAATCGCAGACGATTCTCCAAGCTTTGCGCGCCATACTGATCGTCACGGTCGTTAACCTTGGGATTGATGAACTGCTCGAAGAGGTAGCCGTTCGCGCCATGCAGCTCAACACCATCGAAGCCAGCCTCAATTGCGTTTTCAGCAGCCTTTACGAAGTCTTGTACCACCCGGCCCACTTCTTCAGTACTTAGAGGTTTCGGCTTGGAAGTCGCCACAAAGCCTGGCTCTCCATCTTCACCATATCCGAACGCTACGGCACCCTCTGCAGTCTTGCTGCTCGCACTGACCGGAGCAGAGCCCTCGACCTGGATCGACGTGTGTGAAACGCGCCCTACGTGCCAGAGCTGGGCAAAGATTTTACCGCCGGCGCTGTGGACAGAGTCGGTAACCAGCTTCCACCCGGCAATTTGCTTAGAGGTGAAGATTCCAGGGTTGAACAGATAGCCCTGGCCCTCACGGGAGATAGGCGTGCCTTCGGATACGATGAGACCGGTCGTTGCACGCTGGGTGTAATACAAAGCGGTCGCCTCGGTTGCAATATCTTCCGGGGATCGCGAGCGGGTCATTGGCGCCATCACGAAGCGATTGCGCAGGGTGATGTCACCAATACGGATTTCTTCAAACAGATTCACAATGCAATCTCCAAATGCCCATTCATAGACTTGCGCCGCGATCCTTCCGGCCCCTCCCTGCGACGAGCACCATTGGTAGGGAGGAGTGGGAAGAAACGTAAACAACCTTCCTTGAGGCTTAACGCGGAGCGCCATGTGAGTTAGCCTATTGGAGAAATGGCCATCGATTCTCGCCATATTTTCTCAAGTGCTTGGAAAAAAATTCCACAACGGAGAGGCTTCATGTTTTCGTCTGAACGGCTAAAGGGCATCGACGTCTTCGTAGCGGTGACAGACTCAGGCAGCTTCACAGCTGCAGCTGAGCGCCTCAACCTGACCAGTTCTGCCGTCAGCAAAAGCGTTGCACGCCTTGAAGGTCGACTAGGAACCCGGTTGTTTAGCCGAACAACCAGACGTCTCGCGTTGACTGAGGCAGGCGTGGCTTTTTACAGAACGTGCACCGGCGTTCTTGCAGATCTTGAAGAGGTTGAACACGCGATCATTTCCGAGGGCAACGAACCGCACGGTAAAGTCAGAATAGATTTGCCCGCCTCATACGGACGACTTCACGTTTTGCCGCTGATTCTCGAATTCGTGAAGTTCCATCCCCTCTTGCAGCCCCACATTTCATTCTCAGACCGGTTCATTGACCCCGCCCACGAAGGGATTGATATCGTGGTGCGCATCGGAGGGGGTGATGCATGGCCAGCGGCGCTGGGCCATGAATATTTTGGTTCTCAACGATTGATCTTTTGCGCCTCCCCTGCCTACGTTGAAGCGCATGGTTCACCAAAGACTGAACGAGATTTGGACAACCACCACTGTATTGGCTACGGCCTAACAGATGGCATGGTGAGTCCCTGGTATTTCAAAGGCCGATTACCTGGCGATGTGGAACGAAGAATTGTCCAGACGCGCATCGCAGTGGGTGACGGTGAAGGTGAGGTGTCTGCCATTTTGGCCGGACATGGTATAGGGCAGTTGCCAACTTGGCTGATCCAAAAATACCTTGATGCCGGCTCCATGGTTGAGGTGTTGCCTGATTTGGCACTCGACAGCATGCCGATGAACCTGATCTGGTTGAAAAGCCGCGAAGGACTACCCAAAGTGAGGGCGCTACTCGATTACCTCCGGCCTCGCCTTTCCACTCATGGAGCGAACTCGATTCCGTATATCCCGAAGCCCTCGCTAGGTGAAGCTCCGCCGCTCAAGCCTGAGAAAAGCTAGGTGCTATACGAAAAGAGTTCTCGGAAAACACCGCATAGAACAAGCCAGTGAGACCATGGAGGCCTAGCTTTTCGCAAGTTTGTCAGAACGTGTCACGACCCGGTGAGTTTCTTTCAGCCAGCCAAACATGCGCTCGATGGTGTTGCGTGGCCAATATTTGGACCGATCAAACAGTCTTGGTAAGCCAGGCTTGGGTTTGCGCTTAATCGAGCTTAGCGGGATGACAGGGTGCATCCGGAATGTTCGCAGTAGCTGCACGACGCTTCGGCGTCGTGCCCCTTGTCGGCAAGCAGCCAGTTACAGCGTTAACGCAGACGACCACGTGGGTGTGAGGAAATACTAACTCCGTCCAGCAGTGGCTGGGCGTAGCTGATGTCACTGACTTGACCGCCAGGAAGAAGGAAGTGCAATAGTGCCACATCGGCGACGAAGAGCATGTGGATCTTAGTTGTCAGGTCGCTGCGACTGTAGCCTAGAGCGTGATCGGCAGACAGGTCAGGCCGCTTTTTTTCCGAGCTCCAGATGAGGCTCGGGTTGCGCATACTGCGGTTGAAAGGATCATTCAGGCTTCCAGATCGATCAAACCCTGCTCATTCAATCTCAGGTGCAGACGTTTGAAAATCTGATCGGATGCGCCGTAATTTCGCCAATCCCGAAACCCTTGATACACCGTTGATCACAGGTCGAAGCACTCCGGCCCAGAGCCTAGGAACGCTGAATTGATCCCACTGACGACATCCGCGAAGAAGGTTTTCATAGGGGAATCAGCTTATGAACGATTCTCGACGCTCAAGCCCATTAGCACAGCGCCGCTGATCAAAAACAAGGCGGCTAGGACGCGCTGAGTGTTCAAGGGCTGAAGCGGCAGACCGAACCATCCAAGACGATCAAGCGCAATCGCAGCTACGACTTGGCCAACCATGATCAGCGCCATCATGCTTGCAGCGCCAATCCTTGGAACAACGGCTGCTGTTGCCGAAAGGATAATCGCACCGCATATCCCACCGATCCAGGCCCACCAAGGCAACCCACCCATTTGGGCGGGACGTGGCCATGGCTTATTAGCGAGAAGAGCGACAACAATCAAAATGGCCGTCAGTATCAAAGCAGACAGCGCCGCCGCCCAAATTGGCCCTCCTATAGCGCGTCCTAGGCGGGCGTTGACCACTGCCTGGAGCGGCATCATGGATCCGGCGAAGATGGCGAAAAGTAAAAACACAACGTGCATCCAACAATGCTCCTGCAGCCGTTTCACTCTGCCTCTGCAGCTGATTCCAAACCGCGACTTGGAGCGGAACCCCAAGCCGCGTTCGGATGCTCGCCGATGAGGATGAGCCTTTAGAAACTCACATCGAATTTCAGTCCTGCAACCCACGCATCACTGACGTCATTTACACCACCAGGATTTTTGACGAACTGAACGTTGGGGCGAACAACCAACCACTGAGCCACGGAGAATCCATAGTAAATCTCCACGTTTTGCTCCGATCGCTGAGGCGGAATGTAGCCTGGGTTGTCGTAACCCAAGTTCCCTGACACCACATTGCTCATCTCTTGACGGTTCCGCACGCGAGAATTCACATGCAAGGTGGAGATGCCGATGCCAATCTCATCGTCCGGGCGTGAGTCGAAAGGAGCACTGTAGAACGCCCCTACCGAGGCATAACGATCAATGAAGCTGGTTGCTCGATCATGCAGGGTGAGGGTTGCGAAAAGCGTTAGCGCCCGAGCAGTGTTCTGCGGGTCACGATAAACCTGCTGCTGAGCCACAACCCAGCCGCCATACTTCCCGTCATGCTCTTTGGGGGAGGCGTTACTCAGTGGTAGAGGGTTACCATCTGTCGCACGGTATACATCATTGCCCGTCCTGCTACTGGTGTAGGCACCCACACGATACACACCAAGCAAGTCATTTGATCCTAGGTGTATCTGATGCACCGCTTCGACCGGAATTAGGAGGCCCTCCCCTCCACTACCGCTTAGCTTGAAGCCATTCCCCGTCTCCAGGTACGACGGGTTCTGCTCGTACACACCTACCTGGAAGTAGGTATCAGGCGAAAGATGCAGTTTGGCGCGACCGCCCCATTGGCTGACGGGCCAGTTGTAGATAATGTCCCCAGCCCAATCGCCGGCCTGAGCACCGCAAAACGTCAGGTTCTGGAATTTGCAGGAAAACGTACCAAAGTCTTCGCCCACGGTGACGCGGCCCAGCTTCAGGTCAAGCGCCTTGTCGAAGAAGCTCTGACGGTACCATGCCTGAGTCAAACGCCACGTCTGCCCCCTGCCCCACACCTCTTGAACTGAGCTGAGCATCCCGCTCCGTGGGTCACCAATATTTTCCTGGCTGAGGTCATGTCCATTGCGTTCAGTTATGGAAAGTTGAAATTCAGCATCGTCCCACCCAAAGTTTTTTTGGAGATCCAGCGTGGTACCCAGGTGAAGTTGATCGGTATACCGCCCGGTTTTGTGGGAGCTGTAGCCCCCACCAATATTGGCAGCCCCTTCACCAACATAGCCCAAGGTGAAACTGTAACCTTTCTCCAGCAGCTCACTACGCGCTCCGCCCCAATCACCCAACATCCAGGGGGAACTGGAACTGAAAGCTTCTGCCGCTTGTACCGATCCGATGGCCATGGACAGGATAGATAAGGCTAAGCGGCAGCTTGCTTTGCGGGATATGTTTCCGAAAGGTTGTATCATTCGAATTACCTACTATTGTTTTTGTTTGATAGGCGAACGGGCAAGTTGGAAATCGGAATGCCCCACAAACTTCTCGGCTGGCAAATAGGCCTCAATGCTTATGGTGTTCGATACAGCGACAGCCTCCAGCAACCAAAGTGCTCATTAAATCTCTAAAGAAGGTTAGCTAGATTAAATTGTCGCTGGCGCGATCGTAGAATTATGCAAGCTCCAAAAAAAGCGACAAGGTTGGAAATCTGTTTTTCACTACCGCACACTCTAAGAACCCACATAGGGGCCTGGCCAAATTGACAAAATATAAAATTCACTTTGCAAAAATAAAAAGGGTTGATCATAGCCGCACGCTATGACCAACCAAAAGCGATCACAACACTTAAACCACCGAAGGGAGGCCCAACGGACCTTCTGCTTCCTCAACCAAACCAAAAATTCGCTATCTTGACTATGTTGTTGAGCATATCCAGGCTATCGTCGGCAACGTCAGACAAGGATCATCCCCCCGTCAATTGGAATGATCTGGCCAGTGACATAGTCAGAGTCGGACGACGCCAAGAACAGTGCGGTGCCGGATATGTCTCCTGGTTGGGCTGCACGTTTCAGCAAAATGGCTTGGGAGAAAGCATCCATAGCTTCGCCCTCCTTTTCACTCACCCCCATCTCCATCAGATCTTTGTCCAGCTTCGTCCAGAGCGGAGTCGCGACTACACCTGGGGAGAAGCCGTTTACGGTGATGCCTTGCGGTGCAAGGGCCCGGGCTCCGGCCTGAGTAAGGGAAATCACAGAGGATTTGCTCGCGCAGTAGGGTGCGAAGTCCGCATAACCCTGTCGGCCAGCAATCGAGGCGGTGTTGACGATCTTTCCCTTGGTGCCCTGCTTGATCATCTGTCTGGCAGCTTCTTGAATGCCGATGAGGACGCCAAGGCCGTTGACGCGCATGATCAGATCCCAGTTGCTTTCAGTGATATCCAGGAACGGCATAGGAATGTTCATTCCAGCGTTGTTGAAGTAGCAGTCGAGCTGACCGAACTTATCGACGAACCGAGCAATGCCGGCTTGTACGGCCGCCCGATCGGAGACGTCGACCTCAAGCGCTATTGCACGCCCGCCTGCCACCTTTATTTGTTCTGCGGCACGTTGCGCTGCACCCAAATTGAGGTCTGCAATCCCTACAGCGGCACCTTCTGCTGCCAAACGCTCAACGATACCCAGGCCGATCCCTTGCGCACCGCCAGTAACAATAATGCCCTTGCCAGAAAGCTTCATCCCGTCCCCCTTCTTGTTGTGATTATTGCGTAACAGGGAAGCTACCAACGCAGTCCGGGCTGAAAAAGCCTGATTAAGGAAAACTGTTTTTCGCCATAGGGAAAAGTCAACGCGCCCCTTAAGTACAACCCATAATTTCAAATCGGGAATAATGTATTTCATGAGCGGTGTTTATCCGGAAGCGCCAAGCCGCTAGGGTCAGACTAACCTACGGTGCCGCTCCGCCAAACTCCAAAAATGAGAGTCGCGCTCCGCATCTGCAGTTTGCCTTAATTCGATTGGGGTTGCCCCAGAGATCTTTCTAAGTGTTCGCTAACGCGCCCAAGCTGTTTGTTGCCATATCGGTCGCCGTAGGTAGATGAGTCAAAAACATGCTCCAGTAATAACACTCAATAAGGAGATGGAACATGAGCCAACTAAATGGGGTGTCTTACCAATTACCTGCCGCCCTCGAAGCCACCGCCGCCTCATCAGGCCTGAGACAAAAGATTTGCCAGATGCTACTCGATTCCGGGGCGATAGGCCAAGACAGACAGGGTAAACGCTTAAATCGCCGCTCCGATCGATAGTCTCCATTTGAGAAGAGGCTCTCGATTAGAAGGTGAACGACTAATCCAATTAAAAACACGCCAAGCTTTAATGGCGTTATGTAAGGTGCCATCAAATGAAACAAAATCGCTGGGTTGTTCTCGGCGGGTGCTTCCTCGCCTACCTTTTTGACGCAGTCGAAATCACTCTACTCTCCTTGGCCCTCCCATCAGTGCGAAACGATATAGGCCTCACCGTCACCCAAGGGGGATTGCTCGTAACAGCGACACTGGTTGGTATCGGTGTAAGCAGCGTTGCCGGCGGGTACGTAGCAGACAACTTTGGTAGAAAGAAAGCATTACTCGCCGCTCTTTGCACATTTGGCACCTTCACTGCCGCGCTCTCAGTTGTCCCAAACTTCGCGGGCTTCCTCATTCTGAGATTCCTTGCCGGGGTTGGTTTGGGTGCGGTGTGGAGTGTGGTTTCAGCCTACATCGTGGAGACCTGGCCAGCAGAGAGCCGTGGCCGTGCCGCAGCGTTCGTGATCAGTGCATTTCCCGCAGGTGGCGCAGTCGCAGCCTTAATCTCAGGGTATTTCCTTCCTGACTGGCGCACTATGTTCCTGGTCGCAGGAGCTTCTGTGGCCCTTCCGGTATTGCTCATTTTTATATTTTTCAAAGAGTCCGCGAGCTGGACAGAATCCAGATTAAATGAGACCAGCGATGTTGTCGTACGCGACATTTTCAAAGGCGAACTTAAGCGGCGAACCCTCCTGGGCACGCTGATGGCGGCACTGGCATTGACAGGGTACTGGGGAGCCATGACGTGGCTCCCCACCTATCTCGCAACCGAGCGCGGCCTTCCTGCCTCCTCCATTGCGATCTTTGTAACGATCCTCAACGTCGGCATGTTCATCGGGTACAACGGATTCGGGCTGCTCGCTGACTACATAGGCCGGCGCCGCACCATTATCATCACCCTTCTAGGCGTCGCTGTTGTGATGCCGATTTACGCGATAACCCACGAACCCAGCACGTTGTTATGGCTTGGACCGCTCTTCGGTGTCTTCACCGCATTTTTTGGACTTTTCGGATCCTACCTTGGGGAGCTCTACCCCACTCGTGTGCGCTCAACCGGGGCGGGCTTCTGCTTCAACGTTGGTCGGGGTGTTTCGGCAATGGCACCATTTGGCCTAGCGGGTATCTCGCATTGGATCGGCTTCAGCGGGGGGTTAATCGTATGCGCAGGCTTTTTCGCCCTCGCTGCTGTCGTTGCCCTGAGAATGCCGGTGACTAACGCAGTCATGGCCGAAGTCAGTGCTGAAGACTCGAGTGTATCGGCGGACGCGCGCTCGCGAGGATAGCCCCACCATCTGCGATAAATCGAATGCCCATACTGGGCATTCGGTGCGCAAGCCCTCTAGATAGAGGCCGATGTCAACGGGATTATGCGTTCACTCTCGGAGTCCTTTCCGAGTATCAATAACCACCCGGCTTGGGGCAAGCGTTGACGCCATGGAGATTGACAGGCTGCGCCAGATCTCAAAAATCGCGGCAGTAATCAAAATGTGTCACCTCATTCTTGTTTTAGTGGGAGCTGCACCATGATATTCAGGCACGCTAACGAAACAAACGCTTTCGAGGAATACAGTTTCCGGAAAACAGTTTTTCAGAATTGAATGTATTTAGCGACTAGCTACCACCTTGGAAAGCGGCGTCCTATGACACACACACCCAAAGCTTGCCTCAAAATTTGGAAACGATTTAACTATTTAAGGAAAATTCTTTCACGCCTGAAAAATAGATTTTCAGTTTCAATTATTTTATTGCTCACCATGAAGATATAGCTTGAATCCTAGCTTTGTTGACGCTAGATCCTGCAACGGATTGCTGGAGACTGTCTGAAGAAGCCTGGATGGCTCAGGGCGACTAAGGCAGCATACCTGCGGGTGCTTGCGGCGCCATCAATCATGCGTTGCACTGGGCTATTCAGTCGGAGCTCTCGATCTGGTTGGTGAGAGCCTCACTCTATTACAAGAAAAAGATTACCAGCCTCTGGGTGGTGAATGAGGTACGACATGCAGAGCTCTCAGCTCAATTCTTAATGCCTCTCCTATGAAGCACCTCGTCCAAGGCGTAGGTGCCTAACAACAATTAATGATTAGCGGCTCTCCAGCAGCCGCGCTTAGGAGCACACCGACATGCCAGCACCGATTGAAAACTCGGGATCGATAACACTTGAAACGACCGGAAAAAGCCTGCTTTGGCCTATCGTGTTCACTACCAGCCTCTTTCTCATGTGGGGCCTCTCCTATGGTCTCCTGGACGTCCTGAACAAGCATTTCCAAGAAGTGCTGCACATCGACATGGCCCGCAGCACCTTACTGCAGTTCGCCTACTTCGGATCCTACGCCATCATGTCCTGGCCAGCAGGTCGAATGATGGAGCGCTTCGGTTACAAGAAGTCCATCCTTTTCGGACTGTCGCTGTATGCGCTCGGCGCCTTCATGTTCATTCCTTCAGCAGCAGCTACCAGCTTCGAGCTCTTCGTACTTTCGTTGTTTGTCCTCGCGAGCGGCCTGTGCTTCATCGAGACCACTGCAAGCCCCTACGTGACTCTGCTGGGTGACGCTAAGACCGGCGATCGCCGTATCGCGGTCGCTCAGTGTTTCTTCGGCGTTGGAGCATTCTTGGGCCCCATCATTGGCGGGTCACTGTTCTTTGGCTTGGAGCCTACGGCTCGCGAAGGTCTGCGTACCGTCGAACTGACCTACGCCGCAATTGGCGCCTGTGTACTGGTGTGGGCA
This sequence comes from Pseudomonas pudica, assembly GCF_015680405.1. Taxonomy (GTDB): domain Bacteria; phylum Pseudomonadota; class Gammaproteobacteria; order Pseudomonadales; family Pseudomonadaceae; genus Aquipseudomonas; species Aquipseudomonas pudica. Next base: position 60,767 of record NZ_JADLJS010000001.1, read on the forward strand.
TTTGTGATCAGTCGCGCCTGGCTGCCCGAGGCAAAAAAAATTCCAGTCGAAGGCTTGAAGGTCTCTCCAGCCAAGCCACTGTACAAGCAGCGCCACTTTGTATGGGCCGTCGTCGCTCAATGGTTGAGTGTGGGCGGCCAGATTGGTCTGGGCGCACTGTTCATCAACTTCGCTGTGGAAAACTGGGCAGATCTCACCTCTGAAAGAGCGGCATACCTCCTCTCGGTTGGCATGGCGCTCTTTTTGGCTGGCCGATTTGTCTCCACTGCGCTCCTGGGTAAGTTCTCCTCCAATGCGATCCTGGCAGCTTTCGGCATGCTGAACGTCATCCTAACCCTGCTGGTGGTTCTGGATGTTCCGAAAGCATCAACATTCGCATTGATCGGAACCTTCTTCGGCTGCGGCGGAACTTACGCTTACATCTTCGCCTTGGGCCTGCGCGGTCTCGGTGCAAATACCAAACGTGGCGCAGCCGCACTCGTGTTCGGCGTATCGGGCGGTGCAATCATCCCTCCTATCATGGGATTGATCGCAGACGCATTCGGTATTAACTACGCCTTCCTTGTGGTCACCCCGTGTTACATCGTGGTCGTGCTGTTCGCCTTGAAATTTTACAAGCCCGTGGAACAAACACAGGACACCAGTGGCATGAGGCTTGGTGCTACTACCTGAGAAGCATGATCCTGCTGAAATGTGGGGCCCTCTGCGGCCCCATTTTTATTATTCCTCAGGATTGAAGACGTCCTGCCTTCACTAGATGCCAAAACGCCAGTTGCTGTTTTTCCCCCTTGAAATCCTCCCCAAGCGGAAGCACTCATATTTTCAGTTTTGACAAAGTGAATTCCAAGGCCGGCATTTATCGAGGAAGGCTGCATCGCTACCATCACAACAGCCTGGAGCGCTGCACATAACCTAAGACGCAGCGGACACTGATAAAAACAAATCCTGAAGGTGTTTCTCCGTGACTGGGTCGCTCGAAGACGTATCGCTAGGCCATAGCATGTCCTCCAGCTATGACGGCGTCAGCACCCACATCACCGGTAGTCCATCTTCAGCAGGTTTCATATCTCTCAGTGTCTCGCGTATCTAGGTTCGCCATGGTTCTACCAAAGCACAAGACGCGCCTTTGATCCGGATAGATCAAAGTACTAAACCTATGTTGCTATCAGTTGCCGAGCCCCCGTGACTGCCCCAGGGCAAAGTGGACGGGTCTCAAATACATAACTTGAAGCGGTAAAGAACTCAACAATAAATGGTGCGGCGCCGATTGCACCGAAATACCGAGCCGTCATTGCTGATGGCCCTAGGAGAGATGCAGATGAAAAGTGTAGTTTTTGAAGCTCCTAAACAGCCTGTTGTCAAAGAGCTTCCGCGCCCAGAAATCGATGAGAACGAGGTTCTCATCGAAATGGCTGCGGTTGGCGTTTGTCACTCGGACTACGAGCTGCTCGATGGCCGCTACATCATTCCGATCTCTTACCCAGTCACGCCTGGCCACGAATGGTCGGGCCGGATCGCGGCAGTTGGCAAGTCCGCACACGGATTTAGTGTTGGAGACCGCGTGACCGGTGAATGCGTGGTGGAGCTACCCGATGCCCTGCATCATTTCGGGTTCTCACTGGACGGCGCCTACTCTCAATTCTTCAAAGCTCGACCAGAGTGGCTGCACAAACTGCCTGACGGCGTTGATGATCTTACCGCCTCTTTGATCGAACCCTTCACCTGCGGCTACTACGCCATCAAGAAGGCCGGCGGCACCGATGCCGCTCAGACCGTGGTGGTATCGGGTGGCGGCACCATTGGGCTCATGGCGGCCGCTGCCGCTATCGGTTCGGGGGCGCGCACCATCGTCATTGATCCGATCGCACACCGTCGCGAAGCCGCGCTGAAGTTGGGGGCTGACCTGGCTTTTGATCCAACCGAAGGCTCGGTAATTGACAAAGTCATGGCTGCCACTGACGGCGTCGGCGCTGATCTGGTCGTCGAAGCCTCCGGTCACGACGCGTCCTTGAGCGTGGTCTTTGACCTCGTCCGCGAAGAAGGCCGCATCGCCATGGTGGGCATCAGCATCAATCGACCCATCACAGCTCAACTGGGCAAGATTCAGTCTCGCAATCTTACCATTGTCGGCTGCATCGGCTCGCCAGGCGTTTGGCCTGATGCCATCAAATTCCTGGAGCGCACCAAACTCGACCTGTCGCCAATTCGTACCCACGTATTTCCCCTCGAGAATGCGCTGGACGCACTGGAGCAGGGCCGTCGTGCGGATGAATGCATCAAGGTAACCATCACCAACAAAGCCTGATGTTCCACAGCGGGGAAGCGCGTCGCACGCGTGCTTCCCTTCTCTCCCCTCCCCTCGACCTCCCTGACCTCTCTCGGATGATTTGGAACCTCAAAGCCTCCGTCAGCTCCTCCGGTTCACGACGCTTTCGCTGGAATATGAACTCTGCCAGTAGTGGTACAGGCACAACTGAGCCTCGGGCCGTCAATCAGCGTGGCCGCCTTAACTAATGAAAATCATTCCAATACCTTTGAATTAATACCCAAGGACTGTCGATGATCACGGGAAACTGCTCCTCACTTGACCAAGCTTTTGCTTCTCACTTGAGTACCTGTTTGCATTCGACTTGACCAGCCATCTGCATCATATGTGACCAGCGCCCGGTTACGTCTTGACCGGCAGAGATCGACCCATAGCAACCGGTGAGCCGAACAACAATCTTTTTGGGAGCGGGCGCGCCCGCGAAGAAACCAACGCGGAGCCTGGCACCCGCTGCGCCGGTGTTCGCGGCTAAAGCCGCTCCCACAGTGTGCGCGGCGCGCCCGCGAATCAGTTTGTCAGCGCCTGCCTTGGGTCGAAAGCTGCCGGCCGTAACTGGCCGCTAACGACCCAAAGCAGACGCTGAGCTGACATTTGCCACAAGCTGTCACCAACAAGCGAATTGATGACTCACTCGCCTCAAGAAAAATGTCCTGGCGATGCGGGCAGATTATCTCTGCGTCAGAGGGGTCGACAGGCTGGCATTGCAGGCCGGAAAATGCTGCACCTCCTTGTGATTCGATCATCGTTCGTCCAGTGTCGGTGGCATCGACTCATAGACCGGCAGCATTTGGCACCATCAGGTGTAATGGCAATTACTCGCGCTGAAGGATGCACTGGAGTTCTGGGCAGCATTACCTGAGAGGTCGGCAGGTGATTGGCCCATGCACCTCAACCTGAAAGGTCAAAGAGATGTCTGATTTTGCCGAGCTGATTGGCCATTGGTATGGCGCAGATGAACTTGAGTCAATTGACGCGATAGCGCGTCTGGTTCCGGCACTTGAGTTCGTTGCCATGACCGCGGCCCAGCAGGAGCATGCGCTTCCAGGCTGCCTGGCTTGTGAAGTGTGGAATACAAGGATGCGTCATGTACAGGACGCGCTCCAGGACGTCGGCAATGCCTTGCCTGGTTCGATTGCGGTGCCATTGAACAGCGTATGGGCGCTCTATTCATAGATGGCAGACACCGACCTGCCTTGCCATGATCGATCGATCTTTCAACGGGGCCATTGGCAGCCGATGCGCGAGGTTGCCGCGCTGGCTTTGAGTGCGATGGGGCCTGGGGAAGTCAAGGCGTTATTGGCAGAGTTCTCCCGCTGAGGCGTTTGCAGTGCGGTCATTCGCTACATGCCAATGGCTCAGATAAGTGACAGGCGAATACTAGGGCCTACAGCGGCGGATAAGCCACCAGTGAGTGTCTTCATTTTGGGCGGTTAACTGCCTTCACGAATGGCTGATCTGGAGCGAACGCTGTTCACGGATGGCTGCTATCGACCCATTGCAGCCGTTGACCGATGTCGGCTAACGGCCACAAGCAGCCCTTCGAGCAAATGCATGGGGGCTACGAAATCAGGGGCAATACAGCCCGATGTGGAGCTCATTACAAACTCCAGATTAGTCCAACTCCTAAGCACCGCCTCCTAGCTTGAAATTTCTTGAATCGCTCCTGCTATTGCTGAGTTCCAGTGCGGGGCAAGAGGGACACACGTAAGGTGGAAAATAAACCAGCACGCATAAATGCAGGAGGGCTCAAAGCATTGTGCCGTTGAAAGCTTACCGTGCGCCACTTCGTGCCTTAGCATAGGACCACCTTTGAGGTTGAACAAGATATGGAATAGGTACGTGTTATCCACCCCAAACACCTGCTCTATTTCCACCCAGTAGTTTGAGAGCAGTTGCTTGAGTGACTGATCTTCTTGCGTGAGATCCACATTCAGCCTAACAGTATTCGATCTGCGGCTCTTCAGCACATGCCTGAGGGCGTTCTCAAGCTGCGGAATCAGCAGATGAGCTGCCGAGACCATGTCCCCCTGTACAAGCTTTGAAAAACCCTGGGAAAAAATTGCCTCAAACCCTGGTGGCACGAATTCACTGCTACAGACAATCGGCTCAAAATGCCGATCATCAATGAGCTGACAACGACTCATCGTGATACACGCAGGCCGGATAAAAGCCTCTGTCGCTATGTGATAGTGAAGTCCTGCCTCACTAAGGCTTTCATGATCAAACCACTCCTCTGGCGGTTCACTGCCATGTGGTACATGCGCCGCCGTCGCGATAACCTTTCCTCGCTCATCGGCATAGGACTTACCGGACATTGACGACAAAAAGTATTTGTCTCTCTTCCCCAAGCAGTTCTTATGAAGCGCTACTTTGTCTGGGGCGCGACATGTAAATGCCAGCCGCAGCAACATTTCGTGAACATTAAGCAGCTCGAATTCTTCTATCGTCGCCCGACGCTCATCCGTTAAATCCATCGGCACACTGAACGAGCCAAACTCGGAAAGTGAATCCTCTTCGTGCTGCTGAAGCTCTTTCTTGAGGGTCTCGATTCTCTCCGCTAGGCCGCCAATTGCGCGAAGCTCTCCAATAGCGCTGCGTGTCCATGAAGCTTTTGCCAGGGCGGTGCTGACTTCGTCCCGCATCCGTAACGTCTGCTCGACGGCACTTACCCTGCATCTGACAGCAGATTCCTTGTCGTCGAGTTTGAGATAAGCGCGAGCCGCATGGAGCCACACCCTCTTCACGGCCTCGGCATACAGCTTATCTTTCGTGGCGTTGGCCATCGCTTCAGATGCGCTAGCAACGTCTTGCCACTCAAGTAGTCCACAGTCTCGGGCAATGGATGACAACCTCACGAAGGCGACCAAGCACTCATTGTCCTTGGCCGTTTCATAGGCCCGTTTCAGCACCTGCTTGGCGATGTCTGGGATCTCATTGCGCTTGCCAACAGAGGCGTAGATAGCGAATGCCCGATCAATGAGATCAACCACCTTGAGTGGCACAGCAAAATCCGACTCGTATCGATCGAGCAACTCTCTTTTGAAGAAGAGTTCTACCGCATTCAAATACGAACTGGCGGCAAGCGTGGCGACAGCATGGAGCCTTCGGTTGACATGCCAACAACTGTCAGCGATCCGGGCACGAAGTAGGGGGTGGTCAATCTGCTCGGCGATCTGGACAAGAACTCCTTGTTGTTCGCCCAGGTAATCACTCGGGATGAGCGTGCGCTTACCCTTGAAAATAATCTGGGGTGAGAAGGTGTCGGGCCTGCAGGGATTGAAGCGGTAGCTACAGACAACTGCCAAGACGTTGTAGGCCCTAAAAGCAGCGGCATTGCCTGTGTTTTCTGCGGTCTGAGCAGCCTCTCTAAACGCATGCTCCAGCGTGTGAAAATGCAGCGAGTTGCTCATCGCCATGATTGAAGCTGGGTTGATATGCGCGAAGTCGTCCAGAGTCGCTAGATCTATCAGCGGGTTCTTCTTGTCTTCATCCTTGCTTGACACAAACTCACCTCACTCACCAAAGTTTATTAACTGAAGCTCTTCAGTAGTCAAAGTAGCCATGAATGACTCTAAATCTCGATTAAATTCTGATTGAGAAAAATGAGCGACCTCATCATTTCTCATGAGCTTATTACTCAGCCCCTCCAGCTCCCTGCTCAACGTTATTTGCTTGCTAATTAACTCCTGAATCTGATCGAGGCATGATATTTTCTGTTTACACTGCCTCCTAAGCTCGACGAATTTCCAATATTTTCCCTTGGCAATATTTGTCTTCCTTTGCCCCACATGTAGAATTGATTTTTTGCCATACATGCTGAGGTTTGCGTAGAAGATAATTTGCTTCCTAAATACCTCATGAAAATTCTCACTTGTTATGCAGTCGCTACTCCCATCAAAAAACTTTTTGATGAACGGGAAATTTTCCCGGTTCTCAGACCTGAAAAACATGGGCCGCAACAGTAGTGGGTTCTGGAGTATTGATATATCTTCAAAGGCCAGAAAGTAATCATAAATCTCACGCATGAGTATATCTATCTGACCATCTATATCGGCCATATTTTTTTCACCCCTCTCAATTTCATCCTTGAGGCGCTGTGAGAGCTTGCTGCTATCGGGCTTTTTCCCCGATAAATCGTACGCATAGCCGGCTAAAAAATCAGATAACGACTCACATCCAGACTCGGACAACGATGTGGCAATTGCCAACATTTCATCGGCGGCGCCCTTAAAGTCACAGTTGCCTATCTTTAGGTTTACTGACGCCAACTGCTCCTGGTTCATATCGTAATTCCTAGGTAATACATTCATGAAAGGGGGCTTGCATAGCAGATTGCAACTGATTCCACAGTTGAACCGCGGATGAGAAACTCCTGTATACCAGAGTTCCAAGCAAAGCTCCTAGCTCATATCAAGGGCATGTACACCTGAAAACTGAGATCCCAGCGCAGAAGGTCAAGCTGACGACGGAGATACCTGCCTGGAGAGTTCTTGATTGTCTGCTTCTGGCCCGTAGGGCCCCGGACTCGACTGGCAGCTATGGGTCGAAAGCGGACTTTCGTGAATGGCTAGCGATCTTTGGCTACCACCGACCAAACGCGGGCTGCAAGCTACCACGACACCTGTGAGAGATTATCCAGCCCTGCGGGCTGCGCTGCCGCCCAGGTAACAATGCCCGCATGGGCGCCCCGAATCCTGTGGGAGCGACGGTGCGGCGATCCTATAAAACCGAGATCAAATTCAACGGAGCAACAAAAGTTCAACCACTGCTTGACCAGGGAGAACGATCGTTCTACTCTGGCTACATGTACAAACCAATGACCGATACACGCGAAAAAATTCTGGCCACTGCCGAGAAGCTGATTTACGAAAACGGGATTCACGCCACCGGCATGGACCTCTTGGTAAAGACTTCAGGCGTAGCTCGGAAAAGTATTTATCGCTATTTTGCGACCAAAGACGACGTCGCAGCCGCGGCATTGAATGCACGCGATATACGCTGGATGCAGTGGTTCAGGGATGAATGCGAAAAAGCGCAAACGCCGCAAGAACGCATTCTTGGCATTTTCGATGTGCTCAAAAGTTGGTTCGAATCTGACGGCTTCCGCGGCTGTGCGTTCATCAACACAGCCGGTGAGGTTGGCGACGCAGACGACCCGGTTCGACAGATCGCAAAGCTGCATAAACAAAAGCTTCTGGACTACACGCTCGAGCTGACCAACGCGCTGGATGTCGAAGATCCAGTCGTGTTGGCCAGGCAACTCTTCGTGCTGATAGAAGGCACAATAACCGTCGCCCGCGTGATGGGAGACTTCACAGCCCTGGAAAGTGCAAGGCAAGTCGCCAAGCTACTGCTCAAAGAAGTACAGCGCGTAAGCGCCTGAAATCCTGGTAACACCCACTCGACTTAACTATCCAAAAGATTGGAGGCACCCCATGTCCAACGAACAAGCTCGTCCGCCACTTCCTCCCTTTACTCGCGAATCGGCGATTGAAAAAGTCCGGCTCGCTGAAGACGGGTGGAATACTCGCAACCCTGAGAAAATTGCGCTTGCCTACACGTTGGACACCAAGTGGCGCAACCGAGCCGAATTTGCCAACAATCGCGAAGAAGCGCAGGGTTTCCTCACGCGCAAATGGAAAAAAGAGCTGGACTACCGCCTGATCAAAGAGCTCTGGGCCTTCACCGACAACCGCATCGCCGTCCGTTACGCCTACGAGTGGCACGACGATTCGGGCAACTGGTTCCGCTCGTACGGCAACGAAAACTGGGAGTTTGAAGCCGACGGCCTGATGCACCGCCGCTTCGCCTGCATCAACGACATGCCCATCCAGGAAAGCGAGCGTAAGTTCCACTGGCCACTGGGTCGCCGCCCGGATGATCACCCAGGCCTGAGTGAGCTGGGCCTGTAAGTCATCCCTGACCTGATCCTTCTCTGAAGAAGGATCAGGTTTTTTGTTTTAGGAGACGCTCAGCCCGCTGGCTACTTCTTTAGCCAGCTCAATGAAAGCTCGTACCGCCGCGCTCAGAAATGCTTCTTTTCGGCGCATAAGGACGGCTTTTCGCTGCAGGCGTTCTGGCTCAAGGGTGATGGCCACCAGGTCGTCATGGGCCAGCGCAATCTTCGCAGGCAATAAAGTGGAGAGATTCGTCCGGCGAACAATCTCGATCACTGCGCCAAGGGCATTGGCCTCCATCTGAACCTTAGGGCGAATCTCATATTTGCGGCAGTAGCGGTCGATTTGTGCGCGCGTGGCGAATTCTGTGCTGAACAGAACCAAAGACTCAGCACTCAGGACGTGCGAAGTAATGGAGCGCTCCTCGCCAGGGGGTGCCTGGGGCTCACAACCAAAGCGAGCGTTTCGTTCAGCAAAGGGACGGCTTCGATAACCCGAAAGATAGCGGTGGCCACTCCAGGTATCGTCGCTCCAATTTACGATCCAGTGATGATCGCCAAACAGTTCTCCAGTACAGACCAGCTGTTGGGCGGCCGCTTTCTAGGCTCTGCACGAAAAGAGATGTCGCAAACACCGCATGGAACAAGCCAGTGAGACCATGGCGGCATAACTTTTCGCCAGTTTGTCGAAGCGTGTCACGATCCTGCGGTTTTCTTTCAGCCAGCCAAACATGCGCTCGATGATGTTGCGCTGTCGGTATTTGGGCCGGTCAAACAGTCTGGGTAAGCTAGGCCTGGGCTTGCGCTTCATCGAGCGCAACGGGATGACGGGCTGCATTCGATATTGGTCGCAGTAGCGGCGTAGCGCTTCGGCGTCGTAGCCCTTGTCGGCGAGCAGCCATTTGCAGCGCTTGCGCGGGCGACCACGTTGGCTTGAAGGAATGCTGACTTCGTTCAGGAGAGGCTGGGCGTAGCTGATATCACTGGCTTGACCGCCAGAGAGAAGGAAGCGCAACGGTGTCCCGTTGGCATTGCAGAGCATATGGATTTTGGTGGTCAGGCCACCACGACTGCGACCTAGAGCGTGATCGGCAGGTTCGTCAGGCCCCTTTTTTCCGAGCGCCAGATGAGGCTCGGGTTGCACGTACTGCGGTCGAGTCGATCATCCAGGTTTGCAGATCAATCAGGTCTTTGTCATTCAGCCTGAGCTGCAAGCGTTTGAGCATCTGATCGAATGTCCCTTGGTTTCGCCAACCTCGGAACCGTTGATACACCGTTGACCACGGGCCAAATCGATCTGGCATATCTCGCCACGCAGCCCCCGAGCAGAGAACCCAGAGCACGCCATCAAGCATCAGGCGGTCGCTCAAGCGCGGCCGGCCGCGGCCATCGGTTTCGATGAAGAGATCGGAGACCACATCCCAGGCCTCGTCCGAGAGTTCGTAACGCTTTGCCATCACAGAATTCCTTTCCGTAGATGACGGGCACTCTACAAAATCTCAGCTCCCGAGGCGCGGCGATTGGGTTTCTCGGGATTTCGTACAGAGCCTAGCGAGTTTGGCATCGGGAGATCGTGCGACGTAATACCCGGCGCTGGGCATCGACTTCCAATTAAGAACAGAGCGTTACAGGGAGACAGTTGAGATGCTTCGGACGCTCACATCCCAATCCTTCTCGTCGCACCGTTCCAATCACATTGGGAATCAGAAAGGCAACCTCGATCTGATCCCACAGCCAGTAAATGGCCTTTCAGTCATCGCCAACGGGCACGCACGTCAAACCATCAATTGGCTGGCTCAAACCTTTGGCATGGATCTGGCCTGGTTCGGACGCCAAGAGAATGGGTGAGGTCGTTCCAGATTGGAGAGCCGCCCAAGCCGTACGGCTTTAGCCAATGGGATATGGAACTATGTTCGATCTTCACGCAACCCCAAGCGCGCCGCTGCAGACAAATCGGTATTTGCGTGGCGGCCGGAAGGCACTCATCGAGTCCTTGGCTGAACAATAGCAAGCTGGGATTTACTGCTTCGCGACAAACTTGAAGCCGCCCCGCCATCGCGCCCAAGACGTGCTAGAAAAGCTTGGAAAACTTGTCCTACCGGTGTTCAACATAACCCAGAACTGAAGCCGATACGGTGTCAATCTGGGCTCGCCCCAGCTGATCGCGAGAACCAGGCCAGAGATATCTAACAACACCTCTGACCTTGATTTTACTGCGCGGTGTAACCGCCATCCACAACCAACTCGCTACCGGTCATAAACTTAGACTCGTCCGACGCAAGATACAGAACAGCGTAAGCAATATCGTCAGGCTCACCGATGCCCAAGGGGTGGAGCACTTTCATGTCGGCAAGATACTTTTCCAGACCACCCGGCATCAGCTTAGCCTTCTCGACATTGATGGGCGTCAGAATAGTGCCTGGGCACACCGCGTTGACCCGGATGTTCTCCCCGGCATAGATGATCGCATCGGTCTTGGTCATCATCCGCACGGCACCTTTGGCCGAGTGATAAGCGGGCGAGTCAGCGCTACCGGTCAGGCCGTAGATAGAGCACATGTTCACGATACTGCCTCGCCCGCTCTGGCGCAGGTAGGGAATAGCGTGCTTTGTGCAGAGAAATGGCCCAGTCACATTGATCTTAAAAAGCTTTTCCCAATCTTTGAGTTGGACACTATCTGTGGCCTCCTGAGGTCCCAGGATACCGGCATTGTTTACCAGCACGTCGACTTGCCCGAAATGCTCATGCACACCCCTGAAGGTCGATGCGATGGCCTCTTCATTTGAGACATCCGCGATCCAGAAGCGGGCTGTGCCACCGGCTTGCTCGATCTCCCTGACCACGTCAGCACCTGAATCAGAGATATCCAACACAGCGACTTGGGCGCCCTCTCGCGCCAGCATCAAGCTGATCGCCCGGCCCAAGCCGCTGCCGGCACCGGTTACGATTGCCACCTTACCTTGTACTCGTCCCATTTTATTGTCCTTGTTTTCGAGTGTTCTATTCCTTGAAACTGCCATCATTGACTGGAAGCAGCTCAAGCATCATTGTGTGGAGGGGGAATTGGCCCTGACTTAAGCAGTCAGAGTTAGGGTATCGACTTACACCCCCGCAAAACATGCCAGTGCGGAAAAGTACTTTTGCAGAATTGAAAATCAGTCAATTACAATAATGCGGCGCAGTCTTTTCCGCACAGGAAAAAAAGAATTCCATTCCTGGTATTTATCCTCTGCGAGATAACCATTAGCGTCGCTCCCAGCGACTGGCTCATCCTTTAAAGGGCCAGCGTGTCCCGAGAGGGGCTAACTCATCGTAAATCTGGGGCTGGCTGAATGGCCGACAATATCAAGCACATTGTAATGTGGAACCTCCGCGGCGAGAATGAGGCAGAGAAACTCCAATCAGTGGAGGTTATTAAAAACTGCTTCGAGAGTTTGCGTGGGCGTATTCCTGGACTACTCCACTTGGAAATCGGCGTTGATTTTAGTCGCATTGACTACGCATGCGACGTGGTGCTGTATTCGGAGTTCTCGTCCCGAGAGGCTCTCGACGTATACGCTACTCATCCGGAGCATCTGCGCATCAAGCAAGAAATCGGTGACTTACGGATTACCCGACACCAGGTTGATTACATCGCTAACGCTACCATGTAGCCCAGCGCAGCAAATCACCTACGCTCTCCCATCTCAGCGAGAGAGGTGCCGGCGCAGACACTGCTAACGTGACCCAAAACTTCTGTCAGATCTCTACCTTGCCGCCCCAAGCCAAAGCACTCCATCCGACCTGGTAGCTCCGTAACACTCCCTCCAAACGCTTTGTATGCCTAAATAATGCCGGGGCGGCTACGCCCCCGGCATTGCCATTAGCCTCACCGGGGGTTACGCCACTACATGATCACTTTCCTGAAGAATCATGTCGGAGGCCTTTTCTGCAATCATGATTGTCGTCAGATTGGTGTTAGCACTGGTGATTACTGGCATGATCGAGGCGTCGATCACCCTCAACCCCTCCATGCCAATGACGCGGCAGTGCGAGTCCACAACAGCCTCAGGGTCATCCGCACGCCCCATCTTGCAACTGCCAATAGGGTGACCCATTGGCGCAATGGCGTTAAGGATTTCTTCATCAGTCAGAGGTTGACGCCTGCTTGGACTTGCAATCCAGCGACCGGGATTAAGGCGCTTTGACAACACACGCTTGGAGAACGCCACGGGGCCGTTCAAGAGCGCATTCGCACCGATGTTCATCAACCAGCCTTGGATACCCTCGCGGTTGAACTGATTGGCGGCCATGACCGGGGGCATGATGAAAGCGTCGTTGTAGAAACCCTCAAACGCTGGATCTGCGAAGATGGATTCAGCGTACCGAGCTGCCAGGATCATGCGTTTTGCATCCAGTGGATCTTTCAAGAAATTGAATTCCACCTTCGGCGGCACTTCCGGATCAGGCGAGGCGAGCTGAACGCTACCCCGGGAAGTCGGCGCATAGAGGGCAGCGCTGAACATCCCCACCGCAGTGCCGAAGCTCCGAGCGCTGACACGACCGAGCATCGCCAGGAACAAATCCCCTTCAGTAGCCTCTGCCAACCCTGAGGAATGTCTGACGCCGGCGCTTGCGAAAGATCGCAGCAATGTAGACTGCCGCGCTGCGCGCGGCATCGTGAAGGCAATCTGAAGATACGGATGGTTCTGCAGATGTTTTCCGACCGCGGGAAGATGCATGTGAGTCTTGATCCCCAGCGTTTTCAGGTCCGATGAGTCACCGATACCCGAGCGCAGGAGAATGGCTGGCGAGTGAATGCCACCAGCACTGACGATCACCTCGTCCGCTGAGAGCTCGAGCAGTTTGCCTTGGCGCTTGTAAACAACGCCGGTAGCACGCTTGCCCGTAACAGAAATGGTGTGCACGACAGCGTTATCAATGATTTCAAGGTTCTTGCGAGAACGAGCCTCGTTAGTAAGGTAGCAGCTGGGCGTAGAAGATCGCTTTCCCCCCACCGCGGCATAAGGCATGGGGAAGAAGCCCGATCCTGGGGTTGCATTGATGTCTTCGACCGTTGGAGTCGACCGGCCAACGGTGAGGGCATTTCGTGCAGCTTTAACAAAGCCTGGCAATTCGGCTTCAGAAGGCCTGCGAATTTTGAACGGCCCAGGATTGGCAGTCGTCCTGTCCACATCACCCTCTGCCTTCTCAAAATAAGGGCGCACATCCTCCCAGCCCCAGCCGTCAGCGCCCTGCTCTACCCAACGGGAAAAATCTGAAGGCAGGCCCCTGAGCGTCCACATCCCATTGATACTAGAGCCACCGCCCATGACTTTCGCCTGCGCGTAGGGAAATTCAACGCCGTTTACTTTCCGGCGAGCCTTAAGCTGATTCCAGAAATACGACAGGTTCAACGAGGCCGCAGGAAAAGCATCCGCGATGTCAGCTGGTGTAGCGTCAGGAGCCGTGTCACACCCCGCTTCGAGCAACACCACGTGCGCGCTTGGAGATTCCGACAACCTAGCAGCGAGAACTGCGCCAGCTGTGCCGCCACCGATGATGAGGTACTTCTTGGCCATCTTGTACTTCCATTGCGAATTATTATGGGCCTGGACACTCAGGCTATGATCGATTTAACGGTAACCAGCGTCTACTTCCAAGACTGTGCCGGTGATTCCGCTTGAGTATCCTGATAGAAGGAAAACCACAGAGTTGGCGATTTCTTGGGGATCAAGTAATCGTCCAAGGTGCGTGCGATTAACCCAAGCCGCCACCGTGCTTGGATCATCCGTTTTCATTTTTTGCAGGATTGGGGTATCGGTATATCCAGGTGCAACCGCATTGACCCGTATACCCAGAGAAGCCCACTCAATCCCGAGCAATGACGCAAGATGAGCAACTGCCGCTTTGCTTGCACCGTAGGCAGCATGGGTTTCAGGCGACACCACGTGCTTCGCTGCGATGGACGAGATCATCACGATGCTGCCGCCATGAGCGCGCATTCGACGCGCAAAAGCCTGTACTGAGAAAAATGCCCCATCAAGGTTGACCCCCATGGTTTCTCTCCACGCTTCGGGGGTGTAATCCATTGCTGCACAGACCCTGGAAATCCCGGCATTAGCGACAAACCCGGAAATTGGACCCAACTGCTTCTCCACCTCAGCAGCGACATCATCCAGTCGTTCTAATTCAGATACATTGGCGTCGAAAAACTGCACATGCTTCCCTTCTTCCTGTAGACGCGTGGCCACTAAAGCGCCCTGGCTGTTTGGAAGATCCAGGATTGCCACACTGGCGCCGCGCTCGCACAAGGCGCTCACGATCGACAAACCAATTCCAGAAGCGCCACCGGTTACCGCGAATACCTGACCATTCAGGCCATTGGCAGTATTATTTGAAATCATCTCAACCTCTTCAAGTAATGATTGTCGGAGAAGGCCACTTATGCTGCCGGTTGCGCGCCCTTTAAGAAATTAGGAATACGAATGCGATGACGAGACTCAGCAACCTGCTTGGACAAAGCATTCGATTTAGGGGCGATGGTGAGCGGTATCACAAGCGGCGCGACAGAGTAGGAGGGGGTGTGGAAATTCGAGTTGCCCTTCGGTCGACCTGCCAAGCTGGCGATCAAGTCCAAAATATGGATCAGGGCGATCATAGATAACTCCTAATTTCTTGTTGTTGTGGGCTATCGCGCCAGAGACTGATTCAGTGCCTAATTCAGATCTGGGCGTATAGCGTTTCCACGCTACCGTCTGCACTCCCATGGATAAAGGTCGTCAGTGAAATTGAGTTTTTCTCAACTGAAATACTGCCGCGCTGTACGGCGAGAGAATTTCATTGGAAACAAAAAATTTTTCCTCTCACGCTTAGCAACATTTCCTAGAGCACTGGTAGGTTTCCGCAGGACAGTGTAGGGCTCAAAAGGCCCTCCCCTTTGTCAACTACAAAAAATCGCAACCTATTAAGGGCTACCCCCCTCCAGAGTACCAGTGATGCAAGCAGTCCGATTTCATGGAAAGCGCGACGTTAGAGTTGAAGGGCTGCTAGTTCCAGGCAGGCTTGCACTCCCATCCTACGACAATCGATACCGGGGAATGGGCGCTTGAAAATCTATCCTTCGACGCCACTTGGTGCTGGCCGTCCGATAGTTTCCCGAAAGTGGCAGCGAAGATTGAAACCGACATTTTGCCAGTTGAAAAAGGATAAACTGACTGACTAAATGTCCATGGATGCTGTAAGAAAAAGGCTTTGAGCAATTGCTCAGAAGATCCTGGGCAAGGTTTCAAGGGTCATGAGCGGGGGCAGCAATGACAATTGCCCACCATCCCCCGCCCCTATATCCCCTCAAACATGAAATAACAAGGCCACTTCAGTGATTGATCTGGATGTGGCCTTTGAGCCATCGCTGAATAATCAGCAGCGGGTGGTCAGAATGTCACGCATAATTCCGGCATTTTCTGGACTTGGATTCAGCTCGAGACTTTCAATTCTCACAGCGATATCCAAAATCGCTTGGTTCACTGGGGCATTGCCGCCGAGTTTTTTGCGCTG
The DNA here is from genome assembly GCF_015680405.1 of Pseudomonas pudica. GTDB lineage: Bacteria > Pseudomonadota > Gammaproteobacteria > Pseudomonadales > Pseudomonadaceae > Aquipseudomonas > Aquipseudomonas pudica. The sequence continues at coordinate 76,525 of NZ_JADLJS010000001.1, forward strand.
CTCTACGATGTAGCCGTTGTAGCCATCCAACTCTGCTCGCCGACCTTTATCCCAGTCTTGAAGTACTGCCACCCGTGTGTCTGGGAGGGAGTAGTATTTGAGCACCGCATCGAGTAAGTCGAGCGCGTACTGATCCGAGTCCGGCATCTGCTCGCGGGTGAGTCCAAAGATGGGACGCATCTCGATGTTTAGCTCTCGCGCCAGTGCATATGCTTCTCGGGAAGCAGCGTCCATGACCATGCGAATCCCCGGTAGCTCCACTGCCGAAAGAAGCGGCAGATTCAGGATCGCTGATGGAAGCATCTCGGGGATGTTGGCAATTAGCTTCATCCACTTCGAGGACCGGATGTCGTCACTGATTTCGCATTTCCCTGACGTCGAAAGGACTGCTGCAACTTGCTCCAGCCGAGCTGTTCGCTCACCTGTCATGGTGCCGACTGTGAACCAGGTACCGCTTGGGGGAACCTGGCGCACCACAACGCCTGGGTTAAACATATTGGCGGCAATTCCCAGCACCGCGCCTACGCTGCGCTCCTGCCCCAGGACATCTGAGACAGTATCTATAGTCATGCCATTCTGCAGGCCGACGAATACGGAGGTCTCGTGCATGAGAGGTTTAACTAGTTCAGCAACCCAGCGTGTATCGTAGGTCTTAACCGACGTAAATATGATATCGAACTTAGTCCGGAGCTCGGCTACTTCACAAAGGTGGTAGACTTTAACCTTGGTGTTTTGCACTTCCGACGGCAGATGAACTGTCAGCCCGTCTTTTCGCATTGCCTCAACATGGGCAGGCCATTGCTCGATAAACGTGACGTCGTAGCCCGCTCGTATCATGTCCGCACCAATGGAGGCTCCATTGGCACCGGTACCAACCACAGCGATCCTCAGCGTTGAATCGATCATTTTCACTCCTTCTTGTTTTTGTTTGCACTTCGACTTGAGTCGCTAATCTGAATTGGAAATCCAGCAAGCATGGGTGCACCAAGGTTAGAGTAAAACTTAACTATCGAAACAGCCAAATTGGGAAAAGTGTTTTTCTGATTTGAAATTCAGGTGTACCAGCATTCACCATATCTTTATTCTGGCCTCAGTCACCGTGCTAATTAGGCTCTGTACGAAATCGCGAGAAACCAATTCTCTGGCCTCAAAATTTCCCACCATCGACGGAAAGGAATTCTGTGAGGGCAAGGAGTTACGAACTCTCGGACGAGGCCTGGGGCGTGGTCTTCGATCTCTTCATCGCACCCCATGGCCGAGGGTGCCCGTGCCTAATTGACCGCCTGAGGCTCGACGGCGTGCTTTAGGTGCTCTGCGCGACATTAAACACGCCCAGCCTTTGCTGGATGACGTCAGCATTCCCGCAAGCCAATGATGCCGCCCGTGTAAAAGCTGTAAATGGTTGTTTGCCGGCAGGGCTACGACGCCGAAGTGCTAAGGCGCTACTGCGATCAATATTGAATGCAGCCCGTCATTCCGCTGCGTTCAACCAAGCGCAAACCCAAACCTGGCTTATCCAGATTGATTGATCGGCTCAAGGTCCATTGGTACCGCAAGGGGCCGCATGAGAAACCCACCGTGCCAGTACGCATTTGTTAACTGATGCCCGGAAGCACTGGGGGTGAGCTAAAGCGGAAGTGACATGGCAAGACCATCGCCTCTACCGCTTCAGTAAGCTCAATCAAACCGAGGCTACCCCGGCTGTGTGCCGAAGAGGAGATTCTTGGCCATGCGCTTGCACATTCTGCGCCATCGCCTCCAACAGCCGGATCAGATCACGCAAGTCCTCAGTCGCAGATCGAATACTATCAGTGCTGGGTGCATCAATTCCGTGGATCAGCTTATTACGGAACTTTTGCAGACGTCTTGCCGATGGGCCGAAGGTGCCTGAATCACTTGGGAAGAGGCGGTGAAGCATTTCCACGGCCCGTATTGGGCCCGTGACGTGATGCGCGTCTGGGAAGACATCTTTACTCACCGCTAACAACAGCTGTTCATAGGATATCCAGAGCTGTACAAATTCACCGATAGCTTCGTGCTGGAGGTATGAACCGCTTGTCAACGAGGAAACCGGTGCCAACTCCACACGGCGTGTCTTCTCGTAAGCTGCGTACCTGTCAGGATCAGCTGCAAGAATTTGATCGATGACTTGCTCGGATAACGGACGCATTTCGAAGTCATTGTGAAGCGGTTCGACGAACCGCACGAGTGCCTCTGGCTTGTTCAAATCCAGCTCTTTGAGCAGCTGGAACAGGATGTCAACGCGCCCCATTTCGGCGTCAGTTACCGTTGCCTCACCCAAGGCTGATCTTGCCAACTCTACCAGTGAGGCAGCTAGGTCGTAATGATTTTGGAATTCGCGACCTTGAGTCGAAGCTCTCTGCTCCCCTGCGCGCTGGAGTCTCTCAAGCGCCAGTTCGCCGGTGAGGACCAAGCCGTTGAGTTCATCCAGGATCGAATACTCTTCTACGGAGAGTTCACCCTGGAGGGGTTTGTAGACCAGGTCGTGCTCTACCTCAGACCACGCGTGCATGAGCACCGAGGCAACCTGAATCTCTACTTTTGCCTCGGCATAACGCTCCTGGGATGGATGCAGAGACGACTTGCTTAGCACCACGCGATAATGAGTCGCGAGGTAACCTGAAAAGCGCTTTTTGTATGAGGACGGCCCTGTCTCCACATTGGTTGACGGAAACTCCTTGGGAGCCTCGGTCAGATCGAAAAGCCCTCGGATCATCCGCCCTACTTCCTGTCGCTCCCCCGGGAAATAAAGGGCTACCCTGACTCCAGCGAGATCAACAATATCGTCAAATATCGCTGAGACACTCTCATACTGTCGCTTCAGCGCCCGCTGCTTGACCTTTACTTCCAAACGTGCTGGGTTTTTTGCCCGTGAAGTAACGATGGCCCTGACACCGGCTGATCGAAGATTGGTTTCAAGGGATTGAGCGACCATTCGACAAGCTTGCTCGTAGAAGTCGTATTCCTTGCGATACCGCGCGATGAACTCAGAGACTAAATCCAAAAGGTTTCTTCCGTTAAAAGCCAGAGGGCGTGGCATGCGCGACAAGCTATCTGGCATGCTTGGGTAGCCATGCAAGGTAGCGTAATGATATTGCAGTGTCCATGGCGCAGTGAAGTCCGAGATGCATAACGCTGACCCCAGCCATCGGGTTATCTCAAACGGCGTTCTCCGTTACAGGTTTTTCCTCTCGGTTAGGGCTCTCCATCCACGCACCATTCGTGTATGGTGCGATTCGATTTTCCGAACTCGAAAGGGCGCTGGGGTGCCAGGTCTTCGATTTCCGTGATATCAAAAGTTCGCTACAAGCTGAGGTCGTCACCGACATTGGTGCTGTGCATTGGCCCATCAAAAGCCCTGCGTATCGTGGCTATTTTACCTTCCGGTTCCTTGATGTGGCTTAAGATATCAGCAATATCCAAATCTTCCAGACCAGAGCAGCTCATTTGAGAAACGTCTCCGCGGCCTCCTGCAAGCGGTCATTTTGCTTCAACAGCCATACAAAAATATTAATTTGAACCCCCAATGCGACCTACTCCGTGGTGGAAGGTTGCAGTAATAGCTCTCAAGACATCAGTTATTACAGCCGAAAGTAACTCATTCGATCGCGATGACAGCAGACACGCCACACCAAGAAAAGCACTGTTTAACTACGCAACAAAAAAGCTTAAAAAAATCCAAAATCCGCAAACTTACAAAAGCACTCAGCTGGCAGGCTCTGCTTCCCTGTAATACTTATCCGCCATATCCTTCTTCATCTTCCTAATATGATCGCAGCAATCACTAACAACCTGAACAAAACTGCTCTCTATTCCGGCGCAATGCTCACTGTAGATTTTCGACAAAACCGCAAGATAGGCATGAATAATGTAGGAAAAAGTTACTATGCAATCCTTGGTTCTCTTCCCGGATCTTGTAACCACGTAGGTACGATGCCCGTCACCATCAGGTACTTCCTCTCCTTCAATGTAGACACCCCATATTATGTTGTTGTTATGTATGTAATCACTCAGAACTCCATAAAGCCTCCCTGCCTCGGGAATGACTTCCTTTAACGGAGTTATTGAACCCGTAGACTTGAAGCTCTTAATTTCTTCAAGATTTTTTGCTTCCCGGATTTGGTGCGCATGGCCAATTTGCTCCATAATCGACCGCAGCAAGCAATTGACATCGAAGTACATGCTGTTCTTGATCAGAATTGCTACAGACTGGAAGCTACCTAAGACCCGTTGAAGTATCAAGAGCGAGGTGCGAAGTCCCAGATTTACAGGAGGAAGTTTCCCGAGACTTTCATCGATTGCCTTGTGCGCCTTGAACGCGCTGTATACCATGAAGTCAACTGCAAGAAACTCATCCTTAATTAGCGACTTCATGGTCAATCCTTCAGGATCAGTGAGTTGCCCTAGCAGCTTCTGAAAGTTTTCGTTATCAAATTCGTCATCCTCATTAATCGAAGAGAAAAGAAAATGCACTAACCGCATCACCTGATCTGAACAGTCGCTCGGCAAGGCATACTCGAATTCCCCACTCATCATTGGAAACAAAAGGTGGACATTGTCGATGGCATGCTCTCCTTTACGAGAGTAACGAACATTGCGGAGGGAAAACCAAGGCTCACTCTTGTCACTCATAACTCAGAAACTCCAGGTATTTGATCGTTCTGCAGGTTCTCTTGCTCAAGGCCACACGCCTTCAAGATTCATAACACCCAATGACGGCATTGCGCCATCATAGCCGAACGCACCTGCCATTGCTCGGGTTAGCTTGTAGTTCTAACCGGAAACCCTAAACTCTGTACGTAAAGAGATGTCGCAAACACCGTTTGGTGCACGCCAGTGAGAGCATGGCGGCATAGCTTTTCGCAAGCTTGTCGAAGCGTGTCACATACCTGCGGTTCTCTCTTAGCCAGTCTTGGTGATACTGCGCAGCCGGTACTAAGGCCGATCAAACAATTTGGGTAAGCTAGGTTTGGGTTTGCGCTTCATTGGGCGCAGCGGAATAATAGGCCGCATTCGATGTTGATCGGAGTAGCGCCGCAGCACTTCGGCGTCGTAGCCCTTGTCGGTAAGCAACCACAGCATGCCGTCAAGCATCAGCCGGTCGCTTAGGCGCGGGCGCCCTCGACCAAGCGTTTTGATGAAAGGTCGGAGACCACGCCCCAGGCCTCGTTCTAGAGCTCGAAACGCCTTACATCAAAGAATTACTTTCGTCGATGGCGGGGGATGTTCCTTTCGATACAAGGCTTTCCCGATCCTGACACCTCCAGACTGAGGTAGACGCCAATGGCCAGGTTGACCATCAATTGCTTGAGGACTGGGCTAGAGGCAGAACCTGGTCGCCTGAGCGCATTCACACTCGAGCGTGAGGTGATGTGGACGGTTGTGAAAAAATTAAATAAGAAAGGCCCGGATTTTTGCCGGGCCTTGGAGATTAGCTGCGTGGCGCGAGCTTGTTCACGATGGGGATCAAAATCAGAGCCAGCACAGCGACGGCAGCGGCCACATAGCCCAAATACTCTACACCCAGATTTGGGATGGTCATCCCGCCGATGATTGCGCCCAAGCCAATGCCGGCATTAGCTGCGGAAACATTGGTGGTACCAGCCAGCGCTTGGGAGTGGGTAACCGAATTCATGACCCGAACCTGGCTAATCGGGTACAGCGCAGTATTCGCGATGCCCCACAGGCCCAAAGCCAAGCAGAAGACGATCCCAGTGTGAGCCAACGGAACGATTGCACCCATACCGATCGCCAGCAACACCAGGAAGAGTGCAGACGCCTTGATTGGAGACTTATCAACGGCTTTGCCGCCAATCCAGTTACCGATCAGACCGATAGCGCCAAAGGCCATCAACCACCACCCAACGTGCGCAGGTACAACCCCGGCGACGCGCTCAAGGATGTCAGCCAAATACGTGTAAGCGACGAACATCGCAGTGAACACTACGATCGACAGTGTCACGTTAGCGAGGAAGAAAGGTTCCTTGAAGATACGCGCCTGCTTCAGGAAATCGACCTTCTGAGTGCGTTCTACATGCGGCATATACACCATCATTGCCACCGCCATGATCAGAGAAAGACCGGCAAGCACCCAGAACGCCCCCCTCCAGCCGATGACATTCGCGGCCACGGTACCCAGCGGAATACCCAGCAGCATAGCGGCAGAGATACCCAGATACACCTTGGAAATCGCTTGACCTGCTTTCTCCGGACCGGCCAACTTGCCAGCGGTTTCACTCGCAGTGCCCCAGAAAACTGGGAGCATAAGCGCCGGAATGAAGCGCGCGACTGCCAGCACCCAGAAATTCGTTGAAGCGGCGCCTAAAGCGTTCGCTGCAGCAAAGATCAGCAGAATGGCGATGAACAGTTTCTTCCGATCAAAGTGCGACAGGGCTGCGGTGAGGGGCGGACCGAAGATCATCACCGTAAATGCGAAAAGCGTGACGAGCTGGCCTGCAACGGAGATTGTGATTCCGAGATCGCGTGCAAGGGCTGGCAACAGCCCAACGATAAGGAATTCGGTTGTAACGATCAGAAACGCAGAGAAAGCAAGGATTGCAATGCTCAACCCTGTGCCTCGGGCCGTAGAAGCTACGGGTATGGATGAATCATAAGCGGACATGTGTAATGTACCTCCAGATGGGAATGGGCACATTTTATTCGCAAATATCATTCAGATCTGCGGCATATTTTCATCTATTAAATGAACGGGATTCACGAATAATCAGGATTCGATGGGCATGGATCTGTTAGCTTTTGCTTAAGCCAACCGACTACGGCTTCGACTCTCGGCAGCGACTCGCTTCGCTTCAGCCACGCTAAGTGCATGGGGCGACCCTTGCTTGCCAACTCAGGTAGCACCTGGATTAGAGCCCCTCGGTCCAAATATTCCTGAATTAGCCAGGTCGGGAGCTGGGCAATTCCGAAACCAGCGAGAACGGAGATCATCACCCCTTCCCCGTCTCCCGCCGCGAGCCTTGCGGGCATCGAGCGTCTCTGCCGCTCGCCTGTCGATCCGTCACCGAGATACCAAGGACTGAGCACTCCATCGGTGCGTCCGTATAGCACTAGATGATGGGCTTCTAGCTCATCGAAACTACTCGGTGCTGGATGATCGTTCAGGTAGGACGGAGCCGCACAGTAAACAAGCCGCTCGCTGCCGAACTGATGGTGCCTGACGCCTTCAAGCCACGGATCAGGCCATCCAATACGGACAACCACATCGATGTCCTGTACGAGAAGGTCGACAAACTGATCGGTGAAAGATATGTGAGGTTGAAGATCTGGATAGATGTCTACCAGATTGAGTATGGCTGGCAGAGCATGCCGCCGCCCGTAGGATGCAGGAAGATCAATTCGCACTCGCCCTGCGACCTCACCTTGCTCGTTACGCAGGGTATGCTCTGCCTGCTCAAGCTTGTCGAGCACCCGCGAACAGGTCTTATAGAAAACCTTCCCCGCTTCTGTCAGTGATAATCGGCGCGTCGTCCTGTGAAAGAGCTTGACACTCAACCTGCGCTCGAGCCGGGAAATGCTCTTGCTTATCGCAGAATTGGAAACACTTAATTTATCAGCTGCAGAGGTGAAACTACCGGTCTGACTGACGGCAACAAAGACGTCTATGCCCTTCAAACGTTCAGAGGTAAACATAGTAAAGCTTGACCCCAGCATTATTTGGGTGATCAAAAATATTTTTCATACGTCCAGCGCTATTCACACTAGTGGATGCACGATACACGCAGGCCCGCTCGCTATTTTGGAAGAAGATTCATGACTCTTGATCCCAAAAGTCAGGGATAGCGGTGGTCTGTTTTCTTAGGATGGGGTCATTCACTGTATCAGAGGTATTCCCATGCAACACCATGACAACCCCACCGTGCTCGACGACCATTCCTCCTTTACCGGTACATTTCGCCCTGGCAAATTGAGCATCGGCTTCATCGCTCCCGCCAGCGGTTACCCGGATAGCCCAATCCCAAATCTTTTGGATCAATCGGAGATTGTTCAGCGCCTGGATCAATCAGACGCTTCTGCTTTGTGGCTGCGCGATGTGCCCTTCTACGATCCGTCCTTTGGCGATGTAGGTCAGGCCTTGGACCCGCTGGTCTATGCTGGCTGGCTGGCAGCCTTCACTCAACGAATCGCAATTGGTACGGCAGGCGTGGTCGCGCCGCTTCGCGAACCCATCGTAACCGCTAAGCAAATTGCCACAGCTGATCAACTGCTGGGGGGGCGTTTTTTGGCCGGGCTTGCGTCAGGAGACCGAGCCACAGAGTATCCCGCTTTTGACGTCGACTACGCGAGTCGGGCGGACCGCTTCAAGGAGGCGTTCAGCTTGCTGAGAACACTCAGTTCGGAGAGCTTTCCTGCCGTTAATACTCGCCACTTCGGCAAACTCCAGGGTGACCTGGACCTCATCCCGAAACCTGCTGCCCGTAGACTTCCCATCATCGCCATTGGCCGCGCGGGTCAAACAATAGAATGGCTCGCCGAGAATGCTGATGCCTGGATTTGGCATGGTGACCCGCTGCGCATGCCTGATGTGGTCGGTCACTGGCGTGAGCTGACGGCTTCGCGCGGCTTTGTGCCTTACGGTTACGGTGCAATGTTTGATCTGAGCAACAACCCTGATGCCCCTCTCCAAACCGGCCGTATCTTGCGCGGAGGGCGCAAAGCTCTGATCGATTTCTTCGCAAAACAGCGCGATGCAGGCATCAACCACGTTGCACTGAATCTAAAGCCTACCCACCGGCCCGCGCTGGAAGTAATCGACGAATTACAACAGTATATCCTCCCTGAGTTCACCACTAAGTAATAATTAGACCTATCTAATTAGAGCGGCAGTACACGCCGCTCTATGTAGCTCTTCAATTTTAGTAACAAAACTTCGTCGGCAAGTCTGGTTTTTCATCTCAGAAAAAATGATTTTCAGATTTTGCGTTCCTTTGCAATCAGGGCTGGAGATAGTCTGAAACCAGCAACGTAATCAATGACATTACGTGCACTGCTGAGTTTTTTCACCCCTGCCCTCATCAGACAAAAGAGAACGCTATGACCACTCCAAATCATGTTGAAACGACCATTCGCGGGCTTGAAGAACGCCGCTACAACGCCATCCTGACCGGCGACTTCGATACCTTTTCTGCGATTGCCCACCCCGACCTGTCCTACGCCCACTCCAACGGTGTGGTGGATAGTGTCGACAGCTATCTCAAGAAGTGTCTCGACGGTTTTTACGTCTACCACCACATCGACCACCCGATCGAAAAGATCCAGGTTCACGGCACCACCGCCCTAGTCTTCGGCGAAATGAACGGGGAAATCACTGCGGGCGGTGTTCGCAAGCAACTACGCAACAAAGCGCTGGCCGTGTGGGTTAACGAGGCTGACGAGTGGAAGCTTCTGGCATACCAGCCAACCCCAATCGCTTGATCGTTCTCTCTGGAAACCTGGTAGACAACCGATGAATTTCACCTACGTATCCCAGCCTGGGCGAGTAGTTTTTGGCCAAGGCTCTTTGAAATCCCTTGAGGCAGAAATCGATCGCCTCGGCTCACGACGCGCGCTTGTGCTCTCCACCCCTGAACAACGTCAGCAAGCAGATGAGATCGCCAAGATGCTTGGCGACCGCGCAGTAGGCGTTTTCGACAAAGCCGTGATGCACGTTCCGATCGAAACCGCGCGTGAAGCTCGCGACGTAGCACAGCGCCTCGGTGCAGATTGTGCAATTGCGATCGGTGGCGGATCGACAACCGGCCTGGGCAAAGCCATTGCCCTGGATTCTGGCTTGCCCATTCTCGCGATCCCGACCACCTATGCGGGCTCCGAAATGACGCCTGTCTACGGCCTGACCGAAGCCGGCATTAAAAAGACAGGTAAGGATCCACGTGTCCTGCCTAAAACAGTTATCTACGATCCGGATCTCAGCATCTCCCTGCCGGTAGAGCTTTCAGTCACCAGTGGTATCAATGCCATCGCGCATGCTGCGGAGGGCTTGTACGCGCAAGACGGCAATCCGGTGATGGCCCTCCTCGCAGAGGAAGGCATCCGAGCGCTCGCCCAGGGCTTACGTCGCATCGTCGATGCGCCAACAGATGTCTCAGCCCGGGGCGACTGCCTGTACGGTGCCTGGCTGTGTGGAACTGTGCTGGGCAACGTAGGCATGGCACTGCACCACAAGCTGTGCCACACCCTGGGCGGGAGTTTCAATCTGCCCCACGCCCCGACCCACACCGTCGTTCTGCCCCACGCTATCGCATACAACTCCGAAGCAGCCCCTGATGCCGCTGCTCGTATCGTCCGAGCACTAGGTGCCAGCGGAGTAACCGCTGGGCAGGCTCTTTACGATTTGGCGGCCTCGCTGGGTGCCCCTTTGGCGTTGAAGGATATCGGCCTTGAAGAAGCAGATCTGGATGTTGCCACCGACATTGCGCTCTCCAATCCCTATTGGAATCCACGTCCTATCGAGCGCGAGGCCATCCGTGGGTTGTTGCAAAACGCTTATGAAGGCAATCGCCCATCATGATCGATCTCGGCGCCTTGGGGCAGCGACCAAAACGCCTCTCAGGCCCAAAAGATAAAAAAGGTGGAGATCAACCATTATGCGAAATCTTGACGAAAAGACGATCACGCAAGCAGTGCTTGCGCGCAACGCTGAAACTGCTGATCGTCGGCTTCATCAAATCATGACCGGTTTAGTCCAGCATCTGCACTCCTTCGCCAGAGAAGTTCAGCTCACCGAACAAGAGTGGGAAAAGGGTATCGAATTCCTCACTGCAGTTGGCCAGATCTGCAGTCCTGTCCGCCAGGAGTTCATTCTGCTCAGCGACACCCTGGGGCTTTCCACGCTCGTCACAGCACAAAATCACCGCAAGCCCGATGGCTGTACTGAAGCCACGGTATTCGGCCCGTTCCACGTCGCAAACTCTCCTCAGTATGAGCTTGGAAGTGACCTATCGAACGGATTACCGGGCACCCGATGGTTTGTTCAAGGCAAAGTTCGGAACATGAAGGGAGAGGTAATTCCTCATGCCCAGATTGAAGTGTGGCAAGCAGACGACGACGGTTTTTACGATGTTCAGAAGCCGAATCTCGACGCTTACCAAGGCCGCGGTGTAATCACTTCCGACAACGAGGGACGCTTTCACTTCAGGACCATCGTCCCGGAGCCGTATCCGATCCCTCACGATGGCCCTGTTGGGAAAATGCTTGAAGCGCTCAATCGCCACCCATGGCGGCCCGCGCATCTTCACTTCATGATCACTGCGGAAGGCTATGAACGGCTCGTCACGCACGTTTTCAGGGAAGGTGGAGAGTATCTTGATTCAGACGCCGTCTTTGGAGTGCGTTCATCTCTGATCGCAGAGTGGGTAGAGCACCCGGCTGGAGCTACCCCGGACGGGGAAAACTCCGCAGATCCATTCTTTACATTGGACTTTGACTTCGTACTGAATGCCATCGAACGCTGACATTAGTGTCAACGGCGAAACGGAGTTCTCGCCCTGAGGGAGCTGGGACCAGACATCTGATCTCAACTCCTTCAACAAGCTCAAACGGATGCCCGCAAGAGGTGTCGACATATTGCCCCAATTCATCTGGTAGTACCTAAGTCACACCTAGAAATTTAGGCACCTCATCCCAAACGTCATCCGTCAAGCAGGGGCTGTAGCCCAAGTCGGGAACCGTAAACCAGCGACCTTCTTGTCGGGCACGATGAACCCCAGGCTGTATCGCGCTCGCGTGATAGCGACATACATTTGGTTTTGAGCTATTTCATCTTTTGCGGGGAAAGGCTTTCGGCCATCCAAGACGAAATGCAGTTGGCTTTCAGCCGGTAGCACCAACACCCGATCAAAACCAAGCCCTTTGCTACCGCCAAAGTTTTAGCAGCGTGCCTCGCTAGAAGAATCTTAGCTCCTGGCTCCAACGGAGCACCATAAGGTCAAAAACCTTGATGTATTCGGCGACGTCTGCTGGCATGGCTACCCATTCCCTCAAGAACTGGCCGGACAATATTTACGCGGAAATACAAAAGCCGCGGATATTTATCCGCGGCTGGAAATGTAAAATACCCTACCTATACAGTGATGCCTGACTTCGACTCGACTTCTTCAACAACACCAAAGAAATCATTATCGGGACTATATTTCGCATAGTTTTGAAAGTATTCAAAGACCAGGTCAGCGATCGGCATATGAGCGCCCGTTGCTTTACCCACAGAGTGTACAAGTCCCGAATCCTTGCGCATCTGCGCAGCGGTAAACGCCGGAGTGAAATCACGCGTCTTGAGCGCTTCAAGCTTGTACTTGACCAGCGGCGAAGCAATGACACTCGCCCCCATCACCTCGAGCATGACATCCCACTCGATATTGCCTTTACGCCCGAGCACCAGCGCTTCAGCCATCAGCGCTGCGGTAGCTCCAACCATGTGGTTGATCGCTAACTTCATATAACGCGCTTGCTGAGCAGCGCCTACATGATAACGGGTAGGTGCGAAAGTCGCGAATACCGGATCCAGCAGCGCACACGCCTCGGCAGCACCGGAGGAAAAGACGGTGAGCAGCCCTTTGCGCGCGAGCTCAGTACTTCCTGAGACTGGGGCACAGACGTAATCGACGCCGCGGGCTTTTGCCAAATCTGCAACGGTGGCCGAGGCGGCTGGGGACACAGTGCTCATGTCGACGAAGATTTTCCCTGGGGACAGGTGTTCGAGTACTTCTTCACCGACCTTCAATAGCACGGGATCATCAGGAACCATAGACACTACGATGTCCGCCCCTTTTACCAAGGACTCAATCGAGTCGCTCGCCTCAGCCCCTTTGTCAACGAATGATTCGGTGACGTCCTTGTTCACATCGAACACCCGGAGGGAATATCCGGCGCTTAGCAGGTGATCACACATCGGTGCGCCCATCTTGCCGAGGCCGATCCATGCAATAAGTGGAGTGGTCATACGAGAATCATGCCTCCGTCGATTGGGATAATCTGGCCAGTGATGTAGTCTGAGTCCGCCGAAGCCAGGAATAGCGCAGTACCAGAGATATCTTCAGGCCTCGCAGTACGCTTCAGAAGAATGGACTGGGAGAAGGCTTCCATCGCTTCACCTTCTTTTTCACTGGCGCCCATCTCCATCAGATCCTTGTCTAGCTTCTCCCAAAGCGGCGTGGCAACCACCCCTGGAGCGAATCCATTCACGGTGATGCCATGATCTGCCAGCGCGCGGGCGCCTGCCTGAGTAAGGGAAATGACCGCAGCCTTGCTCGAACAGTATGGAGCGAAATCAGCGTAGCCTTGACGGCTGGCGATCGAAGCGGTGTTAACGATCTTGCCACCCGAGCCTTGCTTGATCATCTGCTTGGCCGCTTCCTGAATACCAATCAACACGCCCAACCCATTCACTTTCAGGATCAGATCCCAGTTGCTTTCTGTCACGTCTAGGAATGGCATCGGGACGTTCATGCCGGCGTTGTTGAAGTAACCATCAAGGCGACCGAACCGCTCTACAAACTGAGCGATAGCCTGTTGAACGGCCTCACGGTCAGTGACATCGACAGCGAGCGCCACAGCACGACCGCCGTTGGCTTCAATTTGCTTGGCAGCACCTTCGGCGGCTTTCAGGTTGAGGTCGGCGATGCCTACTGCAGCACCTTCTGATGCCAAACGCTGGGCGATACCGAGACCGATCCCCTGCGCAGCACCAGTGATGATGAAGTTCTTATTTTCCAGTTTCATTCGACTGCCTTCTTGTAGTTGTGTGTTGCAACAAATGCAACCTATCAAAAGAGCCCCCTACAAACCCTAGCCTGGATAAAAAACAGTTTTTCACTTTATGGAAAACTGAGCTGCAAATCAGGCCATTTCGACTCTGCAGCGGTTTTTCACTATCGAAATAATGAATTTCAGATGCGGCATTTATCTAGCACAGACGAAACGTTAGCGTCACTCCTAACGACTAGCAGCTACAGCTACAGCTAAGACCATAAGCGCGCCTCCCCTGCGGCGCTGATAATAAAAAATAGGTGACCAGCATGTCCGGTTTCAGTTTCTCACAGCGCCTCCCCGAACCCGGCCGTCCAGCTCCTGAGCGAGCAACGTCACCAGTGCTCAGCCGCATTTATCGCCCTCGGCTTTTTACCTATTGACAACGAGACAAGTGAGATGAGCGACAAAATCAAGCACATCGTGATGTGGAACTTGAAAGGCGATAACGATGCAGAACGGCTGCAAGCAGTAAAAGTTATTAAAAGCTCCTTTGAGAGTCTCCGCGGCCAAATACCAGGCATGACCCATCTCGAGATTGGCGTGGACTTTAGCCGTATAGAGTATGCCTGCGATGTTGTCCTGTATTCCGAGTTCGAGTCCAAAGATGCTTTAAGCGGTTACGCCACACACCCCGAACACGCTCGAGTCAAACAGGAGGTAGCCGACTTGAGAATTACCCGTCACCAGGTGGACTACTTATCGGGTGATTTCTCTGCGATCTGAGGATTCAGTACCGCAAGGGCATTTCTTAGAAAAAAAATAAAAACAGGAGATTGTCATGCAAGACAATGTACTTTTAATCGTAGTCGGCTTACGCAAAACTTACGGCGGTATTCTCGCACTCAATGATGTGGACTTCGAATTACGCGCAGGCGAAATTCTGGGTCTCTGCGGTGAAAACGGCGCTGGCAAAAGCACTTTGGTTAAAATCCTTGGCGGGTTGGTGGCTCCAACTGCCGGCCAGATCGTCGTGGATGGAACATTGCTCAAACCGGGTAAACGGACTGACCCACGACTGATTTCAATTGTCCACCAGGAGCTTTCGATCATCCCGGCCCTGTCCGTCCTCGACAATGTGTTGATGGGCGATGAGCGCGTAAAGCAGTTGTATATACGCTCCGAGTTCGAAGCGGATGTGAGACGACAGCTCGACGCTCTGGCGCTCAAGCACGTTGATCTCTACCAACCTGCAAAAGAGCTCTCTCTGGCTGAACAGCAACTGGTGGAGATCGCGCGATGCGTGATGCGCGGCGCCAAGATCCTCATGCTGGACGAACCCACTGCCACCCTGTCGGATAGCGAGATCATTCGTGTCTTCGAAGTTGTTCGTTGGCTGCGAGACAATGGCACCACGGTCGTCTTCATCAGCCATCGTCTCAATGAAGTGTTCGAGCTGACGGACCGTATCAGCGTGTTTCGGAACGGGCAACATATCTCGACTCGTCCCACCAAAGAATTCAACTCCGATTCGCTAGTCAGGGCCATGATTGGCCGCGACGTGCATCGACGGACGCTGTCGGAAATCCCTGAGGCTGTAGGTGGCACACCGCGTCTGCAGCTCAAGCGGTTCTCAATCCCAGGCAAGGTCCACCCGCTCAATCTTTCCGTTCAGCCTGGTCAGATTCTGGGCCTGGTAGGCCAACTGGGCTCCGGGGCAGATTTGCTGACGGAGGCTATCGCCGGCATGCGTTCGCACAGCGGAGATTTGGCCATCGACGGACAGACCGTTGACATCCAGTCTCCACGCAAGGCGCTGTCCAACCGCATTTCTTATGTACCCGAAGACCGCGCGGGCAAAGGCGTATTCTTGGACACCTCCGTCGCCATCAACTCCACAGCCTCCATCCTGTCCCGTTTGACCTGCCTGGGCCTGATGCGTGGTAAACCAGAGGCGAACGCAGCCCGCGCCCTCGCTGCGCGATTTGCCATCGATCCGCGCCGACTACCCAGCCAAGTCTCACACCTCAGCGGTGGTAACCAGCAAAAAGTTGCCATGGCCAAAGCGGCAGCGCTTGATCCGCAACTTTTGGTCCTCAACGAGCCCACGCGAGGCGTGGACATCGGTGCCCGCGCAGAGATCTACGACCAGTTGCGGCACATGGCTCGCGAAGGTCTGACCATCGTTTTCTTCTCGACGGACTTTGAAGAAGTTCTGGAGCTCGCAGACAGGGTAGTCACCGTCTTCAAAGGCTCGGTGGTGAGCGACCGGAGCGTCGTCAACGTAAGCATGAGCAGCATCCTGAACGACATCATCCACGGTCCGGTACCTGAGGTGAAAACAGCATGAAAACCTATCAAATGAGCGCTGAACACACTCAGCCAGACGCTACCGTGTCTCCCGCCGAAGCTGCTGCTCGGGCAGTTGAAAAGGTCGATGACGGCCGCGTTCGTCCCCTGTCGCTGATGGAAACGCTGTTTCGCCCGGAGCGGATGCAAGCTAATGGCCTGAAATTGGCCATTCTGGTGCTGCTGATTTGGGCATGCTTAGGAGTTGAAAACTTCACCTCCACTGCCAACATTCACTCGATCATGTACTCGGTTTCGGCGATCGGTATCGCCGCCGTTGGGATGGCTTTTATCACGCTGAGCGGCAACCTTTTCATGCTTTCCATGGCTGCCACTGCTGCCCTCTCTTCAATCGTCTTCGCCTCCTTTCTGAAGTTCGGGTTAGTGCCCGCGATCCTCATTGTCGCTGCCGTCGGCGTGCTTATCGGACTGATCCAGGGCCTGGTCGTTGGCGTCGGTAATGTCAACCCCATCATCGCGACCATCGCGGTTGCATCCATCATCATGGGACTTGGTGCTTTGTACTCTGGAGGGCTGACTATCGTTGGACAAGGTGATGCCTCATGGCTGGGCCTCGGGCAGTTCGCTTCCCTAGTGCCGAATCAGCTGATGCTGTTTGTGGCCCTCGCGATCGCAGCGGAGTTAATTGTCCAACGGACCCGCTTCGGCCGTGAACTGCGACTGATAGGCATGAACCGAACAGCAGCCAAGGTAGCGGGGATTCGAATCGAACGCACCCTGGTGATCACCTTCATCGTCGCTGGGGGCGCGGCTGCAATCGCCGGAGCCCTGTTTGCCTCACAAGCCACTCAAGGAAATATGAAGCTCGGCGCAGGCCTGGATTTCGATGCCATCGCAGCAGTGCTGGTAGGCGGCATTTCCATTCGTGGCGGGCATGGACGCATCCTCGACGCGCTTTTTGGGGCCATCTTCTTGGCCATCGTGAGCAACATCCTCTTGGTGAACGGCCTGTCGTTCGAGATCCAACTCATGATCAAAGGACTGGTGGTCGTCACCGCCGTCGTCCTGGGCGCCCTCGCAACTCAAATGAGGAAATCGTGATGACTTTCTTACTGCCTTCATCTCGACTGCGGTTTATTGGCGGCAATGCCGGCTTGTTTCGATTCGCTCTGCTCACGCTGGTGATATTGGTCTTCGCAGTGACCCTCGATAGCTTCGGAAGCTCTCGTAATGCCTATGCCTTGCTCCAGGCCTTTGCATTACTAGGGCTGGTATCCCTAGGCCTGGCGGCAACCATGCTGGTGGGTGAATTCGATCTGAGTGTGGGCTCCATGGTAGCGGTCAGCGGCCTGATAACCTTGAAGGTTGGCGGAAGCGATCACCTGCTCGGCGGTGTACTCGCGGCAGTGGCTTTCGCGGCTGCAGTCGGGCTTTTCAACGCCCTGGTTTTCGCATGGCTGCGTCTTTCCTCGCTCGTCATCACTGTCGGAACCATGATCGCGCTTAGTGGGTTCGCCTATTGGCTCGCGGGCGGCAAGGTGATCAACACGGAAAACTTCGATGCAGGCAGCCTGCTGGACGACAGCATTCTCGGCTTTTTCTCCGTACGTAGCCTGCTCACCTTGGGCATGTTCCTCCTGATGTATCTGCTCCTGAAGTACACCCGACTGGGTCGAAACATTTTCGCAACCGGCAGCAAAGCACTGGCAGCGAAAGCGAGCGGTGTTTCCACCACGCGGGTTTACATATTCGTCTTCGTCTTCTCCTCGGTATGCGCAGCACTTGCGGGCTCGCTCCTGTCTATCAGCCTCGCAACGGCCTCCGCGACCATGGGCAGCAATCTGCTACTGCAGGCCGCATCCGCGGCGATCGTCGGCGGTATCGCACTTTCGGGTGGCGTCGGTGGTGTTGGAGGGGTTCTGGTTGGGGTCTTGATCCTAACAGCTCTCAACAACGGATTAAGTCTTTGGGGGGCCAGCGCCGCCGCTATTGCATTCGCCAACGGCATGGTGCTCTTGCTCGTGGTGATGTTCGACGGTCGCTTGGGTCACTGGTTTCGTACCCGCACAGCGCAAGCCTGAACCTTCATAGCCAACTCTCAACAACAAGCACAACAAGAGAAATCTCATGAAAGCTAAGCCGCTTAATTCACTGTTCAACATCGCTGGTCAAGCACGCTTCCTGGCTTACGCAGGCATCTGCGCCCTCGGCTTATCAGCGATGAGCTTGAGTAGTACCGCAAGTGCAAGCGCCAAAGGTGCGAAGGTGATCTATCTGACTGTGACGGAAGAGTGCGAGTACTGCTCAATCGCACATAAAGCCTTCCGTTCCACTGCCGAGCAGGAAGGCATGAATCTAACGGTCAAGATGAACAACTACGATGCCGCTGAACAGGCCACGCAGGTAGATCAGGCGATCGCTGAGCACCCGGACGCCATTGCTGTTTGGCCAGCTGATTCGAGCGCGATCATTCCTTCGCTGCGCAAGATCAAAGCCGCTGGCATACCACTGGTGGTCGTCAATTCCATGCCAGACCCGAAATACTCCAAGTTTTGGGATGCTTATACCGGGCCTAACGACGTGGGCATGGGCACGCTGGCCGCTCAAGCAATGGTCCAGGGTTTCAAAGAAAAAGGTCTGGGTGATACCGGAGAGATCCTGATGATTATCGGCATCCCGGGTACAGCTCCACAAATCCAGCGTGAACAAGGTTTCCGTGACGAGCTGAGCAAGCTCGCTCCCGGAATCAAGATTGTGGCCTTCCAACCCGGCTACTGGGATCAGAGCAAAGCTGCCGATGCTGCCGCTTCCCTCTTTACCCAATACGGCAAGAACGTTAAAGGCATGTACAGCCAAGCAGACAACATGTTGGCCGGTGCTGTCATCGCGGCACAGCGTGCCGGGATCGACCCAAAGTCGATCGTCATGGTGGGTGGTAACTGCAGCATCGAAGGCGTGAACAACATTGAGTCCGGCGCCCAGTACGCCTCCGTTCTGCAGTCGCCGGTACAAGACGGAGTGAACGCTGCAAGGGCCATTGCGGCCTTGCTGGATGGCAAGAAAGTCGAGCCTGTTAACTACCTGCCGCAGTACGTCATCACCAAGACGAATTTCAACGATTGCTACAAGGCGATGGGTCGCTAATTTCCTCTCAGCCCAGTCATTGGAGAAACAACATGACTACGACTCCTTCAATAGCATTCCAGCTTCCAGCGGTCGTGGTGGTTTCCGGAGCCTCATCTGGCCTCGGTAGCGACCTTTGCCAGATGCTGGTGGAGAGCGACGTCACTACCATCGGTGTCGACATCAGCGACGCCAGTGCAGAGTTGAAAGACCGCGATGGTTACACCCATGTTTCCGGCGATGTGTCGGAAGAAAAAACGTGGCAACACGTGGTCGAAATCCTGCAGAGCCAGAACCATGCAAGCTACGGCTTGGTCACCTCTGCAGCGATCCTCCATGTAGGCACCCTGCTCGACACGAGCAAAGAAGAACTGGAGCGCTCGCTGCGAATCAACGTGACTGGCACGGCGTTGGCAATGAAGGCTATGCTGCCGCTGATGATTGGTGTAGGCGGCGGCCCTATCGTCGCGGTGGCAAGCATTGATGCCACCTTCGCCGAACAGCAGTTAGCAACCTACTGTGCAACCAAAGGTGCAGTGCGACAGTTGGCCCGTACGGTTGCAATGGACCATGCACGTCAAGGCGTAAGAGTTAACGTCCTGAGTCCTGGCCCTATGATGGCGGGCCTCTTCAAGCGTCACATGTCTTCGGCCACTGATCCTGGCAAGTTCGAAGCTACACGTGCGAATCGTCAACCCGGTGGCCGCATTCTAGAGGCATCCGAAGTCGCCTCTGCGGCGCTGTTTCTGCTGTCGAACGGTTCCTCCGCACTCAACGGTACCGAGGTGATGGCTGACGGCGGCCTGACCACCAGTTTCGATTTCCGGACCGGTACTGAAGGCGCGTCGGTGTAACCGAGTTCGCAGAGCAAGCGCGCAGACGTCGCTCCCGAAGCTGGGAGCGATGTCTCAACATGAATAACCAGTTATCCCCAGAACCCGACGGCATCAAGGCGTGGTTGTTCCGTGACGGGAAGTGCGTGGAAGCCGCCTTGGCCAACTGATCAGGGCAGCGCTGCCCTACGCTGCAGCATCAACTGGAAAAGCTCTGCCTGATAGCGCGCGTCATCCAGCGCATTATGCGTGGGAGATGACTGCGGTAGTAGATTTGCACTCATGTGCGATGATTTGGTCTGCTTCCAATCGAGATTGAAAGCCCCCATGTAATAGGCCTTGATATCAAGTGCCGCAAACCCGAAGGGGTTCTCCCCCACATACTTATGAAAGTAATAATTGACAAACGACCAATCAAAAGGAGCGTTAAGACCGACAAATACAGCTCTTCGACCGGACAGACTGACATTGGCCAACCATTCCGCAAGCCTCTGCATCGCTTGTACGGGAACAATTCCTGTAACTGTCAACTCCTGCAGATCGAATCCCGTAATAGCCACCGCTTCAGGATCGTGCTTGGGGCTGTCTGGCTTTAGCTCCAGGTAGATAGCCTGATCTGGGCGCCCGACAACACACGCCCCAAGGGAGAGCATGCTGTACTCTCCAGGGATCGGGCCCGAAGCCTCGATATCTATAGAAATATAAAGTTCTTCAGTGCTCATTCCCTTACCTCCTGGATAGACAATTGACGATCTGCAAGTTCGAACTCTCTATGCTACTAGAACACAGGCTAGTAGCCGAGCATATTGGAATATGGCAATAAGTATTTAAACGCCAAATAGCTCATCCACGCGATCCGGAATTTTTGGCGTCTTTGAGAGCACCAAACAGCGACTGGTACCGACGAACTCTTCAATCAGATAGAGCGAATCTCCAACGTCAACGCCGAGCTCTTGCAGGGCTTGGTCAGGTATGCGGATGGCTCCGTCTCCATCCCAGTCTTCAATGGTTATTCTGAATCGAGTACTCATCGTCGCTCCAAAATCCGCCACGCATAGAAAATCCCACAAGACCCTTCCTGCTCAGCACCTGACTCGGTCAAGGCAGCACTCATTTGCCTGCCTTGAAGGGTACGGTGGCCGCCAATCTGGGCCACCTTGCTGGAAAACAAGATCAGTGAGGAACTCAAGAAAGCCAGGACTATACGGTACCGGCACCGTACTGAGCTTTCCATTCTTTCAGGGTACGATGATTCCCACCCTTGGTTTCAACCACCTCTCCCGTGTGGGGGTTTTGAAGACCTTAATTTGACGAGATTTTAGAACATTTCTGGCTGGCAGGGCTGCTACCTCTGCGCGAGCGCTGGGGTCCAAAATCTGAATTACGTCGCGCAAGCTGTAACCATATTCTCCCAATAAAGAACGCAGCTTTCCTTCAAATTCGATCTCTTGCTTCAGCGCGTTGTCATTTTTTAAGCTTTCCAGCTCGGCCAGCTGCGCTGCAAGCTTTTGTTCAAGGGCGCGAAATTCAGCGAGTTTAGACATGGGAAACACATAAACTAAGTGGGTTTATTGGCTTTATGCTGAGGTATCAAGTCAGCCACCCTCAGGAGGAGCTAATCCTGCGTCATGAGGTGCGCCACCTCGATGATAACAGTCGGCCATGACTTGACGCAGCACTTAGCCGGCTCCATAAGCCCCTTGTGACCATTATCCAGCGCGATTATCCAGCATCGGAACTGCACAGGTCCCGTTGTGCAGTGCTGATGATCCTTGATGCGGCCGTCAGCCTGCGCCATCGTTCAGGTGCCATCGACCAAGCTTGGATCGAAGACCGCGTGCTAGGCATGTGTCAGATCGTTTTAACATCGCCAGTCTCCGCCGCGCAGGATCAACTCCGTCAGCGGTTAAGCTATTTACCCTTAGCCTAAACTCGCTGGCAAAAACGCCTCAAACTCAGTGCCTATAGTCGCGGCAATAAAAATTCGACTAGAGAAAGCAATCCACCTTAATTCTTGGGAGGAAAGTGCGTAAGCACGTAGAAAATCCACACTCAACTCTTCTGCATTGCCGAATATTCACCCACAGGGAATTACCGATCAATGCAACTCCACGCGATGATGCCGCCTCCCTTCTGGAACATACCCAATTTAAATATTCCATTCTATCCGTTTGGATATACCAGCCTAAAAATCGCAAATACCCCTGCAAAATTACCCCAAAGCCTGTAAGACCGCATAGTCGCCCTCTTAATATTCAACGCTTACTGAAAGCTCTTCTAATTACTTAATTTATGAGCTACTGATTACATCAACAATATTCAATTAGATGCGAGCTCAGATGGCGCGACCCATTGGGAAGCCGAAATCAGCAGGTATGTCTAGTGCGGCTCCACGGCGAATTATAGCGTGATAGTCGATATCTCCCAACGGCTAAAAATGCGCAGCAAAAAAGATGATCTGCAAAGATAGCCTTGCTCAACAATCCGACATAGTGGCAGAATGCGATGATCGCATAATGCTCAGGTTTCGCTAAAGCACATGCAAAGTTCGCGATACTGACGGCAGGCCGCTATCAGATCCACCATAAAAAATCTTAACATGCAATCGACAACACTGAGAAACGAAGGAGACGCAACCTGCCAAACAAATTAGCATTTAAAGTTTTAGGGCATAGGGATTCGACTGATGAGGTGCCCCTCAAAACCTTCATCCTCAGAACAGACAACTGGGATGACTTTGGTAATAAAATACAATTCCATCTGAGCTTCTTAGACAAAGAGAACATTGAAATCCGTATTGGGTCAGTAAAAATCCTGCAGCGCGACACCTCTTCGAAAGATCAATTCAGTGTAAAGAATACAACGAAACTTTCGAAAGAGTTTGACTTCCTAGATGAAAGCCACATATCACTAGGCCAAGATGAAGAATACTATAAACGACTTAGAAAATATCTCAAGGAAGGGGCGAAGGATTTACTTGAGGCACTGAATGACATCGCTTGGCACCCACAACTTTCGGATAAATTTGAGCCGACTTCCGCCTTTCGAAACGCGATGCTGCGGGAAAACGGCGCCCAACGCGCGAGGCGCTTCGGTGCGTCTTGGGCCGCAGGTGAACAGGTTAATGAGGAAATTGCCTTTAACTACAGGGGCTTGATTGAGGGAGCAGCGGAACCAATTGAGGCACGCTTCAATTTTGATAATTATGACCTTATCCCTGGTCGTATTGTGGGGATCATTGGTCGTAACGCTGTTGGGAAGACGCGATTTCTTGCAAGCTTAGGAGCGGACCTGGCGCAAATTTCGAGAACTTCAGCAGATAAACTCGCTGAACGGGAGGAAAGATTCCCAAGCGGCCGCCCACTTTTCACACGCATCATCGCCATCTCTTATAGTGCATTTGATCGCTTCAAGCGCCCGAAAGCAGACCGATCTAGCAGCTATGTCTACTGTGGAATCCGAAATGATAAAGGCGGACTATCCAGAGTATTCTTAATGGAAAGCTATCAAAGCAATCTCGAGCGCATTATTGAAAAAGGATTAGAGGACGAATGGATTGAATATATGCAATCTATCCTTGGCGATTCGAGTGAAGACTTGGTTTCCAACCTCAGATCTGAAATCAATAATTCTTCAGAAACGAATGCACTTTCACTATTAAGTTCCGGTCAATCCATCTTGGTTCACTTCGTGACAGCCTTACTCGGCTGGATACAGCCTAATTCACTCGTACTTTTTGATGAACCTGAAACCCATCTTCACCCAAACGCAGTAGCTAGCCTGTTTCTAGTGCTATCCAACATCCTGAACAAATTCGACTCGAACGCTGTCATCGCAACACATTCACCAGTAGTCATTCAGGAAATTCCGGCAAGTCGCGTGATGGTATTCCAACGTCAAAACAATATCACCACGGCTGACGAATTGATGACAGAGAGCTTCGGCGAAAGCGTTACAGAGCTGACTCGGCATGTATTTGAGACCTTTGAGGTTGAAAATGTTTACCGGCGAACATTAAGAAAGCTCGCCAAAACCGAGCCTCTCGAAGAAGCGCTCGAGCGTTTCGAACATGGCCTTAGTCTCAGCGCGGAGGCTTATCTATTGGCGCAGTATGCAAAAAAGGCAAAGACTGACCAATGAAAAGTCTGACCCCACTTCCAGCAAAGCCTAGTTACTTAGAAAGGTACATCCTGATTCGCGACAAGAAACATAAAAAAACGCGCGCACCACTCACTTTGGCCCATGCTTTGATAGAGGCGCGCTATAAAGCCTACGCTCTAGCAGTTAAACAAGACGACTTAGTTAGCCTGAAGGCAAACGACGATACGCTGAAAATAAGTGACTTACTCCGCGCCTGCTATGATGTAGCCACGCAACCCTTAAAGGATATGAAAAAAGCCATTAAGGAAATCCAACCTAAACGGCAACTCAAATACTGCCCTATGTGCGGGACAACTTTACCTAAAACCTTCGATCATTACATGCCTGCCGTTCGCTTTCCCGAGTTTGCAGTGCATCCGCACAATCTAGTACCGTGCTGTTCACGATGCAACTCAACCAAGGACGACGACTGGCTCAACACAAAAGGCGAACGTCAATACTTCCATGCTTACGCGGACACTATTCCCGATGTTCAATTTGTCGAGGTAGCACTAGTCGAAAACCCAGTTACAAAGCGAGTGGGAGCTAAATTTAATTTACAACGGCCAGCAGGGTTGAAGGATCATAAATGGAGGCTAATCGACTCTCATTTCTCACGTTTAAAGCTGATTGAGTTGTACGATGAGCATGGTAATGATGAGGTAGCTGAGATCTTAGCGGACTGCTTCACACACTTGGAGTCCGGAGGTGGGAATGCACGCACATTTTTGACAGGGCGTGCATCGGACCGCACAAGAACCTACGGTAGAAACCATTGGGTTGTTGTGCTGTTGACAGCGTTAAGCCAACATCCGAACCTCGACCAATGGATTCAAAATCAATAACAGTATTAAAATCATAATTCACTCACACGGGCGTTACCCGGCTGACGAGTTGCGGGCCCTACTAATTCGATGGTAGGAACATGGAAACAGGACAATAGTTGTACAGCGCTGGAGATCCATGAGCTTGCAAGCAGGGCAGTATAATCTTGCAGGCTCTTTCTAGCCTGAATAAAGCATACCACGCGAACTGTTTCGTAAGCGCTCTCATCGGCCGGGTCAGTGAGCGTAAGTCCGGAGGCATAACTCTTTGGCACAAAATCGAGTTGAGAAAGCCCTCACCACGCCGTTGTTAAATGGTCAGTTGGCGTGACCTCTTCTAAGGCTTGAAGATTGGCCATTTTGAAAAAAGTAATAATTCTTGACTTTTCAGCATGACCAGATCCCCTGCTGTCCACATTCTATAGATCGTGGACACGTCTCGCGCGCTCAGAGGAGACGAATACCTCTGCTCCGCATTTCCCCACGAAAAGCTACTTGCTTTGGCTGCAACACATTGCAATCGCCCTTCTTAGGACTGTCCAATTGCGTGCATCTTTTATCTTCGCTTAACTGTATCCACTCGCGGGATGATTCGCCGCTAGCCACCCAGACAGTCATGGCTGGAATACTGCCGCAGTTGCCGATAATCACCATTAAATAACGACTTCTATCACCCTCAAAGGAATCAAGATAGTCCCAAGTAGTTTTCTGGTCACGCCCAGAGGGTGATGGCGTACTCTCTGGATGTGTATGCCACAACCCTACAGCATGCCTGTATTGTTCGAATTCACTTTGCCTGTTCCTATCAGAGGCTTTTACATCTGGATTCCAAGCGTGCCTGCTTCGCTGGTCAGCAGGATTCGGCCCCATGGCGTTACTGATGATCAGCCCGTGAGAGTCCGGCTCTGGGCTAAAAATCTCCCCTCCAGCTTCCTTCTGCCAGAACCGACGTTGAGCATAGCTGTACATGTGCGCCAGGACGTGATCAGTAAACAGCACGTATTTACTGTTATCGGGATAGAAAAAGACCCTGCTCATGGAAATGGCCTTGTCAGGGTCAGGCCTTCAAATCCAGATGCAATACTCGCCCACTCATTATGCTTCAATCCCGGCCAATGCTTATCCAAATAAAGCTGCCCGCGCACCCAGCTCCGCACTCGAGGAGGAAATGGTTCGACTGCATCGATCATCTCCACCGCGGACTCAGCAACCAAGGCGACGGCGTGTTCGGCTGCAGCTGCGGTGTAACTCTGGAACCGGCTGCTGCACCCAGGCTCTTGTTGGATCACTTCATCGGGCCACACCACCGCCTGCAAGCTATACAACGGATCTATCGGACCTTGTAGCCACAATTGCCCCGATGATAAAGAACAAGCATGAGCAGCAGCCACATAGGGCTCCATCCAACCAACCAACAGCGGGCATGGATGCTTTTGTCGAGCGTTCTCAATCTGCGCTCTCACATCTGGCTCACCGGTGAGATCGAGCACTGCGTGCACATCAACCAACGAATTTTCTTTCAGCCATGCGGCCGTATTCTTGAAGTATGGAACTACCTCGGTCGAAGGGAAGGCCAAATTAACTCGCTTGGCCACTGCACGTGCTTTGCTCTCACCGATAGACTCTGCGCCAAGTAGATGTCGCCCGACATTCGCCGGAGACATGGTGTCAGCATCAACCAGAGAAATCCTGCCGACTCCAGCCTTGGCGAGGTGGTCGACTATCGGACTCCCTAGAGCCCCCGCTCCTAACACCAGAACATGTTTTGCCTGGCGCCGGTCAACCTCTGGATGCTGATCTCGACCGGCTGTCCAGTTTGGGTCTAGGCGAGACGTAATAAGTGGCAGTACTTTGGATGGAGAAGGAAACGATTTTTTTCGTTTACCTTTACCCTTCCCTATATCCCGAACCGTCGGTGGGCCGCCTGGAAGCAGGTACGCGAAAGCAAATTGAGCATTCCTTAATAAGACTACACGGTGTATCTCTCGGCCGCGGCGACTACGGTGTATCTGGAACTGTGAATAGTCTGCGGGAAGAAGACGACCTTTCAGTATGCGCTCCAGATCACCCATAGATTTAGGCCAGGTGCTGGGCGTAAGCACATATGAAATCGGGACGTCAGCAATCAACACCGCAGTACGTTGCTCAGCCCCCAACGACTGAACTACGCGATTGGTGATGCGTAGAGCCTCATCGGCGGCCACGATGATCCTATTCGGCGTCAGGAGCATTCCGCTCCTGATCATTGCCTTCTTGGGAGGTGGGTCTACGGTCCAGACTGCGGTCACTGGGTCGTATTGCGACCGGGCCCGAGCAACCTCGATAACCCAGTAGTTGATTGCTTCCGTCTCAAAGGCTTCGTCCAAGCTACCATTCAACCAAGGCTTGAGAAACTGCTCCAAGTAAGCATTCAGAAGGAAAAGAACCCTCTCCTCCGCGGAGTGGCCCGAGCCTGGTCCGGGGTCACCGTCCATGCAAAGAGCCCCGTTATCGTCAACGTGCGGAAGCCTCAGCACCGCATCGGAGGAGAGCTGAATGAATGCCTTGGCGCACCCTGGGAATTCGGCAGGCAGACGTAACTCGGCCCACTTAAATCCCCTTCCCTCCTGGAAAGCAGGTAACTGCAACTGGTAAGCAGTGATGCCCCCTTCCCGGCGCAAGGCTGAAGGCAGCAAATCCGGAAATTGCTCGCGTATAAGGGCCAAGTTCAAAGTCAACTGATTCTCCCCACTACTCAAGCGAGTCCAGTCGTAACCGGAGTGGCTTTAGGTTTTGGGGTCTCTATTGTAGGCAATACGCCGACCCCGCCAGTCGGCGCCGGAATACCGAACACCTCCCGCACACGCTTGGAAATAGCTTGTGGTTCAGTTAATGCCAAAATGGTTTTGAGATCCGCTGACAGCGCATCGCACCAGGTCATAAAGGATCGGAAACGCTCTCCCCCATCATCATTCCACTTCTCGGCAAAATTCTCTCCCTCGACGGTGGGGTTATCTACTCGATACTTGCCGTCAAGCTTAAGCACCAGGTGCGGCATGTAGAGCGCGAGCTCATTCAGCACCTCCACCGGATGCTGGAACACACGCCCCAGATCCGCCAAGCCTTCATAGCAAGTGGTCAGTAAGGTAACAATGATCACCGAGATCGGCTTGGTCCCCCCTTCAATGAGGCCACGCCTTACGCACATGTCCCGATGACGCTTGAACAGGCGAATGGCTACTCGGAGGGTATCGGTAATTTCCACGGTTTGATCTGGCACTGGTGCAATGCTATCCATTACCCGGTTCTTCGCCAATGCCTCCATCGCTGGGACAAGAATCAGCGCACGCTTGGCGGTATCGTCCACCCACTTGCTCATACCGGCCGGATTGGAGGTCTTCCAGCTTGTAGTAGGGGTATCCACCACTGCCAATGCCGTTCCCTCGTATCGCACAGCGCGATAGCGCGGAGCCATGGACTCATACGTATTCCGAGGAACAGTATTCAATGGTACGGATGGCGTGAACTCCAGGTAGAACGACCGCTGTGGGAAAGGGATATTCCAGCAACGCCTTTTTGCTTCAGCGTTCAGATCAACCAAAGCCTTCCCAATGGATTCAAAAAATGCCATTGGCTCGGAGGCTTCGATACAAGAGATATCCACCTGGCATACCGCGTCGATGTCAAATTTCTCTTTTCCATTAGGCGACCGTATCAAAGTTTTGGTACTGACCGAGCCCTGAGGCAGAATTGATATCGCTTCGGGTGGCCACGAAAGATTGGAAGCGAGCAGCTCAGCCACTTCCTGGTAAGCCCCCTTGGCAGCCTCGATTTCCTCATCACGCACCGCGATGTGCTCATTCACCGCATTGAGCGCTTTTTCCCAATGCGAGTATTCGAGCTGCATGCTTCGAGAGTCGGACGCCAGGCCATCGAGTAGACCCGCATACGACTCAAAGGATTTCTTCAATCGAACAGGGCGTGACCGTTCGGCGTGGATCACCAGCTCAGCACTTTTGGTTTGACTCATGGCATCAGGCTCGTTATCGAAGAGGAATAGTGATGGACTGCTGCCCGTGAGTGGCAGATACGTGATGACCTGTGATTGATAGGGCAGGAACAAATTGGAAGTCGCGACCTGCGCGGTCATAAACCACGTACTCGGGGTGGTGACCTGCTTGTAGCATCTGGCCGAAACGGAACACCGTGCTGGCAGGGCTGATCGCGATTAGGTGGACCTTTGCAGCTCGCATCACGTCTTGAGCATGAACAATTGCTTTGCGCGCAGCTTGCGAGAACTGCTCAAGATCCTCCGGACACCCGATACAGTCAGCTCCTGTCTTTGACGTGGTCACGCGAATCCAGGGGATCTCACCGGAATCGACCGCGCGCCTGAATTCAGGGGAGAGTGCATCCTCATCAAGAGTGGCCGAAAGCTCGAGCGTTATAAGAACTTCGTCTGCGCGAACTGCTGGCAAAGGGCTGACGTTGAATGTACCTGGTAAAGGAGGATTGGCCTTTGGATCCCACGCCCAGGTCTTGCGAACCTTGTCGTACTGGAAGACTTGAATGGCCTGCGCTTCACCCATCACTCGACCGGCCAGAACCAAGGTAGGGATATGGTGCAGAGGGAAGATGGCCAGATTTTCGGTGCTCAAGCCGCTGCTGGAATTGAACCCGGTGACGAGCTCTCGAATATGATGCTCATGCTCCCGCAAATATTGGTACCAGAACTCTGGCAGATGACGGTCGTCTCGCTGTGATCTGCGGCGCACGTAATGAACGACACCTGGCTCCATGGCTCGTCTGGTCGCCACAATGGCCTCGATCAGCTCAGAGTCGTGAAAGTAGGTCGGCACGTTTGCCAGGTTTGCATGCAAAGTCACCGCTTTAATGCGCGGAAATGCCAGTGAATTCAGATAGTTCCGGACGATATCCCGGTGAGACTGGCGCATCTCATTCAGGATTTCGGCGGTGTAAAACTGAGGTGCAAACGAATCAATCAGGCGATGGTGCTCATCACACATCAACATGATGTTATCGGGGACATTGGCGAGACGGTGCGAGTCAGCCTGACTTCCTCGCGGCCCTTCGGGGTCCGATGCAACGATGTGTGCCAAGTATCCAACTCGGGCAGCTTTGGTCCACAAGGCAATCTCTGACAGATCATGCGCGCAGCCTTCAAACATGCATCTTGCACCCGCATCAGCCCAAACTTTTTGTGCCGTTTTCTCCGAGATCTCTGGTCCCCGACCACTGGTCCTACCGAGCAGCCCATCCCGAGTGGCGAGGAAAACATCCACTTGGGATTTACTCTGTACGAGCATAAATGCCCACGAGTTGTCTGCGGTGTGGGCGGAATGCAAGGCTTCAATCCCCATGTGGAGACAGTAGAGCAAGCCTTTTTGGGCCAGCTTTTTCAGACTTGATTTTGCTTTCGATTCCGGGTCAGCTGGGTGTAAAACGAGACTCGTGTCATCGAGATCAACCAGCTTACAGAGGTACCCCGCCGTGACATACGCCACCCGGTGCTTTTGTGTGAGACATCCATCCAGCCAGGCAGCCAATTCCTGGTCGCTCAAATTGCTTGTAGTCGTGGAGCTGCGTGACGAGGTTGAAGCGCCTGAAGACATTTAATCGCCCTAATCCGTGACCGAGTTTACATCGCGCTTCTTACAGGTGAGGATGAAAAACAAAAAATCAATGGCAATGTGCCATTTTCTTCAGGCCCACACCATTTACGGAGGAGGACTGTCGTCCGAACCATCGCTTCGACGGAATCGGTTAAGTGCCTTGATAAAAATATCCAAGAGCATCATAAGATGCTGCTTGCCCCATGCTCGCTGCGGATCGCCGAGTTGGGGGTTCGCATACCAACGCAGCCGGGCATCGCTTCCCACGCCGTGCCGGTCTATCATTGGAGGATCATGACGAAGGGGCTTTCGGATCGCCGCACGCATTACCCAATTTTCTGTCCGCACGGCATTTGCGCTGCGTCTGTGGTCCTCGAACGCAGCGCTGTGAAGTCGCTCGGGTGATCCAGCCAGCGAAAGTCAACATAACTCGATGATCAAAAGTGCATCAACAGCGGGATGGACTGGCTTGGCCAGCCAAATTCAACCAGTGCTTTTTTTACAAGAAGGGCAACTGATACGATTGTCCGGCGCTGAGCCCATCTTGCACTAGCAGCTTCTTCCGCAGCAAAAACAGCACAGCAGGAGCGCCAAAAGCGCCGCCTATTCTCCATTTAATATATTAAGCAATGGTAGCTCAAGATGTTTGATGAAAAGGATTTTTTCGCTGGCAAATTTTGGAGTCTACTGAAGAAGCGCGTTGCCTCGCGCGAACGGAACGATGAGCTCCAAGTGGACAAAGCCCTGCTGCAGATGCTGTTTATTGTAGCTCTCGACCGTGAGCTGGTATCGATTTCGCCCAAGCGTTTCCATTTTAAAGATCTCATCCAATCAAAAGAGGATCATGAGTTCGATGGACAATGGCGGAATATCCGAGAAGAAATAATTAGCATCATGGACTTGCCGCCTCGGATAGATTTTTTTGCACCGATCATCGACAGACTCTTCTTTACGGAAGCATTCCAGGCCATTGACAGTGAGCTACCTCGCTCGCCTGATGAAGCACTGAGGCTGTTCGATTATCTATTTTTCGCCAGCGCGGCCGCTAACCTCGGAGCCAGCTCACGCTACCTGAGTATGGTTGCCAGATTCTCGAGCATATTAGCTGGTCAAATCAGCCGGCGGGTCGAGGCATTTGCCTTGACGGGCGAATTCTTAACACTTACCCCCTCCAGCACGACGACCATCCGTCCAGAATGGCCCACCGCCTATGTTCGATCGATAAAGGGTTGGGAGTTTGAATTTGAGCTTCGCATGGAGTTCCTGCATGCCAACACGAAGCAACTCGTCGAGAAGAGCTTCAATTCCATACAGCTGTCGCGAGGAGACTTCGTTCTAATCAATGCCCCTCGGAAGCTGGCAAACAGTGCTTCGACTGGCGCTCAACAGCCGCAGATACCCTCCACCGCCGTTACCTCAATCCAAATGCTGGATGCATTGTTGAGCCGCAATCATTTTCTCGAAGGTGTGGTAGTAGTTCCCGGTTTAGATCGGACCGCTTCCAAAACAGAGCTCAGACGTGTTCGAGAGTGGCTCGTTGAATCGAAGATGCTGGTTGCGGTGATCGATTTCCCCTCGGGGAGCCGGAACGTGACCGTGTCTCATAGCGCCTGGGTGCTGCGTGCCCATTCGAACGCTTCGCGAGAATCCGTGCTAATGGTAGACACGCGATCACTGCTCTCCCCCAATCATCGTGGGGGCTGGATCGCACTGGCGGAATTCGCGGCTCGCTTGGTCCTGACCTGGGAGAATGATCACCGACCTACTGACTGGTCATCGCAGGAGATCACTAACGCCAGTGACAAACGTCTGCACAATATCTACACACGGGAGTTTAGCGAGGGTTATCGTGACGTACCGGGCCTCTGTGCACTTGTATCGAGGACTGAGGTATTGGAGAACCATGCACAGCTACGAGCGCATGACTATTTGAGCAGTCAGCCCCCCCGCCTCTGGGCCTCTGGACTTGATCATACCGTTATCACAGAGATGCTAGCCGCTAAGCGACAGACCCGCGAGCCGATCTATGTGATTGGAAATAATGGTGCGGGGAAGAGCTTGTTGCTGCGTGAGATTGCAGAGCTGTCGGTTAAGCAAGGTTGCGCAACCATCGGTGTAGCATTTGGTTTCAATGATCGCTTTCCCCATCGCCCCCAGAAGAATAACGAGGATGTTCTTTTTCACTACGAGGGTAGCCGCGGCACCGGCTCGACCGCGTCATTGAAGAAGCTTGCCTTGGACATGGGTAAAAAGATCTATGACATTCATTGCGACGCTCATCGACTCGCCGCCTTTAGCATGGGATTGGAGCTCTTGGACTTCAGGGCACGGCGCTACTTGATGCCCTACGCAGCTGACTCGAGCGTTCAAGACAACCACCTAATGATCAGCTCGACCGTGTTGCTAAGTGATCTCGCCAGTGAAAATATCAATTTAGTTCAGCCGAAGGCTCTAGCGGCTATGCAGCCTGCGCTGGGACGCATGAGCGCACGAAGCGAAATCACGCCATTCTCCGAGCTAAGTTCGGGAGAACAACAGATGCTGGCGTTACTCGTGAAAGTCATAGCTTCGGCAACGCCTAACGCACGCATTTTGATCGATGAACCAGAGATCAGTCTGCATGTGAGTTGGCAGCGCTTGTTGCCCATCATGCTGAGTAAAATGTGTGAGCACTTCGATTGCGACATGGTGATTGCGACTCACTCCCCTCTTCTGGTTACAAGTGCATTGACCGTCAGCAATTACTGCTTTGTGGCGCAAGATCAGCAACTGATTCCTCTGCGCGTTCACGACCGCGGCTCTGTTGAGCGCGTGCTATTCACTGGCTTTGGCACCCATACTGAGAACAACCGACAGGTCCACGAACGATGTGCAGCGATTGTTTCCGAGGCAATCAAAGCTGTGAACGCGGAGGATAAAAATCTACAGATCGTCACTCGCTTGGAAGAGGAACTGGTTGTCATGCAGCGCACCGTAGACGCTGCGACTGGACAGTTGCGCAGCTCATCCCTTGATAGCGAACTGGACCTGATCGAAAAAACTCGCGAGGCATTGGGCCAGTTGCAAGCCTTGGTGCAAGAGACGGGGGAGAGCGGGCAGTGACTCTGTTACCCGTCGGTCGCGACCAACAAGTAGAAGAAGCGCAATATTTGGCCAACAGCCATCGGCGAAAGAAGCGTCGCCCCCATGCAGCGAAAATCATGCAGGACGAGAACTTCTTTGATGCTGCGCGTAGGGAAAACCGTGATGTGTGGGCCGAATTCTACGCGACTGAGTGGCAAACACCGGCAGGCGCAATAACCGGATCGGATCTGATGTCCGCCCTACGCGACCATTTGGCTGAACTGCAGGGGGAACAGTGTTGTTATTGCCGGCAGGCCTTGCTTAAAGGCGGCCACTCGCGCCCCATAGAACACGTGCTATCCCGGGCTGAGCACCCAAGATTCACGCTGCACTTTTGGAATCTTGCCGTCAGCTGTGAACGCTGTAACCGGCTCAAGGGCAGGACACAATCTGAAAACTTTGGACGTGAGCTCGTTAACTATCCCAGCCACACAGACTTCGTCTCCCAGTATCATCCACGGTTGCATGAGTATGACACGCACTTGAAGTACACCGTGATCATGCAAAATGGCGTGACTATACCGTTGTATGCTGGTCGGACCGTCCATGGTCGAAACCTCTGCTCGCAGTTTTTGCACGCCGCAGCTGTGGAGATAACCCTTTTATCGCCTAAGTCAGCGCTGCATGAGGACTTGAGCACCATTCAGAAGTTCATCATCAGTCATGATGAGGCTGCGATCGACAAGGTGCAGGCAGCTCAGATCGCTCTAATTGAGGCGATGGTAAAAGCTGCCACTGGTTGATCGACATGCGTGCAAGGTTCCATAGCTGACCTAAACGCAGCTTGGTGATCCAAACCCGAAGGGTCAGCTATGGCCAAGGCCCTTGGCTGCAGCTCATAGCGCTGTTGGCACGTGCCCATTGACTGCGATAAGCAAATCTACTTAGACCCACTATCGGATCGCAACATCAAAATGCTTGGAAAGAAATGCTTCACCTTCGGAATTACGTGGTTGGCGTCCTTACATCGCCGCCTTGTACTCAGACCGCCGGGATACTTAATTCTGAAGCACAAGGAACTGATTAGCGTCACATCTGAAGCCTTAGCAGCTTTCGGAATTCTCGCGGCAGGAGCCACCTTTACCTACGACTCGTACCAAGCTCGCCAAAGTTCGTTAACGGGAGCGATAATCTATAGCACTCCTTCGCACATATCTTTGCTAGTCAGTAATGATGGAGGTAAGGATTTGGTTATCCAGCGTGTAACCTTGCGCTCTGGACTCGATATCGAAAGTACCGTCGTGATCGACCCTAAGGGGTTGTTGGTGGAGAAGGGAAAGTCGAAGATTCTCTCGTCCAATCGCTCAAAGCTCAACAGCACGGTCCAGTTCCGAGCACCTCAAGACGGCGAGGAGCTGATTGCCCGCCAACCGACTACGCCGTGCCAAGCATTGATCGACTATGTGGTGGCGGGTAACCAAAGCCGCACGGCGTTCATTGATTTCATATGCCATGCTGCTACGTTGTGGGACAGCGATAATTTGGAGTTTATCGAACAGTTGCTTTATCCACAAAACTAAAGTGCCAACGGCCGAAATGAGTTACGCAACACCTGGTGCGAATTATACGGCCCACTCGCCAAACGGCGGAAACAGGTAGGACAGGCAGAAAGCAGTTAGCACGGCTGCCCGCATGGCTTTCTGAAGCAGTCCATGTCCCGGTTTTGCGGCTGGAAGTAATTTCGTTAGCGGACTTGATGCCACACGAGGCTAGCCAGCATGCCCTGACCTCCGCGTTGTCGCAGGCTGCGGCACTCCAATGGGCCAGGACACAGCGCACTGAACTCTAGTGTGGGTAACAGGCCTTCCCTTTGCCATGATCCACACCCCCCTGGAGGCGAACGTGCGCAAGTGCATTGAAGCAAAAAAAGCTGGGCCAAAGCCCGACGCCAGTCAGTAAAGCCAATTGGGGCCGCTCTACGGCCCATCGCGACGCAATGGGTGCAATGCAGCCCCGGTGGCAGCGGATAAACGCTAACTGACTAGCATGGGCCAAAGCTCGCCTTTTGCTGGAAATTGCTCGAATCAGCAGCGCGGTGCCAAATCGTCACGCGGGCTAGCCTTGATCGACTTACCAGCAAAGGCTGAAGCTTCAACCTTGCTAAAAGCATCAATAACCGCATCGTTGAAGAAACTACGGTACTTCGGCGATTGGTGCAGGCGATCCAGCTTGGCTTTCAGGATGCTGTTGACTTTAGTGTTCATCTTTGCCTACCTCGAGGTTGTCTCCATCATAATGTTTGATGAGGTCGCTCAATTATGATACGGAGAATAATCTTACATTAACTCATTAGAAGGCTTCGCTGCGCTGAATGCCAATTTGCATTTCCGAGTGCCTCTTATGCGGCACACCGGCCGAAGAACGACGCGGATTAGATGTTGGGGGGATGGTCATAACGACTCGTTATTCTATCTCGCCGTTCGTCAAGGAATGCCACTGGGCCCGCAAATACTCCCTCTCAAACTCGTCCTCCTCATAATCGAATAGGTTGCGTTGGAGCTTTTCAAGCTCGTCCAGGGCCAACAGCAGCACCATGATTTGCTGCGAAGCAAGCGGTTTTTTTAAAGCGCCCAGCGTAGCATGAGCACGACCAATCAGCTCTCGAGGCACGCCCGCGCCGAAGTCGTCATCCAAGCCCGAGCCGGCTCGCCCTGCAATTCTGAGCTGCCTGCCATAAATCTTCTGTGACAGGCTCCATAGGTCATTTGCATACTTCCTGGTCCGCGCTTCAATGAGATCCGCGATTTCGCTTTGGAAATTACTAAGCTCGATACTCATTCCAAAGGCATCCTGCAACGCTCCGCAAGGATTCATCAACTGACTAGCAATCGCCACATCGATGGGGCGAGGACCACACGGCTGCTCTTCGAGCATACAGGCCTTAACGTCATACAGGCGCTCGCGCATTGCGATGCCAATATGTGTTGCGCCACGCTGCATGTACTCACAAAGCGCTGAAGGCATTGCGGAGAAACAGTTGAAACCCGTGTTTTTCAAAACCTCAAGCGTCACGGTGTCCTGTTGCCTCCAAGCGTCCTGGCGTGGAATCAGCTGTTCGATCGGTTTGCCCCAATAAATCACGCCTGTCTCTGGATCAGCCACCAATAACAAGGTGGGGTTGGGCAGTTGCAGCCAATACCTGGCGGTTCTGGTTTTGACAGGAATCGTAGCCTTGATCGGATCGCCTTTATCCTTTAGGGGAAGCACTTGCATTGTACGTTGAACATCTTGCCCGTAGGCCGATCGTCACTCCTCCATTCGCACATGAAATCGACTCCGATATCGACTTCAGTAGCCACCCGGTTGACGAAAGCGACTTTCGAGAGTGCTAGCGCCACGATATCGGCGGCTTGCATGCCGCGTCGCTGACTTTCAGTTTGTTGCGGCAGTGTCATCGCGAGCCCTGTGCGTGCGGAAAACGTTTGATGTCAAACAGACACTACGTGATTCGGCCGTCGTCATACAAGGTCAACGACCAGATCCCCCTCTCTTGACGAAACGATCTTAGTACTGAAAGCCGCAGGCTGATTCGGTTCGAGCGAGACCTATTCGAGACAGGGGTGTGTCTGTTTACCCTCTTGAGTGGAAGCAGGGCCACCCACAATCGGTAGGCCACAGCCTGCGGGTCTTCGGAGGACCAACCCAAACGGTGCTACCAATATCCCCTCGGCAACCGACGCTGAGAGCGAGTCTGGCCTGGTGCGCAGCGTGATATCGGATGTCCCTTTAGTTGGCGAAGGACGGTTTTTGGCCAAAAGCTGCCGGTCCCGCATGGCCGCTTCCGATCCGCAGCAGACCTCGCCCTAGCTCAGTTGTCAGCGTCATCGCGGGAGAGCCAGAGGCCACAGGATTATCACCAACCTCCAGGTCCACGTTTAGCTGTGGGTGCCCATCTTGGCGGCGGGCGGCAAAGCGCCCCTTGCAACCAGCGCTCGCCGTTGGTCGCCTCTTGTCAGTAGGCGGCATGGGGGCGTATGACAGAAAAAGTTCAGAATTCACTTTCTCTATAAATCGCCACCTGATTACGCCCGCGGCTCTTTGCCAGATAAAGCGCCTTGTCAGCGCACTCGATTAGCATTTTGCTGCTGCCTAAACGTTTCGGGGCAAATGTGGCGAGACCAATACTAACTGTGACCACCGAGTTAGCGGACGGTGAGCAGTGCGGCATATGCAGTAATTCCACTTTCGCACGCAGCTGTTCCGCAATGGCTTTGCCTTCATCTGAGGACGCTCCTGGCAAGATAGCCGCGAACTCTTCCCCTCCGTAACGTGCTGGCAAGTAACTCGCATTCACAATCGTATCTCGCACTGCGGACGCCACACATTTGAGTGCCTCGTCGCCAGCAACATGGCCAAATCGATCGTTGAACACCTTGAAAAAATCGACGTCAATCATTAGCAATGAGATCTCTAGATTCTCATTACCTTCACGCCGCCAATGTGTATCTAGAAATTCGTCAAAATGCCTTCTATTTGAGAGACCGGTCAACCCATCTGAATTTATCAATCGTTGCAACTCATTATTTGCACGTTGCAAAGCAAGATTTGTGTCTAACAACTGTTGCTGACTAACCCTTAAGGCACGGTATGCTTCATCGCGTTGTAACGCGCTGTTAAACGAACGGGAGTGATATCGAAGGCGAGCCAAAAGCTCAATCGGATCCGGTAGCTTCACCAGATAATCACTACACCCAACTTCAAAGGCGCGACTTTTAATTACTGGGTCTTCCTTAGTGGATAAAGCCACTATCGGTACATTGCGAGTCTTAGTAGTGTTTTTATAGTTTTTTATCAATGAAAAACCATCAACCCCTGGCATGACTAGGTCTTGAAGAATCACGGTCGGACTAATTTTCTCGGCCTCAGCAACGGCTTGCGTCGCATCAGCGCAGTAATGAAACTGTACGTTACTTTCACCAGCAAGGTAACGGCGGACGGCCTCGCCAATCATAGGTTGATCATCAACTACCAGAACAATGACGGTGTCGTCTTCAGCCTTCATTAACAATTGAGTAGATATTTCATCCATGTCGCGCCTCGCTTGGCATGTCGCAACCGATTTTAAATTTATATACCGTTAATTCGATGAAGCGACAACCCTACTGCCCGGGTCGCAATCGCTCTGTATTTTACTAGTCATGAAGCGAAATGCGAGAACATTGTCAATCAACACCGGAGGCTTTAAAAGATCCCATAGGACGAAATGGGCCCAGACAAGCGCATTAACGCCATCCGGCGTTCAGCGTGCCCACTCACCGAAAGGCGCGTCGCCATCAATGTAGCGTGCGGCCGTTTGCACATCCCGCCAACCCACATAGTCCATCAGGGCTTTTGTGCTCCATTGGTTTTCACTCGCCCAGCTGGCGAAGCCTCTCCGGAGTGAGTGTGCCGAATACCCCTCCGGGTCGAGACGGCTGCGAAGGAAAACCTGGCGCAGCAATCGCGATAAACTGTTGGCGTTGAGTGCTTGCTCCCGTATATGCCCCCAGCGATCAATGGAGCGAAAAAGCGCGCCCTCGGTGAGCCCGCTTTCATTCAACCACACCTCATAAGCAGCAACCGGACACAGACGCTTGAGTGCCGGAACCTTGACCATACGGCCGCGGTTGCTGCGGTCGGATTTACTACTCGGCAAGAACAGCTCCAGCCCCTGCGCTTCGCGCAACTGAATGTGCTCAATGCGCAACCGACTCAACTCATCGCTGCGAAACGCCCGCCAGAAGCCAAGCAGGATCAGCGCCTGATCACGCGCAGCGCGCAGCCTTACCGCTGGCAACGGATCCGCAAGCTCCTCAGCCAATTGGCTGATGCAGATTTCCAATTCTTTGAGCGCCAGGGCCTCGGCCTGCTTCACCGGCTGCGGATGCAGCGCCTGAATACCCTTCAGCGTATCGCGCACCCGATAGGATTTGGTGGGATCGGGAAAGCCCAATTGCTGGTGCCAGCGCGCCAAGGCGGCCAAGTGCACGCGCAGGGTTCGGCTCGTCAGTTGCTCGCCGTAATGCGTGAGGTAGCGCACCACACTTTCGCTGGAGGCGGGCAGCAACCCACCCCACTCCGTCTCGAAGTGCGCGATGGCCTGGGCGTAGCGCCGCTCGGTACTGGCGCGACGCGCGGCCTGGAGATAACGATCGGGCGAAGTGTCCACCACCGCCTCCGTCTGTACCCCCGAGAACGGCAAATCACCGCTAAACGCGCTATCACGTTCGAGAAACTTGGCTTCTCAAACGTCAGTCTGTCCGATTATTGGTACCGGATCAGGCGCCTGTACACGTGTACTTCCATACTGATTGAACAGTACGAAAAAGTGGGAGCAGAGCCATGGCCCGCGCTGGTATCAACAAAGCCCTCGTGCAGCGAGCACGGGATGCCCTCCTCGCGCGTGGTCTGTCACCCAGTATCGAGGCCGTTCGAGCAGAGCTCGGTCACACGGGTTCGAAGACCACCATCCTTCGCTACCTGCGTGAACTGGACGTAGCAGAACCCAATCCGCCACAGGTGAATCTGTCGGAAGAATTACAGGCGCTGCTGCAGAGTCTAGCTGAGCGTTTGGCCAACGAAGCGCAGGCCACGGTCGCCGTCGATCGCGCCCGCCTGGAACGGCAACAAGCGGCCTATCAGCAGCAGCGTGCGGTGGAGGCGGCGCGGTTCGAGCAATTGCAGGTGGCACATACCGCAGAGATGGAGGCCCACCGGCAGTTGCGTCTGCGTGAAGTGCAACTGACGGGCCAACTGCAACTGGCCGAAGGCGAGCGACGGCGTCTTGAAGAGGCTTGCCGGCAACAGCTTCACCTGCTCGAGGAGCGGGCGACGACGATCCACTCGCTCGAGTCCAAACACCAGCAGGCGCGTGAATCCCTGGATCACTTTCGCCAGCAGCATCAACTGCAACGCCAGGAAGAACTGCAACGGCATGATCAGCAGTTGAGTCAGTTGCAAGCCGAGGTGCGAGGATTGCGTGAACAACTCGCCGTTCGCCGGGAAGAGCTGACACAGCTCTACCGGGACTTGGAACGCACTACCAGTACGCAGGGCTACCAGCAGCAACAGCTCCGGCAGCTCGAGCGTGAGTTGAACGCCGCGCAGCAGCACTTGGCCGCCGAGAAGCTGCTCACGAACCAGGCGCTTCAGCAGGCAGAAATAATGGCGAGTGAGAACATGCTGCTTCGCGAGAAGTCCAGGTCTTACCTCCTCGCCCACCGACATGACCAGCGCCTCCTGCGTGCGCAGGCACAACAACTGGCACGCCTGCGAGGCTTGGTCGAGCCGGGGTCATCCGACGGTCCAATTCCTCAATGAGGGATCAAGCCCGGCGCGGAGTCGTCCCACCTCACGCGAGCGTCGCTGTGTACTTCAGCGCATGCGGAGCAGGAAAGTTAAGAAAAAATGCTGAAGAACTACAAAAATGAAGATTTTCATGGGCCGTTCAAGAAAAAAACTGACGTCCAAGAATTTCTGAACAGATAATTCCCGGATAGCCTCATCCACTCAAGCACTAAGCTCGCCTGCCACAGAGACCTGGCGGTCCCTAGTTACGACGCGGGGTCCTGCTCACGCAGGCCGGATTGTGGGCTTACGGATCACATCCTGAAATTGTGTGGTAGGCGGCCACTGATTACCAGACGGATAGCCATGTCTATGTGCCCCGCCCTTCACCGTGAAACGGCCATTCTGGAGAATGGCAACGCACGTTTCTCAAGAAGCGGGGATTTCTTGACTGCCGAAGCGTTCGCAGCGCTGCCCCGGAATAATTGACTCAAATAACACCGACCAAGCGCAAGGTACAGCATGCCTGTTTTCTGAGAGAATAGTCGTTCCACAAATGACCCCCGCTAGAAAAAGCCAGGCCGTTTTCAAACGCCTGCCGCGGGCACAGGCCGCCGCCTACCCAACAATCAAAACAGCGAAAGCGGATAATTTATGACCAAACGATTTTCATTGAAGCTTGTATTGGTACCCCACCCCCGACGCAACGTCGAGTTACGCCATTTAATATTCAAGTCCTTGAGCGCGCCGGACTGGAATACATAAGCAAGCTCGGTCTCCCGCCCCCACTCCTTGACGCCGGTCTCACCGCCTACATGAATGCCGCTACCTTTGATATAGCGGTTCATGAGGACCAGGCCCGGAACGCCCAATGCCACAAAATTATAATCGTGACGCACCTGCCAGGAGCGCTCATTGGCATTTTCGTAGCTGGAACTGAAGCTATCGTTGGCCAGCGAGCCACCAGAAGTACCGTTGACTTTCATCCAGCCGTCTTGACCGGACACCTTCTGCAGCCCAATGTAGAAGGTGTTCGCGCCGTACATCGCTGAAAACAACCCGGACCAGGTGCGGTTGTCGAGATCCCCAGCCAAGGAGCGCCCGTCATCTTTACCCGTGAACCATTGGATGTTGGCACCCAACGTCCATTTTCCGATGGGCTGGCTGTGAGTGATCTGGATCATCTGCTGGCGGTAGATATCCTTCAACTCAGCCCCCCATCCACCGATCAATGTCCGCTTATCATTGAACGTGTACTCACCCCCCACGAAGTTGAACCGATCCGAAGTGATACCCGGTTTTTGGGCAAGGAACATATCTTCCATGCTGGCATCGTTTCGTGGGCTGTTGGCACGGAATTGGCCACCATACAAGGTGAGATTTTCTATCTCTCGAGAAGTGATCTGCGCACCTCGGAACGTCTGCGGCAGCGAACGCCCGTCATCTGAACGCAAGATCGGCAGTGTAGGCATCCATTCGCCGACCTTTAGCTCCGTCGCCGACACCCGCACTTTTCCGGCAATCGCCAGCCGTCCGTAATCATCCGCCGCACGGCCATCGTCATGTATCGGCAGTAGTTGGGTTCCAGGCGTGCCACGGCCACCGTCCAGCTTCACAGCGTAAAGCCCCAACGCATCCACACCAAACCCTACCAGACCCTGAGTGAATCCGGACTTGTAGTTCAAAATAAACGCTTGGCTCCACGCTTCGGCCTTACTTTGAGTAGCCGAATCGCTGACATAATTTCGATTAATATAGTAGTTACGCAGGTTCAACCCTGCCGTTGAATCTTCGACAAATCCATTTTCAGCGGCCTGCACACTAATTGCTATGCTCAGCAGCGGTACGACGAACAACACCTTTGCGTTATTTAATATAGATTCGGATGCGCGGATTTTCATTTTTATTATTTCCATCACAGACAGATTATAGGAACACAACCCCGCACGTTGGATATTCATCCAACGTGGGTTAATACAACTTTTCTTGTTGGCTGGCGCAGCGCGCGGTTCAGATCTGGCGCGCGGTCGTCGCTACTTCCAGCAGGCCACGACGACCGAGGCTGTCAATCAGGGAGCGCAGGCCAAACTCCCACTGCGGTGCCTGGTCGCTGGTAGTGACGCGGTTGGAAAGCGTGCCCAGTTGTACGTTGCTGATGCTCACCACATCGCCACGCTTGTGAGTAAAACCGTTGCCGGGCTGGTCACGGTCCTGCTTGGGCGCAAACAGCGTACCGAGGAATAGCACCAGACCGTCAGGATACTGATGGTTTTCGTTGAGGGTCTGTTCCACCAAATCCTCTGGGTCGCGGCTGATCTGGCGCATCGAGCTACGGCCGGAGAGCACGAAACCGTCCTCGCCTTCGACCTTCAGGTCGACTTCAGCGTTGCGTACATCGTCCAGGCTGAAGCTTTCGTCGAACAAACGCAGGAATGGCCCCAACGCGGTGGAGGCATTGTTATCCTTTGCCTTGGAAAGGAGCAGTGCGCTTCGGCCCTCAAAATCTCGCAGATTGACGTCGTTACCGAGCATTGCGCCTTTGATGCCACCATCGCTCGATACCGCCAACACCACTTCGGGTTCCGGGTTGTTCCAGCTCGAGTTGGGATGAATACCGATGTCCGCGCAGTGGCCGACCGCCGACAATGGCTGGGCCTTGGTGAACACTTCAGCATCTCGACCAATGCCCA
This sequence comes from Pseudomonas pudica, assembly GCF_015680405.1. Taxonomy (GTDB): domain Bacteria; phylum Pseudomonadota; class Gammaproteobacteria; order Pseudomonadales; family Pseudomonadaceae; genus Aquipseudomonas; species Aquipseudomonas pudica. Next base: position 120,165 of record NZ_JADLJS010000001.1, read on the forward strand.
CTTCGAGGTACTGCGACCACAGCCCCTGTTCTACCAGTACCTTTCGCAGCGCTTCGGCCTGGGTGGAGCCCGGCACGATCTGCGAGAGATCAGCACCGATGCGGCTGACCAAGTTGGCCCGCACCGCATCAGCCTTGGCCGGGTCGCCCTTGGCCTGTTCTTCTACAACACGCTCCAGCAGGCTGGTCGCGAATGTTACGCCCGCGGCCTTGACCGCTTGCAGGTCGATGGGCGCCAGCAGCCAAGGCTGGTTCGGGTCACGTCGAATCGGGTCGCTGTTGGCCAGCAGTTGCGACAATTCGGCCAAAGGTTCCGCCAGCGGTATAGCACGCAGGTAGGCCACCGGGTCAGCCACCTCCAACAGGGCTGAAACGGTCGATACATAGACGCTGATGTCGTGTACGGCACCGGCGTTGACCAGCACCACCGCAGGCCCCTGCTCCGGCAACCAGACACGCCCTACCCAGCTGCCAGTCTCGAACACGCTGGCGTTGTGGTGCAATGGCAGTGGCGCGCTGGCATTCAATCGTTCGGTCATGTGTTTACCCTTACTGTATGCGTCGAAAAGGTGAGCAGGTTCGCATCCGTCAGCTCAAGGCTGCGCTGCTGGGTTTACCATCGACCAGGCGCTCGATACCCAGTGGGTTGGCGTTCTGCAAAGCAGCAGGCAGCAAGGCATCAGGTAGGTTCTGGTAGCAAACGGGGCGCAGGAATCGGTCGATGGCCAAGGTGCCGACCGAGGTGCCACGGGCATCGGAGGTTGCTGGGTACGGACCGCCATGGACCATGGCATCGCAAACCTCTACGCCGGTGGGGTAGCCGTTCAGCAAGACCCGACCCGCTTTGACCTCCAGTTTGCAAAGAAGGTGGCCGTAGGCGACCAGGTCTTCACTGTCTGCCTGCAGCGTGGCAGTCAACTGCCCCTGCAGCGCGTCGATCGCTCGTACCAACTCCTGCTCGTCAGCCACTTGGACAACCACGGTGCAGGGGCCGAAGACCTCTTCCTGCAACAACTCGTCATGCTCCAGCAGCAGGCTGACATCCGCTTCGAACAGGTGCGGTTGTGCTTGATTGCCCTGCTGCGCCGAGCCGCTCAGCCGGGTCACACCCGGATGTGCCAGCAATGCCTGGAGGCCTTTACCATAACTGTTCAACGTGCCAGGATTGAGCATCGTTTGTGCAGCCTGCTCGGCCATGTGCCCGGCCAGGTCGTTGATGAACGTGCTAAACGCAGGTGAGCGAATACCCAGCACCAGCCCGGGGTTGGTACAGAACTGCCCACACCCCTGCACGACGGAGGCAGTCAACTCCTTGGCGATGGTGGTACCGCGATTGGCCAACGCCTGAGGCAGTACCAGCACGGGGTTGATGCTCGACATCTCAGCGAATACCGGAATCGGTTGCTCCCGTGCGGCCGCCATGTCACACAGCGCTCGGCCACCTTTGAGTGACCCGGTGAAGCCCACCGCCTGGATGCCGGGGTGCTTGACCAACGCCTCTCCAACGCCGCTGCCGAAAATCATGCTGAACACGCCTGCGGGCATGCCCGTGCGTTCCGCTGCCCGGACCAGCGCCTGCGCTACGCGTTCAGCAGTCGCCATATGACCGCTATGCGCCTTGAATACCACTGGGCAGCCAGCAGCCAGTGCAGCAGCCGTGTCACCACCAGCGGTGGAGAATGCCAACGGGAAGTTGCTGGCACCGAACACCGCCACCGGCCCTACACCGATACGGTATTGACGCAGGTCCGGGCGCGGTTGCGGGCTGCGCCCTGGCAGCGCCTGGTCGATTCGGGCACCGTAGAAATCGCCGCGACGCAGCACCTGGGCAAACAGGCGCATTTGGCCACTGGTGCGACCGCGCTCCCCCTGAATCCGCGCCGCGTGCAAGGCGGTTTCCTGGGAAACCAGCGAGATAAAGTCCTCACCCTGCGCGTCGAGCTCGTCCGCAATGGCGTCGAGAAATTCGGCACGACGGGTCGCCGGCAGGTTTCGGTACGCTGTAAAAGCAGACACGGCACCGGCGACGGCGGCGTCCACTTCCTCCAGCGTGGCCTGGCGGAAACCACCGGGCAAACGCTCACCGGTATGTGCGTCGATGCTGAATACCAAGGTGTCACCCTGGCCGCTGCGCTGGCCTGCAATAAAGTTGTATCCGCTAACGCTCATAAGTTCATGGCCTCAAAAATGGGTATGCAAGTCGATCAGGTCACAGCACCGATCTGCCAGGGCACGAACTCGTTCTGCCCATAGCCGTGCTGTTCACTCTTGCTGCGCTCACCCGAGGCGATGCGCAGCATGTGTTCGAAGATGTAGGCGCCGCGCTCTTCGATGGTGGTGGAGCCATCGGCAATACCACCGCAATTGACGTCCATGTCCTCTTCCTGATGTTCGAAGACACGGTTGTTGGTCGCCAGCTTGATCGACGGCGCCGGCGCGCAGCCGTACGCCGATCCACGACCGGTGGTAAAAGCGATCAGGTTCGCCCCCCCTGCCACTTGGCCGGTGGCCGACACCGGGTCGTAGCCAGGGGTATCCATGAAAACGAGCCCCTGCGCACGTACCGTCTGCGCGTACTCATAGACGTCGACCAAGTTGCTGGAACCGGCTTTGGCCACTGCGCCCAGGGATTTTTCCAGGATGGTGGTCAGGCCACCGGCCTTGTTACCGGCGGAGGGATTGTTGTTGAGCTCAGCGTTCATCCGCTGGCAGTAAGCCTCCCACCAATGAATACGCGCTACGAGCTTTTCGCCGACCTCGCGGCTGATTGCGCGGCGTGTCAGCAAATGCTCCGCACCGTAGATCTCTGGTGTTTCGGAAAGAATCGCCGTGCCACCTGCGGCCACAAGACGGTCGACGGCATTGCCCAGCGCAGGGTTGGCAGTAATACCGGAATAACCATCAGAACCACCACACTGCAGGCCGACCACCAAATGGCGAACACTGACCGGCTGGCGCTGCACTTGATTGGCTTTGTCCAACAGGGTTTTGACCTGTTCGATACCGGCAGCAATGGTTTTCGAAGTCCCCCCTACCCCTTGGATGGTGAAGGTGCGCAGTTGCGCACTGGCTTCAAGGCCCTGAGTTTCGAGCAGGGTTTCGATCTGGTTGGTTTCACAACCCAGTCCGATGATCAGCACGGCGGCAAAATTGGGATGGACGGCGTAGCCGGCCAAGGTACGGCGCAGAAGCCCCAAGGACTCGCCACCAGGATCGACCGCACAGCCGGAGCCATGGGTCAGGGCCACCACACCGTCAATGTTCGGGTAGTCGGCCAACACCTCGGGATGGATATCGCGGCGGAAATGGTCAGCCACTGCGCGCGCGACAGTTGCCGAGCAGTTCACCGAAGTCAGAATGCCAATGTAGTTACGCGTCGCGACCCGGCCATCGTCCCGCACAATGCCCTGAAACGAAGCTTCAGTGGCTGGCTGGCTGCGAACATCGGCACCGAAGGCGTAGTCACGGTCGAAATCGCCCATCTGCACGTTGTGCACATGCACATGGTCGCCCGCGTCGATGGCCTGGGAGGCGAAACCGATGATCTGCCCGTAGCGGCGCAGCGGTTGGCCCTGCTCTACCCGTTCAGTTGCAATCTTGTGGCCCGAAGGGATCGGCTGGCCTACAGTGATGCCCTCAGCCTCCAGATGCTGGCCCTGCACCAGGGCCTGCCGAGCAATGAGAACGTTATCCAGCGGGTTCAAACGGATGACGGCAGGGTCACCGGATTTGGCGATGAGTTGCATAGAACCTCTCAGGACTTCGCGGCTGACTTCTTGTTATGGCGTAGCCCCGCATTAGCGGGGCTGGCGTGTATCCACTTTAAGAAGCGCGCGAAAACATTCCCAATGAGATGATTCGATCAACCGATAACCCTGGGTTATCAGCTGGCTAATTCAGCGCCTGATTGTTAATCGTAAAACTCATTCCACCGCAATGGATCTGCGCGGCCATACCGTACCTAGCTTGTTCGCAGCATCCTGGAGCAACGCATGCAGGTCGTGGTACCGGTCTGGATGCATACGCAACACTGGGCCGGCGATACTCATGGTCCCAACGACTGTGCCGGATGGAACCATGTTCACTGGCACCGCCATTGCCCATATGCCTGCCTCCGCTTCCTCCACAACCAGCCCGTAGCCACGTGCTCGGGTTTCAGCAAGGTCGGATAGCAAGCGTTCGACAGTGTTGATAGCCCGAGGGCCCTTGCCGATACCTCGTTCTTTGCCCAAACCGCCGCGGATGGCAATTTCAACCGCTTGCTCGTCAGGCATGGAAGCGAGCCAGGCTTTACCGTTGGCGGTGGCGTATGGATTGATGGGCTGATCCATGGCTGGCGAGTACATCAATCCAGGCGCAGCGCCTTGAGCAGAGGCCAGCCAGGACAAGCCGCCCTCGCAGACGGCAGTCACGCGCACCAGCTCACGGGATGCAGACGCCACCTCCTCAATAATCGGCTGAACGAGCTCAGGCAACCCAATGCCATTCAAATACCGCTGCCCCAGCAGCGCCAACTTGAGAGTCAGACGGTATTGGGATGTAGCCTCATGCTGCTCAGCCCACCCCTGGTCGACCAACTGCGCAAGCACACGATGTGCCGGTCCCTTTTCCATCCCCAGCTCACCGGCGATATCGGACATTCGCATCCAGCGGGCCTCTCGAGCCAGCAGCTCTATCGCTTCCAGGCAGCGGTCAACAGCACCCTTGGCAACTCTCATAGAATTTTCTCGACTAGGTATCAACAGCCCCAATCATACGTGACGCGGTTCTTTTTGGAACACGGTCGCAGTCATTGCTGTTGATCCACGTTCGTCAGTCGTCAGAGCCCTCGAGCGCTTCGCGGCGTCGCCGCGCGCCTTCTATCAGTACTTCAACAAATAGACGACCTGCAGCGCTCAATGGCTCGTCCTTGCGCGTCACCACGCCGTACTCCAGTGGCGGAAGCGGTAGTGGGCTGGGTAATTCCTTGAGCTGCCCATTTGCCAGCTGTACGGCAACCATCGGGCGCGGCAATACCGCAATCATTGGCGCAGCTTGCAGCAACTGCAGGAAAACTGGCATCGAGATGGTCTCGACACTGTCCGACGGCGTAGTGATGCCGACAATTTTGAACGCCTGCTCCAAACGGTTGCGGATTGGCGTGCCCAGCGGGTACAACACCCAAGGCCAGGCGCTCAGAGACTCAGGCGAAATGCTAGTGTCCAGGTTGAGCGGGTGGGTGCTATTCACTACCAAGCTGAAAGGCTCAGGCTCCAATGGCTGGAAATCGAATAACTGTTCGAAGCGGGCTTCTGTGAAACGGCCGATCATGATATCGAGCTTGTTCTGCTCCAGCATTGCCAGCAGGTGATCGCTTGACTGCTCGATGACTTCGATAGACAGCAACGGACTACGCGCCTTGATGGCCGCAATTGCTTGCGGCAATACCTGAGCGGTGGACGCGAAGATCCCACCGACGCGCAAAAAACCATGCCCACCATTGCGCAGACGATTGACCTGGTCGACAAATTGTTGCGACTCGGCCAACGCATTTTGAGCGTACCGCACAACGTATTCGCCCAATTCGGTGGGCGGCATGCTACGCGAAAGGCGCTCGAACAAGGCGAAGCCAAACTGCTGCTCCAAGTCTCGCAACATCTTGCTGAGGGCGGGCTGACTAAGATTCATGAGCGTAGCGGTGGCGTGCATGTTACGAGTGCGAGCAAGGGTATCTATCAGCACCAGATGCTTGTAGCGTATCCAGTTGCAAAAGCTGGCATGGGTAATGTCCGGCGGCATCAGCAACGGGTCTCAGACGGATGGAAAAGGCGGCGCTGCGCTGACACGTTGCGTGTCGGGCTGCGAAGACCAGTATCGCACGGGAAAATAAAAAATGAGCGCGCCAACGGCAAAGCGTAAACAGCTTGCCGAGGCGCGCCCAGAAGAGGAAACACGCACACACTGCCTACAGCATCACTGCAGGCCAGCACAACTTATCCCGCGCTGGAAGGTGTCTTGCAGCGGGTGTATTCCAGCTGATAAAGCGTGGTCGAGAGGTGCTGAGCGCTGTCTAGCAGGTTGCCAAGCTCCCCAATCAACCTTTCTCTGACATGCCCGACATAATCAGCGGCACAACCCTCGACCATGATGATCCAGGACGGAATTTCGGTGCCTTCCGATCGCGCCTTTTTCTCCGCAGTCTCGACTTTGCTGACAGCTTCATCGGCAGTGCACAAGTGCACACCGGTGATCCCTTGCGCATCGGCTAGCGGCGGCAACACTCGATCACGCAAGGCGTGCAGAACATCCGTGTAGCGCTCGGCGGCAACATTGAATCGCAGCGTTACCAGATAAGCGCCATTACCCACGCCGGCCGTGTAATGTACGTCGCAAATTGACCGGGCGACATTCCGGTAGGACTGCACGACCTTCTGCGTCCATGGCGTCGGCGCGTTCAGGCGAGCCAGATAATCTGGCCCTCCCAGCACTTGCACGGAATCAGCTTCGTACAGGTTGAAATAGACAGGCCCTGCATCAAGCGCAATGTATCGTCGCCCGCGCTGAAACCCCGGGATCGCTGCACGTTCGGGCATGTGCTCACGGTTATGCCATTCGTAGAACTCATCCCGTGCTTCCGGCAGAAGGTCATGCCAAATTGCAACTACACCTGTTCCTGCAAAACTCATGTCTTTTCTCCGGAATCAATCAACGTTAGGGTGACGGCCCGCAACCCAGGCAGCGCCCATCTGCGCCACATACGGTACGACCGTAACGGACTGCTCACCTAAACCAGTACCGCCGACGCGCATGACGTCTCCAGCCTTGAGGAACACATTGGGGGTCTGCCCCAAGCCAACGCCTGGCGGCGTACCGGTGATGATCACGTCACCTGGCATCAGCGCCATGAATCGGCTCAGGTAGGACACGATGTGCGCGACGCCGAAAATCATGGTCTTGGTGTTGCCATTCTGGAAACGCTTTCCATTCACTTCGAGCCAGAGATCAAGGTTCTGCGGATCTGGGATCTCATCGCGAGTTACCAGCCATGGCCCCAATGGCGCGAAGGAGAAGCTGCTCTTGCCCTTGGTCCACTGCCCTTCGAATTCGAGTTGGTAGGCCCTTTCGGACAGATCGTTGACCAAGCAGTAACCGGCAACATGATCCAACGCTTTACTTTCCTCGACATGCCAGGCAGGCGAACCGATCACGATCGCCAGCTCGACCTCCCAATCAAGTTTCTTCGCATCGTTCGGCAGAATAACGGGGTCGTTTGGACCACTAATGGAACCGGTGTGCTTGTTGAACACCACAGGCTGACTCGGGATAGGGGTATTTGTTTCAGCGGCATGGTCGGAGTAATTGAGGCCGATACATACCAGGTTTGGCACATTGCCTACGCACGGCCCCAAACGGGTGCCGGCCGGCACCAATGGCAGGGACTCAAGATCGACGCCCCGCAGTTTGTCGATACTTGACGGCGACAGCGCCACAGCATCGATATCATCCACGATGCCAGAAAGATCCCTGACCTGTCCTTGAGCATCCAAAATTCCAGGCAGTTCTTGTCCTGGCAGACCGAAACGAACCAAGCGCATACGTTACTCCTCAATCGTTGAGAAAAAGACAGACAGGGATCCTGCCTTGCCAAACTGGATATCCAGTGACTGGTTGGTGGGAACTTCCAGCACCCCGGCATAAGAGCCGGTGATCACGACCTGACCGGCGTGCAGATCGATGCCACGTGCAGAGAGAAAATTTGCGAGCCAGACCATCGGCGAAACCGGGTCTTGATCCGGGTGAGCGCCGGCAATGCTCAGAGGGTCGGCCCCCTCATGACTTAGCGTAATATCGAGGTGAGTGGGCAGATGGGTCGAACCCAGTGAAAAAGCCCGCGGCCCGAGGACTAGCCCATGGTTGAACAGCCCGTCAGCCAGTAGGTGCTCGAACGTCACCTTTTGCGGATCGATGTATCGACAATCAATGACCTCAAGGGCGAGGTGCACCTGACTGATCGAGCGGATGATGTCATCGGCCGTGTACGGCGCCGACCGGGCAGGAAGGTCCGCGCCCAACACGCAGGCGAGTTCGGGTTCGATTTTTACCTTGGAAGTAGCAATACCGAGGGGGTACTGCTCACCGCTCACGATGCTATCGGTGTAGAGAGGTGCGACTATCCACTTGCCAGGTTTGGGCAATGCACATTTCCATCCGCCTACTTTCTTCCCTGCCAGCACACCTACATGCTGCTGTATCTCGAAGCCTTGCTCGAGGCTCAGTAAGGCCTCATCACAGGGCAAGGCCTCTAAACGATTACCCGATTGACGCGCATTCACAAGATGTGAGGCGGCTTGCAGAAGGCTTGATTTAGCCGCATCAGCTGGCTGACTGTACTGATTCATAACATTCATACCTGCGCACTGGATTGTCGAGGCCATACCGTACCGAGCTTGTTTGCCGCATCCTCGAGCAAGGCATATAAATCACCATAACGGTCCGGATGCATACGCAAGACCGGGCCCGCGATGCTCATGGTTCCAACCACGGTGCCAGACGGGATCATCTTCACCGGAACCGCAATCGCCCATACACCAGCCTCGGCCTCTTCCACCACAAGGCCATAACCGCGGATTCTGGTTGCGGCCAGTTCGGACAGCAGGCGCTCGACAGTATTGATAGCCCGCGGACCTTTCCCGACGCCCTGGTCTTTACCCAGACCGTCGCGAATAGCAATTTCAACGGCTAATTCATCCGGCATCGAGGCCAGCCAAGCCTTTCCATTAGCGGTGGTGTATAGATTGATAGGCTGGTCCATGGCAGGCGAGTACATCAGCCCTGGTGCTGCGCCCTGGGCTGAGGCAAGCCAAGCCAGTCCCCGCTCGCACACCACCGTGAGGCGAACCAACTCATGGGATACGGACGCTACGCCTTCAATGATGGGCTGAACCAGTTCGGGCAAGCCGATACCGTCCAGATACCTCTGCCCCAGAAGGGCCAGCTTGAGCGTCAGCCGGTAGTGCGACGTTGCTTCATCCTGCTCCACCCACCCCTGCTCCACCAACTGCGCAAGCACTCGGTGAGCGGGACCTTTTTCCATACCCAGTTCACCTGCAATATCGGACATTCGCATCCATCGAGCCGTACGCGCCAGCAACTCAATAGCTTCAAGGCATCGGTCGACAGCACCTTTTACAACTCTCATAGGCTTTATCTCGACTGAAGATCAATAGCGTAAGCGATTCGTTACCATGTTCTAGTTGGAACGCGGTTACAATAATAATCACCATTCGAACGCCGCGTCAACGTCAGCTGATGGATTCGTATGACCAGAAGACGTCACTTGACAAAGCCGTGGTCCGGGAACAACATTTCATCTGGAACGTCGTTACAATAACAAAATTACGGTACCGGAGACATTTATGAGCCAAGGCATCCAGAGCGATCCAGCCCTCAAGCGCCAGTCAGGGAAAGCCGCAGCAAGCGGCTGGATTGGCTCGGCGTTGGAGTATTACGACTTCTTCATCTACGCCACTGCGGCAGCCCTGCTTTTTCCGCAGCTGTTCTTCCCAACAGATAACCCAACGGTTGGCATCATCGTTTCATTGGCAAGCTTCGGCGTCGGCTACATTGCGCGGCCGATTGGGGCAGTGGTATTAGGGCACCTGGGCGACCGCCATGGCCGCAAAACTGTATTGGTCTACTGCATGTTCCTGATGGGCTTCTCGACCATGTGCATCGGCCTGCTTCCGACCTATCAACAGATCGGCATCTGGGCACCGGCAATATTGATCACTCTGCGCCTGATTCAAGGCTTCGCGGTTGCCGGTGAAGTGTCATGTGCAAGCTCAATGACCCTGGAGCACGCACCTGACGGACGACGCGGCTATTTCGCGAGCTTTACACTTCAAGGCGTACAAGCCGGACAACTGCTAGCCGCTGCTGTTTTCCTGCCACTTGCCCAGTTCATGCCTGCAGATGACTTTGCTTCCTGGGGTTGGCGAATTCCGTTCCTCCTCAGCGCTGTAGTACTTGTGGTCGGATGGATCATCCGTCGTGAGGTACATGAGGCCCCGGTCTTCGCTGAAGCACAAGCAGAGGATAAGCCTCGCAAATTGCCTGTGGTCGAAGTGCTCACCCAAAGCTGGAAGGATGTACTGCGCGTGATCTGCATGGCGCTCTCCGCAGTACTCGCAATCCTTGCCTCCGTGTTCGGTGCCACGTATGCGGTCCAGCCCGCTTACGGCATTGGCTTCCCTTCCGGGCTGTTCATGTGGATTCCAGTGCTCGGCAACCTGTGCGCGGTCATCCTGATTCCATTCGTTGGCAAACTTTCTGACAGAATTGGGCGTCGCCCCCCAGTGATTGTGGGCGTGCTCTGCGGCGGACTCCTGTCCTTCGCGTACCTCTACGCGATCAGTATCCACAATCTCTGGCTGTCCCTGATCCTCTCGCTTCTTATGTGGGGCGTGGCTTACCAAGGCTTCAATGGTGTTTTCCCAAGCATGTTCCCAGAGCTGTTCCGCACCCGCGTTCGCGTTACCGGCATGGCTATCGGTCAAAACATCGGCGTGGCGTGCACTGCATTTCTACCTGCCCTGTTCGTTTCGGTTGCACCGCCCGGCACCGAAAATATCCCGCTGAAAATTGGAGCGCTGACTTTTGGCATTTGTGTGATCTGCGCAATTGCAGCGTTTACGACTCGGGAAACCTTCCGTGTTCGCCTGAGCGAACTTGGCGACCCCAATGCGGTGCCGATGTCGAAGGAGGAATACGAACTGCTGCGGGAAAAATCCAACCCCAAGACCCATCACAACGCCTCGAGCCAAGCGCTTAAAATCACACCGAACACCTAGATTCCTTGCGGTCAGTCCGCTGTGCATTTGCTCTGCACAGCGGACTGGACACAATGGCAATCGATGCGCGCCTATAGAAGCAGACCGCGGCCTGCAGACTGGCAATAGCCGCGTACCCAACCATCTACTGCAGGCTCAGCAGGATCACATGCATCCACTCATCACCGGCAGCACGCGCATTTATGGATTGATTGGTGATCCACTAAAAAGCGCCAAATCCCCCATGCTGTTGAATCGGCTATTCGCTGAAGCACAAGCCGACGCAGTTTGCATTCCACTGGAGGTCGGCCCCCAAAGCTTGGCCGATTTTGTCAAAGGTGTGCGCACTGTGCGCAACCTCGCCGGGCTTCTCGTCACCATGCCCCACAAGCAAGCGATGCTTGATGTCGTGGACGTCCTTCACCCCACCGCGCGCCAGATCGGCGCAATCAATGTGGTCCGCTGCGACAAGGATGGGCGCTGGGAGGGGGCTGTATTCGACGGGCTTGGCTGCGTACTGGGCATGCAGCGCCACGGCGTTTCCTTGCTTGGTAAATCTGTACTACTGGTCGGCGCAGGTGGCTCGGGAAGAGCCATCGCGTTTGCCGTCGCCGCAGCTGGCGCTCGCTCGCTGATCATTTCAGACCTGGACCCCAACCGCGCCGCTGACCTGGCGCACTGCGTCGCCCAGGAGGGTTCGTGCGAGGTGCATGCCGGCTTGCCAGACCCCACAGGCCACGACATCCTGATCAATGCCACCCCGCTTGGCATGAACCCCGATGATCCGATGCCTATAAAAGCAGATCAGCTCAATTCCGCCATGGTAGTGGTCGATATCATCACCCGACCCGAGCCGACCGCCTTGCTGCTTGAGGCGCAATCGCGGGGCTGCAAGACCCTTGATGGTCAACCCATGCATGTGGGCCAGGCATTGCTGGCACTCAGCTTCCTGGGTTTCGAAGATATTGAGCGTCGATACTCGACAGGATTGTAGAAATTTCGCCCCTCCCCGGCTAGCGCCACGCACCCCACCAAAACGAAACTTACTTCCGTTCATAATCATCTCATGCTAGCTTGTTTGGCAATCTCGGGGATGTCACTTGCACGCTGCTCCGACGGGGCTCGACCCGCAACCTCGATGGCACCGACAAGCGCCTCAAACATATTTGTTAATAAGGAATGAATGTTTGAAAGTCGTCCTTCTGGAAGTAAGCCACTGGCATACCCCGCTCTACCTCGACGCACTTGAGCGCCTGCCTGGCGTCACCGTCACGGCAGTCTCCGACGCCACGGGTTCGCGGGGGCTCGAGCTCGCCCAGCGCTTCGGCGCGCAACTATACAATCACTGGGAAGCCCTGCTGGAAAACGAAGAGGCGGATTTTGCCTTTGCCTTTGGCCCGCACGATGAGCTGTATGCCATGGGCGAGGCATTGATCGAGCGAAAGATTCACTTCGCGATGGAGAAACCCTGCGGCCTCACTCCGCAAGAGGTGCTGAAGCTGTACCAGCGTAGTGAAGCCGAAGGCCTGTTTGTGGCTGTACCGTTGATATGGCGACATAGTGAATTACTGGACCGCCTGCAACGAGAAGCTCGCCAGAGTAACGCCAAGTGGAGAACCCTGGCGTTTCGCTTTAACGCGGGCCCACCTGGACGCTACTTGGCAAACAGCTGTTCCTGGATGCTTGAGCCGAAACGCTCAGGTGGCGGATGCACGATCAATCTCGCCCCTCATTTCGTCGACCTGGTTCAGGAAATCTCCGGCGAGGCGATCCGCAGCGTTTCTGCAGTGATGTATCGCGACCCACGACTGACAGCCGTGGAGATCGGCTCGATGATGGCCCTTGTAACAGAGAGCGGCTGCATCTGCACGATCGAAACTGGGTACAATTATCCCGCCAATACCCCTGAGCAGCGGGAGTATTCATTCTCACTCTCGACCGATCAGTTCTACGCACGCTCGACTCCGGATGGCATGCGACTGGTCGACGCCGCTGGCCAGGCAAGTGACCTGCACATGAGCTTGAACTCTGATGTGTATTACGACAACTTCGTGACCGACATCCTCGACCCTGACCGCGATATTGCTTACACAGGTGCCGGGCTGGCAACCATGCACCGCGTCATGCGCATCATCGAGGCGGCTTACGAGTCGGATCGCCGGGGCGGCATCCCCATCACGCTTTAACATCCTGACGCGAAACATAGAGGACTGGAAAAATTGTCACATATAGGCCGCTACTTCAACACGCTGGAGCTGCTCCTCTCCCATCCAGGCGGCCTCGCCCTGTCTGACATCAGTGAGCAAACTCAAGTAGCAATGGCTACGGCTCACCGCATTTTGAGCGCCCTGCGGGAAAGAGGCTACGTTTACCAGGACGAACAGGACCATTACTGCCTCACGCTAAAGATTCCCAGTATGGGCGTGAACTACATCACTGAAACTGGTTTCGCCAGAATCATGCAACCCCTGCTCAATGAACTGGCCAGCGAGACGGGCGAGCATGTGCGGTTGGCGGAAGTTGCAGAAGATCATCTGACCTGGGTACTGCAGGCCACTAAAAGCACCAGGGGCCTTCAGTACCGCCGCGCCCTGGATGACAAGATCATTCCTCACACCACTGCGGCAGGCAAAGCATGGCTTTCCACCATGCGTGATGAGCGTGCCATGCGGATTCTTGCTGCCTGGGACATCGAGAAAAGCCGCGAGTACGCAGGCCCCAACGCTCGCATTTCCATTCGCGATATCTTCGATGACATCGCCCTGATCCGCAAAGAAGGGCACGCGATAGTTCGCGAAGAAGGAGAGATTGGCGTGTGTGTCGTGGCAGTGCCTGTCTTCGATACTTCACGAGCAGACCATTCGACCCCAGTAGCAACCCTGAGCATCGCCGGGCCTATCGCACGCATGCGGGAGGAAACGCTGGAGACTCACATCGAGCACTTGAAGCGCTCGGCCAAGAAGGTGGGCGAATGCTGGTCGCTCTGGAGTTCGGTCAGTGGCGAAGACTCACTGCCTGCGCGCTAATACTGCCACTCGCACCTGGGCCCGTTGCGGGCCACAGGGCCACTGTTACGGCGAGCAGCAGGTAATCAGGGGATGTTCCAACCCTTTTCACGCAGATCCTGCACACCCTTGTTCAGCTCATACAACGCATTTTCTTCACGAATGATTTCAAGCACGCAGTTTTCAATGCCGCAGGTTGCGTGAACGGCCTCGCCCAAGCCAACGAAGTCTACGACACCCGTACCCACTGGATCGTGACCCCATACATCCATACCTGTGTCGGACACGTGCACAAAGTCGATCGCAGTGTGGTACGCCAGCAAACTCGCTACCGGATCTTCGCCTATGTAAGCGGCGTTAGCGATGTCGTAAACGACTCTGACGACATCGTCATTGATGGTGCCCACAACCTCTGCCAGTTCGCGCATGGTAGGGGTGAAGCAATATGGCGTGTTTTCCAGCAGTAGGCGCACGCCAGCCTGCTTTGCCATCGGCATCAAGACCGCTAGGCTCTCGTACATCCACTCGTAGGTCTTTCCGAGCGGTGGCGAAATCATCGGGCGCCGGGTACCGGGGGAGATCACGACTTCCTGAGTATCCCAAGCGACTGCCAGATCAATCACCGCCTTGATGTGCTCGATGCTCTTCTGTCGCATGTTGGCCGCGGGGCTGGCCAGGTTGATGTCATAGCCGCCGGCATTGAGCGACCGCACCTTGGCGTCGTATTGACGCAGACGTACGCCAGCCGCAGAGCGTTCTGCGCTCGACATTTCCACGGGCCAGCAATGTGGCGAGCTGACGGGGACTTCGAACACGCGATGACCGTGCTCGGAAAGCTGCGCAATGGCATCAATTGCGGTGGATGACCACAGATAAGAAAACGTGCTGATGATCATGTCGGAACATCCTTTCAGTTGAGTATTCACTGGAGTGAAATGGGCCATTCATCTTTTGTATTTTTGTACGTTGACCACGATCGCTGACCGAAAGGCGCGACGATGGATGCCTCTGGATGGCGACAGCCGGTTAGCTGCAAAGGGCATCCTGATGACTCAAAAAAAATAACGGAATCCAATTCCATTGTCAATTTGATTGCAAAGTCATTTAGGGTTAAGTAGGTTATGGCTTTCACCTACAACAAAATCTACGAGTGAGGGTTGCCAAATGAGAGCTTTGGTCAGTGGCGGTAGCAGCGGTATTGGTGCGGCTACCTGCCTGAGAATTGCAGAAGCGGCACTTGCCCGGGGCTCGCAGCCGAAAATCGCCGTTTGCGGCCAAATCCCCAATGCAACTCAGGAAGAAGTCGTCCAAGCCATCAAGTCGATGGGGGGTGTCGCTATCTCTTTGTCTGGGGACCTTGGCGATCCTGTGGTGCCAGAGCAGTTGATAGCCGCTGCAGTGGCGGAATTCGGCGGGCTTGATGCGCTGGTTGCTAATGCCGGCATCGCCAGCCCTGGCGCAATCTGTAATGTGTCCCTCAAGGATTGGGACGACATGTTCGCCGTCAATCTTCGCGGCGCGTGGTTGCTTGCCAAAGCCAGCTACCCGTACCTGCGTGAGAGTCGAGGCTCTGCGTGCTTCACTTCGTCGATGTCTGGCCAGCTTCCCCATGCTGGTTCCGGCGCCTACAGCCCAACCAAGGCAGCCCTGACAATGCTCGCCCAAACCCTCGCGCTGGAGTGGGCGCCTGACGGAGTCCGGGTCAATGTCGTATCCCCAGGCATGACCCATACACCGATGTCTGAAAAAATGTATGCCGATCCGCAGATCAAGAAGGCGCGTGAGGCAATCATCCCACTAGCGAGGATCGGCGAGCCAATGGATATCGCGAACGTGATCGAGTTTCTTATAAGCCCGCTGGCGGGATATGTAACGGGCCAGGATATCTGTGTAGATGGTGGCTTCTCCAAATCAATTCTTAGTCATATTCCAGGTCGACCTAGCTCCAAGTCCTGAAGTGTGCATTTCTCCGATATTGGTCGTATTAAATGCGCTCGATATCGGAGTACTTTCGGGCGGAAAACTTTGCAACGCGGGTGCGCCCCAGCCGCTGGCTGAACAAGGGGTCCACCAAGACTTAGGGCCGGCAGCAGCTTCAGCTGCTCGAGGAGCGAGCGACGACGATGCACTCGCTCGAGACTAAACACCAGCAGGCACATGAATCGCTGGAGCACTTTTGCCAACAGCATCACCTGCAACGCCAGGAAGAACTGCAACGGAATGATCAGCAGTTGAGCCAGTTGCAAGCTGAGGTGCGGGTATTGCGTGAACAACTGGCCGTCCGCCAGGAAGAGCTGACACAGCTCTACCGAGACCTGGAACGTTCGACCAGCACGCATAGCTACCAGCAGCAACAGCTCCGTCAGCTCGAGCGTGAGTTGAACGCCGCGCAGCAGCAATTGGTGACCGAGAAGCTGCACATGAACCAGGCGCATCAACAGGAACAAATAATGGCGACTGAGATCACGCTGCTTCGCGAGAAGTCCAGGTCTTATCTCCTCGCCCACCGGCATGATCAGCGCCTCCTGCGGGCGCAGGCGCAACAACTGGCACGCTTGCAAGGCTTGGTCGAGCCGGGGTCATCCGACAGTCCAACTCCTCAGTGATGGATCAAGCCTGGCGCGAAGTCATCTCACGCTCACGGGAGCATCGGGTGCGTGACCTCAGCGCATGCGCGGCAGGAAAGTTAAGAAAAAATGCAGAAAAACCCCAGAACTGAAGATTTTCTTGAGCCACTTAAGAAAAATTGGACGGCGGAGGCTGTGTGAAGAAAAAATTCAGGAACAGCGTCTCATATCTCAAACAGGAGCCGGCCCACCCCAGCTACCAGACGGTTTCGACTCTCAGCGCGGTGTCTTGCCCGCACAGCCCAAATTGTGAGCTTGCCGATCGCATCGTAAACTTGAGCGTTGGTGGCCACTGACCACCGGACGGATATCCATGTCTAAACGACCTACCTTTTCCCGTGAACGGGCCATGTTGAAGAAAGGCAACGCACGCCTCCTGAGGAGCGGTGACTTCTTCACTGCCGAAGCGTTCGGTGAGCTGACCCATCGGAGCACGGATCAAGCCAGGATTGAGCTCATGGCTTGGAAACAGGCGGGAGACATCTTCTCGCTGGTTCATGAGGACAAAGAATACTTTCCCCTGTATGCGTTTGACCCAGCGTCGGGCTACCGCCCCTTTTCACCCTTGGCAGCGATCATCTCGGCGCTCGGCCCTAGCACGCATGACTGGGCTATGGCGTTCTGGTTCGGCTCAGCCAACAGCTACCTGGGTGGCCAGATGCCAAAGCATGTAATGGTGAGCAACCCAGCGTGGGCACTGGATGCAGCCCGCAGCGAAGCGTACGGGGCGCTGCATGGGTGATGAATTATTCCACTGTTTTGCCCTGCCTTCGCCAAAGCCGTGGACCTACACGGCCACAAAGTCCTAAGCATCTTTACTTCGCAGGAAAACTCAACCGGCCAGACGCCCTACTGGCTCCCAACTCCGGTCTTTGGAAGCGGCAATATCGAGAAAGCGGCCTTGGCTACTGCGCTTGGCTAACGCTTGGCGTGCTTCTGCTTCAAAGCGGGCGGCCATCTGGGGTTTGGGTTCGTGCTTGATCTGCTTCATAGACACCTCGTGTGTCATAACCTTCGGAGGATTGATGGCTGTGCGATGATGACAAAACGCTCCGTCGCATCATACTCGACGACATCAGACCGGAGCAGGCTGGGCCGGTTAGTTACCCCCCGTAGCGATCAGTAAACACCGTAGTCGAGCCGTATGAGAAAGTCCGCGAGCTCCGTAAACCCCTCCTTGCTTTCCAAAAGCATACACGGTAGACACCGGCCTAGCCCGATCGCCGGCTTAGTGAACCAGTCTTCAGCCAGTTTACGATTACCAAATACCTGCTCAGCGGTTGTCAAAATTTGTTCGCGGCGTGTCATCCAGCAGCGGTGCTCGAGGCTCCAGCATCTGCTAGGAAATGGTGAGCTGGGTAGGAAGAAAGTAAATACGATCACGTTGTGCAAAGCCCCTCTGGTAAGCTGGGAATAGCTTTGGAAATCCAGCTGATGAGCACTCTTCGTGCTAAACACGTCAACTCAGGGCGCACCGCGAATACCGCCGGTAACAGTATTCGTGAGGAGAGAATCGTCCCGAGCCAAAGAGTAATTGGGCGGTGAAACACTCCACGAACGTCAGAGCCTCCCTCTGCACATACCGTTCGTAATGGTCGCGATAGGCAAGCGGGACGGTAGCGCGATTGCCTAAGCAGAGGTTGACTATCTGAGATAATAAATAGCCGCGGACGTCATACCGCGCATCCGCCGCTTTTAACACAGTGGCGTAGCACGAGTGGAAAACGAGCGTTGCAGTGGGGAGGCACTGGGGCGGTGCTTGATCGCTCATTGTTAAATTCCTACTACACCACTGAACAGTTATCGCACCTTGGACACACGCGAGTGAGCCACTGAATTCGTAGTGTTCGGCATTGCTGAAGGTGACGAAGCCTCCTGGCCCAGGCTACAAACCGTCCAGCATTTTGGCATTCCGGCGAGAGGGTGGCTACCTCCGCCTGAACGATGGGCAAAAGCCTGCAACGAACCCTCACGCGACCACCGAGTCAAAACCTGATAAACGTTCGATTCCGCTTGGCTCGCGCTGGTTCTCTCCTGCCTCACGCCAGGGTTAGTGCATGCGGCAGCGCATGCGGAACTTGAAATTGGAAAGCTCGCTGAAGCGGTGACGAGCGAGGCTTGCTCAGCAAGAGCGGGCAAGAGGCACAATTATGTTCAAGGCTTACACGCGCTGTACCCTCACTGTGCAAGGTACCGAAGCAACTCTGAGCGCTCCTTCGAGTGCTGCAACCCTCCGTCGGTGATGCTGATCCCTGCACGCTCCCGCGAGCGCTTTTACTTCAATAAATCCATACTCTTTGGGCAGCTGTAAAGCATAGGAGTACCGGCCATGCCCCGCGTAGGAATTAGCAAAGCCGTTGTGCAAACCGCTCGAGATGCCCTGCTCGCCCGCGGCGTGCATCCCAGTGTTGACGCCATTCGTGTCGAATTGGGCAATACCGGCTCCAATACCACGATTCAGCGTTACCTCAAGGAGTTGGCTACACCGAACCTACCCATGGCCGTCACCACGCTCAGAGACGATCTGGTTCACTACGTAGAAATGGTGGCCATGCGTCTTATTGAGGAAACCCGGCAGCAGGTGGCTTCCGAGCAGCCCCAGCTTGACGAGGCATGGCAGCAACCTCCCTCGACCGAGGCGCAAAATCGAGAGTTAATAACCGACCTGCAAAAGCAACTTGCTGATCAGCGCACAGCAATGGAAAACCTAACCCAGCAAAAGAGAAATCTGGAGCATCAATGCGTAGCCCTGCAGCAACTGCTTAGCCAGCGAGAAAGCGCCAACCATGCCCTCAGTGAGCGCAATGATCATCTAGAGGCATTACTGGACCAGGAGTGTGAACAGCCGCCACTACAGTGCGTACCCAAACACCAGCATAACGAGCAGCGGAATCACCAGCTGAAGGAGAAGGAGTTGCAGAACCTCAAAGCGACTCTCCTGCAAACGCAAACTGAGCTGATTGCGCTCTATCGGGAGCAGAGACGATCGTTAGCAGAGAGCCAGTCGAAAAACCCGCAAACACGGCCCGATGATCAACGAACCCAACCAGGTAAAGATGATTGGGACCAACAGGCCTAAACCGTCGTCAGCAGCACCACCGCTAGAGATGCCAACAGGGCAACGGTCCCACCTGGCGACGCTCAAGAGCTCGGCGAATCGGCACATGTTAGCGGCGTGGTATTGCCTTTAATAAAGACCGCGAATTACGCCGACCGTCCGAAAATGCCTTCCAGCCAGCGAGCCAAAATCACTTGACGTTGAGACGAGTGTCCAGCTCTCGCATCATTCGACGCAACCAGTCCGGGCAACGCTTCACGCCTTTCAAAATGCTGTTCATGCACCTGTCCATCAGCGGCTTCCCACCCAGACTGATACACCAGAGCATTGCAGCATGAATGTGAAACAACGCCTCCTCGGGAGGCAGCCAGCCGTTTTCGACCAAAAAATCACGCCCCTGTTTGAATACCTCCCGACGCTTATCAAAAGCCCTGATGTCACCGGGCCAACCCAGTGCGGGTGTCGCTCCCCACCGTGGCTTTCTCGCAGAGAACCACTCATCAATCAGCGCCCACAGATCTTTGTAGCACTCACAATAGGCAGGGTGGAGAGTTGCTAAAGCCAGGTAATTAAAGAAATGCTGATTTAGCCAACTCCTCTGTGGGGCATAGTTCACTGTATCCAACAGTGCCAATGGAAAGGCAAGCCGCTCCCAGTCGGGAATGCCCATCGCCCATCTCATTCTTGCATGCATTCGGTCACGATAAGTACAACCCACCAATGCTCTATTGCGAGGCTTCAGCGACTCGAGATAGCGGATGGAGGCCCAAGGATCATCAGCGTCCCATCCCAAAACCTCCCAAAGTGGATTCCTGAGTACTCGATCCAGTTCCGGCTTGGCCTCTACTAATCTATTGATACAAGTTTTCTGAAGCAGAACGCCATCATCCAGCCACTTGAGCCACTTAGGGTTCAGGTGAACGGTCTTAGCTTCGCCGGGGCGCAAGCTCGCATAATAATCAGGCCGATAGAGACAATCGCTTTGATAGGCAAAATCTTTCCGATCTTTTGCTTGCAGAAGTTGGAAAAGATCGGCACCCATAAAACGCATGCGGCAGCGCTGGATGGCGTCACTTGAAAGTGTCGACACTTGGTACCTCCAGTCCCAATCCCTGCTTGTGAGTCTAGGTTATGTTACATAACGATGCGACCCAGCGAGAAACCCTGCCAGCTTACCAACGAGCAATGCGAAATGTGTGCTATCGCAAATTTATGATTTTACTGAGAATAGATTTTATCAATCGTTCATTTCTGGGAGGTATTCGAAACTTCCTAGACAAGGTGGCTCCCTGGGACCCGATGCGAAAACCTCCTGTTATAACCTCTTGATTATCCTTATTATTTTTTCTAGCGCTCCTCTATACCGCCGCGAAACGATTCAGGATTTTCATTACGTATGGGCGCATTCTTGATCTCCGGCCTAGCCTCCCTCTCCAACCTGCTAGGTCTTTTTGGAGATTCCGCTCATGCGCTCCAGCTATCGAGGGTTCTCACCAAGGCCATCCAGGCACCTTGGTGAATGGTGCCTTAGCACCCATGCCGATTATTCACTTCAAAAAGAGCTGATCTCGCGTTCAGGCTCAAATCGGCTCTTTGTACCGAAATCTAAGACCGTGATGATCCGCTGCCAAGTTCGAGGATGTAGCTGGGCGATGGTTTCACTCATCACTTTTGACTTGCCAAATAGCAGGCATCATTCAGCGGAGTTGTTCGATACCAATAAACGTCGTGTGCCTGGTGAATTGCTTTCGCCCTTCCCAAGCGTGCAATGCTATCAACGCATGATCCGATTCAGAACCGTTAAGGGAAGTTGGGGAGGTGTATGGTTCAGCGTTCGCTATCGCGGCCCCTACCTGGTGGCGGAGTGGCATCACTACTCCACTCGGTATCTTTATCCGTGGTTCTGAGTGAATAGGGATTCACTCATCTACAAGCCCACCGACTGATCAGGCTCGGCTTCAGACATTCAGTCTTATCGAAGACACCTACGGCGGTGTACTGCATGCCGGGCCTGTTCGAGTTGACCGCTTTCACTACGTTTCCACAAAGGAGGCGTCATTATGCTCGTATTAGGTTCCTCTCACGTTCAAAAAGTCCCCCGCCAACCTCTCAATAAAGGGCGCCCGGGCAGCCGTGTGACATTCTTCCCTTCTCGAAAACTTGGCCATCCGATTACTTGCGGCAATCTGACACAAGCGGACCTTTGTGTCCACCTTGAATACAGCAGCGAGGTGGATAGTTATGAGTGTCGACCGGCAATCTTGCAGTTCGAGGGCTCGCACTTCAAGGCAGATTTCTGCATCACACTCAGTGATGGATCCTCATCGTATTTGAAGCTTCTTCCATATAATGTTCAATACCAAGAGCATGATGACGAGTGTCACAAGCTCAAGCTTCGTCTGAGAGATGAGGGCATCACTGTCGCTTGGCTCGCCTCTGACGATCTGCCTAGTCCTCTGCAGACGTCCAATCTGCGCTGCCTTTACTACTACAGTTTTGGAGCGAACCAACGGTTGGCGCAAAGTTTGTGCAAGTATGTCATGGGCCTGAAGGGTCAACGGGCAACTGTGGAAATGCTCCTCGCCTACGGCGCTTGCACGGCGGACATCTACCTAGCCATATTCTTGGGCGGCCTACATGTCCACCTCGACCAAAAACTCTCACCACAGTCGATGGTGTACGGGAGGCCGGTATGAACGGTTCTGATTTAAAAATCGGCGAGCATTTCCGCCGCCGTGGTCAGCGATTCCAAGTGATGAGTGTAAGACAAGCCAAAGTTCAGGAGAGGGCGACACACGGACCTAGGGTCGTACCTCGCCAGGCAGTTGAGATTTTGCCACGAGCAATGAAACGCCGAGATTTGGTCAAAATCCGGGAAACAGCGCCTATGGTTGATCCACAAAAAGTCTTGCCCGGTTTGCCTAGGCGATATCTCTTGGGTTTTCATCTTCGCCTGCACTATGTTCAAGTACTGATGGCCCGGCTCCACGGGCACATGCCAAAAGATTGTGGCTCATTACAAATCAGTGAACTGGCGAAACGCATCAATAATTCGGCGATCAATCGCATTCTCCTCAAGAATGAAGTATTTGAACGAAAAGTTGCTGATAGGCGTAGCAAGAACGCGCTGAAGCACCACGGATGCTCGCGCCAGCGTCCCCGTATCTCTCGAATGTTTGGAGTGGTGAAGGCTCAAACCCAACAATTGGATGTCTTGGTTGTGGAGGAAAACGGTCGGATCATTGGTCCCCCCTCTCTTACTGCCTTTACTGACGTATCGACGCAGACCCTGATCGCCTGGACCATCCGCATGGGTCCGCCAATCCGCTTGGATAACTCATTCGGCGGTGTGAGAGAACCCTATGTAATCGATAGTGGAGCCGAATTCAGCTGGGATTACCAGGGTCGGATCATTGGCATGCTTGGCAGGGAGGTTGGGTAGTAAGAACTAAACGCTGGAAGGTAATTTTCTCCGGAGGCCAGAGTATTCATGGCCATCAAAAAATCTTACCACAGTCTATGGTATACGCGAGGTCAGTATGAACGGTTCTGATTTCAAGATCGGCGAGCATTACCGCTACCGCGGTCAGCGATTCCAAGTGCTGGATGTCAGACAAGACACGGTCCAGTTGCGGGCAACCGAGGGACAAAGGGTCGTACTCCGCCAAACAGTTGATATTCTAGTCCGAGCAATGAAACGCGGAGATTTGGTCAAAACTCAGGAAGCGGCACTTATAGCCGATCCACAAAAAATCCTGGCCGGCTTGCCCAAGCGCTATTTGTTAGATTTTGACCGTCGCCTTCATTATGTACAAGGATTGATGGCGCGATTCCACGGACATATGCCCAAAGATCGTGCATCACTAGAAATCAGTGAGCTGGCGAAACGTATCAACGACATCAGCATCCCCAGCTTCAGCACAGCGCGTCGCTGGATAAAAGCCTTCTGTACCTCTGGGCTGATGCCAACCGCGCTCATTCCGCACAAGCGCCAAAAGTCCAAGCATCGCCTTGAACGTCAGCCTCGGGAGGTCCAACAGCTCATCTTGCAACAGATGGACGCGCTTTACCTGAAGCCGGAGCCTGCATGCAAGACTGAGGTAATAGATGCGATTATTCTAGCGTTGAGAGAATTAAACGACAACCGCCCCTCTCACGACAGACTGAAAGTCCCATCACCCTCAACGCTCAACCGCATTATCCTCGAGCATGATGCATATGAACGCACGCTTGCTCAAAAGGGAAGTAAGTACGCCCAGAGGCAACACGGATGGACGCGCAAGCGGCCCAGGCCCGCTCGATTATTTGCGTTGGTGGAGGCTGACACTCAACAGATGCATGTTTTGGTTGTGGACGAGGAAGGTCAGGTCATCGGCCGGCCTTATCTCACCGCCTTTCTTGAAGTATCGACACGGATGCCAATCGCCTGGACCATTGGATTTAACCCGCCATCGCTAGATACGACCTTAAAAGCCCTGAAGTTATCAATGTCCTCGGATAACCCATTCGGCGGGGTGGCGGAACGTTATGTATTCGACAGTGGTGCCGAGTTCATTGGAGATAACCTGCGCCGCATCATCGGTATGCTTGGCGGGGAGGTGTGTTATTGCGAGCCGGGTACTGGAAATCAAAAGCCACATATTGAAGCTTTTTTTGGCGTCTGGTCGAAAGAAATCGCCCATATGCTACCCGGTACTACGTTCTCAAACATAGCCGCTCGAGGTGACTACAACTCCGAAGACCACGCCTGTTTGACCCTCAAGGCGTTGGATGACATCTTCAGCCGCTGGGTAAAAGAAGTGTACTGCGAGCGCATTCACAGCAGTCTGAATACTTCGCCGAGGATGGCATGGGAAGCGGCTCAAAACCCCATGTTTCCGCCTAGACGTCACTCTCTCTCGGAATTGCATCATCACTTCCTCAGGGCGTTTACCGCATCCGCGCAACAGGGCCGGCTTCGACACAAGTCGTTGTTTTGGACTGGGCCGGCTGTGGCGTACCTTGCCAACCGGGAGCCCAAGGCTGAAAAACTGGTTGTATTCTACGACCCAAGCGACCTTGGGAAAGCTTGGGCAAGTCATCCGAGCTATCCGGAAGAGTTGATGGAATTGCAGCCCGTAGATCCTGATTATCAGGAAGGTCTGACGCTTCATCTGCATCAAGAAACGGTAAAGCGCTTGCGGGCGCATCGTCAGAGTTTTGATTCCGGCCGAGCTCGTGCAGCGCGTGTTGAAATTCTGCGCGACCTTGCTTACCTCAAAACTACAGCCAAACGTCGTAAGTACTATCAAACCAAAGAGCACGGTTCGTTGGAGCATCCCAAGAAATTTAGGCTTCCCAGGCCGAACAGGCCTCAAAAACCAGACAATTATCGATTTCATGGCAAGACGCCCGGAGATGATGCTCCGGTGGAGGTTTGAACATACCGCATAGCCTAGATCAATGACTTCCGCCCCGCGGTATCTCGGCAACCCAAACGCATTTCAACACTTATTGCGCCGAAAGCCGCGGGCTTTACTCCTGCCACGCCATATTAATTCTCTAAAATATCAATGCCTACCGCAGTAGATACAAGCCAATATTTCAGAATTAACAATGGCGATAAATATTGAAACGGAGTTGCTATTATGGACACCCGAACTGCAAAAATACTCGCTCGCTTTAAGCGCCAAGTAGTATTTTATGGGCAGTATAAATTTGCTTTTTCTCAGATCGAGAACGCTATTGAGAATACCGAAATTCTAGGCGAGCCTTTATGCGCCCTGCTCTATGGAGTAAGTGGCTCTGGAAAATCTACGTTATGCAGATATTGTGAAAAGTACCACAGCAGCGACCCTGTTGTTCGCCGCGATGACGGCACCTATGTTCAATTGCCCATTTTTTATTGTGAAGTCCCAGCACCAACCACTGTTCGAGGCCTTATAGGCAACATGTTTTCAACCTTGATAGGCCAGGAACCCAAAGGAACCGTGGTAAAGCTAACTCACCAACTCATAACCTGCTTGCATACAGCAGGGGTAAAGGTGATTTTTTTAGATGAAATACAACTACTCTGCGTGACAACCATAAGCCAAAAGGTCAAGCTCGACACGTTAAACTGGATTGTCACCCTACTAAATAAGTCTGGAATCCCAGTTATCTTATCTGGCACCGAGCTATGCCGAGACATCCGCAACAGCCTCGACACCTTTGCCAAGCGTTATCCTTACGTTGCCGAGCTCAGTAACTTCCGCTACGAAGAGCACAGCGACAGTGATTACTTCACAGTGCTCAAACAGCTTGACTCAGCGATGTATTCAATCGCTGGAATTGATAAGGGCGTCCACTTATACGACCGATCAATTGCAGCAGCCATATTCGTAGCGACTGCCGGAAATTTCAAGACTATGCGACTGATCATGAGCGACGCCTTAAAGTCTTGTTTACAAAGAGATGGACCATGCGAACTTAATCTTGCTGATTTTCACATAGCCTGCGAATGCATTTCCCTTCGAGACAGATTGGCTGATGAGAATCCGTTTGCACTTGAACTCACCACCAACTTAAAGACCATCAACGACTACCAGGAGAAAGTCAATGAATAAATTTCTATTTATCCCAAGACCTTTGCCGGAAGAAAGCCCTAGTAGTGTACTGAGGCGAATGGCTGATCGTCATGGCCTGGTAAAAAAATGTGATCTCTCTTATATGTATATTAGCCCCACCTATACCGGGGCCCTTCTTTACCGAAACCACTCAATCCCTCAATCAATAGCTGAGACGATTTCTTCACCTGAGGACCGAGAAAACTTTCTCAGCGGCTTTTATATGCCAATTACGGCATTGATAACTAAGCCAAAAATTCGTCTTTTGAATATTGAAGTGCCTTCTGATTTTATCAGATCCTCAGAAGCGGCGTATTGTTCAGAGTGCAGAAAAAATGGGCAAGAATATTTTATTAAGGATTTCACCCTTGCGCTTTACTGCCCCTACCATGCTCGTAAATATTTACGCAGATGTCCGACTTGCGGACAGAACCTGGCTTGGCATTGGCTTCTCGACAATCATTGCCGCTGCCCTGAACTTCCGGAGTCTCCCCTATGCAACCCCGATAGGCTTGTATTCGAACGGCGACTTCTTGATATTTTTAGAAATGGAGAATCTGAAAACTTCACAAAACTAATTGAGTATCTATACCTGCTCGGCTATCGCCGCACCGATGAATCACATTGCGCGGCAACCAGAGCCATTACACTACTGGCCCTAGCCATACTGGAGTGTAAGGAAAATGACATTCTTGACCAGTTGCGTCAGCTCAGTTGCTTGTACCCCACAATACCAAAGCGCATCATTTGCGCAAAGTTAGCATTGATCCAAACCATGGAGACAGAGAAATGCATCAAAGCTTTCTTGAGCCACCACCAAATTGAACCTACTTATAATTGCGACTCGCACGAACTACCATTGAAGTCAAGTTTCTTTCTGGAGCGTCCTCAACTATACACATGGCTTTCGACGAACCATCGTGAGCGCAGGTTGCTACCCAAGGAAAAGACGCTTACCACACTCAATGCGCGTTTCCCCCTTTGGAAAATAGAGAGGATCGAACACAAAATACAAGAACTTCGAAAGACAAATGAAGTGAGCCGTGACAAAATGGAATATTACATCACGACGAAAACTCTTAAACAAAATTTGGCTCTATCGGCCACCTGTATACACGACGCTGTATCAGAACGTCTCCTTACTCCTCATATAGGCCCGAGACACAAGTGGCTATTCGAAAAAGAAGACATCGCTCAATTTGAAAAAAAATTCATATCTATTCAGTTGCTTGCAACTCAGAGCAAGCTCCCACTGAGGAGTATTCGTAAAGCGCTTAGGCGCTTCCACAACCTAGACGTTGGCGTACTAAGACCAGCTTTTCGTCGCTATGTCATCAGCATGGAGCAAAAAGATGCTGTGCTTAAATGGCTTAACCGGTCAGAAGTCAGAGACATCCACGCAAAGCAACCTCATCATGTACTCCCACATCTGACAGGTAACGAATCAGGCTCTTGGCTCTCAGCTAAAGAGGCATCAGTTTTACTTCGCGTGGCTCCACTTACTGTTAAGGATCTGATCAGAGCAGGTTTGCTAACGTGTAAGTTCCGGTTAAAAAGAGGTAACGGATATGCTATCAACAACAACCACCTGCTCGAATTCAAAGAAAAATTTATTGGCATTAAAGAATCTTGCCTACTTCTGAAGTGCAATCTACATGCCACCTCCAGAATTCTTAGGAGCGTAAATATCCTACCAGTCACTGGACCCGGCGTGGACAGGTGCGAGAGAAACTTTTTCATACGGCATGATGTTGAGCTTTATGCAAGATCGCTCGATATGCAAAGCAAAGAGATTCTAGCCTATAATTTAGCAGACGCCTCAAAAGCACTGAGAATTTCGAAGAAGACCATCATCACACTTATAAGAAGCGGCATCCTCACCACAACCAACAGCCTTCTGAAACACGAGATTTTAATTGACAAGGTTAGCGTTGACGAATTATACAAGTCTTACATAACAGCGGGCACTCTTGCTAGCACATTGAAAACCCCGGTATCCTGCGTATGCCAAGAGCTAGTCAAAAATGGAATTACCCCTAAAGCGGGAGCCCACCAGAAACAACTTAGCCAAAATATTTATGAGCTAACCGAAATTATGAGCGTCTACCCTTCACTCGACACACCAATTGAACAAACGGTCAAAACAACAAAAAATCACTTAGTCAGCGTATCTGCAGTCCTCAGCAAATACGCAATATCCATGCAGCAGCTATCACTATTATTCACTTCTTCAGGACTCGTAGAGTATTTGCGCAATCCAAGTCAAGGATCCGAAGGTTATTACCTGACAAAAATTGATGCCCACAAGATCTCCAAGATACTGAATCGATATCTTACCTACCGTCAAGCCGACAACTGCTTTGGGCGCGTAGGCCTGACCAGCTTCTTAGTGCGACAAAAAAAACTTCAGGCGTTTTACCCGCTTTTACCTCATACCAATCACCCCATGGTAAAACGGGCTAGCCTGCTAAAATACATCGCATCTAAAACATCATCACAGCGACTCTAATCCGTTTAAAATACTTTACCCCCGCCTGCTTCCTTTCCTTCTGCCTCAGCTGCTCAGAGGATTTCTGCACTTTAATCTTGTGCAAAAAGGTCAATCACCTTGACGAAATTTTGCGAAACTCAACTGTTATTGACATTTGGATTTCAGTCATCCTGAAAGAATCTTTAAAAAACAAATATGCGATTTTTATCCTCTTTGAAAAATGGGGCCGGGCTTCGTGCCTACGCACCTGCCCCAGGTGCAGGTGCTGAGTTGGGATCACTATGTGGCCAGCAGCCCGCAGATCTACGAACCCAGCCTGATGATTCTGGCCCAGGGCAGCAAGCTGGCACGCCTGGGGCCGCGTACCCTGGAGTACGGCGCCGGGCATTACCTGGTGCAGGCATTGTCGGTACCGTTCATGTGCGAAACCTTCGCCACTCCCCAAGCACCGTTGCTGGGCGTGGCGGTGGATATCGACCGCAGCGTGCTGGGTGAACTGGTGCAAAGCATGGCCCTGGCGCCGGATGCCGCAGTGCAGGCGCAAACCCCGCAGTCGATGACCTCGGCGGCACTGGATGCGCCGATGCGCGAATGCGTGGAACGGCTGCTGCGCTGCCTGCAGGACCCAGTGGACGCCAGGGTACTGGGCCCGGCGCGGGTACACGAGGTGCTGTACACCGCCTTGCGCGGCCCACAGGCGGGCGTGTTGCGGGCGCTGGTGGAGCAACAAGGGCACTTCGCCCGCATCGGCGCCGCCCTTGCCTACCTGCGCGAACACTACACCGAGCCGCTGAGCGTGGAAGCGCTGGCCGCGCGCGCCAACATGAGCGTTTCGACCTTCCACGAGCACTTCAAGCGCTGCACCGACATGGCACCGATGCAGTACCTCAAGCGCCTGCGGCTGCTGAAGGCGCAGCAGATGCTGATCGGCGAAGGTCTGGGGGTGGCACAGACCGCGCACCGGGTGGGGTACCAGAGCACCTCGCAGTTCAGCCGCGAATACAAGCGCCAGTTCGACCGCAGCCCCGGGGATGAATTGCCGTACCAGAGCCTGCCGGTGTAATCGCCTGCCCTGGCGCCATGGCCTGAATCAGCTCGACAGCGGCCATTGCGCCAATGGCCAATAAGCGCCCTTGCGCGACTCGTACAGTGTGAAATGGCGGGCGGCGAGGTAAAAATCCGGCGCGCTGCTGGCTTCTGGCGGCTGGCCGCGGTAATCCCTGGCCAGCGTCAGGTGCGGGCGATACTCACGGTCGGCCGCTTCCACTCCCAACGGCAGCAGCGCCTGCTGCAAGCTGTACACCAGCTGCAACAGGGCCGGCGGCGTCTGCTGTGCCTCCAGCACCAAGGCGCTGGCCCGCTGCCACACCTGCAAGCGGTCCAGTACCAGCCGCGGTGCTGCGGACGACAGCGAAAGCTGGTCGACCGCCGCGCAAATTGCAGGCACCTGGGCGGTATCCACATCGCCCAGAAACAGCAATGTCACGTGGAAGTTGGCGGCCGGCACCGGCTTGCCGCTGCGCAGGTTCAAGCCACGTCGCCACTGAGCCAGGGCGCGACGCTGAGCCTCGCTGACCGGCAAGGCGAAAAACAACCGCTTGAAGGGGGTTCCGCCGGGGCGTACGTCCTGAATCATACGAACTCCTCAACATGAAACGTTTGCGCAAGGCTGTAGGGCATTACACCTAAGTCGCCCCGTCGTTTCGCAACAATAAGTACAAACTACCCCCATGATTGTTTATGCTGGCGGGCTTATGCCATGGCGCATGGCCATTTTTCGACAAGTAAACGTCCATGAAAATTGCACTCGTACTCCTCTTCGCCCTCTCGATCGCCTATGTTCACCTGCGCGGTCGGGTTCGTCACAAGCTGACCCGTCAGCTGGGCGATCACTCCAGCTTCCTGGCTCCGGTCAACAGCTTCCTGTACCTGTTTTCCAGGCACCCGGCCAAGCCTTACCTGCCGGTGGAGGCCTTCCCCGAACTGCAGACGCTGCAGGACCACTGGCAGGAGATCCGCGAGGAAGCCCAACAGCTGCTGCATGTGGGCGAAATCAAGAAGTCCGACAATTACGATGATGTCGGTTTCAACTCATTCTTCAAGACCGGCTGGAAGCGCTTCTACCTGAAGTGGTACGGCGAAAGCCACCCATCGGCGATGACCCTGTGCCCACGCACCACCGAGTTGCTAAAAGGTATCGGCACGGTCAAGGCCGCCATGTTCGCCACCCTGCCGCCGGGCGCCAAGCTGGTGCGCCACCGCGACCCGTATGCCGGTTCGTACCGCTACCACCTGGGCCTGGACACGCCGAACGACGACGGTTGCTACATCGACGTGGATGGTGAGAAGTATTCCTGGCGCGACGGCGAGGGCGTGGTCTTTGACGAGACCTACATCCACTATGCGGCCAATACCACCGAGCACAACCGCATAATCCTGTTCTGCGACGTGGAACGCCCGCTCAAGTACCGCTGGGCAACCGCGTTCAATCGCTGGTTCAGCCGCAACGTCATGGCCGCTGCCGCCGCACCCAACGATGCCGGGGACAAGACCGGTGGCATCAACCGGCTGTTCACCCGTATCTACAAGATCCGCGAACGTGGCAAGGCACTGAAGAAGCGCAACCGCACGCGCTACTATCTGGAGAAGTGGGCGTTCGTCGCGGCGTTGGTGCTGGTGTTCATCTACATCTGATCGCAGTGGTTGCGCGCAGCCCAAGGGCCTGCGCGCAACCA
Organism: Pseudomonas pudica; assembly: GCF_015680405.1. Taxonomy (GTDB): domain Bacteria; phylum Pseudomonadota; class Gammaproteobacteria; order Pseudomonadales; family Pseudomonadaceae; genus Aquipseudomonas; species Aquipseudomonas pudica. Next base: position 151,472 of record NZ_JADLJS010000001.1, read on the forward strand.
ACCAAAGTACAAGTCTCACCCTTCCCACTCTTCGACTAGCCTGAAAGCTCCACTCGCAACCTCTCCAAGGTGAAGACGATGAGCATGATGGACTGGGACGCCTACCGTAAGCAGTTGATGGCCGGCATCGGCGATCTCAAGCAGCTTTCCCCTGACACCGTGGCTGGCTACATGACCGCCAGCGGCGCAGGGGCCAAGACCAACCACCTGGACGCCAAGACCCGCGAGCTGATTTCCCTTGCCGTGGCCGTGACCACCCGCTGCGACGGCTGCATCGCCGTGCACTCGCAGCAGGCCGTCAAGCACGGCGCCAGCCGCGAGGAAATCGCCGAAGCCCTCGGCGTGGCCGTGGCGATGAACGCCGGTGCCGCGCTGGTCTACTCGGCACGTGCCATGGATGCGGTAGGCAAGGCCAACGGCTGACCGCAAATGGCGTCGCCGCCCTTGCGCGACGGCGCCGCGCCACCCAGACTGGGCGGCCCAGCCCTTGCAGGAACCCGCATGATCCACATCCGCCCGATGACGCCGGAAGACTTCGAACGCTTCTGGCCCACCTTTCAGGCCGTAGTACAGGCCCGTGAAACCTACGCATTCGACCCCGACCTCGGTTTCGATCAGGCCCGCCAGCTATGGCTGGAATTGCCCGTGCGCACATTCGTGGCCGAGGAAGACGGCGAGCTGCTGGGTTCGTATTACCTCAAGGCCAATACCGCAGGGCCTGGTGGGCACGTGGGCAATTGCGGCTACATGGTCTGTGAACCGGCACGCGGCCGCGGCGTTGCGCGGTTGATGTGCGAGCACTCACAGAAACAGGCGCGCCAGGAGGGTTTTCTGGCCCTGCAATTCAATTCGGTGGTGGCCACCAATGAGGTGGCAGTGGCGCTTTGGCACAAGCTGGGCTTCGAAACCGTTGGCCGTTTGCCCAAGGCCTACCGCCATGCCCGACTTGGGCTGGTGGACTGCCTGGTGATGTACAAGTGGCTGGCAGACGAGCCGGTAGTGGAGAAGCCGCCACTGCTGATCGGGCGCAAGAACATCGAAGCGCGGGTGTCGCGTCGGCGCGGGCGCTGAGTGCTTCAGGCCGCCCTGCTCGACGAAGGTCTATGGTAAAGTCGCGCCCTTTTTGAACATGCTGGGATATCGCTGCACATGACCCCCATCCTCCGCTTCCTCAACCGCACCAGCCTGGTGACGCAGATCGTCATCGGCCTGATTGCCGGCATAGCCCTGGCCATGCTTGCGCCCGCCATCGCCCGCGACATGGCATTCCTCGGGAAAGTGTTCGTCAGCGCCCTCAAGGCGGTGGCACCCGTGCTGGTGTTCATCCTGGTCATGGCCTCGATTGCCAACCACCGCCACGGCCAGGAAACCCACATCCGCCCGATCCTCTGGCTGTACCTGCTGGGCACCTTCGGCGCCGCGGTAGTCGCCGTGGCCGCCAGCATGCTGTTCCCGTCGAACCTGGTGCTGAGCACCAGCGACGCTACGCTGAGCGCGCCGGGCGGCATCACCGAGGTGCTGCAGAACCTGCTGCTGAGTGCGGTCGACAACCCGATCAACGCCCTGCTCAACGCCAACTTCATCGGGATACTGACCTGGGCCATCGGCCTGGGCGTGGCCCTGCGCCATGCCGGCGAAACCACCCGCACCGTGGTCGAGGACCTGTCCAACGGCGTGACCCTGATCGTGCGCGTGGTCATCCGCTTCGCCCCGCTGGGCATCTTCGGCCTGGTCAGCGCCACGCTGGCCCAGTCGGGCCTGGACGCCCTGCTCGGCTATCTGCACCTGCTGGCAGTACTGATCGGCTGCATGCTGTTCGTGGCGCTGGTGATGAACCCGCTGATCGTGTACTGGAAAATCCGCCGCAACCCCTACCCGCTGACCCTGCTCTGCCTGCGCGAAAGCGGTATCACCGCGTTCTTCACCCGCAGTTCGGCGGCCAACATCCCGGTCAACCTGGCCCTGTCGGAGCGCCTTGGCCTGCATGAAGACACCTACTCGGTGTCGATCCCGCTGGGCGCGACCATCAACATGGCCGGTGCCGCCATCACCATTACCGTGCTGACCCTGGCGGCAGTGCATACTCTGGGTATCCCGGTGGACATGCCGACCGCCGTGCTGCTCAGCGTGGTGGCGGCGGTCTGTGCCTGCGGCGCCTCGGGCGTGGCCGGTGGCTCGCTGCTGCTGATTCCGCTGGCGTGCAGCCTGTTCGGCATCCCGAGCGAAATTGCCATGCAGGTGGTGGCGGTTGGCTTCATCATCGGCGTGCTGCAGGATTCGGCGGAAACGGCGCTGAATTCCTCGACCGATGTGCTGTTTACCGCGGCGGCGTGCCAGGCTGAAGAGCGTAAAGCCTGAGTTTGCCGGGGCCGCTTTGCGGCCCTTTCGCCGGCAAGCCAGCTCCCACAGGGATAGTGCCGGCCTTACGGCTTGTGCTGTACCTGTGGGAGCTGGCTTGCCGGCGATGATCCCAGTGATTGCTTAAGCCTGGCGCTTTACCTAGGCTAGTGGCCTTTCCCCAGCAATGAGACAGGGCCATGTCAGAACACGAAACCGTCGGCGAAGGCCGCTTCAACAGCATCGAGATCCGTGTTCTCGGCTCGCTGATCGAGAAGCAGGCCACCAGCCCTGAAAGCTACCCGCTGACCCTCAACGCCCTGGTCCTGGCCTGCAACCAGAAGACCAGCCGCGAACCGGTGATGAACCTCACCCAAGGCCAGGTCGGCCAGGCCCTGCGCGCCCTCGAAGGGCAAGACATGACCCGCCTGCAGATGGGCAGCCGCGCCGACCGCTGGGAACAGAGGGTGGACAAAGCACTGGAGCTGGTACCGGCGCAACTGGTGCTGATGGGCCTGATGTTCCTGCGCGGGCCGCAAACCCTCAACGAACTGCTGACCCGCAGCAACCGCCTGCACGACTTCGACGACACCGAGCAGATCCAGCACCAGCTGGAACGCCTGATCTCGCGCGGCCTGGCCTTGCACCTGCCACGCCAGCCCGGCCAGCGCGAAGACCGCTACACCCATGCCTTGGGCGACCCGGCGGAAATCGAGGCGATCCTGGCTGCACGGCAGCAGGAAGGCGGGGCACGCAGCAGCGGCGGCAATGTGTCGGAAGAACGCATCGAAGCCCTCGAAGCCCGCATCGCGGCGCTGGAGGCACGCCTGGCCGAGCTGGAAGGCTGAGCCGTCACGGCTCGGGGTCTGGGAAGTTGCGGCAACTCTTGCGCTCGGCCAGCTCTCGGTCACTCGGGCGCTGGTCGACGAACACGGTGCGGCCGTCGGCGTAGATTTCCAGGTAGCCCCAGTGCAGGTCCTGCTCTTGCTGCCCGGGTTTCGGGGGGACTAGCCACCAGGGTTCGCGGCTGATCAGGGTCATGGGTGTGATTCCTGAGGGTGTCTGCAGTAATCATAGACATCCTCATGTACTGCTTTGTTTGTACTGGCCTCTTCGCAGCAGAAGGCTGCTCCTACAGATTCCGCACAGTTTTTGAATACTGTGGAATTCCCTGTAGGAGCAGCCTTGCGCTGCGAAGAGGCCGGTACGGGCTTACGCCGGTGCCGAAGTGCGAATCAGGTGGTCAAAGGCCGCCAGCGATGCCTTGGCCCCCTCACCCACCGCGATCACGATCTGCTTGTACGGCACGGTCGTCACGTCACCCGCCGCAAACACACCCGGGATGCTGGTCTGGCCCTTGGCGTCGACGATGATCTCGCCACGCGGCGAGAGCTCGAGGGTGCCTTTCAGCCAGTCGGTATTCGGCAGCAGGCCGATCTGCACGAAGATGCCTTCCAGCGCCACTTCATGCTGCTGGTCGTTGGTGCGGTCCTTGTAACGCAGGCCGGTCACCTTTTCGCCATTGCCCAGCACTTCGGTGGTCAGCGCACTGGTGATCACCTTCACGTTCGGCAGGCTGTGCAACTTGCGCTGCAGCACGGCATCGGCACGCAGCTGGCTGTCGAACTCGATCAGTGTTACCTGGGCAACGATACCCGCCAGGTCGATGGCCGCTTCCACGCCGGAGTTGCCACCACCGATCACCGCCACGCGTTTGCCCTTGAACAGCGGGCCGTCGCAGTGCGGGCAGTAGGCTACGCCACGGGCGCGGTATTCCTGCTCGCCCGGCACGTTCATTTCGCGCCAGCGTGCACCGGTGGCCAGGATTACGGTCTTGGCCTTGAGCGATGCGCCGCCGGCCAGGCGCACTTCGTGCAGGCCGCCATCGGTGGCCGGGATCAAGGCTTCACCGCGCTGCAGGTTCATGATGTCCACGTCGTACTGCTTGACGTGCTCTTCCAGCGCCGTGGCCAGCTTCGGCCCTTCGGTTTCCTGTACCGAGATGAAGTTCTCGATGGCCAGGGTATCGAGCACCTGGCCGCCGAAACGCTCGGCCGCAATACCGGTGCGGATGCCTTTACGGGCGGCATAGATGGCTGCCGAAGCACCGGCTGGGCCACCACCTACCACCAGCACGTCGAAGGCGTCCTTGGCATTGATCTTCTCGGCCTGGCGGCTGCCTGCGTTGGTGTCGATCTTGCCAAGGATTTCTTCCAGGCCCATGCGGCCCTGGCCGAACACTTCGCCGTTCAGGTAGATGCTCGGCACCGCCATGATCTTGCGCGATTCCACTTCCGCCTGGAAAAGCGCGCCGTCGATGGCCACGTGGCGTACGTTGGGGTTGAGCACCGCCATCAGGTTGAGCGCCTGGACCACATCCGGGCAGTTCTGGCACGACAGCGAGAAGTAGGTTTCGAAGGTGAACTCGCCTTCCAGTGCCTGGATCTGCTCGATCACTTCGGCACTGGCCTTCGAGGGGTGGCCGCCGACTTGCAGCAGTGCCAGCACCAGCGAGGTGAATTCGTGGCCCATGGGGATGCCGGCGAAGCGCAGGCTTATGTCGGCCCCCGGGCGGTTCAGCGAGAACGATGGACGACGGGCATCGCTGCCGTCCGCACTGAAGGTAATAAGATTCGACAGGCTGGCAATTTCCGCCAGCAGGTCGTGCAATTCGCGGGATTTCGCGCCGTCGTCGAGGGAGGCAACGATCTCGATCGGCTGGGTGACCCGCTCCAGGTAGGTTTTCAGTTGCGATTTAAGCGTGGCGTCCAACATACGGGCGATTCCTTTTTCAAAACTCGAATACAAAAACGCCCAGGCGAGGTCGCCCGGGCGTTTGACGGGGCGGTAAGTACTTCAGCTTTGGCGGCTGCTCACCGCCCGCGTCAAGCGCATGATCGGATTTTCGTTCGAGAAGTGCCTGCGCGGCGATCAGGCAAGGCGAAAACAGGCGAGGAAGCGGAGTTGACAGGTTGTCAATGAGCATTCCGAGCCTGTTTTCAACGCAGCATGGTCGTCGCGCAGGCGCTTATCGGGCGAAAATTAGATCTTGCCGACCAGGTCCAGCGATGGCGCCAGGGTGGCTTCGCCTTCTTTCCACTTGGCCGGGCAAACTTCGCCTGGGTGAGCGGCAACGTACTGGGCAGCTTTCACTTTGCGCAGCAGTTCGGCAGCATCGCGGCCTACACCACCGTCGTTCAGTTCGACGATCTTGATCTGGCCTTCCGGGTTGATCACGAAGGTACCGCGATCGGCCAGGCCGGCTTCTTCGATCAGCACGTCGAAGTTGCGCGAGATGACGTGGGTCGGGTCACCGATCAGCGGGTACTGGATCTTGCCGATGGTGTCCGAAGTGTCGTGCCAGGCTTTGTGGGTGAAGTGGGTGTCGGTGGACACGCCGTAGATTTCCACGCCCAGCTTCTGGAACTCGGCGTAGTTGTCAGCAAGGTCACCCAGCTCGGTCGGGCAGACGAAGGTGAAGTCGGCCGGGTAGAAGAACACGACAGACCACTTGCCTTTCAGGTCGGCTTCGCTGACCTGGACGAATTCGCCCTTGTGGTAGGCGGTGGCGTTGAACGGTTTGACCTGGCTGTTGATGATTGGCATGAGAGACGCTCCTTCATGGGGTTGGAAACATTTGATGGAGAGAATCCTAACCGCTGATCCCGCTAAAGGCTCATTGGCAAAGCTCATGCTTTTGATTGGTTTTGGCTATAACTGAGGATAATTAATAGAAGGGAATGGGCTGAGCAAAGGATTGCGGGGGCATTCAAGGGCCCCATTGCCGGCAAGCCAGCTCCCACAGGTACAGCGCAGGTCTCTGGACTTGTGCGATACCTGTGGAGCTGGCTTGCCGGCGATGGGGCCAGTGGCGTCAGCGGGTGACCGTGCGCATGGTCACGAACTCTTCGGCCGCGGTCGGGTGCACGCCAATGGTTTCGTCGAACTGTTGCTTGGTCGCACCGGCCTTCAGGGCAATGCCCAGGCCCTGGATGATCTCGCCGGCGTCGGGGCCAACCATGTGGCAACCCAGTACCTTATCAGTCTCGGCATCGACCACCAGCTTCATCAGGGTCTTTTCCTGGATGTCGGTCAGGGTCAGTTTCATCGCACGGAAGCGGCTCTCGAATACCTGTACCTTGTGCCCGGCCTCCAGCGCCTGCTCCTCGGTCAGGCCCACGGTGCCGATCGGCGGCTGGCTGAATACTGCGGTGGGGATGTTCTGGTAGTCCACAGGGCGGTATTGCTCGGGCTTGAACAGGCGCCGGGCCACGGCCATGCCTTCGGCCAGAGCCACCGGAGTGAGTTGCACGCGGCCAATCACGTCGCCAATGGCCAGGATCGACGGCGCGGTGGTCTGGTACTGCTGGTCAACACGAATGTAACCCCGTGCGTCCAGCTCGACGCCGGTGTTTTCCAGGCCCAGGTTGTCCAGCATCGGGCGCCGGCCGGTGGCATAGAACACGCAATCGGTGACCAGCTCGCGCCCATCCTTGAGGGTGGCCTTGAGGCTGCCGTCCTCGAGCTTGTCGATGCGCTGGATGTCGGCATTGAACTGCAGGTCGAGCCCGCGCTTTTCCAGTTCTTCCTTCAGGTGCGTGCGTACCGAACCGTCGAAGCCACGCAGGAACAGGTCGCCACGGTACAGCAGCGTGGTAGCCGCCCCCAGACCCTGGAAGATGCCAGCGAACTCGACCGCGATATAGCCACCGCCCACCACCAGCACTCGGCGTGGCAGGTCCTTGAGGTAGAAGGCTTCGTTGGAGGTGATGGCCAGTTCCTTGCCCGGAATGTCCGGCACCTGTGGCCAGCCACCGGTGGCGATTAGGATGTGCTCGGCGGTGTAGCGCTGGCCGTCCACTTCCACTTCGTTGGCACCGGTCAGACGCGCATGCCCCTGCAGCAAGGTGACCCCGCTGTTGACCAGCAGGTTGCGGTAGATACCGTTGAGGCGCTCGATTTCCCGGTTCTTGTTGGCAATCAGGGTGCCCCAGTCGAAATGCCCTTCTTCCAGGGTCCAGCCGAAGCCTGCGGCCTGCTCCAGTTCGTCGGCGACATGTGCCCCGTACACCAGCAGTTTTTTTGGCACGCAGCCGACGTTGACACAGGTACCGCCCAGGTAGCGGCTCTCGGCCACTGCCACCTTTGCCCCGAAGCCGGCGGCAAACCGCGCCGCGCGTACACCGCCGGACCCGGCACCAATCACGAACAGATCAAAATCGTAGGCCATGTATTCACTCCCCTAGGCAGGCGCCCAGCATAACGCACTGGGGCCGCTTTGCGCCCCTTCGCGGGCCCGCCCGCTCCCACAGTACCGGCGCAACCTTGAAGGTCTGCACAATACCTGTAGGAGCGGGCGAGCTTGCGAAGGGGTGCAAAGCGGCCCCAGTCTCAAGCAACTAGCGGCTTATCAGTAAGCCTTGCCAGTCTTGTAGTAGTTCTCGAAGCAGAAGTTGGTCGCGTCGATGTAGCCTTCGGCACCACCGCAGTCGAAACGCTTGCCTTTGAACTTGTAGGCGATCACGCAGCCGTTCTGCGCCTGTTGCATCAGGGCGTCGGTGATCTGGATCTCGCCGCCTTTGCCCGGCTCGGTGTTGGCGATGATGTCGAAGATGTCCGGGGTCAGGATGTAGCGACCGATGATCGCCAGGTTCGACGGGGCATCTTCCGGCTTTGGCTTCTCGACCATGTTGGTGACGCGGAAAATGTCGTCACGGATCATGTCGCCGGCGATCACGCCGTACTTGTTGGTTTCCTGCGGATCGACTTCCTGGATGGCGACGATCGAGCAACGGAACTGGTTATACAGCTTGACCATCTGGGTCAGTACGCCGTCACCTTCCGGGTTCACGCACAGGTCGTCCGCCAGCACCACGGCGAAAGGCTCGTCACCGATCAGCGGGCGGCCGGTCAGGATGGCGTGGCCCAGGCCTTTCATTTCGGTCTGGCGGGTGTAGGAGAACGAGCACTCGTCGAGCAGGCGACGGATACCAACCAGGTATTTTTCCTTGTCGGTGCCCTTGATCTGGTTTTCCAGCTCATAGCTGATGTCGAAGTGGTCTTCCAGAGCACGCTTGCCGCGCCCGGTGACGATGGAGATCTCGTTCAGACCGGCATCCAGTGCCTCTTCAACGCCATACTGGATCAGTGGCTTGTTGACCACCGGCAGCATTTCCTTGGGCATGGCTTTGGTAGCGGGCAGGAAGCGGGTGCCGTAACCGGCTGCCGGGAACAAGCATTTCTTGATCATATACGTCCTTAAAAAAGGCTAGGCCTGTGGAATTCGGCGCAGTCTAATCAGGCGGCAGTCACCTTACAATGCCCCACCTGTGGCCGATCGATGGGAAGATAGAGATAACCCAGTGTAGATAGTTCCGGGGGATCGTAAATATTGCTGTCATCCACGACAGCTGGATGACAGCAAATGGGGGTGCCTGTATTGGCCTGGCAGGCAATCAGCTACCGGTGCCCTGCCCGATCAGCACCCCATCGACCTTCTGCCCATACAGGTTCACCCCATCGTTGGCATGGAACTTCACCCGCGTTTTCTCGATGGAGCCTTCCACCAGACGCGGATCCTGCGGCCTTTCATGGCGGTTGACCCAGGCCGCCACGTCCCAGGCCTGCTGGTCACTCAGGCTGCCCGGCTTGCCCAGCGGCATGTTGTACTTGATGAACGACGCCGCAGTATTGATGCGGTGCATGCCGGCGCCCCAGTTGTAGGAGTCCTTGCCCCACAGCGGCGGCATCACATACTCGCCCGCCACCTTCTGCCCCTCGCCGTTGTCGCCGTGGCAAATCGCACACTGCTCACGATAAACCTGCTGGCCGCGCTTGAAGTCGTATCCGCCCTTGGGCTGCGGCACCTCCGGGTAGCCACGCCCGGCAATCTCCACGCCGGTCGGCGCCTTGGTCGACAGCCAGTATGAATACACCGCCAACGCCGTCATCTGCGGGCTGTCGGCCGCAGGCGGCTTGCCGTTCATGCTGAACTGGAAGCAGCCCTGGATACGCTCGGCGTAGGTGTTGACCTTGTCGTTTTTCTTGCGGTAGGCGGGGTACATCGGGTACGCCCCCCACATCGGCGCGGAATGCGCCAGCCGCCCCTGGTCAAGGTGGCAGTTGCTGCAGTTCATGCCATTGCCCACGGCCTCGGGCATCAACCTGCGGGTGTCGACGAACAAGGCATGCCCCTCACGCACCATCTTGCCAAAGGCATTGTCAGGCAACTCGCTTTCCGCTGGCGGCACGAACTGCGGCGCGGCCTGCACGCCAGGCACTTTCAACTGCGACTGGTCTTCCATGGCGATCTGGGCGGCCTGGGCGCTGCCCATGGCCAGCAGCAACAGGGCTGGAATCATCGGTTTCATGGCTTGACCTCCTGGCTGGCGGGGCGGGCGAAGAACTCGGCAACAGCCTTGATCTCGTCATCGGTCATGGCCTTTGCCACACCGACCATCAGCTGGTTGGGGTCATTGCTGCGGGTGCCGTCACGCCAGGCATTGAGCTGCGCCACCAGGTAACTGGCGGGCTGGCCGGCCAGGGGCGGAAAGTGTTCGCCAACCCCGCCACCACCCGGGCCATGGCATTGCACGCAACCAGGAATCTGCCGGCTCCAGTCACCGTACAGGGCCATGCGGGTGGTCGGGTCATCGGCAATCTGCTGGCGACGCAGGTCGCTTGCAGGGTCTGCCGGCAGGCTGGCCAGATAGGTGCTGACAGCCTTGATCTCATCCTCGCTCAGGGCCTTGGCAAGCGGCTCCATCACCGGCTGCTTGCGGCTGCCGCTGCGCAAATCATGCAATTGCTTGCTGAGGTAAGCGGCCGGCAGCCCGGCCAGGCGTGGGAAGCCGGCAGCGGCAATGCCCTTGCCGTCCGGGCCATGGCAACCCAGGCAAGCCATGGCGGCGGGGTTGGCCCCGCCCTGGGTGAAGACTTTCTGGCCATCGGCGGCATGCGCCGCGGGCCAGGCCAGGATCAGCAGGCTGCCGATCACGACGCGTCTCAACGGTGTCATCACGAATCTCCTTTTCTATTGTTATATGCTTAGGCCTAAAACATATAAGCAAAAGGAGCGTGATCAGTTGCGCTGGATCAACTCCCGGAGATGCATTGGGTGGCTGCGGTGCGCACGTCGCCCAGGCGCAGCGGGAAGTTGTTCAGCCGCTCGTGCAGCTTGATGCTGCTGCCGCTGCCACGCTTGTCTATATCCACCAGCGCCGCCGGGCCCACGCCCGAGCTGATCTTCTGTGGCACGATCAGCCGCAGGCCATCGCCGCGCTGCTCTTCCACCAGCGGGTCGCGGGTATCGGCCAGCTTCTGCTTGACGCAATCGGCATACGCGCGCGGGGACTTGCCGGAGATCACATCCAGCGTTTCACGCGACTGTTCCAGTTCGGTAACACTCACACAGCCACCCAGCGTCACCGCCAACGCCGCCACCATCCACTTCATTTGCAGCACCTCTGCCTTCAAGAATCCGCTTCGACCACAGCCAGGCCGTTTTGCTCCCTGCTTTGGCAGATTTATCTACGCCTGGCGGAACAGCGCGGCAGTGTAACTCGACATCGTGGTATCTTTCGCGTTTGCAGAACCAATCCTTGCGGAGCATCACATGAAATTCGTACACCAGCGCGAGCACCTGAACGAGGACGACATTGTCGTCATCGAGTGCTCCCAGCGCTGCAATATCCGCCTGATGAACGACGCCAACTTCCGCAGCTTCAAGAACGGCGGCCGTCACACCTACCACGGTGGCCATTTCGACAAGTTCCCGGCGAAGATCACCGTGCCCAGCACCGGTTTCTGGAACATCACCATCGATACCGTGACAACCCGCCCGATCTCGGTCACCCGCAAGCCAACCTTGACCCACAAGATCAAGATCGTCCGTCGTTCATCATCGAAACTCAGATAAGGCCACCATGACCCAGACCACCAAGTACGTCATCAAGTACAAACTCGACGGCCAGCGCCGCTGGGACTTCGCGCTGATGCCCGACGCTTCCCTCGAACAAGCCCTGGAAGCCCTGCGCAAGATTCACGGCGAAGACGCCGAGAAGATCAGCGACATCCAGGTCAGCAAAGCCTTGTAAGCCCCCGCTCCGCCTTACCGCTCGCCCGCGCAAGGAGAATCGCATGAGCCACTGGCCCGACCGCCGCATCCTCGACCTGCTGGGCATCGAGTTGCCCATTCTGCAGGCCCCCATGGCCGGTGCGACGGGCTCGGGCATGGCCATTGCCGTCGGCCTGGCGGGCGGTTTGGGCGCCCTGCCCTGCGCCATGCTCACGGGCGACCAGGTACGCGCCGAGATCGCCGCCTTCCGCGCCGGCTGCCCGGGCCGCCCGTTGAACCTGAACTTCTTCTGCCACCAGCCGCCTGCGCCCGATGCCGAGCGCGATGCACGCTGGAAGCAGGCGCTCGAGCCCTATTACAACGAAGTGGGTGCCGACTTCGCGGCGCCCACGCCGGTGTCCAACCGCGCGCCTTTCGACGAACAGAGCTGCCAGCTGGTCGAGCAACTGCACCCGGAGGTGGTGAGCTTCCACTTTGGCCTGCCTCAGGCCGACCTGCTGCAACGGGTGAAGGCCAGTGGTGCCAAGGTGCTGTCCAGCGCCACCACCGTAGAAGAAGCAGAGTGGCTGGAGCTCCACGGCTGTGATGCGATCATTGCCATGGGCTATGAAGCGGGCGGCCATCGCGGCATGTTCCTCAGCGACGATATCACCAGCCAGATCGGTACCTTCGCCCTGGTGCCGCAGGTGGCCGATGCGGTCAGCGTGCCGGTGATTGCCGCCGGCGGCATTGCTGACCACCGCGGCCTGTTGGCGGCACTGGCCTTGGGGGCTTCGGCCGTGCAGATCGGCACGGCTTACCTGTTCTGCCCCGAGGCCCAGGTCTCGCCGGCGCATCGCCTGGCCCTGGACAGCGCGTCTGCCAGCGACACGGCGCTGACCAACCTGTTCACCGGCCGACCGGCGCGTGGCATCAACAACCGCATCATGCGTGAGCTGGGGCCAATGAGCGACCTGGCACCGCGCTTCCCGCTGGCCGGTGGGGCATTGATGCCTTTGCGGGCGATTACGGATCCGCAAGGCAACAGCGATTTCAGCAACCTGTGGTCGGGGCAGGCGTTGCGGCTGGGCAGGCATATGCCGGCGGGCGAGTTGACCCGGGAGATTGCCGAAAAGGCGCTGGCCGTGATCGGCCGCCAGGCGTCTGCATAAGCAGGCTCGGCCGCCTCTTCGCGGGCTTGCCCGCTCCCACAGGTTCACCACTGGTTTTGAATGCTGCGCAGTACTGTGGGAGCGGGCAAGCCCGCGAAGGGGCCGGACCTGCCCATGCATCATCCTGCCCCCTTTCCGGCCCATGGCCTATCGCTATATAGTTCAGGCTATAACGATAACTCCCAAGGAACTGTCTTCATGCGTATCCGCCCGTCCCACCTGGCTGCCACCGCCCTGGCCAGCCTGCTCGCCTTCAACAATGCCTGGGCCGATGAAGTCCAGGTCGCGGTCGCAGCGAACTTCACAGCGCCGATCCAGGCCATTGCCAAGAACTTCGAAAAAGACACCGGCCACAAGCTGGTCGCCGCCTATGGCGCCACCGGCCAGTTCTACACGCAAATCAAGAACGGGGCGCCGTTCGAGGTATTCCTGGCTGCCGACGACAGCACCCCGGCCAAGCTCGAGCAGGAAAAGGCCATTGTTCCGGGCTCGCGCTTCACCTACGCCATCGGCACCCTGGCCCTGTGGTCGGCCACGCCCGGCTATGTCGACGCCAACGGCGAAGTGCTGAAGAAGAACCAGTTCAAGCACCTGTCCATCGCCAACCCGAAAACCGCTCCCTACGGCCTGGCCGCCACCCAGGTGCTGGACAAGCTGAAACTGACCGAAACCACCAAGCCCAAGCTGGTCGAAGGGCAGAACATCACCCAGGCGTTCCAGTTCGTCTCCACCGGCAATGCCGAGCTGGGCTTTGTCGCCCTGTCGCAAATCTACAAGGATGGCAAGGTCGAAAGCGGGTCGGCCTGGATCGTGCCCTCGTCCCTGCACGAGCCCATCCGCCAGGACGCGGTAATCCTCGAAAAAGGCAAGGACAACCCCGCCGCCAAGGCCCTGGTCGACTACCTGAAGGGCCCGAAAGCCGCGGCGGTGATCAAATCCTACGGTTATGAAATCTGATGCCGCTGGACGCCAGCGACCTGGGTGCCATCTGGCTGACCGTGAAACTGGCCAGCCTGACTACCCTGATCCTGCTGATCGTCGGCACGCCCATCGCCTGGTGGCTGGCGCGCACGCGCTCGTGGCTGCGCGGGCCGGTTGGCGCGGTAGTGGCCTTGCCGCTGGTACTGCCACCCACGGTGATCGGCTTCTACCTGCTGATCGCCCTCGGCCCGCATGGCTGGCTGGGCCAGGCGACCCAGGCGCTGGGCCTGGGCAGCGTGGTGTTCAGTTTTACCGGCTTGGTGATCGGCTCGGTGATCTACTCCATGCCGTTCGTGGTCCAGCCGCTGCAGAATGCCTTTGGCGCCATTGGCCAGCGGCCGCTGGAAGTGGCTGCCACATTGCGCGCCAGCCCCTGGGACACCTTCGTCCACGTGGTGCTGCCGTTGGCCCGCCCGGGCTTCATCACCGCCAGCATCCTCGGTTTCGCCCACACGGTGGGCGAGTTCGGCGTGGTGTTGATGATCGGCGGCAACATCCCCGACAAGACACGCGTGGTCTCGGTGCAGATCTTCGACCATGTCGAAGCCATGGCCTATTCGCAAGCGCACTGGCTGGCCGGTGCCATGCTGGTATTCTCGTTCCTGGTGCTGCTCCTGCTGTACGCTGGACGCCGCGGCAAGGCTGGCTGGAGCTGATATGAGCGCATCGATTGTGGCGCGCCTGAAACTGGCGCGCGACGACTTCACCCTGGACGTAGACCTGCACCTGCCCGGCCGCGGCATCAGTGCGTTGTTCGGCCACTCCGGTTCTGGCAAGACCAGCTGCCTGCGTTGCCTGGCCGGGCTGGAGCGGGCCGCCAGCGCCTACATCGAAGTCAACGGCGAAATCTGGGAAGACAGCGCCCGGGGCTTCTTCCAGGCACCGCACCTGCGCCCGGTGGGCTATGTGTTCCAGGAGGCCAGCCTGTTCCCGCACCTGTCGGTACGCGGCAACCTGGAGTTCGGCTGGCGGCGGGTGGCCGCCGCCGAGCGCAAGGTCAGCCTCGACCAGGCCTGCCAGTTGCTGGGTATCGGCCACTTGCTGGCACGCCGGCCGGCGACCTTGTCCGGTGGCGAGGCGCAGCGGGTGGGCATTGCCCGCGCCCTGCTCAGCAGCCCGCGCCTGCTGTTGATGGACGAGCCGCTGGCTGCCCTCGACGGGCCGCGCAAGCGCGAGATCCTGCCCTACCTGGAACGCCTGCACGACGAACTGGACATCCCGCTGGTGTATGTCAGCCATGCCCAGGAGGAAGTGGTGCGGCTGGCCGACTACCTGGTGTTGCTGGAGCAAGGCCAGGCAGTGGCCAGCGGCCCGATCGGCGAAACCCTGGCCCGTCTCGACCTGTCGATGGCCGAGGGCGAGGATGCCGGCGTGGTGTTCGAGGGCCTGGTGGTGGGGTATGACCCGCACTACGAACTACTCGACCTGCGCCTGTCCGGCAATGACGGGCCGCTACTGCGCATCGCCCACCCGGCCCAGGTGGTGGGCAGCACCTTGCGCGTCAAGGTACAGGCACGTGACGTCAGCCTGGCCCTGGCAGCCGACAGCACTTCAAGCATCCTCAACCGCCTGCCGGTGCGCGTGCGCGAAAGCCGCCCGGCCGCCAACCGGGCCCATGTACTGGTCAGCCTGGATGCCGGCGGCAACGCCCTGCTAGCGCGCATCACCCGCTTTTCGGCAGACCAGCTCGGCCTGCACCCGGGCCAGGTGCTGTTTGCGCAGATCAAATCGGTGGCGTTGCTAGGCTGAGCATCGGCCCCGTCGCTGGTGTCCATTGATCAGTGACCTGATCGAGGCCTGCCAGCCATGCTTGACTGCCCCCTTCCACGCACCCTGCACTACGTCGACGATAGCCAGCCAGGCCTGACCCGGCGGCGCTGGCGGGGCCGCTTCATCTACCTGGATGCCGACGGCCAGCGGGTACGCGACAGCGATACTCTCGCCCGCATCGCTGCACTGGTAATCCCACCGGCCTATACCGAGGTGTGGATCTGCGCCGACCCGCAAGGCCACCTGCAGGCGACAGGTCGCGATGCCCGTGGCCGAAAGCAGTACCGCTACCATGCACAGTGGCGCGAAGTACGCGACCAGCACAAGTACGGGCGCATGCTGGCGTTTGCCCAGGCCCTGCCGAAACTGCGTGCACAGCTGCACGCCCACCTTGCCCGGCCGGGCCTGGACCGGGAAAAGGTGATGGCGCTGGTGGTCAGCCTGCTGGACCACACCCTGATCCGGATCGGTAACCAGCGCTACCTGCGTGACAACCAGTCCTATGGACTGACCACCCTGCGCAACCGTCATGTCGAGGTGAAAGGCAGCAGCATCCGCTTCCAGTTCCGCGGCAAGCGTGGCGTCGAGCACAGCGTCAGCCTCAACGATCGGCGCCTGGCCAACCTGCTCAAGCGCTGCATGGAGCTGCCCGGGCAAGCGCTGTTTCAGTACCTGGACGACGACGGCCAGCGTCACAGTGTCGGCTCCAGCGAGGTCAACCAGTTTCTGCAGCAGCTGACCGGTGCCGACTTCACCGCCAAGGACTACCGCACCTGGGCCGGAAGCAGCCTGGCCCTGGCCCTGCTCAGGCCCTTGGCCTGGGAGCCCGAGAGCGAAGCCAAACGCCAGGTTGCCGCCATCGTCCGCCAGGTCGCATCACGCCTGGGCAATACACCGGCAGTTTGCAGGCGCTGCTACATTCACCCGGCGGTACTTGAACACTATGCCCTTGGGCGCCTGGCCAACTTGCCGAAGAACCGTGTACGCAAAGGTCTGGACCGTGAAGAGGTGGCCTTGCTGTTGTTTCTTCAGGCACTCGAGGAACAGGATGACCATTAACCCGGTCTATTCAGACCATGATGCGAAGAAATTTCCCATTGGCCGCCAAGCACCCTATTCTTGCCACCGAGCACCTTGGCCGACAAACCGCTGGCGGTTTGCTTCGGCACCTGCGACTGAAGACACGCAACAGAATTTGTCTGTCGGGGAATTACTATCCGCCGAAAGCGTCTTTAATGAGAAGGAAGAGGGACAAGCTCCCGCCGCCGTGGCAACTAGCCCGACGGACTTTTACATCACCAAGGAGAACTACATGCTGATACTCACCCGCAAGGTTGGCGAAAGCATCGTCATCAACGATGACATCAAAGTCACCATTCTGGGCGTCAAAGGGATGCAGGTGAGGATCGGGATCGATGCACCGAAAGATGTCCAGGTCCATCGCGAAGAGATCTTCAAACGTATCCAGGCCGGCAGCCCCGCGCCGGAAAAGCACGACGACTCGCACTGAGCGACCTGCCTCAAGCCGCACGGACGCGCTTGATCGCCCCACGCCTCAGGTGCCCAGCAGTTCGTGCACCTTGGCGATCATACAGTCCATGTCGAACGGTTTGTCGAACACCGCGGCGAACAGTTGCGGGCATCCCTGGTTGGCCTGCGCGCCACTCATGAGGATGACCGGCAACTTGCTCAAGGCAGGGTCTTCACGCATCGAGCGCACCAATTCCTCACCGTTGAGCACCGGCATCATGTAGTCGGTGATGACCAGCTGAACGCGCTTTTCCTTCAGTGCCTCCAGCGCCTTGCGGCCGTTGCTCGCCTTTTCCACCAGAAAACCTTCGTCCTCCAGGGCGTAACCGAGGATGTCGGCAATCAGGTACTCGTCATCGACGATCAGGATGGTGTTCATCGCCCGCCCCGTCACCCGCCCCCCTGCGGCACCGGCGTTCCCGAGAGCACACCGCAGGCGCCTTCGAACGCCTTGCGCAGGGTAATGCCCTGCGGCCCGATCAGCAGCTCGTGCAAGGCAGGGTCATGGTGGCTGTCACGCACCTTCAGGATCGACAGCATGCGCCGCAGCTGCGAATCCAACTCGACGAAGCGCATCAGCATCAGGTTGTCGACGATACTCGACAGGTCCGGGGCCGGAGCGCTGATTTCCGCTCCGAAGATGTCGCGCATTTCCCAGGTCAGCATCACGCTGACATTGCGCGCGCGCAGCTCGCCAACCAGGGCGCGGAAAAACGCATTGAGCCGCGCCGGGTCGGTGGCCAGGCGGCTGAACGCCCCCAGGCTGTCGATCAGCACACGCTTGCTGCCTTGCGCCGCGACCCGCTCGAGCAGACGTGCACCGACCTGGTCCAGCAGGCCCTCGGTGGTCGGCTGCCAGCACAGCTGCAGGCTGCCACCCTGCTCCATGGCTGCAAAATCGTAACCCAGCGACGAAGCCTTGATTCGCAGGCGTTCCGGCGTTTCGTAGAAGCCGAAATGCAGCCCCGGCGCCTGTGGGCTACTGGCGCCGAGAAAGGCAAGGCCCAATGACGTCTTGCCAATACCCGAAGGCCCGATAAGCAAGCTGACCGAGCCCGTGGCCAGCCCGCCACCGAGCATCTCATCCAGGGTCTCCACCCCGCTACCGACGCGCTCCAGTATGGCGCTGCCCATATGGCTGGGGTGGCTGAACAGCGACTCCAGGCGCGGGTATACGTGCATGCCATCTCCATCGATGAGACATTCATGGCGCCCCGACAACGCCGCACTGCCCCGCGTCTTGCGCAGCTGGATATGGCGCACGGCGCGGCTACCGAACAGTTGCTCGCCCAGTTCGATAACACCGTCGACCATGGTGTGCTCCGGGCTGCCTTCTTCCAGCCGGGCGCTGGTCAGCAGCAGCACGGTACAACCGGCAAAGGCCGCATGGCCCTGTAGTTCGGAGACGAACTTCTTGGTGTCCAGCGCGGTTTCCGCACGCACCCGGGCATTGAGCACGCCATCGACAATCAGCAGGCTGGCCTGCTGACGGGCGATTTCCTGGCGCAGCAGCCGTACCACGGCGTCCAGGCCTTCCTGCTCCAGAGCATCGAAGGCACTGACGAACTGGATCGGGTCGCCGACCAGCGCCGGGTCGAAGAACTCCAGAGTCGCCAGGTACTGGAACAGCCGCTCGTGCGACTCGCTCAGCAAGGTCGCCACCAGCACCCTGCCACCGCCGCGCACATGCCCGCAGGCCAGCTGGTTGGCGAGGATGGTCTTGCCCGCCCCCGGCGGACCCTGGATGATGTAGGACGCGCCAGCCACCAGGCCACCCTGGAGCAACGCATCGAGCCCATCGATCCCCGTCACCAGCCGCCTGAGTGCCTGTGCCATGGTGTTCTACCTGTCGAGTTGGCTTTCCGTCCGCTGATAGATTGGCAAGTAAAGCTGCATGCAAGTTCCCCGGCCGGGCTCACTGTCGACGCAAATGGCACCACCGCTCTGCCTGGCAAAACCATACACCTGGCTAAGGCCCAGGCCAGTCCCCTTGCCAAAGGGCTTTGTAGTGAAAAACGGTTCGAAGATCCGCGGCAGCACCGCTGGCGCGATGCCCTCACCGCTGTCTTCCACCTCGAAACGCACAAACCCGCCGTGCAGGCCTTCCACCTCGCCTGCCAGTTCGACCACATCGACGGTCAACCCGATCCGGCCCTGCCCCGGGATGGCATCGCGAGCATTGAACAACAGATTGAGCAGCACCATCTGCAATTGACCGGCATCTACCTCGATCAGGGGCAGGTCCGGTTGCAACACCACCTCCAGGTCAATCGAACCAGGCAGCGCATGCTCCAGTAGACCACGGGTGGCGGCAATAAGGTTCGCCGGGGCGACGCAAGCCACATCAAGCTTGCGGTGGCGGGCAAAGCTGAGCAACTGCTGGGTCAGTTCGGTGCCCCGCTGCCCTGCATCCAGAATATGCTGCAGCATGCGCTGGGCGCGTACCGGGTCCTGGGTGGTCAGCGCCAGGCGCGCCGAGCTGATGATGATGGTCAGCAGGTTGTTGAAGTCATGTGCCAGGCCACCGGTCAACTGGCCGAGGGCCTCCAGCTTCTGCGCCTGGAACAGCTGAGCGCGCACCGCATCCAGTTGCAGCGCCGACTCGCGCCGGTCGGTGATGTCCCGGGTCACCTTGGCCAGGCCGACGACCTGGCCCTGGTCATCGCGGATCACATCCAGCGCGGCCAGCGCCCAGAACTGCGTGCCATCCTTACGTACACGCCAGCCTTCATCCTGCGCCACGCCCTGCTCCAGCGCCTGGCGCAGCAAGCGCTCCGGGCGGCCTTCGGTGCAATCCTGCGGGGTGAAGAACAACGAGAAATGCTTGCCGATCACTTCATCGGCACGATACCCCTTGATGCGTTGCGCACCTGCGTTCCACGACACCACATGGCCGGACGGGTCGAGCATGTAGATGGCGTAATCCACTACCGACTGAACCAGCTGTTCATAGCGGTGTGCAGGCATGACGGGGTGGTCGAGACAATCAGCTGAAACCATGCGAGCTCCACCGGTACGGCAGGACGGAAGATAGGGCGAGGTTCAACGCTGTGGCTCAACCAGCACCGGGCTGATGCGCCGCGGCATCGCCACTTTCAGCAGCCACAGGCCAACAAGCAGGATAAACCCGCCACCGGCCAGGGCCATCAGCCGCTGCGATTGAGGGTGTTCTGCATCGAGCCCCAGCAGCAGCAGGTAACCGCCAAGACTGATCAGGCTGAGGTAGAGAAACGCCCCCAACACGACTACCAGCACGAACAACAGTCGCCAGAACAGCCGCGGGCGCACGATACGCTCGGAAGCACTGGACTGAATCATCACCACACTCTTGGATCCAATAGAGGGCAACAGTGGCGTAATGACAGCAAGGTGTCAATTGCCCATTCGATCGACCCTTCATTCTGTTGATCATAGGCGCTGTGGTTGACTCAACTATAACAATGGGTTATAAAGCGCGCTTGATTGCGAAGCCCTTCTGCTTAGAAGCGAGCTGGTCGTTACGACCCCTTCATGCGTGCGAGTGTGGTGGAATTGGTATACACAGCAGACTTAAAATCTGTCGGCGTGAGCCTTGCGGGTTCGAGTCCCGCCACTCGCACCAAATTCCTTGCGAAGGCGCCCTTGCGGCGCCTTTTTGCTGCCCGCCGGCAATCCTTTGCGCAGCTGCTAGAGTGGTGCTTGTACCCGCCCACTGGAACGCCGCCATGCGCTACTCCCTTTTCGATAGTCAACGCGACATCCTTATCCTGATTGCCCGCGTGCTGCTGGTGATCCTGTTCGTCTTGTCTGGCTGGGGCAAGCTGACCGGGTTCGAAGGCACGGTCGGCTACATGACTTCACTGGGCGCCCCTGCCCCCATGCTGGCAGCGGCAGTTGCCGTGCTCATGGAGTTCGTCGTCGGCATCCTGCTGATCCTCGGTTTCTACACCCGACCGCTGGCCTTCCTGCTTGCGCTTTTCGTACTGGGTACGGCGCTGCTGGGCCACCCGTTCTGGAACATGGTCGACCCTGAGCGCAGCGCCAACATGACGCAGTTCCTGAAAAACCTCAGCATCATGGGTGGCCTGCTGATGCTGGCAGTGAGCGGCCCAGGGCGTTTTTCGGTAGACGGGCGCTGAGTCAGTCGTCTTCGCAGTCGTCGAACCAGGCTGGGTGATCGCGCTCCTCGTCATCGAGGTCATCCAGCGTTTCCTCGTCCTCCTCGACCTCATCCTCGGCGCCCTGGGCATCCGCTTCTGGCTCCGAATCGTCGTAGAGGAATTCGTGGTCAAGCAGGTGATCGTGCTCGGGTTCGTGCAAGTCGTCTTCGTCGTGCATGCTGGCTCCTGGGCTGGTGGCAGGCTTGTATAGGCTGATCGGCTGCGCAGGTCAATGCGTTACCACTTAATGCTCGGTTAACCGGCCGGGTCCACTCTGCTGGCTCTCCCTTCAAACGTTGCTTGCCCGCCTCCCATGGCGGGCTTTTTTATCCCCTTGGGTTTTCCCTTCGTCCAGCCTTGGCAAATCACAGTGAACTGCGCCCATGCTGGCCAGGCTCGCAAATGATGCAGGACCTGTCGTTTTTCAAGGAGAAAGACCATGGCTGTATATATCGACAACCTCATCATCACCACCCCCGTGCCTAAGTCCGCGACCAACCCGGTAGCCCTGGAGTTGACCGGTGCCCAGGCGCTGGCGACCCTGCCTGAAGTCATCGCCCGCCTGAGTGACGGCTCGATCCGCATGACCGCCCCCACCAAGGGCGCATCCAGCAAGAGTACCCACCGTACCCGCTGCGAGTGGAAGGAGCCGGCGTACTGGGCGCTGAACAGCGGCGCCCGGCACCGCAATTACCAGACCATGACACTGAAGAAAGTGAACTTTGCGCAAAAGGTGGTGATTGCCCAGATGCACGTCAAAGACGACGACAACCCGCCCATCAAGGTGTTCTGGAACAAGGGCAAGATCACCGTGGGCTTCCGGACCGACTTCAACCAGACGGCCACGAGCAGCAGCACGGTGCTGGCCGACGTACCGCTCGGCGCCCGTTTCGATGTGAGCATCGACGTGACGAACAACGGCGCCTGCACGGTCAGTGCAAGCTGCAACGGCCGTATTGGCAGCACATCGCCCCTGCAATTGGGTGCGACCTGGGCAACGCGCACGCTCAACTTCCATGGTGGGGTATACAACCAGGTGGACTACACCGCCGACACGCCTGCCGAGGACGGTTCGGTGTGCGTCATCAGCCAACTGGAACTGAGCCATGCATGACAAGCTCATGACCTGACCTTCACGAAATACTGACATCCGGGTGGGCACACTGACCCTGCTCCGTATGTTCTTGCAGCCCGCCGCATTATTGCCGCGGGCTTTTCTTTTTGTGGCGAGCCTTACGCAGAACCCTGTAGGAGCGGCCTTGTGTCGCGAAAGGGCTGCAAAGCAGCCCCAACAACTTATGCGCCACCGCTGAAATCCCGGGGCCGCTCTGCGGCCCTTTCGCGATACAAGGCCGCTGCTGCAAGTGCCCGCGCAGGGCAGGTACCTGCTGCGTCCAAGCCTCCCATCCAAGACCATGACCTGAAGCAGCTTTACCCCACCAGGCGAGGGCTATGCTAACCCCGCCGATATCATTCAGATAGACACGGAGGCTCCTATGAAAGCTGCTGTTGTTGCACCAGGCCGTCGCGTGGATGTGGTGGAGAAAACCCTGCGCCCCCTCGAGCACGGTGAAGCGCTGCTGAAGATGCAATGCTGCGGTGTCTGCCACACCGACCTGCACGTGAAAAATGGCGACTTCGGTGACAAGACCGGTGTGGTGCTAGGCCACGAAGGCATCGGTGTGGTCCAGGAAATTGGACCAGGCGTCACCTCGCTCAAGCCGGGCGACCGCGCCAGCGTGGCCTGGTTCTACCAGGGCTGCGGGCATTGCGAGTATTGCACCAGCGGCAACGAAACCCTGTGCCGCGAGGTGAAGAACTCCGGCTACACCGTGGACGGCGGCATGGCCGAAGCCTGCATCGTCAAGGCCGACTACTCGGTAAAAGTGCCCGACGGTCTCGACTCCGCTGCCGCCAGCAGCATTACCTGCGCTGGCGTGACCACCTACAAGGCGGTGAAGATCTCCAACATCCGCCCCGGCCAATGGATCGCCATCTACGGCCTCGGCGGCCTGGGCAACCTTGCCCTGCAATATGCCAAGAACGTCTTCAACGCCAAAGTGATCGCCATCGACGTCAACGAAGAGCAACTGCGCTTCGCCAGCGAGATGGGCGCTGACCTGGTCATAAACTCACGCACCGAGGATGCCGCCAAGGTCATCCAGGCCAAGACCGGTGGCGCCCATGCCGCCGTGGTTACCGCCGTTGCCAAGGCTGCCTTCAACTCGGCGGTTGATGCCCTGCGTGCGGGGGGCCGCCTGGTTGCGGTCGGCCTGCCGTCGGAAGCGATGAACCTGAACATTCCTCGCCTGGTGCTGGACGGTATCGAAGTGATCGGCTCGCTGGTCGGTACCCGGCAGGACCTGCAGGAAGCTTTCCAGTTTGCGGCGGAAGGGAAAGTGGTGCCGAAGGTGACCCTGCGGCCGATCGAGGATATCAACCAGATCTTCGAAGAAATGCTGGAGGGCAAGATCAAAGGGCGGATGGTGATTCAGTTCGAAGGGTGATGGCTCAAGTGCGCTGGCTGTTGGCGCAGCGCACGCTACCCTGTTGCATTCAAGCGCAGGCGGTCAGAATGGCTTCCGGCCCCTTGTAAAGCGAACCAATGGGCATGTCTTGGGCTCTGGTTTCGGGTAAGCGCTATGCTTCATATACGGTTTTATCCAAGTCGTGGCTTGCAGTTGCTTCGCAAGCAGAAACCGGCTAGCACATCGGGGTCAACATATGAGCATCCGCAGCTTGGCGAAAAACCTCCCGCCCGACCCGGGCAATGACGGCTGGGTACTTGGCTGGGGTGTGCTGAGAGACCGGCATCCTTGGCATTTCGTCGATGTGTTTGCCGACCAGAACACGGCCAGGGCCGAGGCGGAGCGCCGCGGGGTTGGCTATGTTGTGGAGTTCGGCTCGCACCGCCTGGGATCGGATGAATTCGTTTGCGGGATATCCCCGCCTGAAGGCTAGCGTGTACCGGGTTCATTTCCGGTCTGAACACTGGCCAGCCGGCACACTACAGCACCTCCTTGTCTTCACATGTCCGTGAACCGCCGCCGCGTCAGGAACAGTACTACGCCCAACGGCACAGCTAGCAACATCAGCAGCTCCAAGTCAAAACCCAGGAACTGCTGCTGGCCGACGTTGAAGATCCCGATCAAGCCTGCTGCAAGTAGTACCAAACCCAGCCACTTGCGCAGCAGGTATGGTTTTAGAAACTGAACGAGGATCGCGCCCAGAATCATCAAGGCGACCGTTTGCAGGATGTAGGGCATGTGCAATTCCTCAGACCTTGATGACCAGCGTCACGCCGGAGTGCTGTGGGCCAATCCCGCCATGGACCTCTCCCTCGATACTGATCAGCACATCACCTGCATGCAAGCTAGGCAACGCCCCTTTCAAGTACCAGTTCATACCTGCGGTCACGACTGCACCCGAAGCCCAGCCAATGACCGGGCCTCCCAACCCACCCACCTTCCCGGCAACACCACCTGAGGCCGCAGCGACCCCCTTTGCGACGTTGCCTCGCACGGTGTTGATGGCGTCAGCCTGCTGCCGGGTCAGGGGATTGGAAATGCGGACTGTCAGCAGACATGGCAAATTTCGGGCCTGCATCCGGTCGTACATATCGACGACCATGCTGTTGACTTGATAATGGGCGCGTTTCGCTTCACCAAAGTGCAGCTCACGCAGGCGGCCTCGATCGCTTTCCATGAGTGTGATTTTCGAGAGGCTGAAGACGATCCCTTCATCCGTTTTGTACTGCGTGGTCGTCTCCACCTTCATGCGCGTATCCATTCGTGCAAAAGAGGGGGATTTTCTACAAGCGATGGGCGGGATGCAAATGGTCTTTTGGTGGGTTCTTTCTGCTACGGATCGAAAGCAGCCTTCGAGCTAAGCCATGAAGTCAACAACTTGATAGATCTGCGAAATCGATGTGACCAGACATGAACATCTGGCCGATGCTTAGCAACATCGGCCGACATGCCCAAGTCGGCGTTACCCCTCGGTCAGATCAACCAATGGCGTCTGCCGCACCTCGGTTTCGCGCCCTCCTTGTATCTCGCCAACCTGCTTCAAGGCCTTGTCCACTGCAACCTTGTCCGCCAACAAGCTGTAGCTGATGTGGAACTGCCTGTGTTCCTTCGGTCCGATTGTCGGCACCAGCTTCAGTGGCCGCTGGTAACGGCGGTTGTAGGAAAAACTCGTTCCCGGCTCGAGCCCGGTCACATAGCCCTGACCTTGGGTATCGGTATTTTTCCACAGCGAGAATACAGGCAGCGTCCGAGTATTGAAGCCGACCGAAACGCCCAGATTGCCAGCTTTGTCATGTAACACGGCCAATGTATTGCCCTGGTCATCGGCATACGGCACCACGTTATAAACCGTTTCGTCATAGTCCTTGGTGGGCGCTCGGTAGGTTTGCCAATCGGCCAGATCTTCCCTTGCCTTGTCGTTGAACGGCGACACCTGTTTCACTGGCGCGGCAAACCGAGCGCCCTGGTCCAGAAACGGGGTACTGAAGTTACTGTGATACAGCGCCTGGTATTCCTTCGGATAATCGCCGTTGTTGGTCAGGGTGTCGTTGAGGGCGAACATCACGCTGCCCGGTTCGGTGACCAATTCGGTCACGACGGAGAAGTCGACCTTCTTGAACGCCTGCTCTTTCAGTTCGCCACGCAGGCTGATGGCGTACGGTGGTTTCTCATCGATGTGTAGGGTGACTTTGTTCGCAGGTATGTTGGCAGCCCTACCATGCAGGGTCAGCAGTTCCCCATTGTCGACGCCTGGGTGGCCGACCCATTCGTAACCGCAGCGGGCGACCAGTTCGTTGAAGCCCTCCAGCCAGCCAAGGCCATTGCGCCCATTGAGCTCGATGAAGGACGGGTTGACCACTTCCTTGACCGGCGAATCCCAGCCCATGCGCACATTACCGACCGACGCCTGCAAGACGTTCATTCCACGGGTCGGCACTACCGAAAGTTTCATCGTGCCGTTATCGATGTCGACGATGCTGACACCCTCTTGCCGGCCTCCGTGCAAAGTGCGCAAGGTAACGCTGAAGGGCTTGTCGGTTTTTACGCCAAGTTGCTGGCTGCTGATCTGCCAGTTCTGGGCGGCTTTGTCGGTGTCGAGCAGAACGTAATCCCAGGCCATGGTGTGGGAGGTTGCGGACAGGGCGGCGAGAGCAACGAAGAATTTGAGAAGGGGCATGACAGGGGGCCTTTCTTGGAGTTGTTCCCCTTTATAGACACGAAGAAACGTTTCAGCAAGCTAACCAAAGAGATGCTTTCGATTGGCACGGGTTTCTTTAGCTATTTTCAGGGAGTAGCCTCGGCACAGTGAATCCTTCGGGCCCGATCAGGTTATCAACCGTGTGAAGGCATCAGAGAAACAGAAAAATTGCCAAACTCGATAGAATCTTCATTGCCATGCCAGACGGTTTCCCTGACTTGCCCTCGCTGAACGCGTTGCGTGTTTTTGAAGTGGTGGCTCGCCGCTTGAACTTCCGTGTGGCTGCCGAGGAACTGGGCGTGACCCAGGCAGCAGTTGCCCAGCAGATACGCGGATTGGAGGCGAGCCTGGATCTGCGTTTGTTTGAACGCCTGCCCCGTGGCTTGGCGTTGACCGATGCGGGCCTGAGCTATAGCGGAAGCATTCGCAGTGCGCTGGCCATGATCGACGAGGCAACACGCCTGCTTCGGCCACAGACTTCTCACCTGACAGTCAGCGTTACACCTACCTTCGCCTCGAAATGGCTGATTCCCAGGCTCGGCAATTTTGCGCAGAGTCATCCAGACATCGATTTGCGTGTGCTGGCAACCGATCGGCTGTCGCACTTCAGCAACGATGGTGTGGATATCGCTGTCCGCTATGGCAACCCCGAGTTCGGAGCGGGTTTGAATAGCGAGCTGCTGATGGAGCAGCGTATCGTTGCGGTGGCCAGCCCAAGGCTGTTCGAAGGCAACGAAATACCTGCCAGCTTTGCGCAGTTGCAGGACTTCGTCATGTTGCACGATGCCCATAATTTCTGGCCTCAGTTCCTTGCAGAGCTGTTCCCGCATCACCTGCAACCCACAGCCAGAAATCTGCGCTTCAATCAAACCTCATTGGCCATTGAAGCGGCAATCAGTGGCCAGGGCATTGCCTTGGCCAGCCCTGCGTTCGTCGGTGATGACATTGCCGCAGGTCGACTGATGCAGGTTTTTACCCAACAACTCAGGGTCGACAAGTCGTTTTATCTGGTCTGGCCACGCAAGATGAAACAGCCGGACTCATTGAGCGTGGTCCAACACTGGCTCAAGCAGCAAGCTGTCGATAGTTAATCTATCGCAATAGTAAAGTTTAGCTGTCTCCCTCACCAATGGGGCTGCTGCTAAGGTGAATGCACCTGAAAAATCAGCATTGAAAGATTGGAGGCAGCATGTCAGTAGAAAAAGTTGCGATTATAACGGCAGGTGGCAGCGGCATGGGCGCAGCTGCAGCACGACGCCTGGCCGCCGACGGCTTCAAGGTTGGGATTCTCTCCTCTTCGGGCAAGGGCGAGGCGTTGGCTGCCGAACTCGGCGGTATTGGTGTAACGGGTAGCAACCAGTCGGTTGAAGACCTGCAACGCCTGGTCGACGCTGTCGTGGAGAAGTGGGGCCGTATCGATGTGCTGGTCAATAGCGCCGGCCATGGTCCACGCGCGCCAATCCTGGAAATCAGCGACGAGGATTGGCACAAGGGTATGGATACTTACCTGCTCAATGTCATTCGCCCGACTCGCCTGGTGACGCCTTACATGCAGCGTCAGAAGAACGGAGTGATCATCAACATCTCCACCGCCTGGGCGTTCGAACCCAGCGAGCTGTTCCCGACTTCTGCGGTATTCCGCTCGGGCCTTGCCGCGTTCACCAAGATCTTCGCCGACAATTTCGCCGGCGATAACGTGCGCATAAACAACGTCCTACCTGGGTGGATCGACAGCTTGCCGAGCACCGAGCAACGCCGCGACAGCGTGCCGCTCAAGCGCTACGGCACCAGCGAAGAAATCGCTGCGACCATTGCGTTCCTTGCTAGCGAAGGCGCGGCCTACATCACCGGGCAGAACATCAGGGTCGATGGCGGCGTAACACGCAGCATTTGATAGTCCGTGGTCGCAGCGCTGCTGCGGCCTGCACCTGTGGCGAATGGACTGTGGGCAACGAGATCCGGGCGTGCATGGGGCCGGCGCCCCCTGCTTCTGCCCTCTTCGAAAGGGAGGGTTGTCGTCACGGTCTCTTAAAGTACCAGTAAGGCTTTGGTATAGCTCTCCGGGCATTGCGAAGACCTGCGCCCTTGGTGTTCGCAATGGTCCAACCGAGCAGTGCATTTGGACGCGCTATCGCTTGTAGGTGGGCTTGGCCGTGTGAGGACTGGTCCAAACGACCTTCGGCTTGCTCGCTAGCACTCCGCTGACGCCAGAAGGAACGCTTTCAATCTGGCCGCCCAGCTTGATGAACAACTCGGTCTGTTCATTCAAACGCTCATGGGCACGCTGCGTCTCGGGGGATATGGCCTGGTGCATAAAGCTACCTCAAAGTGAGAAGCCGCAGAGCACGGCTACGTGGTCACTATACAAGGATTTGGCTGTATCCGTTTGAATTGCGACAAGGTGCTCGAAAATGCCAGCATAATGAACACTAATTTCCGCATGTTTGGCTTAGAAAGCCACGAACCTAACGATCCGCCGATGGCAACACAAACGAAAGTTCGGCAGTTCCAGTTCCGCGGTAATCGACCGAAGGCAGCGTCGGAGATTAGGACATCAGCCTCGTCAGCTGGCCGCTCGGGCACTCCAAGGAGGAAATCTGTATTTTTACGTAAGGTGCTGACCGCGCTAGTTTTACCGGAACTTGCTTTCTTTGCCTGGTTGTTTGGCCATCCGTAAGAGACGATAACGATGCGGGCCCACCAGCGCTTTGGCGAGCTGCAAAACCTCTCCCCGGCGTTTTGCCAACCTAATCAAAACCCCTCTCAGATTCAGACTCATCAAGCGCCCATAGCCTAGCCGCGTCAGCAATTTCGAGCATGTCGATAGCGGCCGAAAAGGTGCTGCAGCGCCTTATGCTCGGCGTCCGCCATCAGGGTTATTTTAGCCAAGCCTTCAGTAGCACCTTACCCGAGAGAGCGAAGCTTCGCGATATCTCGGCTCGGTGGGGCCCCAAACATCCGGCTGTATTCACGGCTGAACTGTGAGAGACTTTCATAGCCCACCTTGAATCCGGCTGTAGATACATCCAGACCCTCTGAGATCATCAACCTGCGTGCATGCTGCAGGCGAAGTTGTTTTTGATACTGCAAAGGACTCATGGCGGTGACAGCCTTGAATCGATGGTGAAGCGTCGAGTTACTCAGATTGACATAGCTCGCTAGCTCATCAATGTGCAACGGCTGTGCATAATTGTTGTTCAGCCATTCAATGGCCCGAGTGACGCGATGGGTCTGGCTATCGGTTATGGCTATCTCATGTAAACGCTGACCCTGCTGGCCTTTGAGCAGTCGGTAGAAAATTTCTCTTAGTGCTAGCGGCGCCAACGCTGGGATATCCGATGGCACATCCAACAGACGTACCAATCGCAGCATTGCATCGAGCAAGGAGCTATCGATCTTATCCAGATATAGCCCTCGGTGGGGGTGTTGGCTCGGCACGCCGACAGGGCTGACGTCTGCGATCAGCTGAGCGATTTCTGCCGGATCGATATCCAGGCGGATGCAGAAATAGGGCTGTTCTGAGGATGCCTCTGTCACTTGACCCGCTAGAGGCAGGGTTACCGAGACGACCAGATAGTTCAAAGGGTCGTAGACATAGCTTTCTTCCCACAACTGCACCTGTTTACGGCCCTGCACAACGATGCATAGCCCCGGCTTATGGACAGTATGGATCACGTCGGTTGGAGTATCACTGCGTATGAAATGCAGCGGAGCAATTCCCGTCTGAAACACGCCATAGGTGGGAGCATAACGAAGCATGGTTGATGCCAGCTCGGCCCTCAGACGCGTCAGCTCTTCGTCCCTATCATCCACTGCCATTACCTCCCATTAGGCTGGTTCTATTGCAAAGAATAAATTGGCCCGCTGCTTTTTGGGTAGATGCTAATGGTCTCCCTTCAAATGCAAGAGCCCGGCGGGCCGGGCTCTCGATAGGAAGGGCTATATGCGTCAGGCATTGGTGGTACGATCCACATCGACTTTAGCCACTCTACGGGCATTAAGACGTTCCGCACCATCTTCAGCCACACGGCGGTCATTCAGGCGATCAGCACCACCCTCAGCCTGACGGCGGTCATTCAGGCGATCCGAACCATCCTCGGCCATGCGTCGGTCATTCAGGCGATCAGCACCACCCTCAGCCACACGGCGGTCATTCAGGCGATCAGCACCGTCCTCAGCCACACGGCGGTCATTCAGGCGATCGGCACCACCCTCAGCCATGCGGCGGTCATTCAGGCGATCCGAACCATCCTCGGCCGTGCGCCGGTCATTCAGGCGATCAGCACCACCCTCAGCCACACGGCGGTCATTGAGACGATCCGCTCCACCCTCCACCACAAGGGGAGCCATCACTTCTTTGCAGGTCTGATTGGTCCAACGGCCAATTTCTTTGGCCGGCAGTGCCATCGAACTTGCACTGAGAGCAGATAAGGCAATTCCAATCATCATTGAATGTACAGTTTTCATGACAGCGACTCCGTAATTTGCGATGGATTCGTTGCCGGTTTTTCAGTGCAAAGCGTGACGTGGATTCCTGTTTGTTGCAGGCTAGGTCGCTCTGATGGCCGGCGGCAGAAGCGGGCTCGCTTTCTGCTTGGGCTCAGATTACGGCGGCGATAAGCAGGCCGTTATTTGGTTCCTGCGAGGCTTTTGCATATTCCTGCGCAGGGCTGCTTTCTGGCGGATTCACTCGAGCGCAGGGCCTTCGAGGTTAATCACCGATTCACATCGAACACCAGTTTGCCGCGAGTATGTCCTCCCCGGCTTAGCATCAAAGCCTCAGCCGCGTTGGAAAGCGGAACGACCTCAACCTCGACGTGGAGCTTCTTCTCAGCAAACAATTTCGCTATCTCCGCTAACTGGCGCCCGTCCGACCGGGTTGCGAAGTTTTTGCCCACTACGCCGTACTCAAGAGCTTTCTGCACGTTGGGCGTGCTGACAGGCGAGACTAATACCCCACCGCGTTTGATCACCCCCCAGGAGCGATCCTGAGTTTCTCCGCCGATCAGATCAATGACGGTATCGACATCGCTGACGAGGTTCTCGAACTGTTGTGCGGTGTAATCCATGAACTGATGGGCGCCGAGTGATCGGAGGTAGTCTCGGTTTCTGGTCGAGCCCGTTGCCACTACATGAGCGCCGACCAGCCGTGCTAACTGGACCGCGAAACTACCCACCCCGCCTGCGGCACCGTGAATCAAAACAGTCTGGCCTGGCTGGATTTCGGCTTGTTCGTGCAGCGCCTGCCAAGCAGTAAGCGCTGCGGCAGGAATTCCACCGGCGTGAACAAGTGATAGCCCATCGGGTTTGTGCGCAAGCCTGTCGGGCGTTGCAAGAGCCTGAGTGGCGTAACCACCGACTATTCCAATGAATCCGAACACCTCATCACCCACAGCGTATTCATGAATATTCTTTCCAACTGCTGCAATGGTGCCAGCAACCTCGACACCCGGTGTGTAGGGGAAGGACATTGGGATGAACTGCTTCATGGCCCCCGAGAGAATCTTCCAGTCGATCGGATTGATTCCGCTCCCGGCAACGTCAATCAGAACCTGGTCATCGTTGGGCACCAGCTCTTCAAGCTCTATCAGCTCAAGCCGCTCAACCTGACCGTACTCTGCCACTTGTATAGCTTTCATGAACTTCCCCGTCTGTAGGTAATGGTTTATCTAGTCGATAGTTGCCAGCGCGCGTCAGTTACTGGCGACGCGCGTCCAAGCTGAAGCGGCCTGCGCCGTAGGCCACGATCTGCAACAAACCGCCGGCCATCGCGATGTTCTTGAAGAAGTGAATGAATTGATTTTGATCGGCCAGAGCGCTGTGGAAGATCACCGCAGTGAGGACACTGAAAAGCGCCAAAACTGCTGCGACAACACGGGTTTTATAGCCGGCGATCAGAGCAACACCGCCGGCTATTTCCACAAGGATGGCAAGCGTCAGCGCTAAGGAAGGAAACGGCAGACCAACTGAACTGATGTAGCCGATCATCATGGCCGGCGCGCTTACCTTGGATACGCCTGAGAGGATGAAGATCGCGCTCAGAAAAACGCGTCCTACTAGTGCGGCGGCACCAGCTGTTGCAGCCGAAGGATGAGAGACTGAGCTTGAAATGGTGGCGGCGTGAGGCATGGCATACGTTCCTTGATATAAGCATTCCGGAATGGAACGCTGGTATGAGTAAGTTTGGAACAGCCTCACATAGCTGAATAGACGCCTAATTTCGTTGTTTACGTTCGATGAAATCGACAAGCATGTTTGCTTTTTGCCCGCTGTCATTGCATGGCCTCAAACGCCGACCGCTTACGCAGGATCGTGCATGTTGACCGGAGGAATCGGATAACCCAGCCCAGCCAAGGCTTCTTACTCTTGCTTCACCACCTGCCTGCCGGCGGTGGCCCCTTAAGCCAGAAACAGGAGTACGAAAATGCACGGCATCGAACAAAAAGTCATCGTCATCACCGGCGCCAGCAGTGGTATCGGCGAAGCGACAGCCCGCCTGCTTGCCAGCAAAGGCGCTCGCGTGGTCCTGGGCGCCCGCCGCACCGATCGCCTGGAAACTCTGGCCAGGGAGATTCGTTCAGCAGGCGGTGTCGCTGATGTCCTGGCGCTGGATGTCACCAACCTGGATGACATGCAGTCCTTTATCGACTTCGCTATCGAACTGCACGGACGCGTCGACGTGCTGATCAACAATGCCGGCGTCATGCCGCTTTCGAAACTCGAAGCGCTCAAGGTAGATGAGTGGAATCGGATGATCGATGTGAACATTCGCGGCGTCCTGCACGGCATTGCCGCAACTCTGCCGCTCATGCAAGAACAGCGTGCCGGTCAGATCATCAATATTGCCTCGATTGGAGCCTACGCCGTGAGCCCGACCGCTGCGGTGTACTGCGCTACCAAATATGCCGTACGGGCCATTTCCGAAGGTTTGCGCCAGGAGGTGGGGGGGGACATCCGGGTCACCGTCATTGCCCCAGGCGTCACCGAGTCCGAACTGGCCGACAGCATTTCCGATGAGGGCGGGCGAACCGAGATGCGCGAGTTCCGCAAGATCGCGATTCCAGCCTCGGCGATTGCCCGGGCGATCGCCTACGCCGTAGAACAGCCTGCAGATGTCGATGTCAGCGAACTGATCGTGCGTCCAACCGCAAGTCCATTCTGAATGTTTGGTCGACAGCGAGGAAATGCCATGGGTGAACCACTTGGAGAGCAGGATAAATACGTTGGCATGTGGGTGACGGCTGACGGTCGCATTCGCCATGAGCTCCTGCCTGGCGGCCGCTATGACGAAGCCCGCGGAGAGCAACAAAGCGCGTACCAAGGTCGATACTGGCTAGAGGGTGATCACATCGAGTATGTGGATGACAGCGGATTTACTGCCGACGGGGAGTTTCGTAGCAACGTGCTGTATCACGCAGGGATGATTCTATATCCCGAGCGTTGAAGGCCCGGCCGGAATGGAGACATTCCGGCTTTTTTTCGACCTTTACCTTTCAGAACACGCATCCAGAGCGGGTTCTTTACATCCCCAAACGGGTCCGCGATGGGCCTTCACCATTGAAAGCCTAGGCTTGAACTTCAAGTCCACCCTGTGAGACCAATGCCCGAGGTGGCTCGTTTGAGCACGCGTACTGACTGAGGTGACAATTCCCATGGATGTCATAGAGCGGACTTCAGCCCATGGTTTGGAGGCTTACATTCGGGGTGAGCGGCTTGCCGCCTCGGACGTCCTGGCCGATAGGGATATGTTGGTGCAGATCTTCAACCGGGAGCGTAACGAAGAGAGCTTTATCGTGCCCGCCGTAGCTGAGCCCTTGCTCGTGTGGATCATCTCCGGGAATGCTGCCGTTCAGGAGCGTGAGCTTGATGGCGACTGGCAATGTAGCCAGGTGTCCAAAGGTGATTTCTTCCTGACTACCTCGGCACAGCCTTACGAGATGCGCTGGCACGTAGACGGTGTAGAACCATTTGAAGTCATGCATATCTACCTCGGCATCCCGCTTTTGGAAAAAGCCATCCATGAGGTCTTGGGCGGGTCTGTGGAAGCGGTTCGACTACGTGAAGTCTCAGGCGGGCGTGACGATGGGTTGTCCGTTCTATTGGAGCAAGTTCGCCTGGAGCTGACGGGGCACAGGGCCAGTCCACTTTATCTGCAGGGTCTGGCCCAGTGCATCGCCATTCACCTTGCCCGCAGCTACCTAGACAGCTCAGCGGACGATATCGTGCGCCGCAACGCATTGCCTGCTTACAAGCTGCGCCGCGTGCTGTCGGCGATGGAGGCGAATCTGGCTGAGGAATTCAATCTCGGGCACTTGGCCGAAATAGCTGGGATGAGCGAGTACCACTTCAGCCGGCTGTTCAAAAAAGCCGCTGGTTATTCTCCGTCGCAGTTCTTTATCAGACTGAGGATGGCAAGAGCCCGGCAGCTCCTGGTCGAAACGGATCGGAGCGTGATCGATATAGGCTTGGAGATCGGATACAGCAGCCCAAGCCATTTTTCGCAGGTGTTCAAACGTGAGGTTGGCATCACGCCCACTCAATACCGTAAATAGTGAGTGGGCTATGCCAGTCAGAGGTTCTGGGGACGGAATAGCTGGCGAAAGTCCAAGGTTTCTCCAGCCACCATGAATTGACCGCCTCCCCTGTAGTGCAGCGTTCTAGGCTGCTCCACGGAGCGATCTACGTGCGCTTTGACGACTTCCCAGATGAACAAACCGTAATCGCCAATCAGCTTCGAATCGTACAGCTGGCATTCGAAGCTGGCATAACATTCGGCTATCAGCGGCGCTGCAACCCGCGTCGCCGCTGTCGCGGTAAGTCCGAAATTACCAAACTTGTCCACGTCAGTGCCCGTACTGTTTCCCACCGCGACCACCTGGTCCGCCAGCTCCAGAGTGGGTACGTTGATCACGCATTGCTGGCTGTTGCGAATCAGTTCATAGCTATGGTTCCCCGACCAGATGTAGCAGCCAAAAAGGGCTGGATCGAATTGCATCATCATGTGCCAGCCCATGGTCATGATGTTGCTTTCGCCGTTCCAGGCTGAGGTCACGAGCACGATGGGCCCGGTTTCCAGATGCTGGCGAACGTCGATGAGGGGAAAGTCGGATTTTCGAAGTGCGGTCATGACGCCTCCGCTGAAAAGGTCTGCTAGCAAGGAAACGCGTTGTGCTGCCAATTCAGCACAACGCGGACGAGGCGAAGGATTAACCTACCGGGACACTCATGCCGCCATCGGCCATGACCACCGAACCGACAATGAAGCTGGCGCGCTCGGAAGCCAGGAAAGAGACAATCTCGGCAATCTCTTCCGGTGCTGCAGCTCGACCGATCGGCGCGGACTTGCCATGCTCTTGCAGGAACCCACGACCGTCTTCCATGAAATGGTTCAAAAGGTTGGTAACCACATCTCCCACGCCAATGGCATTGACCCGAATGCCATGCTCAATTGCTTCCAGTGCCTGGGTACGAGTCAACTGTGCTAATGCGCCTTTGGACGCGGTATAGGCCGCGATACCGGGAAATGCGAAGTAGGACGCGTACGAGGCGATGTTCACGATCGCGCCGCTCTTGTTCTTCATCATCTCCTTCATCGCCTCTCGGGAATGAAGAAACGCCCCCGTCACGTTGGTTTGCATCTGCCATTCCCAATCTTCACGGGTCATTTCGACGAGGGGCTTGTATAGGATGCGACCGGCGTTATTGACCAGGACGTCCAGCTTGCCAAACTTCTCTACCGCCAACGCCACCGCTTGCTCGGCAGAACCGTCAACGGTGATATCGGCGACGAAAGGAACCAGGCCGGGACGCTCAAGGGCGTTGACTTTCGGGTCGATATCCTCGGCAATGACTTTCGCTCCACGGCTGTGAAGGAGCTCGGCGATGGCCTTCCCGATGCCGCTAGCCGCGCCGGTTACCAGCACCACTTTGCCTGCCACTTCGTTTGGGGTTGGGATGAAGTCAGTCATTTTGATGTCTCCAAGTCAGGAATTGGTTGTCGCTTTCGACGGTGCCAATTTCTCTCTTTTTGACATGCGACTCCTTGGCGACCTTGCTTTGCCTGTCGGAGTTTTGCTTCTTTCGTGCACTCGGCTGCGCCGCTAGCCTGGCATCACCACGGGGGAGTCCAAGGCGTAAGCCGCCTGGACAGGATCGAAGTACTCACGAATATGCGTCAGCTTACCCTCACGAACGCTAACGAAAACGACATATTCTTGCGAGTAGGGTTTACCCGTCTCAGTGATGATCCCCTGTGCCTTGACTTGCGCGACGGCGGTTAGTGGATCAGTGAATTGTTGAATACGTAGATTGTGGAATTGAAACGACTCCACCGCTCCGACAAACCATCCGACATGATTGAGCACTTGCTCGCGGCCGACCAGCTTCTCCGGGTGACCGAGACTCGGGGCAAAAGGCAGCTCCCAGACGATGTCCGGAGCGAGTAGGGATTTCCACTTTTCATGGTCATCAACAAACATTTCGAAATGGTGGTGGAGAAGCTCGGCTGCTGAACACATAAGTTCACCTTTGTAGCACCGGAGTCTTGCGATTATTGAGGCCCAGGCACCGAAGGTGCGCGTGTCTGGTCTATGAGCAACACCCTAACAGGGGCTTAGCTGGCTAAAAACCAGAAGAATATCGAACGGTTAATACGACTTATTCGACAAGTCTAGAGAGCTTCGGCTTGCTGGCCGAAGCGTTTGATGAGCCATAGCCCAGCCGGCCCAGGCGGCGAATCAGTCCGGTAGATAGCGTCAAACGCGTAAGAGCCGCCTTTGCAATCAGGAAGATCGAGATGGATAAGGTGTCCCGCATTGAGGTCCGCTTGGACCATAGGTAAGGGCATGTTGCCCCAGCCAATGCCCTCCTTGAGGAGCATGTGTTTTGCGCCTAAGTCAGCGAGCCGCCATGTACGGGGGCTCACTACGGCAAAATCTCTGTCCCCGGTAAGCGGTGAGCGGTCTGACAAAACCAATTGGATGTGATTTCTTGCCGCACCAGGCTCGTTGCGGCTGGCGAGGGCAAGTGGGTGCGCCGGGGCTGCAACGGGTACTAACTCAACACTCCCTACACCGACACGCTCAAGGCCATCCCTTCCCGGGTCCAGGGGGCCACTGATCCCAATGCCGGCTTTTTTCTCAAGTACTAATTGCGTGACCGCACCGAGCGCTTCCATGTGTAGATGCAAAGCCACGGTGGGAAACACCTGTCTAAAAGTCCTGAGCGCATCGACCACCCGCTCCGCTGGCAGCATTACATCCAAAGCAAGATGCACCTCTGCTTCGAGACCGTGCAGCAGTCCAGACACCTTCGATCGCAGTCCGTTGACTCCGTTGATGATGGTTCGTGCTTCGGCCAACACTGTACGGCCAGCCTCTGTCAGCTGTGGTTTACGTGTCGTCTTGCGGTCAAAAAGTGATACGCCGAGCTGCATCTCCA
This sequence comes from Pseudomonas pudica, assembly GCF_015680405.1. Classification (GTDB taxonomy): domain Bacteria; phylum Pseudomonadota; class Gammaproteobacteria; order Pseudomonadales; family Pseudomonadaceae; genus Aquipseudomonas; species Aquipseudomonas pudica. The sequence goes on from NZ_JADLJS010000001.1 coordinate 189,121, forward strand.
GATTGGAAATGGCATAGCTCACCACTGACGTTGCACGATGCAATTTCCTTGCAGCGCCAGCGAAGCTTCCCACTTCTACGACCGTCAGGAGAACTTTCAGCTGGTCTAGAGTTGGTGTGCCAGGATCTGAGATCATTTTACCAGCTCGGGCATATTGGATTGAGGCATGCTATTTGGGGCGCGTCACTATGTCGACAGGTGAGTCGATCCTCGGCCGATTATGTTTGAAGCGCCTGTCGTTCTACTGAAGCCATGAGCGACAGCTATGGGGCGAAAGCGGACAGTCGCAAAGGCCAGCAGTTCTACGGCTTCGCTATCCATTGCCGGCTAATTGCCGCAGCCTACCTCCAGACGCTGAACAACCTGCCCCAGGAGCTGTGGCAAATGGAAGAAATGGAAACAATCCTCGCCCCAGGCGGCAGATTCGCGGTCAAGGTCGCCGCCTGGGAAGCGCGCAACAGCCAATGGGTGTATGTGCCCTCGCTCCTTGATAGGCAAACCCAGGCGGTCATTTTTGCATTCGCCGACCCTCGTTGGTCCATGGATCAGGCCACCTGGCGCAGTCATGCGACGGTTCATTTCGTGCTCCGGAAATTTCCGGGCGATCACCATCCGGCGACACTGGAGCTATTGGTGAATTGCGCCAATCAGACTGCGGTCGTGGTGGCAGGCACCGAACACAAGCTGGCCGAGATCGAGCAAGTACTGGAGGCCGCATTCGAGAAAAAACCAAGTGCGTCCTGACCCGACGGCCTTGCTCGCCCCCCCTGTAAGTCGATCAAACACCCGTGGGAAAGCCGGCACCGTCCACATGATAAACCTGCGGTTCTTCCGACAAGTACGGCGCCAGCCCCAGCATGAACAGGCGATGGTCTTCACTGGCTTCGAAACCAGGCGTGTGGTCTGCAAGTGACGCCCAATGCACGATCAGGTTGAATACGTGTGGCGTCTCTACCCCCTGCGCCAGCATGTGCCCGCCGTAGCCCTTGGCGCGAGTGAGCAAAGGCGCGACCTCGGCAAATGCCTCCCTGAACGCTTCGATGTGTTGCGAATGAACGGGAAGCAGAGCGATTTCATAGATCATGGCAATTCCTCGACAACGGCGATGGCGATCTTTCCCTGGATACCGTTATTGGGGCTCTCCAGACGGGCATGGGCCAGCGCTATGTCGCGAAGGGAGTAGACGGCGCCGATATGCGGCCGCAGTTGCCCACGCGCCACCAACGCACTCAACTCATCGAGCTTGCCGCGGTTCTGGCGGGTGAACACGAAGTGGTAACTGGCGTTCTTGCCCCAGGCCTGGATGAGGTTCTGTGGTTGTGCCGTATCCACGATCGACACGACGCGGCCCAGTTGTGCAAGCACATCAGGGCTACCTGCCAAGGTGTTGCCTCCGATGCTGTCGAACACCACATCGACACCTTGTCCGTTAGTCTCCCGCATCACGGAAGCAACGTAGTCTTCTTTTTCGTAATCGATGACCACGTCGGCGCCCAGCCCACGTACGAATTCAGCGTTGGTCTCGCGCACCGTGGTGAACACCCGTGCGCCCATGGCTTTGGCCAGCTGGATCGCCACATGACCGACGCCCCCTGCACCGCCGTGTATGAGGATGCTTTCCCCCACTCGAAGCGCCGCACGCACGACCAGTGCTTCCCACACCGTGCCACCGACCAGGCTCAGGCTAGCCGCCTGCAGATGGCTCAGTGACGCAGGCTTCCGGGCGATAATGCTTTCGGCTGCCACGTGGTACTCGGCATAACTCCCCGGCCCGCCGAATATCTGCGGCGTGTACCAGACTTCGTCTCCTGGAGCGAAGGCCGTCACGCCCGCACCAACGGCTTCTACAACCCCCGACACATCATGCCCGGTAATTGCGGGCAGCTGCACCAGGTCGTGATAGTCACCACGGCGGACTTGATAATCCAACGGGTTGATGGATGTTGCGTGTACCCGGACCAGCACCTGTCCCGCCAGCGGTACAGGCTTCGGCACCTCGCAGAGCTCGAAGGCATCTGCCCCGCCGTAGGATTTGAGCAACATCGCCTTCACGGTAAACCTCCATATCTGGAATAAGGGATATCGAGATATCTCGATATAATGCAGCAAAAATAGTTACAGGTCTTTCCCGATGATCTCGGCAAGCGCGCTGATGGCGGCTTCATTGCGTTTGTAATATGTCCACTGGCCTATGCGCCGGACCTCAACCAAACCCACCCGTTGCAGCGTTGCGAGGTAACTCGACACCGTAGACTGCGAAAGCCCTATGCCTTCCTGGATACTGCTGACGCACACGCCCACCGTCAGAACGTCCCCTTCGTCTTGGGGAGGGAAGTTCTTTGCGGGATCCTTCAACCCCTTCAGTATCTGAAGGCGTATCGGGTTCGACAGGGCTTTGAAGACTTCTAGCAATTCCATGACGCGAGGATATCGAGATTCTTCGATAAGTCAATACCCGCTGGCGGCGCATCGAAGCGTCCGCCCCTTGCTTACAACCGAAACGATTGCCGCATTGCCCGCGCCAGCAAAGTCACGGCGCCGTCCCCGCCCGATGCCGGGCTGCGCACGAACAGGATGTCGTGGTCGGGAATGGCCGGCAGCCCCTCGAGGATCTGCATGCGCTCGGTGACCTTGGCCCGGTCGATCACACTGATGGCCAAGCCGGCTTCCACACAGGCCTTGACGGCCTGGTTGGAGTGGCTTTCAAGGATAATGCGCGATCGGCGTCCCGAGGCCTTGAGTGATTCGACCATGGCCTCACGGTAGGGGCATTGCAAGGCATGGGCAGCCAGCGGCAACGGGTCGCGCAGGACCGCCGCCGCGTTCATCGGCCCGACCCAGACCGGTTTCGTCTCCAGTTTCGCCTTCGCGGCCATCGAAGGCAGCCAACGCAGCCTGGCACCGGTTGCCAGCGCAGGCTTTGCACTGAGCGTGTCGTGGACCGTGGCCCTGTCGACGCTTGGCGGCTATGGGCTGTACTGGGCCTGCCTGCGCAGGTCCTCAGCCACCCGCGTCGCCAGCGTGCTGTACCTCAGCCCACCGATCACCCTGCTCTGGGCCTGGGCGATGTTCGATGAGCCGTTGTCCTGGCAGATGGCAGCGGGAATGGCGCTGTCGGCGGTCGGTATCTGGCTGGTGGTACGCGCCGAGGCCCGGCAAGCCGACCGCGATGACCGCAAGCCCAACCACCCTACCCCGCGCTGAGGTGACGGCGCCACTGACAGCGATGAACCTTGCCCGTGCAGTTTCGTAAGGCGCGAGCCAGGGTGTGATCCCCTAGAGTGTGGCCCATCGGCCAGGCACGAGCGGGCGACAGCCCTGTTCCAGAAAATCCTGGCCTGCACGGTATCGAACCCGAGTTACCACACAGGTGCCTGTCATGTCTCGAATCGAAAGCGAAGCCAGCGAACCCCGGCGCTGGTTGATGTTCGCCATCTTGCTGGTCGGTGCGTTTCTGCCTCCGCTGGATTTCTTCATCGTCAACGTCGCGCTGCCCTCGATACAGGCCGACCTGGGCACAGGTGCCTCTGCCGAGCAGCTGGTGATCGCATCCTACGCGACGCTCTATGCCGTAACGCTGATCACTGGCGGGCGCCTTGGCGACCTGTATGGGCGCGGGCGGATGTTCTTCGTCGGCCTGCTGGGCTTCGCCGCTGCCTCGCTGCTGTGCGGCGTGGCGACTGCGCCATGGGTACTGGTGCTCGGGCGCGCCTTGCAGGGCGTTAGCGCTGCCGTGATGGCGCCGCAGGCACTCGCCTCGGTACAGACGATTTTTCCGGCAGCGGAAAAGTCATTGGCCCTGAGCCTGTACGGGGCTGTGTTTGGCCTGGCGTCAGTGTTCGGCCAGGCGCTGGGTGGCGTGCTGATTGCGCTCGACCTGTTCGGCATGGGCTGGCGCGCGATATTCCTGGTCAACCTGCCGATTGCATTGCTGGTGATTGCATTCGGTATCCCCGTGCTCAAGGACACCCGTGCGCTGCAGGCGAGCAAGCTGGACCTGGTGGGCACGGCGTTGTCGATGCTGGCCCTCGGCGCCCTGGTCGTGCCGTTGATCGAGGGCCGCGAAGCGGGATGGCCTTGGTGGGCGGTGCTGTCGCTCGCCGCAGCGCCTGTACTGGGGGCGTTGTTCTGGCGCTACGAGGCGCGCCTGCACCGCACCGGCGGAACCCCTTTGCTGGCCCCGGCCGCGCTGCAAGCCCACGGGCTGGGCCGGGCGTTATTGGTAGCGCTGTGCTTCTACGCCATTGGCGTGTTCTTCCTGCTGTTTTCGATCTACCTGCAAGGCGCACTGCATATGACCGCACTGCATGCCGGCCTGGTCTTCCTGCCGTTCGGCGCCGGCTTCCTGATCGGCCCGCTCTCGGTTCCCCTGCTCAGGCGCGTCCTCGGCGGTTACCTGAACCCCGTAGGCATGGGGCTGGAGGTGATCGGGTTGCTATGGCTGGGTTGGCTGATGTCGGTGACTGCGCCTGGCCTTGCCCCGCCCTTCACGTCCGTGACGGCCACTCTGTTCCTGATCGGGCTGGGACAAGGGCTGGCCTTGCCGACCTTGATGCGCCTGGTCACGGGCCGGGTCGCACCGGCATATGCCGGAATGATCGCAGGCATCACCAGTGCGACCTTGCAGATCAGCACCTCGCTGAGCGTAGCCCTCATCGGCGGCGTTTTCTACAGCCTGCTTGGTGAGCAGGCAACGGCCGCCCGCATCACCCACGCCTTCATGATCGCCGTGCTGTGCATGGCCGCCTGCCTGGCCGTGGGAGTTGCGCTGAGCCTGACGTTGGCGCGACAGCCGGCACCACTGGCGGAGGCAGCGGCGATGCGCCCGAGCTGAGCGTCGGCAACCTGCTACCCCGTGCCAATCATGCTGGAGGCAAGGTCGGCCAGGGCGCGCAGCCGGTCCAGCTGGCGCATGTCGCGGTGATAGCCCATCCAGATGTCCCGCCCCGGGGGTGGCTGGTGCTCATCCAGCAGCCGCAGGCCCGGCACCGCGTCGCCGAGCACGCGTGGCAACACGGCGACCCCAAGCCCTTGCGCGCACATCTGCGCCTGGACCGTCCGGCTGCTGCTCGTGAACACGGTGCGGGCCAGCGGGTAGCGCTGCTGTAGCCAGTGCACATCCGGGTAATGGGCCTGGGCAACGTTCATCAGGATCAACCCCAGCCCCTCGCCGCCCGGTTGTGGCGCCGGAGCATGCAACGCGGTGTAGAGCCCGTACGGCAAGGTCGTCAGCTTGCGCTGGACGATGTCGGGTTCGGTGAAGGGCACGATGCGAAAAGCGATGTCGGCATCGCGGCGGGCAAGGTCGAACAGCCGATGCCCGGCGATGACTTCGGGCACGATCAACGGATACCGCCGTGCCAGTTCGGCCAGCACCGGCGACAGCACATGGCAGGCGAACCAGTCGGCCGAGGAGATGCGCAACAGCCCCTCCGGCTGATCGCCATGCCCCGCCAGGCGACGTTCGATGGCCAGGGCACTGTGCTCCATGGCGAGGGCCAGGTCGAGAATCCGCTCGCCATTGTCGGTGAGCACCAGCCCTTGGGCAGTGCGCAGGAAAAACGCTTGCCCACTGGCCTGTTCGAGCACCTGCAAGCGTCGCCCGACCGTCGGGTGACTGACCTCCAGCGCCCTGGCGGCCCCTCCCAACGAGCCACTGCGAGCAATCGCCAGGAAGATCCGCATGTCACTCCAGTCCATGCTGCCCTCCCGTGCCAGAATGAGTGATGAGGGTGCAACAATGACGGCGTGGCTGCAATCCCCTGAGCGGCTGCCATTCCTGTGCGGTACCGGTGGCAGCCGCGGTTGCCGGCGATGAGGCCGGTACTGACCACAGAGGATTGGACAGTTATCCGCTTTAGGTCGAAAGCTGCCGTACGCGACAGGCCGCTATCGACCCAAAGCGGACACTGATCCAAAGCTCTGGTGTCCGTGCAGGCCTCATGATTATCAAGAGTCCGTACCTTTGGAGTGAGTTTGCCATCAATGTGCCGCTCTCGCCCTGATTTAACATTCGGTATCAAGAAGCACCATGGCTGTGAAACGCACATTAGAGGGAATGGTCGAAGCAGGCGAGCCGCTGATGCGGCAAGCGCTTCAAGCTATCCGCGATGCTCAAGCAGCGGAGACCTTAGGGTTGGCAAAGCATGAGTTAGAGCGCCTTCACTACTGGCGGACTCGCTTTATCAGGCCGTCATTGACGTTCAGCTTGTGAACGCCGGTATGCCACCTTCGATCATTCACTAAGGTGCCTTCGTCATGACACAAAAATTGCCCATCCTTGCTCCCGACCATCAGCTGTACACTGATGCTGTCGATGCGATGCAACGATACCATAAGGCTCAAGCTTCGGCTCGACCCGGGGATGAAATCGAGCGGCTACGTCAAATAGCGGAGTCGCAATTTCGAGCTGTAAACGAGTACCAGCTCAGAGCTATGGGTCGTCATTCTTCAGGCTTCATCAACTGAATATTCGAAGATTGTTTCTCGATGACAGAAGTTAGGAACAAAGGAAAGCTGACTCAATGAGCATACTGGGCGACAGGCAGATCACGATTCCATCTCCTTACGTGGATAGCGTTTTAGCGATGATTGAGCAGCATTTAGTCGAGCTGAGTGCCACCATTGAGGATGACAACGAAAGCAATCCGACGCGACGTGAAATGGCCGCATTTCGACATATGGCACAGCAGCTCGGTTACGATTTTAAATTTGTTACTAATGCGAATGGTTTCTTCTCCGTATCACGGATCGCTCTGCAGTCCAAACGCTAAAGCTAGAAAAAAGCGGGTATAGAATTCGGCGACTGCTACCGCTTTAAGCAAAAAAGCTTTAACTGCTGTATTTGGCAAGCGATAGCAGTCATAAGTTGAGCTATACCGCTGCGTTGGATTTAAGCCAATCTGCTATAGTAGAAACTTTTACATTTTCCATATAGTTATAAGATACCTCTTTTTTCCACGCTACACCAGCGCCGTTGTCGTTGCCTTGCGCGAATACCAGTCGATATCTTTTCAAAACATTGGCGGGATCCTTTTTGAGCTCGTCCTGCAAGAAAGGAATCGTCCAAACATTCCTTGCAACGGAACAATCCAGCGCCTCATCTACGAGATCTGCCAGCTGACGATAGGAAACGGTATCGCCCGCAGTGTAGATTACTTTGCTGGTAATTTCAGGCTCGGAAAGTACTGCTTTCGCTGTCAACTTACCAATGTCTTGAGGCGTGGTGACAGTAACGGACGTATCCCAGTCGCCAAGTGCATTAACTGTTTTGCTTTCGAGATCTACGACACCAAAGGATGGCTCGAAGAGAAAGCTTGTGAACATACCAGTAGAAATAATCGTCCAGTCGATCCTGCTTTGTGAGCGCAATAGATCACGAACATCAAGTTGCTCGTCGAAGAGTGGCTGAGCGCTACCGCGCCCGATCACGTCGTAGTCAACACCAAACTGCCAAGGATAGTATTTTCTGATACCTGACTCGATAGCTGCCAAGGCCAGCTTTAGCTGAGTGCCTGGACCAGCAGCAAAGCCTACGCAACTAACCACTACCTCAAATTTGGCAAAAGTTTCGGCGATGGTTTCCAGGTTGTCACCCACCACATCCCCCGCAATCACGCTAACCCCAAGAGCATCCAGTTCAGTGAGCAGTTGACTCCGTTGGCTTGAAGAACTGCTGGATGATGTCCTCAGCATTACCGAAACATCTGCCTTTCCGATGGCCACCCCTTGTGCAGATAACTCTCTCAGAACCTCTAGCCCCAATTCACCTGCGCCGAGCACGAGTATCTTGCGCTTGTTAAAAGTAGTCTCATTAGTCATAAAGCCACCTCGTTAGAACTGAAAACCCTCAGTATGAGCAGTCGGCGACTCTTGCAGTCGCTAGTCAGTTAAGGATTTTGGCCAAAAGCATTCATTATGTCTGTGCCGAAACTCGATTTCACAATTGCAAAAAGTCGAATTATGACCGTCGACCACTACCCCCATTTGGCTTTCAACGCTTGGTATGCAGTGAGGAGGTGTGATGGGTTAATTGCCTAGCCCTAATTTTGAGTTTTTAAACAGCTCAATGACCCAGTCTACAAACGACCTCAGCGTCGGTGAATGGTAGCTACTGTGGTGATACATCACTGAGATCGGCACGGGCGGCGCGGTATAACCCTCAAGCACCGAAACTAATCTGCCGGAATTCAAATGGGGCCAAGCCATGTAGCTGCCCACCCGTATCAGGCCAAGGCCTTCCAGCCCGCATGTCACATAGCCGTCTGTGTCATTTACGGTTAGCTTTTCAGGAACTCGAACAAAGACAGGAGCGTCGTTGATCACATAGTGCCATTCGATGGATCGCCCAGTCCTACTAGACAGGTAACCCACTGACTGATGCTTCTGCAAATCGTCCAAGGACCTGGGTACGCCATACGCTTCAAGGTACTGTGGAGAGGCGCACGTTACCCAGTCGAAACTGCCAATTTGCCGAGCTACCAGGCTTGCAGAGTCGAGCGGCACTCCGGTTCGGATCACGCAATCAATGCCTTCCTGCACCAGATCTACGGTCCTGTCACTCAGGCCGATAACCAATTCGACCTCAGGAAATCGCTGCTGATACTCGCGCACTGCAGGTAGAACGAAAAGACGACCTAAAGAATTCGAGATATCCACACGCAATCTGCCTCGCGGGGTGGCGTTCCCGCCCGGAAAGGTGGATTCCGCACGATCAATGTCCGCCAGCACCTGCCGACAATGACGGTAGTAATGCTCACCATCCGCTGTCAGGCTCAGCTGCCGTGTCGTCCGATTGAGCAAGCGGACCCCCAGGTAATCCTCAAGATTCTTGATCATGCGGGTGGCCGATGACGGCATGATCCCCAAGGCCTCAGCTGCTCTATTGAAGCTATTGGTCTCCACTACTCGGGCAAAAACCTGCATTGCTTGCAAACGATCCATCCCAACCCCTTCTTCTGTGCGAAGCACGACTGGCAGCTATAGCCTGCCATAGCTGGGCCCAGGCAGGTACCAGGCCAGAAAATCCTACCCAGTGCCCCGTGATTCGATACACGAGGTCACAAATGAAGTACCTCAGGGCATATTTATCAGTTTGCTCTGAATTCTTAAAGTTTCTCCATCAACTGCTCATCACCCAAATGCACACTTGATAGAGGAACTTCCCATGCCATTCATCAGCGTCCGCATCACTCGTGATGGTGTTACCCGAGAGCAAAAGGCTCAGGTAATAAAGGAAATTACTGAAACTATGGAGCGCGTGCTTCATAAAGACCCTAAGTTGACCCACATCGTGATCGAAGAAGTCGACACTGATAACTGGGGCTACTCCGGCATTACGACTACCGAGTACAGAAAGCAATTGTCGGAGTCAAAGTCATGAAGCACACGGTAAAAATCGACTTCGTTTCTGATGTCGTCTGCCCCTGGTGCGCACTGGGCTCGACTGCCTTGGACCAAGCCATCGCCAACGTAGCCGCCGAAATCGACGTCAAGTTGACGTTTAAACCGTTTGAGCTCAATCCCGATATGCCTGCCGAAGGTGAGGACGCCATCCAGCACATGATTCGCAAGTACGGAAGAACTGCGGAGCAGGTGGCGGCGCGTAATCAGATGATTGTTGAAAGAGGACGGGAGCTCGGCTTTGAGTTCAATCTCCAAAGTCGAACTCACTTTTTCAATACCCATGATGCACATCGCCTGCTGTTCTGGGCAGCGAACGAAGGGCTCCAAAGCGAGCTACACCGAGCGCTTATTGAGGCTTACTTCGTGAACGGGCAAAACCCTAGCAGTCATCAGACGTTGGTGGCGTTGGCTCAGAAAGTCGGTTTGAACGCCCAGCAAGCGCAGGTAGTACTTGAAAGCGGGCAATTCACCGATGAAGTCCGAGCGCTCGAAAATTTTTACTTGGACCGCGGCATAAACTCTGTACCCGCAATGGTACTGAACAATCGGCAAGTCGTCGCAGGCTCACAGTCTGTTGAGTATTACGAGCAAGTGTTAAGGCAGGCGGCACAAGCCGCTTCGTCTAACTGAAAACTTAATCCATCGTAGAGGAAATATCATGAGCAATAATCAAAAAGTCATCATCGTAACTGGCGCATCTCAAGGCATTGGTGCAGGTGTAGTGAAAGGGTTCCGAGCCCTCGGCCACAAAGTGGTAGCGACTTCGCGCTCCATTCAACCATCGACCGATACAGATATCCTGACTGTTGCCGGTGATATTGCGGATCCGGCCACAGCGGAACGAGTTGTGCGCGAAGCCGTGGCCCGCTTCGGGCGCATCGATACGCTCGTCAACAACGCCGGGATTTTCGTCGCCAAACCATTCACCAGCTACACCAAAGAAGACTATGCGCAGGTCGTTGCGACCAATATGAGCGGCTTCTTCTACATTTCCCAGCTCGCCATAGCGGAAATGGAAAAGAATGGTAGCGGGCATGTGGTCAGCGTCACCACCAGCCTGGTTGACCACGCAATCGACGGCGTTCCGTCGGTAATGGCATCCCTCACCAAAGGTGGCATCAACGCTGCCACCAAATCGATCGCGATTGAGTATGCCAAGCGAGGCATCCGCGCTAACGCCGTGTCGCCTGGCATCATCAAGACCCCAATGCATGGCGCCGAAACTCACGATGCCCTGGGCAAGCTGCATCCCGTCGGTCACATGGGCGAGATCAACGACATCGTTCAAGCGATTCTCTACTTGGACAGCGCTTCGTTTGTCACTGGCGAGATCCTGCACGTCGACGGCGGTCAGAGCGCAGGCCATTGATTGACAGAATGCTCATCACCGGCACATTCCGGTGATGAGCAGTTTCTCTGTGAACACTGGTTTCTTAGAAATCGAATGCGCTGCGATAGGCATAAACGCCTGGTCCGCCGCCTGTGAACAGGAATAGTAGGTTAGCCCCCTCGACGAAATCTCCCGCAGCGATGTCATGAAGCATGCCGGCAAAGGCTTTTGCAGAGTAAACCGGATTAAGCAAGATACCTTCGGCCTTAGCTAGAGATGCAATTGCCTCAAGAGTGATCCAGCCCCCAACACGGAGGGCTGGCCTCTTTGAAAGCATCGAGCGTGTTTGGGCTATGGATTAAACGCTGGTATCAACAACGAGGCGTCCGCGAATCTTTCCAGCCAAAAGGTCATCTGCAACAGGGATGACTTCTGAAAGCGGTACTTCCCGTGTTAACTGCCCCAGAACCGACAGATCCAGTTCCGCGTTCAATCGAGCCCATGCCTCGACTCGTTCGGCGTATGGACGTGTCACGCTGTTGATCCCCAAGAGGCTCACCCCCCTCAGAATGAAGGGTGCTACTGTCGCCGGGAAATCCATACCCTGTGCCAGGCCACAGGCGGCAACCCAGCCGTCGGCTTTGGTCTGAGCACATACGTTCGCAAGGGTGTGACTTCCAACCGAGTCAATCGCCGCTGTCCAGCGCTCTTTGCCCAAAGGCTTACCAGGTGTAGATAACGTGTTTCGATCAATCACTTCCGTCGCGCCCAGCCGGACCAAGTGGTCTGCCTCATCTAACCGGCCGGTCGAGGCAATGACCTGATACCCTCGGGCGGCCAGCAGCGCTACGGCAATGCTGCCGACGCCACCATTCGCCCCGGTTACCAAAACAGGCCCTGCATCAGGCTTTAGCCCGGCGCGCTCCAGGGCTATCAGGCTAAGCATGGATGTGTAACCCGCGGTGCCTATCGCCATGGCGTTATGGGGTGTCATCCCCTGCGGAAGAGGAATCAGCCAATCTGCGCTCACCCGGGCCTTCTGGGACAGGCCGCCCCAATGACTTTCCCCAACACCCCAGCCGTTGAGTAAAACAGAATCGCCTTCGCGATAGCGGCTGTCTTCGCTGCGCTCCACCACCCCTACAAGATCAATCCCCGGAATCATGGGAAAGTGCCGGGCGATCGGGCTCCGGCTTGTGATGCAAAGGGCATCTTTGTAGTTCAGCGTACTGTGAGAAACCGCAACGGTGACACTGCCGGCTGGCAATTGGTCATCGGATAGCTCTCTGTAATGGGCCTGCTTAGCGCCTTCCTGGTTCTCCACAACGACTGCATTGAACATAGCGACTCCTTTTAGACCGGCTGTCTAGTAATCGACGATAAAAACTCACCGGGCAATGCCGGCGAGAAATCCCCTGACGAAGATCGACAGTGGGTGGCCACTTTCGCAGAGACGTGCGCGCGTGATTGCGCCCTCCCAGCCAATCCAGAAGAAAGCCGCCAGTTGTTCACACTCCACGGACTGGGCTATTGATAGGTTGGCCTGCGCTTCCTGAAGGCATTGGCTGAGCAGTGCCTCCCAGTCTCGAAAAATCTTCTCTATCTGATCGCGAAAATCATCGGGCAGCAAAGTCACTTCCTGGCCGAGATTGCCTACCAGGCAGCCGCGACGCCAGTTGTACTTTTCCATGCCGATGAGCGACTCCTGCAGCAAATCTTGAATGCGCTCCAACGGCTCTCGATGGGGGTTGAGCAGGATTCGGCGCAGGCGGCGCTCAAAGAACTTTCCGTATTCAGCGAGGACCTCACGCCCGAAGGCATCCTTGCTGTCGAAATAGTGGTAGAAGGACCCTTTCGGTACGGAAACCCGTTTGAGTACCTGTTCAATACCCGTAGTGTTGAACCCTTGCTCGGTCAGCAATTCCACGCCACAACGGATCAATGCACGCCGGGTATCGGGATCGCTACGCGAGATTTTTGGGGGGCGCCCGCGCCTGGGGGCTTTCATTGGAATGTCCATCCAAGGATAATTAGACCGAGCAGTCTAAATGTCAAGCAGCGCTCTCAGGTCAGTGTATCTGCCTACTGCAGAGTCCGGCACCCAGACTCCTACCAGCCCCCGTAAGGATAAATCCTATGAAGCGGCATTTTGACGATTTGCAGTTGGGAAGTATTGAGCTGTTTTGCCTGTCCGCAGAAGCGGGCAGCTTTACTGCCGCAGCTCAGCTCGCTGGCGTTACTCCGGCCGCAGTAAGCAGGTCGATCCTTCGCCTGGAAAAAAGGCTTGGCTCTCGGCTGTTTGCAAGGACTACCCGAAGCATCCGATTGACCGATGCGGGAAAGGATTTTTTCGAGCAGTGCAGCCAGGCGCTCACGCAACTGGTGGAGGCCCAGCAGGCAGTTATGGGCGCTCAAGCAACACCTTCAGGCCGCCTTCGTATCAGCCTGCCTACGACCTATGGGCACCACCGCATCCTGCCGTTGCTGCCAAAATTTCGAGAGCTTTATCCTGAGGTAACCGTTGATATCCACCTCGGTAATCGAAATATCGACTTCGTTGCAGAAGGGTACGATCTGGCGATTCGAGTACGAGCTCAGCCTGACTCCACGATGATTGCGAGATTGCTGGAGGATGCCAAGTTGGTTGTCGTAGCGTCTCCGGCCTACCTGGAGAAAGTCGGGACACCGCATACCTTGCAGGACCTGGACCAGCATGAATGCATTCAATTTGAGCTTCCGAGTAGCGGGCGGCGTATCTCTTGGCTGTTCCAAGAGGACGGTCGAGAGCGTGAGGTATTCACTGCTGGAAGCTATTCCTGTTCCGACGACGTGCTGGGCGGAGTGACACTTGCCAGGAACGGTGCCGGATTATTCCAAACCTACAAATTCATCGTGGAACAAGAGCTCGCTGATGGGCGACTCGTCGAAGTCTTGAAACCGTTTAGTGGGCGATCAAGGCCGTACACGTTGTTGTACCCTCAAGGTCGTCACATCCCGCAGAGGGTGCGCGCTTTTGTGGATTTCCTGGTTCAGTATCGCGAAAAGTGGGCTTCGCTCTAGCACGAAAGTTGGTCCCCGTTCCGTGTTCGAGTAGGGGCGAACGAAACACGACGCAGGATCCCCATCCAGTTTTGAGAGCTTAATGGGGAGCCAAGCGGATTGGATGCCTCGATTCTTGGATGAGTGTTGCCCCAGCCTGGGAGTTGAATGCCAGCTTACGGCATGGCTGGAAGCCTAAGCAAACCAGCAAAAGATGCGCTGTCCAGTCGTCTTTTAATCGCTCAGAGGCGAACCTCGCCCATCGTCGAGCTCAATTCACGGGGTGCAAGCGCATTGATAACTGTGGCCGCTAAAGACAGCAGAATGCCAACCGCGGCAAGGCCGATCCAGCCGGCCTCGTGCACGCCATAATTCCCCAATGCGGCGCCGATCGCTCCCCCCAGAAAATACGACCCCATGAATACGGTATTTAGCCGACTTCTGGCCTCGGTCCCCAGGGTGAATACGCGTGCCTGGTTGGCAACCAGCCCAGCACGATTGCCCAGGTCCAGCAGCACCATGCCGAGGATCAGCCAGCCAAGATGTTGCCCGCCCGCTGCAATGCAGGCGAAGCCCAGGACGAGGGTCATCGCGCCGGCTAGAACCATGGTGTGTCTGCCCAGGCGATCGGTCAGCGTGCCAATACAAGGTGACGCAACGATGCCCAACAACGCGACCAGGCCAAAGAGACCAATGGTAGCAGAGTCGAGTCCGTATGGAGGTTGTGCCAATAGCGCGGCAAGCGAAGCCCACAGCGCACTGAATGCAGCGAACATAAATAGGCCGCTCGCCGCGCAGTAACGCAGCACGCTTTCCTGTTTGACCAGGCTGCCTAACGAACCCAAGAGCCGCCCGTAGCTTATCGTCTGCAGACTCGCGGTGGCGGGCAGGCGCTTGGCAACGATGAACAGCAGTAGGACATCGCTGAGCGAGGCCAGCACGAAGACGACTCTCCACCCCACATGTGCACCGGCGAAGCCCCCGAGCATGCGGGCCAGTAACAGGCCTGCCGAGAGGCCGCTGAGCAGGCTCCCTACGATTCGACCTCGCTCAGCCGGAGTGGCCAACCCCGACAGACAGGGAATGATGAGCTGCGCAGTAATCGCCGTCACCCCGACCAGAAGGCTGCTTATGTACAGCATCATGAAAGTCGGTGATACCGCGCAAAGAAGTAAGGCAACGGCATTTCCCGCGATAGCCAGCAGCGCGAGTTGGCGTGGTTGTCGGCAATCGGCGAGTGGCACGATGAACAGCAGGCCTAGCGCATAGCCAAGCTGCGTCAGCGTGGCGACCAGGCCGGCCTGTGTCGGCGCCATGCCAAACGACGCTGCCATCTGCGGCAGAAGCGGCTGATGGTAGTAGATGGTCGAGACCGCCAGCGCGCAGCACAGAGCCATAAGCGTGACAAGGCGGCTGGAAACTCCCATTGGTGATGCGCAAGAGGCAGACATGACGCAGCTCCTTCACTACTGTTGCAAAGTCTGCACGAGCCCGCAGGTGTCGACGATGCTGTGCGCAAACGTCGGCCCGTTCAGTTCGTGCGCCGCGTGCATCATTTCCTTGCTGAAAGCGGCAGTCGCATCGCGGACCAGCGTGACGTGATAACCCAACTCCATGGCGAAGCGTGCGGTCGATTCGATGCAGGTGTTCGCCAGCAGGCCTACGACGATTACATGTGTTATGCCTCGTTGCTTCAGCTGGAAATCGAGGTCGGTATTGGCGAACCCGCTTTGTCCCCAGTGTTCCTGGATGATGATGTCGCCCTCCTGTGGCACGAAGTCGGGATGCCATTCGCCGCCCCAGGACCCCTTGGCAAAGGTGTGACGTTCCTGGATCAGGCGCTGGGTGGGATTGGGGTGATCCCAGCGGGTGTAGTCGCCGGGCTGCCAGCGCCTATGAGGCACGTAGTACACCTGAATTGCTTGTGCTCGCGCGGCGGCAACGGTCATGCGCAGGTTGTCGAGCAGTCGCACTTCATCCGCAACGCCTCTGAGCATGGAATAAAGCTTGCCGCCATCGGACAGGAAGTCGTTGTAGGGGTCGACCAGCAGCAGAGCGGTCCGCTCCGAGGCATACACAGGATGGGTCATAATGGTGCTCCAGGTGAGAGAGGCGTTCTGGGACGTTTGCTTTACCGGCAAATGCCGCGCTGCGACAGCGCATGCCGCAGAGGCTTCATATTAACTATGAAAATCATAGTGTCAACGAGGATGAGGCTTTGAGCGTTAATCCATGCAACATGGTTAATCTCGCTGCGTTACTATGAAAACAATAGTTTCTACGGAGAAAGCAGCGTGATGTCGATGCTGGACGTGACAAGCGATACGGTGTGCCCGGTGGCACGCTCGATGGATTTGGTGGGCGACAAATGGACCATTTTGGTCCTGCGTGAGCTGTACATGGGCGCGACACGCTTCGAGGAAATGCAGATCCAGACCACCGCTACGCCCCAGATGCTGACTTCGCGCCTGAAAGCGCTGGAGGCGAACGGTCTGGTCGAACGCCGGCCCTATAGCGAAAAGCCTCTGCGCTACGAATATCATCTGACCGACAAGGGCTGGGACTTCTATCCCGTGATCTACGCGCTACGCGCTTGGGGCGAGAAGTGGTGCAAGAACCCGGATGAGGGGTTGGCCGTGCATTTCGTGCACCGCGCCTGCGGCCTTGATGTGGGGGTGGCCAGCGTTTGTCCTCACTGCGGCGACGCTGTGGAACGCAAGGACTTGGAAGCGCTGATCAGCGATCGTTTTCTCGACGAACGCGAGTCTCGTCGTGAAGCCTTCAAGCGGAAGTAGCTGAGGCTAAGAGGCTTTCCTGTACTGACATGTTTGAATTGGAAGTGGACGCTATGAAGGGAAGCGAATAGCTGGGGTCTCGCTCAGTACCTGAAAACTAAGCGTCCTGAGCCTGAATGGTACCGGCAGGCTCCCTCTCTTCTTTCAATAGGATGATCAAAGCTGCTGCCAGGCCGGCAAGCATGATGGAGACGTACCATAAGGTAACGTACTCACCCGTGTGATCGAATATCCACCCTCTGAAAAATGCGCCGGATGCACCGCCGATCGCGTGCCCGGCAGAGAGTAGAACAAGCGATAGCCCTAAATTCCGTAGACCCAACCGGCTACCCATTAGGCTCGCCGTGACCGGAACCGTGGAGTAGTCAAAAATGCCAAACAAGACGGCGAATGCCAGCAACAGTTCATAGCTGTCACCAATAACCAGCAAAAGCCCGAAGCCGTTGCGCTGGGTACGGGTGCGAACCCACACATCGCTGCGTAGGGTAGTAAATGGGGCTCAATGACCCCACTGGTGATGAAACCTAGGCCGACTACCATCCATGCCGTCAGGGAAATGTTCTGTCTGGGCGGTGCATGGGGCGTCTCCGAATGTTGCCTCATGAATGCCTCTGCGGGCACTCATGAAGGCTGGGCCCAGGCGGGCTCAGTCAATATCAGGCCTAGCTTGAGCCGTCCATTGGACTACCGATGGCCGTTTCCACTGATTTTTCGCATAGGCGGCTAGCTTCGGTGGTACATCGTCACCGTTCATGACCATCCGATTCAGAAGAAGAGCCAGGTCAACATCGACGATGCTCCACTCCCCAAAGAGATTGGCCTCTGGATCTTCTATCAGCGGATCGATCGCTTCGAATAGCCGATGCGCGGCCTGTTGGGCGTTTTCGGATAGCGGATTGTTGGTTGGTCGGTAGAAGATCACAGCAGTGGAGCGCTCTTCACGAATGGGCATGAAATCACTGCGTATCCATGCCTGAAGTTGCCGGGCACGTGCTTTAGCACGGGGCGCACGAGGATACAAAGGCCCGTCGGGGTAAACATAATCCAAGTACTCGGTAATTGCTGAAGATTCAGTCAATGCAAAACCGTCATCAATGATCATGGGCACACGGCGCGTGATCGATAGCTTGGCGTATTCAGCGCTGTGCTGCTCACCAGCGTCGATGTCGATGTTTATGATGTCAAAATCCAGACCTTTCTCCACCAAGGCGACAAATACCGACATGGAGTAGGGGCTGGCGAACAAATGATCGACGTACAACTGAATCTTGGATGACATACCCGCTCCTCGTTCAATGCTCACAGTTGATTTCAGCCGCTAGCAACTTGATCAAAGCTGCTGCTGGCATTTCCCTAGCAAGCGGAGCCCCCTGCCCCGCCCATTGCACCGCGAAATCAAAGTTACCTTGCGCGTTTGCTGCGGCATTCAGAGCTTTATTGGCATCGTAGGTGACGGGATATGCCGGTATAGAGGCGTGCTCCGAAGGTAGATCCGTGAAGTTACGATTGACCATGCCCCGGGCAGGTCGCCCAGAAATCACACTGGTAACTTGGGTGTGATAGGCGCGATGGCTTTTCATTGCTTCCCGGTAGGCAGCGTTAGCGGACGTCTCAGGGCAGAGGATAAAAGCTGTGCCAAGCTGCGCACCGCAGGCGCCGAGCGCCATTGCAGCTTTGATCCCTGCCCCATCCATAATTCCGCCGGCCGCTATCACTGGTAATTTGCATCGCGATGTCAGCAACCGAACCAATGCCATGACACCGATCGCATCATCGTTCGCCGGCTCGAAGACTCCTCTGTGGCCCCCGGCCTCGATACCTTGGGCTACGAGCACATGCACGCCAGCGCGCTCAGCCAACTGCGCCTCATCGAGGTTTGTGACTGAGCACATCGTCACGATTCCGGCTGCATTGAGTGCATTGATCATCGACTGGGGAGGAAGACCGAAATGGAAGCTGACTACATCAGGCCGCTCTTCCAGGAGCATCTGCAGCATCGGTACATCTTCTACGAAGGAGGTGTAGATTTCTCTCAGCGAGCTTGGCGGATCAGCGTCGTATTCAGCAAAAAGAGGTGCAAGACCGCGAAGCCAGCCTTGCTCCAAATCCTCATCGCGCTCAGCGGGGCGATGACAAAAAACGTTCACGTTGAACGGTTTGTCCGTCAGCCTAAAGGTCTCGCGGATCATTTCCCTGGCTTGCTCTACCGAACTGGCTCCAATGCCGATTGACCCCAGTCCGCCTGCGTTGGAAACCGCTGCGGCCAGTTTGGGCGTTGAGACCCCGACCATGGGGGCCTGGATAACGGGGATTTCGATCTCAAGAAGCGACTGCAGCGGGTTTGGCATCGCGTTTACCTCTGTTATCTCGTCAGGCCCTACCATGTGCTTGACTTACTATCTCTCATGGAGAATATTTCTTGCAATACGTTCTCTGCAAGAGATTTGAGGTGGTTGATGGATCTGGCGGTACTGGAAATTTTTCGTGCGGTAGCGGAAGCGCAAAGCGTGACGCGAGCGGCCGCAGCCCTTAATCGCGTGCAGTCGAACGTCACGACCAGGATCCGGCAGCTTGAGGACGAACTGGGTGTTGAGCTTTTCCTGCGTGATGGAAAACGCATGAAACTGTCCGAGCGGGGCCAGGAGTTCCTTGTCTACGCTCAGCAGATTCTTGCGCTCACAGAACAAGCGAAGCAGTCCATGCATCCCGATCGCCCGGCTGGCTTATTGCGCCTGGGGACAATGGAAAGTACTGCTGCCAGTCGCCTGCCACAGAAACTGGCTCGCTTTCACCGCGAGCATCCAGAGGTGGAGTTGACCGTTACAACCGGACCGACAGGACGAATGCTTGATGCTGTGATGGAGCGGCGTGTGGATTGTGCGTTGGTCGCACAACCCTCTTCCCTCAAGGATGGGCGTTGGGAAGCAGAGCCGTTCCCGCCTGAAATTGAGAGCCTCCCAGTCTTCACCGAAGAACTCGTATTGGTGTTGCCTGAGGGTCATCCGGTAGTGAATGGGCCCGATGATGTCTCGTTGACGACACTAGGCGGTTTCGCCTCCAGCTGTTCATACCGCCAAATCGCCGAGCAGTGGTTCAACAGCGGGAATGGGCGGCCTTTTCGAACTTTGAAGGTGCAGGAACTGGGGTCGTATCACGGGATATTGGCATGTGTGACGGCCGGGTCGTGCTTTGGCATCGTGCCGCGTTCTGTACTAGAACTGATTGGCGGCACGACGAACCTGACGCTGCATCCGATTATGCAGATTGATACCCAGTTGGTTTGCCGTGCTGGCTACAACACCCCGGCCTTCAAATCGTTGCGAGACCTGCTGCTGAGCTGATTCATCCCGCTTGGCCTTGGCGGCGTTTTCGGAACTCAGCCACCTTATGACGGTTCCCGCACAAGGCCATGCTGCACCAGCGTCGCTTATGAGATTTGGTTCGGTCATAGAACATGAGTGAACAGTCCGGGCTCTCGCATTTCCTGACAAGACTGAAATCACCTTCTGCCAGCAGCTCTGCTGCTGAGTACGCCAACCTGGCGAGTTGGCGGCTGGATTCATCTTTGTGATGAAAACGGTCCAGCTCTGGTTGGTGAGCACCCCATGTCAACTGCGGTACGGCATCACGCAAGAAACTGTTGAGCACCGAAGGGTCGGCGTCGCGTTCTTCGCGCCGTGCATGAACAAGGACTTCAACCGCATCCCGCAGAGTGCGGAGGTTCGATAGGAGCACTCCGCCTTTCGCTGACGGTAAAGATGCAGGACCAAATCCAGCTTGAGCCAGCCATGTAAAGGCTTGCTCATCACTGTTCAAGAGGTCCGTCTTTTGTCCGTCCACCATCATCACAGTATTGAGAAGGTCGAGCGCCGGGTGGTCTGCCAGCACGTAGGGCGCCGGAAGGTTAGCTGCAGGATTAGGGGGGGTCATAAGGCCTCCTTTGGGTGTCTCCAGTGATTGTAACCGATAAAAAAGATTTGACTAGTTACAAAAGCTGTGCAAAATGAAGCCACGTAACCGCTAAAACCAACCAAACCAGTTACAGGAGCTAAAGCAATGACCCAGTCCAAGCACACCAATGTCGCTTTCAAATTCGCCGAAGCTGATGGCGTCCGTGTCTTCTATCGAGAGGCCGGTGCTCCTGACGCTCCTGTCCTCCTTCTTTTGCACGGCTTCCCGAGCTCATCGCACCAGTTCCGTGATCTGATCCCTCTGCTGGCATCCCGTTATCGGATCATTGCCCCCGATCTGCCTGGCTTCGGCTTCACCGAAGTCCCAGCCGAGCGGGAGTACGTATACACCTTCGATGCGATCGGTAAGACGATCGGCGATTTCGTCGAGAAGCTGGGCCTCAAGCGCTACGCGATGTACTTCTTCGACTACGGTGCGCCGACTGGTTTGCGCTTGGCTCTCGCACATCCGGAACGTGTCAGTGCGATCATTTCCCAGAACGGCAATGCTTACCTGGAAGGTCTTGGAGAGGCTTGGGCACCGATCCGTAAGTACTGGGAAGATGGCCTGCCGGAAAGCCGCCAAGTCATCAACGATGCAATTCTGCATCTGGAGGGGACCCGCTGGCAGTATGTGGAGGGGGTAAGTGATCCTAGCCAGATTGCTCCTGAGTCTTACTACCTCGATGCCCTTCTGCTTGAGCGGCCGGGCAACAAAGAGATTCAGCTCGACTTGTTCTATGACTATCAGAACAACCTGAAGCTGTATCCTGAATTCCAGCAGTTCTTCCGAACCACGAAGGTGCCGACCCTGGCGATCTGGGGCAAGGGTGATCCTTTCTTCATCCCACCAGGAGCCGAAGCCTTCAAGCGGGACAACCCGAATGCCGTCGTCGAGCTGTTGGATACCGGGCATTTCGCACTGGAGACGCACGTCCAGTACATCGCTGACCGGATCGTCGAAGTGCTGGGCGACTCGATCAACTGATTGATCCCTAAAACGCCACGAACCTTGTTCGTGGCGTTTTCATTTGTGAATAAAGCTATCGCCCATGGACATCATCAATTTTCCCTTTTTTGCCGCCGCTGTCATCGCACTCCATGCCACCCCAGGGCCCGACACAGCCTATGTTGTCGGACGCACCCTTGCCCATGGTAGGGGGGCTGGCCTCATCTCGGCGTTAGGTATCACGGCGGGTTGTCTGGTTCACACGATTGCTAGCACTTTAGGATTCAGTGCACTGATCGCGGCGGTTCCAGCCGCATTTGATGCAGTGCGTATTCTCGGTGCCTTGTACCTCGCTTATCAGGGCGTCAGGCTGATACTCAGCAAGCCGTCGGTTTCAGCGGAGGGCGGTGGGTTACACGCTTCGCTTTCATATCGCAGGTTGTTCACACAGGCCTTCCTCACAAACGTCCTGAATCCGAAAGTGATCCTGTTCTACCTCGCATTCTTCCCTCAATTTGTCGATCCTGAGGGTGTTCATAAGCCCGCGGCCTATCTAGTGCTTGGAATTTATTTCGCAGTTACTGCAGGTATCTGGGCGAGTGGTGTCGTGTGGTTTGCTGGTGCCTTGGGACGGAAACTGAAGACAAGCCAGACCAAGGCACTGCTGCTTAATCGCGCTATAGGGGCATTGTTCGTTGGGCTAGGAGCTAAGCTACTCGCCTGATCGTTGTTGCCAAGATTTCGCCTTAGTCAAACGAAGGGGCCGCAAATGCGGCCCCTTTCATTTAGCTTGGCCAGCAGGACTGGCGAATGATGCTGCAGAAGTTACCAGGCTGGAAGCCAGGCTCCTTGTCGGCGATCACATCAGCCTTGACGTTGCCGAATGTCGTATGCGGCTTGTGGCGGATGCCGTTGTAGAACGTCTGGATAATCGCTTCTTTGAATTGATCGCCACGAGGATGTGCAAGAACGACGGCGTCCCGGTCGTCAGCGCTGAGTCCTTCATGGTGCAACCCGAGAACATCGGTCTCCACTCCAGCAGTGACCAATGCAATGAGCGGGTGCATATGTTCCGGAATGCCTGGAGTGGTGTGAAGTGCAATTGCAGTCCATACGCGCTCTATGTCGCGCTCGTTGACGCCATGACCTTCCAGGAAATCACGCGCAGCATTCGCTCCATCGACCTCGAAACGGCAGCAATCGCTGCTGTGCTGGTGGGTAAGGCCCATGTCATGGAACATGCAGCCAGCGTAGAGAAGCTCGTCGTCGTACTTCAGGCCCAGTCGCTTACCGGCGAGCGATGCGAAATAAAAGACCCGGCTCGAATGATGGAAAAGGAGGGGCGAAGCGGTGTCCCGAACCAGCTCGGTGATTTCTCGGGCCATCGAACTGTCAGGCACGGGAATGCCAGCAATAGCGTTAGTCATCTTGAGATCCTAGGAGGGTGAGTGAGGACTCCAGTCTGAGTGCCACACTAAATGTCATCAATTGACTTGTTACGTCATATTCTGCCATTGTCAGCCGGTATCGGACCTGGGCGCCCTGCCCACGCTTTTAGGAGCCGTCATGCCTCGCCCCCAAATAACTCTCGCCATCCTGGGCATGCCAGGGGTTCAGCTTCTCGACGCTTGCGGCCCGTTGGACGTCTTCGCGGAAGCCAACCGGCAAGCTGGGTATCAAGCCTATCGATTGCTTCTGCTCGCTTGTGAACCTGGACCGTTGGTGAGCTCTTCGGGGACCCGGTTAATTCCTGATGCTTGGATCGGAGAGGAGATTGATGCAATTGATACCTTGCTGATAGCCGGAACCCCTCAAGCCGCCGATCAGTACCTTCGATCAGGGATTCTGGATTGGCTCCGTCAGCGTGCTCCGATGAGCAGGCGCTTCGGTTCTGTGTGCACTGGCGCATTTGCGCTTGCAGCTGCGGGGTTACTTGATGGCCGCCGGGTCACTACCCACTGGGCTGTGGCGCAGCCTCTCTCTGAGAGATACCCCCAAGTCACCGTGGAGGCGGATGCCATCCAGGTTCATGATGGAAACTTGA
Source organism: Pseudomonas pudica (assembly GCF_015680405.1). Classification (GTDB taxonomy): domain Bacteria; phylum Pseudomonadota; class Gammaproteobacteria; order Pseudomonadales; family Pseudomonadaceae; genus Aquipseudomonas; species Aquipseudomonas pudica. Next base: position 212,633 of record NZ_JADLJS010000001.1, read on the forward strand.
GGACAGCTGCGGGTGTAACGGCTGGGCTGGACCTTGCGCTTACGTTGGTACAGGAGGATTTGGGCGATGAGATTGCGAAGGACGTAGCAGGCCACCTGGTCATGTACTTCAAAAGAACCGGTGGGCAGATGCAGTTCAGTCGCCAAGGATCTACCTCACCCACAGGGCGCTCTGCTCTACAGGCGTTGCAGCGGTATGTCGCTGCCAATCCGGCTCTGGATCATGGGGTTGCGAATCTGGCAGAGCGTATGGGCGTAAGCCCTAGGCATTTCGCCCGGATCTTTCGAAATGATGTGGGCATGACGCCGGCAGCGTGGGTGGAACAGACGAGGGTGAATGCTGCTCGCGAACGGCTGGAGGCTGGAAATGACGCGCCTAAGCAGGTAGCTGCCATGTGTGGATTTGCTAACGCAGACACATTGCGCCGAGCTTTCGTCCGTCATATGGGCGTTACCCCTGCGGAATACCGCAAACGCTATACGCGACCTTGTTGAGAACAGGGAACCGTTTGATAAAAGGCTCAAAGTCAGTTGCTGCCAAAGGAATACTGCCAAAGCCTAGCGATGTTGAATGGACGTCTGCCCACTGCTGAGCGGCCGCTATGGGTCGATAGCGGCCTGTCACGTAAGGCAGCTTTCGACCCGGAGCGAACACTGATCCAGAGCTCTTTTGTCAGTGCAGGCCTCATCGCCGGCAAGCCAGCTCCCACAGGAACATCACCAGCCTTCAGGCATGCGCTGTACCTGTGGGAGCCGCGCTTGCCGGCGATGGTCGCGAAGCGGCCCCGGCTACAGATGTTCGCTCTGGGTCGAAATCAGCCATTCACGACCGGCAACTAACGCTCCCTAGCCGCTGGGAGCATCGAGCGGCTCAAGCTGCCCCTTCATCCTCAATCAGCGGCCACAGCCTAGCCGCCTCGGCAAACTCCAGCATGTCGGCCAACTGCCCCGCATCAACGTCCCCGCGTCGGTGCGGAAATCGCGAGCTCGGTAAGCATCCCGGCTCGGCCATCCGGATCGGCTATCAGAGCGGGCTGATCATTGAGTTTGGCCAGACAGGCCGATGGCAGGCTTAACATTTGACGGTCCACGTTGATTGATCCGCGTTGCATAGGATTGGCTCATCGTTTCCCTCCCCATCCCCAGTCCGGTGTCGCCGGCACGATGGCGGCTCGCATTGTCCCCCTCCCCAGCGCACATTTATGTCGTCCACCATCTGCATCAGCCGGTCATAGGCAGCCGATTGCTTGAGCGCGAACAAATCCTCTGAAACTCACGATCTGAGCGATGCGAGCGTGCTGCTGGGACACTCGAAAGAGGGAATCACCGAGCGCCTTTACCGCCGCGTCGGCGCTATCGCCAAGCGCTCGAAAGGTTTAAGTTTCGGAACTCCATGCCTTTTATTTCGAAACACTTGGATTTTTTTACCCACAAAGAAAAACCCCGCAGACGTCAATCTGCGGGGCTTTCGAATGGTGGAGGCCGAGGTCGGAATCGAACCGGCGTAGACGGATTTGCAATCCGGAGCATAACCACTTTGCTACTCGGCCTCAAAGGTCGGATCTAGCAGCTTGCGCTTCGCTATCTCCTTGAAACGCTGAACCTTTTTCAAAGTTTGCTGCGTTTCGATGGGCGCCATTATGTCTTCATTCCTTTAACCTTGCAACCCCCTGAACGAAAAAAAATTTCAACGGGTTCAAGGTGTTAGCGCAGGCGGCCGAGTTTACTCCACAAGCCCACCACTGTGTTCTCCACGGTGCCACTGGCAGCCATGCCGATTCGCTCCTGCAGGCTCTTGCGTTCGGCGTAGTGCAAATGGAACAGGTTGGCGTTGCGCGCGCGTTCGCTGAGGTACTCGTCGCTGGTCTGCAGCTCGTCCACCAGCTTGCGGTTGAGTGCCGCAACGCCCAGCCAGACTTCGCCGGTGGCCACTTCGTCGATATGCAGCTGCGGGCGATAGCGGGCAACGAAGTCCTTGAACAGCTGGTGGGTGATGTCCAGGTCTTCCTGGAACTTCTCCCGGCCCTTCTCGGTGTTCTCGCCGAACACCGTCAGGGTGCGCTTGTATTCACCGGCGGTCAGCACTTCGAAATCGATGTCGTGCTTCTTCAGCAGGCGGTTCACGTTGGGCAGTTGCGCCACCACGCCGATGGAACCCAGTACGGCGAACGGTGCGCTGACGATCTTCTCGCCGATGCAGGCCATCATGTAGCCGCCGCTGGCGGCCACCTTGTCGATGCACACGGTCAACGGGATGCCGGCCTGACGAATGCGCGCCAGCTGCGATGCGGCCAGGCCGTAGCTGTGCACCAGGCCGCCACCGCTTTCCAGGCGCAGCACAACTTCGTCACGCGGGGTGGCGAGGGTCAGCAGCGCGGTGATTTCGTTGCGCAGGCTTTCGGTGGCAGAAGCTTTGATGTCGCCATCGAAGTCCAGCACGAAGACCCGGCCCTTTTCCTCGGCCTTGCCCTTCTTCTGCCGCTTTTCCGCCTTGGCCTGCTGCTTGCGCAAGGCCTTGAGCTGGGCCTTGTCGAGCAGGCCGGATTCCAGGCGCTCGCGCAGGTCCTTGTAGAACTCGTTCAGGCGAGTGACCTGCAATTGCCCACCCGATTTGCGCCGCCCCTTGCCGCGCAGCCCGGCGATAGCCGACAGCACTATCAGGATGGCGATGACCAGGGTGGCGGTTTTGGCGAGAAAGCTTGCGTATTCAGCAAGAAACTCCACATTGACTCCTTAAAGACATGCGCCACTACGGCGCGTAACTGTAGCAAGCATACCGTTGCGCCTGAGGTGCTGCCAGCCGTGGCAAACGCTGGCAACACCTTTCAAACAACCTTTTCAAACGCTTGTATGTTTTTTCGTTGACAGCCCGTGTGCCGCATCCTAACCTCGCAGCAACCTCCAACAGGCCGGAACCTTTCGTGGGCAATCTCTACCTGATACGACATGGCCAAGCCTCCTTCGGCGCCGATGACTACGATGTCCTCTCGCCCGTGGGCGTGCGCCAGAGCCAGGCCCTGGGTGAGCACCTGGCCCAGCTCGGTTTGCGGCTGGACCGCTGCGTGGCAGGCGATCTGCGCCGACAGCAGGATACCGCGCGCCTGGCCCTGGAAGCGTTGCGCGCCAATGGCTGCCCGGTGCCGGCTGTTGAGACCGATACAGCATTCAATGAGTTCGATGCCGATGGGGTGATCCGTGCGCTGTTACCAGGGCTGCTGCCGCAGGAGCCCGACGCCCTGCACATCCTGCGCAATGGCGCGCAGCACCGCAGCGAGTTCCAGCGCCTTTTCGCACTGATGGTGCAGCGCTGGCACGATGGCGAACATGCCGACGATGGCCTGGAGACCTGGCAGGCGTTCACCGCTCGGGTGCAAGGCGGCCTGCAGCGTGTACTGGATGCCGCCGGTAGCGGCGACAATATCGCCATCTTCACCTCGGGCGGCACCATTGCCGCCCTGCTCCACCTGGTTACCCGTATTACCCCCGGCCAGGCGTTCGCGCTGAACTGGCAGATCATCAACACGTCGCTCAGCCAGCTGAAGTTCCGCGGCCGCGACGTGGCACTGGCCTCCTTCAACAGCCAGGCCCATGTGCAGCTGTTGAGGGCGCCGGAGCTTGTCACCTATCGATGAGCCCGGCTTGTTGTGTCCCTGCGGGGACGTGTAAATCACTCTATAAGGAATGCGCCATGACCTCCGTAGCTGATGCCGTTAAAAAGATGCAAGAGAAGTTCAACCCATCCGCTGCCGCCGGCCTGGACCTGGTGTTCGGCTTCAACATCACCGACGAAGGCAAGCACTACGCACTGATCGTGAAGGATGGCACCTGCGACCTGCAGGAAGGCGAAAACCCGGATGCCAACTGCACCCTGGTGATGGACAGCGAAACCCTGAAGGGTATCGTCAGCGGCGAAACCGATGGCATGCAGGCATTCATGGGCGGCAAGCTGCGCGTCGAAGGTGACATGATGCTGTCGATGAAGCTCAGCGAGCTGTTCCCGTCCTGAGGGCTGGAAATAGCGGATGATCGAAAAACCGAAGCCTGACCGGCTTCGGTTTTTTTTTGCCCGCCTGTTCGGGCCCTATGCCGGCAAGCCAGTCGCCTTATCAAGGCAGTTGATCAGGCAGCAACACCCTCACCTATATGCCATCTGGCACGCTTGTCCCATCACCGGCCGACCATTAGATTAGCCAATAGTCCTTGCGATCGAGAATAAGGAAAACGCATGACGCTCACCGACCAGTCCACCCAGGTACGCCCCGGCGAAGAACTCGACGCGGCTGTCATCGACCCTTACCTCAAGGCCAATATCCCCGGCCTGGATGGCCTGCCGAGCATCAGCCAGTTCCCTGGCGGCGCCTCCAACCTCACCTACCTGGTCAGCTACCCAGGCCGCGACTTCGTGCTGCGCCGTCCGCCGTTCGGGCAGAAGGCCAAGTCGGCCCATGACATGGGCCGCGAGTTTCGCATCCTGAACCAACTGAACAGCGGCTTCCCCTACTGCCCCAAGGCCTATGTGCATTGCACCGACAGCAGCCTTATCGGCGGCGAGTTCTATGTGATGGAGCGGGTCAAGGGCATCATCCTGCGCTCCGACATCCCAGCCGAACTGGACCTTGACGCCAACCGCACCGAAGCCCTGTGCAAGAGCTTCATCGACCGGCTGGTGGAACTGCACCAGGTGGACTACAACGCCTGCGGCCTGGCCGACCTGGGCAAACCGGAAGGCTATGTGCAGCGCCAGATCGAGGGCTGGACCAGCCGCTATGAAAAGGCCCTGACCCCCGACGCCCCGCGCTGGGAACAGGTGACCGCCTGGCTGCACGAGAAAATGCCCGCCGACCACCCGCGGCCCGGCATCGTGCACAACGACTACCGTTTCGACAATGTGATCCTCGATGCCGGCAACCCCATGCGCATCATCGGTGTGCTGGACTGGGAAATGGCCACCCTCGGCGACCCGCTGATGGACCTGGGCAACAGCCTGGCCTACTGGATCGAGGCCGACGACCCGGCGCCGGTGCAGCTGATGCGTCGCCAGCCGAGCAACGCGCCGGGCATGCTCACCCGCCGCCAGTTCGTCGATTACTACGCCGAGCGCGCCGGCATCCGCCTGGACAACTTCGATTACTACTATTGCTATGGCCTGTTCCGCCTGGCCGGCATCGTCCAGCAGATCTACTACCGCTATTACCACGGCCAGACCCAGGACAAGCGCTTCGCCCAGTTCATCCACATGAACCGCTTGCTGGAACAGATGACCTTGCAGGTCATTGCCAAGTCCAGCCTCTGAGCCCCGACCTCGACGACGGATAACAAGGAAAAAAACATGTCCAAGACCCACCTGTTCGACCTCGACGGCAAGATTGCCTTCGTTTCCGGCGCCAGCCGTGGCATCGGCGAAGCCATCGCCCACCTGTTGGCCCAGCAAGGCGCCCACGTGATCGTGTCCAGCCGCAAGCTCGACGGTTGCCAGCAGGTGGCCGAAGCCATCATCGCCGCCGGCGGCAAGGCAACGGCAGTGGCTTGCCACATTGGTGAACTGGAGCAGATCCAGCATGTGTTTGCCGGCATCCGCGAACAGTTCGGGCGGCTCGACATCCTGGTCAACAATGCAGCTACCAACCCACAGTTCTGCAACGTGCTGGATACCGACCCGGGTGCTTTCCAGAAGACCGTGGACGTGAACATCCGTGGCTACTTCTTCATGTCAGTCGAGGCCGGCAAGCTGATGCGCGAACAAGGTGGCGGCAGCATCATCAACGTGGCGTCGATCAACGGGGTTTCGCCCGGCCTGTTCCAGGGCATCTATTCGGTGACCAAGGCGGCGGTCATCAACATGACCAAGGTCTTCGCCAAGGAGTGCGCGCCGTTCGGTATTCGCTGCAACGCCCTGCTGCCGGGCCTGACCGACACCAAGTTCGCTTCGGCACTGGTGAAGAACGACGCCATTCTCAATGCCGCGCTGCAGCATATCCCGCTCAAGCGCGTGGCCGACCCCAAGGAAATGGCCGGTGCCGTGTTGTACCTGGCCAGCGATGCTTCCAGCTACACCACCGGTACCGCGCTCAATGTCGACGGTGGCTACCTGTCCTGATCAGACTTTTACTGCCACCAGGGTGTAGCTCAGGGGCAGGCGTGCGGGCTGCTCGCGCAGGCGATATTCACCGTCATCGCCCTTGACCATCTGCCCCGGCAGCGCCTCCCAGGGGATGCTCTGGTGCTCGACCAGGGCGGTCAGCTGCAGGCCGTGGGCCAGCAAGGCGCTGATAACCTCGCCCAGGCCGTGGTTCCACTCATGGGTTTCGGTGTGGGAAAGGCGCTGCTCGGTTTCGACGTAGGTCTGGTCGTTGTGCCACACCGTCGGTTCTTCGTGCTCGAAATACGGGTATTCGAGTTGCAGGCGGTCCTGGTGGTCTTCGTTGACCGCCATCAGCATCGGGTGCCCGTCGCGCAGGAACAACCGCCCGCCGGGCTTCAGCAGGGCTGCGACCGTACGCGCCCACGGCTCGATGCGAGGCAGCCAGCAGAGCGCGCCAATGCCGGTGTAGACCAGGTCGAACGTGTCAGCCGGCAGCACCTTGTCGGCGGCGTAGACATCGGACTCGACATACGCGATGGGTGCCGCACAGCGCTGGGCCAACGCACGCGCCTCGGCCAGCGAAGCCGCGGAATAGTCCAGGCCACAGACCTTGGCGCCAAGGCGCGCCAGCGAGAGGGTATCGGTGCCGATATGGCACTGCAGGTGGACGACGTTGAGCCCGTCGATATTGCCGAGCAATGGCAGGTCGAAGCGTACGGTTTCGGAAAGGCGCTCGGGATGCTGGACGAGCCGTTCGACTTCGTAGTCGTTGGAAGCAGCGTGCAGCGGGGCACGTTCATCCCAGCTGGCGCGGTTGAGTTGCAATGAGCGGTCCATGGTGTCTTCCTTGATTCGTGGGGGCTCATGCTAGCCCCCACCAATCTCCCTGCGACAGGACTGCATTGCTAAAAATTGTAAAGCTGGTGCGTTCACTGTGGGAGCGGGTTTACCCGCGAATGCGGTGTTGAATGTACCGACGCATTCGCGGGTGAACCCGCTCCCACAGGGGAATGTGTTTTGACGTTACAGGCAGGTCGCCGCCGCCGCCCGGCGCTGCAGGGCCACACCGTCGTTCTTCTGCGCGTAGTAATCCACCCGCGCCCCACCCGCCTGCGGGTACACATCCACGAATGCCTCCGCCTCACGGGTATACACCGTGAAGCCCCCCTGCTTGCGTGGTTCCAGATAACCACTGGCGTCGTCTCCGAACACCTTCTCTTCCTGCCAGCTGAACTGGATGCACTGGGCCACCAGTTCCGGCGCCTTGTGCGAGTCGAGCTGCGCGGTCGGCTTGCCGCCGCGGGCCGTTTCCATGGTCGCAGAAGCACAACCGACCAGCATCAGCGCCACGGCCATCGGCAGAATCGCACGCATGTTCCATCCTCAGGGTAAAAAAGAAGGCGACTCTAGCACTGGCAAGCATCGAGAGTGAATTGTCGCGCGCAGGAGGCTGTCGCAGATAAGGCATTCCGTCACAAGGAGATCGTCATGAAATTGCACTACCTGCTGTTCGCCGCCCTTACCTGCCTGCCTCTCGCTGCTACCGCAGCTCCCTCCAGCGAAGAAAGCATCACCGCGCCAGAAACCCACAACCGCGAACTCAAGGTCGGCGACAAGGCACCGGACCAATACAAACGGGATGACCAGGCAATCAAGGACTGGAAAGCCAAGGGCCTGCCCGCACCGGAAAAGGAAAGCCACTGGGTAAACATGGGGGGGCGCTACGTGCTGGTGCAGATCACCAACGGCGTGGTTCTGGCGATTCAGCCAACCCACTGATTCCAAACTCTGCCCGCCGCTCATCGCTGGCACGACAAATTTTTGCCTGCCAGCGAAACCAAATGGATCCTTTCCAGTCTCAGAAGGTGTGCCGTAAACCTTTGCGGATCAAGGACCTATATCGTGATGACCCGTCTTGCAAGCCTTTCGCTGATTGCCGTTGTCCTGCTGACCGCAGGGTGCCATAGCCATCGCTATCATGACGACGACGATGGCTGGCGTGACCGTGATCGTGACCATCGCCACCACCATCGGCATGACCGTGACGACGATGATGATGACTATCGTCGCTATCGTGGTGACCGCTATTACCGCTGAAGCGTCTTTTTCAACCCTGGCCAGCCGCCCGTTGCGCGGCACCTTAACCTGATGATTCCTTTGAGGTTCGTATCATGCGTCTGACTCTGCCTTCCCTTGCCCTCGGCCTGCTGCTGTGCCAGGGCGCTTTCGCCGGTGACGGTACCGCCGCCATTGGCGGTGGCCTGGGTGGTGTTCTGGGTAACGTTGTCGGTCAACAGATCGGCGGCAAGACGGGGGCGGCCATCGGCGCCGGCCTCGGCGGCGCAGCCGGCAGTGCGGTAGGTGCACGCAAGGGCAACCGTACCGAAGCAGCCATCGGCGGTGGCCTGGGTTCGGCCGGCGGTTCGCTGCTGGGCGGCGCGGTAGGCGGCAGGACCGGCTCCACCGTGGGTGCCGGCCTGGGTGGCGCAGCCGGTGGTGCCATCGGCAACCACCTGGGCGACAACAATGGCAAGCACCGTCACCGCCACCGTCACTGATCGGGTGACTCCGGGGCTGCTGTGCAGCCCCTTTTCTTGCAGCACATCAACACCTCCTTCAGCACAATCCGGCACACTGGCTGCTACTGTCTATCGTGCCCCCGTGTGAAGGAACACCCCCTCCCCATGAACCAAGAGCTGCTCTGGGTCCTCGGCCTGCTGGCCATCGTCATCACCCTGTTCGTCGTCAACCGCCCACGCATGGACGTGGTCGCGCTGCTGGTGATCCTCGCCCTGCCGCTATCGGGCATCCTCACCGTGGAGCAGGCGCTGGCCGGTTTCAGTGATCCCAATGTGGTGTTGATCGCCGCCCTGTTCGTGATCGGTGAAGGCCTGGTGCGCACCGGCATTGCCTACCGTATCGGCGAATGGATGAGCGAGCGGGCCGGCAACAGCGAGACGCGCCTGCTGGTGCTGCTGATGGTGGCCGTGGCGGGGCTGGGGTCAATGATGAGCTCCACCGGCGTGGTGGCCATTTTCATTCCGGTGGTGCTGAGCATCGCCGCACGCCTGCAGCTTTCGCCCGCCCGCCTGATGATGCCGCTGGCTTTCGCCGGCCTGATCAGCGGCATGCTCAGCCTGGTGGCCACACCGCCCAACGTGGTGGTGCACAGCGAGCTGGTGCGCCATGGCGAAGTGGGCTTCAGCTTCTTCAGTTTCACCCCGTTCGGCCTGGTGGTGCTGGTGCTGGGCATCGGCTACATGCTGTTGACCCGACACTGGCTGAATGGCGAAGTGCGCAAGGACGGCCGTGTGGAAAGCCGCCGCACCCTGTTGGACCTGGTGCTGGACTACAAGCTCAACGGCCGTGAACGGCGCCTGCGCATCCGTCCCCACTCGCCGCTGATCGGTCATACCCTGGGTGAGCTGGAGCTGCGCACCCGACATGGCGCCAACGTGATCGGCATCGAGCGCCAGCACAAGTTCACCACGAGGGTGATCGCCGCCGACTCCAGCACCGTGCTGCACCAGGGCGATGTACTGCTGCTCGACCTGTTCGCCAACCGCGACGACCTGCGCAGCCTGTGCCAGACCATGCAACTGGAGCCGCTGCACTTCAAGGCCGCCTACTTCATCGACCAGTCCCAGGAGCTGGGCATGGCCGAGGTCATGCTGCCACCAGGTTCGAAACTGCTCGGCAAGAGTATCCTCGACCTGGCCTTCCGCACTCGCTTCGACCTCAACGTGGTCGGCTTGCGCCGCGAGCAGGTGGCGATCGAAGAACAGCTGGTAGAGGAAAAGCTGCGCCTGGGCGACACCCTGCTGGTAGTTGGCCCGTGGAAAGCCGTGCGCCAGTTGCAAAGCAAGCCCAAGGACTTCCTGGTCCTGAGCCTGCCTGCGGAAATAGACTTGGTCGCGCCGGCCCGCACCCGCGCACCACAGGCGTTGCTGAGCCTGGCGGTGATGGTCGGGCTGATGGTCAGCGGCGCGGTACCCAATGTGATTGCCGCGCTGATCGGCTGCCTGCTGATGGGCGCAGGCCGCTGCATCGACATGAACAGCGCCTACCGGGCCATCCACTGGCAAAGCCTGGTGCTGATCGTCGGTATGCTGCCTTTTGCACAGGCACTGCAGAAGACCGGTGGCATCGACCTGGCAGTGGGCGGCCTGGTCAGCGTGCTGGGCGGTGCCGGCCCCAGCGCCATCCTTGCCTGCCTGTTCGCAGTCACGGCGGTGATCGGCCTGTTCATCTCCAACACGGCCACTGCAGTATTGATGGCACCCGTGGCTGTCAGCACCGCCACGCAGCTGGGCATGTCACCCTACCCGTTTGCCATGACCGTAGCGCTGGCCGCCTCGGCGGCGTTCATGACCCCGGTGTCATCGCCGGTGAACACCCTGGTATTGGGCCCAGGGCAATACCGCTTCGCCGATTTCGTCAAAGTTGGCGTGCCGTTCACCGTACTGGTGATGCTGGTGACCGTGTTGATGGTGCCGTGGTTCTTCGGGCTGTGAGGTGACCCGTCTCGAATGAAGGCAATTTGGCATTATCTCGACCGATCGCGGCAGATTGACATCAAGTCCCTTGACGAAACACACTTATGCGCAGTCGCCCCAGGTGCTTCAAGCCGTTGTCCTGGATTTCGTTTCCGCTTTGCCGGTCGAGCCCATGGTTTTTCCAGCCCATTCGCGCTTGTTGCACTACGTCGTTCTAATTGGCCTGACCTTCGCCCTGACGCTGGGCGGCATCTTGGCCCGCCCGATCGAATCTCTGTCGCTGTTCTGGCCGGTCAATGCGGTACTGGCCGGCGTGCTGCTGCGCTACCCCCGCCAAGCCACGCCGACAGGCTTTACCCTGGTCTGGCTGGCCATGGTCGGCGCCGACTTGTTGTGTGGCAGCGCCTGGTTACCGGCCCTGTGGTTCAACCTGTGCAACCTGGGCGTGGTGGTCACCCTCTGGCTACTGCTCTCGCGTTTGCCGCGCTTGCACCGGCGCATGCGTACCCCCCACGGCGTGCTGAGCGTGTTCGGTGCCTGTGCCGCCGCGGCGATAGTGGCGGCCAGCATGGCGGCGGTAATGGCCACGCCGTGGTTCGAACAGTCCCTGCGCGCCACCTGGCTGGCCTGGTTCAGTGAACAATTTTCCACCAGCGTGCTGGTGCTGCCAGTGCTGCTGACGGCTCCCTCGGCACGCGCCCTGGTACGCGGTGGTGCCCAGGCCATCCGCCTGGCGCCGTTGTTGGTGCTGCTGGCCTCGCTGGCGTTCAGCATTGCCTTCGGTGGCCCCGGGGCCATTGCCTTCCCGATTGCCGCGCTGCTGTGGTGTGCCTGGACGTACTCGCCGTTCCTGGTCTCGCTGCTGACACTCACCGCCGGCAGCACGCTGATCGTGGCGGTGGCGCAAAACCTCATGCATTTCAGCGTTCCGCAAAGCGAGCCCGGGGTGACCACGCTGCTGTCGGCGCGCCTGGGCATCGCCATGCTGGTGCTCGGGCCGCTGGTGGTGGCCTGCGTCAGCCAGGCCAACCGCAGCCTTATGGCCCGCCTGGCGCATCAGGCCACCATCGACCACCTCACCGGCGTGCTCACCCGCAGTGCTTTCACCCGCCGCGCAAACACGCTGCTGGAAAGCCGCCAGCAACACGCCCAGGCGCTGCCGCTGACCCTGATGATGCTGGATATCGACCACTTCAAGTCGATCAATGATGCCCACGGCCATGCGGTCGGTGACCAGGTGCTGCGCCAGTTCGCCGCCACCCTGCAGGACCAGTTACACGATGGCGAACTGATCGCCCGCCTGGGCGGCGAGGAATTTGTCGTTGTACTCCCGGGCATGGCGCCAGACCGGGCCAGGTTCACTGCCGAACGCCTGCGTCGCGCCGTGCAGGACCTGCATGTGATGCAAGCCGAGCAGCACCTGCGGATTACTGTCAGCATCGGCCTGGCCGGCTGCGCCGCCGACATGCCGGCCCCCACCCTCGACGAACTGCTGGCGCGCGCCGACCAGGCGCTGTACCGGGCAAAGGCCCATGGCCGCAACCGTGTCGAGCAGGCTGAACTGCAACGCCAGGTGATGTGATCTAGGCGGCCAGCAAGTCCCACGTCAACTTGGCGATCAGCACGCACAACAGCACCAGGAACAGCCCGCGCACAAAGCCCGCGCCCTTGCGCACTGCCAGCCAGGTACCAGTCAGCGCACCGAGGATGTTGCACAGCGCCATGGGCAAGGCGATGGCGTACAGCACGTTGCCTGATGGCACGAAGAACACCAGTGCCGCCAGGTTTGTGGCGATGTTCACCACCTTTGCCGACGCCGAGGCGTGCAGGAAATCCAACGCAAAGAAGCGGATGAACAGGAAGATCAGGAAGCTGCCAGTGCCCGGGCCGAACAGGCCATCGTAAAAACCGATCGCGCCACCGATCAGTAGCGCCAGGCACTGCTCCTTGCGGCCGATACTTGCGGGTTTGTGCAGTGTGCCGAAGTCCTTCTTGCAAAATGTGTAGATGGCCATCAGCACGATCAGCACCAGCACCGCCGGGCGCATCACGCTGGGCGGCACCAGCGACACTGTGGCGGCACCAGCGAACGACATGATGAAGGCACTGAGCGCCGCCGGCACGATCAACCCCCAGTCCAGCGTCACCCTGCGGATGAATGAACGCGCAGCGAAGGCCGTGCCACACACCGACGCCAGCTTGTTGCTACCGAGCAATGCCGCAGGTTGCGCGGTGGGCAGTACGTTGAACAAGGCGGGGATCTGGATCAAACCACCGCCACCCACGGCGGCGTCGATCAACCCAGCGGCGAAAGCGAACACGGAAAGCACAGCGATATCCATCATGACGCGGTTCCAGGCAGTGAAGACGCCTGCAAGGCTAATCAAAGCGCCGCGCTTGTGTTGAAATGCCGTATTGCGAAAACTGCAATAAGGAGCAGGCAATGGCTTTGGACATGTTGCGGGAAATTCAGGCGTTCGTCAGCGTGGCGCACAAGCGTAGCTTTGTCGCCGCCGCCCGCGCCCTGGGGCGCTCCCCCAGCGCGGTAACCCGCGCGGTACAAACCCTGGAAGACAACGCCGGGAACAAACTGCTCAACCGCAACGCCAATGCCGTGACCCTGACCGAAGCCGGCGAGCGCCTGCTGCCACACGCTGAACGCTTGCTGGATGTGCAACGTGATGCCGCCGAAGACCTGGCCGCGCTCAGCGGCAGCGCACAAGGCTGGATCCGCTTCGCCGTGCCGCAGGTACTGGGTGAACATGTTCTGCCGCAGGTACTTGCCGAGTTTTCCCGCTGCCACCCCCAGGTAACCCTGGATGTGCAGTACAGCGACGGGGCCTTGGACCCGTTGCAAGGCAAATTCGATTTCGTGGTTCGCGGTGCATTCCCACAGTCGAGCGAACTGATCGGCTACCCGCTGTGGGATTACCGGCGCCACCTGTATGCGAGCCCTGAATACCTGGCCCTGGCCGGCACACCACAACACCCGCAGGACCTCGAAGGCCACGCGCTGATCCTGCACACTGCCCCGCGCATCCTCAAGGCCTGGCACTTCTGCCGCGACGGCCAGATTACCAGCCTGCGCCCCAGGCCCAGGCTGCGCCTGGACTCTGGCAACGCGGTGTATCACAGCACCCTGGCCGGCGCCGGCATCGCCCGCCTGGCCGCCTGGGTCGGCGAAGCACAAGTCAAGGCCGGGCGACTGGTGCGGGTATGCCCGCAGTACCGCCTGACCTCAAGCAACGGCCAGAACCCGCAAATGCACGCTGTGTACCCAGCCGGCGAACTGCCGGCACGGGTACGCGACCTGCTGACGGCCCTGCGCCGCGCCGGCCTGGCCTGCTGAAACACCCTCTGAAATCACTGTTCAAATTCTGCTCAATTTAACAGAGCCCGCCACAGGCTTGGCTTGCAGCACTTTATCCACAGACCTACCCACGTTTTTTGTGGACAGTTTTCCTAGTGCAAAGAACGACTTATCGTACAAACGGGTAGGGTGAATCGGCCAACAAGAAAGAGGAAAGGGCCCGCCCGGAGGACAGGCAGGCCGCGAGGGATGTGGGTGGTGAACGTCAGCTTGGCGGAATGGTGCCAAGAATACCGATCAGAATGGTCAGCAGCAGAAAACCACCCAGGAATAGCGCGAGCTTGCCCATTGGAACCTCTACAAGTGTGATACGGGAATGGGCTTATTGTCGGGCCAGCGCTGATACCGTTACAGATTCAGGTTTGTGGAAAAAAAGCGGATCAGATGTGAAGACTGGCGCGCTGCGATCCCCACCAACCCGGCCACGGCACCGCCCAGTGGCATGGACTGGCAGGGCGTTGCTGCAATTTTTTTTTACGGTTATCCACGCTACGCTGTGCCAAAGGCAATCGCTCGAACCTGCCAAGGAGTGCTATCTCGTCGTGACCGCTTTAACCACCAACGCAGCGCTGTTGCTGATCGACCTTCAGGTTGGCATCCATCACCCGCGCCTGGGCCGGCGCAACAACCCCGAGGCAGAACTGCGCATGGGCGAACTGCTGGCGGCATGGCGTCAGTCCGGACGCCCGGTGGTCCATGTGCGCCACCTCTCCCGGTCGGTGGACTCAGTGTTCTGGCCGGGCCAGTCCGGCTGCGAATTCCAGCCCGCATTTACCCCGCTGGCCAACGAGACAGTGTTCGACAAACATGTACCCGATGCCTTCGCCAACTCCGGCCTGGAGCGATGGCTGCACGCGCGCAGCATCAAAGCACTGGTCATCGCCGGGGTGATTACCAACAACTCCGTGGAAGCCAGCGCACGCTCGGCGGGCAATCTCGGTTTCGATGTGGTGGTGGTTGAAGATGCCTGCTTTACCTTTGACCAGCACGACCTGCAAGGACGGCTTTGGCCCGCGGAGGATGTACATGCGTTGTCGTTGAGCAACCTGGCTATGGATTACGCGCGCATCCTGTGCACGGAGCAGGTGCTGACCGATGGGGCACTTCAGGTCAGCCGCTGAAGCTTTTGCTCTGGCAACCAGCCAAGCTCGTCATCGCCATGGCGCCGACACCAGACCCAGCCATTGAGCTGGCGCACCATCTGCACCAACTGCCCCGGGTCGACATCCAGCTCATGCGCCGAATAGTGGTCCAGCGCCCTGCCCTGGCAGACGCTGAGCCGCTCGATCAATTGGGCTGGAACCCAGCCGGGTTCCTGGCCGGTGCAGGTACAGAGGTACCAGTCCTGCCACCCTGCCTCGCCCTCGTAACGCGGGCCAATGTCCAGCAAGGTGCCCTTGGCGAAGCGGATGGGCCGCGGGTATTCACTGCGATGAGGTTCAATCACGACGTAATGCATGGGCCTCTCCATGGCCGGGAAAGCTGGCGATCGTAGCAGAAGCAGCAAAACTCTCTGCCGTACGGCATTTGTATCTTCATGTATGTAAAGTGAGATGTGATACACAAGAACGTTTCATGCAGGTGCAACGGACACATCTGCGATACAGCCGTCACCTTTACTGGCACCCATCAATCTTCCCCGATGGTTTCGCCAAGGAGATGCCCGATGCCTGTCCGCCACTCGACCACCGCCCTGCCACACCGCTTCAGCCGTACGCTGCTCGCCTGTGCCCTGCTGCCGCTTGGCCTGATGGCGGCAAACATGGCCACGGCTGCACCACAGCAGCCCCAGCCAGCCGCCACAACGGCGGATGCTTTTGGCCCGCTGAAACACGTCAACGCTGGCGTGCTCGATGTGGCCTACGTAGAGCAAGGCCCGACCGATGGCCCGGTGGTGATCCTGCTGCATGGCTGGCCGTATGACATTCACAGCTTCGAACAAGTTGCACCCGCCCTGGCGGCAAAAGGCTACCGGGTGCTGGTGCCCTATGTACGTGGTTACGGGCAGACCCGCTTCCTGTCTGCGGCAACCCCACGCAATGCCCAGCCCTCGGCGTTGGCCAGCGACGTGATCGCCTTCATGGACGCGCTGCATGTCCAGCGTGCCGTGCTTGCCGGCTTCGACTGGGGCGCACGCTCCGCCGACATTGTCTCGGCGCTATGGCCAGAGCGGGTAAAGGCGCTGGTATCCGTCAGCGGCTACCTGATCAGCAGCCAGGAAGCCGCCAAGGCCCCCCTGCCCCCTGGTGCCGAGTTGCAGTGGTGGTACCAGTACTACTTCGCCACCGCGCGCGGCCAGGCCGGTTATGAAAAGAACCGCCATGCCTTCGCCAAACTGATCTGGCAAACCGCCTCGCCCAAGTGGTCCTTCGACGACGCCACCTTCGAGCGCAGCGCCAAGGCCCTGGACAATCCCGACCAGGTGGCGATCACCGTGCACAACTACCGTTGGCGGCTGGGGCTGGCCCAGGGCGAAACGCGCTACGACCCGCTCGAAGCCAAACTGGCCAACTTCCCCAGTATCGGAGTACCGACCATCACCCTGGAAGGCGACGCCAACGGCGCCCCGCATCCGCCGGCCGAAGCCTATGCGCAGCGCTTTACCGGCAAGTACGAGTACCGGCTGATCAGCGGCGGTATCGGCCACAACCTGCCGCAGGAAGCGCCGCAGGCGTTCACCCAGGCGGTGGTGGATGCGGACCACCTGTAGCTTGCCGGCGGCAATTGCTACATAAGGTTTCGAAAAGAACGGCAGGCCCTGGGTTGAGCCGCGTCGAGGGCCTGCATAGTCGAAAACCGATTGCGGCCAGTTACCACGTGGTGTCGAGGCGGATTTGAAATACACGATTTGAAATGCGACCTGTAGGATCTTTTTACCTCGCAATGTAGGAAGAATCGAAGCAGTGAGCTTTGCCTGTATGAAACATCAGTTTCTCCAGCAAATTCGAGCTGCTACGGTCCAGTTTTCCTACAACGGCACGGAAGCCTACAGCATGAGAAAAGCATGGATCCGTTCAATACCTCGGCCCTGAAGCTGCAGAAGAATTTGCTTAACCTGCGCATTGAGCGCGATCGCCTGAGAAGGGAGGGCAAGGACACGGAAGCGGACGAACTCGCCGCACCGATCGAGCGGATAGAGGCAGCTATTCGTCAATTACCGGATGACATGAAGCCAGTGACCCTGCAATAAAACCTGCGGGAGCGGGCATGCCCGCTAAGAGTGGAAAGCGGTGTATGGCTCCGGCCGCGCTGGTGTTCGCGGCTGGATGCCGCTCCCACAGATACAGTGCAGAGTTCAAGCTTTACGCAATCTCTGCAGAATATTACCCACCTGCGCGCTGCGCCACGGATCGTGAACATCAACGTCCGAGCTCTTGCAGGTGACGGGATCTACCTCTTCTACTAGGATGACCACGCCTGCATCAAACGCCTGCAGGCCACTGATGTGGAGCATTTTCGAAATCTCGTAGAACACTGGGCACAAGGATCGGCTTATCCGCCTGGACGTAACCTCCAGGTCTGGATGCTGCTGGCGTGGAACGCCTATCTAGTCTGATTTGCCCCGCATTTCGTAGCCACATTACATCTATCGGGATCACCCGTGTCACGTATCAAAAAGCTTGGTGTTTTTATCATTCTGCTCGTGGGTTCCGGCTATGCAGCTGTCGAATGGAAGAGGCACGCAGACTTTGAAAAGACTGGGGAGGACCTGGTCCGCCAGCTGGGCGCACAAATCGTCACCAATCTTGGGCAGATGAATGCCACTTGCAGGTCCGTGGCCAGAATCGACTCGGTCGCCCTTGATACTGACGGACTGCTTGGCATGAAGGGATCCGCCGTTCTTTACATTACCGGGAGGAACGACAGCGTTATTTCCATTAGCTACCGTATGGAAACGGTGGGAGACAAGGTTTGGGTCCAACCTAGGGATCAGATTTCCGCGCAGTTGTCAGTAATGCAATTTGGCTTGAGAGGCTGCGGCTAGCGCTCAGTAGCAAGCGAGGAGCCCGCCTTGGCGGGCTTTTTCGTGCCTGTAAGAATGGGATGAAGCCAGGTAAGTTGGAGCCTTGGCGAAACCGACCAAGCAGGAAGTATCGGAAGCGCCGAAACAAACCATTCCCATCGATGGTTTCCTATGCCCCAAAAACGCAAAAAGCCCTGAATATTCAGGGCTTTGAATGTGGCGGAAGCGTAGAGATTCGAACTCTAGGATAGTTGCCCATCGACGGTTTTCAAGACCGTTGCCTTAAACCACTCGGCCACGCTTCCAGCTCGTTTTGCGGGCGCCATAATACCTTAATGAAACAAGCTGTCAAACTCTCTGTGTCGCGGGTTGCGGGAGCTCTGATAGACTCCTAGCATCTGAACGTTTGAAACCACAGGTTTACCAAGGAGTGTCGCCATGCGCGAACAGGATTACGCCGTACACCACGGCCAGCAGGTCGAGCAGCAGGAGATCAGCAAGGTCCTGCGCAACACGTACAGCCTGCTGGCGCTCACCCTCGCCTTCAGCGGTGTCATGGCCTTCGTGGCCCAGCAGATGCGCGTCGGCTACCCGAACGTGTTCGTGGTATTGATCGGCTTCTACGGGCTGTTCTTCCTTACCAACAAACTGCGTGATTCGGTCTGGGGCCTGGTATCCACCTTCGCTCTCACCGGCTTCATGGGCTTTATCCTCGGCCCTATCCTGAACCGCTACCTGGGCATGGCCGGTGGCGCCGAGGTGGTCAGCTCGGCATTTGCCATGACTGCCCTGGTGTTCGGCGGCCTGTCGGCTTATGTGCTGATTACCCGCAAGGACATGAGCTTCCTCAGCGGCTTCATCACTGCGGGCTTCTTTGTCCTGCTGGGTGCTGTCGTGGCCAGCTTCTTCTTCCAGATCAGCGGCCTGCAACTGGCGATCAGCGCTGGCTTCGTACTGTTCTCGTCGGTCTGCATCCTGTTCCAGACCAGCGCGATCATTCATGGCGGCGAGCGTAACTACATCATGGCGACCATCAGCCTGTATGTGTCGATCTACAACCTGTTTGTCAGCCTGCTGCAGCTGTTTGGCATCATGGGTCGTGATGACTGATTGATTGCTGCGTGAGAAAGCCCGCTTCGGCGGGCTTTTTTGTGGGAGCGGGCAAGCCCGCGAACACCGGCGAAGCCGGTGCCATGCACCGCGTCGCATTCTTCGCGGGCATGCCCGCTCCCACAGATGGTTTATTGGCAGATAGCACCCAATAACTGACCATAAGGTCAAATAATAAGGCGAATGGTCGTCGATCATGCCGCCATCGTGCTTTTCTCTACCCCAATCCGCCATCACCCCGTAGAATGCGCTCCTTTTTTAGTCCGGGGCAGCTTTTCGCAATGAGCTCACACGAACACAGCCTAGGCGCGGCGGCGCCTGCCAATGAACTGGTGCTGGGCCTGGAGGACAAGCCAAGGCTGTTGATCGGCCTGCTGGCTGCCCTGCAGCACCTGCTGGCGATCATCGTCCCGATCGTCACCCCTGGCCTGCTGATTTGCCAGGCGCTGGGTGTTTCCGCACGTGATACCAATCTGATCGTCTCCATGTCGCTGGTCATTTCGGGTATCGCCACCTTCATCCAGTGCAAACGCTTCGGGCCGTTCGGTGCCGGGCTGCTGATCGTCCAGGGCACCAGCTTCAACTTCGTCGGCCCGCTAATTGCCGGCGGAGCGCTGATGGTCAAGCAAGGTACGCCGGTGGAAGGCGTCATGGCAGCCATATTTGGCGTGGTAATCGCCGGCTCGTTCGTCGAGATGGGCGTGTCGCGCATCCTGCCCTTCGTCAAACGCCTGATCACCCCGCTGGTAACCGGCATCGTGGTGTTGATGATCGGCCTGACTCTGATCAAGGTCGGCCTGATCAGTATGGGGGGTGGCTTCGGCGCCATGGCCAATGGCACCTTCGCCAATGGCGAGAACCTGCTGCTGTCGGGCGTGGTGCTGGCGATCATCGTCATCCTAAACCGCATCCCGGTGGTGTGGATGCGCAGCTGCGCCATCGTTATCGCCCTGGCGGTCGGCTATGCGCTGGCCGGCTACCTGGGCCGTCTGGATTTCACCGGCATGCACGAAGCCGCGCTGTTCCAGGTGCCGACGCCGCTGCACTTCGGCCTGGGCTTTTCCTGGGCATTGTTTATCCCGATGCTCGTGATCTATCTGGTAACTTCGCTTGAAGCCATCGGCGATGTCACCGCTACCAGCAAGGTGTCGCGCCAGCCGGTCGAAGGGCCGGTGTGGATGCAGCGGATCAAGGGCGGTGTGCTGGTCAACGGAGCCAACTCGCTGCTGGCCGGTTTGTTCAATACCTTCCCGAGCTCGATCTTTGCCCAGAATAATGGCGTGATTCAGCTGACAGGTATCGCCAGCCGCCATATCGGTATGTGGATTGCCGTGATGCTGGTGCTGCTGGGGCTGTTCCCGAGCGTTGCCGGGGTGATCCAGGCGGTGCCAGAACCGGTGCTGGGTGGTGCGGCCATGGTCATGTTCGGTGCGGTTGCGGCTTCGGGGATCAATATCCTGGCCAGCACTCGCCTGGACCGTCGTGCCCTGCTGATCATCGCTGTATCCCTGGCCCTCGGCCTGGGTGTGGCACAGGTGCCGGAGTTCCTGGCGCACATGCCGGCGGCGATTCGCAATGTGCTGGAGTCGGGCGTGGCTACCGGGGGTATCTGTGCCCTGGTGTTGAACTGGTTCTTGCCGGAGAGCAAAGAACAGGCTTGAGCCTAGCGTCCTTCTGTTAGGGCCATGGGGCTGCTTTGCAGCCCGCGCGACGCAAGGCCGCTCCTACACGGGGTCGCGCAGATCTGGATATTGGTTCAGGACAGAAAGCCCGCCCCGCCATGCACAAGCGGGCGCGGGCTTTTTTGCTTTATCATGGCACCATTCCTTTTGCATGAGTTATCCATGAAATTCGCTATCGCGGTGTTCTCCCCGGCCCATGCGCCCTCCTCGCGCCGCGCCCTGCGCTACGCCGAGGCGGTACTGGCCTGCGGGCATGAGATTGCCCGGCTGTTCTTCTACCAGGACGGGGTACACAGTGCCTCTGCCAACGTGGTCACCCCCCAGGATGAGCTGGACGTCTCCGGCCAATGGCACGCCTTCATTGCAGCCAACCAGCTGGACGCAGTGGTGTGCATCGCCGCCGCCCTGCGCCGTGGCGTGCTCGACGAGGCCGAGGCCAACCGCTACCAGCGCCAGGCCGTGAACCTGCCCAAGCCTTGGGAACTGTCGGGGCTTGGCCAACTGCACGAGGCGGCGCAACTTGCCGATCGCCTTGTCTGCTTCGGAGGCGACTGAAATGGCCAAATCCTTGTTGATCATCAGCCGCCAGGCGCCGTGGAACGGCCCATCGGCCCGTGAGGCACTGGACATCGCCCTGGCTGGCGGCGCGTTCGATCTGCCGCTGGGCATGCTGTTCCTCGATGACGGCGTGTTCCAGCTCGCTGCGGACCAGCAGCCCACCGCCGTGCAACAGAAGAACCTGGCCGCCAACTTGCAGGCGCTGCCAATGTTCGGTGTCGAGGAACTGTTCGCCTGCAGTCACAGCCTCACTCGCCGCGGCCTGGCAGCCGACAACCTGACGCTGCCGGTGCAAGTGCTGGACGACGCGGCACTGACCGCGCTGATCTCCCGTTTCGACCAGGTGGTAACGCTCTGATGACGACCCTGCATGTTATTGCCCACTCCCCGTTTGGCGACGAGCGCCTGGTCAGCTGCCTGCGCCTGCTCGGCACCGACGACGCCCTGCTGCTGTGTGGCGATGCGGTATATGCCTTGCGTAGCGGCAGCGAACCGCACCGCCAGCTGCAAGCCGCCGGCCTGGCCCAGCGCCTGTTCGCCCTGGAAGAGGACGTGCAGGCCCGGGCGGTCGGCAACGAGCTGGCCAAGGCCGTGGATTACGCCGGGTTCGTCGAACTGTCGCTGCATTACGACAAGGTCAACAGCTGGCTATGAATACCCTCAACGTTGGCGATCAGGCGATCGCCCTGGACAAGGACGGCTTCCTGGTCGACCTGCAAGACTGGTCCCATGCCGCCGCCGAGGCCCTGGCCGCACGCGAGGGCATCCCGCTGACGGCAGACCACTGGGAAATCCTCGAACTGCTGCGCCAGTTCTACCAGGAATACCAGCTGTCCCCGGCCACGCGCCCACTGATCAAGTACACGGCCCTCAAACTGGGCCCGGACAAGGGCAACAGCCCGCACCTCAACCGCCTGTTCAACGGCACTCCCGCCAAACTGGCCGCCAAGCTGGCGGGCCTGCCCAAGCCGACCAATTGCATATGACAGCACCTCGCCCGCTTACCCTTGAAACACCAGCCGAACATCCGTTCGCCGAATTCGTGCGTATTCTTGGCAAAGGAAAGCGCGGCGCGCGCGGCCTGACCCGTGACGAAGCCCGCGTGGCCATGACGCTGCTGCTGGAAGACAAGGTCGAAGACACCCAGCTCGGTGCGTTCCTCATGCTGCTGCGGCACAAGGAAGAAAGCGCCGAAGAACTGGCCGGCTTCACCGAAGCCCTGCGCGCGCATCTGCAGGCACCGCGTATCGCCGTGGACTTGGACTGGCCCACTTACGCCGGCAAGAAACGCCATCTGCCCTGGTATCTGCTGGCTGCCAAATGCCTGGCCAACAATGGCGTGCGCATCCTGATGCACGGTGGCGGTGCGCACACCGCCGGGCGCCTGTACACCGAGCAGTTGCTGTCCTTGCTGGACATCCCGCTGTGCCGTGACTGGGCTGCCGTCAGCCAGGCCCTGGACCAGCAGCGCCTGGCCTTTTTCCCGCTGCAGGACTGGGCGCCGCAGTTGCAGCGCATGATCGACCTGCGCAACACCCTGGGCCTGCGGTCGCCCATCCATTCGCTGGCCCGGGTCCTCAACCCACTGGCTGCGCGTTGCGGCCTGCAGAGCATCTTCCACCCCGGTTACCAGGCGGTGCACCGCGAGGCCAGCCGCCTGCTAGGCGATCATGCCGTGGTGATCAAGGGTGATGGCGGCGAGATCGAAGTCAACCCCGATGTCATCAGCCACCTGTACGGCACCACTGCCGGCGAAGCCTGGGACGAGGAATGGCCAGCGCTTAGCGAACGCCGCCACGTGAAGCCGCCAAGCCTGCAGCCCGAGCAATTGCTGGTAGTCTGGCGCGGCGAGGCCGAGGACAGCTACGGTGAAATGGCCGTGGTCGCGACCATGGCCTTGGCCTTGCGCGGCCTTGGCCAGGACCGTGAGCAGGCTTTCGCCACCGCACGTGGTTACTGGATCGCACGGAACCAATCGAATAACTAGATAACAAGGGGGCATTCTTTGCGCTAGTTATTCGAACGATTTCCCCTAGACTGGGCTCCAACGACAAACAACTTTGTTCCGAGGAGCTCACCATGGGCCTTTTGATCGACGGCCGCTGGCATGATCAGTGGTATGAAAACGGCAAGGACGGCACGTTCAAACGCGAAAACGCCCAACGCCGCAATCAGCTACCCGCTCCCGAAGCTGGCCGCTACCACCTGTACGTCTCGCTGGCCTGCCCATGGGCACATCGCACCCTGATCTTCCGTGCCCTCAAGGGCCTGGAGCCACTGATCGACGTGTCAGTGGTCAGCTGGCTGATGCAGGACCATGGCTGGACTTTCGACCGCCAGCAAGGCTCCAGCGGTGACCACCTCGACGCGCTGCAGTACCTGCACCAGCGCTACACCCAGGATGACCCGCACTACACCGGCCGCGTAACTGTACCGGTACTGTGGGACAAGAAAGAGAAACGCATTGTCAACAACGAGTCGTCGGAGATCATCCGCATCTTCAACAGCGCGTTCAACGAGCTGACCGGCAATACGCTCGACCTGTACCCACAGCCGCTGCGCCCGACCATCGAAGCGCTGAACGAGCGCATCTACCCGGCGGTGAACAACGGCGTGTATCGCGCAGGTTTTGCCACTACGCAGGAAGCCTACGAGGCTGCATTTGACGAAGTGTTCAACGAACTGGACCACCTGGAAGACTTGCTCGGCCGCAATCGCTACCTGGCCGGGGAATACCTGACCGAGGCCGATGTGCGCCTGTTCACTACCTTGGTGCGCTTCGATGCGGTGTACCACGGGCACTTCAAGTGCAACCTGCGGCGCCTGAGCGATTACCACAACCTGTCGAACTGGCTGCGCGAGCTATATCAGTGGCCGGGGGTGGCGGGTACAGTGGACATGGAGCATATCCAGAAGCACTACTACATGAGCCACAAGACCATCAACCCGAACGGGATCGTGCCCAAGGGGCCACTGCAGGACTTCAACCTTGCGCATGATCGGGAGCGGTTGGCAGGCAAGGGGATCTGGCAGGCTTGAGATTGTCGGGGCCGCAAAGCGGCCCCCACAATTTCAGCTGTTCTGCGAGCCTTCGAACCACGCCAGCTTGTCACGCAACTGCACCACTTCCCCGACAATCACCAGGGTCGGCGCGTGCACTTCATGCTGGGCCACCAGGTCCGGCAAGTCCGCCAGTGTGCCAGTGAACACCCGTTGATTTCGCGTAGTCCCCTGCTGCACCAGTGCTGCCGGGGTACTGGCCGCGCGGCCATGGCGAATCAGCTCGGCGCAGATGGTCGGCAAGCCTACCAAGCCCATGTAGAACACCAGAGTCTGCGCCGGCGCCACCAGGTCATGCCAAGGCAGGTTGCTGGTGCCGTCCTTCAGGTGCCCGGTCACGAAACGCACCGACTGGGCATGGTCGCGGTGAGTCAGCGGAATCCCACCATAGGCGGAACACCCACTGGCCGCAGTAATGCCCGGCACCACCTGGAATGGGATGCCATGCTCGGCCAGTTCTTCGATCTCTTCGCCGCCCCGGCCGAAGATGAACGGGTCGCCGCCCTTCAGACGCAGCACACGCTTGCCCTGCTGGGCCAGATCGACCAGCAGTCGGTTGATCTGGTCCTGAGGCACGGCATGATCGGCGCGACGCTTGCCCACGTAGATACGCTCGGCATCGCGGCGGCACATCTCGATGATCGCCGGTGCTACCAGGCGATCGTACAGCACCACGTCGGCCTGCTGCATCAGACGCAAGGCACGGAAGGTCAGCAAGTCCGGATCGCCCGGGCCCGCCCCCACCAGGTACACTTCACCGCCTTGCTGCACCGGCGCACCGTCGACCATCGCCTGCAACAGGCGCTCGGCCTCGGCGCCCTGCCCGGCCAGCTGACGCTCGGCAATCGGCCCCTGGAACACGGTTTCCCAGAAGCCTCGGCGTTGGTTGACGTCCGGGTACAAGGCCTTGACCTTGTCGCGGAAGCGCGCGGCCAGGCCGGCCAGCTCGCCATAGGCGGACGGGATCCAGGCTTCCAGCTTGGCGCGAATCAAACGCGCCAGCACCGGGGCATCACCGCCACTGGACACCGCAACCACCAACGGCGAACGATCGACGATCGCCGGGAAGATCACCGTGCACAGGGCCGGCGCATCCACCACGTTGACGGGCAGGCTCAGGGCCTGCGCATCCGCCGACACCTGGGCATTGAGCCCAGGGTCGTCGGTGGCCGCGATCACCAGCCGGCAACCGACCAGATCGGCTGCCAGATAGCCGCGCACCAGCACCTCGCCGCCACCTTCCCGGGCCAACGCGGCCAACTGGCCGTCGACATCCGGTGCAACCACGCGCAGCGCGGCGCCGGCATCGGCCAGCAGGCGCGCCTTGCGCAAGGCGATCTCACCGCCGCCGACGACCAGCACGCGGCCGCCCTGCAGCTTGTGGAACAGCGGCAGGTAATCCATTTAGCGGATAACCTCGACGCCACCCATGTAAGGCTTCAGCACTTCCGGCACACGGATCGAACCGTCGGCCTGCTGGTAGTTTTCCAGCACGGCAACCAGGGTACGGCCTACGGCAAGGCCGGAGCCATTGAGGGTGTGCACCAACTCTGGCTTGCCGGTTTCCGGATTGCGCCAGCGGGCCTGCATGCGGCGCGCCTGGAAGTCGCCGCAGTTGGAGCACGAGCTGATTTCGCGGTACTTGTCCTGGCTTGGTACCCATACTTCCAGGTCGTAGGTCTTCACAGCACCAAAGCCCATGTCGCCGGTGCACAGGGCCAGCACGCGATATGGCAGTTCCAGCAGCTGCAGCACGCGCTCGGCGTTGGCAGTCAGGCCTTCCAGGGCTTCCATCGACTTGGACGGCTCGACCACCTGCACCATCTCGACCTTGTCGAACTGGTGCTGGCGGATCATGCCGCGGGTGTCACGACCGGAAGCACCGGCTTCGCTGCGGAAGCAGGGGGTGTGGGCAACCAGCTTCAGTGGCAGCTGCTTGGCGTCGAGGATTTCACCGGCCACCAGGTTGGTCAGCGAAACTTCGGCGGTCGGGATCAGGTAGAAGTCGGCCTCGCCTTCACGGCTGATCTTGAACAGGTCTTCCTCGAACTTCGGCAGTTGGCCGGTGCCCTGCAAGGCCGGGGCCTGGACCAGGTACGGGGTGTAGTGCTCCTCGTAACCGTGCTCGCCGGTGTGCAGGTTGATCATGAACTGCGCCAGGGCACGGTGCAGGCGGGCAACCGGGCCACGCAGCACGGCAAAGCGCGCGCCAGAAAGCTTGGCGGCGGCTTCGAAGTCCAGGCCGCCACTGACTTCGCCGAGGGCGACGTGGTCCTTGATTTCGAAGTCGAAAGCCTTTGGCGTGCCCCAACGGCGCACTTCGACGTTGTCGTCTTCGCTGGCACCGACCGGCACGCTGGCGTCCGGCAGGTTGGGAATGGTCAGCAGGATACCGTCCAGTTCAGCCTGGATGCCGTCCAGTTCAGTCTTGCCGGCAGCCAGTTCGTTGGCCATGCGCTCGACGTCGGCCATCAGCGGCGCAATGTCTTCGCCCTTGGCCTTGGCCTGGCCGATGGACTTGGAACGGGCGTTACGCTCGGCCTGCAGCTGCTCGGTGCGGGTCTGCACCGCCTTGCGGCGCTCTTCCAGTGATTCGATGCGCGCGACATCCAGGCTGAAGCCACGGGAGGCCAGGCGATCCGCCACTTCCTGAAGTTGGCCGCGTAACAGTTTGGAATCGAGCATATCGTTCTCTCGTTATGTGTAGGTGTTGGTTCAGAATCGGGTCAGGGACAGGCCGACCCAGGTCGCGAGCAGCCCGCCCACCACGCTGATACCGGTATAGCCCAGAGCCAGCGGCACTTGCCCGCTCTCCAGCAGGCGTACGGTATCCAGCGAAAAGGAGGAAAAAGTCGTCAGGCCACCGAGGAAGCCGACGATCAGCCCGGCGCGCAGCTCGACCGGCACGATCGGCTTGTGCAGGAACAGGCCATAGAGCAGGCCGATCAGAAGGCAGCCAACCAGGTTGACCGCCAGCGTACCGAGATAGAAGTGTCGTGACCAGTGGGCAGCCACCCAGTTGGTGGTAGCAAAGCGCAACAAAGTACCGGCAATACCACCAGCGCTGACAGCGGCAATCAGTGCAATCACGGTTTTCTCCGCTGACGGGGGCTGTTGCGGTCAAGGTCGGCGAGGTGGCGCAGCTTCTCGCCAATCTTCAGTTCCAGGCCACGGGGCACCGGCTGATAGTACTGGCGCGGCTCGAGCTCCTCGGGGAAGTAGTCTTCGCCGGCGGCATAGGCGTCGGGTTCATCGTGGGCATAGCGGTACTCGTCGCCATAGCCCAGTTGTTTCATCAATTTGGTCGGGGCGTTGCGCAGGTGCAGCGGCACTTCCAGCGAGCCATGCTCGGCGGCCTCGCGCAGGGCGGTCTTGAAGCCCATGTACACCGCGTTGCTTTTCGGCGCACAAGCAAGGTAGGTGATGGCCTGGGCCACCGCCAGTTCACCCTCGGGGCTGCCCAGGCGCTCTTGTACATCCCACGCCGCCAGGCACAGGCTGAGTGCGCGCGGGTCGGCATTGCCGATGTCTTCGCTGGCCATGCGCACCACGCGGCGGGCAATGTACAGCGGGTCGCAACCGCCATCGAGCATGCGCGCGAACCAGTAAAGGGCTCCATCGGGGTTGGAGCCGCGCACCGACTTGTGCAACGCGGAAATCTGGTCGTAGAACGCCTCGCCACCCTTGTCGAAGCGGCGGCGGCTGTCGCCGAGCAGGCTCTGCAGCATCTCGACGTCGATCTCGCTGCCGTCTTCAGCCAGGTCCGAGGCGTTTTCCAGGAAGTTGAGCATGCGCCGGCCATCGCCGTCGGCGGCGGCCATCAGCATCTTGAAGGCGTCGTCACCAACCCGCAGGTTGCGCTTGCCCAGGCCGCGTTCTTCTGTCAGAGCGCGGTTGACCAGCTTGCGCAGTGCTGCCTCATCCAGGCTCTTGAGCACATAAACCCGCGCCCGCGACAGCAATGCGTTGTTCAGCTCGAACGACGGGTTTTCGGTAGTGGCGCCAATGAACAGCAGCGTGCCGTCTTCCACATAGGGCAGGAAGGCATCCTGCTGCGACTTGTTGAAACGGTGCACTTCGTCGACGAACAGGATGGTGCGGCGGCCGTACTGACCAGCCTGCTGCTTGGCCACCTCGACCGCCTGGCGGATCTCCTTCACCCCGGCCAGTACTGCCGATACCGTTTCGAAGTGCGCATCGCAGAACTGCGCCAGCAGCCGCGCGAGGGTGGTCTTGCCCACCCCCGGCGGCCCCCAGAAGATCATCGAGTGCAGCGCACCCTGCTCCAGCGCCTCGCGCAGCGGTTTGCCGCGCGCCAGCAGGTGCTCCTGGCCGACATACTCGTCCAGGTTGGACGGGCGCAGGCGAGCGGCCAGGGGCTGGGCGACGGGTTCGCTTCGAAACAGGTCCATGGCGAGCTCTGGTTACTCCTTGATGACGTCCGCGCCTTTGGGGATGTCGAACTTGAACTTGCTGTCCGGCACCGGCTGGTTGGCTTTCACGCCATTGAACAGGATGTTGGTGCGCTGGCCGACGCTGTCGATCAGCTGCATGTCGTTGATCAGGCCCTTGCGGAACGACACGCGCAGCGAGTCGAACAGGGTGTCCTTGGTCTTCGGCTTGAGGGTGAAGTCCATCACTTCGCCCTGCTCCTTCGAGCTGATGTCGAAGCTCTGGCTGATCTTCGACACGTCACCGGACAGCAGCAGCGCCGGGGTCTGGTTCAGGCGCTGGTCGAGCTTCTTGATGGTGGCCTGTTCCAGGTCCGGATCCCACAGGGTGACGTTCTTGCCGTCGGATACCACCACCTGCTCCTGCGGCGCATCGGTGTGCCAGTAGAACAGGCCTGGGCGCTTGACGGTCATCTTGCCGGAGGTTTCCTGCAGGCTGGTGCCGCCGGCATCCAGCGTCAGCTGGGAAAAGTTGGCCTCGATGGTCTGCGACTTTTCCAGCAATTGGGTCAGGCGTTGTACGTCTTGCTCACCGGCAAAAGCCGATACGGTGGCCGACACAGAAGCCGCGGCCAGGGCAGAAACCAACAGCATGCGAATCGCGCGCATGGGAGTCCTCATCGAGCATTGAAAAGACCGGGCGCCACCGTTGGCACCCGGCAAGGTGTACGTCAGTCGCGCGGGCCGCCCGGGGCAATCACTTCCCGCGAGCCGTTGCTGTTCATGGGGGTGACCACGCCGGCCATTTCCATGGCTTCGATCATGCGGGCGGCGCGGTTGTAGCCGATCTTCAGTTTGCGCTGCACGGCCGAGATGGATGCGCGACGGCTTTCCAGCACGAACTGCACAGCCTCATCATACAGGGCGTCGCTTTCCGAATCTTCGCCATCGCCACCGCCACCACCGCCGCCTTCGAAGCCGCTGCCGGCCTCCTCGACGCCGTTGAGGATGTCGTCGTTGTAGTCCGGAGCGCCGCGCAGCTTCCACGCCTCCACCACGCGGTGCACCTCGTCGTCGGAGACGAACGCGCCGTGGACACGGATCGGCAAGCTGGTGCCTGGCGGCATGTACAGCATGTCACCGTGGCCCAGCAACTGCTCGGCACCACCCTGGTCGATGATGGTCCGCGAGTCGATCTTGCTCGACACCTGGAACGCCATGCGGGTCGGGATGTTGGCCTTGATCAGGCCGGTAATCACGTCTACCGACGGGCGTTGGGTAGCGAGGATCAGGTGGATACCGGCTGCACGTGCCTTCTGGGCGATACGGGCGATCAGCTCTTCGACCTTCTTGCCGACGATCATCATCATGTCGGCGAATTCGTCGACCACCACCACGATGGTCGGCAGGGTTTTCAACGCAGGCGGCTCGTCGTCCATGCTCTCGCGGCGGTACAGCGGGTCATGGATGATCTCGCCAGCTTCCTGGGCGTCCTTGATCTTGCGGTTGAAGCCGGCCAGGTTACGCACGCCCATGGCCGCCATCAGCTTGTAGCGACGCTCCATCTCGGCCACGCTCCAGCGCAAGGCGTTGGCAGCGTCCTTCATGTCGGTGACCACCGGGCACAGCAGGTGCGGGATGCCTTCGTAGATCGACAGTTCGAGCATTTTAGGGTCGATCATGATCAGCCGCGCATCTTCCGGGCTGGACTTGAACAGGATCGACAGGATCATCGCGTTCACACCCACCGACTTGCCGGAACCGGTGGTACCGGCCACCAGCAGGTGCGGCATCTTGGCCAGGTCGGTGATCACCGGCTTGCCGCCGATGTCGTGGCCCAGGGCCAGGGTGACCGGCGATTTCTGCTCGTCGTACTGCGGCGTGGCCAGCACTTCGGAGAAGCGCACCATCTGCCGGTTTTCGTTGGGGATCTCGATACCCACGGTGGTCTTGCCGGGGATGACCTCGACCACACGCACACTGGTCACCGCCAGCGAACGCGCCAGGTCCTTGGCCAGGTTGGCGATACGGCTGACCTTCACGCCCGCGGCCGGCTGGATTTCGTAACGGGTAATTACCGGGCCCGGGTGGATCGAGTCCACCGCCACTTCCACGCCGAATTCCTTGAGCTTGATTTCCAGCAGCTGGCCGACACCGGCCAGGGATTCCGGCGAGTACTCGATCTTCTTCTGTTCGGCCGGGTCGAGGATGGAAATCGACGGCAAGGTGCCTTCCACCGCGCTGTCGACGAACAGCGGCGCCTGCTTCTCCTTCATCACCCGCTTGCTCGGCTCCGGCGCCCTGGCGGGTGTCGGCGGCACGATCATCGGGGCCGCGGCAGGTTGTTCGCGGGAGATTATCGGCTCACGCGGTGCCGGCGACTCGCGCGGCACCACGGGCTCGCGTGACAGGGTTGGCTCACGTGGCTCGGCTGGCTGTGCAAATGCTTCTTCACGTTTGAAGATACGCTCGCGCAGCCCCGGCTTGGCCGGCTCGTGCCTGTCAGCGGCCATCGGCGCGGGCTTGACCGCCACCGGCTCGTCCTCGCGCAACTGCGCCTCCAGGCGTTTGCGCTCGTTGCGCGCTTCCCACCAACGGTTGGCGGCGCCCTGCACCAGCTCGAACAGGTCGAGAGTGATCTTGCCGGTCAGGTCCATCACCTTGAACCAGGACAGGTCGGTGAAAACGGTCAAGCCGAACAGGAACAGGGCAATGAACATCAGCGTGCTGCCTTGCACGTTCAGCAGGTTGCGCGCCAGGTCGCCCAGGCTCTCGCCCAGTGCGCCACCGGCGGAGAACGGCATGCTCGCAGGCGGGTGGAAATGAATATGCGCCAGCGCCGCACCCGACAGCACCAGGAATACAAGGCCGATCAGCCGCCAGGAAAACAGCCAGCCGCTCCAGCCCCAGGGCTGGTGGCGTTCGCGAAAGATCTGCCAGGTCTTTATCGCCAGCAGCAGCGGGAAGATGTAGGCAAAGTACCCCAGTACCATGAACAGGATGTCGGCGAAGTAGGCACCGGCACGCCCGGCGGCGTTCTGCACCTGGTCGACGTTGCTGGTGTGGCTGAAGCCCGGGTCCGACGTATCGTAGGTCAGCAGCGCCATCCACAGGTACAGGCACAGGGCGCCGACAGCGATCAACGCACCTTCCTTGAGGCGATAATGCAGCTGCTGCCGCCACAGAGGGACGGGCAAGGGAGCTGGAGTTGCGGTGGATTTCTTCAAAACGCGTCTATTCCTGCGCGTGCTGCGCGTCCAATAGTGATCGGCCGACGGTGCGGCCAATGAACCACTACTTTTAACATTACTGCCCGCCAGCCGCCATGGCAGCACGCCGTAAGGAGCTTGAGTGGGGGCGACTTTCGTATACCTGCAATTTGAGCACGCATTGTCTTCTGTGACAAAGGCTTATGCTGTGTTTTTGCACAGGTGTGACAGCAAATTTAGCGGATGGTGCCTGCGGTTTCATGAATGTGTAAGAAATTGCCTATTTTCATCGCCAGTGCCGGCCTCTTTGCGGGCTCGCCCGCCCCCACAGTTACCCCGCAGGGTTCAGAGCCTGTAAATGGCCTGTGGAAGCGGGCAAGCCCGCGAAGAAGCCAAAGAGATTGACCCTGCTTTTCACCCGCGCCATGCTGCCCTCTCCCCTCCCCCACCGCACGATAGACCATGCTCACCTGGCTGACCCGCGACTCGTTGACCTTCCCGCCCCTGGAAAAGGCCCTGCACGACCCCAACGGCCTGCTCGCCGCTGGCGGCGACCTGAGCCCCGAGCGCCTGGTGCAGGCCTATCGCCATGGCTGCTTCCCGTGGTACCAGGACGGCCAGCCGATCCTCTGGTGGTCACCCGACCCGCGCACCGTGCTGCTTCCGGACCAGCTGCACGTGTCGCGCTCGCTGGCCAAGTTGATGCGCCAGGGCCGCTACCAGGTCAGCTTCGACACCGACTTCCCGGCGGTGATCGCCGCCTGCGCCGCGCCACGCGACTACGCCGACGGCACCTGGATCACCGACACCATGCGCGCCGCCTACTGCGAGCTGCACCGACGCGGCATCGCTCATTCGGTGGAGGTGCGCCAGGACGGCGAGCTGGTTGGTGGCCTGTACGGCCTGGCCATCGGCCAGCTGTTCTTCGGCGAATCGATGTTCAGCCGCGCCGACAATGCATCCAAGGTCGGCTTCGTGACCCTGGTCAACCACCTGCGCCAAGCCGGTTTCGTCCTCATCGACTGCCAGATGCCGACCAACCACCTGCACAGTCTGGGGGCACATGCCATCAGCCGCGCCGAGTTCGCCGCCTACCTGGCACGCCACCTCGACCAGCCCAATAGCGCCACATGGCTTCCCTAGGCGAGTTCCCATAGCTGGCTTACACTTAAAGCAAAGTCTCACCGAGGGGGTTGATCATGACAGAGTTGGCGCGGTTGAAGTTCTATGCCACTCAGCCCCACTCCTGCAGCTACCTGCCCGACGAACAGGCAACCACGCTGTTCCTCGACCCCAGCCAGCCGATGGACGTGCACGTGTACGCCGACCTTTCGGAAATGGGTTTCCGCCGCAGTGGCGATCACCTGTACCGCCCGCACTGCCAGAACTGCAATGCCTGCGTGCCGGCACGCATCCCGGCGGCGCGCTTCATCCCCAACCGCCAGCAACGGCGCATTCTCAAGCGCAACGCCGACCTGACCGTGACCGCCGCACGCCCGGCGTTCAAGGAAGAGTACTTCGAGCTGTACCGGCGCTACATCGAAACGCGCCACGCCGATGGTGACATGTACCCGCCCAGCCGCGACCAGTTCTCCACCTTTCTGGTGCGCGACCTGCCGTTCTGCTGGTTCTACGAATTCCGCCTGGAAGGCCGTTTGATGGCAGTGGCGGTGTGCGACCTGCTGCCCAACGGGCTGTCGGCGGTATACACCTTCTACGAGCCGGACGAAGAACGCCGCAGCCTGGGCCGCTTTGCCATCCTCTGGCAGATCACCGAAGCCCTGCGCCAGGACCTGGAGGCGGTTTACCTGGGTTACTGGATCAAGAACTGCAAGAAAATGAACTACAAGACGCAGTATCGGCCTATCGAATTGTTGATAAATCAGCGCTGGGTCACCCTCAACTGAAAGGCATTGGCTTGACACACAGTTTTCGGGCATAATCCACGCCACTTTTTTGCCCGGTGCGGTTATGCGTCGGGCCAACACTGGATCCGAGGGCTCTACTGCATGTCGAAAGAAGACAGCTTCGAAATGGAAGGTACTGTCGTCGACACCCTGCCCAACACCATGTTCCGCGTGGAGTTGGAAAACGGGCACGTCGTAACCGCGCACATCTCCGGAAAGATGCGCAAGAACTACATCCGTATTCTCACTGGCGACAAAGTCCGCGTCGAACTGACGCCGTACGACCTGAGCAAGGGCCGCATCACTTATCGTGCGCGCTAAGCTCAAGCCATGAAAAAGCCCGGCCATGTGCCGGGCTTTTTTGTACCTGTCAGATTGTAGGGGCTGCGTAGCAGCCCTGTGGGAGCAGGTTCACCCGCGAAGAGCCCAACGCGATGGATGGCACCGGCTGCGCCGGTGTTCGCGACTAAAGCCGCTCCCACAGGTACAGCCCTGCCCCGTTTTCACGCAACCTCGGCCGTCGTCTCGAAGTCGAACACCAGCTCGCCATCACGCAGGTCGACATGCACCACGCCACCATGCTCGGCCAGTTCGCCAAACAGGATCTCCTCGGCCAGCGGCCGCTTGATCTTGTCCTGGATCAGCCGCGCCATCGGCCGCGCGCCCATCTGCACATCGTAGCCCGAGGCCGCCAGCCAGCCGCGTGCATCGTCGCTGACTTCCAGTAGCACCCGTTTGTCTTCCAGCTGCGCCTGCAGTTCGATAAGGAACTTGTCGACGATGCTCTTGATCGTCTCGTGGCTCAGGCGACCAAACTGGATGATGGTGTCCAGGCGGTTGCGGAACTCCGGCGTGAAGCTCTTGCGGATGACTTCCATGGCATCGGACGCATGGTCCTGATGGGTGAAGCCGATCGAGGCCCGCGCGGCTGTTTCTGCTCCGGCGTTGGTGGTCATGATCAGGATCACGTTGCGGAAGTCGGCCTTGCGCCCGTTGTTGTCGGTCAGTGTGCCATGGTCCATAACCTGCAGCAGCAGGTTGAAGACTTCAGGGTGGGCCTTCTCGATTTCGTCGAGCAGCAATACACAGTGCGGCTGCTTGGTGATCGCCTCGGTCAGCAAACCACCCTGGTCGAAGCCAACATAGCCAGGAGGCGCACCGATCAGGCGCGACACAGTGTGGCGCTCCATGTACTCGGACATGTCGAAGCGCACCAGCTCAACGCCCAGCGCCTTGGCCAGCTGCCGTGCAGCTTCGGTCTTGCCGACGCCGGTCGGGCCGGCGAACAGGAACGAACCGACAGGCTTGTCCGGCGACTTGAGCCCCGCGCGAGACAGCTTGATGGCGGTGGCCAGCGAATCGATCGC
The DNA here is from genome assembly GCF_015680405.1 of Pseudomonas pudica. GTDB lineage: Bacteria > Pseudomonadota > Gammaproteobacteria > Pseudomonadales > Pseudomonadaceae > Aquipseudomonas > Aquipseudomonas pudica. The sequence continues at coordinate 247,828 of NZ_JADLJS010000001.1, forward strand.
CTGGTCCTGACCAAATACGGTCAGCTTCAGGTCACGCTCGAGGTTGCGCAGCAGTTCCTTGTCGGAACTGGTCACGTGCTTCGGCGGAATCCGAGCGATCTTGGCGACGATGTCTTCGACCTGTGGCACATCGATGCGCTTGACGCGGTTGGCCTCCGGCTGCAGGCGCTGGTAGGCACCGGCTTCGTCGATCACGTCGATGGCCTTGTCCGGCATGTGCCGGTCATTGATGTAGCGTGAGGCCAGTTCAGCAGCGGCGCGCAAGGCTTCGTCGCTGTACTCGATGTTGTGGTGGCTTTCGAAGCGGCCTTTCAGGCCACGCAGGATGCCCACGGTGTCTTCGACCGATGGCTCGCTGACATCGACCTTCTGGAAGCGCCGCGCCAGGGCACGGTCCTTCTCGAAGATGCCGCGAAACTCCTGGAAGGTGGTCGAGCCGATGCAACGGATTTCACCGGACGACAGCAATGGCTTGAGCAGGTTGGACGCATCCATCACCCCACCCGACGCCGCACCGGCACCAATGATGGTGTGGATTTCGTCGATGAACAGGATCGCCTGCGGGCGCTTGCGCAGCTCGCCGAGCAGCGCCTTGAAGCGCTTCTCGAAATCGCCGCGGTATTTGGTGCCGGCCAGCAGCGCGCCGAGATCGAGGGAATACACCACGCTCTGCGCCAGCAGATCGGGCACCTGGCCATCGACGATGCGCTTGGCCAGGCCCTCGGCGATGGCAGTCTTGCCCACGCCCGCCTCGCCCACCAGCAACGGGTTGTTCTTGCGCCGACGGGCAAGGATCTGCGCCACGCGTTCCACTTCCTGCTCGCGGCCTACCAGCGGGTCGATACGGCCGGCACGGGCCAGTTCGTTCAGGTTGCTGGCATAGGCATCCAGCGGGTTGCTCGAGGAAGCGGTATCGCCGCCCTCTTCGTCCTGCATTTCCTGGTCGCTTTCGGAATGCGAACCATGGCCCGGTACCTTGGAGATGCCATGGGCGATGTAGTTGACCACGTCGATGCGGGCCACGCTCTGCTGCTTGAGCAGGAACACGGCCTGGCTTTCCTGTTCGCTGAAGATCGCAACCAGCACGTTGGCGCCGGTGACTTCACGCTTGCCGGAGCTTTGCACGTGGAACACGGCACGCTGCAGTACACGCTGGAAGCCCAGGGTCGGCTGGGTTTCGCGATCTTCGTCATTGACCGGGATCAGGGGTGTGGTGGAATCGATGAACTCTTGCAGGTCGTGCTTGAGTTTGTCGAGATTGGCGCCACAGGCGCGCAGAACGGTCGCGGCAGCCTCATTGTCAAGGAGTGCCAGCAGCAGATGTTCGACAGTCATGAACTCATGACGCTTCGAACGAGCCTCCTTGAAGGCAAGATTGAGGGTGACTTCGAGCTCGCGGTTTAACATAGCTTCACCTCATACCCAAGTGGTCGGCGATTAACCGTCCTTCTCGATTTCACAGAGTAGCGGATGCTGGCTTTCCCTGGCGTATTGGTTGACCTGCATAGCCTTTGTTTCGGCGATGTCACGGGTAAACAATCCGCACACTGCCCGCCCTTCGGTATGGACGGTCAGCATGATCTTGGTCGCCAGCTCGCGGTTCAGATTGAAGAACGTCTCGAGCACTTCGACGACGAAATCCATCGGCGTGTAGTCATCGTTGAACAAAACCACCTTGTACATCGGTGGCGCCTGCAGGATCGGCTTGGCTTCCTGAACTGCAAGACCTGAGCCGTCGTCCTCATTCGATTGCGGGCGATCCTGATTGAATGTTAGTCGAATCTCACTAGGTGCATGCATGGAAAGAATTTCATCATGAGCGACAGGTTAAGGTTGTGGGTTGACTGCGAAAGGCACGGCCAGCACAGGCGCCGGGCGACCTTGACTATCGGCAAAACGGTGTTACAACCAATAAGAACCCACCGTGGTCGATAAAGATCCGCGCAGTCAACCAGATTTTTCGCATGGTTCGTATGCGGATGACGTGGATGATACTCCAGTGATGGAGTCCTTTGCAGAGGGACATAGGGATGGCAAGCGGTAAAGTCAAGTGGTTCAACAATGCCAAGGGCTACGGATTCATCAATGAAGAGGGCAAGACTGACGACTTGTTCGCTCATTATTCAGCCATCCAGATGGACGGGTACAAGACGCTCAAGGCCGGCCAGGTCGTGAGCTTCGACATCGTCCAGGGCCCCAAAGGCCTGCACGCGGTGAATATCAGCAGCGCCACTGCCGCTGCGGCCACCAGGGCTCCGCAGACCAGCAGCACTGCCGACGCCTGAACTGCGGCGCCGCCTGCCGGTACGAAAAAAACCGGCCGCCTCCTGACTGGAAGCGGCCGGTTTTCCGTTGCCTTACATGTGCTTGATCATTTCATCGCCAAAGCCTGAACTGCTCACCAGCGTTGCACCGTCCATCAGGCGTTCGAAATCATAGGTCACGGTCTTGGCGGCAATCGCGCCATTGGTACCTTTGATGATCAGGTCCGCCGCCTCGGTCCAGCCCATGTGCCGCAGCATCATCTCCGCCGACAGGATCACCGAACCCGGGTTGACCTTGTCCTGCCCGGCATACTTGGGCGCGGTGCCGTGGGTGGCCTCGAACATGGCCACGGTGTCGGACAGGTTGGCACCCGGCGCAATGCCGATACCGCCCACTTCCGCCGCCAAGGCATCGGACAGGTAGTCACCGTTGAGGTTGAGGGTGGCGATCACGTCATACTCGGCCGGACGCAGCAGTATCTGCTGCAGCATGGCATCAGCGATGGCGTCCTTGACGATGACCTCGCGGCCGCTCTTGGGGTTCTTGAACTTCATCCACGGGCCACCATCGAGCAGCTCGGCCCCGAACTCGTCGCGCGCCACTTCATAGCCCCAGTCCTTGAAGGCACCCTCGGTGAACTTCATGATGTTGCCCTTGTGCACCAGGGTCAGCGACTCGCGGTCGTTGTCCACCACATACTGCAGGGCCTTGCGCACCAGGCGCTTGGTGCCCTCGCGGGACACCGGCTTGACGCCAATGCCGCAGTCCTGGTCGAAGCGGATCTTGGTAACGCCCATTTCCTCCTTCAAGAACTTGATTACCTTGTTCGCCTCGGGCGAACCGGCCTTCCACTCGATGCCGGCATAAATGTCCTCGGAGTTCTCGCGGAAGATCACCATGTCCACATCGCCGGGTTTTTTCACCGGGCTGGGCACGCCCTGGAACCACAGCACCGGGCGCAGGCACACGTACAGGTCCAGTTGCTGGCGCAAGGCCACGTTGAGCGACCGGATGCCACCGCCCACCGGGGTGGTCAGCGGCCCCTTGATCGACACCACATAATCACGCACGGCATCGAGGGTCTCCTGGGGCAGCCAGGTATCCTGATCGTACACCTGGGTGGCTTTTTCACCGGCGTACACCTCCATCCAGGCGATCTTGCGCTTGCCACCGTAGGCCTTCTGCACGGCGGCATCGACCACCTTGATCATTACCGGCGAAACATCGACGCCAATCCCGTCGCCCTCGATATAAGGAATGATCGGGTTGTCAGGAACGTTAAGCGAATGGTCGGCATTGACGGTGATCTTCGCGCCGTCGGTCGGAACCTTGATTTTCTGGTATCCCATGCTTGCACTACTCCGCTGTCGGGTGTGATTGGACATCATGCGATCCACTGAGCCTAAACCACATCTGTCGACCTGCAAGCTGCAGGAGCGGCGGTGCGGCGATCCGACTGGCCTGTGAAGAATGCACCGCCGGCGCTGCGGCGTTTCGCCACATTGCCGCTTAGTCTTTGGTCTTATAAGTGGGCCGATATCACTTGGCCTTGCTGATTAGCCCGAATGGTTTGGTATACTCCGCCGCGACCGAAGGGTCATTGGGGCGATCCCTTGGAAAAATGCGGACCGCCCTTGGCCATGAAAGGCCGTAAAGCCCGGGCTGTTACCGCAGCTCAGCACTTGACGCTCGACTGATGCATCCACCATCACCGCTCGCAGCCTCTCGACTTTCCGCTCATGGCGCTGCCAGGGCGATGCGCCTACCCTGCGCACCACGAGACTCGAGCACGCTCAGCACACAGAGAGTTAACCCGCATGCCCACCCGTTCCAAGATCATCTATACCTTCACCGACGAAGCCCCCGCCCTCGCCACTTACTCGCTGCTGCCGATCATCGAAGCCTTCACCGCTTCGGCCGACATCGCCGTCGAAACCCGCGACATCTCCCTGGCTGGCCGCATCCTCGCCGCCTTCCCGGAGCAACTGGGCGCAGAGAAGCAAGTAGGCGATCACCTGGCGGAACTGGGCCAGCTGGCTACCACCCCTGAAGCCAACATCATCAAGCTGCCGAACATCAGCGCCTCGGTACCGCAACTGAAAGCCGCGATCAAGGAACTGCAGGGCAAGGGCTTCAACATCCCTGACTACGCCGACGAGCCGGCCACCGCGGAAGAGAAAGAATCCCGCGCCCGCTACGACCGCATCAAGGGTTCCGCCGTGAACCCGGTACTGCGCGAAGGCAACTCCGACCGCCGCGCGCCGCTGTCGGTCAAGAACTATGCCCGCAAGCACCCGCACAAGATGGGCGCCTGGGCTGCCGACTCCAAGTCGCACGTTGCTCACATGACCCAGGGCGACTTCTACGGCAGCGAGAAAGCCGCACTGATCGAAGCTGACGACAGCCTGCGCATCGAGCTGGTCGGCAAAGACGGCAACACCACCGTACTGAAAGAAAAGACCGCGGTAAAAGCTGCCGAAGTCATCGACTGCGCCACCATGAGCCGCAAGGCCCTGAAAGCCTTCATCGCCGAGCAGATCGCCGATGCCAAGGCTTCCGGCGTGCTGCTGTCGGTACACTTGAAAGCCACCATGATGAAGGTCTCCGACCCGATCATGTTCGGCGTCATCGTCGAAGAGTTCTACAACGACGTGCTGGCCAAGCATGCCGCCGCCTTGGCTGAAGTCGGCTTCAACCCCAACAACGGCATCGGCGACCTGTACGCCCGCATCAAGGACCTGCCAGCCGAGAAGCAGGCCGAGATCGAAGCCGACATCCAGGCCCTGTACGCCCAGCGTCCGGCCCTGGCCATGGTCAACTCCGACAAAGGCATCACCAACCTGCACGTGCCGAGCGACGTCATTGTCGACGCCTCGATGCCAGCCATGATCCGCGACTCGGGCAAGATGTGGAACGCCGCCGGCGAACTGCAGGATGCCAAGGCGATCATCCCGGATCGCTGCTACGCCGGCATCTACCAGGCCACCATCGAAGACTGCAAGGCCAACGGCGCCTTCGACCCGACCACCATGGGCAGCGTACCGAACGTCGGCCTGATGGCACAGAAGGCCGAGGAATACGGCTCCCACGACAAGACCTTCCAGATCAAGGCCGACGGTGTCGTGCGCGTGGTCGACAGCAAAGGCCAGGTCGTTCTCGAGCAGAACGTCGAAGCCGGTGACATCTTCCGCATGTGCCAGGTCAAGGACGCGCCGATCCAGGACTGGGTCAAGCTGGCCGTCAACCGTGCCCGCCTGAGCAACACCCCGGCAGTGTTCTGGCTGGACCCCGCCCGCGCCCACGACGGCGTCATGATCGAGAAGGTGCAGAAGTACCTGAAGGACCACGACACCAGCGGCCTGGACATCCGCATCCTGGCACCGGTCGACGCCATCAAGTTCTCCCTGGCCCGCATCCGCGAAGGCAAGGACACCATCTCGGTGACCGGCAACGTGCTGCGTGACTACCTGACCGACCTGTTCCCGATCATGGAACTGGGCACCAGTGCCAAGATGCTGTCGATCGTGCCGCTGATGAACGGCGGTGGCCTGTTCGAAACCGGCGCCGGCGGTTCGGCACCGAAGCACGTGCAGCAACTGGTGGAAGAGAACTTCCTGCGTTGGGACTCGCTGGGTGAATTCCTGGCCCTGGCCGCTTCCCTGGAGCACCTGGGCAACACCTACGACAACCCGCGCGCCAAAGTGCTGGCCAACACCCTGGACCAGGCCACCGGCAAGTTCCTCGACACCAACAAGTCGCCTTCGCGCAAAGTCGGTGGTATCGACAACCGCGGCAGCCACTTCTACCTGACCCTGTACTGGGCCCAGGCCCTGGCCGCGCAGAACGACGACGCTGCCCTGCAGGCACGCTTCGCACCACTGGCCAAGACCCTGACCGAGAACGAGGAGACCATCGTCGCCGAGCTCAACGCCGTCCAGGGCAAGCCGGCCGACATCGGCGGCTACTATGCCCCGGATGCCGAGATGACCGCCAAGGTGATGCGCCCAAGCCAGACCCTGAACAGCGCCATTGCAGCCCTGTAAGGTTCGCTTGAAGTAACAGCACAAACCCCGGCCACGCACCGGGGTTTGTGCTTTCTGGACAAATGATATCTAGCGGCCAACACCTACCCTGTGGGAGCGGGTTTACCCGCGAATGCGATGCTGAAGCTACCGACGCATTCGCGGGTAAACCCGCTCCCACAGGGCCCGTGCCGGCCCTTATGGAGCTGTTCATGACCTGGCAACCCCACATCACCGTCGCCACCATCGTCGAACACGAAGGCAAGTTCCTCTTCGTCGAAGAATTCAAAGCCAACAAGCACGTCTTCAACCAGCCCGCCGGCCACCTCGAACCCAACGAGACCCTGCCCCAGGCCGCCCTGCGCGAAACCCTCGAAGAAACCGCCTGGGAAGTCGAGCTCACCGGCGTGGTCGGCATCTACCTGTACACCGCCCCAAGCAACGGCGTGACCTACCAGCGCATCTGCTTCGCCGCCCGTCCCGTGCGCCATCACGCCGACCTGGCGCTGGACAGCGACATCGTCCGCGCCGTGTGGCTGACCCGCGACGAACTGCTGGCCGACCCCGCCCGCTGGCGCAGCGAGCTGGTGCCACGCTGCCTGGACGACTACCTCAAAGGCCCCTTGCACAGCCTCGACCTGCTGCGCGACTGACGCGCCGGCGCAGGTTTGATAGAATCGGCGTTTTTCCCCCTTGATACACACCGGTAACCATGACCAGCCCAGCACTCAAAGACCCCGCCAAGACCCGCGTCATCGTCGGCATGTCCGGCGGCGTGGACTCTTCCGTCTCCGCCCTTCTGCTCATGGAGCAGGGCTACCAGGTGGAAGGGCTGTTCATGAAGAACTGGGAAGAAGACGACGGCACCGAATACTGCACCGCCCGTGAAGACCTGGCCGACGCCCAGGCCGTGTGCGACCGCATCGGCATCAAGCTGCACACCGCCAACTTCGCCGCCGAATACTGGGACAATGTGTTCGAGCACTTCCTCGAAGAGTACAAGGCCGGCCGCACGCCCAACCCGGACATCCTCTGCAACCGCGAAATCAAGTTCAAGGCGTTCCTCGACTACGCCCTGTCGCTGGGTGCCGACCTGATCGCCACCGGCCACTACGTGCGTCGCCGCGATACCGGCGAGCTCACCGAACTGCTCAAGGGCCTGGACCCGAACAAGGACCAGAGCTACTTCCTGCACGCCGTCGGTGGCAAGGAAATCGCCCGCACCCTGTTCCCGGTCGGCGAGCTGGAAAAGCCCGAAGTACGCGCCATTGCCGAAAAGCACGGGCTGGCCACCGCAAAGAAGAAGGACTCCACCGGCATCTGCTTCATCGGCGAGCGCCGCTTCAGCGACTTCCTCAAGCAATACCTGCCGGCCCAGCCGGGCAACATCGAAACAACCGACGGTGAAGTTATCGGCCGCCACCACGGCCTGATGTACCACACCATCGGCCAGCGCCAGGGCCTGGGCATTGGCGGCCTGAAGGACGCCGGCGACGAGCCGTGGTACGTGCTGCACAAGGACCTGACCCGCAACGTGCTGGTGGTCGGCCAGGGCAATGAACATCCGTGGTTGTTCTCCCGTGCCCTGCTCGCTTCGGAAATCTTCTGGGTCAACCCGGTCGACCTCAGCAGCCCGCGCCAGCTCACCGCCAAGGTGCGCTACCGCCAGAGCGACCAGCAGTGCACCCTGGAACTGACCGATAGCGGTTACCGCGCAGTGTTCGACGAACCGCAACGTGCCGTTACCCCGGGCCAGTCGGTGGTGTTCTATGACGGCGAAGTGTGCCTGGGCGGCGGCGTGATCGAAGCCGCCGAGCCTTGGAGCCCGCGCGCATGAGCAACCTGCAGGAGCAGCTGATTGCGTTGGGCGGTGTGTTCCAGGCCGCCGTACTGGTCGACCGCATCGCCCGCACCGGCCAGGCCAGCGAGGCCAACATCGGCTGCATGCTGGGCAGCCTGCTGGTGCGCGACCCCAAGGACACCCTGGAAGTGTTCGGCGGTGACGACCTGAATTTGCGCGACGGCTACCGCGCGCTGGTCGGCGCACTGGAGCGCGACCCCAGCAGCCTGCAGCGCGAGCCGCTGCGTTACGCCCTGTCGATGCTGGGCCTGGAGCGCCAGCTGAACAAGCGCGGCGACCTGCTCGACACCATCGGCAACCGCCTGCCGCAAATCCAGGCCCAGGCCGAGCATTTCGGCCTGGTTCATGAAAACGTCATCGCTTCCAGTGGAGCCTTGTACCAGGACACCCTGAGCACCTTGCGCCAGCGCATCCAGGTGCATGGCGACATGCGCTTCCTGCAGCAAGCCAGCAACGCCTCGAAGATCCGCGCCCTGCTGCTGGCCGGCATCCGCGCCGCCCGCCTGTGGCGCCAGCTGGGCGGGCACCGCTGGCAACTGGTGTTCAGCCGGCGCAAGCTGTTGAACGAACTGTACGACATGATGCGCAACCCCTCCTGACAGGGTTTTGACAGTTCCGGCCCTATCGCCGGCAAGCCAGCTCCCACAGGACTTGCACTGTGCTCAAGGCCGGTGCAGTACCTGTGGGAGCCGGCTTGCCGGCGATAGGGCCAGAACAGGCAATGCACAATGCACAGCTTATTTATGGCCCGACCTTTGGTCAGCCACCCGACTCGGGCGCAAAATTCATGTATGATATGCGCCCTTCCAAAAGCCTGACTGTCCGAGAACACCCCATGCAGCTTTCTTCGCTCACTGCGGTTTCCCCTGTAGACGGCCGTTATGCCGGCAAAACCCAGGCCTTGCGCCCCATTTTCAGCGAATTCGGCCTGATCCGTTTCCGCGCCCTGGTCGAAGTGCGCTGGCTGCAGCGCCTGGCCGCCCACCCGCAGATCGGCGAAGTGCCGGCGTTTTCCGCCGAAGCCAACGCCCTGCTGGACAGCCTGGCCACCGACTTCAAGCTCGAGCACGCCGAACGCGTCAAGGAAATCGAGCGCACCACCAACCACGACGTCAAGGCGATCGAATACCTCCTCAAGGAGCAGGCCGCCAAGCTGCCTGAGCTGGCCAAGGTCAGCGAGTTCATCCATTTCGCCTGCACCAGCGAGGACATCAACAATCTGTCCCACGCCCTGATGCTGCGCGCCGGCCGTGACGAAGTGCTGCTGCCGCTGATGCGCCAGATCGCCGACGCCATCCGCGCCCTGGCCCACGCCCACGCCGACGTGCCGATGCTGTCGCGCACCCACGGCCAGCCGGCTTCGCCGACAACCCTGGGCAAGGAACTGGCCAACGTCGTATACCGCCTGGAGCGCCAGATCGCCCAGGTTGCCGCCGTGCCGCTGCTGGGCAAGATCAACGGCGCCGTGGGCAACTACAACGCTCACCTGTCGGCCTACTCGCAGATCGACTGGGAGCAGAACGCCCGCGCCTTCATCGAAGACGAGCTGGGCCTGCAGTTCAACCCGTACACCACCCAGATCGAGCCGCACGACTACATCGCCGAGCTGTTCGACGCCATCGCCCGCTTCAACACCATCCTGATCGACTTCGACCGCGATGTGTGGGGCTACATCTCGCTGGGCTACTTCAAGCAGAAGACCGTTGCCGGTGAAATCGGCTCGTCGACCATGCCGCACAAGGTCAACCCGATCGACTTCGAAAACTCCGAAGGCAACCTGGGTATCGCCAACGCGCTGTTCCAGCACCTGGCCAGCAAGCTGCCGATCTCGCGCTGGCAGCGTGACCTGACCGACTCCACCGTGCTGCGCAACCTGGGCGTGGGCTTTGCCCACAGCGTCATCGCCTACGAAGCCAGCCTGAAAGGCATCGGCAAGCTGGAAGTCAACGAAGCCCGCATCGCCGCCGACCTGGACGCCTGCTGGGAAGTGCTGGCCGAGCCGATCCAGACCGTGATGCGCCGCTTCAACATCGAAAACCCCTACGAGAAGCTCAAAGAGCTGACCCGTGGCAAGGGCATCACCCCGGAAGCGCTGCTGACCTTCATCGACGGCCTGGACATGCCAGCCGAAGCCAAGGCCGAGCTCAAGCAACTGACCCCTGCTACCTACATCGGCAACGCGGCAGCACAGGCCAAACGCATCTAAGCTGACCGTCGCGTTCAACGCCCGGCCTGGCCGGGCGTTTTTATTCCCGAACGAAAATTACATTTTTTCAATAGGTTGAACATGAATCCTGATACTCCACTGCAGCTGCTTGGCGGCATCTCGGCCCGCGAATTCATGCGCGACTACTGGCAGAAGAAGCCGCTGCTGGTGCGCCAGGCATTCCCGGATTTCATCAGCCCGATCGACCCCGACGAGTTGGCCGGCCTGGCCCTGGAAGAGGAAGTAGAGTCGCGTATCGTGCTCGAGCACGGTGCGCACCCGTGGGAACTGCGTCGCGGCCCGTTCACCGAGGACACCTTCGCAGAGCTGCCGGAAAAGGACTGGACCCTGCTGGTGCAGGCCGTGGACCAGTTCGTCCCGGAAGTAGCCGAACTGCTGGAAAACTTCCGCTTCCTGCCCAGCTGGCGCATCGATGACGTGATGATCAGCTTCGCCGCTCCCGGTGGCAGCGTCGGCCCGCACTTCGACAACTACGACGTGTTCCTGCTGCAGGGCCACGGCCAGCGCAACTGGAAAATCGGCCAGATGTGCAGCAGCGAAAGCTCGCTGCTGGAGCACGCCGACCTGCGCATCCTCGCCGACTTCGAACAGAGCGATGAGTGGACCCTGGAGCCGGGCGACATGCTCTACCTGCCGCCACGCCTGGCCCACTATGGCGTGGCCGTGGATGACTGCCTGACCTACTCGGTAGGCTTCCGCGCGCCAAGCGCCGCCGAAGTGCTGACCCACTTCACCGATTTCCTCGGCCAGTTCCTGCCCGACGAAGAACGCTACAGCGACGCCGACGCCCAACCGGTCAGCGACCCGCACCAGATCCAGCACGACGCCCTCGACCGCCTCAAGGCGCTGCTCGACAAGCACATGGGCGACAAGGACCTGCTGCTGACCTGGTTCGGCCAGTTCATGACCGAGCCGCGCTACCCCGAGCAGATCGTCGGTGAAGAGCTGTCCGAGGAAGAGCTGATCGATGCCCTGGAACAGGGCGCCATCCTGATCCGCAACCCGAGCGCGCGCCTGGCCTGGTCGGAATTCGAAGAAGACCTGCTGCTGTTCGCCAGCGGCCGCAGCTGCCCGCTGCCGGGCAAACTGCGCGACCTGCTGAAGCTGGTTTGCGCGGCCGACGCCCTGCACATCGACAACCTGGGCGAATGGCTGCAGGATGAAGATGGCCTTATGCTGGTACAGCAGCTGGTCAAACAAGGAAGCCTGGGATTCGCCAATGAATAAGATTCGTGTGCGCCTCGCCGACTGGCACAAGGACAACGCCGACATCCGCCGCATCCGCGAAGCGGTATTCATTGCCGAACAGCACGTGCCGCCGGAGCTGGAGTGGGACTCGGATGATCCGACCGCCGCGCATTTCCTGGCCCTGGAAGGCGACTACCCGATCGGCACCGCGCGCCTGCTGCCTGATGGCACCATCGGCCGGGTCTCGGTGCTGAAGGACTGGCGCGGGCTGAAGGTGGGTGACGCGCTGATGAACGCGGTGATTGTCGAAGCACAGAACCGCGACCTGAAGCAGCAGATGCTCAGCGCCCAGGTGCACGCCACGCCGTTCTACGAACGGCTGGGCTTTCGCGTAGTCAGCGAAGAGTTCCTCGAAGCCGGCATCCCGCACGTGGACATGGTGCGCGACTCGCGCGCCTGATCCACGACTTCCCCGCAGTGCCCCCCACAAATTCTCAAAATTGTTGGGGGGCCCCTGTGGGAGCGGGTTCACCCGCGAAGAGGCCAACACAGCCAAGACATCCCCCCTGACAAAAAAACCTGTACATCCATCCAGATAAAACTTGCCTCCGCGCCCTCGCTTGCGCATCCTATCGCCCATCACCCCCGATGAAGCGTCCCCGGCCATGCGCCTGTTCCTCTGCGAAAAACCCTCCCAGGCAAAAGATATCGCCAAAGTGCTCGGCGCCAACCGCAAGGGCGATGGCTGCTGGCAAGGTACCGACGTCTGCGTGACCTGGTGCATCGGCCACCTGCTGGAAACCGCCCCGCCCGACAGCTACGACGAGCGCTACAAGCGCTGGAACCTGGCCGACCTGCCGATCATCCCGGAAAAGTGGAAGATGCTGGTCAAGCCCAAGACCGCCAGCCAGTTCAAGGCAGTCAAGCGCCTGCTCGGCGAAGCGCGCGAACTGGTGATCGCCACCGACGCCGACCGCGAAGGCGAAATGATCGCCCGCGAACTGGTCGAGCATTGCCGCTACCGCGGCCCGGTCCAGCGCCTGTGGCTGTCGGCACTGGACGACGCCTCCATTCGCAAGGCCCTGGCGCGGCTGCTGCCGGGCCACGAAACCTTCAACCTGTACCACTCGGCGCTGGGCCGTTCGCGCGCAGACTGGCTGATCGGCATGAACATGAGCCGGCTGTTCACCCTGCTGGGCCGCCAGTCAGGCTATCAGGGCGTGCTGCCGGTGGGCCGGGTGCAAACACCCACCTTGCGCCTGGTGGTAGACCGCGACCGCAGCATCGCCAACTTCGTGCCGGTACCGTTCTGGGCCATCGACGTGCAGCTCGAACACGCTGGCTTTGGCTTCAACGCCCAGTGGCGCGCCCCCGAGGACGCCTGCGACGACCAGGGCCGCTGCCTGAACCAGGCCCTGGCGCAGCAGGCTGCCGCCGACATCGGCAATGCGGGTACTGCCCGGGCCGTGAAGGTGGCCACCGAGCGCGTGCGTGAAGCGGCACCCCTGCCCTTCGACCTTGGAACCCTGCAGGAGCTGTGCTCGAAAAAGTTCGGCCTCGGTGCCCAGGAAACACTCGACATCGCCCAGGCCTTGTACGAAACCCATAAGCTCATCACCTACCCCCGTAGCGACTGCGGCTACCTGCCGCAAAGTCAGCACGCTGAAGCGCCCGCCATCCTCGCCGCCCTGCAACGGGCCGATGCCAGCCTGGCGCCGCTGCAGCCCTATCTGGAGCCGCAACGCCGCTCACGGGCGTGGAACGACGCCAAGGTCAGTGCCCACCACGGCATCATCCCCACTGCCGCCGCCAGCGACCCGTCGCGCCTGCCGGCCAAGTACAAGGCTGTGTACACCCTGATCCGCGCTCGCTACCTGGCGCAGTTCCTGCCCAACCACGAGTACGACCGGACCCAGGCCGATTTCGACTGCGCCGGCCATGCCCTGCGTGCAGTAGGCAAGCAGATCGTCGAACCAGGCTGGCGCCGTGCGCTGCCCGAGGCGCTGAACCCGGCCAAGGGCCGCGAGGCACCACCGGCCCAGGTGCTGCCGGCGCTGCACGAAGGCCAGGACTGCACAGTGCAGGGCCTGCAACTGAAAGACCTGTGGACCCAGCCACCCAAACCGTTTACCGAAGGCGACCTGATCAAGGCGATGAAGAACGTGGCCAAGCTGGTAGAGGACCCACGGTTGAAGCAGAAGCTCAAGGAAACCACCGGTATCGGCACCGAGGCCACCCGCGCCAGCATCATCCAGGGCCTGCTTGACCGCGGCTACCTGGTGAAGAACGGCAAAGCCCTGTCCGCCACCCCTGCGGCCTTCAGCCTGATCGACGCCGTGCCCCGCGCCATTGCCGACCCAGGCACCACGGCTATCTGGGAGCAGGCGCTGGACATGGTGCAGAGTGGCGAGATGACGCTGGAGGAGTTCGTCGCCCGGCAGTCGGCATGGATGGGCAAGCTGGTCGAACGGTGCAGCGGCATGCGCATGACCATCAGCGGGCCAGCAGCCGGGGCTGCGCCGCCGTGGAAGAAGAAGCGCAGGGGCGGCGGGAAAAGCAAAGCGGCCGCAGGCAAGCCAAGGCAGCCTCGAAAAAAGGCGACAACCTGAAGATTTTGCCCTCCCACGTCAGGCCCCTTCGCGGGTAAACCCGCTCCCACAGTTACAGCGCCGACCTCAAGACCTGCGATGACTCCGTGGGAGCGGGTTTACCCGCGAAAGGGCCAGGACAGGCAACACAACAACCCCAGGTAAACCACAAAGCCGGCCAATGCGTTGGCGCCATGAAATTTACCTGCTAAATTTTCATGAAAATAATCAAAACAAATTTCATGAGACCCCTGCATGTTCAAACAATCCGCCCAGCACGTCGCCAGCTACTACGCCCAGACCTACCCCACCAGCATTCCCCTGCGCCCCACCCTGCAAGGCAGCCATGACACCGAAGTCCTGATCATTGGCGCCGGCTTCAGCGGCCTGCACACCGCCCTGCGCCTGACCCAGGCCGGCAAGCGCGTAACGCTGCTGGAAGCCAGCCGCGTGGCCTGGGCCGCGTCCGGCCGCAACGGCGGCCAGGCACTGCTCGGCTGGTCGTGCGACATGCCGCCGCTGGAAAAGGCCCTGGGCGTCGAACGCACCCAACGCCTGTGGGCCAGCATGTGCTGGGCCGCCGATGAAATGCGCGAACTGCCCGAGCGCCATGGCTTCGACATCGACTACCGGCTGGGCAGCCTGTGGACCGCCGTGCTGCCGCGCCGGGTGAAGATGCTGGAAGAAGCCCTGCACGAGGCCGAACACAAATGGGGCTACGACGCCCTGCGCCTGATCGGCCGCGACGAGCTGCCACAATGGATCGACAGCCCGCGCTACCAGGCCGCGCTATACGACGCCAAAGGCGCCCACCTCAACCCGCTGAAGCTGGCCCAGGGCCTGGCCAGCACCATCGAGGCGGCTGGCGGGCAGATCTACGAACAGAGCCAGGTGCTCGACTACCAGAATGTCGACGACGGCTATGTGGCCCGTACCGACCGCGGCGAAGTACGCTGCCAGGTGCTGGTGCTGGCCTGCAACGCCTACATCGACCGCCTCGACCGCAACCTGTCGCGCCGCCTGTTGCCGGTTGGCTCCTATCAGGTAGCCACCGCACCGCTGGGTGCCGACTTCGCCCAGTCGCTACTGCCGCGCAACAGTTGCGTGATCGACAACCAGTTCGTGCCCGACTATTTCCGCCTCACCCCGGACCATCGCCTGCTGTTCGGCGGCGGTTGCACCTACCTCGGCGGCATTCCCAAAGATGTCGCCAGCGCCACCCGCCCCTATCTGGAGCGGGTGTTCCCGCAGTTGGCCGGGGTGGCCATCGACTATGCCTGGGGCGGCCACATCGACTGCAGCATCCAGCGCACCCCGGATGTCGGCCGCGAGGGCCAGCGCTACTGGCTGCAGGGGTTCTCTGGTCATGGCGTACTGCCTACACTGGCGGCGGCGCGGGCTGTCAGCGATGCCATTCTTGGCGACGACGACCTGCTGGCGCTGTACCAAGGCATCGACAACGGCCGCTTCCCCGGCGGCGACCTGCTGGCAGCACCGCTGGAAGCCGCCGCCAAGGCCTGGTACCGGATGCGCGATCGTGTATGAAGACCGCCGGCGCTTGATACCCAGAAATCTCTCCTATCATCAATAGCTCCCTTCGCTTCCTGCACTCAGGAGACCCGACCATGAGCTATGTAACCACAAAGGACGGCGTACAGATCTTCTACAAGGACTGGGGCCCGCGCGATGCACCGGTCATCCACTTCCACCATGGCTGGCCGCTCAGCGCCGACGACTGGGATGCGCAGATGCTGTTCTTCCTCGCCCAGGGTTACCGCGTGGTCGCCCACGACCGCCGCGGCCATGGCCGCTCCAGCCAGGTATGGGACGGCCACGACATGGACCACTATGCCGACGATGTGGCGGCGGTCGTCGCTCACCTGGGCATCCAGGGCGCCGTGCATGTCGGTCACTCGACCGGTGGCGGTGAAGTGGTGCGCTACATGGCTCGGCACCCTCAGGACAAGGTGGCCAAGGCAGTGTTGATCGCCGCCGTACCGCCACTGATGGTGCAGACTCCCGGTAATCCGGGTGGCCTGCCCAAATCGGTATTCGACGGCTTCCAGGCCCAGGTCGCCAGCAATCGCGCGCAGTTCTACCGGGATGTGCCAGCCGGGCCGTTCTATGGCTACAACCGCCCGGGCGTCGAGGCCAGCGAAGGCATCATCGGCAACTGGTGGCGCCAAGGCATGATTGGCAGTGCCAAGGCCCATTACGATGGCATCGTGGCGTTTTCTCAGACCGACTTTACCGAAGACCTGAAGGGCATCCAGCAACCGGTGCTGGTGATGCATGGCGATGATGATCAGATCGTGCCGTATGAGAACGCTGGGGTGCTGTCGGCGAAGCTACTGCCCAATGGCACGCTGAAGACCTACAAGGGCTACCCGCATGGCATGCCGACCACCCATGCCGATGTGATCAATGCGGATTTGCTGGCGTTTATCCGTAGCTGATGTGATCGCCTGCACCGGCCTCTTCGCGGGTAAACCCGCTCCCACAGGTACTGCACAGGTATTGAAATGTGCAGGTAACCTGTGGGAGCGGGTTTACCCGCGAAAGGGCCGGCACTGGCAACCCATACACCTCAGGATTAACATGCTTTCCTTCTAGCGCGGCCCTTTGCCGCCCCTTGCCTCCCTGCCTGCCAAGAAACCATGCCCTTCGAACTCACCGTAGAACCCCTTACCCTGCTGATCCTGGCCCTGGTCGCCTTCGTCGCCGGTTTCATCGATGCCATCGCCGGCGGTGGCGGCCTGCTCACCACACCGGCGCTACTCACCGCTGGCATGCCACCGCACCTGGTACTGGGCACCAACAAGCTCAGCTCTACCTTCGGCTCGGCCACCGCCGGCTTCACCTACTACAGGCGCAAGCTGTTCCACCCAGCGCAATGGCGCCCGGCATTGTTCGCCACTCTGGTAGGTGCTTTGCTCGGCGCAGTGATCGCCCACTACATGCCGGCCGAATGGCTGAACAAGATGCTGCCGGTGATCGTCTTCGCCTGTGGCGTCTACCTGCTGTTCGGCGGCACGCCGAAGGCGCCGCTCGATGCCGATGCACCGATCAGGAAGAAATGGCAGGCGCCGCAAGGCTTCACCCTGGGCTTCTATGACGGCGTGGCCGGCCCGGGTACCGGGGCTTTCTGGACGGTCAGCACCCTGCTGCTCTACCCTATCGACCTAGTCCGCGCCAGCGGCGTGGCGCGCAGCATGAACTTCGTCAGCAACATCGCGGCGCTGACGGTGTTCATCATTTCCGGGCAGGTGGACTACATCGTCGGCCTCTGCATGGGCCTGTCGGTGATGGTCGGCGCGTTCTTCGGCGCACGCACGGCGATCAGTGGCGGCAGCAAGTTCATCCGCCCGGTGTTCATCACCGTGGTGCTGGCATTGACCGTGCGCCTAGCGTGGCAGCACTGGTTCGGCCAAGCCTAGGCGGCGCGCAACGTACAGATCGATCAGGTACCGGGCAATCGACCGCCCGGCCGGCAGCGGCGGCAGGTCGTGGACGCTGAACCACTTGGCATCCTCGATCTCGTCCGGCTGCATGACGATCTCGCCGCCAGCGTATTCGGCGTGGAAGCCCAGCATCATCGAATGCGGGAAAGGCCAGCACTGGCTGCCGACGTACTGAATGTTCTTCACTTCTACCGCCACCTCTTCACGCACTTCGCGCACCAGGCAGTCCTCGGCCGACTCGCCCGGTTCGGCGAAGCCTGCCAGGGTGCTGTACACCCCGGTGACGAAACGCGGCGAGCGCGCCAGCAGGATTTCGTCGCCACGGGTCACCAGTACGATCATGCTTGGCGAAATGCGCGGGTAGCTGCGCAGGTCGCAAGGCTGGCAGTACATCGCCCGCTCCCAGCGAATCTGCGTCATTGCCTGGCCGCAGCTGCCGCAGAAGCGGTGCTCGCGGGCCCAGGTGCCGATCTGCGCGGCATAGCCCAGCACTTTGTAGGTGTCGAAATCACCCTCGAGCATGAACGCGCGAAGGCCCCGCCAAGTGCAGCCAGGCACGTGGGTGGCGCTGCGCAGCTCCAGCAGGAACACCGGCTGGCCGTCGAAGTGGCCGATGCCGTGCTCGCACAGTACGTCGAGGTCCTGGCGCTTGAGCCAGTCGCGAGGGAACAGCGCGCCGTTGTCGTCCACCAGGAACCCTTCCGGGCTGCGGGCCACGGCCAGCCCGCCGTTGATCTGCGGGTCGATTACTGCGGTAGTCCAGCGTGCTGACATGTCGGGGCTCCTTTACTGCGCGTCCCCCGGCCCGATCAGTCGGCGAACGTCGGTTTCTGTTTGCTCATGTGCGCCGCCACCGCCACCCGCAGGTCTTCGGACTGCAGCATCGCGGCGTTCCAGGTAGCGATGTACTCCAGGCCATCGTCGATGCGATGGTCACGCATGTAGCTGAGCATTTCCTTGGTGCCGGCCACGGCAATCGGCGATTTTGCGGCAATCTCGCCGGCGATGGCAAAGACCCCTTCCATCAGCGCGGCCTGGTCATCATAGACCCGGTTGACCAGGCCGATGCGCAGCGCCTCTTCGGCCTCGACATTGCGTCCGGTGAAAGCCAGCTCACGCATCATGCCGTCACCGATGATACGAGGCAAACGTTGCAGTGTGCCGACATCGGCGGCCATGCCCATGTCGATTTCCTTGATCGAGAACTGCGCGTCGCGGCTGCAGTAACGCATGTCGCAGGCCGAGATCAGATCGATGGCGCCGCCAATGCAGTAACCCTGCACTGCCGCCAGTACCGGCTTGCGGCATTTGTCCACGGCATTGAACGACGCCTGCAGGCGCAGGATTGTGCTGCGCAGGAAACGTGCGTTACGACCCACGTCCTTGCCCATCTGCCCGGCCAGCGAAGCCAGCATCATCAGGTCGATACCAGCGGAAAAATGCTTGCCTGCCCCGCTGATCACTACCGCCCGCACCGCATCGGTGTCGTCGATCCACTGGAAGATATCCACGATCTCTTCCCAGAAGGCCGCATTCATCGCGTTGACCTTCTCTGGGCGGTTGATCTGAACGTGGGCGATGCTGTCGGTCAGTTCGACCTTGAATGCGCTGTACTCGGTCACGGGCGGCACTCCTGCGGGTGAAGGGTTCATGGCACGGATGGTAACCCAGCCGGGTGACCGCACTTGTGCCAAAAACGGGACTTTACGCCTTGCCTAAGGCGCGCTGATCCGGCACCGTGCGCCATCGCCGAATCATAAGGATACAAATTCATGTCGCGCTCCCTGACCGGCGCCCTGGCCCACAGCTTTCTGGGCCAGTCGCCGCTTTGGTACAAGGCAGTCATCTGCCTGTTCCTGGTGCTCAACCCGCTGCTGCTTATGACCGTCGGCCCGGTGGCCGCCGGCTGGGCACTGGTGCTCGAATTCATCTTCACCCTTGGCATGGCGCTGAAGTGCTACCCGTTGATGCCTGGCGGCCTGCTGCTGGTCGAGGCCCTGCTGTTGCAGATGACCACCCCACAAGCCCTGTATGAAGAGCTGCAACACAACTTCCCGGTGATCCTGCTGCTGATGTTCATGGTGGCGGGCATCCACTTCATGAAGGAACTGCTGCTGTTCCTGTTCTCGCGCATCCTGCTGGGGGTGCGTTCGAAGGCGATTCTGGCGTTGCTGTTCTGCGTGCTGTCGGCATTCCTGTCGGCGTTTCTCGATGCGCTGACCGTGACCGCCGTGATCATCAGCGCCGCGGTCGGTTTCTATGCGGTGTACCACCGCGTAGCCTCCGGGGCCAACCCGCGCGAAGACAGTGCGCTGGACAGCGACCAGCAGGTCGCACAGTTGCACCGTGAAGACCTCGACCAGTTCCGCGCCTTCCTGCGCAGCCTGCTGATGCATGGCGCGGTGGGTACCGCCCTGGGCGGCGTGTGCACGCTGGTGGGCGAGCCGCAGAACCTGCTGATCGGCCATGAGATGGGCTGGCACTTTGCCGATTTCTTTCTGAAGGTGGCGCCGGTGTCGTTGCCGGTGCTGGGCGCCGGCCTGCTGACCTGCGTACTGCTGGAGAAGCTGCGCCTGTTCGGCTACGGCACGTTGATGCCCGAGCCGGTGCGTCAGGTATTGGCCGCCTACGCCGCCGAGGACGATGCTGCACGTACCACTGCCCAGCGCATCGCGCTTTGGGTGCAAGGGTTCGCCGCACTGATCCTGATCGTCTGCCTGGGCCTGCATGTTGCCGAGGTCGGCCTGATCGGCCTGATGGTGATCGTGCTGATCACGGCATTCACCGGCATTACCGACGAACACCGCCTGGGCCGTGCCTTCCAGGACGCCATGCCGTTCACCGCTTTGCTGGTGGTGTTCTTCGCCGTGGTGGCGGTAATTCATCAGCAGCAACTGTTCAGCCCGCTGATTACCTGGGTGCTGGCGCTGCCGGCAGAGCAGCAGCCGGGCATGCTGTACCTGGCCAACGGCCTGCTGTCGGCCATCAGCGACAACGTATTCGTTGCCACCATCTACATCACCGAGGTGAAGCAGGCATTTCTCAATGGCAGCATGAGCCGCGAGCATTTCGAGACGCTGGCGGTGGCGATCAACACCGGCACCAACCTGCCGAGCGTGGCTACGCCGAATGGGCAGGCGGCGTTCCTGTTCCTGCTGACTTCGGCGATTGCACCGCTGATCCGGCTGTCGTATGGGCGAATGGTGTGGATGGCCTTGCCCTATACCGTAGTGATGGGTGGGCTGGGGTGGTGGGCGGTCACCTACTGGCTGTGATGTAGCTTGTACCGGCCCTATCGCCGGCAAGCCAGCTCCCACAGGTTTTACGCTGCACCCAAGGACTGTGGTGTACCTGTGGGAGCTGGCTTGCCGGCGATAGGGCCAGTGCAGACACAGCACAAGGCCCCGTCGATTCTGCTGCCCGCCATTCGACTATCCCATGCCCCCAGCCACCCCGGCTGCCAACAGGAGAGTCCCCATGCGCAAACTCATCGTAGCCGCCTTCATCAGCCTCGACGGTGTCATGCAGGCCCCCGGCGGCCCGCAGGAAGACACCAGCGGCGGCTTCACCTACGGCGGCTGGATCGTGCCCTACGCCGAGGAAGTCTTCGGCCAGGCCATGCAGGCCCTGTTCAGCCAGCCCTTCGAGCTGCTGCTGGGCCGTCGCACCTACGACATCTTCGCCAGCTACTGGCCAAAGGTAAAAGACAGCTCGGAAGACTTCTCCATCGCCAACCTGTTCAACAGCGTGCCCAAGCACGTGGCCACCCACACCCCCGCAACCCTCGACTGGCACAACAGCCACTCCCTGGGCGCGGACGTCACCGCAGCGGTCCGCGCGCTGAAACAACAGGACGGCGCCAACCTGCTGACTCAGGGCAGCAGCGATCTGGTGCAACAACTGCTGTCGGCGGGCCTGGTCGATGAACTGCAACTGCTGATCCACCCGTTGCTGCTCGGCCACGGCAAGCGCCTGTTCGGCGACGATGCGGCAGCGGCGGCCTTCACCCTGCAGCACTCGCAGGTTTCGCCCAAGGGCGTGGTCATCGCCCGCTACGTGCGTGCCGGCGAAGTGCAGACCGGTTCGTTCTGAAAGGCACGATTCTGTACAACTTTTGCCTCTCGCCCGCATCGAAACACAGGTAAGCCCTGTCCGTATCAAGGAGGTTCACCATGGCGCTACGCAACACGTTGCTACTTTCCTGCATGACCCTGGCCCTGCTCGGCTGCGCCGGCAACGATCACCCGGCGCCGCCGCGCACCCAGCAGGTCGACCTGCAACGTTACCAGGGCACCTGGTACGAACTCGCGCGGCTGCCGATGTTCTTTCAGCGCAACTGCGTGCAGTCCGAGGCGCGCTATGGGCTGCGAGAGGACGGCCGCATCGACGTGACCAACCGCTGCCGGGAAAAGGACGGCCAGTGGAACCAGGCCAAGGGCATCGCCGAAGCCCAGCAACCGGGCAGCACCGACAAGCTCTGGGTGCGCTTCGACAACTGGTTCAGCCGCCTCGCGCCCGGCCTGACCAAGGGCGAGTACTGGGTGCTGTACCACGACCAGGACTACCGCGTGGCGTTGGTCGGCCACCCGAACCGCGAATACCTGTGGCTGCTTTCGCGCACGCCCGCGGTCACCGACCAATTGCGCGAGCAATTGCTGACGATCGCCCGGGAGCAAGGCTATGACACCAGCAAGCTCATCTGGCGGCAGGCCGAGTAGGCAAGACCTGGCGCGCCATCGACGACATGCGGCAATCCGGCTAAGGTGTGCGCCCCCGTACACCTTGAAGGAACGAGCCCGTTGAGTACCACGCCGCCATCAGCACCTTGTCTTCGTCTGACGCACATCGGCCCGCTGGTACTGGCGTCACTGCCGGACTGAAACAAGGAGGCAGACCATGGACCTGCTGTTTCTGGGCACCTCCGCCGGCGTGCCGACCACGGCGCGCAACGTCAGTGCCACCGCTGTGATCGAAGCCAGTGGCAGCCACTGGTACCTGGTCGACTGCGGCGAAGGCACCCAGCACCGGCTGCTGCATACGCCGCTGTCGATTCGCGACTTGCGTGCCATCTTCATCACCCACGTGCATGGCGACCATTGCTTCGGCCTGCCGGGCCTGCTGGCCAGCGCCGGCATGAGCGGGCGCACCCAGCCACTGGACCTTGTTCTGCCCGCCGCCCTGCACGACTGGGTGCGCCAGGGGCTGGTGGCCAGCGATACCTTTTTGCCGTTCGAACTGCGCCTGCTGGCCGTGGAAGAACTGGTGGAGTGGCGCAGTGACGCCCTGCAAGTGACCAGCGTGCAGCTTTCGCACCGGGTGCCGAGCGTCGGCTTCGTGTTCACCGAACTAAAACCCGAACCGCGGCTGGACATCCCGCGCCTGGAAGCCGAAGGCATCCCCCGCGGCCCGTTGTGGGGCGACCTGGCCAAGGGCCTGACGGTGCCGCATGGCGGGAGGCTGCTGCACGGCAATGACTACCTACGCCCTTCACGCCCGCCACGGCGGGTGATCGTGTGCGGCGACAACGACAACCCCGAGCTGTTGGCCGACGTTGCCGAGGGCGCGGACGTGCTGGTGCACGAGGCCACGTTCACCCTGGCGGTGGTCGAGCGCACAGGGGTCACCTTCGGCCACAGCACCGCGGCTGCAGTGGCGCGCTTTGCCGAAACTGCGGGCGTGCGCAACCTGGTGCTGACGCACTTCAGCGCCCGCTACCAGAGCGACCCACGGCGCAGCCCGAGCATCGACAACGTGCGCGACGAAGCCCTCGCCCACTACAGCGGGCGGCTGACCCTGGCGCAGGACCTGCAGCGTTATCACATTGGGCGCGATGGCTGTCTTGAGCCCGCGGGATGAATTGTGGAGCTTCGCAGGTGCTCGCCACAACCCGCTGCTCCACTATGCCGCCAACCGGCCACTGGCAATCGCCTCGGACGCCGCCAGCATCGCGCGCAGCAACACCGCGCAGCCCGCGGCGAGGTCCTCGGGTGTGGCGTTCTCGATCTCGTTATGGCTGATACCGTTCTCGCACGGCACGAAAATCATCCCCGCCGGCCCCAGTTCGGCCAGGAAGATCGCGTCGTGCCCCGCGCCGCTGACAATGTCCATGTGCGGCAGGCCCAGCGCCTGCGCAGATTCACGCACAGCATCGACACACCCCTGGTCGAAGTACAACGCCGGGAAATCGGCCGTGGGTACCAGTTCGTGGCTCAGGCCATACCTGGCACAGGTCGCCTCGATCACCGCGCGCACATCGGCAATCATGGCATTCAGCTGCTCACCCTCCAGATGACGGAAGTCCAGGGTCATGCGCACTTCGCCCGGGATCACGTTGCGCGAACCTGGGTAGGCCTGCAGGCAACCCACCGTGCCACAGGCATGGGGCTGGTGGCCGAGGGCGGTGCGGTTGACTGCCTCCACCACCGCCGCCGCGCCAACCAGGGCGTCCTTGCGCAGGTGCATGGGCGTAGGGCCGGCGTGCGCCTCGACACCGCGCAGGGTCAGGTCGAACCACTTCTGGCCCAGCGCGCCCAGCACCACGCCGATGGTCTTGCGCTGATCTTCGAGGATCGGGCCCTGCTCGATATGCGCTTCGAAATAGGCCCCCACCGGGTGGCCTGACACGACGCGCGGGCCGGCGTAGCCGATGGCGTTCAACGCCTCGCCAACGCTGACACCCTGGGCGTCGCGCTTGGCCAGGGTTTCCTCCAGGGTGAACTTGCCGGCGAACACCCCGGAGCCCATCATGCAGGGCGCAAAGCGCGAACCTTCCTCGTTGGTCCACACCACCACTTCCAGCGGTGCTTCGGTTTCCACGCCGAGGTCGTTGAGGGTGCGGAGCACCTCCAGCCCGGCCATCACCCCGAAGCAGCCGTCGAACTTGCCACCGGTGGGCTGCGTGTCGATGTGGCTACCGGTCATCACCGGGGGCAGCTTGGGGTTACGCCCCGGGCGACGGGCGAAGATGTTGCCGACGGCGTCGATGCTGACCGTGCAACCGGCGGCCTCGGACCACTGCACGAACAGGTCGCGGGCCTGGCGGTCGAGGTCGGTCAGGGCCAGGCGGCACACGCCGCCCTTGGCGGTGGCACCGAGGCGGGCCAGGTCCATCAGGGACTGCCAAAGGCGGGTGCTGTCGATATGGTGAGTGGTGGTCTTCAGGATCTCTTTGACTGGGGTCACGGGTTTCTCCTTCAGGCTTTTCTGTTGTCTGTGCTGGCCTCTTCGCGGGTAAACCCGCTCCCACAAGGACAGCGCTGGCCTCGGGACCTGCGCTGTACCTGTGGGAGCGGGTTTACCCGCGAAAAAGCCAGCGCGGTCTCACGGCAAGGGCTTGGCCACTCGCGCCGGGCTGCGCGCGACCACTCCGGCGAAGAGGTAATACAGCGCCCCACCCAGCAGCGAACCGGTGAACCAGCCGTAGTCGTAGAACCAGCTGAAACTGTTGTTGCCAATCGCCATGACGGTCAGCGCCACCGGCAACGCAAAGGCGGCAAAACCGGCCCAGTTCCACGCCGGGTACACGTCGTCGCGGTACAGCCCGGCCAGGTCCAGCTTCTGCCGGCGAATCAGGAAGTAGTCCACCACCATGATCCCGGCGATCGGCCCCAGCAGGCTGGAATAACCCAGCAGCCAGTTGGAGTACACACTCTCCAGGCTCAGGTCGGAGACGATCCAGCCCAGCTTCTTCAGCAACTCATGCCCCATAAGCGCCAAGCCGATGAAGCCGGTCAGCCACACCGCTCGGCTGCGACCGATCAGGCGTGGGGCGATGTTCTGGAAGTCGTTGGTCGGCGACACGATGTTCGCCGCGGTGTTGGTCGACAGCGTGGCGATCACGGTCAGCGCCATGGCCAGGGCCACCCAGAACGGGCTGTGGATCTTGCCGATCAGGCTGACCGGGTCGGACACGGTCTCGCCAACCAGCGACGCCGAGGCAGCGGTCAGCACCACGCCCAGCGCGGCGAACAGGAACATGGTCAGCGGCAAGCCGAAGATCTGCCCGAGAATCTGGTCCTTCTGGCTGCGGGCGTAACGGCTGAAGTCGGGAATGTTCAGCGATAGCGTGGCCCAGAAACCGACCATGGCGGTAAGCCCGGCGCAGAAGTAGCCGAGCATGTTCGCTCCTTCCGGGCGCTTGGGCGGCTGGGCCAGCAGTTCGGTCATCGACATGTGCGGCAAGGCCCAGAACAGCAGGCCTACGCCAACCGCCACCAGCAGCGGTGCCGACAGCGTTTCGAGCCACTTGATCGACTCGGCGCCGCGCAGCACCACCCACAGGTTCAGGCACCAGAAGATCATGAAGCCGATCACCTCGCCAGTGCCGCCCAGGGCCTTCCAGCCGTCGAACACCGAGCCGAGGAACAGGTGGATGGCCAAGCCGCCGAACATGGTCTGGATGCCGAACCAGCCACAAGCGACTACCGCGCGGATCAGGCATGGCACGTTTGAGCCGATGATGCCGAACGACGAACGCAGCAGCACCGGGAACGGAATGCCGTACTTGGTGCCAGGGAAGGCGTTGAGGGTGAGCGGAATCAGCACGATCAGGTTGGCCAGCAAGATCGCCAGCAAGGCTTCGCCCACGCTGAGGCCGAAGTAGGCGGTGAGCACGCCGCCGAGGGTGTAGGTGGGCACGCAGATGGACATGCCCACCCACAGGGCGGTGATATGCCATTTGTTCCAGGTACGCTGGTGCACCTTGGTCGGGGCGATGTCGTGGTTGTAGCGCGGGCTGTCGAGAACATCGCTGCCCTCGGACAGCTCGAACAAGCCATCCTGCTCGACCACTTCCGATCTGCTTTGCTGCATGGGAGCCTTCTCCAGATTTTTTGTAGTTGTTTGCCCATCGGGTTCACTCGATGGCCGGAGTACACACGCATTCATGTGTTTGAAAATCTCGACCAGATTTTCATCTTGTCAAGTTAGTCAACGCTTTGGAGAACCGCGCAGTCAGCGCACTGAAATAAATTAACCCTTTAATATCAATATCTTAAAAACCACAAATTTAATGTGAAAATTTTCTTGCCGAATCCAGGATCTGCATCTAGCCTCGAATCTTGTCAGGCCTGACAGGATTAACCACCCCTGCCCGCCCTGCACCAAGACAATTCCAAGAACCGGCCCAGACCGGTCAGCCTGCGAGGAAAACGGCATGTCCCTGTTGATCCGTGGCGCCACCGTGGTCACCCACGAAGAGAGTTACCCCGCCGATGTCCTGTGTGCCGATGGCCTTATCAGCGCCATCGGGCAAAACCTCGAACCGCCCACCGGCTGCGAAACCCTCGACGGCAGCGGCCAGTACCTGATGCCCGGCGGCATCGACCCGCATACCCACATGCAGCTGCCGTTCATGGGCACCGTGGCCAGCGAGGACTTCTTCAGCGGCACCGCCGCGGGCCTGGCCGGTGGCACTACCTCAATCATCGACTTCGTCATCCCCAACCCTCAGCAGTCGTTGCTGGAGGCCTTTCACACCTGGCGCGGCTGGGCGCAGAAAAGCGCCAGCGACTACGGCTTCCATGTCGCCATCACCTGGTGGAGCGAGCAGGTAGCCGAAGAGATGGGCGAGCTGGTGGCCAACCATGGGGTGAACAGCTTCAAACACTTCATGGCCTACAAGAATGCGATCATGGCCGCCGACGACACCCTGGTGGCCAGCTTCGAGCGCTGCCTGCAACTGGGTGCGGTGCCCACCGTGCATGCCGAGAACGGCGAACTGGTGTACCACCTGCAGAAAAAACTGCTGGCCCAGGGCCTGACCGGGCCGGAGGCCCACCCGCTGTCACGTCCGTCCCAGGTCGAGGGCGAGGCGGCAAGCCGCGCCATCCGCATTGCCGAGACCCTGGGCACGCCACTGTACCTGGTGCATGTTTCCAGCCGCGAAGCGCTGGACGAAATCGCCTATGCCAGGGGCAAGGGCCAGCCGGTGTACGGTGAAGTCCTGCCCGGCCATCTGCTGCTGGATGACAGCGTCTACCGCGACCCGGACTGGGCCACCGCCGCAGGCTATGTGATGAGCCCACCATTCCGCCCGCGTGAACACCAGGAGGCGCTGTGGCGCGGGCTGCAGTCGGGCAACCTGCACACCACCGCCACCGACCATTGCTGCTTCTGCGCCGAACAGAAAGCCATGGGCCGCGACGACTTCAGCCGTATCCCCAACGGCACTGCCGGCATTGAGGACCGCATGGCGGTGCTGTGGGATGCCGGGGTGAACAGCGGGCGCCTGTCGATGCATGAGTTCGTCGCGCTGACCTCCACCAACACCGCGAAGATCTTCAACCTGTTCCCGCGCAAGGGTGCCATTCGTGTTGGCGCTGACGCCGACCTGGTGCTGTGGGACCCGCAAGGCACCCGTACCATCTCGGCCAAGACCCACCACCAGCAGGTGGATTTCAACATCTTCGAAGGCCGTACCGTACGCGGCATCCCCAGCCATACCATCAGCCAGGGCAAGGTGCTCTGGGCCGATGGCGACCTGCGTGCGGAAAAAGGCGCGGGGCGGTATGTGGAACGGCCGGCGTATCCGTCGGTGTACGAGGTGCTGGGGCGCAGGGCTGAAGTGCAGCGGCCGACGCCTGTGAAGCGTTAAGGCCATTGGGGCTGCTGTGCAGCCCATCGCGACACAAGGCCGCTCCTACAGGAGTGTGCGGTTCCTTGTAGGAGCGGCCTTGTGTCGCGATGGGGCGCGCAGCGGCCCCAGAAACCACCGCAATGCTTGTCGCCTGCATCCATAAAAAATAGAGAGGCTACAACCGTGATCGACGCTCTGAACCACTTGCCGCGCCCCCGGGCCGGTGCCGACCAGCTGGCCGAGCGCTTCAGCGACCTGGCCCCACCCCTCACCGCCCGCCAGGCCGCCGTCGAAAGCGCACGCTGCCTGTATTGCTATGACGCTCCCTGCGTCAACGCCTGCCCTAGCGAGATCGACATCCCGTCGTTCATCCACCGCATCAGCGACGAAAACCTGCAAGGCGCCGCCGAGCGCATTCTCTCGGCCAACATCCTCGGCGGCAGTTGCGCCCGCGTCTGCCCCACCGAAATCCTTTGCCAGCAAGCCTGCGTACGCAACAACGCGCAGGAATGCGCACCGGTGCTGATCGGCCAGCTGCAGCGCTATGCCCTGGACAACGCCCACTTCACCGAGCACCCGTTCCAGCGCTCGCCGGCCACTGGCAAGCGCATCGCCGTAGTTGGTGCCGGCCCCGCCGGGCTGTCGTGCGCCCACCGCCTGGCCATGCACGGGCATGATGTGGTCGTGTTCGAGGCCAGCGACAAGGCCGGGGGCCTCAACGAGTACGGCATCGCCCGCTACAAGCTGGTGGACGACTACGCCCAGCGTGAAGTGGAATTCCTGCTTGGTATCGGTGGCATTGAAATTCGCCATGGCCAGCGCCTGGGCAGCAACCTCGGCCTGGGCGAACTGCGCGACCAGTACGACGCAGTGTTCCTCGGCCTCGGCCTGAATGCTGTGCGCCAGCTCGGCCTGCCGGATGAAGAGGCCCCCGGCCTGCTCGCCGCCACCGCATACATCCGCGAACTACGCCAGGCCGACGACCTGAGCCAGTTGCCCCTGGCCGACCGCTGCCTGGTGATCGGCGCCGGCAACACCGCCATCGACATGGCCGTGCAGATGAGCCGCCTGGGTGCTCGCGACGTCAACCTGGTGTACCGCCGCGGCCATGCCGACATGGGTGCGACCGGCCACGAGCAGGAGATCGCCAAGGCCAACCAGGTACGCCTGCACACCTGGGCCCGCCCCGATGCCGTGCTGCTGGACGACAGCGGCAAGGTGCGCGGCATGCGCTTCGCCTGCACCGAACTGGCAGACGGCCACCTGCGCGACACCGGCGACACCTTCGAACTGGCCGCCGATGCGATCTTCAAGGCCATCGGCCAACGCTTCGACGACACCAGCCTCGGTGACCCGGTGGCCGCACAGCTGGCGCGCGACGGCGAGCGCATCCGCGTCGACGAAACGATGCAGACCAGCCTGCCGGGTGTCTATGCCGGCGGCGACTGCACCGCCCTGGGCCAGGACCTGACCGTCCAGGCCGTGCAACACGGCAAGCTGGCCGCCGAAGCCATCCATGCCCAACTCATGCTCAACGTGGAGGCTGCGTAAATGGCCGACCTGTCCATCGAATTTGCCGGCATCAAGGCACCCAACCCCTTCTGGCTGGCCTCCGCACCGCCAACCGACAAGGCCTACAACGTGGTCCGCGCCTTCGAGGCCGGCTGGGGTGGCGTAGTGTGGAAAACACTGGGCGAAGACCCGGCGGCAGTCAACGTGTCGTCGCGCTACTCGGCGCATTACGGCCCCAACCGCCAGGTGCAGGGCATCAACAACATCGAGCTGATCACCGACCGCTCGCTGGACATCAACCTGCGCGAAATCACCCAGGTGAAGAAGGACTGGCCCGACCGCGCACTGATCGTTTCGCTGATGGTGCCGTGCGTGGAAGACTCGTGGAAGTTCATCCTGCCGCTGGTGGAAGCCACCGGGGCCGATGGCATCGAACTGAATTTCGGCTGCCCGCACGGCATGCCGGAGCGCGGCATGGGTGCGGCGGTCGGCCAGGTGCCGGAGTACGTCGAAATGGTCACCCGCTGGTGCAAGACGTATTGCTCGCTGCCGGTGATCGTCAAACTCACGCCGAACATCACCGACATCCGCCAGTCGGCCCGCGCCGCCCACCGTGGCGGGGCCGATGCAGTGTCGTTGATCAATACCATCAACTCGATCACCAGCGTCGACCTCGACCGCATGGTCGCCCACCCCATCGTCGGTGACCAGAGCACCCATGGCGGTTACTGCGGTTCGGCGGTGAAGCCGATTGCCCTGAACATGGTGGCGGAAATCGCCCGCGACCCGCAGACGCACGGTTTGCCGATCTGCGGTATTGGCGGCATCGGCAGCTGGCGTGACGCAGCCGAGTTCATGGCCCTGGGCAGCGGTGCCGTGCAGGTGTGCACGGCAGCGATGCTGCACGGCTTCCGCATCGTCGAGGACATGAAGGACGGCCTGGCGCGCTGGATGGACCAGCATGGGCACCACAACATCGAGGCGTTCCGCGGCCAGGCGGTAGGGCATACCACCGACTGGAAGTACCTGGACATGAACTACAAGTCGGTGGCGCACATCGACCAACAAGCATGCATTGGCTGCGGGCGCTGCCACATTGCCTGTGAGGATACTTCCCACCAGGCGATTGCCAGTACGCTGAAGGCAGATGGCACGCATGCCTACAGTGTGATCGAGGAAGAATGCGTGGGCTGCAACCTGTGCCAGATCACCTGCCCGGTGGAGAGCTGCATCGAAATGGTGGCTCAGGATACCGGCAAGCCTTACCTGAACTGGACGCAGGACCCGCGTAACCCCTACCGCGAGGCCAGCTGAAACCCATTGGGGCCGCGCGGCGGCCCCGACCTCAAGGCTCCAGCCCGATCCCCCGCAAGATCACACTGGTCACCGTCTGCACGGCATTTTCAAAGGCCATGTCCGACAACGCCTCCCCGCCATTGAGCAACGTCACCTGGTAACCAAAGTCGGCATAGTGCTGGGTCGAGGCCCAGATCATGTACAAAAGCGCCGACGGCTCCACCGGCAGGATGCGCCCCTCCTCCACCCAGCGGCGGATCTTGGCTTCCTTCAGCTTGGCCCAGGGCACCAGGCTTTCATCCAGGTTCACCCCCAGCACCGGCGCCCCATGCAGCATCTCTTCGGCCCAGATCTTCGAGCCCAGCGGCCGCGAGCGCGAGTGGCCCATCTTTGCCCGGATGTAACTGGTGAGCACCACGCGCGGGTCGTCGAAGTTCTCGAAGCACAGCGCGTCCTGCTTCCACACGTCCAGCAGGTCCTGCAGCACAGCACGGAACAGGTCGTCCTTGGTGCTGAAGTAGTAATGAAGGTTGGAACGCGGCAACTCGGCCTGCTCGGCGATATCACCCATCGAGGTGGCGCCATAGCCCTTCTCGGCGAACACCTTTTCCGCTGCCTGCAGAATCTTCTCGATATTGCGTCGGCGGATTTCGATCTTGTGGTTGGCCATCAGGCTTGGGCCGTCCACACCGCCAGCTCATGACCGTCTGAGTAGATGAAATTGAACTCGATGTTGCCGATCTGCCGGTCAGTACCGCGAATGCCCATGTGTGCTCCGTGCCAAAGGGGTTTGCCCTAGTCTACTCCGCTTACTCCAAGCCAGCGCAATCCCTGTAGGAGACCGCCACCTGACTTAGCTACAGCTCGCCCGATCACGCACCGGGCACTGTGCGCGGTGCAGGTTCAGTGCGGTGTTGATGATGCCGATATGGCTGAACGCCTGGGGGAAGTTGCCAAGCATGCGCTGGCCCGCCGGGTCGTACTGTTCAGCCAGCAGGCCAAGGTCGTTGCACAGGCCGGTCAAGCGTTCGTACAGTGCCTGCGCTTCTGCCTGGCGGCCCAGCAATACATACACGTCGGCCAGCCAGAACGAACACACCAGGAAGGTGCCCTCCCCGGACGTCAGGCCATCGCTGCAGCGATCGCTGTCATAGCGCAGCAGCAGGCCGTTTTTCAGCAGGCGTTGTTCGACCTGTTCGAGCGTGCGCAAAAAGCGCGGGTCATCCGCCGGCAGAAAGCCGGTCAGGGCGATCTGCAACAAGCTGGCGTCCATCTCGGTCGAGCCATAGGCCTGGACGAAAAAGCGGCCGCTGGGGTCCAGGCCCTGCGCGCACACTTCACGACGAATCTCGTCAGCCACCTGGCGGTAATGCCGCCCGCGCTCGCGGCCCTCCTCGGTGGTGTCGGCCAGCCCCGCGGCACGGTCGAACGCCACCCAGGCCATGACCTTGGAGTGCACGAACTGCTGCCGGCCGCCGCGCACTTCCCAGATGCCCTCGTCCGCCTGGCGCCAGATGCGCTCGACGTAAGGCAGGATCGAGCGGGCGATGGCGGCGCTGCGCGAGTGGCGGGGCAAGCCGCCCTTGATTGCCTGGGTCATGGCATCGGCGAGCTCGCCGTAGATGTCCAGCTGCATCTGCGCTGACGCTGCATTGCCCACCCGCACCGGTTGCGAGTGCTCGTAGCCGGCCAGCCACGGCAAGGTGTATTCCTGCAGGTCGCGTTCGCCGGCCAGGCCGTACATGATCTGCATCTGCTCCGGGTTGCCGGCCACCGAGCGCAACAACCACTCGCGCCAAGCCTGGGCTTCATCGAAGTAGCCGAGGTTCATGAAGGCCAGCAGTGTCATGGTCGCGTCGCGCAGCCAACAGAAGCGGTAGTCCCAGTTGCGCTCGTGACCGATGCGCTCGGGCAGCGAGGTGGTGACGGCGGCAACGATGCCGCCGGTGGGCGCATAGGTCATGGCCTTGAGGGTCAGCAGCGAGCGGCGCACCAAGGCGGAGTATGGGCCCACCTGTGGGCAGCGGGCGGCGAAGGCCTGCCATTGGTCGATGGTCTGCGCCAGCGCTTCGTCGCTATCACAGCCGGGCTGCACCGGCAGGTGCGATGGCTGGTGACGCAGGCTGAACACCTGGCGTTCGCCCGCACCGACGCGAAAGCGGGCGACGGTGTGCTGGTCGCGGGCATGCGGGGGAACGGTGCTGCACAGAATCAGTCGGTCGGGGCCGGCGACAGCGCTGAGGGACAGCGGGTCGAGCCGTTCTACCCAGGGCACGCTGCGGCCGTAGTCGAAGCGCATTACCAGGTCCATTTCGAAGTTGGTTTCGCCGGCTAGGCCTTCGACGATGCGCACCAGCGCGTTGACCTCGCCCAGCGGCATGAAGTCCAGCACGCGGGCGCGGCCGGTGGCGGTGACCCAGATGGTTTCCAGTACCAGGGTGTCGTCCAGGTATTGGCGGCTGCTGTGTTCGACCGGGTCGCTGGGGGCAAGGCGCCAGCGGCCGTTTTCCTCGTTGCCCAGCAGTGCGGCGAATACCGCGGGGGCGTCGAAGCGTGGCAGGCACAGCCAGTCGAGCGAGCCATCGCGGCTGACCAGGGCGGCGCTGCGGCAATTGCCCAGCAGGGCATAGTCTTCGATGTGGGCCGGCATTGAGGCTCCTTAGTATGGTTGCCTGTGCTGGCCTTTTCGCGGGTGAACCCGCTCCCACAGGTACATCACAGGCCTTGAAACCTTCGATATCCCTGTGGGAGCGGGTTCACCCGCGAAAGGGCCAGCACAGGCTTTACAAACAACTCACCCCAACCGATGCCACTCCCGCTTGTCCCGGGTCAGCAATTCATTGCCGGCCTCGGGCCCGTCTTCACCGGCCGGGTATTCGTGCACCTCGCCGCCCTGGGCCCAGGCATCCAGGAATGGCTGCACCGCGCGCCAGCCGTTCTCGATGTTGTCAGCCCGCTGAAACAAGGTCTGGTCACCGGTCAGGCAGTCGTAGATCAGCGTCTCGTAACCGGTCGCCGGGGTCATCTTGAAGAAGTCCTTGTAGGCAAAGCCCAGCTCGACATTCTCCATTACCAGCTCCGGCCCGGGGCGCTTGGCCTGCAGGTCGAACCACATGCCCTCGTTGGGCTGGATCTGGATTTTCAGGTAATTGGGCTTGGGCCGCTCCAGCTCCGATTCGCGGAACTGCGCATAAGGCGCGGGCTTGAAGCAGATGGCAATTTCGGTATCACGCACGCTCATGCGCTTGCCAGTTCGCAGGTAGAACGGCACGCCAGCCCAGCGCCAGTTGTCGATCATCACCTTCAGCGCCACATAGGTCTCGGTCTGGCTGTCCGCCGCGACGTTGGCCTCGTGGCGGTAGCCAGGCAACTGCTTGCGCCCCTGCTTGCCG
This sequence comes from Pseudomonas pudica, assembly GCF_015680405.1. Classification (GTDB taxonomy): domain Bacteria; phylum Pseudomonadota; class Gammaproteobacteria; order Pseudomonadales; family Pseudomonadaceae; genus Aquipseudomonas; species Aquipseudomonas pudica. The sequence goes on from NZ_JADLJS010000001.1 coordinate 282,216, forward strand.
GCGCTGTACTGGCCGCGCACGGAGTTTTTCAAGGCCATCTTCGTCGACCACGGACGGATGGCGCCGATCACCTTGGCCTTTTCGCTGCGCACGGCATCGGCGGCAAACGCCGCCGGGGGCTCCATGGCTACCATCGCCAGCAACTGGAACAGATGATTGGGCACCATGTCGCGCAACGCGCCGGTGCTGTCGTAGAACGCACCACGGGTCTCGACACCTACGGTTTCCGCAGCGGTGATTTGCACATGGTCGATGTAGTGGTTGTTCCAGAACGACTCGAACAAGCCGTTGGAGAACCGGCTGACCAGGATGTTCTGCACCGTCTCTTTGCCCAGGTAATGGTCGATGCGGTAGATCTGCCGCTCGCCCATCACCTTCAACAGGCAGGCGTTGAGCGCCTCGGCGCTGGCCAGGTCGGTGCCGAAGGGCTTTTCCACCACGACGCGGCGAAAACCGCCGGCCGATTCGTCGAGCAGCCCGGCCTGCCCCAGGCGCTGCGCCACTTCGGGGAAGAAGCGCGGCGAGGTCGCCAGGTAGAAGATGGCGTTGCCATGGCTGGTTTTATCGATGCGCTTGGCGAGGGCCTGGTAGGTGGCCGGGTCGAGGAAATCGCCGGTCTGGTAATCCAGGCGCTTGGCCAGGCGTGCCCAGATTTTCTCGTCCAGGCACTTGGCCGTGCCCTCGCCACCTTTGTCACGCTCGACCATGAACGCATGCAGGCGCCCGGCGAATTCTTCGGCACTGGCCGGGTTGTGGTCGACCCCGACGATGCGCAGGTTGCGGTCCAGCAAGCCGTCACGGCTGAGGTTGTACAGCGCCGGCATCAGCAGGCGCTTGACCAGGTCGCCATTGGCGCCGAACAGGAACAGGGTGCATGGCGGAGCGGCCGGAATGCTCTGTTTGGTCATTCGGCTTTTTTCTCGACGTGGCCACCGAAGCCCAGGCGCATGGCCGAGAGAATCTTGTCACCATAGGTGCCTTGCTGCTGGCGCGAGCGGAAGCGGGCGAACAGCGCGCTGGACAGCACCGGCACCGGCACCGCCTGCTCGACGGCGGCGTCGATGGTCCAGCGGCCTTCACCACTGTCGGATACCGAGCCACTGAACTGCGACAGCTGCGGGTCGGCCACCAGCGCATCGGCGGTGAGGTCGAGCAGCCACGAGGTGACCACGCTGCCACGCCGCCACACTTCGGCGATTTCGGCCACGTTCAGGTCGAAACGCTGGTCTTCCGGCAGTTCGTTGCCGCCCTTGCTGCGCAGCAGATCGAAACCTTCGGCATAGGCCTGCATGAGGCCGTACTCGATGCCGTTGTGCACCATTTTCACGTAGTGCCCGGCACCGGGTGGGCCGGCGTGGATGTAGCCGTGTTCGGCACGCTGGTGCTCGCCGCTGCGGCCATGGGTACGCGGGATGTCACCCACGCCCGGGGCCAGCGCCTTGAACAGTGGTTCCAGGCGCTCGAACACGTCCTTTTCGCCACCGATCATCATGCAGTAGCCACGGTCCAGGCCCCACACGCCGCCCGAGGTGCCAACGTCCAGGTAATGCAGCCGGCGCTTGGCCAGCTCGGCGGCGCGGCGCACGTCATCCTTGTAGAAGGTGTTGCCGCCGTCGATGATCGCATCGCCCGGCTCCAGCAGCTCGGCCAGTTGAGCAATGGTCTGCTCGGTGGGCTCGCCGGCGGGCAGCATGACCCACACCGCACGCGGTGCTTTCAGCTTCTGCACCAGTGCACCGAGGTCGTGCGCACCCTGGGCGCCCTCGCCCTCCAGGCCGGTGATGGCCTCGCGGTTGCGATCGTGTACCACGGTGCGGTGCCCTGCGCGCATCAGGCGCCTTGCGATATTGCCGCCCATGCGGCCCAGCCCGATGATTCCCAGTTGCATGAGCCGATGCTCCCCTTTCGAAATAAATGACAACACAAATTAGCTTTTCAGCTTAGTCCAGCGAACCGCTCGAGGGTTCAGCGACGAACGGCGAGACCACAATAAACAAAAAAGTTCCCAAGACCTGCGAAAGAATTCAAAATGCGCCCGCCTGAAGCGTCTACGCTTTAACTTGTCACCAGCCAAAACCGCGAGGTGTGCTCATGGGTACCTTGATGCCTGCAACCCCAACCCAGACCCTCTATGTCTCCGTGCGCCGTGATGAGCTGCGTAAACTGAAGGACGAACGTGACCAGCTGCGCCAGCAGGTCGCCCAATTGAACCTGCTGCTGGCGCAAGCACGCACAGACGGCAAGGCCGTCAGCCTCTGAAGTTGCCCCGTCCCTGTGGGAGCTGAACTGCTCCCACATCGCTCAATCGAGCAGCCAGCTATTATCGCCATTTTCCAGGGTACCGCCATGACTGGTGGCATCGCCGACCCTGGCAAGCGGCTGCCCATCATCCATCATCAGTGCCGAGCCGCTGGTAATCACCGCCCCACACCCGAGCCTGTCGCCAACCCTGGCGGCTGCCCTGCCGTTGACGAAGAACAGACTGGAGCCGCTGCTGATGCTGGTCGGGCCGCACAATGGGCAGTGGTGAGGGTGACCCAGCAGAACGATGGCGGGCATTGTTGCCACTCCCGAATCATGTGAGGCGCCAGGCACGCATGCCGGCAGCGCCAATCAGAACGTTCTCGACAGCCGCCAGTGAACGACCTGGCCATCGATCTCAGGGAAAGGTACCTGGTGCATGAACACCTGCTCGCCCACCATGCGCTCGACGCAGACGTAGTACCCGGGCCATGGGCAAGGCGTGCCGGAAGGCCAGCCTGGGGCATCCTCGCGCCTGGCGGTTTCCGGGTCGCGGAACTGCTTGCCCAGGCGTCGGTAATGCGCCCTTTCGATGAGCGCCTGCGGGTAAAAGTAAGGAGCGCTTTTCAGGCCATCACCCTGCACAGACCATAAAAACGCCACCAGTGCGGCCTCGAAGGCCCAGTAACCCAAGTGGTCACTCCGTGCCCGGGTGTGGCGCTCGTGCCAGTAGCAAACGTGCGCATTGGCGTACCACTGCCCGAGATATTGCATGAGCGCGTCATGCTGCGCGGGCCCTTTCAGGTCGAGGCTCTCCAGCAAGGCGCCATAAGGTTCGGGGTGAAGCAATGAGGTGCCAGGGTAGGCCTTGCCCAGCCGCTGGAACAGGCGATGCAGCAGCAGGTAGGGGCTGCGCTCGTCGTCCTGGTTCAGCCAGCCCAGTACCTGGTCGACACGCTCGGGGTAACCGCACAGCACCGCCAGCGACAATAGCCACAAGGCAAGCCGGTATTCATCCGACACCCAGGGGCGCAACTGCTCGCTGGTTGCCGGGTACGCCGAAAAATGCCGGGCGAACTGGGCGAACGCATAGTCTGCATAGGCCTCTACCAGTTCCATCGGCTCGCCACCGGAATACCGCTGCACTGCCAGCTCCAGTGCCATGTGGGCCCAGTCACGGCTAAGGCCACGGTAGTGGTGCCTGTGCTCGGCTGGCCCGCTCAGCAATGCCTGGGCGTCAGGGTCGGCGAATTCCTGCTCTTTTTCACGGGTCGAAGCCAGGTAATGCTGCTCGACCATCCACGGGTCGCGCTTGATGCTGTCGAACTGGCCCATCGGCCCTCCCGCACGCTATAAGCCTTTCACCAAGCGCCAAACCAGAGAGCGCCCATTTTCGCTCGGCATCTCTACGCCTTGCATGAATGTCTGAGGCCCCACCGCCCATTCATCACATACCCACACACCCGTGCGCGGGCAGATTTCGCCCGACCTGGCAAGCGCATCCGAATATGGCGCGCTTTGCAGTTGTTCAGGGAAGCTTTTGATAACTTGACGCTTGCGAGCATCGTCTACCAAATCCTTCGGGTAGAAAGGAAGATCTCTATAGGGCGTATCGTCGACGCCCCACAACACAGTGACCAATCCTGCCTCAAAGGCCCAATAGCCAAAGAAACCCGCATCGCTTCGTGCCTTGTGCCGGTCATGCCAATAACAGTTGCGCATGCCTCGATACCACTGCTTCAGGTAACTACGCACCGCCTGTTGCTGCTCATCCTTCTCGGTAGTTACGGCATTGAGCAATTCATGATAGGGGCGCTCATGAATCAACGTACTCCCGGGAATCGTCACCCCCACACGGGAAAACAGTTGCCGCAACAGGATGTCCTCACCGTCATCTGGGGCTTCACTCAAAAAACCTGCGATTTGCCTGATGCGCCCGGGCTTGTTGAACAGCACTGCAAACGATAGAAGCCAGAGTGTGTACTGATACGCATCCGGCTCCCACAGCTTCAAGCTGAAAGCCGGATAAGCTTGCTTGTGACGTTGAAACTGGGAAAACATGTGATCCACGTAAAACTCAAGCGCTTCAACGGGCTCTCCCCCCGAATAAAGTGCTACTAGTAACTCCAGAGATTCAAAGCACCAATCCCAACTCAACCCTTCAATATTTACGTAATCTGGGCGTTCCAACGCTAGACACTCTTCAGCCTTTAGCTGCACATAGTATTTCTTCCAAAAATCAACAGAGTCCAGATAGGCTGTCTCTTGCAGCAAAGGCTCACGTTTGATCTCATCAAATTTCTTCATTTTCAGATCCTACTGAATTACATCACCTATAGATTTAGCATGCCCATCAAGCTTGACTACCTGGGTTACAGCACCCTTCTCATCTACGGTTATCAACCAACGCTCATATCCAGCCGAGCGAATATTCATTGCCTGTTCTTTCCCCAAACTTTCGGAAAGCCTTGGACGAATCCACGCATCACTCATCTGCCTGGCGCTCGGAAACCCCTTACTCCCCTTTGTAACCGGCAAACTACCCGGCGAAAACGCGCCCCCCGTTCGATACTTGGTCTCGGTAATGATGAACGGCGGCGGTGGATGGGCATTACGATAGACGCCATCCAGCCCGCGCCCGGTGGGTTTCATTTCCAGGCTGCGAGGCCCACGAGCGACCGACAGCAGGTTCTCATGGCCTTTGCCGAGCATGTACTGATCACTGATCACCTCCCCATAAATGCCCTTCTGCGCCCGGGTCGCCGTCGAATGATCGAACACGTGCACATTGGCGCCATGCGTGGCGGCAGCCGCAGAGGTGGGTACTGGCGGGCCGAGCGCACCCTCGGGGCGCTCGAGGTAACGCGGACGCATGCCAATGCCAGAAGTCACCCGCCCACCACTCATCGCCATGGGCACCGGCTTAGGCGCATGCACCCCGGCCTGCGCAACCTGCGCGGGCAGATCGCTGGCCTGTTCCAGCACCTTGGCCAACCTGGCGTCGAGTTGCATCAGCGCCTGTGGGATTTCCCGCACTGCATGCACCTGCACCGCGTAGAACTGCGCTTCCATGGCCTGCAGCCGCACCAACAGGTGCGAGGCCGCCTGGTTGAAGGGCCAGTTGCCCAGGTAGCTGCGAAGCTTTGCCGTTGCAGCGATGACCTTGGTCAAGAACTGGTTCAGATAGGCCAGCAAATCCTTTTCATAGCTCGTGAACCTGACCTGGCGCAGCCAGAACTCCACGCTGCCGCGGGTGAACTTGCCAAGAAACGCAACCACGGTCCGCAAGATGATCTGGCTTTCACGGATAAGTAGCAGGCACAAACCTCGCAGAAACGCTGCCGCTTCCTGGCCGACCAATGCACCTGCCACCGAGCCCACGGGCGTACCCACCGCCCCCACCACGGCACCGATGATCGGCGCGATCAAGGTAAGCAGGCAGGCGACCAGCAGCACCCACTCCTGCCACTGTGGCGGCTGCGCCGTTGCCTGGCTGTCATCCGCTGTGTAGCGCTTGCCCAGGCGCAGGCACACTGCGGCCAGGTCACGGGCACTGAGCACGATCACCACCCCAGGCACCAACGACAGCAGCATGTCGGCAATGACCACGCTCAGTGGCCGTTCCTCGGCAAACTCGCCCAGCACCAGATCACGCAGCCAGCCAAAGCCACCTGCCACCCTTTCCACCGCTTCATCCAGCCAGTCAGCAGCGGAGTTCATGACTGGCCACCTGCCGAGGTACAGCCGGCAAGCAATGCCTGCAGGGCAGCATCCGGCTCGGTTGCGGTCGTCAGCTGCAGCGAACCTTGGCCAACCTCGTAGCGCACCTGGGCGCTACAACCGGGGGTAACGCCAGCCAGGCGGGCATAGCCGTTCTGGTCGACCATACCCTGGCGCTGGGTGCCATCGGACAACGTCGCTACGTAGGCCGTGCCCGCAATCGGCGTACCGTCGGCATGCACCAGGCGAAACTCGATTTCCTCCTGCGACGGTGCAGGCGGCTCGCCGTAACGTGCAGGCGCCTTTACCTGGGCGATGGCATGCAACAGCAGTGGCTCGGGGCAACCGATTTCGATGCGGCCATCAACCAGCTTGATGAACGCCCCGCCGCAACTCAGGGTCAGCGACGTTCGGCTGTCGATGTGCACATGGCCGTGATGGCTGGTGATCGACACATCGTCATTGGCATCGACCCGCAGTTGCCCGCCGACCTGCACACGCTTGTCCTGCGCGACCTGCTCGCTGGCCTCGAGGCCAACCATCACGCTCAACGCCCCGCCAACGGCCAACGACTTGCCCAGGCCTATGCTTTCGACTTTGCCAAGGGCGACCGTTTCGCTCTTGCTGGCGCCGACCTTGACACTGCGGTTGCCACCTATGTGCACCACTTCGTCATGCTCGACGCGCTCGCTACGATCATTGCCGATGAGCGTGGTTTCGTTGTGTTTCACGACGTTGTTCTGGTCGCGCTCGGCATGAATGAATACTTCCTGGCGCCCCAGTTCGTCCTCGAAGCGCAACTCGTTGAAGCCATCGCCTTTATGGGTCTGGCTCTTGATGGTCATGCGGGTCTTGTGTTCGGGCAGGTCGTAAGGCGGCAGCTGGTCACCGCAGTAGGTGCGCCCGGTGATCATCGGCTGGTCCGGGTCGCCATTGACGTACTGGACAATCACATCCTGGCCAATACGCGGAATGGCCATCGAACCCCAACTGCCACCGGCCCAGCCTTGCGACACCCGCACCCAGCAGGAACTGAATTCGTTGTTGCTGCTTTCACGGTCCCAGGGGAAGCTGACCTTGACCCGCCCCCACTGGTCGCAAAAAATCTCTTCGCCCGGCGGGCCGACCACGGTGGCCATGTGCGGGCCATCGATACGCGGCTTGGCCAAGGGTGCCGGGCGCCATTCGGCCATGCCTTGCACCAGCTGCGCATCGTTCACATAGCGGGTACCTTGTTCGGCGCCGACGGCTTCTTCCTGCAGGCTGGTGAACTGCGTACCTTCGTGGCACAGGCTGATTACGCGCCAGTGCACATTGAGGTCTTCACGCGGGTGGCCGACGAGTGTGAAGCTCAGGCCTGGCTGCAGGCGCACGTCATCGCCCTGTACTTCGGCCAGGAGGGCGTCATGACGCAGCGCCGTCAGCCGCGTTTCAGTGAAGGGCTTGCCGACCGCATCGCGCTTGTAGCGCCCCGGGTAATCAAAAAATTCGTAGTCCAGCGACTGGTGCGTGATTCCGCTGGCCTGAGCCTTGTGCTCCTGGCGATAGGCCGGGTTGGTGAAGGTGTAGTCGCGCTGCACCTGCTGCGCGGTACGCACCTGCTCGCAGTAGCGCAAACGCCGCAGGCAGGTACGGGCCTGGTCGCCACCGCTGCTGGCGTGGTACAGCACCTTGTCGGGGCCGAGATCATCTTCATCCAGCCAAAGCGCCTCATCATCTACGGGCTTTAGCGAGCCCCGGCTGAGCAACCCAAGCGATAGCAGGCGATCGGTAACGATCAGCGTGTGGTGCCTGGCGCAGTGTGCAAAGCGGTAGACGAAGCCCTCTTCAGCGGCGAGGCGATGGATGAAGTCGAGGTCGGTTTCCCCCGCCTGGACACAAAACTCACGCACCTGGTGATCGGCGCTGCTATTGAGCTCAAACCGGGCAATGCCCTGACGCTTGAACATCAGTTCAAGAATCTGAGGTACGGTTTTCTGCTGGAAGATTCGCCAGTTCGAACGCAAGCGGGCACGGGCCAGTTGCGGCTCGACCACAGCGTGGTAGCGCGTGCGACAGAAGCCGGTTTCACCTTGGCTGAAGGCACTGACCAAGCCATGCACCTGACGCAGTGGCCGGCCTGCGCAATAAAGGGTGAATAGCGCAGGCTTGTCGAGCACCTGGCCGAAGTCGACATCACTGTCGTAGCTGACAAGTTCAAGGCTCAGCACAAATGGCTGGCTGATAGCTTCTTCCAGCTTGAATGAAACCACTTCGAACTCCGTGCGCCCGGCGAGCGCCTGAAATCCGAAACGAAAGTCCGACTGTTTCATGAGTTGCTCTACCCGCCATCATGTTTACCGGCGAAAAAACAACCACATCCTGGCTTTCTTCAAGATGAGTACGTCGAATGAAAATTGCCCGTCGCCAACGCCCAAGCCGGCTAGATCCGTGGCATTGGCGGACTTGACCGATGACGACAGTGAGGATGAGGCAGTGAATGAAGAGCAACTTAAACCGTACCGCTCCGCCATGACAGGAACGATGGGTTTCATGCATTGACGACTTCGTAGGAAATTTCCTAAAGCATCAACTTACAAACTTTTGCGCGTGCGAGTCCGCTCACTGAAAAACCAGCAATTCAAGCCAGAAAAATAATAAATACAGTTACTAAAAGTTCGCGAAACAGCCCCTTTCATTCATCCTGAAATCACTTGAATTCCGAAATGCACCATTCTGTTGGAGGGCGATGACCTTGGCACCCCTCAATCGCACCAAAAAGGTGCATGAGTGGCAAGAATTGGGGCATGCCGTCTGCCCCTCATCCACCGCGCCAAACCTATCGTCACATCCGGTCACAACCGCCAACGTTTGCGTCTACTCCGCGGCACGACAATGGTGACCAGTGGGTCACATTTTTATCTCTTTCTCTCCTACACTCGGTTTTCGGCCCGCCATTTGCTCAACGGAAGAGTGACGAAAAAAAGTCGAACTTTACGGAACGCGGGCAGGTCAGGAACTAAGTAGGCCAAACGCAAAGGGACTTCCCAGCCTCGGCCCACACACCCCACCAGCCCAATCGCCTTCGGCGGGAATGCCGATCGCGCCGTGCCTGCGCGCACGACCTTGGGGCATGGAACGCACTACGCAGAATCCAGAAACAGAGAGAACCAACACGAAACATTGCCACGGGTGCCAGCACCCGGCCAAGCATAGGGATGGAGAGAAGTATGATCAGTGCCGCTGTCGAGCCTCACGTAGATTCATTCAACCCGGACAACCGCGAACCGCTCACCCCGGACTTCGCCACGACAGGCAAGGCACCCGGCGCCCAGCGCCAGCACAACCGCAACAAGCGCAAGATTTTGTTCGTGACCTCGGAAATCGCCGACCTGGTGAAAACCGGTGGCCTGGGTGACGTGTCCGCCGCCCTGCCCCGGGCACTGGCCCACCTGCACGACGTGCGAGTGCTGATCCCCGGCTACCGCCAGGTGATGGAAAGCGACAACCCCATCCACATTGTCGGTGAGCTGGGTGGCCACGCCGCCCTGCCGCCATGCAAGATCGGGCGCATGGACATGGCCGACGGCCTGGTCATCTATGTGCTGATCTGCCCCGAACTGTACCAGCGCGACGGCACCCCCTATGGTGCCAACAACGGCCGCGACTGGCCCGACAACCACATCCGTTTCGCCCGCCTGGGCCTGGCCGCCGCCGAAATCGCCGCCGGCGAAGGCAGGATCCACTGGAAGCCCGAAGTGGTGCACGCCCACGACTGGCCCGCCGGTCTGGCGCCGGCCTACATGCACTGGCGCGGGTTGAGCACGCCTACCCTGTTCACCATTCACAACCTGGCCTACCAGGGTGTGTACAGCCGCGGCTGCAGCCCGGAGCTGGCAATCCCCGAACATGCCATGCAGCAGGAAGGCATGGAGTTTTACGGCAAGCTGTCGTTCCTCAAGGCCGGCCTGGCCTATTCCAGCCACATCACCACGGTCAGCGCCACCTATGCCCGGGAAATCACCACCCCGGAATTCGGCTGCGGCCTGGACGGCTTCCTCGCCAGCAAGGCCCAGCAAGGCCTGCTCGGCGGCATTCCCAACGGCATCGACGAAAGCTGGGACTCGGCCACCGACAAGCACCTGCAGCACAACTTCAGCATCAATGACTGGGAAGGCAAGGCGCGCAATGCCCAGGCAGTGCGCGAGCTGTTCGAACTGCTGCCCTCCGAAGGCCCGCTGTTCGCCGTGGTTTCGCGCCTGGTCTACCAGAAAGGCCTGGACCTTACCCTCGGTGTCGCCGACTACATCGTCGAGCAAGGCGGGCAGATCGCGATCATCGGCCGTGGCGAGCCGGAAGAAGAACAAGCCATGCGCGAGCTGGCGCTACGCCACCCGGGCCGTATCGGCGTGCGCATCGGCTTCAACGAAACCGATGCCCGGCGCATGTTCGCCGGCAGCGACTTCCTGCTGATGCCGTCACGCTACGAGCCGTGCGGCCTCAGCCAGATGTACGCGCAGCGCTTCGGTTCGTTGCCGGTGGCACGCAATACCGGCGGCCTGGCCGACACCATCGAGTCCGGTGTCACCGGTTTCCTGTTCGATGAGTCCACCGTCGAGAGCTATCGCCAGGCCCTCAGCCGCGCCTTCTATGTCTATGGCAAGAAGGACCTGCTGAATGCGATGCGCTGCCTGTCGATGACCCAACCGTTCAACTGGTGCCAGGCCGTGGAACCCTACGCACGCCTGTACGAAGACCTGGTCAAGCAGGCGCAGCACAGCCACTACTGAACGGGGATTTGAAGATGCACAGACATGGCGCACACCTGCTGGACGCCACGTCGGCGCGCTTCGCCCTCTGGGCGCCGGATGCGCGCAGCGTGAGCGTGGAACTGGAGCAGCAGCCGGCCATCGAGCTGTTGCCCGATGATGAGGGCTGGTACAGCGGCGTGGCCCCGTGCCAGGCCGGTGACCGTTACCACTACCGTATCGACGGTGAACTGCAGGTAGCCGACCCGGCCTCGCGCTACCAGCCCGACGGCGTACAGGGGCCGAGCCAGGTCGTGGATGTGGTCGGCTATGCCTGGCAACACCCCTGGCAAGGCCGGCCCTGGCACGAGGCGGTCATCCAGGAGCTGCATGTCGGCCTGCTCGACGGCTACGCCGGGGTCGCCCGGCAACTGCCGCGCCTGGCCGAGCTGGGTATCAGCGCCATCGAGCTGATGCCGCTGGGGCAGTTCCCAGGCGAGCGCAACTGGGGTTACGACGGCGTGCTGCCCTATGCACCGCAAAACACCTACGGCAGCCCCGAGCAGTTGTGTGCGCTGGTCGACCAGGCCCATGGCAATGGGCTGATGGTGCTGGTCGATGTGGTGTACAACCACTTCGGCCCCGACGGCAATTACCTGCACCAGTATGCCAGCCCGTTCTTCCGCGAAGACCGGCAGACCCCCTGGGGCGCAGCCATCGACTTTCGTCGCCCGCAGGTGCGCGAGTACTTCATCCAGAACGCCCTGATGTGGCTGTGCGACTACCGCTTCGATGGCCTGCGCCTTGACGCCGTGCACGCCATCGACCAGCCCGACTTCCTGGTCGAGCTGGCACAAAGGGTACGCGCTGCAGTGGAGCCGGGCCGCCAGGTGTGGCTGGTACTGGAGAACGAGCACAACCAGGCCTTCCTGCTGGAACAAGGCTTCGACGCGCAGTGGAACGACGACGGCCACAATGCCCTGCACGTGCTGTTGACCGGCGAAACCGAAGGCTACTACGCCGACTACCAGCATCGCCCCATCGACCAGCTGGCCCGCTGCCTTGGCGAAGGCTTCGTGTTCCAGGGCCAGGCCAACCGCCATGGCACGCCCCGCGGCGAGCCCAGCGGGCACCTGCCACCCAGCGCCTTCGTGCTGTTCCTGCAGAACCACGACCAGGTCGGCAACCGTGCCCTCGGCGAGCGCCTGACCCGCCTGTGCCCGCCGCCGGCGCTGCGGGCAGCCACCGCCCTGTTGCTGCTGGCGCCGATGATCCCGCTGCTGTTCATGGGCGACGAAGACGGCAGCTGCCGGCCGTTCCTGTTCTTTACCGACTTCCATGACCAACTGGCCGACGCCGTGCGCGAAGGCCGGCGCGGCGAGTTCGCCCATTTCGCCGCCTTCGCCGACCCCGAACAGCGCCAACGCATCCCCGACCCCAACGCCGAACAGACCTTCGAGGCGTCCCGCCCGCAGGCCCGGGAAGTCGTCGCCGGTTGGCACGGTCTGTACCAGCAGTTGCTTGACCTGCGTCGCCGCCATGTGATCCCGCGCCTGCCAGGCAGTCGCGCGCTGGGCGCCGAGGTGCTCGGCGACAAGGCACTGACCGCACGCTGGCGCCTGGGTGATGGCAGCACCTTGCGCATCGACCTGAACCTGGCCGCCACCCCGCAGCCCGCCGAGCTGCCCGCACCAGCAACCCGATTGTTCGACAGCAGCGACACCCGTCACCCCGACACCCATCTGGCCGCGTACAGCTGCGTGGTCAGCCTGCTTCCCCCTGCCAAGGAGCGCCCATGAGCGAAACCGCCCTGCACCGGCTGGCGACCCGCGTCGGGCTGAGCCGCGACTGGATCGACGCCAATGCCCGGCCCCAGCGTGTCAGCGACGAGGTACTGCGCAACATCCTTGAAGGCCTTGGTCACCCAGCCTCCGATGACGCCGCCATTGCCGCCAGCCTGCGCGCCGTGGACGCTGCCGAAGACAGTGAGCACCTGCCGCCACTGCTGACCGCCGACCTCGGCCAGCCGCTGCCACTGGCGCGCTATTTCAGCGCTGCCAGCGTCGCACACTGCACCCTGGAGGACCACAGCGCCCTCACCCTGAACCTCGACGACCAGGCCCGCCTGCCCGGTGCACTGCCCATCGGCTACCACCAAGTGGAAATCGACAGCCGCCGCTTCACCGTGGCCGTGGCCCCGCCACGCTGCTACAGCCTCGAAGACCGGGTGCAGCAGCCGCCCCCGCGCTGCTGGGGCCTGGCGGTGCAGCTGTACAGCCTGCGCCGCCCCGGCGATGGCGGCTATGGCGACTGCCTGGCCCTGGAACAACTGGCCCGCGCGGCCGCCGAGCGCGGTGCCGATGCCTTGGCCATCAGCCCGATCCACGCGCTGTCGGCCATCGACCAGACGCACTACAGCCCCTACTCGCCCTCCAGCCGCCTGCTGCTCAATACCCTGTACGCCAGCCCTGCCGCGCTGCTGGGCGAGCGGGAGGTGCGCGTGGCCATCGAAGCCTGCGGCCTGGAGCAACAACTGGAAGACCTGGAGCAAAGCCCGCTGGTTGACTGGCCGCGTGCCGCCAGCGCCCGCCAACGCCTGCTCGAAGCCCTGTACCAGGGTTTCAGCCAGGGCGACCACCCACTGCGCAAGGATTTCGACAGCTTCCGCGAAGCCGGTGGCCAGGCGCTGGAGCACCATTGCCGCTTCGAGGTGCTGCAGGCCCAGGCCGTGGAGCATGGCCTGGGCGCCGACTGGCGCCATTGGCCCAAGGCCTGGCACGACCCATACCACCCGGAAGTGGAGGCCTTCGCCAACGCCTACCCGGCCAAGGTCGAGTTCCATGCTTTCTGCCAATGGCTGACCGAACGGGGCCTGCAACGCGCCCAGGAAGCGGCACGCGGCAACGGCATGGCGGTCGGCCTGATCGCTGACCTGGCGGTGGGCGCCGATGGTGCCGGCAGCCAGGCCTGGAGCCGCCAGGACGAGCTGCTGGCAGGGCTGAATGTAGGCGCACCGCCCGACATCCTCAACCGTGCCGGCCAGGACTGGGGCATCTGCGCCTTCTCGCCCGAGGGCCTCAAGCGCAACGGCTACCGCGCCTTCATCGAAATGCTGCGGGCCAACCTCGCCCACGCCGGCGGCCTGCGCATCGACCATGTCATGGGCCTGCGCCGGCTGTGGCTGATCCCGCAAGGGGCCAAGCCCAGCGAAGGCGCCTACCTCAACTACCCGCTGGACGACCTGCTGCGCCTGCTGGCGCTGGAGTCGGTGCGCCACCAGGCAATCATCCTCGGCGAAGACCTGGGCACCGTGCCGGAAGGCCTGCGCGAGCAACTGGCGGCCAAGGCCGTGCTGGGCATGCGCGTGCTGCCCTTCGAGCAGACCCAGCCCGGCCATTTCAAGCCGATTCTCGACTGGCCGGACAACGCCCTGGCCACCACCGGCACCCACGACCTGGCGCCGTTGGCCGGCTGGCTGGAAAACCGCGACATCGACTGGAGCCACCGCCTGCAACTGATCGATGCCGCCACCGAACTGCACTGGCGCCACGACCGGCAGAAGGAACACGATGGCCTGCGCCGTACCCTGGAAGCCAACTACGGCACGCTGCCGGACAACGACGCGCTGATCGACGCAGCCATCCGCTACGTTGGCCACACCCGCGCACCGCTGGTACTGGTGCCGCTGGAAGACCTGCTGGGCTGCGACGAGCAACCCAACCTGCCCGGTACCACCGCCGGCCACCCCAACTGGCGCCGGCGCTTCGCCCGGCCGGTACGTGAACTGCTCGACGACGAAGACGCCGCGCGGCGCCTGGAGCTCCTGGCCCAGGCTCGCGAACAGGCCTGGGAGCGTGACCGATGAAAGCGCTGACCGCGACCGTGCGCCTGCAGTTTCACAGTGACTTCACCCTCGATCACGCTGTGCCGCTGGTGCCTTACTTCGCCCAGTTGGGCATCAGCCACCTGTATGCCTCGCCCATCCTCAAGGCCCGCGCCGGCTCGCGCCACGGCTACGACGTGGTCGACCCGACCTGCGTCAACCCCGAACTGGGCGGCGAAGCGGCGCTGCAACGGCTGGTCGCCGCCCTGCGTCAGCACGGCATGGGGCTGATCCTCGACACGGTGTCCAACCACATGGCCGTGGGCGGTGCCGACAACCCTTGGTGGCAGAGCCTGCTGGCCTGGGGCCGGCGCAGCCCGTATGCAGAATTCTTCGACATCCAGTGGCACTCCAGCGACCCGTTGCTGGCCGGCCAGCTGCTGCTGCCGTTCCTCGCCAGCGACTATGGCATGGCGCTGAAAAACGGCGAGATACCGCTCGAGTTCGACAAGCACCATGGGCTACTGCAGGTTGCCCACTACCAACACCGCTTCCCGATCTGCCCGGTCGACTATGGCTGGATTCTCGCCCTCAGCCCGGAGCCGGCACTCAAGGCCCTGGCCGAACGCTTCACCGCGTTGAACGCATCGGCCACGCCGCTCGCCGACGCCCTGCCTCTGCAAGCCGAACTGGTGCGCCTGGCAGGCGAAGGCGCCGACCTCGAATCGGCCCTGATGGCGTTCGACAGCCGTAGCGAGAATGGCTTCAAGCGCCTGCACCTGCTGCTGGAGCGCCAGACCTACCGGCTGGCCAGCTGGCGCACCGCCGCCGACGACATCAACTGGCGCCGCTTCTTCGACATCAACGAGCTGGGCGGCCTGCGGGTGGAACGCGCGGCGGTGTTCGAGGCCACCCACGCCAAGCTGTTCGAGCTGATCGAGCGCGGCCTGGTGGACGGCTTGCGTATCGACCATATCGACGGCCTGGCCGACCCGCGCGGTTACTGTCGCAAGCTGCGCCGGCGGGTCGATGGCCTGCTGGCACGGCGGCCGTTGAACGCTGCCCTGGAGCACTTCCCGATCTACGTGGAGAAGATCCTCGGCGCCAACGAGCACCTGCACCGCGACTGGCTTACCGACGGCACTACCGGCTATGAATTCATGAACCAGGTCTCGCTGCTGCAGCACGACCCGGCGGGCGAAGCCGCGCTGACCGAGCTGTGGGCCAGTGTGAGCGAACGCCCCGACTTCCCCGAAGAAGTGCGTCAGGCCCGCCACCTGGTGCTCAATGCCAGCCTGGCCGGCGACTGCGAGTCGGTGGCCCAGGCGCTGTTGCAGGTGGCGCGCAACGACCTGATGACCCGCGACCTGACCCTGGGTGCGATCCGCCGCGCCTTGCAGGCACTGGTGGCGCATTACCCGGTGTACCGCACCTACTTCAATGCCTGCGGGCGCCCGGCAGAGGACGAAGGGTTTTTCCAGCAGGCCCTGGCCAATGCCCGGCAGGATCTGGGCGAAGCCGACTGGCCGCTGCTGGAGCACCTGCAACAATGGCTGGGCGGGCAAGCCTGGCGCAGCCTGCCAGCAGGCCGGGCGCGCAAGCAGCTGCGCCACGCCTGCGTGCGCTTCCAGCAACTGACCGCGCCCAGTGCCGCCAAGGCCGTGGAAGATACTGCGTTCTACCGCAGCGCGCGGCTGCTGTCGCGCAACGATGTGGGCTTCGACGCCGAGCGTTTCAGCGCCCCGCTCGAGCACTTCCACAACGAGGCCCAGCGGCGCCTGCGCGATTTCCCCGACAACCTGCTGGCCAGCGCCACCCATGACCACAAGCGCGGCGAAGACACCCGTGCACGCCTGGCCGTGCTCAGCGAGCGCGGCCCGTGGCTGGCCAGCCGCATTGAACACTGGCGCGAACTGGCCACCCCGTTGCGCACGCAACTGGATGACGGCCCGGCACCCAGCCCCGGCGACGAGCTGATGCTGTTGCAGACCTTGCTGGGCAGCTGGCCGCTGGACCTCGACCTGCACGATGACAACGCCCTTGGCCACTACGCCGAACGCATCCGCCAGTGGCAGCAGAAGGCCTTGCGCGAGGCCAAGTTGCGCAGCAGCTGGAGCGCGCCGAACGAAGCATACGAAAACGCCTGCGCCCGCTACATCGATGGGCTGTTGCTGGACGGCGAGAACCAGCAGCTGCGCAAGTCGCTGGCCGACGCCGCGCACCTGCTGGCCTGCCCCGGCGCCCTCAACGGCTTGGTCCAGGCCCTGCTGCGCATGACCACGCCGGGCGTACCAGACCTGTACCAGGGCAACGAATACTGGGATTTCAGCCTGGTCGACCCGGATAACCGCCGCGCCGTGGACTACGCCTGCCGGCGTCGCACCCTGGACGATGCAACGCCGGTAGCCGAGCTGCTGGAACACTGGCGCGATGGCCGCCTCAAGCAGGCGCTGATCGCCCGGGTGCTGGACTGCCGCCAGGCCCATGCCGAGTTGTTCCGCCGTGGCGCCTACCTGCCACTGACCGTGCACGGCCGGCATGCCGACAAGGTGGTCGCGTTCGCTCGCCTTGGCGAAGGCGAACGGGCCGTCATCATCGCGCCACGCCTGGCCAGTACCCTGCTGGCAGGCGCACCGATACCCCTGATCCCGGCACAGAACTGGGACGATACCCGGGTGAGCCTGCCGTTTGCCTTGTCGCCTGCCAATTCGACGGGACTTTTCCCCGGTGCTGCGGTCAGCTCTTCCAGGGAGCTGATGTTGAGCGCCGTGCTGGCGGAGTTTCCGGTCAACCTGCTGATACAACAATCTTGAGCATCAGGAGCGTCATGATGAGTGTTGATGAAAAGCGTATCCGCGAATTTGCCTACCAGATCTGGGAATCCGAGGGTAAGCCCGCCGGCCAGGAAGAACGTCATTGGGACATGGCGCGCAAGCTGGCCGAAGCCGAGGCGCTGGCACCCAAGGCGACGCCGCGCAAGCGGGCCCCGGCCAAGCCCAAGGCAGCCGCTGAGCCGAAGGCGCCTGCCGAGCCCAAAGTGGCTGCCCTGCCGGGGGTTAAACCGGCTGTGGCGAAAAAGACCCGGGCGGTGAAAAAGCCTTCTGCCGGTTAAGCCTGTCCTGGCCCTATCGCCGGCAAGCTCAGGTCCCCAAAGTACAGCGCCGGTTTTGAGACCTGTGGAGACCTTGTGGGAGCTGGCTTCCCGGCGATAGGGCCAGGACAGGACTACACAACCCTCCCCTTCACCACGGCCACTAGAGGACCACCATGAGCCCCCGCACCCCGAAGAAAACCCGCTCGGTCGCCCCGTCGCGTATCCGCGAAGGCCTGCCCTTCCCCCTCGGCGCCACATGGGATGGCCTTGGGGTCAACTTTGCCCTGTTCTCGGCCAACGCCACCAAGGTCGAGCTGTGCCTGTTCGACTCCACTGGCGAGCACGAGATCGAACGCATCGAGCTACCCGAATACACCGACGAGATCTACCACGGCTACCTGCCCGACGCGCACCCAGGGCTGGTCTATGGCTACCGCGTGCACGGCCCGTACGAGCCGGAAAACGGCCACCGTTTCAACCCCAACAAACTGCTGATCGACCCCTATGCCAAGCAACTGGTCGGCAGCCTTCAATGGTCCGAAGCACTGTTCGGCTACACCATCGGCCACCCCGACGGCGACCTGTCGTTCGACGAGCGCGACAGCGCGCCGTTCGTGCCCAAGTGCAAGGTGATCGACCCTGCCTTTACCTGGGGCCGCGACCAGCGCGTGCTGATCCCCTGGGAGCGCACGATCATCTACGAGGCCCACACCCGTGGCATCAGCATGCGCCACCCGGCGGTACCCGAAGAACTGCGCGGCACCTTCGCCGGCCTGGCCAATGACGAGTTGCTCAAGCACATCAAGGAGCTGGGCGTTTCCAGCATCGAGCTGCTGCCGATTCACGCCTTCGTCAACGACCAGCACCTGCTGGACAAGGGCCTGAACAACTACTGGGGCTACAACAGCATCGCCTTCTTCGCCCCCCACCCGCGCTACCTGGCCAGCGGCAAGATCGCCGAATTCAAGGAAATGGTCGCGCACCTGCACGATGCCGGGCTGGAGGTGATCCTCGACGTGGTCTACAACCACACCGCCGAAGGCAACGAGCGCGGCCCCACGCTATCGATGCGCGGCATCGACAACGCCTCCTACTACCGCCTGATGCCGGACGACAAGCGTTACTACATCAACGATTCCGGCACCGGCAACACCCTGGACCTGAGCCACCCCTGCGTGCTGCAGCTGGTCACCGACTCGCTGCGCTACTGGGCAGGCGAAATGCACGTGGACGGCTTCCGCTTCGACCTGGCGACCATCCTTGGCCGCTACCACGACGGCTACAGCGAACGCCACGGCTTCCTCGTCGCCTGCCGCCAGGACCCGATGCTGAGCCAGGTGAAGCTGATTGCCGAACCCTGGGACTGCGGCCCGGGCGGCTACCAGGTGGGCAACTTCGCACCGGGCTGGGCAGAGTGGAACGACCGCTTCCGCGACACCGTGCGGGCCTTCTGGAAAGGCGACGAGGGTCAACTGGCCGACTTTGCCTCGCGCATGACCGCGTCGGGGGACATGTTCAACAACCGTGGCCGGCGCCCCTATGCCTCGGTCAACTTCGTCACCGCCCACGACGGTTTCACCTTGCGCGACCTGGTGTCGTACAACCACAAGCACAACGAAGACAACGACGAAAACAACCAGGACGGCACCGATAACAACCTGTCGTGGAACTGCGGTGTCGAGGGGCCAACTGACGACCCGGCCGTGAATGCCCTGCGCATGCGTCAGATGCGCAACTATTTCGCTACCCTGCTGCTGGCCCAGGGCACGCCGATGATCGTCGCTGGTGACGAGTTCAGCCGCACCCAGCACGGCAACAACAATGCCTATTGCCAGGACAGCGAGATCGGCTGGGTGAACTGGGACCTGGACCAGGAGGGCGAAGAGCTGCTGGCCTTCGTCAAACGCCTGACCCGCCTGCGCCTGGCCTACCCGGTACTGCGCCGTTCGCGCTTCCTGGTGGGCGACTACAATGAGGCGATCGGCGTCAAGGATGTGACCTGGCTGGCACCGGACGGCAACGAGATGAGCGTGGAGCAATGGGAAGACCCGCACGGGCGCTGCCTGGGCATGCTGATCGATGGCCGCGCCCAGGTCAGCGGCAT
Organism: Pseudomonas pudica; assembly: GCF_015680405.1. Taxonomy (GTDB): domain Bacteria; phylum Pseudomonadota; class Gammaproteobacteria; order Pseudomonadales; family Pseudomonadaceae; genus Aquipseudomonas; species Aquipseudomonas pudica. The sequence continues at coordinate 301,925 of NZ_JADLJS010000001.1, forward strand.
TGCCCGGCCAGGTGCCGAGGCCACCGTGTTGCTGATCGTCAACGCCCATCATGACACCGTGCCGTTCAAGTTGCCGACCGTGCCCGAAGGGGATTACTGGAGCTGCCTGGTCGATACCGACCGGCCAGAGCTGCGCAAGGGGCAGCATCTGCAGTTCGACAGCACCTTCGAGGTGAAGGGGCGATCGTTGCTGCTGATGGTGTTGCAGCGTGATGAGGAGTGAACCCCGGGGGACCCTCGTCGGTCCCATTGTGTATCGGTTGCCTGTACTGGCTTCATCGCCGGCAAGCCAGCCCCCACAGGTAATCCGCTGGCCGACGGGCCTGTGCGTTACCTGTGGGAGCCGGCTTGCCGGCGATAGGGCCGGGACATACAACACCCATGCACCCGCCATTGAGGAGTAACCGTGAACCCCGAAGCCGGCAGTAAAGGTTTCGCCAGTATCAACCAGGCCCCGGCCGTGAAGCGCCTGCAGGTGCTGACGGTGAATACCCACAAGGGCTTCACCGCCTTCAACCGGCGCTTCATCCTGCCAGAACTGCGCGAGGCGGTGCGCAGCACCCAGGCCGACATCGTCTTCCTCCAGGAAGTGCTCGGCAGCCACGACCGCCACGCCGCGCGCTACCCCGGCTGGCCGCAGACTTCACAGTACGAGTTCCTCGCCGACAGCATGTGGAGCGACTTCGCCTACGGCCGCAACGCGGTCTACCCCGACGGCCACCACGGCAACGCGCTGCTGTCCAAATACCCGATCATCGAACACCGCAACCTCGACGTGTCGATCACTGGCCCCGAACGACGTGGTCTGCTGCACTGCATTCTCGACGTGCCCGGCCAGCACCAGGTGCATGCCATCTGCGTGCACCTGTCGTTACTGGAAAGCCACCGCCAGAAGCAGCTGCAACTGCTGCGCAAGTTGCTCGAATCTCTGCCTGCCGACGCCCCGGTGATCATCGCCGGCGATTTCAACGACTGGAAAACCCACGGCAACCGTACCCTGCACCTGCAGCGCGACCTGCACGAGGCTTTCGAGCGCCACCACGGTCACCTGGCCCGCACCTATCCTGCGCGCCTGCCCCTGTTGCGTCTGGACCGCGTTTACCTGCGCAACGCCGAAAGCCATGGGCCGCGGATTCTGGGGCACAAACCTTGGTCGCACCTTTCGGACCACCTGCCGCTGTCCGTCGAAGTCAGGCTTAGCAATCATTCTTCATAGCCATGCCACGGCAAATAGCGAACCCCGCTATACCCGACAGATTTATCAGAAGATTCAACACGTTGAACAAACACACACATCCTGAACACTTCCTTCACACTTTCTTGACGCAAGCGGCCGCCTCTCCTTAGCTGAACATATCAAGCAGTAAAGATCTCGCGCCGGGCGTCTAGCTCGCGCCTTCGTGCGCGCTGGCGAAAGCCTGGCGTGCTGGTTTGGGTCGCCCACTGTTTTTGCCGTACAGCTCGTGACAACAGGCCAGGTCCTCGGGCTGTAACACAAAAACAAAGGAGATCCGCCATGAAAAGAACCTCGAACCTCTTGCGTTTCGACAGCATTTTCTGCGCGGTTTCCACGTCGCTGCTTCTGGCAACCCCGGTGGAAACTATCGCGTATGAACTGCAGGGCGACCCGACCTCGCCCGGTTTCCTGCACCAACCGGCAGTATCACAGCTGTCGCTCGACCCGGTCAGCGCCAGTGGCTTGAGTATCGGCACTTTGAACGCGTTTTCGCAAAAGATGAGCGAGCGCCATGGGCAGCCTGCACCGGATCTGGTCGCCAGCCAGTGGGCACAGTTCTTCCCCAACACTGCGCGCGGTATCGCGCAGCCCCCGGACCAGCTGGAGGCACCCAGCCAGCAACTGATGATCGGCCCGGACCTGTTCGTGCGTGAAACTGCAGCGGGCAATGTGCACCGCGCGGGGATATTCGTGGGGCAGAACAACCTGCAGACCAACTTCAACGGTACGCGCCGGCTGCTGGGCGACAAGCAACGCAACGCCGTGAACCTCAGCGGTGAAAGCCTGGGGGTGTACTGGAGCATGACCCATGAACAGGGCTGGCACCTGGATGCCGTGGCCATGGGTTCGCGCATCGACGTCAATGGCCGTGGCGAGAACGGCCAGCGCCTGGACGACAGCGGCCACGCGATGACCTTCTCGCTGGAAGGCGGCATCCCCATCGGCCTGGGTGGCGGCTGGGTGATCGAGCCGCAGGCGCAGTTGATCAACCAGCAGTTCTTCCCCGGCAGCCGGGCGCAGGAAGAGACCTTGCAGGCCTTCGACAGCCAGCCGAGCTGGAGCGGCAGGGTCGGCGCCAGGCTGTCCGGGCGTTATGAAGTACGCGGCATGCCAATCGAACCCTATGTGCGGACCAACGTGTGGTATGACTTCAGCAATGCCGATGAGGTGAAGCTGGACCAGGTCGACAAGATCTCCAGCTCACGCTACTCGACCACGGTGGAACTGGGGCTGGGGCTGGTGGCGCGGGTGACGCCCTCGGTGGCGCTGTTTGTCAGTGCCGATTACAGCAGTGACGTGGACGACAATGATCTGAATGGGTTGATTGGCAGCCTTGGGGTGCGGATGCGGTGGTAGGCAGGTTCGGCCCTTTTGCGGGCACGCCCGCTCCCACAGGGATAGCACAAGGCCAGAGGCTGGCGCCGTACCTGTGGGAGCGGGCATGCCCGCGAAGAGGCCAGTACAGGCAGAAGATCAGACCGGTTTCAACACCAGCACACCCAGCGGCGGCAGGTTCAGGGCCAGCGACAGCGGCTGGCCATGGCTGGCAATCGCGTCGCTCTGCACCACCCCCAGATTGCCGACATTGGACCCGGCATACAGCTCTGCATCACTGTTCAACAGTTCCTGCCAGCGCTCGCCAAACGGCACACCGATGCGATACCCCTCGCGCGGCACCGGGGTGAAGTTGGCCACCACCAGCACCGGCTCGCCACTGCTGCTCCAGCGCAGCCAGGCATACACGCTGTTCTGCGCATCGTCACCGATCAGCCACTGGAACCCTTGCGGCTGGCAATCCTGTTCGTGCAATGCCGGCACCTCGCGGTACAGGCGGTTGAGGTCGCCGACCAGGCGCTGTACGCCCTGGTGCTCAGGGTACTGCAGCAGGTACCAGTCCAGTTCGCCGTCATGGTCCCACTCACGCCACTGGCCGAACTCGCAGCCCATGAACAGCAGCTTCTTGCCAGGATGCGCCCACATGAAGGTGAGGTAGGCACGCAGATTGGCGAACTTCTGCCAGCGGTCGCCGGGCATCTTGTCGATCAGCGAATGCTTGCCATGCACCACTTCGTCGTGGGAGATGGGCAGGATGAAGTGCTCGGAATAGGCATAGATCAGCCCGAAGCTCATCTCGTTGTGGTGATAGGTGCGGTGCACCGGGTCGTTCTGGATGTAATGCAAGGTGTCGTGCATCCAGCCCATGTTCCACTTGTAGGCAAAGCCCAGGCCGCCCTGCTGGGTCGGCTGGCTGACGCCGGGCCAGGCGGTGGATTCCTCGGCGATGATCAGCGCACCCGGGGCCTCGTGGGCCGCCACGCCGTTGAGGTGGCGGATGAAGTCGATGGCCTCCAGGTTCTCGCGCCCGCCGTGGCGGTTGGGCACCCATTCGCCGGCCTTGCGCGAATAGTCGCGGTACAGCATCGAAGCCACCGCATCGACGCGCAGGCCGTCGATATGGAAGTGCTTCAGCCAGTGCAACGCCGAAGCCATCATGAAGCCGCGCACTTCGTTGCGGCCAAGGTTGTAGATCAGCGTGTTCCAGTCCTGGTGGTAGCCCTCCAGGGGGTTGTCGTATTCGTACAGGGCGGTGCCGTCGAAACGCGCCAGGCCATGTTCGTCGGTGGGGAAATGCGCCGGTACCCAATCGAGCAGCACGCCAATGCCGCCCTGGTGGCAGGCGTCGATGAAGGCGGCGAAGTCCTCGGCGCTGCCGTAGCGCGAAGTAGGCGCGAACAGCGACAGCGGCTGGTAGCCCCAGGAGCCGCCGAACGGATGCTCCATGATCGGCAGCAGTTCGATGTGGGTGAAGCCCAGTTCCTGAACGTACGGCACCAGGCGCTCGGCCAGCTCGCGCCAGTTGTAATAGCGCCCGACCTCGCCCGCCTCATCCAGCTCGCAGCGCCACGACCCTGGGTGCAGTTCGTAGATCGACAGCGGCGCGCTGTAGGCATGGCGCTGCGCACGTTGCGCCATCCAGTCGTGGTCTTGCCAGTCGTGGCTGAGCGCCCCTGCCACCTTGGATGCGGTGCTCGGCGGCAGTTCGGTGGCGCGCGCCAGCGGGTCGGCCTTCAAGGGCAGTATGCCGTCCTTGCCCAGCACCTCGAACTTGTAGGTTTCGCCCACGCCCAGGCGCGGCACGAACAGCTCCCACACCCCGGCGCTGTGGCGCAGGCGCATGGGGTGGCGACGGCCATCCCAGTTGTTGAAGTCACCCACCACCGACACCCGCCGGGCGTTCGGTGCCCACACCGAGAAACACACGCCATCGACGCCATCGACCTGGATGGGTTGGGCGCCGAAGCGCCCGGACAGGTCGCGGTGGTTGCCTTCGGCAAACAGGTACAGGTCCATGTCGCCCAGTTGCGGGCCGAAGCTGTAGGGGTCTTCGGTGACCTGCTCGCCACCGGCCCAGCCGATCTGCAGCAGGTACGGGTGTGCCTCATCGAGGTGCGCGGTGAACAACCCCGGCAGGCTGCCCTGCTCCATTTCGGCGAGGATGCGCCCGTCATGTCGGGCCAGTATGCGCACATTCAGGGCGTTGGGCAGGAAGGCGCGGACCACTTGCCCGCCCGCGCCGTCGCCATGGGGGCCGAGTACCGCAAATGGATCGGCGTGCTCGGCGCGGGCCAGGGCGTCGAGGTCCCGTTGCCGAAGGCCGCCGTTTTCACGCGTGGTTGCATTCATCTATGACTCTCCCCAGGTACTGATCAGTCCATGCAGGCCATGCAAAGGCACGGCCAGCCAGCTCGGACGGTTCTCGGCTTCGTATGTGATTTCGTAGGCAGCTTTTTCCAGGCAGAACAGCTCCAGTGCGGCACGCTCGCCCTCGGCCTGTTGCCAGGCGTGAGGCATGGCCGCGGTGGCCAGGCCATAGGCTTCGACAAAGGCATGCCGCGATTGGTGCAGGTACTGCCTGGCAACCCGTTGCCGGGCTTGGCGCGCCGGGTCGGAAAGGTCGACCGCAGACGCGCTGCGCAAGATCATGGCAGCAGCATAGTCGAAGGATCGCAGCACGCCGCTGACATCTTTGTACGGGCTGTGTTTTGCCCGACGCTCTTGCAGCGGCCGGGCCGGTTCACCTTCAAAATCGATGAGGTAGGCGTCGCCCTGCACCACCAGCACCTGGCCCAGGTGCAGGTCGCCATGCACGCGCATCAGCAGGCCACCCTGGGCCTGGCGGGTCAGCTCGGCGATGTGCTGGGCCAGGCCGTCGCGCTGTTGCTGCAAGTCGTCGACCAGCGCCTGGCTTTCGCTGTCGAGGCTGTCGCGGTGCTGGGCCAGCAGGTCGAGGGCATGGGTGAGCTCTGCGCTGATCTGCGCACTCCAGCGTTCGCTGTCGTCGGCATCGCTCGGGCGCGGCTGGAAGGCCTCGTCATTGGTCGGTGCGGCCAGCAGCAGGTGCATCTCGCCCAGGCGCTGGCCGAGCAAGGCGGCAAAGCCGGTGAGCTCGGCCAATGCATCGGTGTGCGCATCGGCGTCGAGGCTGGAGGGCTCCATCTGGTCGCGGATGGCCCGCTCCAGGGTGTTTTGGGTCCAGGCCCAGGCGTCACCCTGGTTGCTCAGGTAGCCCTGGGCGATCATCAGCAGGTGTGGCGCCCCCTGCTCGTCCACCCGGCTGACCCAGGCCAGCAAGGGCGATATGTTGGCAAAGCCTGCGGCAGTCAGGTAGGCACTCATTTCCAACTCGGGGTGCACACCCGGGTTGACCCGTCGAATCAGCTTTAGCACCACCTGGTCGCCGATCACCACCGAGCTGTTGGACTGCTCGGCGCTGAGATAGCGCACGCTGCTTTCGTCGTTCAACGCCAGGCCCGCCAACTGCTGCGTGCTTTCGAAACGCAACTCGCCCTCGCCGTTGCCACACGGTAGATGCATGCCATTCTCACAGGCACGCAGCACCGCGCGGATGAACGGCTCGAGGACGAAGGCGTCGGTGATCAGGCCAACCTGATGGGCTCGGCGCACCCGTGACAGGGCCAGCTGTTGTGGCAGTGCGCTGTTGATCTGCTCTTCGGGCAGCAGGCCGAACGGCAGTTGGTAGCGATTGGCCACACCGTCGCTGAGCACTTCGATTTCACTGAGCAACACCGGTGTGGTCGACGTGCCGAAACGCACGCCGTAGCACAGGCGCACCTGGTCGATCGGCCCTTCCTTGCCGGCGAACCAGCGCCGCTTGGGCAGATACTGGGGCAGAACGGTGCTTTGCAGGGTATCGCTGGAGGGGGCCTCCAGCAGTTCTTCCAGGCGTTTGCGCAATACCAGTGTGGTCAATTCGGGTAACCCCTCGGTGGCCTTGATGTGCCAGCTGGGCATGCGGTCATGGCTGGCCAGCAGGAACCAGTAGAAGGCGTAGGGTGGCAAGGTCAGCAGGAACGGCAGTTGGCCGATTGGCGGGAAGGCGCTGCCGCCGAGCATCTCCACCGGTACTTTGTCGGCGTACTGTGACAATTCCAGTTCAGCCGCCTGGGCGGCGCGGGAGACGTTGGCCACGCACAGGATGACTTCGCTGTTGCCATCGGCGTCGGTGTACTCGCGCAGATAGGCAAGGATGCGCCGGTTGTTAGGCGTGAGGGTACGCAGGCTGCCGCGGCCGAAGGCCTTCTGCTGCTTGCGCACCGCCAGCATGCGCCGGGTCCAGTTCAGCAGCGAGTGCGGGTCGTTGGCCTGGGCTTCGACGTTGACCGTCTGGTAACCGTACAGCGGGTCCATGATCGGTGGCAGCACCAGGCGCTGCGGGTCGGCGCGGGAAAAACCGCCGTTGCGGTCCGGCGACCATTGCATGGGCGTGCGCACACCGTCACGGTCGCCCAGGTAGATGTTGTCACCCATGCCCAGTTCATCGCCGTAATACAGGGTGGGCGTGCCGGGCATCGACAACAGCAGGCTGGTGAGCAGTTCGATGCGCCGGCGGTCACGCTGCAGCAACGGCGCCAGGCGACGGCGGATGCCCAGATTGATGCGGGCGCGACGGTCTTCGGCGTAGTAGTTCCACAGGTAGTCGCGCTCGCGGTCGGTGACCATCTCCAGGGTCAGCTCATCGTGGTTGCGCAGGAAGATCGCCCATTGGCAGTTGGCGGGAATTTCCGGTGTCTGGCGCAGGATGTCGGTGATCGGGAAGCGGTCCTCCATGGCCAGGGCCATGTACATGCGTGGCATCAACGGGAAGTGGAAGGCCATGTGGCATTCGTCGCCCTCGCCTTCGCCGAAGTACGGGCGGGTGTCCTCGGGCCATTGGTTGGCCTCGGCCAGCAGCATGCGGTCGGGGTAGTTGGCGTCGATTTCGGCGCGGATCGCCTTGAGCACGTCGTGGGTTTCGGCGAGGTTCTCGTTGTTGGTACCGTCACGCTCGATCAGGTAGGGGATGGCATCCAGGCGCAGGCCATCTACACCCAGGTCCAGCCAGAAGCGCATCACCCCGATCACTGCCTTGAGCACCTGCGGGTTGTCGAAGTTGAGGTCGGGCTGGTGCGAGTAGAAGCGGTGCCAGAAGTACTGGCCGGCGACCGGGTCCCAGGTCCAGTTGGACTTCTCGGTGTCGAGAAAGATGATGCGCGTGCCGTCGTACTTCTGGTCGTCATCCGACCACACGTAGAAGTCCCGTGCCTTGCTGCCGCGCTTGGCGTGGCGGGCGCGCTGGAACCAGGGGTGCTGGTCGCTGGTGTGGTTGATGACCAGCTCTGTGATTACCCGCAGCCCGCGTTTGTGCGCCTCGGCGATGAAGCGGCGGGCATCGGCAAGGTTGCCGTAGTCGGGGTGCACGGCCTTGTATTCGGCGATGTCGTAGCCATCGTCGCGGCGTGGCGAGGGATAGAACGGCAGCAGCCACAGGGTGTTGACGCCAAGCTGGGCAATATAGTCGAGCTTGCTGATCAGGCCAGCGAAATCGCCGATGCCGTCGTTGTTCGAATCGAAGAACGACTTGATGTGCAGCTGGTAGATGACGGCGTCCTTGTACCACAGCGGGTCGTCGATGAAGGCTGCCGGGCGGGAACGCTTGGCCATGTGCGACTCCTTTCAATTCCAGGTTGCTCTGGCCCCAATGCACAAGCAACTGACTTGACACAATCCCTGTGGGAGCGGGTTTACCCGCGAACACCGGCGAAGCCGGTGCCATGCTCCGCGGCGCCTGCTTCGCGGGTAACCCCGCTCCCACAGGGGATGGCGTGTACCTTGCTAACGGGCCTTTTCGATGCGCCAGATACCGAACGGCAGATGCCAGGGTTCGATGCGCATCCATTGGGTCTTGCCGTACCACGACCAGCGATGGCCGTTCATCAGGTCTTCCCCCAGGGTTTCGGCGTTGTCATCCAGCCCCAGCTCCCACAGCGGCAGCTCGAAATGCGCTTCCTGGGCGTTGTGCGGGTCGAGGCTGATTGCCACCAGGATGTAGTTGTCGCGCTCGGGCGTGCGCTTGGCGAAGTACAGGATGTTGTCGTTCCAGCAGTTGAAGAACGCCACGCCCAGGTGGGTCTGCAAGGCGCGGTTCTGCCGGCGGATGCGGTTGAGCTGGGCAATCTCGGCAATGATGTTGCCGGGTTGGCTGAAATCGCGTGGGCGAATTTCGTACTTCTCCGAATCCAGGTACTCCTCCTTGCCCGGCAAGGCCGCCGCTTCGCACAGTTCAAAGCCCGAGTACATGCCCCACAAGCCCGACCCCATGGTGGCCAGCGCCGCGCGGATGAGGAAGCCGGCACGCCCTGAGGTGTGCAGGAAGTACGGGTTGATGTCGGGGGTGTTGACGAAGAAGTTGGGCCGGTAGCACTGGCTCCATGGCGGCTGGTTGAGCTGCTCGAAATACTCGCGCAGTTCCTGTTTGTGGTTGCGCCAGGTGAAATAGGTATAGCTCTGCGCGTACCCGACCTTGCCCAGGCGGGCCATCATCGCCGGCTTGGTGAAGGCTTCGGCAAGGAAGATGACCTCGGGGTGCTGGCTGCGCACGTTGGCGATCAGCCATTGCCAGAATGGCAGTGGCTTGGTGTGCGGGTTGTCGACGCGGAAGGTCTTCACCCCCTCCTCGACCCAGCCGACCACCACGTCGCGCAGGGCCAGCCACAGTGAGGGCACGGCTTCGGGGGCGTAGAAATCGACGTTGACGATGTCCTGGTACTTCTTGGGCGGGTTCTCGGCATAGCGGATGGTGCCGTCCGGTCGCCAGCTGAACCAGCCGGGGTGCTCCTTGAGCCAGGGGTGGTCCTGGGAGCACTGGATGGCAAAGTCGAGGGCGATTTCCAGGCCATGCTCGGCCGCCGCGGCCACCAGGCGGCGGAAGTCGTCGCGGCTGCCCAGCTGCGGGTGAATCGCCTCGTGGCCGCCTTCCGCGCTGCCGATGGCATACGGGCTGCCCGGGTCGCCGGGCTCTGCAGTGAGGGCGTTGTTGCGGCCCTTGCGGTGCTGCATGCCGATGGGATGAATGGGCGGAAAGTACAGCACGTCGAAGCCCATGTCGCGGATCATCGGCAGCCGCTCGTGCACATCATTGAAGGTGCCGTGGCGCTCGGGGCTGTCGGTGATCGAGCGCGGGAACAGCTCGTACCAGCTGGCGAACTGCGCTGCCGGGCGGTCGACATCGACGGGGAAGTCGCGGCTACGGGTCAGGTAGCTGCGGTGCTCGGCGTCACTCATCAGGCGGGCGGTGGCGGGGTCGAGAAACAGCGCTACCTGGTCGTCGGCATTCAGCGTGGGCAGGCGCTGCTGCAAGGCCTGCAGCTCCTCGCGCAGGGCACCGCTGCACAACTCGATGCCCTTGCCGAGCATCAATCGGCCTTCTTCCAGCTCCAGCCGCACCTCGACACCGGCGTGGTATTTCTTCTCCAGGTCGTGGCAATAAGTGGCGAACGGGTCGATCCAGGCCTCGATGCTGAAAAGGTGCGGGCCCAGTTCGGTGGGAGTGAACTCGGCCAGCCAAAGGTCGTTGCCCGGCGAGTGCAGGGGCACGCAATGCCAGCGCCGGCTGTGGGCCTGACGCCAGTTGAGCATCACTGCCAGGCGGTCGTGGCCGTCGCTGTAGACCTTGCTGCTGACCGCCACCGGTTGGCCACTGATGGCCTTGACGGCGAAGGCGCCGGCTTCGAGCACGGGTTGGGTGTCTTCGATCACGATGCGCGGCGCCAGAAGCGCCTGGGACAGGCTGATGGCCTGGTCCGGGTGATCATTGGCCATGGGCACGCTTTCGAAGGGCTCGTTTCGTGACATCGGACCTTGCTCCCTCAGGCTGGTGGCGGTAAGGGTTCAGAGCCGGGCACAGGCGTGGGGTTCAAAAAAAATGAGCGAACGGCAGCTGCCAGGAGTCGAAGCCTGCAGCACCTCTTCAATCACCCAAGCGAGGTCAGGCCATGAACATTCCCATTCCACCGGAGACTCCCGATCCCAACATCGACGACCCGAGCCTGCCGCCGCCCGTGCCGGAGGAAGACCCGGACGAGCTGCCGATCAAGCCGACCGTGCCGCCGACGGTGGGCGACCCGCCGAGCCAGGAACCACCGGTGAAGGTTTAAGGGTAGACCAGGATCTTGTGCTGGCAGGGCCGGCCTCTTCGCGGGTAAACCCGCTCCCACAGGGACTGCGCCAACCTCGAAAGCGGCGCTATACCTGTGGGAGCGGGTTCACCCGCGAAAGGGCCGGCGGCATCAATACATCAACCAGCAGTCAAAGCCGAGATCTCCGCCACGCTGATCTCCCGCATGCGGAACTTCTGCACCTTGCCAGTCACCGTCATCGGGTACTCGTCGACAAAGCGGATATGCCGCGGCACCTTGAAGTGTGCAATGCGCGCCTTGCACCAGCCCTGCAATTCCTCGGCCGTGGCGCTGTGCCCAGGGTGCAGCTTGATCCAGGCGACGATCTCCTCGCCATAACGGCTGCACGGGATGCCGATCACCTGCGCATCAGCCACCGCCGGGTGGGTGTAGAAGAACTCTTCCAGTTCACGCGGGTAGATGTTCTCGCCGCCGCGAATGATCATGTCCTTGTTGCGCCCGACGATGCGTACGTAGCCGTGCTCGTCCATTACCGCCAGGTCGCCCGAGTGCATCCAGCCGGCCGGGTCGATGGCATCCGCCGTGGCCTGGGGGTTGTCCCAGTAGCCGAGCATCACGCTGTAGCCGCGGGTACACAGCTCGCCGATCTCGCCGCGCGGGACGATGCAGCCGTCGGCGTCCACCAGTTTGTTTTCCAGCTGCGGCTGGGTGCGGCCGACGGTGGTCACGCGCAGTTCCAGGTCGTCGTCCGGGCCGGTCTGCAGCGACACCGGGCTGGTTTCGGTCATGCCGTAGGCGATCTGTACTTCGGCCATGTGCATCTGGTCGATGACCCGGCGCATCACTTCGATCGGGCAGGTGGCGCCGGCCATGATGCCGCTGCGCAGGGTCGACAGGTCCATTTGCGCACGGGCGGGGTGGTCGAGCATGGCGATGAACATGGTCGGTACGCCATAGAGAATGCTGGCGCGCTCTTCGGCCACCGCGCGCAGGGTGAGCTCGGCGTCGAAGGCGTCGTTGGGGTAGATCATGGTGCTGCCATGGGTGATGCAACCCAGGTTGGCCATGACCATGCCGAAGCAGTGGTACAGCGGCACCGGGATCACCATGCGGTCGCGTGCGGTCAGGCCCAGGCTTTCGCCGACCATGAAGCCGTTGTTGAGGATGTTGTAATGGCTGAGCGTGGCGCCCTTCGGTGCGCCGGTGGTGCCGGAGGTGTACTGGATGTTCACCGGCTGGTCGAACTGCAGGCTTTGCTGGCGCTTCGCATAAGCCTCGACGGAGGTCTGCCCTGCCCGCTCGGCCAGCGCTTGCCAAGGCAGGAAGCCTGCCGGCGGGTTGGCGGCCAGGCTGACCACACCACGCAGGTCGGGCAGGCGTTCACTGGCCATTTCACCGGGGGTGGCTCTGGCCAGCTCCGGCGCCAGTTCCTGGACCATGGCGTGGTAGTCGGACGTCTTGAAGGTATCGGCACATACCAACCAGCGGCAACCGGACTGGCGCAGCACGTATTCCAGCTCGCCCACGCGGTAGGCCGGGTTGATGTTGACCAGAATCGCGCCGACCTTGGCACTGGCCAGCTGCAGGATGCACCACTGGGCGCAGTTGGGCGACCAGATGCCGACCCGATCGCCGGTGTTCACGCCCAGGGCCATCAGGGCACGAGCATGCATCTCGACCTGCTCGGCCAACTGCCGCCAGCTGTAGCGCAGGCCCTGATGGCGCGACACCAGGGCCTCGCCGTCGGCACAACGGGCCACGGTGGCGTCGAAGGCCTGGCCGATGGTCTGGGTCAGCAAGGCTTGGTCCTGGCGACCGCGGGTATAGCTTGGTTGACTCATGGGTGTCCCTTCTTGTGGTTGTTCTGGGCACGACTGAAGCAAGCGGGAATACTTTGGCGCAGATTTACGTTTACGTAAAGGTGATGATCCGATTGACAGTGAGCATCTGCAGGTTTACGTTAACGTAAAGGTGAAAACGACATCGGGTTTGTCGGCGTGTCACCGACCCGCTCCACAGGGTCGGTAGATAGCCCTTGAGCTACGGTGTTACCCAATTTCAAGAACAACAAGGTGCCCCAGCATGCATTACCCCACCCTGAACTTCGCCCTGGGCGAAACCATCGACATGCTGCGCGACCAGGTGCGCACCTTCGTCGCCGCCGAACTGGCCCCGCGCGCCGCGCAAATCGACCACGACAACCTGTTCCCTGCCGACATGTGGTGCAAGTTCGGTGACATGGGTCTGCTGGGCATCACTGTGCCGGAAGAATATGGCGGTGCCGGCCTGGGCTACCTGGCCCACGTGGTGTCGATGGAGGAAATCAGCCGTGGCTCGGCCTCGGTGGCCCTGTCCTACGGTGCCCACTCCAACCTCTGCGTCAACCAGATCAACCGCAACGGCAGCCACGAACAGAAGCTCAAGTACCTGCCCAAGCTGATCAGCGGCGAGCACATCGGCGCCCTGGCCATGAGCGAGCCCAATGCCGGTTCCGACGTGGTGTCGATGAAACTGCGCGCGGAAAAGCGCGGCGACCACTACGTGCTCAACGGCAGCAAGACCTGGATCACCAACGGCCCGGATGCCAACACCTACGTGATCTACGCCAAGACTGACCTGGAAAAGGGCGCGCACGGCATCACCGCATTCATCGTCGAGCGTGACTGGAAAGGCTTCAGCCGCAGCAACAAGTTCGACAAGCTGGGCATGCGTGGCTCCAACACCTGCGAGCTGTTCTTCGATGGCGTCGAAGTGCCGGAAGAAAACATCCTCGGCCAGCTCAACGGTGGCGTGCGCGTGCTGATGAGCGGCCTGGATTACGAGCGCGTGGTGCTGTCCGGCGGCCCGACCGGCATCATGCAAAGCTGCATGGATCTGGTGGTCCCTTACATTCACGACCGCAAACAGTTCGGCCAGAGCATCGGCGAGTTCCAGCTGATCCAGGGCAAGATCGCCGACATGTACACCCAGCTCAACGCCAGCCGCGCCTACCTGTATGCCGTGGCCCAGGCCTGCGACCGTGGCGAGACCACCCGCAAGGACGCCGCCGGGGTGATCCTGTACACCGCCGAGCGTGCCACGCAAATGGCCCTGGAAGCGATCCAGATTCTCGGCGGCAACGGCTATATCAACGAATTCCCGGCCGGCCGCCTGTTGCGCGACGCCAAACTGTACGAGATCGGTGCCGGCACCAGCGAAATCCGCCGGATGCTGATCGGCCGCGAACTGTTCAACGAAACCCGCTGAGCACAAGGGACGGGCGCACATGGCTACCTTGCACACCCAGATCAACCCGCGTTCGGCGGAGTTCGCCAGCAACAGCGCGGCCATGCTCGAACAGGTCCAGGCCCTGCGCGGCCTGCTCGCCCAAGTGGCCCAGGGTGGTGGGCCCAAGGCACAGGAGCGGCACACTTCGCGTGGCAAGCTGCTGCCGCGCGAGCGCATCGACCGCCTGCTGGACCCGGGCTCGCCGTTCCTCGAAATCGGCCAACTGGCTGCCCATGAGGTATATGGCGAAGACGTGCCCGCTGCGGGCGTGATCGCCGGCATCGGCCGCGTCGAAGGCGTGGAATGCATGATCGTGGCCAACGACGCCACGGTAAAAGGCGGTTCCTACTACCCGCTGACGGTGAAGAAGCACCTGCGTGCGCAGACCATCGCCCTGCAGAACCGCCTGCCGTGCATCTACCTGGTGGACTCTGGCGGCGCCAACCTGCCACGCCAGGACGAAGTGTTCCCCGACCGCGAGCACTTCGGGCGGATCTTCTTCAACCAGGCCAACATGAGCGCGCTGGGCATTCCGCAAATTGCAGTGGTGATGGGCTCGTGCACCGCCGGCGGTGCCTACGTGCCAGCGATGGCCGACGAAGCGATCATGGTGCGCCAGCAAGCGACCATCTTCCTCGCCGGGCCACCCTTGGTAAAGGCCGCCACCGGTGAAGTGGTGAGTGCCGAAGACCTCGGCGGTGCCGATGTTCACTGCCGCACCAGCGGCGTGGCCGACCACTATGCCGACAACGACGAACACGCCCTGGCACTGGCCCGACGCAGCGTGGCCAACCTCAACTGGCACAAGCTGGGCAAGCTGCAGCGCCTGGCCCCGGTGGCACCGCTGTATGCCGCCGATGAGCTGTATGGCGTGGTGCCGGCCGATGCCAAGCAACCGTTCGACGTGCGCGAGGTGATCGCGCGCCTGGTCGACGGCTCGGTGTTCGACGAGTTCAAGGCGCTGTTCGGTACCACCCTGGTGTGCGGCTTCGCCCACCTGCACGGCTACCCGGTGGCGATCCTCGCCAACAACGGCATCCTGTTCGCCGAGGCCGCGCAAAAAGGCGCGCACTTCATCGAGCTGGCCTGCCAGCGCGGCATCCCGCTGCTGTTCCTGCAGAACATCACTGGCTTCATGGTCGGCAAGAAGTACGAAGAAGGCGGCATCGCCAAGCACGGCGCCAAACTGGTCACTGCCGTGGCTTGCGCCCAGGTGCCGAAGTTCACGGTGATCATCGGCGGCAGCTTCGGCGCCGGCAACTACGGCATGTGCGGCCGTGCCTACGACCCGCGCTTCCTGTGGATGTGGCCCAACGCGCGGATTGGCGTGATGGGGGCCGAACAGGCCGCCGGCGTGCTGGCCCAGGTCAAGCGCGAACAGAGCGAGCGCAGTGGTCACCCGTTCAGCGCGGAAGACGAAGCCCGGCTCAAGCAGCCGATCCTTGACCAGTACGAGCACCAGGGCCACCCCTACTATTCCAGCGCCCGCCTGTGGGACGACGGTGTCATCGACCCGGCACAGACCCGCGACGTGCTCGGCCTGGCGTTGTCCGCAGCGCTGAACGCACCGATCGAACAGAGCCGCTTCGGCATTTTCCGGATGTGACCCATGAGCGATTTCAGCACCCTCGAAGTGATCCGCGACCCGCGCGGCTTCGCCACCCTGTGGCTGAGCCGCGAGGACAAGAACAACGCGTTCAACGCCTTGATGATCCGCGAACTGATTGTCGCCCTGGACCAGTTGGCCGAGGACGCCACCCTGCGCTTCGTGCTGCTGCGCGGCCGCGGCCGGCACTTCAGTGCCGGTGCCGACCTGGCCTGGATGCAGCAGTCGGCGCAGCTGGACTTCAACACCAACCTGGATGACGCCCGCGAGCTGGGCGAGCTGATGTATGCCCTGCACCGCCTCAAGGCGCCGACCCTGGCCGTGGTGCAAGGCGCGGCCTTTGGCGGCGCGCTGGGCCTGATCAGCTGCTGCGACATGGCCATCGGCGCCGAAGACGCCCAGCTGTGCCTGTCGGAAGTGCGCATCGGCCTGGCACCGGCAGTGATCAGCCCGTTCGTGGTCAAGGCCATCGGCGAGCGTGCCGCGCGCCGCTATGCCCTCACCGCCGAGCGTTTCAGCGGTGTGCGGGCCCGCGAGCTGGGCCTGCTGGCCGAGGTCTACCCAGCCAGCGAGCTGGACGCCCAGGTCGAAGCCTGGGTGAGCAACCTGCTGCAGAACAGCCCCCAAGCGCTACGCGCCACCAAGGACCTGCTGCGTGAAGTGGACGACGGTGAACTCAGCCCGGCCCTGCGCCGCTACTGCGAAAACACCATCGCCCGCATCCGCGTCAGCGCCGAAGGCCAGGAGGGCCTGCGCGCCTTCCTGGAAAAACGCCGCCCCGCCTGGCAAACCGACGACAAGAAGGAACCGCGCCCATGAGCCGCCCCGCTTTGACCACCCTGCTGGTCGCCAACCGCGGCGAAATCGCCTGCCGGGTGATGCGCACCGCCAAGGCCATGGGCCTGACCACCGTGGCCGTGCACAGCGCCACCGACCGTGATGCCCGGCACAGCCGCGAAGCCGATATCCGCGTCGACCTCGGCGGCACCAAGGCTGCCGAAAGCTACCTGCTGGTCGACAAGCTGCTGGCTGCCGCCAAGGCCAGCGGCGCCCAGGCCATCCACCCGGGCTATGGCTTCCTGTCCGAGAACGCAGGCTTTGCCCGCGCCATCGAAGAGGCCGGGCTGATCTTCCTCGGCCCTCCGGCCAGTGCCATCGACGCCATGGGCAGCAAGTCGGCGGCCAAGGCACTGATGGAAGCTGCTGGCGTGCCGCTGGTGCCGGGCTACCACGGCGAAGCCCAGGACCTTGACACCTTCCGCGCCGCCGCCGAACGCATCGGCTACCCGGTGCTGCTCAAGGCCAGCGCCGGCGGCGGAGGCAAGGGCATGAAAGTGGTCGAGGAGGAAAGCCAGTTGGCCGACGCCCTGGCCTCGGCCCAGCGCGAGGCACAGTCGTCGTTCGGCGATGCACGCATGCTGGTGGAAAAGTACGTGCTCAAGCCTCGCCACGTGGAAATCCAGGTATTCGCCGACCAGCACGGCAACTGCCTGTACCTCAACGAGCGTGACTGTTCGATCCAGCGCCGCCACCAGAAGGTGGTGGAAGAAGCCCCTGCGCCAGGCCTTTCACCCGAATTGCGCCGGGCCATGGGTGAAGCGGCGGTACGCGCGGCCCAGGCCATCGGCTACGTGGGCGCAGGCACCGTGGAATTCCTGCTCGATGCCCGTGGCGAGTTCTTCTTCATGGAAATGAACACCCGCCTGCAGGTGGAGCACCCGGTCACCGAGGCCATTACCGGGCTCGACCTGGTGGCCTGGCAGATTCGCGTGGCCTGCGGCGAGGCCCTGCCGATCACCCAGGAACAGGTGCCGCTGATCGGCCATGCCATCGAAGTGCGCCTGTATGCCGAAGACCCGGCCAACGAATTCCTGCCCGCGACCGGCAAGCTGGCGCTGTACCGCGAGTCGGCAGTCGGCGAAGGCCGAAGGGTGGACAGCGGGGTCAGCGAAGGTGATGTGGTGTCGCCGTTCTACGACCCGATGCTGGGCAAGCTGATCGCCTGGGGCGAAGACCGCGAGCAGGCGCGCCTGCGCTTGCTGGCCATGCTCGACGAGTTTGCCATTGGCGGGTTGAAGACCAACATCGCCTTCCTGCGGCGCATTCTCGCCCACCCGGCGTTTGCTGCAGCGGAGCTGGATACTGGCTTCATTCCGCGTCATCAGGAGGTTTTGCTGCCCGCGCCACAAGCGCTGCCGGCAGGCTTCTGGGAAGCAGCGGCCGAGGCCTGGCTGCAGGGTCAGGCCGCACATCAGCGGGACGACGACCGCAGTTCGCCATGGGCCGAGCGCAACGGCCTGCGCCTTGGCCTGCCGGCGCGCAGCAGCCTGCATCTGGTGAGTGGCGGGCAGGACCAGGCGGTTGCCCTGGAGCGCAGCGCTGCGTCTACCTGGCAGCTGGTGGGCGAGCAGTTGGTACATGACCAGGCGGGCGTGCGTCGCCAGCATCTGGCGATCCGCCGCGGTGGCACGCTGTACTTGCACTGGGACGGCGAGATGCATGCCATCGAAGCCTTCGACCCGATTGCCGAGGCCGAGGCCAGCCATAGCCATCAAGGCGGCCTGGGCGCGCCCATGAACGGCAGCATCGTGCGGGTGCTGGTGGAGCCTGGGCAGGTGGTGGAAGCAGGTACGGCGCTGGTAGTGCTGGAGGCCATGAAGATGGAGCACAGCATTCGCGCGCCGCATGGCGGCACGGTAAAGGCGTTGTTCTGCCAGGAAGGGGATATGGTCAGCGAAGGGACGGTACTGGTCGATTTGGCAGAGTAAGCGTCCTGGGGGCCGCTTTGCGGCCCTTTCGCGACACAAGGCCGCTCCTACAGGTACGGTGCATGCCCTGAGGTTGGTGCGGTACTTGTGGGAGCGGCCTTGTGTCGCGAAAGGGCTGTGCAGCAGCCCCGGCAATCTAGAAGGAGCCATGCACTCGCACGACCACACCCAGAAACTCGCAGCCTTCCTCACACAACAGCGTCGGGTAGTTGCTGTTGAGTGCCTTCAGGTACCGTTGCCCACCTTCCTCCGCCAACTCACGGAAAATCGCCGGTTTGCCTGGCTGACGAGCGATAACCAGACGCCCTGGCTCGACATCTACCCCAGGGTCCACCAACATCCGCATGCCCTGCGGCACACTGCGGCCACTGGCGTCACTCATCGCATCATTCTCGACGGTCAGCCAGAACGCCTTGCCCTGGGCCAGGTAGTCCGTCTGCTCGAACACACCTGGCTCCGCCCCCTCTGCGATACCTAGCTCATCCCAGCCCAGCACCGGGTAGCGGAAGCACACGATGTATTGCATGAGGTCCAGGTCATCATCGGAGTCATCGACCTCGTAAACGCTCGGCTCCCCGTCCTGCCCCTGAATACGCAGCTGCAAGCTGACGCTGTAATGGGGCATGCCAATCTCGACGAGCGTGCGATTCATCGACTCGATCTTCGGCTGACGCCGCTTGTTCACCCAATGCCCCACGCTGCCTTGAGACACGCCAACGCGCTCGGCCAGCTGTTCTTGAGTGAGCCCTAGCTCTTCCATCCGGTTACGGACCAGGGCGATCCATTTATCCATATTCATCGCTGCCATGAGCCTCCTGCAAAGGCGTGCGTCACGATCAAACCCGACGCGACCGCTGTAGGAGCGGCCTTGTGTCGCGACAGGGCTGCACAGCAGCCCCCGGCAAGCTAGAAAACCTCGTGCCCCCGCACGACCACGCCCAGAAACTCGCAGCCTTCTTCACACAGGACTGTCGGATAGCGCGTATTCAGCGGCTTGAGCATCTTGTCTCCGCCCTCCTCGACCAACTGCCGCAATACTGCCGGCCGCCCGGGCTGCCGCGCGATTACCAACCTCCCTGGTTCTGCGGGCAGGCCGGTATCCACCAGCACACGCATGCCCTCAGGCACGCTCTTGCCGCTGGCGGCATTCATCGAGTCGTTTTCCACCACCAACCAGAATGCATTGCCTGCGGGCATATAGTCCGTCTGTTCGTGGGCCTTGCTTGCCTCTGGCAAAGGCCCCTGCAAGTCAGCCCAACTCAGCACCGGGAAGCGAAAGCTCGCATACAGCAGCGCTTCGGCCGAAACCGGCTGTTCAGCCGCATAGTGACCAGGCGATTCGCGCACGATATCGCGCTCCACCACCATCACTTGGGCTTCCAGAAACACCAGCCCAAGTTTTTCGAGCTTTTCGTTGATGGTTTCCAGCGTCGGCCGCCGCGTGCCACGCAGCCAATGCCCCACGCCCCCCTGAGTCATGCCCAGGCGTTCGGCCAGCTTCAGTTGGCTGAGATTGTGTTCGCGCTTGTAGCGCTTGAGAAATGCGTTCCAGTTTTCCATGAGCGGCAACAATACGGACTGTATTACTCGCAGCAATACACAATCTGAATTATTTATTTTTAGATAGTTAGTACAGACTGACCTATCCTGTGATTCCCGCGTGTTTGAAGGGAAATCAGAAGGTATCGCGATGAAACATCCGAAAAACGACGAAACAGATCTCGACAGCGAAGCCGCCCGCCGCGCTCTCGACTACTACCTCAACCCCAACCCGCCGCGTCCCACTCTGGACAACAAGATCTGGACCCTGCACGAGGGCGTAACCACCGACCAGGCCCAGGAGCACGCCATCGCTCTGCTGCGCTGCGCCGCCGCCACCGCACAGGAAACCGCCACCCACCAGCAGGGCAGCCAGCGCGAGCTGACCTTCGCCCTGATGCACATGATGGACATGGCCCGCGCACTGCTGGAGCACAAACGCACCGGGAAACCGGGTTTGTAGACACGAAAAGAAGGGAGAGAACGTGATGGCCGGGTAACGGCAAAGGCCCCGATTGCCGGGACAAGGAAGCGCATCGGTAAAACTTTTTTACCGGATTAGCGAAAATTCATTTGACTGGCAAATGATAACGATTATTATTGCACTCAGCTGATCGCAAGATCTGCTGGATAACCTGGAGCTTAGGTCGCTCTCAGATTATCTCCTCATCAGGCTAATCACGGTTTTTGACCCGGCTTTTTGCTGGGTCTTTTTTTTGGCTCTTCAGGCTAATGAAGATCGTGATGGCGCGCATGATAGCAAAAGGGTTTCAGGGCGTGAACGCTCATTACAAAACTTTGCGGAATCAGCACTTGAGAATCAATCTCGTTTCACCTACGCTGATCACGCATCACGGAAGATGCCCCCATCCCTCCCCCTCCATAGAGCAAGGAGCTGTCCATGAGCCGTCTGCTGCTGCCCCTTGAGCACCCAACCCCTGCTGCCGAACATCATGCCGACGACGCCCTGCTGCACGCCCTGAAACGCCTGCCACGGCGTGTGCAACAAGTATTCCTGCTCAACCGCCTCGACCAACTGGACTTCGCCAGCATCGCCGCCCGCCTCGACCTGCCATTGGCGAGTATCGAGCGGCACATGGACCAGGCACTGCAGGCCGGCCGCTCGCGCCGGGATGTGCTGGCGAGTGTTGCCGGGCAATGGTACGTGCGCTTGCAGAGCCCACAGGTAACGGCCTGCGAGCGGATTGATTTTCGCCGTTGGCTGGATGCGGACATGGCGAATCTGCAGGCGTTCCATGACACGGAACTGCACTGGCGCAGCCTGTTGGCACCGGCACGGCAACTGGGCCAGGACGGCTGGTACCAGCAAGGTCGGGCGGCGCTGTCGTTGGGCGGCTGTTCAGTTGCGGTCGGGCTTGGCGTGGCGGTGTTGGTGCTGTTCGGTATCTGGGCCTGATCAACACCTCAGCTACGCCGTAATCGCTTTCAACGAGGATGGCTCGTTTGCTATCAAGTTCGAGTGCTGGTCAGCGTTTCCGTCAGGCATGCAAGCAGTAGCCATCCGCACAAGCTGGCACCCAGGAACAGCAGCCCCAGGCTCATCGGCAACGCGCTTTCGACGCCAGCAACCAGACTGCCAGCCAGACCACCACCTGCGAACAACAATGTCGTATTGAGCGACGCAGCCGCACCGGCCTGCTGCGGGTAACGCGCCAAGGCCTGGGTCGTTGCAGCCGGACGCACCAGCGTTGTCCCGGTCGTGCAGATGATCATCGGCAGCAGCAGCCCCGCCACCGTCAATCCCGCTACCTGTTCCCAGATCACCAGTGTGATGCCCCCGACAGCAATGAGCAGGAATCCCGTCTTGATCTGAAACTGCGGGGTTACGCGATTGTTCAAGTAGGTCGCGGTTGCTCCGCCAGCGATATACGCAAGCCCATAGGCAATAAATACCACCGAGAATTGATAGGGCGTCAGCCCAAGGCTGTCCATCAACGCCAATGGCGCGACAACGATGAAGGAAAAATGGCAGGCAAACGCGAGGCTGGATAGCAGGGAGTGCGCAAGATAGGTCGTATCACGCAGCATGACCCAATAGCTGCGCATGCCCGAACTACGGCCTCGCGATGCAGGCGTGTCCTGCAGCAATGCATATGACAGGCATGAAACGATCACGGCTATGAAAGCGAATACCGTAAAGCTGCCTTTCCAGCCAAAGGATTGTTGGAGAAAAGCGCCTGCGACCGGTGACAACGAAATGAACAGCCCACTTGCGCTGGTCAGCAGGATCCGCATGGCATTGCGCTGTTTACCACTGTACAGATCCTGCACAAGCGCCTGGCCCAGCACGAAACTCCCGCACCCCACGGCCTGCAGCAAACGGAACGCCAAGAACGTCTCATAGCGGGTTGAAAATACACAACCCACCGCCCCTGCAATGGACACACCCAGCCCAGCGAGCAACAACCGCTTGCGCCCCATACCATCCGACAATGGCCCGATCACCAGTTGCGCCAAGGCAACACCAAACGCAAAGAAGCTCACCGAGTAGGCTATCTGCTGTGACTCGACGTGAAACTCGTCTGCGAGCGCCGGGAATGATGGCAGGATTACATCCAGCGGGAATACACCCAATAGACACAACAGAATCAACAAGGCCGAGCACAGATAGCTATTGAGTGACCCCAAGGGCCCGGAAATAGTCACTGGAATCTCCCTGAAAGCGCCGAGCCCTGATGGTAGCGATACCCTGAAGATGTACAACCCGGACCGGGCAGCGAAACCTCCGATGGAGTTGTAGGACCTTTCCCTATCACTTATTACCGATGAGGTCTGATGCCATATAGCTTTCTGCTGACTGGACAG
This sequence comes from Pseudomonas pudica, assembly GCF_015680405.1. Taxonomy (GTDB): domain Bacteria; phylum Pseudomonadota; class Gammaproteobacteria; order Pseudomonadales; family Pseudomonadaceae; genus Aquipseudomonas; species Aquipseudomonas pudica. The sequence continues at coordinate 324,644 of NZ_JADLJS010000001.1, forward strand.
CGAGCGCCCAGCGACGTCTCGGGATTCGGATCCTGACACTGTCGCCGGGCAAGCCCTTCCAGAAAACCGCTTAGCCTTCCAGCCCTTTCTTCAGCGCCGCCAGGCCGTCTTCATAGATGCCAGCGAACAACGCAGTTGCCTCAGCATCGCTGATACCCACCGGCACGAACGACCCGGACCATTCCACACGAGACCCGCTACCTTCAGCCACCACGCGCAGGGTCGACTGGTAGTCACGCACCGGCGCCGGGCCCGTGAGGATGGTGTAGCTGTAGCTGCGGCCGGCTTCGTTGAAGTCCAGCAGGCGCTCGATGATGGTGTCGCCTGCCGCGCTCTTCAGGGTTCGAACGCGGCCGCCTTCGCTCAGGGTGCTTTCGGGAATGAACGGCAGCCAGTCAGGCAGCGCGTCGAAACCGCCGATCAGTTGCCAAACGCGGTTGGCATCGGTTGCCAGGGTGATGGAAGCTTGTGCAGTTGCCATGGTGATTCTCCTCGGGGCGTGGCCCCATAGATTCGGGGTAGACAGGGCCGCAATGCGGCCCTGCAAGATCGGTTCAAACAGCAGGTACCGGAGCCTGGGCGTTGATCAGCCCTTGCTGGCGCAGGTCGTTCCAGAAGGCCATCGGAATCACCTTGCTCAGGGCAGCGAGGTCTTCGTTGGCGTGCGCCGGGCGGGTGGAGCCCGGGATCACCGAGGCCACGGCCGGGTGAGCCAGGGCGAACTGCAGGGCCGCCGCCTTCACATCCACGCCATGGGCACGGGCCACGGCACGGATGCGCTCGAGCTTGGCCAGCACCGGCTGGGTGGCTTTCTGGTACTCGAAGTGCTCGCCGCCGGCAGTAACACCCGAGCTGTACGGGCCACCCACGACAATGCCGACACCCTGCTCCACCGCTTGCGGCATGACGCGTTGCAGTGCGCGGTCGTGGTCCAGCAGCGAGTATCGGCCGGCCAGCAGGAAGCCGTCCGGACGGGCTTCTTCCAGGTCGAGGGTCAGCTCGATCGGCTCGACGCGGTTCACACCCAGGCCCCAGGCCTTGATCACACCTTCTTCACGCAGACGGGTCAGTACGCGGAAGGCACCAGTACGGGCGACTTCGAACTGGCTCAGCCATTCGTCACCGTAGAAGTCCTGGGCGATGTCGTGGATCCAGACGATGTCCAGGCGGTCGGTCTTCAGGCGGCGCAGGCTGTCTTCGATCGAGCGCAGGGTGGCGTCGGCGCTGTAGTCGTTGACGATGCGGTTGCGGTTGCCGTGCTCGAACAGGCCGCTTTTTTCGCCCAGTTCACGGGCCGCCGGGTCTTCCAGTTCGTCGAGGATGATGCGACCAACCTTGGTGCTGAGCACGTACTCGTCACGTGGGCGACCGACCAGGGCATTGCCCAGGCGGCTTTCGGAGAGGCCGGCACCGTAGAAAGGCGCGCTGTCGAAGTAGCGCACACCGTTGTTCCAGGCTGCATCGACGGTAGCCTGTACTTCGTCTTCAGGCACGTTGCGGAACATGTTGCCCAGTGGGGCGGTACCGAAGCCCAGCGGGTTGGCGATAAGGGATTTGAGGTTCATGTGCATTTTCCTGATGAGGGAGTCGGTTGTGAACTCCAGTGGCTGCAATCCTATGCGCCACCCACCAAGACCGTCCAAGTCATATTTCGAACGACTTTAGACCTTTTATGCAACACCACTCAATCATGCTTCACTATGCCTGTATCCCACCATGGCATCGATGCGATAGCGATCAGCCCCTTGTTGCCCCCAACAGTCTGTCGTGCGGACTGCTCTCAGTAATTGAAATCATGACCTAGCTGGCCCTGCACCCATTCAAGGAATTGTCGAACCCTGCGGGTTTCAGCATGGCCTCGAGGAAAGACCAGGTGGTGGGCACTGACGGGCGTCGCCAGGTCTTCTGCAAATACCGGTACCAACTCGCCGCGGGCGATATAGTCCTGCGCCAGCAGGGAACTCTCCAAGGCCAGCCCATACCCATGGCTGGCGGCCTCCAGGCTCATGTAGGAGCGATCGAAGCTCAGTGCGTAGGGGGACTGAGGCAACGCCACACCTTGCTGGGCGAACCATTGGGGCCATTGCACCAACGCGGCTTCCGACAGGATCAGGTTCTGCCCCAGCAGATCGCTGGGCTGCTCGATAGACGTACGCTCGAGAAGCTGTGGCGAGGCCAGCACAGTTGCACGTTCATGTCGGATGGTGCGCACTTCCAGGCTGGGCCAGTTGGGGTAGCCATGACGAATATCCAGGTCGATCTGATGACGGCCGAAGTGCAGCGACTCGTAGGAGCACGACAGGTTGATCTGGATTTGCGGGTGACTGTTACGAAAATGGTCCAGGCGCGGTAGCAACCAGAGCAGGCCGAAGCTAGGCGCGGAATGAAGCCGCAGGCAATCGAAGCCCACCGAGTTGCCAGCGCGCTCGGTGGCAGTAGCCAGGCTCTGCAATATGCCTGACACCTCGCGCAGGTACTGCTCGCCTGCCGGGGTCAGCGCAACACCGCGTGCCTCGCGAATGAACAATGGGCGACCGATCAAGGCTTCCAGATTGGCAATCTGGTGGCTCACCGCAGAGGGCGTGAGGTTCAACTGCTCTGCGGCACGTGCGACGTTGGCGAAACGAGCAACTTGCTCGAAGGCCTGAATTGCTTTCAGGGAAGGGATCTGAGGAAGTTTTCGAAGGTTGTCCAGGCTCATGACCATTCCTGAAGGATTCACAGCGGTACCAAGGCTTTTACCTTCCTGTAAGCCCCAGGCACAAGTCGAGGGCTGAATTTTTTTCAGCACCGGGTGAAAGAGGCAGCGTTGCTCGGGGTGCTGTCCGGGACGAAGCTGTGCCTATCGGTTCTGCCGGAACCGTCGCTCACAACAATAATCATCTGGAGCAACCTCGATGCTGTTAACAGGAAAATTTGCCGTGATCACCGGCGCGGCCTCTGCCCGAGGTATCGGCCGGGCAACAGCCCAGGCGTTTGCCGACCAAGGCGCCAGAGTCGCCATCCTCGACCTGGACGCTACTGCCGCAGCCGAAGCTGCCGCTTCACTTGGCGAAGGCCACCTTGGCCTGGCTGCCAACGTTGCCGATGAAGCACAGGTACGTGATGCCATCGCCCAGGTACTCGCGCAATTCGGTCGGATCGACGTGCTGGTAAACAACGCCGGTATCACTCAACCGGTGAAAACCCTGGAAATCACCGGGGCTGACTATGACCGGATTCTCAACGTGAACCTGCGTGGCACATTGTTGATGTCCCAGGCGGTGATCCCAGCCATGCGTGCGCAACGCGCCGGCAGCATCATCTGCATGTCGTCGGTGTCTGCCCAACGTGGTGGCGGCATCTTCGGTGGCCCCCACTACAGCGCAGCGAAGGCTGGCGTGCTCGGTCTGGGCAAGGCGATGGCCCGTGAACTGGGACCGGACAATATTCGCGTCAACTCGATCACGCCAGGCCTGATTCACACTGACATCACCGGTGGCCTCATGCAGGATGAGCGCCGTCACGCCATCATCGAAGGCATCCCGCTGGGCCGCCTGGGTGAGGCGCGCGATGTCGCCAATGCGGCATTGTTCCTGGCCAGTGACCTGTCCAGCTACCTGACGGGCATTACCCTGGATGTCAACGGCGGGATGCTGATCCACTGAGCATCCGGTGCATCGTGACCTGCACCTGACCCGGCGCAGGTCACGCGTTCGATAACAACAAGAGATCAGAACGAATGACCACAATAGCGCTCGATGCGGCATCCGCCGCACGCAGCAGCGCCTACCGTAAAACGGCCTGGCGACTGATGCCTTTTCTCATGCTCTGCTACCTGTGCGCCTATCTGGACAGGGTCAATGTCGGCTTTGCGAAGCTGCAGATGATGGACGACCTTGCCCTTTCCGAAGCGGTCTACGGACTGGGCGCTGGCATGTTCTTCATTGGCTACTTTCTCTGCGAGGTGCCCAGCAACATCATTCTGCACAAAGTGGGCGCTCGACGCTGGATCGCTCGCATCATGATCACCTGGGGCATCATCTCGGCGATGTTCGCCCTGGTAGAGACAGCCTGGCAATTCTATACCCTGCGCTTTTTGCTGGGGATCGCCGAAGCAGGCCTGGCACCGGGGCTTCTGCTGTACCTGACCTATTGGTTCCCGTCTTACCGCCGGGCGAAGATGACCGCGCTGTGGTTCATCGCGATTCCGCTCTCGGGCATGATCGGTGGCCCCTTGTCGGGCTGGATCATGGAGCGCTTTGCCGGCGTGCACGGCTGGGCGGGCTGGCAGTGGATGTTCCTGCTCGAAGCCATCCCCACCGTGCTGGTGGGCATCCTGGTGCTGAGCTACCTGAAGGATGGCGTCGATCAGGCCCATTGGTTGAGCGACGAAGAAAAAGCCCTGGTGCGCAAGGAACTGGCTGAAGACGAGCAACACAAGGTGAACCACGGCTCGGTGGCCGAATTCATCCGCGACCGTCGGCTCTGGTTGCTGGCGGGTATCTACTTCTGCGTGGTGATGGGCCAGTACGCAATCACGTTCTGGCTACCTACGCTGGTACGCAATGCCGGCGTCAACGAACCTTTGCACATCGGCCTGCTGACCAGCCTGCCGTACCTGTGTGCCATTGTCGCGATGCTGTTGGCCGGGCGCAGTGGCGACCGTCACCGTGAACGCCGCTGGCACCTGGCGATCCCCATGCTGATCGGCGCACTTGGCCTGAGCCTCGCCGCAGCACTGGGCAGCAGCCTGATGCTGTCGATCCTCAGTCTGTGCCTGGCTGCGGCAGGGGTGCTGTCCGCCTCCTCGCTGTTCTGGATGCTGCCCACCACGTTGCTGGGAGGTGTCTCGGCGGCAGCAGGCATCGCGGCGGTGAACAGTTTTGCCAACCTCGCCGGTTTCTGCTCGCCGTACCTGATCGGCTGGGTCACTACCACCTTGGGCAGCAATGCCATCGGCATGTATCTCATCACGGCCGTACTCATGTTTGGCGCCTTCCTGGTGTCGCGAGTACCGGCCCATCTGGTCAATCGTTGATTCGATAAAGGAGTCACCTCAATGACTGCTGTGCCTACCTACACTGAGGCGCTGCCGCTGGCTGTGCGCGCCCGAAATATCCGCCACCACGCATTGCGCATGGGGCAAGTCCAGGGCCAGGGCTATGTCGGCCAGGCTCTGGGCGCCGCCGACTTGCTGGCAGTAGCGTATTTCCATGCGCTGCGCATCGACCCCGGCAACCCCGAATGGGAGCAACGCGACCGCTTCTACCTGTCCATCGGGCACTACGCGATCGCCCTCTACGCCGCACTGATCGAGGCCGGCGTAATCCCCGAGGAGGAGCTTGAAACCTACGGTAGCGACGACAGCCGCTTGCCCATGTCCGGTATGGCTGCCTACACCCCAGGCATGGAGATCACCGGTGGCTCGCTCGGCCACGGCTTGGGCATCGCCGTCGGCGCTTGTCTCGGGCTCAAACGCAAGGGGTCGGACAGCTGGGTGTACAACCTGCTGTCCGATGGCGAGCTCAACGAGGGCTCGACCTGGGAGGCAGCCATGTCGGCCAGCCATTGGCGGCTGGACAACCTGATCGCCATCATCGATGTGAACAACCAGCAGGCGGATGGTCATTCCAGTGAGGTACTGGCCTTCGAGCCAATCGTCGACCGCTGGCAAAGCTTTGGCTGGTTCGTCCAGCGAGTGGACGGCAATGACCTGGATGCGCTGGTCGGCGCCTTCGACCAGGCCCGCGCCCACACCGGGGCACAACCGCGCGTCATCATCTGCGATACCCGCATGGGCAAAGGCGTGCCTTTCCTGGAAAACCGCGACAAGACGCACTTCATTCGCGTCGATGAAAACGAATGGGACCTCGCCCTCAAAGCGCTGGACGCCGGGAGCCAAGCATGAGCACTGTGAACTCACCCAAGAAGCGCCTGACCACCTCGGCCATGATCGCCTCGATTGCCGCCGACGGTCAGCCGACCCGCCCTGCCCCGTTCGGCCATGCCTTGGCAAGCCTGGCCGAGCAACGTCAGGATATAGTTGGACTGAGTGCCGACCTGTCCAAGTACACCGACTTGCACATCTTCGCCAAAGCCCACCCCGAGCGCTTCTATCAAATGGGCATGGCCGAACAATTGCTGATGAGCGCCGCCGCCGGCATGGCACGGGAAGGCATGACCCCCTTTGCCACCACTTATGCGGTGTTCGCTTCCCGTCGGGCTTATGACTTCATCTGCATGGCAATCGCAGAAGAGAACCTCAACGTCAAGATCGTCTGTGGGCTGCCTGGCCTGACCACCGGTTATGGCCCTAGCCACCAGGCCACGGATGACCTGGCCATCTTCCGGGCGATGCCCAACCTGATGATCGTCGACCCCTGCGATGCGCTGGAGATCGAACAGGCTGTGCCAGCGATCGCTGCCCATCAGGGTCCGGTCTACATGCGGCTGCTGCGCGGCAACGTACCCTTGGTGCTCGATCGCTACGACTACCAGTTCCAGCTGGGCAAGGCACAGGTGCTGCGCGGTGGCCGAGACGTGCTGTTGATTGCCAGTGGCCTCATGACCATGCGCGCCCTGGAGGCTGCGGAGCAGTTGCAAAAGGACGGCGTGGATGTGTCGGTGCTGCACGTGCCTACCATCAAACCGCTCGATGAACAGACCATCCTCGCCGAGGCACGCAAGCCTGGCCGCCTGGTGGTCACGGCGGAAAACCATTCGATCATAGGGGGCCTGGGGGAAGCAGTGGCGGGCGTACTGCTGCGCAATGGGGTCACACCCACCTTCCGCCAGATCGCGCTACCGGATGCGTTTCTCGATGCGGGTGCACTGCCGACTTTGCATGACCGATACGGGATCTCCACTGACGCTGTGTCGAGGCAGATCAAGGCGTGGCTTTAACCGTAACGACGGATAGAACCTGAGGCGGCGGATGGCACCGGCTTTGCCGGTGTTCGCGGGTGAATCGGGCTCCCACAAGTTACGCGCAAGGTTCAAGGGCTGCGCAAATCCTGTGGGAGACTCCATGGAATCTTTAGCACGCCAAATGCTGAGGCAACCCGCTGGCCCCGCGGGTTGCCGGCCAAGCACGCTGGCCGGCTTGCAGATACTCAGCGGTTCCAGGGTGCCTCGGCGGGTGCGTCGATGCCATAACGCAGCCGCGCTGCGGCGTGCTTGCCAGGATCGATGCCTGCCAATGCCGCCAGGGCAATGTGCTGACGATCAACCTCGAAGAAGCGACGCAGTGCCGAGCGCGTGTCACTCCGGCCAAAGCCATCGGTACCCAGGGCGGTGAACGGCGCGCTGACATGGGCAGCGATCAACTGGGCATAAGCACGCACGTAGTCGCTGGCCGCTACCACCGGCACAGGCCCGGGCAGGCAGCGCTGCAAGTGGCTCTGCCCTTCGGACTGGCTGCCGAAAAGGCGCTGGCGCTCTACCTCGCGAGCATCGCGTGCCAGCTCCGAGAAACTGGTGACACTCCAGATCTGGCTGCTGATACCCCAATCCTGCAGCAGCAGCTCGGCGGCGGCGATCACCTCCCGCATGATGGCGCCGGAACCCAGCAGGCGTACCGCAGGCTCCGCCGTTCCGCGCATGCCGTACAGGCGCATGCCGCGGATCACATCGTCGTGTTCGCTGTCCTGCAGCGGGGCCTGGGTGTAGTTCTCGTTGGTCACCGTCAGGTAGTAGAACTCATCGCACTGCTGCTCGAGCATGCGTCGGCTGCCATGGTCGATGATCACGGCCGCTTCGCTGGCGAACGCCGGGTCGTAGGCGCGGCAGTTAGGCACCGTCGAGGCGATGAGCTGGCTGGTACCGTCCTGATGTTGCAGGCCCTCGCCTGCCAGGGTGGTGCGGCCAGCGGTGGCGCCGATCAGGAAACCACGGGCGCGCTGGTCGGCAGCCGCCCAGATCAGGTCGCCGATGCGCTGGAAACCGAACATCGAATAGTAGATATAGAACGGCAGCATCGGCTCGCCGTTGACGCTGTAGGAGGTCGCTGCGGCGACCCACGAAGAGACAGCACCGGCTTCGGTAATGCCCTCCTCCAGCAACTGGCCGTCGGTGGATTCCTTGTAGTACAGCAATGCACCGGCGTCTTCCGGTTCGTAGAGCTGGCCAACGGGTGAATAGATGCCAACCTGGCGGAACAGATTGGCCATGCCAAAGGTACGCGCCTCGTCGGCCACGATGGGCACTATGCGTGGGCCGAGTTGCTTATCCTTGAGCAGGTTGGTGAAGAGCCGTACCACAGCCATCGTGGTGGAGATTTCCCGATCGTCGGGGGCCAGGGCGAACCGGGCATAGTCAGCAAGTGGTGGTACGGCGATGCTGGGGGCCAGGCTGCTGCGTCGAGGCAGGTAGCCACCCAGCGACTGCCGGCGGGCATGCAAGTAGCGCAGTTCGGGGCTGTCATCGTGCGGTCGATAAAAGCGCATCTCCTCCACCGCCTGGTCATCCAGTGGCAGCGCAAAACGGTCCCGAAACGCCTTGAGGGCCTCGACGTCCAGTTTCTTCTGTTGGTGCGCGGTGTTGCGCGATTCCCCGGCCTGGCCCATACCGAAGCCTTTCTTGGTCTTCGCCAGGATGACCGTCGGGTGCCCCTTGTGGCGCTTCGCTGCGTCGAATGCAGCGTGCAACTTGCGAAAATCGTGGCCGCCGCGACGCAGGCCATCGATTTCGGCCGGGCTCATGTGAGCGACCAGCGCGTGCAGCTCCGGGTCGAGGTCGAAGAAATGCGCAAGGTTGTAGGCTGCATCATTGGCACCCAGGGCCTGGTACTGGCCATCGACGGTGCTGGCCAGGCGGCGCAGCAGAACGTGGTGGTGGTCCCGGGCGAACAGGGCATCCCAGCCCGAGCCCCAGACCACTTTGATAACGTTCCAGCCAGCACCCTTGAACAGCGACTCCAGCTCCTGGATGATTTGCCCGTTACCGCGCACAGGCCCGTCAAGCCGCTGCAGGTTGCAGTTGATCACGAAGGTGACATTGTCCAGCTTCTCCCGAGCGGCAAGCGACAGTGCTGCGACCGACTCCGGCTCATCCATCTCGCCATCGCCGAACACCCCCCAGACATGGCGGCCTTCGGTCGAGGCAATGCCACGGTGTTGCAGGTAACGCAGGAAGCGGGCCTGATAGATCGAGCTGATCGGGCCGATGCCCATGGAGCCTGTCGGAAACTGCCAGAAGTCTGGCATGAGCCACGGATGGGGATAGGAGCACAGCCCGCCGCCATCCACCTCTTGCCGATAACGCTCGAGTTGCTGTTGCTCCAGCCGGCCCTCCAGGAAAGCGCGCGCATAGACACCTGGCGCGGAGTGCGGCTGGAAATACACCAGGTCGCCTTTGCCTTGTGCAGTATCGGCGCGGAAGAAATGGTTGAAGCCCACTTCGAAGATTTCCGCGGCAGAGGCGTAACTGGCGATATGGCCGCCCAGCTCGCCATAAGCCATGTTCGCCTTGGCCACCATGGCCAGCGCGTTCCAGCGGATGATCGAAGTAATGCGCTCTTCCATCGCCAGATCACCGGGGTACTCCGGTTGCTGTTCCACGGCGATGGTGTTCTGGTAAAGCGAGTATGGGTTGGCAGCGATTCGAGCCCCCAGGTGGCCGGCATGCTCGGCCAGGCGTTGCAGCAGGAATTCCACCCTCCCACTGCCCTCGGTGCGAGCGACGCCCTCCAGGGCATCCAGCCATTCGTTCGTCTCGACGGCATCAACATCTTCAGTACCTTGATCGGCGATCCTGGGCACTTGAATCGGATTACTCATTTCACACGACCTCAGGTAATTGAAACGACAGCCGCGGGTGCGCCTACTCAAGGTAGCCCCACATTCATCATGCGCAGGCATAAATACCCTGCGCACTTGTATCTATGCGCCCTGCAGGGCCGACCGATAGGCGAAGATCCCCGGTGCCCCTCCGGTCATCAGCAGCAAGATGTTGTCGCCCTGTGCGTACAAGCCGCTTTCCAGGTCGGCGACCAGGCCGGCGAACGCTTTTCCGGAGTAGACCGGATCAAGCAACAGCCCCTCGGAACGGGCCATGAGTTGCAACGCCGACAGCATGGCCTTCGTTGGCACACCATAGCCCGCGCCGCGATGTGCACCATCGACGGCAATCATTGACGGCTCGATAACCTGCTCGCTGCCAAGCAGCTCCAAGGTCTGCCGGGTAAGCTCAAGCGTGCGACGGTGCGACTCAGGCGCTTCGGCCAGTACCGCGAAGGACTTGATGAAGCCCGGCGCACGCCCCATCGCAGCAAACCCGGCGGCCATGCCCGCATGGGTGCCGGAACTGCCATTGGCCATGACCATGTGCGTGAACTCAAGGCCCATGCTGGCTTCTTGTCGGGCAATTTCCAGCGCAGCCTTGGCGTAGCCCAGGCAACCCACGGCTGTCGAGCCGCCGGTAGGAATAACCCTGACCTTGCAGCCCTGCATTTGCAGCTCCTGCGCACGGGTGTCGGCCCAACTCGCCGTGGTAAAGCCTTCAGGCACGATATGCACGACGGCCCCGAACAGCGCATCCAGAAGCATATTGCCGTTGTGCTCGTACTCTTCATCGTCCCGGGGGACGGCACGCCCCAGCACAAGTTCGCAACGCATGCCCAGCTTCGCACAGGCTGCCGCAGTCAAACGTGCATGATTGGATTGCAGCCCGCCCATTGTCACGACCACATCCACCTTGTCTCGAAGGGCCTCGCCAAGGTGAAACTCAAGCTTTCGCAGCTTGTTGCCACCGCCGCCCAGGGCCATGTAATCGTCACGCTTGGCGAACAGCTTGATGCCGCGCTTCACCAGCCCCAGCGAACGCTCAAGGCCTTCAAGCCGCTGGATAGGTGTTGGCCGGTCAAGCAGGCTGATTTGTGGGAAATGATCGAGCAGAGAGTGCAAGGGCGCCACGGGCGTACCTCATTGATGACTTGACACTCATCACGTTAAGAAAAAACAATTTGTTAATAAATAAAAGCACCGTTCAATTATCTTTAACCTGGAGTTAAAAGATGGACCGCCTGCGCGCCATGGAGGTATTTGTCAGCGTCACCGAACAGGGCAGTTTCAGCCAGGCGGCCGAGCATCTGGAACTGTCTGTGGTGATGGTGAGCAGGTATATCCGCCAGCTTGAAGATGCGATGCAGGTCGAACTGATCCAGCGCAGTACCCGGCGCATGCACGTCACCGAAGCAGGTCGCATGTTCTACGAAGAGTCCAAGCAGGCCCTGGATCAGGTTCGCCGGGCATATGAGCGCGTCGAAAGCTTGCAACAGGCCCCTAGCGGATTACTGCGCGTCAGTGCCCCCATGACCCTGGGCTCGTCCTTGGTTGCGCCGCTGGTTGCCGGCTTCCTCGCCGAGCACCCGGACGTGCGCATTGACCTGGTGCTCAGCAACAGTGTCGTCGACCTGATGGCGGAGGGCTTCGATGCGGCTTTTCGCATTGGCAACCTGGGCGATGTCGATCTGGTGGCGAAAGGGCTGCGCCCTTATCGCATGGTAATCTGCGCCGCCCCCGGCTACCTGGACAGGCACGGGCACCCAGCCGTTCCGGCAGACCTGGCCGGGCACAGGTTACTGGCGCACTCCACATGGACCAACCGTTTCACCTGGCCCTTGCTGGACGCTGGCAAGGAATACCCCTGGCCGGAACACTGGGTGCTGAAGAGCAACGATGGCCAGGCACTGCGGCTGGCCGCCCTGGCAGGCAACGGGATCCTGCTGCAACCCGAGTTCCTGGTAGCCGAAGACCTTCGCGAAGGGCGTCTGGTCACGTTGCTTGACGACTTCCTGCCCGCTACCCGCCCGGTCAATCTGGTCTATCTGCGCCAGCGCAGCGCGCTACCCAAACTGGATGCCTTCATTCGCTACATCCTGAGGCACGCGGGGTAAGAGGCCGCGCCGAATCGGCATTGGCGCCATCGCAGGGCAACACGATGCTCCTTAACCTCCTGCCACGCTACCGATGAAGTTCGCCAGCTCTGCTGTTCGGGGTGCCGCAAAAACCTCGCGCGGATGGCCCGTCTCGTGGACTTTGCCCTGATGCATGAAGACCAGCTTGTCACCGACTTCCCGGGCAAAACGCATTTCATGGGTGACCATGATCAGGGTCATGCCTTCACTGGCCAGCTGGCGCACCACACCGAGCACCTCGTTGACCAGCTCGGGGTCGAGCGCCGAGGTGATCTCGTCGCACAGCAATACCTTGGGCGACATGGCAAGCGCCCTGGCAATCGCCACCCGCTGCTGCTGGCCGCCGGAAAGGCGGTCCGGGTAGGCGTCGAACTTGTCGCCCAGGCCAACCCTGGCGAGCATCTGCTCGGCCAACTGGCGGGCCTCGGCCTTGCCGGCCTTCTTCACCACCTGGGGCGCAAGCATGACATTCTGGCCCACGGTCAGGTGAGGGAAGAGGTTGAACTGCTGGAACACCATGCCGACCTTCTGCCGCAGCGAGCGCAAGTCGGCGCGGCTGGCATCCAGGTATTCGCCATCCACCTCGATCACCCCGTCGCTGATCGACTCCAGACCGTTGAGGGTTCGCAGGAAGGTACTCTTGCCGGAACCGCTACGGCCGATGATGGCAACCACCTCGCCTTCCTCGATCGCCAGGTCGACACCCTTGAGCACGTGGTTGTCGCCATAGTACTTGTGCAATGCGGACACTCTAAGCAGGGGCATGCAGCCTCCTCTCCAGGTAACGGGCGCTCAGCGAGAGCGGGTAGCAAAGGACGAAGTAACCCACGGCCACCAGACCGTAGATCAGGAACGGTTCAAAGGTGGCGTTGGCCAACATGCCGCCGGTCTTGGTCAGCTCGGTGAAACCGATGATCGAGGTCACCGCCGTGCCCTTGACCACCTGCACCGAGAACCCGACTGTCGGTGCGACGGCAATACGCAGGGCCTGGGGCAGGATCACGTGGCGCAACTGCTCCAGACGGCTCATGGCCAGGCTGCCGGAGGCCTCCCACTGGCCATGTGGTATGGACTCGACGCATCCCCGCCAGATCTCGGCGAGAAAGGCACTGGTGAACAGCGTCAAGGCGATGGCCGCCGCCATCCAGGCCGACACATCGATACCGAACAGGGCGATGCCGAAAAACACCATGAACAGCTGCATCAGCAGTGGCGTCCCCTGGAACAGCTCGATGTAGCTCCTCGCCGCGCCACGCAGCAACCGGCTAGCGGAGATGCGCGCCAACAGCAGCAACAGCCCGGCAATACCACCGCAGACGAATGCCACCAGCGACAGCAGCAAGGTCCATTGCAAGCCTGCGAGCAGGTTACGCACGATGTCCCACAAGGTGAAATCCATTCAGCGTCTCCCCGTCAAAGCGCGCCGGCCGAACCATGCCAGCAGCTGACGAACCAGGATGGCCATGACCAGATACAAGGCCGTGGTCAGCAGGTATGTCTCGAAAGCCCGGAAGTTGCGCGACTGGATGAAGTTGGCAGCGAACGACAGTTCCTCCGTGGCGATCTGCGAGCACACCGCCGACCCGAGCATGACGATCACGATCTGGCTCGACAGGGCCGGCCAGACCTTGGCCAGTGCCGGTTGCAGCACCACATGGCGAAAAGCCTCGAAACGGCTCATGGCCAACGCCGCAGCAGCCTCCAGTTGCCCTCTGGGGATTGCCTGGATACCCGCCCGAATGATCTCGGTGGAATAGGCGCCAAGGTTGATCACCATCGCCAGTACCGCCGCCTGCCATTCCGTCAAACGAACGCCAAGCGCGGGCAGGCCGAAGAAGATGAAGAACAACTGGACGATGAAAGGCGTGTTGCGGATCAGCTCCACGTAAAGGCCGAACAGGGCATCGAACGGCCGTAGTCGCCAGGCGCGCACCACCGCGCCAAGCACACCGATGGCCACGCCGAACAGTGTGCCGATCAACGTCAGCTCAAGCGTGAACACAGCCCCTTCGAGCAGCAGGCCGCCTTGAGCCAGCACCGGGGAAAAGTCAAATTGATAGGCCATGGGTCAGCGACTCCAGGGCCGTTCAAAGGTCGGCCGGCAATGGCTGCTTCAGCCATTTTTCGGCATTGCGGTTGAGGCTGCCGTCGGCCTTGGCCGCATCCAGGGTGGCGTTGACTTTTTCGAGCAAGGCCGGCTCCTGCTTGGCCAAGCCCACATACACGGGCGAGTCCTTGAGCTTGACCTTCATCACCGGCACCTTGCCCGGATTCTTCTCGGCAATGACAGCCATCACCACACTGCCGCTGGCGATCAGTTCGACCTGGCCCGACAGGTAGGCGGCAATGGTCGAGTTGTTGTCCTCGAAGCGCTTGATGATCGTACCCTGTGGGGCGACCGCGGATAACGCCATGTCCTCGATCGAGCCACGCGTGACACTGATGGTCTTGCCGGCAACGGCACCGATATCGTCGACCGACGTCTCGGCCGGCCCGAACACTGCCAGGTAGAACGGTGCGTAGGGGCGGGAAAAATCGATCACCGCTTCTCGCTCCGGGTTCTTGCCCAGGCTGGAAATCACCAGGTCGACCTTGCCGGTCGTGAGGAACGGAATGCGGTTGGTGCTGTTGACCGGGGTCAGCGCCAGCTTGACGCCGAGCCTGTCGGCCAGCAGTTGTGCGGTGTCTATGTCCAGGCCGCGGGGTTTGAGGTCCGGCCCTACCGAGCCGAAGGGAGGGAAGTCCTGGGGTACGGCAACCTTGAGCACGCCCCGGGCAGTGATGTCGGCCAGCGCATCGGCCTGGGCATGGGAAACGCTCATGACGCCGCCGCAAAGCAGGGTGGCCAGAAACAGGGTACGGATGTTTTTCATGGAAAATGCCTCGGGTGCATGCGAAGAAGTTGCCTAGCCCGAAAAGCACAGGCCGTGCCAGTGTTGCCCGGCAGCCCCGGAATACGCTTTCGCCCGTGGGCATCACGCGGTCTTACTGGTCTGAACAGATAACGCCAATCGCTCTGCCTTCGCCCCCCTTTCGTGCAGCCACCTGCCCCGTTGCGTCAGCGTGGGGCGAGGCTTGCCAGGCAACCGGTAAAGCCTTTAAAAAGCGCAGACCCCTTGCCAGCTGGTCTGAACAGATGCTCGACACACTCCCCCGTGCAGTTCCGGAAATCGCTTTGCAGGCTATCCGCAGGCTGATCCAGGACGGCGACTACCAGCCTGGTGATGCCCTGCCCTCCCAACGTGACCTGGCAGAGCAGTTGGGTGTAAGCCGCGCCTCACTGCGCGAGGCGCTGTCCTCCTTGAGCGCCTTGGGGCTGGTGAGCGTACAGCCGGGCAAGGGGGTATTCGTCCAGGCGCCGCCACCCGTTACCGGTTTCTCCTGGCCCTATGCCGAACAGGTATCCGCCATCGATACGTTCCAGTTGCGCTATGCACTCGAAGGGTTTGCCGCCAGCTTGGCGGCGCTGTACCTGACGGCAGCGGACATCGATGCGCTCGAAGCCAATGTCGAGTCGATGCGCCAGGAGCTGCGCGCCGGCAATTTCGAGGCCGCAGCGCGACTGGACTTCGCCTTTCACCGTCGCCTGCTGGAAGCGAGTGGCAACCACGCCATGCTGCAGGTGATCACCACCAACCAGGACATTTTCCTGGAGAGCCAGAAGCTGCCGTTCATTCGCCCGGAACGCGCCATGGAGACCTGGCAGGAGCACCGCAAGATCCTGCGCCAGCTTGCCCGTGGCAACCAGGCCGGGGCGCAGCGTGCGATGCAGGAGCATATCCGCAGCGCGGCATCGCGCACGAACGTGGTGTTCGCATGCTGACTAGTCCGCCAAACGCCGGAACACCAAACCGGAAATTCCGCACATGGCAGCGCACAGCAACATCACCGCTGCGATATCTGCCACCGAGGTTTCGCTACGCCCATCCAACCCGGCCAGCATCCCCAACAGCCCCCCTGCCAGGCTCACCGACATGGCCATGGTCAGCTGCACGGACATCGCCGACAACGAACTGGCCGCCGCTGAGCGCTCACCGGGCACGTCCTGATAACTGGCAGCCCCCAACGTCGAGAACTGCAGTGAACGCACCAGGCCTGCGGCGAACAGCACCGCAGCCATCAGCCACACAGCAGTATCACGATCAAAACTGGCGCACAGGGCAATCCCCACACCACTGAGCACGGCATTGCAACTGAGCACTCGTCGATAGCCGTAGCGCCGTACCAGTGGCACTGCCAGCAGCTTCATCAGCAGCGCGCCGGCGCCACCACTGACCACCAGCCCCCCCGCCGCCAACGGGCTCAAGCCCAGGCAGTTCTGCAGCAGCAGCACGATCAGGAACGGTTGGGCTGCCGAGCCCAAACGGAACAGCCCGCCACCCGCCTGGGCCACGCCAAAGCTGCGCAGGCGCAGCAGCGACAGGTCCACCAGCGGACTGGGGTGTCGCCGCGCGTGCAGCAGATACCCCAATGCACAGGCTGCTCCACCGGCCACAAGCACCATGGCCCAGGCCTGCGGCAACTGCCCCAGCCCCAGCGCCTCCAGGCCGAACACCAACATGGCCAGAGCACCACCACTGAGCAGCAGGCCACGCACATCCAACGGTGGCACCGGCCGTGCGGGATAGTCCGGCACATGCCGCAGGATCAGCCAGCAACCGAGCAGGCAGATAGGCAGGTTGATCAGAAAGATCCAGTGCCAGGACAGCACCGTCACCAGCAAACCACCGAGCAACGGCCCGACCAGCGGCCCCACCAGCGCCGGCAGGGCCAACCACGACATGGCCTGCAGCAGCTGCTGGCGGCTCGACCAACGCAGGATGATCACTTGCCCCACCGGTGTCATCAATGCCCCGGCAGCCCCCTGCAGCATGCGCCCCAGGCACAGCTGCCAGAGCGTATCGGCCAGGGCGCAGGCCAGCGAGGCGCAGGTGAACAAGCCCATCGCCGACAACATGACCTGGCGCGGGCGAAAGCGCTCGGCAGCCCAGCCACTGACCGGCACGCACAGGGCCAGGGCAAGCATGTACAGCGACACCACCAGATTCATGCGCAGCCCCGGCTCGCCGAAATCGGCGGCCATCTGCGGCAAGGCGGTCATTACCGCAGTGCTGTCGAGCAGTTCCATGAACAAGGCGGCACCGATGATCACCGGTACCTTGGGGCTTTGCACATGGCCGGCCAGCAAGGCCGGCTGGGCGGTCAAAACAGCCCCGAGACAGGTGGGCGAGTGCCCTTGAGCTGCCAGGCACCGACCACCGCCGCCTTCCATTGACGCGGGTTATGGTTGGCCACGGTGCGGGCGTTGCGCCAGTGGCGGTCGAGGTTGTGCTGGCGGCCGGTGGTGGAGGCACCGCCAACGTCGAACAGCGTTTGTGCAGCCTTGAGCGCCAGCTCGGCGACCAGGTACTGGGTCTGCGCCACCTCGATCGCAGCCTGCTCCACGGCAACTTCAGCCAGTTGCGCGGCCCAGGCCTTGTCGATGGTTGCAGCGGCCTTGAGGACCATGGCCTCAGCGCCATAGGCACGGGCGGCGATATCGCCGACCGACAGTTCTACATAGGGGTCGTCCACCGAGCGGCTGGCCGTGCTGTGCTTGATCGGGCGGGCATGCTCGCGGGCGAAGCGGGTGGCGTCGTCCAGCGCATTGCGGGCGATACCGGCCAGCACGGTGGCAAGGAACAGCTGCAGGAACGGCGTGACGATAGTGCGTTTGCCCTCCTCCACGGTACGCGTGCGGATATCGCTGGCCTCGACGCGCACATTGCGCAAGTGGGTGGTGCCGCTGGCGGTCAGGCGCTGGCCCATGGCGTCAAAGTCATCGACCAGCTCCAGGCCCTCGCGATCGCGCGGCAGGATGAACGAAACCGGCTGCTCGTCCTCGTCCAGGGCAACGGCGCTGACGTAATCGGCGAACAGCGCACCCGTGCTGTAGAACTTGCTGCCATTGGCACGAAAGTGTTCGCCCTCGCGCACCAGGCGCGCGGCGATGGCGCCGTTGGCACCGCCCAGTTCCCAGCCGGCATTGCCGATTACCGCACCCTGCAGATAGCGCGCGAACCAACGCTCGCGCTCCTGCTCGGCGCCTTCGGCCTGTGAAGCCAGCAGGCCTTCGACAAAGGCAAAGCCCGGGCGCAGGGCCTGGGCCACGTTGGAGTCGACCGAGGCGATTTGCAGCAGCAGTTCGATCACATCGCTGACACTGCCGCCGGGGCCACCGTACTGGCCTGGGATACGCACGGTGTAAAGCCCGGCTGCCGCAAGCTGGGCAATGGCCTCATGGGGCAACAGGCGTTCGCGTTCGCGCTGCGCGGCGCCTTCGCCGATGGCGGGCAGCAGGGCTGCGATGCGGGCCTTCAGCTCCGTGACGCTGGTGGCCGGAGCCTGGGTTGGGAAACGTTGAAATGTGGTCATGGTTCAGTCCTTTAAGTGCATCTTTCGTTTAGGCGACCCGAGCCCTGTGGGAGCAGCGCTCTCGCCAATTCCTGAAGCTGGCGCTATCCCATGTGGGAGCCGCGCTTGCCGGCGATGGGCCGCGAAGCGGCCCCGGTTACAGATTTCCGCTATGGGTCGTTAGCCGCCATTCGCGACTACGACAGACAAGGATCGATTGTGGGCAGCTGTGGATCACCCCTTTACCTTTTATCTTCGCTAGCCTGGAGC
>NZ_JADLJS010000002.1 GCF_015680405.1 Pseudomonas pudica
CTCCCACAGGGACTGCACAGCTTTCAAGTGCTGTTGGGTCCCTGTGGGAGCGGGCAAGCCCGCGAAGAGGCCGGTGAGGTCTTACCCCAACCCAGATTCCCAAGCGCCTATGCCGAATATTTTCCTGGTCGAAGACGACAGCGCCCTGTCCGAGCTGATCGCCAGCTACCTGCAACGCAACGACTTCCATGTCCAGGTGATCGCCCGTGGCGATCAGGTGCTGGACGAGTACCGCCGGCAAAAGCCCGACCTGGTCATCCTCGACCTGATGCTGCCGGGCATCGATGGCCTGCAGCTGTGCCGCCTGCTGCGCCAGGAGTCCCAGGGCCTGCCGATCCTGATGCTGACCGCCCGCGACGACAGCCACGACCAGGTCCTGGGCCTGGAAATGGGCGCCGACGACTACGTGACCAAACCCTGCGAGCCGCGTGTGCTGCTGGCCCGGGTGCGTACCTTGCTGCGCCGCAGCAGCGTCAATGAGCCGCGGCTGGACAACGACCTGATCCTGATCGGTGGCCTGCGCATCGACCTGGCCGAGCGCACCGTGAGCTGGCGCGGCGAAGAGGTGGAGCTGTCAAGCGGCGAGTACAACCTGCTGGTGGTACTGGCGCGCAATGCCGGCGAAGTGCTGAACCGCGACCGCATCCTGCAGCAACTGCGGGGTATCGAGTTCAACGGCACCGACCGCTCGGTGGACGTGGCCATTTCCAAGCTGCGACGCAAATTCGACGATAACGCCGGCGAAGCGCGCAAGATCAAGACCGTATGGGGCAAGGGCTACCTGTTCAGCCGTGTCGAATGGGAGTGCTGACTGCCCATGCTGAAGATTCTGGTGCGGTTGTACCTGGTGATCATCGTTGCCTACGCCGGTGCGCTGTTGTTCATTCCCGACACCATCGTCGGCCTGTTCCAGGACCGCTTCATGGCCTACAACCTGGACCAGGCCAAGGGCGTTCAATCGCTGATCGTGCGCCAGTTCCGCCAGGCCCCGCGCGAGCAGTGGCCAGCGGTGGAGCAGGAGCTGGCCAGTGATTTCGCACCGCTGGAGCTGCAGTTGCTGCGCATGGACCAGGCTGACCTGAGCGTGGACGAGCAGGCGCGCCTGGAGCATGGCCTGTACGCCGTGCGTATCGCCGAATGGGGCTATTACGAGACCGTGCTGGTGCCGCTGGACAAGGAATGGCTGGTGCGCCTGCACTCACCGCCAGACCCGCTGGACATCAATGTGCTGTCGTGGGGCGTGACCGTACTGATCGGTGCAGCCATGCTCGGTTGCCTGCTGCTGTGGGTATGGCCGCACTGGCGCGACCTGGAACGCCTCAAGGAAACCGCCCGACGCCTGGGCCAGGGGCAGATGGCCGAGCGTACGCATATCTCGCCGCACTCCAACATCGGTGAGCTGGCCGGTGTGTTCGACACCATGGCCAGTGACCTGGAGCGCCACGTCAACCAGCAGCGCGAGCTGCTCAATGCGGTGTCGCACGAGTTGCGCACGCCGCTTACCCGGCTGGATTTCGGCCTGGTGCTGCTGTTCGACGAAGTGCCGCCGGCCAGCCGCAAGCGCTTGCTGGAACTGGTGGGGCATGTGCGTGAACTGGATGAGCTGGTGCTGGAGCTGTTGTCCTACAGCCGGCTGTACAACGCCGACCAGGCCCGCGAGCGGGTCGAGGTGTCGTTGCTGGAGCTGGTCGACAGCGTGCTGGGTGGTTTTGCCGAGGAGCTCGATGCTCGGCACATCCAGTGGGAGGTGCAGGCCGAGGACAAGCTGCCACGCTTCGTGCTGGACCCACGACTGACCGCCCGAGCCGTACAGAACCTGGTGCGTAACGCCATGCGCTATTGCGATCAAAGCCTGTTGCTGCGGTTGCGTCTGGAGGCGGATGGAGCCTGCCTGTTGACGGTCGAGGATGACGGAATTGGTATTCCTGCCGAGGAGCGTGAGCGGATCTTCCAGCCGTTCTACCGCCTGGACCGCAGCCGTGACCGCAATACCGGTGGTTTCGGTCTGGGCCTTGCGATCAGCCGTCGAGCTATCGAGGGGCAGGGGGGTACCTTGACAGTCGGTCAATCGACCTTGGGGGGCGCATCGTTCAGGATTCGCTTGCCTGTGGTATGACGACGGTGGAAAACATGAATACTTATAAAGATTAAACTCTCTGGGTTACAGTGGATTTGAGAGTTCCTACATGTAAGTGGGTGTAAGTTTTTTCAACTTTGGACCTGGGTTTATTTTCATTGCGCCCAAATTGTTGGGTAGTAATATTTTGTCGCTATCGCATGGCTGGACATACAGAACTGCAAATGGAATCAATTCATTTCCAAGTTCTCTTTGTGAGTCAGATCATGACGTTAGATAATAGTGCTGCAAGAAGTTGCAAAATTGACAAAGCTTTCGGTGACCAAGGCAAGGTTGAAATTGTATTTCCCGGTGGTGTGGAGAGCGGCGTGCATGGGCTGGCAATCAGTCAATCCAGGCTGATCGTTGTCGCACAGTACCGGGTTGGTGGTCGGCCCTATGTTGGGTTGGCTGGTCTGACAGCTGAAGGACAGCTGGATGTTAGCTTCGGCGACGGTGGTTTCATCATGGCACCCTTCGGCCAGGGGGTGAGTGCGGTGCCGGTCGAGGTGGTTGCCTGTGCAGATGATGGTTTCATCGTGTTGGCCGAGGATCGCTCCCAGGCCGTGAATCATCCGCTGCTGGCGCGTTACAAGCATGATGGCTCCCTGGATACCTGCTTCGGCGAAGGCGGCATCGTCAGGCTCAAGCTGAAGGGCCCGACTGCGTATGACGAACCGTATGGGCTTATCCAGCAGCAGGACGGCAAAATACTGATCGCCGTAACGCGATTCGACGAGCAGGCGGAAAGTTGTGGCCTGCTGGTACGCGTCACTGCGTGTGGCGCTTTGGACGATTGTTTCCATGATGGCGGCGTGTGGCAATTGCCGCTACGCGATGAGCCCCACGTTTGGCTGGAGGGTGTCACCGAACTGGCAGATGGACGAATTGTCGCCTGGGGCGCGACCGACGGTGAGGGGTTGGTTGTGCGCATGGGCCGTGACGGCATGCTGGATCCAACTTTTGGTACAGGCGGGATCAGCAGGGTAACGGCTCCACGAGGCAAGAACAGGGTAGGCGTCGAGTTTTATGACGTGATCGAGCGTGTGAACGGAAGCTTGATCCTGTGTGGCTCCACCGACCGATTGCCCTATGCCGCTGTAACGGGCCACATGAACGCTGATGGCGGGCTCGACCCGGCCTTCAATGGCGGTGAGGTGCATCTGACCCCGGCCGCTTCTGGCGCGCGTTGGGTGCACTGCCAGCCAGGGGGCGAAAGCGGTAGCGTGGCCGCCGGCCTGACGGGCATTCCCTATGATGCGAAGGAAACCGAGTTTTTCGTAGGGCGGTTCCAGGCAGACGGTGTACTCGATCCGAAATTCGGTGACGGTGGCCTCAAACGCACCAACATCGAGGCTGGTGCCGATGTGGCCCGCTGTGCGTTGGCCCCTGACTCACAACGTCTGATCCTGGGCGGTACCGCCAATACCGATCACGCCGTTGGCAAGTCGTATCTGGTCTGTTATTTCGTCTAAGCGATTCGGGTATGGCGTGCAATGCGCCATGCCGTTTCATCAAAGCGCCGGTTGCCACAGCACGAACCGGTCCTTGCCATTGTGCTTGGCCGCGTACAAAGCCTGGTCCGCTCGGACCAGCGCTGCTGTCAAGGTATCGCCACGGTCTACCCGGACCAGGCCGATGCTGATGGTCACCGGATGATCGGCATGGTCCTCGCGCACCCTGCTGCACAGTCCGCAGACCTGCTCGACAGCGCTTTGCTCGTCCAGGCCGTGGAACAGTATCGCGAACTCCTCACCGCCCAGCCGGGCAAACTCGTAACCGGTCATGCTCGCCTTGATATGCGTGGCCACGCGTTTGAGCACTTCATCGCCTACATCATGGCCGAAGCGGTCATTCACCCGTTTGAAGTTGTCGATGTCGATCATCGCCAGGTACTGCCCGGGCGTTGCCAGATGCAACTGGCGTTCAGCCTGGGTCATGAACGAACGGCGGTTGGGGATTTCAGTCAGGGCATCGACATAGGCCTGGTCCAGCAGCACCTTGGACAGGTAGAAGTTGTGCAGCTTGGCCTTGCGCATCTGCAGGTAGCTGTAGATGACCAGACCGCTGAGGAACACCGCATAGCTGATCAGCATGGCGCCTTCGAGTTCGTCCGGCCCGATGCGGGTGTGGTAGAACGGGTTGAGCACCACCCAGGTGATGGCCATGGCGCAGAAGAACGACCAGCGCCGCACCGGTAGCACCGACACGGCGTACAGCACGGTGGACACCCCGAGCACCAGCCACACCGGGCGCAGGGCCAACGGGATGCCTTCGATCACCAGGCGCATGCCCAGGGTGATGGAGGCGATGAACAGCAGGTTGAGCACATCGAAATGATGGCTGCGACGGGTGAACCGCAGTACCACGGTGAGGCTGCCGAGCAGGGTGATGAACAGGCAGGAAAGCCAGGTGAAACCCTGGCCACCGAGGAAGCTGACGATCAGGTCGAAGACCAGCCAGATCAGGATGCTGACGCAGAACACCAGCAGGCAGAACGGGCGCATGGCCTCGAATTCGTGCTGGCGGAATTCGGCGCGCAGGGCGGCGGGGGCGACCTGTTTGCGAACGTGGGCTTCGATGGTCTTGAACATCGGTGGGCTCCTCGGAGTACTGCTTTACCAGGCCTGGCCCTTTCGCGGGTAAACCCGCTCCCACAGGTCTCCCACAGCACTGAAATCTGTGCCGTCCCTGTGGGAGCGGGTTTACCCGCGAAGAGGCCAGGCCTGGAGACTCAATTGGTGGGCAGAACATCCCGGGCCCATGGCCGGTAACGCAGGTCGAACACCGCCTCGGCATGGCACCCGCCGCCCATCTTCGGCTGGGCAGGCTCAGCCCGAAACGCCTGCCCTGGCGCGCTCACCTGGCGGAACGCCTCGCGCACCACGCCCACCCGGCACGGCAAGGCCTGCTCGTAACCCTGGCGTACCAACGCGGGCAAGCGCCCGGTCCCGGCGCCATCCTGCCACCACACAGTCAAGCCCAACCCGGCCAGTTGATCCAGCCATTCGGCATTGACCCGCGGTGAGAGTTTGCCGGCGCTGAAAGCGCTGATATGCAAGGGCTTGTCCAGCTGCCGGTTGAAGGCCTGCAACTGGCTGTACAGGGCACCGCGGCGCTCGGCCTCGCGAAAATGATGGTCGTCCAGCTCCATGGGCAGGTACCAGCCATCCACCGGCAACTGCCACGTCTGGCGCAGTTGCTGGTACTGGCTGAGCGAGCGCCCCAGTTGCGCCTTCCAGTAACTGTTCAGGCCTTCACCGTCCAGTTCGTCGAGGCGTTGGTAATAGGCCGGGTCCATGTACAGCCCCAGCACCAGTTGCAGGCCTTGGGCGCGCGCGCTGCGCAGGCTGTCGGCCAGCCAGCCCTGGGCACCACCGAAATCGCTGTCGCCATAGGCGCTCCATTGCACGATCAGGGTCTTGCCGCCCTGGGCCACGGTGGCGTGCCACAGTTGCTGCCACTGGGCGGGTGTGACATTGGCGTCGCGGTTGAGGGGTTGGTAGAACAGGCGCTGGTCGGCGCTGGCCGGCAGGCACAGGGCAAGCAGGCAGAGGGCCAGGAACGTACGCATCAGAAGGTCATCTCCGCACCGAGCAGCACGCCGTTGGCGCGCTCGTATAGATTGCCGCCCAGCGATTGCTGGTACTCGGCACGCACTTTCAGCGTACCGCGGTAGGCGTTGTAGCGGTCGTCATCGAACCACCATTGCCAGCGCACGCCAACCCCGGCCCGGGCGTCCTGGCGCCAGTCGTTGCTCGGGTCCTGGCTGGAAAACTCGACAAAGCCATAGGGCATGATGGTTTGCGGCGAGCTGCCCGGCAGTTTCCAGGCATGGCCCTGCTGGTAGCGCGACAGCCAGGCGTGGTCGCCGGCGCGGGTCCACCAGGCAGCGTCGAGGTAGAGGAAGCGCTCGTTCCAGTCGTCTTCATCGACCCGCCAGTCGTTGCGCCAGTCACCCTGGTCGAGGAACGATGCGGTGGCACGCAACAGCAGGTCGTTGCTCGATTCGGCGTGGTGACGCAGATCGCCCCAGTTGCCACTGACCTTGGCCGGGCTCAGCAGTTGGCCCAGGCTCAGCCCACGGTAGTGCTCTTCGTCGATCTGACGCTGGTGGTACAGCTCGGCATACAGGTTGAGGTTGGCCTGGCCGAATGGCTTGTAGCGCAGGCCGACGCCGGTACCCATGCTTTGTGCGTAGTCGGTGCGGCTTTGCCCACCGAACAGTACCCGGCCATACACCGACAGGGTGCTGCCGTTGCGGCTGGGCTCTTCGCCCAGAGCGTGGTCCCACATGGCCAGTTGTACGTTCTGCGATTGCGCGCGGCGCGAAGTACCGCTGCGCTGGCCATTGTCGAGGAACTTGTCGTTGGTCGAGGTGCCGGCCGGCGACCAGGTGCTGGCCAGGGTGATGGTGTCGCGCCGGGACAGGCTTTCGTGGGCGCGGCGCTGGCGGTACTTGCGGGCTTCCAGGCTACCGTATTCGTCGTCGCCGTCGACCAGGTCCTGCTCCACATCGAGGATGCGGCGCAGTTCACGGCGTGCCGAAGCGCTGTCTTCGGTTTCGTCGTAGCGCAAGGCCAGCGTCTCGCCAAGGCGATAGTCCTCGGGGAAGTCCTGGGTAGCGCGCTCCAGGTAGGGGATCGACTGGCGGCGCTGGGCCTTGTCCATCGAGCCGGCCAGGCGCATGCCGTAGTCGGCGCGGTAGCGTGGCTGGTCGGGGGCCAGGCGCACCGCTTCGGCCAGCCAGGCGCTGCTCTGGGCACTGTCGCCAGCCAGTTGTGCAGTGCTGGAGGCGGCGTAGTAATGGTCGGCCCGCGGGTTGTGCGCCAGGGCCTGACGCTGGAAGCCCAGCGCTGCCTGGTAATCGCCTTGGCGCTGGGCGATGGCGGCACCCAGGGCCCAGTCGTCGGCGCTATCGTGCGCGGCGGCGTCCCAATAGCGCCGGGCCGCTTGTGCGTCGCCAGCGTTCAGCGCGCCACGGGCGGCGGTGAGGCGAGCGTTGTCGGTCCAGGCGCTGTCCGGCTGGGTGCGCCAGATGGGCAGGGCCGCTTCGGAGTCGCCAGCGGCTTCCAGGGCATAGGCCAGGGGCAAGCGACTCCCGCTGTCGCCCAGGCGCTCGGCGGCCTGGTAGTAGACCACCGCTTCGCCGGGCTGGTCGGGCATGGCGCAGCGGCCCAGGGCGCGGTACTGGCCTGGCTCGCTCGGGGTGGCCGGTACGGCCCGGCGCACGGCATCGCACTGGCCAGCCTCGGCCAGGCGGCCGAGCAGCTGGGCCCGGGTACTGGCGTCGACTCGAGGGATCAGGCCGAGCATTCGGCGGCTGTCCAGCGGCCCATCATTGCGCGCATACAGGTTGCCCAGGCGCTGCAGCAGCGACGGTGCAAGGCGGCCTTGGTGGCGGTCGTAGGCTTGCTCCAGCAGTTGCCGGGCGTGTTCACCGTGGCCCTGTTGCATCAGCAGGAAGGTGGCTTGCTCCAGTGCGGCCATATCGCCGCTCTGTCGATAGCGCTGCTCCCATTCGGCGGCGGTGCGTGGTTGTGGGGGCTGAGGCGGATCGCCGTACAGGCGTTGCTTGAGCACGGCGTAGGCCCTGGGGTCGGTGCTGGCGTTACAGCCCTTGAGCTGCTCGCGCGCCAGCTCCGGGTTGCGGCGCGACAGCCAGTCGACGGTTTCCAGGCAGGGCCGTTGCAGTTCGTTGCTCAGGCGCTGTACCAGTGGTGCGTCGTCACCTTCGCGGGCCAGCTCCCACAGCTGCTGGCGCTGCTCGGGCTGATTCAGCTGCGCGGCGGGCAGTGCCTGCAGCCAACGCTGGGCCTGCTGGTTCTGGCCGACAGCGATGGCACGGTTGGCCATGGCCAGGCGGGCCTGGTTGGCTGCTTCGGGGGAGGGGGCGCTGGACAGCAGTGCGTTCAGCCCTTTTTCATCCACCTGCTGGATATAGGCATTGGCCAGGCGCTGCCAGTCCTGTGCGGGCAATTGGCCTTGTTCGGCCAGCGGCTGCAGCTGTTCGATGGTTTCTTTCCAGTCGCGCAGCTGTTCGGCGAAGTTGGCCCGGGCAAGGCGCAGCACCTGGCCGTCCCTCTGTGGCGGCAATTGATTGAGCCAGTCCAGCGCCCTGGCGGCGCCACCGAATTTGGCCAGGCTCAGGCTGTAGGCCTGCCACAGGCGCACCCGGGTGGTGCCATCGCTGGTGGCCAGCCATTGTTCCACCTGGCTGGCTGGCGGCGGGTCTTGTTCGATCCAGGTCAGGCGCAGTTCAAGCAGGGCATTGGCGTATTCGGGGCTGCCGTCCAACTGTTCGGCCAGGGCTTCGGCCTCCTTGTAGCGGCGCTGGTGCGCCAGGGCCTCCACCAGCAGCGCACGGGCTTCGTCGTTGTTCGGCACCCGGCCCAGCACGTGGCGGGTCAGGCGTTCCACCTCGGCCCAGTTGTCCTTTTTCGCTTCGCGGTAGCTGCGCTCCATGAACGGGTAGCTGGTAAACCGCTGGAAGTCGGTCATCGGCGTGGAAGCGGCGCAGGGCAGGGCGGTGGAGCACAGCAACAAGCCAGTGAAGGTGAGGGAAAAACGCGGCTTCATGCCACCTCCCGGGTCAGGTCAAAGGCGGCCTGCTGTTCGCTGGCCTGTTCGATCAGGGCCTGCTGCAGCACCTGCTCGGTGATGATGCCGCGGGCGATCAGGTGCTCGCCGAGGCTCTGGTGTTCCGGGTCGAAGTCGATCAGCGCCTGGTTGAACAGGGTGACCGGGACCATGCCGCGCACCTGCAGCAGGGCGCCCAACATCACCTGGTGGTGGCTGACTTGTTCCAGCAGCACTTCGTCGTCCTGGTGGCGCTCGAGGATGGCGAGCATCTCGCGGGTTTCCGGCTTCTGCCAGGGGCTTGGATAGTGGTAGCGCAGGCCCAGGGTCACCCGGCCCTGGGGCGCCAGGCGGGCGCTGACCGGCCGCTTCAGGTGGCGGCTGATCACCCCCAGCGACACCTGGCTCACCGGGCTTTCGCTGGCCAGCACCAGCGTGTCGCCGTCTTCGGCCACTGGCAGCACGCCATAGTGCGTCGCCAGTTTGCGCGGCAGTTTGGCGATCAGCTGCGGGTCGAGCTTGAACGGGTTAAGCGGTGCCCAGGGCAGGTCCATCTGCTCGGCCAGGGTGGCGACCAGCTGTTCGCTGTTCAGCCAGCCGCGCAGCAGCAGCTCGCGGCCCAGGCGACGGCGTACCGGGCTGGTGATCGCCTGTTGTAGTTGCTCGTCGCTGATCAGGCCCTTGGCCACCAGGCGCTGGCCCAGCGGCGTGCGGGCGGGGGCGGCGATGGCGGGGAATTCGTGGGTGGTCTTGTCCCAGGCCACGCGCCGCGAGTCACCCATTTCCATCACCTGGCGCAGGGCACGCAGGTTGGCGAAGAAGTTGACGAAGTTGCTCCACATCATCCGCGGTGCCGACAGAAGCCCTTCGCCGATGCCGTAGAAGCGGGTGACGAACCAGGCACGCTGGAACAGGCGGTTGAACAGCATCAGCCCGTTCAGCCACAGCAAGGTGGTCAGCAGCCAGCTGTCGCTGAGGATCGACATGAAGCGCCACGACTCCGGCGCAATCACCGTGACCAGCCACATGGCCAGCAACACCAGCAGCAACAGGTTGACCAGGAAACTCAGCAGGTAGGCGAACAGGCCGCGGCGGTCACGCCAGAGGAAGTAGTTGAGCGCGCCCTTGCGGCTCCAACCAAGGTTGCTGGTGCCCTGGAACACGATACCGACGATCCACCGCGACTTCTGCCGGATGGCATGCTGCCAGTCGCGCGGGAAATGTTCGCGCACGCAGATCACCTGGGAGAATTCGCGGCTCATGCCCGGGCGCCATTCCTGCTTCAGGGTAAGCGCCGGGTCGGTGATGGAGTAGCGGGCGAAAATGCACTTCATGCCCTTTTGCTTCAGGCGGAAACCGATATCGTAGTCTTCGGTGAGGCTCTGTACGTCGAAGGCGATGCCGTCGCCGTCCTCGAGCAGCGCACTGATGGCGCGGCGGCTGAAGCAGGTGCCGACCCCGGCGCTGGGCACCTGGCCGGTCAGGGCCTCGCGCACGATCACGTCCTTGCCGTGGTTTTCGGCGAACTCGTCGACATAGTGGCCGGCGGTGAAGCCTTTCCATTCCGGTGCGTAGGGGTACACCGGGATCTGGATCATGTCCTTGTTCGGTAGCAGGTAGTTGAACAGGCGCAGCTCCATGGGCGAGATCACGTCTTCGGCGTCGTGCAGGATGAAGCCGGCGAACTGGATACCGGCGTCCTGCTGGAAGCGCAGCAGCGCGTCGATGATGTTGTTCAGGCAGTCGGCCTTGCTGGTGGGGCCGGGGCGGGCGCAGACCACCTTGTGCACGTTGGGGTAGTGCAGGCACACCGCGTCGACGTCGGCCTGGGTCTGCGGGTCGTTGGGGTAGGTACCGACGAAGATCTGATAGTTCTCATAGTCGATGGTCGAGGCAGCCAGGCGCGCCATCTCACCGACCACGCCCACTTCGTTCCAGGCGGGGACCATGATGGCCAGGGGCTTCTCCGGTACCTCGTACAGGCGTTTTTCGTCGGCTTTTTCGTATTTGTCATAGATGCGAAAGCGCCGGATCAGCTTGCGGCCCCAGTAGCAAAGGTCGATGAACAGGTCATCCAGGCCCAGCAGGAACATCAGCGTGGCCAGGACGATCGCGAGTATCTTCAGGCCGAACAGCACATAGGTGAGAAAATCGATGAATGCCAGGCTCATGTGCCGGTCACCGGCAGGAAGGGGTGGGCCATCGTCTATATCCTCGTTCGATTCCCTGGACGAAGTTGTACGACTTGTCGCCGTTTGCACTGGATAGATACAAGCAGCCGAACGCGGGGTTGTCCAAATTTCAGGCTTTTTCTTGTGGGCCACTTCTTGTAGCTTTGCAGGTCGTTTACCCAGGGAGCTGAACATGCAAGGCAAGGCACGCAAGATCGTCCAGGCCATACTTTACGAAGCCATCGCCGTCGCCTGTGTGGCGCCCGCGCTGGAACTGGCGTTCGGTGCCGGCATGGCGCAGTCGACCGTGCTGTCGGTGCTGATGTCGGGTATCGCGATGAGCTGGAACATGGCCTACAACTGGGTGTTCGAGCGCTGGGAGGCGCGCCAGCACCGCCGGGAGCGCACTTTCCTGCGGCGCCTGCTGCATGCGCTGGGCTTCGAGGGCGGGCTGGTGCTCATCCTGCTGCCGCTGGTGGCGTACTGGCTGGATGTCAGCCTGTGGGCGGCGTTGCTGACCAACCTTGCGTTGTTCGTGTTCTTCTTCGTCTACGCGTTTGTCTTCCAGTGGGGCTTCGACAAGGTGTTCGATGTGCCGCTTTCGGCGCAGCAGGCGAAGTGTTGACTTTGTGCCGCACTACCGGCTAAGTTCCTACCCCATGAATACTTTCCTGCACATCAACGCCATTATTATTGCCGCCATTATCAGCTTGGCGGGCTAGCGCGTACGTGCACCGAACCCGCCCTGGAGGCGGGTTTCTTCTCTCTGACTCCTGGGCAACGTGAACACAGCCAAGGAGTCACCGATGACCAGCTTCGTCAGCCCTCGATCTACCGTCACCCCCCAGCAACTGCTGTCGGAGCAGGTGCGACGCATTCTTGCCGCCCCGGTGTACGACCTGGCCATTGAAACACCCTTGCAAGCTGCGCCTGCGTTGTCTGCCAGCCTGGGCAACCAGGTGTTGCTCAAGCGGGAAGACCTGCAGCCTACCTTCTCGTTCAAGATCCGCGGTGCGTACACCCGCCTGTCACGGCTGAGTACGGTGCAGCGCGAGCGCGGGGTGATCACCGCCTCCGCGGGCAACCATGCCCAGGGTGTGGCCCTGGCGGCATCGCACCTGGGCATGAAGGCCACCATCGTCATGCCTACCACCACGCCATCGCTGAAGGTGGAGGGGGTGCGTTCGCGCGGTGGCCATGTAGTGCTGCAAGGCGAGAGCTTCCCCCATGCCTTGGCCCACGCTCTGAAACTGGCCGACAGCGAGGGTGCCACCTTCGTGCCACCGTTTGACGACCCGGATGTGATCGCCGGGCAGGGTACCGTGGCCATGGAGATCCTGCGCCAGCGCCCGGGTGCGCTGGACGCCATCTTCGTGCCGGTGGGTGGCGGTGGGCTGATTGCAGGCATTGCCGCCTATGTGAAGTACCTGCGCCCCGAGGTGAAGGTAATCGGCGTCGAGCCGGAGGATTCCAACTGCCTGCAGGCTGCCATGGCGGCCGGTGAGCGGGTGATCCTGCCGCAGGTCGGCACCTTCGCCGATGGTGTGGCAGTGGCGCAGATCGGCGCCCATTGCTTCGAGCTATGCCGGCACTTCGTTGACGAAGTGGTGACCGTGAGCAGTGACGAGCTCTGCGCGGCGATCAAGGACATCTATGACGATACCCGCTCGATCACCGAGCCGTCTGGCGCGCTGGCCGTGGCCGGGATCAAGAAGTACGTGGCGCGCAATGGCGTACAGGGGCAGACCCTGGTGGCGATCGACTCCGGTGCCAACGTCAATTTCGACCGCCTGCGCCATGTGGCCGAGCGTGCCGAACTGGGCGAGCAGCGCGAGGCGATCATCGCTGTCACCATTCCGGAACAACCGGGCAGCTTCCGCGCCTTCTGCCAGGCCCTGGGCAAGCGGCAGATCACCGAGTTCAACTACCGCTACTACCCCGGCAAGGAGGCGCGGCTGTTCGTGGGTGTGCAGACACACCCGCTGCACGACCCGCGCGACCAGTTGCTGGCCAGCCTGCGCGAGCAGGGCTACAGCGTACTGGACCTGACCGACAACGAACTGGCCAAGCTGCATGTGCGCCATACCGTTGGCGGCCATACCGCGCCCGGGGCTGACGAGCGGGTGCTGCGCTTCGAATTCCCCGAGCGCCCAGGGGCCTTGCTGGGCTTTCTGGAGCGGCTTGGCAAGCGTTGGAACATCAGCCTGTTCCATTACCGCAACCATGGTGCGGCAGAGGCCCGGGTATTTGCGGCGCTGGAAGTACCGGGGGATGAGTTGGCGGGGTTGCCGTTGGCGCTGGATGAGATGGGGTACCGGTACTGGGATGAGACCGACAACCCGGCGTACAAGCTGTTCCTGGGTTGATACGCAAACTCATGATTAGGCCGCTCTCGTAGAACTGCACAAACTCATTGAATTGGCAGGGACCCTGTGGGAGCGGCTTTAGCCGCGAACACCGGCGCAGCCGGTGCCATCACAGCGTTGGCTTCTTCGCGGCTAAAGCCGCTCCCACAAGATTTTGTGTGTGCCGGCAAAGAGTGCTCAGCGCTCGCGCATGAAGAAGCCCGCTACGAACTTGCGGAAGGTTTCCAGGCTCTTGAAGTCGGCGTAGCGCTTGAAGTTCTCGGTATCTGGCTCGGGCCCGATGGGCTGCTCCAGCAACGATACCGACAATACTCGGTCCTGGTCCGAGGTCATTACCAGTTCATCCATCACCTGGCCGCCGATCACCGGGCGGCGCATCTGTACTTTCACACCCTTGCCAGCCATCCAGTCGACCAGCGATACCAGGGCCTTGAGCGGCTCGCGTTCTTCGTCGCGATACACCGGGAACAGGTGGGCGCGGGACAGCACCGGTACGCTGGCCACATGGATCAGCTCGTAGAAATGGCTGCCGGCACTGGTCGGCGAGTACAGCGCCAAGGCCAGCAACGGCCCGGCGGTGCGGTTGCCGCCCCAGTACAGGTGGTGCCCCTGGAAGTCGAAGCCGTCTTCACTGCGGTTGTTGAACAGCTTGCGGCCTTTGATCTGGTCCACGCAGTCCAGCAGCAGGCCGTGCCGGCGGTGGTTTCCGAACACCGTGGCTTCGCGCAGACGGGACTTGAGCATCATCATGTGCTTCATGTCCAGGCGGGTTTCCAGGTAGTTGCTGGCGGGCACCCGTTCCAGCAGCGGGTAGCGGCTGGCAACGCTGCGCAATTCGGCAAACTGCCCGGTCAGGTCCTTTTTCAGGTGCGTGGCATACAGGTTCAGGCCGCTGGTCTCGATCCAGGTCAGCAGCAGTGACAGCAGGCGCTGTTGTTCGCGCCGTTCGCTGCCATCGCTGCCGCCACTGGTGGTGCCGCTGCGGAAGTCGCCGATCAGGCGCAACGGTGTGTCGGGCGGCAGCCAGGCAGCGGGTGGCGCGGGGTCGTTTTCGCGCTCGGCCGCCTCTCGCTCGTCCTTGGTGAACGGGCAGCCGGGCGCGTGTTCGGCGGTACCCGGGTTGTTCTTGAGAAACAGCGTACCGGTGCTGCCGTTGAGGGTGACGTTGAGTACCGGCAGGGCATCGTTGCGGCAGTCGCAGGCCAGCCACTGATTGGCGTTGCGCACCTTCATCAGCAACTGGTTGGCCTGCAGCAGGCGCGGGCCGGTGAGGCTGCCGGTGGCAAAGCCGACCAGCAGTTCCTCTTCTGCGGGGGTCAGGCTACGGACCTGTGCGGCGGTTTTGTCGATGATTCGCATGAAGCAGCTCCCAGCTACGAGCTCCAAGCTTCAAGCAAAGTCGCGCCGCTTTCAACTTGCCGCTCAGTTGCCACCGAACATCTTCGCCGCGCGGGCGCGAATTTCGTCGGGGGTCAGGTCCTCCTTGTGGGTCGAAACGAACCAGATGTTGCCGAACGGGTCTTTCAGGGAGCCGCTGCGGTCGCCATAGAATTGGTCCGTCACCGCATGCAACTGGGTAGCGCCGGCCGCAAGGGCCTGGGCGTAGACCTTGTCGCAGTCTTCGACATACAGGTGCAGGCCCACGCCTGCGCCGCTGAGTTTCTGGCTGGCTGTGAGGCCGCCTTCCATGTCGCACGGGTCGCCCAGCATCAGCGACGAATCGCCGATTTTCAGTTCGGCATGGCCAACGCGGCCGCCAGGGGCATCGAGGCGGAACATTTCCACCGCGCCAAAGGCCTTCTTGTAGAACTCGATGGCCGTGGCGGCGTCATTGATGGCCAGGTAGGGCGTGATGCTGTGCTGGCCTTCGGGAATGGGTTTGGCTGCCATGTTCGACTCTCCTTGAAAGTGGGCGCCGGTGGCGCCCTGTTGCTTAGAGTCGTTTGCGCGGATGGAAAATCGACAGGGGTGATAGACCGATTTTCTATAAGCGCGCCGATCAGAAGATGTAGTCGGTGGTCAGGAAGCTCGACTGCCGGTTGCGGATGATCTCGCTGATCAGTTCCTTGTTGGCCTCCTGGAAGCGCGTCGCGACCAAGGTGCGGATCGAGAACACACGCAGGGCATCGTGTACCGACAGGGTGCCTTCGGCGCTATTCTTGCGGCCATTGAACGGGTAGGTGTCAGGGCCGCGCTGGCATTGCGCGTTGATATTGATGCGCCCGACCTGGTTGGCGAAGATGTCGACCAGACTGCCGATGGTCGCCGGGTCATTGCCGAACAGGCTCAGTTGCTGGCCGTAGTCGGAGTCCAGCACATAGTCGATCACCGTTTGCAGGTCGCGATAGGGCACCACCGGCACCAGCGGGCCGAACTGCTCCTCGTGGTACACGCGCATGTCGCTCTTCACCGGGTACAGCACGGCAGGGTAGAAGAACGAGCCACGGCTGTGCCCGCCGCCTTCGTTGAGCACGCGTGCGCCCTTGGCGGTGGCATCGGCGACCAAGCCGTCAAGGTAGTCGACCTTGCCGGGCTCGGGCAGCGGTGTCAGCGCCACGCCAGGCTCCCAAGGCATGCCGGGCTTGAGCGCGGCCAACTTGCGCTGGAACTTGTCGAGGAAGGCGTCGACCACGTCCTCATGGACGAACAGGATCTTCAGTGCCGTGCACCGTTGGCCATTGAACGACAGCGCACCGGTGACTGCTTCTTCGACGGCGTTGTCGAGGTCCACCTGGGGCAGCACGATGCCCGGGTTCTTGGCATCCAGCCCCAGCGCGGCGCGCAGCCGGTGCGGGCGCGGGTGCAGTTTCTTCAGGTCGCTGGCGGCCTTGTGCGTGCCGATGAAGGCGAATACATCGACCTTGCCGCTGGCCATCAGCGCGCTCACCGTTTCCCGGCCACGGCCGTAGATGACGTTGATCACCCCCGGCGGGAAGCTGTCACGGAAGGCTTCGAGCAATGGCCTGATCAGCAGCACGCCGAATTTGGCCGGTTTGAACACCACGGTGTTGCCCATGATCAGCGCCGGGATCAAGGTGGTGAAGGTTTCGTTCAACGGGTAGTTGTATGGCCCCATGCACAGGGCCACGCCCAGTGGTGCACGGCGGATCTGCCCCAGCGTGCCCTGTTCAAGTTCGAAGCGGCTGGAACGACGGTCGAGGTCCTTGAGGGCGTTGATGGTGTCGACGATGTAGTCGCAGGTGCGGTCGAATTCCTTTTCCGAATCCTTGAGGTTCTTGCCGATCTCCCACATCAGCAGCTTGACCACGGCCTGGCGCTGTTCACGCATGCGCGCCAGGAAGGTCTCGACGTGCTGGATGCGCTCGGCCACGCGCATGTTCGGCCAGGCGCCACGGCCTTTGTCATAGGCCTGTACGGCGGCATCCAGGGCGGTGAGCGCGGTGTCGGCATCGAGCAGCGGAGCGCTGCCCAGCACCACCTGATGCTCATCGTTGCCTTCCTTGAGCCAGACCGGGCTGCGCACCGTGGCAAGGGGGCCGTCCCAACGCCTGAGCTCGCCGTTCACCAGGTAGTCGCGTTGTTCCAGGGGAGCTTCCAGGCGCCAGGTTTCCGGGATGTTCTCGGCGCTGGGGAAGAGTGAATCGAGCAGACGGTCCATGGGTACTGCACCTCACATTGCTGGGCGGGTTTCGAGCCGGGGTGAAACGCTTCAGCCAGGAGCATGCACCGGCCACCGGAAAAACACCAGTCTGGCTTAACATGGCCACGAATGCCTGCCTGTTGTGCAGGCAGGCTCCCAGGGGCTGTCAAAGCGGAAGGTTGAACAGGTCATACGGTGGGTGCGTCAACCATTGCTGACGCAGGACGGGGTCTGCATCGATCAGCGCCAGGCGCCGCCAGAATTCTGTACGGGCATATCGAGGGCGGGACAGGAACGGTTCCAGGTCCAGCAAAGCCCTGAGGTCGCGCCGATACTGCAGCGGTAAACGCTGCCACAGGGCCATTTCGGCCGGGCCGGCCTGTTCGAAAAATTCCTGATAGTCACTTGCGCATACCATCAGGTCCACCTGATGCGCAGCGTTGTAAGCTTCGATCTGTGCAACCACGGGGGCGCCCAGCCATTCGCTTTCCAGGCGCAGTGCCTCTGCGACTGGCCTTGGCAAGTTGAAACCGTCTGGTAGCCGCAGCAGCTGGTTGTCGGCAACATCCACGATGATGGGCTCGACCATCTGGTCCAGGCCTTGCGGCAATTCGCTGAGCGCACAGTCGTTCAGGAACAACGTCCTCAGGTTGGCCAGCCCACGCAGATCTGGGGCCTGCAGCAGCGGGTTGCCCGAGAGGTCCAGCACTACAAGTCCGGCGCAGCGGTTCAGTGCCTGTTGGGCCTGAGTACTCCAGGTAATGCGGTTGCCTTCCAGATCCAGCCAGGCGAGGTGCTCAGGGCTACCCAGACGGGGTACGGTATCGAACCGGCAGTCGGTCAGCAGCAGGCGGTTGAGATTGGGAAAGCGCTCTTGGAACCCGGCTGGCAACTGGCTGAGCGAACGGTTGTAGCTGAGTGACAGGTGCTGCACATGGGTGAAGTCGTCGGGCAAGGCCAGGCTGGCCAGGTCCTGGTTGACCAGCTCCAGGCCGGACAGGTCCAGGCTGTGCAGGCGGCCACCCCCTTCAAGCGCTACGGTCGACAGCCGCCGCCAGGCGTTGATGATGGGGCGGATGGCCAGGTGCCGCTGGTGAGGGCGTTGCGGATCGGGCCGAGCCCATTCATGCAGGTCGTGGCGCAAAGTATCCAGACGCTGTTGCAGGTCGTGCAGCCGTTGTGTGGGCGAGCGAATGTCATCGATGTACGGGCTGTCCTCGTCATTGCCGAGCCAGTTTTCGAACTCCCAGTCGGTGGCGTTGGGGAACAAGCGCCGATAGGCCCCGGCCAGCGAGCCTGCCAGGCGTGGCTGAGGCGGTTCGGGGTCAAGCGGGCGACCGCCGCGCAAGCTGACCATGGGCTTGCGCAGCAAAGCGCGATGCCCCCAGAGGCGTTGGGCCAGTGTCTGTCTGTGCATTTCGACCCAACCCAGTACGCGCTGGCGTAGCGAGCTGCCATCGGCCGTCGGGATACCCAGCGTATCGCGATGCGAGCCTGGCAGTGCCTGCTCGATGGCACGGCAGAGGTCCGGATCACACAGCCCAGGCGCAGGGCGCTCGCCCCGGTCGACTTCATAGCCTTCGGCCAATTTGATCACGCGGCGCAGGGTGCTGGCCTGCCCGCTGCCGACCTGCTCCAGCAAGGGGCCTTCAGGGCTTGCGCCGCGCAGCTCCAGGCGCAGGTCCGCGGGCCAGTCGGGCATGGCATCCAGGGCGCTGAACAGCAGGCGTTCGCTGTCGCTGCTGGCCCGGGCAGGCTGAAGCACACCCTCCAGGGCGCGTACCAGGGGCAGCTCGCTGTGCACCTGTTCCAGTGCCTGGCGAAGCTGAATGGGTAGCAGGCCCTGCTGTTCCCAGGCGAGCGATTCAGCCTCGCCCAGCGGCGCCAGCAAACGCGTGGCCAGGGCAGGTGAAAGCCGCGGATAGGCAGCGAGCAGTTTCTGCGTTGAAGGGGTAGTGGGCACGCTGCCGTTGTAGAGGTGCTCGAACAGGCCGGGCGGGGCCCTGTCAGCCAACGCCTCGACCTCGGCTTGTGCCGCAATGCGTTGCAGGGCATCGAGCAACAGTGGGGGCGTTGCTCGGCCTTCCAGGTGCACCCGGCGCAAGTAGTCGGCGTCGATGCCGCAGAGGCGGCCGGCCTGCGTAAGCTGTTCTGGCGTGAACGCGGTATATGCCTGGCCAAGACGGCGTGCCAGCTGCGCGAATGGCCACTGGCCGGGCTGTTCATGCTGGCCGCGCCAGGCACCTTGGGCATTGTGCGTCAGCGGGGGCTGCCAGGCATCGGGCGTGTTGGGGTGAATGACCCGCCATTGCTGCAGGTCGTGATCGAAGCGTTGTTCGAAGAGTTGACCGTCCATGCGGATGAAATGCCGGCCCTCGTAAAGGTACTGGCCAAGCGCATTGGGTTGCAGGGTTTCGGGTAGTGTCACGGCACTGCGGTAGGGGGTGAGGTCTTCATTCCAGAGCCGGTAGCGCCCGTCATTGCCACGTACTTGTTGCAGGCTTTCCATCAACGGGCTGTTGAACAGCTTGGGCACGACCTTGCCCGCTGCCACAAACCCTCCGATCAGGGCCAGGTTCAGGCCGACCGCCTCCAGGTGGCGCAGCGCCAGGTGGCGGTCGCCTTCATGCCAGGCCTGGTAGCCCTCGAAGGCCTCGCCGAGCAGTTGGCAGGCAGTGACGGCCAGCATCAGGGTGCCTGCACCCGGAACGAAGAACGCGGCAATACCGAGTGCATCCAGGCCAAGGCTTTCCCATTCCTCCAGGCGCCTGGTTCGCGCGTTGGCATCGGCCATGGCTGTCGGAACCGCCAGCAGGCTGGCTTCGTGCTTGAGGCGGGCCAGGTGCAGGTCCTGGTAGTGGCCGAAAGGCTCGGCTGTGATGGCCATGCGTGTGGGGCGCAGGTCCGCTTGCCCAGCGCGCTGCCAAGGGCGGTCAAAGGCCGTGTTGCCCGCGGCGTCGAGGTTCTGCTGCAACAGGTCGAAAAAGTGCGTGCGTTGGTCCTGCCTGATGTAGGCCGTGAAAGCCTGGCGGGCATCGGGCTCCAGCAGCAAGGTCGCCAGCGTGTCGTGTACCGCGTTCAGGTTGCTGCATTGACGCAGGGCCGGGTCATGGCCGGGCAGGTAAAGCGCCAGCCCCGCGCTGCCGGCATCGATCAGCATGACCTCGTGCAGAGGCGTGCCGAACAGCGACAGTTGCCAGCACCTGACGGCGCCACCCTGCAACAGCTGTTCGATCTGATCGCGCGTGCTGCCGTCGAGCAGGTGGCGCAGATAGGCAAGGTCGGCTGCCAGGCGCAGGCGGCCTTTCTGTACCCTGATGGCCAAGGCTCGGGTGGCGGGCTGGGCAAGGTGTTGTTCCAGGTGTGCCTGGTAAGCCTTACCCAGGTCCAGGTCACGGCACAGTATGGCGAAAGCGGCCGGCTCCAGTGGCAGCCGCTCTACCTGGTAGTGTTCCGACTTCAATGGAAAGTGCGCCAGGGGGGCTTGCATGCCCAAGGGAGTGGAGCCTTGTACCAGGATCGGTGTCACCTGAATGTCTTCGTTCAGGGCAATGGCGCTTTCAGCAGTGAACACCTCGTCGCTGGCGAAGTTTTGCAGGGCGGCCTGTAGCAGGTTGTCGCGACGATGGCGGTAAAGATAGCGCAGGGCGGCCCATTGCCAGCTGCGCTCGACCCGCAGCAGTTGGCTATTGCGCAGCGGCGCGTGAAAGCCGTGTTCGGCAAGACGCCGTTGCAGCAATGGCTCGGCGAATTCAGTGATCTGTTTCAGGCCTTTGAGCGAGCCGGCCAATGCCGCTTGCGCCTGCGTCAGGCGCGCCTGGCTGGCATGCACTGTTTCACGCAGGTCGGGGGCGGCATTGGCGAACCAGGCCTGTGCCTGCCAAGGGGCGGTCTGGGTTCGCTTCAACGCGGCCCATTGATTGGGCGTTACCTGGCCTGCCCAGTGCGGCAGCTGCGCCTCGAGCAAGGCTTGATGAGGGTTGATGGCTGGCATGTCGATGCTCCTTTCATGCAAAGAGGGGCATCAAACGTTATTTCTCGAAGGCCAAGTGGTAATGGGATAACGCGGGTTGGATAGATGACCTGGGGTTGCCTGCTGACACCGTGATAAATGTGTAGTATCCAGGCGCATGGCAACGGCGAGCGGGGTGAGGGATGATCGAAGTATCACGGTTCTGGCGCGACCCGGCGTTGCCCTTCGTCGAAGCCCGGCGGGTAGGGGATGGGCGCCAGGTGTGCTACGCCGCGCATTCTCACGAAAGCTTTTCCATCGGGGTGATAACGGGTGGGCGCAGTTCCTACCTGTACGGTGACCGGTGTATCGAGGTGGCGGCGGGTACCACTGTGCTGATGAACCCAGGTGTGGTGCATGCCTGCAACCCCATCGACGATGAACCCTGGTCCTACCTGATGTTGTTCGTCGATATACCCTGGTTGCAGGCGCAGGGGTTCGCCTTGCCGGCCCAGGCCTGGAGTGGCTCGCCGGCGTTGTACCAGCGCCTGTTGCAGGCCTTTGCCGACCTGTTCGACGCCAGGGTGCCAGACCGGGAAGGCCGCCTGGCGGCGCTGTTCGGTGCACTGCCGGGCTTGCTTGGTGGTAATGCCAGCAAGAATGAAGAGGGCAACCCGCGGTTGGACATGGCAGCAGCGTTCATACGCGCCCATCGTGGCGACCCGCTGCGCCTGGACGACATCTGCGCGGCCTGTGGGCTGTCGCGTTCCTACCTGATTCGCGCGTTCCGCCAACGCTTCGGCCTGACGCCGCATGGCTACCTGCTCGACCAGCGCGTGCAACTGGCCCGGGCGCAACTGCGACAGGGGCGGGCAATTGCCGAAGTTGCGCAGGAGGCCGGGTTTGCCGACCAGGCGCACCTGCAGCGTGCCTTCAAGCGGCACCTGGCGACGACACCGGGGCACTACCGAAATGCATTCGGCTGAATTGCCATGTTGGCTGTGGCCCTGTCACTGGCAAGCCAGCTTTCACAGGTACAGCGTTGCTCTCGAGATTGTCGCAGTACCTGTGGGAACTGCTTTGTGTCGCGAAAGGGCCGGTGCAGCTAGCCTGTAATGACCAGATAAACCGCACTGCCCACGAGCAGCA
This sequence comes from Pseudomonas pudica, assembly GCF_015680405.1. Lineage (GTDB taxonomy): Bacteria > Pseudomonadota > Gammaproteobacteria > Pseudomonadales > Pseudomonadaceae > Aquipseudomonas > Aquipseudomonas pudica. Next base: position 21,935 of record NZ_JADLJS010000002.1, read on the forward strand.
ACGCCAGGCTCCGATTCAGCAGACGCATGTGCCGTGGGTTGCCCAGGTACTGGCGAATCACGCTTCCGGCCCACGCCCAGCTGGCCACCGAAATGAAACAGATCGGCCCGTAGATCCAGGCAAACAGCCACAGCAACTGCTGCTCGCCGCCGGTGTAGGCACCAACCCCGGCCACCGCTGCCAGCCATGCCTTGGGGTTGAGCCATTGCATCGCCGCGCCGTGCCAGGCCGAGGGGGCCTGGGTAGGATGGGCACAGTCCAGCTGCCCATTGTCGCTGGCCAGCTTCCATGCCATGTACAGCAGGAACGCCACGCCGCCCCAGTGCAGCAGCAGGCCCAGCAAAGGCCAGCGCAGCAACAACTGATGCAGACCCAGCCCGACCAGCACCAGCAGCAGGCAGAAGCCCAGCGTGGCGCCAGCCACATGCGCCAGGCTGGCACGCAGGCCATGGCGGGCACCGCTGCCCAGCGCGACGATGTTGACCGGGCCGGGGGAGATCGAGGCCGCCAGTGCGAAAGCGGCCATGGACAGGGACAGGCTCATGAAAGTGATCCGTTTGGTTGAGGGTGGCCCCCATGCTCTGGCATCGACAGCCTGCGGTATTGAAGAAAAGTACCTCATGCCCGGCCAGCGTATTTTTGTGCAGGGTTGTTACAGGTTTTGTAATAGTTTTGCACTATTACGGAAAGCTGCTGTGCTTGTAGGATCATTTTCCCAATTTGCTATCAAGGTCTATATGAGCACCTTCGCGGAGCCCCCCAGTCCCCGGCCTTCAAGGCCATCCTTCTTCCGTCTTCGTGACGCTGCCCTCGTGAGTACCCGCTAATGGAATGGCTAGCCGACCCCACGGCCTGGCTGGGCCTGTTGACGCTTATCGTCCTCGAGCTGGTGCTGGGTATCGACAACCTGGTGTTCATCGCCATCCTCGCCGACAAGCTGCCGCCGCATCAGCGCGACCGCGCGCGGGTCATTGGCCTGAGCCTGGCCTTGATCATGCGTCTGGGCCTGTTGGCCAGCATCTCGTGGATGGTCACCCTGACCGCGCCGCTGTTCGAGGTGTTCGACAAGAGCTTCTCGGGCCGCGACCTGATCATGCTGTTCGGTGGCGTGTTCCTGCTGTTCAAGGCCACCATGGAACTGCACGAACGCCTGGAAGGCCACGTGACCCAGGCCAGCGGCGCGGTGCGCCATGCTGCCTTCTGGCCGATCGTCGCGCAGATCGTGGTGCTTGATGCGGTGTTCTCGCTGGACGCGGTGATTACTGCGGTGGGCATGGTCGAGCATTTGTCGGTGATGATGATCGCGGTGGTCTTCTCGATCGGCATCATGATCGTTGCCAGCAAGCCGCTGACCCGCTTCGTCAACGCCCACCCCACGGTGATCATGCTGTGCCTGGGCTTCCTGATGATGATCGGCTTCAGCCTCACCGCCGAAGGCCTGGGCTTCCATATCCCCAAAGGCTACCTGTATGCGGCCATTGGCTTCTCGATCCTGATCGAGCTGTTCAACCAGTTGGCCCGTGCCCGCCGCAAGCGCAGCCTGCAGCAGCACCGGCCGCTGCGTGAGCGTACCGCGCATGCCGTGCTGCGCCTGCTGGGTGGTCGCCGGGTCGAGGCTGACGAGGTGGGCGAGGAAATCGCCGACCTGGTCGAAGGCGGTGAGGAACAGGTGCTGTTCGACCGCCGTGAACGGGTGATGATCAGTGGCGTGCTGAACCTGGCCGAGCGGCCGATCCGCACGGTGATGACCGCCCGTGCCGAGGTCGATGTGATCGACCTGGCGCAACCGGCCGACGCCATTGCCCAGGCCCTGGCCAATTCGCCGTACTCGCGCCTGCCGCTGATTCGCGGTGGCCGCGTGGACGAGCCGCTGGGCTTCGTACACAAGAAGGAGCTGCTAAAGGAGCTGCTGTCGGGTAACCAGCCCGATCTGGAAGGCATGGCCCGGGTACCGCTGAACCTGCTGGAAAGTTTCAGCATCCTCAACGCCCTGGAGCAGATGCGAGGCCAATCGACGCACATCGCCTTCGTTGTCAATGAGTTCGGTGATTTCACCGGCCTGCTGACCATGACCGATATCCTCGAGTCGATTGCCGGAGAGCTGCCCGATGCCAGCGAGGTCGAGGGCCCGGGCATCGTCCAGGAAGGTGAAGGCTTTGTGGTCAGTGGCGCGTTGAACCTGAGCCAGGTGCAGGCGCGTACCGGCTTCAGCGCCCGCGCCACCGAAGACTACCAGACCCTCGCGGGCCTGGTTATGAGCCTGCTCGACCGCCTGCCGATGGTTGGCGACCGCCTGGCCTGGAATGGCTGGACGCTGACAGTGGAGGCAGTCGAGGAGCGGCGGGTGCGCCAGGTTCGGCTTACACCGAGCGGCGACGTTGACGCAGCAGGTGCTTGAAGCCCTCGATCACCAGCACCAGCACCGCGGCCCAGATCGGCAGGTAGGTCAACCACTGATCCGGGCCGATGGTTTCGCCCAGCAGCAGCGCCACGCCCACCAGCAGCACCGGTTCGACGTAGCTGAGCAGGCCGAACAGGCTGAACGGCAGCAGGCGGCTGGCCAGCACGTAGGCGATCAGGGCCGAGGCGCTGATCGCCCCGAGGATCGGGATCAACGCATACAGCCCGGGGTGTGTCTGCAGGTCGGCAGGGGAAAGCGGGCCCTGGATCACGAAGTACAACGCCCAGGGCAACAGCAGGCACATGTCGCACCACAGGCCACCCAGATGGTCGGTGCGGCAGCGCTTGCGCAACACGAAGTAGATCGGGTAACCGATCGTCACCACCAGGGTTTCCCAGGCGAAACTGCCATGCTGGTACAGCTCGTGGCCCACACCCAGCGCGGCGCAGGCCACGGCCACCTTCTGCAGGCGTGACAGGCGCTCGCCATACACCAGCCGCCCGGTCAGGACCATGGCCAGCGGCAGCAGGAAGTAGCCCATCGACACTTCCAGGCTGCGCCCGTGCAGAGGGGCCCAGAGGAACAGCCACAGCTGCACGCCCATCAGCCACGATGTGCCGACCATGCCCAGCAACAGCAGCGGCGTGCGTTTTACCCGGGCGAGCAGTTCGCCCACCCGTTTCCAGTCTTTTGAGACAAGCATGAACAGGGTCAGGCAGGGCAGCGTCAACAGGGTGCGCCAGCCAAAGATCTCTTCGCCATCGAGCGGTGTGAGCAAAGAGGTGTAGAAGTACATCACGGCGAACAGACAGGACGCCATGACCGACGAAAGAATGCCTTTTGACACGAATGCCTCGGATAGGGAATTGAGCGGGTGAATCAGCCGCGCATGATCTCAGGGGGCGAGGCTTGCGGCAACCGCGACGCAGCCGGGCGTGCCGCCAGTGCCTCGAGGAACTGCGCAGCCGGCATCGGCCTGGCGAACAGGTAACCCTGCTGGAAGTCCACCTCGTGACGGGCCAGGTAATCGCGCTGTGCTTCGGTTTCCACGCCTTCGGCAACGATGCCAAGGCCCAGCTTGGCCGACAGCTCTATGATGGTCTCGAGGATGTGTACCGACAGCGCGTCGGCACCGATCATGGCAACGAAGCTCTGGTCGATCTTCAGGTAGTCGACCTTGAACTGGCGCAGGTAGTTGAGGCTTGACTGACCGGTGCCGAAATCGTCCAGGGCGATTTTCACACCCATGGCGTTGAGCTTCTCGAACAGTTCCAGGGCTACCGGTGTGGCCTCGATCAGCTTGCGCTCGGTCAGCTCCAGGGTGAGCACCACCCGGCCTGGCGGGAAATGCTGGAGGAAGGTGCGGCAGTCGTCCAGCAGGCTGAAGTCGCGGCAGTGGTCGGCAGTGATGTTGATGCCGATATGGAAACCGTCCTCCAGCAGCCCGGCATAGGGTGCCAGGTTCTGCGCGGTGTGCATCATCAGCGCACGGGTCATGGCGACGATCTGCCCACTGTGTTCGGCATAGGGGATGAACAGGTCAGGGCGTACCAGGCCTTCGCGCGGGTGGTTCCAGCGCATCAGCACTTCGGCGCCGGCCCAGCGGTAATCGCCCTTGCGCACCACCGGCTGGAAATACGGCAGGAACTCGTCGGCTTCCAGTGCCCTTTGCAGCTCGGCGCGCGGCGAGGTGGCGCGACGAACCTGCCAGCGGCACACCAGGGCGGCCACCACGCCCAGTACCAGCAGCAAGCCAAACAGGGCGGGGTAATGGCTGCGCCAAAGCAGCCCCTGCTGGTCGGCGCCATAGCCGCCCTGCACGCTGAACGGGTAGCGGGTCGAGCCCAGCAGTACATTTGCGCTGGCCGCCGCAGGTGGCACGCCCTTTTGCACGATGCCATCCTTGCCCATCCAGGCATCACCCACGCGGATCTGCAGGACTTCATCGGGGCCGATCAGGCGCAGCGCGGTCAGCAGGTGTTCGCCATCCACCGTACTGATCGCGCCGCGGTCGCCGTCGCTGGCCCGATACACCAGCAGCGGGTGGCCTGGGGTGACCGAGTTGCCGTCCATCAGCCACAGCTTGCCGTCGATGTAGTCGCCAGGGTTGACCGGCTCCTCGAATGCACCAAACAGCGAGGTGCAATAAAGGGCGTTGTGCCGGAACAGGTTGGTCGAGCGCACGAAGGCGTTGCGCGTGACCTGGGCACGCAGCATGAGCTGGGCCTCGTCGCACGGGCTGTCGACAAGTGGCAGCAGGGCATTGGCAGCGCTGGACAGGTTGTCGAGAATGCGCTCGACGTGCTCCACCACCTGGCGGGCGGTGGCCTGGCTGCTGGCCTGCATTTCGCGCTCGATCTGCCAGTTCATCACGGGCAGGCCGCACGCCACCGGCAGCACGCCGACGACCCAGGGCAACAGGGTGCGCCAGCCGAGGCCGGCGCGGCGTTTGACGGTAAGGGGCATGCTGACCTGATCTGTAGAATGGATTACGAGAGGATAGCCGCTTGTCGGAACCCGTGAGCAACTAAAGCGCGACAAACCATTTTACGCAATGTAGAATCGATTTACGAATACAACAATAAGGTCCTTCGATACCGAAGGATCAAGCCCGCCGAGAATGGGTCCATATGACATACCATGGGTTCAAGCTGATAATAGGGGACTTCCTCGCCCGCAGCGTGCGGGGTATCCCGTGCTCACCGCCGTTTCCGTGCCACATCCTACGCAATCAATAATTTTTCGCTGCAGATGAGGACACGAACATGGCTGATATCTTTGACAATCCAATGGGCCTGATGGGCTTCGAATTCATCGAACTGGCTTCGCCGACCCCTGGCGTACTCGAACCGGTATTCCAGATGCTGGGCTTCACCAAGGTGGCTACCCACCGGTCCAAGGATGTGCACCTGTATCGCCAGGGTGACATCAACCTGATCCTGAACAACGAACCCAAGAGCATCGCCTCGTACTTCGCCGCCGAACACGGCCCGTCGGTATGCGGCATGGCGTTCCGCGTGCGTAACGCCCACGAGGCCTATGCCCGCGCCCTGGAACTGGGCGCCCAGCCGGTGGAAATCGAAACCGGCCCGATGGAGCTGCGCCTGCCAGCGATCAAGGGCATCGGCGGTGCGCCGCTGTACCTGATCGACCGTTTCGAGGAAGGCAGCTCGATCTACGACATCGACTTCAAGTTCATCGAGGGTGTGGACCGCAACCCGGTCGGTGCCGGCCTGAAGATCATCGACCACCTCACCCACAACGTTTATCGCGGGCGCATGTCGTACTGGGCCGGCTTCTACGAGAAGCTGTTCAACTTCCGTGAAATCCGCTACTTCGACATCAAGGGTGAGTACACCGGCCTGACTTCGCGTGCCATGACCGCACCGGATGGCATGATCCGTATTCCTTTGAACGAAGAATCGTCCAAGGGCTCCGGGCAGATCGAAGAGTTCCTGATGCAGTTCAACGGCGAAGGCATTCAGCACGTCGCCTTCCTGACCGATGACCTGCTCAAGACCTGGGACGCCCTCAAGGGCTTCGGCATGCGCTTCATGACCGCACCACCGCAAACCTACTACGAGATGCTCGAAGAGCGCCTGCCGGGTCACGGCGAGCCGGTAGACCAGCTGAAAGCGCGCGGCATTCTCCTTGATGGCGCCTCCCAGCCTGATGACAAGCGCCTGCTGCTGCAGATTTTCTCCGAGACCTTGCTCGGCCCGGTGTTCTTCGAGTTCATCCAGCGCAAGGGGGATGATGGCTTTGGTGAGGGCAACTTCAAGGCCCTGTTCGAATCCATCGAGCGTGACCAGGTACGCCGTGGTGTGCTGAGCACCGACTGATCCCCGAATTACCGCCGTCACGATTCGATGGCGGCGGTATCAATCTTTCTTCTTGGCCGAAATGGTCAGGCCCAGGTACATGATGAACATGCTGGCGACCCCGACCAGTACCAGCGAAGGCAGTACCTGATGCAGGGATAGGCGAAACTCCTGGGCGGCGTACCCTTTGGGGTAACCGCCGATCACCACGTAGCCATATTTCTGGGATATCGTTCGCTCGGTGAATTCGACCTGGGAGGGGCGTTGTGCGTCGCGGCTGTCTCCCTCGCTCCAGATATACAGGTCGTTGAATTCAAGAAGTAATGTCAGGCCGTCCTGGAAAGCACGCAGTTCGTCACGCAACTGCCGACCGTACGCTGTTGCGATTATTCCGGGATCGTTGTGCGGCCTTTGGATCTTGATGATCGCCGCGTTAGGCGACGATGGCGCGTCGAATGCCAGCTCCGTCTGCCGTCCGGACTGGGAAAAAGCCGAGATGTATGGCAAAGGGTCCATGTCCGTCGCGCAATACGCCTGTTGGTCGCGGGTGAGTATCAACGAGCGAAGATGCGGGCTGTTGGCGACTCTCTGTTCCAGCGTATCGAGCACTTGGTCACAGGGCTTGCCTGCCAATGGCAGGATCATGTCCAGATCGGCCTCCATGCGGCCCAGTGCCTGGTCGATGCTGAAAACCGCTTCCTGAACGGAGACCTTGGCATTCTCCTCGAGTTTTCTTTCAAGTTGATAGTCCATCATCAATAACCCGGATAGGACCGGTATTGAGCCGATGGACACTATAAACAGTAGTTTCCGCCAGTTGATGCCGAGACTTGGTATTGCTGCCATAGGACCGCCGCTCCGTTGAACCTTGCTGTTCGGGTTGAACAGGTCAGCGCTGATCCTATGTGCTTGATGACACTCCGGCTGTAGGCCAAAAGGGTTGCGGTTTTACAGAAAAGCAGAAGTTCGCTGTCAGCCTCCCTTCAGTCTGGCGAGCACCTTTTCGGCCAGCAGGGCCGTGGAGGCAGGGTTCTGCCCGGTGATCAGCCGATCATCGGCCACCACGAACGGCTGCCACGGGTCATCATGCTTGCTGTAGATACCGCCGCGGGCGCCCAGTTCGTTTTCGGTCAGGAAGGGGACCACCTTGTCCAGTTCGACGAGCTTCTCCTCGATATTGGAGAAGCCGGTCACCTTACGGTCCTTGAGCAACAGGCTGTTGTCGCTGAGCTTGATGTTCAGCAGCCCGACAACGCCATGGCAGACCGCTGCGACTATGCCGTTGTTCTCGTAGACCCGGCGCGCCAGGTCTTGCAGCGGCTGGTTGTCGGGGAAGTCATACATTACTCCATGCCCGCCGGTGTAGTAGATGACGCGGTACTCTTCGACCTTCACCTGGCCAGGGCTCAAGGTGTTGCCCAGGCAGGTCATGAAGCGCTTGTCGTCATACCACTGCCAGTCCAGGTCGGGGGCCATTTGCAGGCTATGCGGGTCGACGGGTACGTAGCCGCCCAGCGGGCTGACATAATCGACCGTATAGCCGGCTTTCTCGACTTTTTCGACAAAGTGCACCGCTTCCCCGAGCCACAACCCGGTTGCCCGCTTGAGGGCCGGATACTTGGCTGTATTGGTCAGCACCACCAGCATTTTCTTGCTCATGACCACGCTCCCGTCGGCAACCTGAATGGGCCGTTGCTCCCTGGCCCGAGGGAAAACCTAATGAGCATAGCTCTCAGACGCCAGGACGCCATATTGCGTGGCGTGTGTTGTGCTAACGTGAACCACATCTACGGGGGCCCCCGTACTTGAACCATGCTGGAGTCACGATAGTGGTCGAAAATGGTACGCCGCGCGAGCCTGCGTCGATGGTCATCCTGCAGGCGCCCGTGCTGGCACCGGTCGACACCATGGGCGAACGTATTGCACGGTTCGACTGGGGGTGTACATCGCTAGGGCCGCTGCCGCGCTGGTCGGCCTCGTTGCGCATTGCAGTCGACATGATGCACCTGTCACCGTTCCCGTGTGCCGTGGTCTGGGGGCCAGACCTCAGTGTGGTCCACAATGAAGGCTACCTGGCGTTGCGGCCGGTTGCCCCGGATGCATTGGGTATGGCCTTCGATGTGCTGTGGAGCGATGTATGGCCGACGATGGGGCCCTGCGTGTTCAAGGCGCTCGAAGGGCGCTCGAGCTTTGTCGAGGACCTACCACTGCGTATTGTTTGTGGCGAAGGCGGGGAGCCGTTGCGGTGTGCGTTCGGCTACACACCGTTGCGCGACGAACTGGGCAGCGTGGCAGGGTTTCTGCACGCGGTGATCGAGACCACGGCCAGCGTCGAGGCGCACCGCCATTGGCGCGAGCAGGTGCAAGGCTTCGAGCGGCAGGTCGAGCGACACCTGGTAGAGCGCGAGCAGTTCTGGCAATTGTCGCGTGATGCAATGATGACGGTTTCGCCCGAGTTGAAGGTGCAGGCCGCCAACCCTGCCTGGTACCGCATTCTGGGCTGGGCCGAGGAGGAGGTACGGGATATTCCGGTACTGGACCTGGTGCATCCGGCGGATCGTGCCGAGGTTGAGGTGGCCGTTACCGGGTGCCTGCAATACCACAATGCCGAGCAGATAGAAACGCGCCTGCGCCACCGCGATGGCCATTACCACTGTTTTCGCTGGAGCGCACGGTTCGATGGCAGCCAACTGACTGCCGTTGGCCGCGACATCACCGAGGAACGTGAAGAGGCCGCGCGTCAATCCGAAGCCCTGATGCGCAACAACGAACGCTTGGAGGTGGTTGGCCAGTTGGCCGGGGGCATGGGCCACGAGCTGAACAACTTGTTGTCCGGCATCGGCGGCAGCCTGGAGTTGCTGCAACGGCGACTGCAGGAAGGACGGCTGGAGCGGGTAGAGACCTATGTCGAGGTGGCGCGTGATTCGGTGCAGCGTGCCATGGAGCTGACCCATCGCCTGCTGGCGTTTTCCCGCCATCAACCTTTGGCGCCCAGGCCGTTGGACTTCAACCGGCAATTGCGATTGAGCGAACCACTGCTGCGCAGCACGCTGGGCTCGGAGATGCGGTTGCATTGGCAACTGGATGTCACGCCGTGGGCGGTGAACCTTGATGTTTCCCAGCTTGAAAATGCCTTGATCAATCTTTGCACGAACGCCCGTGAAGCGTGCCTTGATCGCGGCAATGTCACGCTGCGCAGCGTCAACCAGCGGCTGACGACATGTTTCCCGGATGAGGGCGGCCTGCCGCCAGGCGACTACGTGGCCTTGCAAGTGGAGGATGATGGCCACGGCATGGCGGCGGTGGAAATTGCCAGAGCTTTTGAACCGTTCTTCACAACCAAGCCGGTCGGGCGCGGCTCAGGGCTTGGCTTGTCGATGGTATATGGGTTTGTCGGCCAGTCGGGGGGCTACGCCTGGATCGAGTCGGAGCCGAGCCAGGGCACCAAGGTCTGCATGCTTTTCCCAAGGTGTCATGACCCGGTACCCGAGGCGCCCGCGCTGGTACCGCGCTCCCAGCGCATGGCCGTGGGACAGCGCCTGTTGCTGGTCGATGACGAACTCGGTTTGCGTGCGGTGATGCGCGAGTACCTGACCGAGCGTGGTTTCGAGGTCATTGATGTGGGCGACGCCAATAGTGCGCTGGAGCGCTTCCGCCATGACGGTCCGTTCGACCTGGTAATCACCGACATCGGCTTGCCAGGCGGTTTCAGCGGCCGCCAGGTGGCCAAGGCCATGCGCATGCAGCTGCCGTTGCAGAAGATCCTGTTCATCACCGGCTATGCCGGTCAGCCGATCGAAGCGCAGTTGCTCGAGCAGCCGGGCACCGCATTGATGAACAAGCCGTTCCCGCTGGCGGACCTGGTGGATGAGGCGCTACGCATGCTCAAGGAGTGATGTGGTTCAGGGCTTGCCCAGTATCTGGGTCACCTGAGCCTGCAGTTGCTTCAGCTCGAAGGGCTTGCAGATCAGGTGCATTCCCGCCTCCAGGAACCCCTCGCGGGCCATGGCCGTTTCCGCGTAGCCGGTGATGAACAGTACTGGCAAACGTGGGCGCAGGTTGCGTGCAATCTCGGCAAGCTGGCGGCCATTCATGCCGGGCAAGCCGACATCGCTGACCAGTAGGTCCACCGGCTGTGTCGAACGCAGTACCTTCAGGCCCTCATTGGCGTCGGCAGCACTGTGGCAGGCAAAGCCATCCTCGCGCAGCGACTGGCACAGCAATTGGCGCACATGCGGGTCGTCCTCGACCACCAGCACGTGATGGCCCTGGTAGCCATGCACGGGCTGCACGGGTTCGTCCGGCGCCAGGTCCTGGTCGACATGGCGTGGCAGGTACAGGTCTACCCGGGTCCCTTGGCCAATCTGGCTGTGCAGGGTGACATGGCCGTGGGATTGCTTGCTGAAACCGTACACCATGGAAAGGCCCAGGCCGATGCCCTGGCCGATCGCCTTGGTGCTGAAGAACGGCTCGAAGGCATGCTCCAGCGTGCTTTGCGCCATGCCCTGGCCGTCATCGACGATTCGCAGGCGTACATAGTCGCCGGCGCACAGGGCACCGCCGGCGAACTGCCCGGCGCCGATGTGCTGGTTACTTGCCTCGATGCGCAGCTGGCCGCCATTGGGCATGGCTTCGCAGGCGTTGAGCAGCAGGTTGTCGAGGGCTTCCTGCAATTGCTGGTCATCGGCTTCGACCGACCACAGGCCCTTGGCGATTTGCACGTGCAGGGTAACGGCCGGGGTCATGCAAGCCTTCAGGCGCTTTGCCTGAAGCAGGTTGTGCAGGTCGACCTGCTGGCTGTGCAGCGATTGCCGGGAAGAGAAGGCCAGCAGGCGGTGAGTCAGGCGGGCGGCGCGTGACACCGCCTCGCGGCCCATGCGCAGCACGTTGTCCAGGCCATCGCTGCGGCCCTGGCGCAAGCGCCGGTCGATCAGCTCGAAGCTGCCGCCGATGCTGGTGAGCAGGTTGTTGAAGTCATGGGCGACGCCCCCGGCCAGTTGGCCGATGGCCTCCATCTTGCGCGTCTGGTTGCGTGCGAACTCGCTGCGCTGCTGGTCTTCGCCGGGAGTTGCGGCCTGGGCGTCAAGACGTTGCTGCAGGTCCAGAAGCTGGTTGCGTGCCAGGTACTGGCGGCGCCGGTTGCGCAGGGCGGATTGGGTCGTCTGCAGCAGCTGGGCGTTTTCGAACGGTGCGGCCAGCATTACCAGGTTGCCCACCGGGTAGTTGGTCGAACCCATGGTCGTTTGGCTCCCTTGACCGAGCAGCACGATGGGCAGATCCGACCAGCACGGTTGCTGGTCTATGAATGCCTGCAGCAACGCACTTGGGCCCTGCTTGAACACTTGTTCGGCAATGATCGCCAGGCCCGCCCCTTGGGCCAGGCAGCTCCGCAGGTTGGCCAGATCGACCGCGCAGAGGCTGTCGATGCCCGCTGAAGCGAGCAGGCGAGCGGTATCTGCGGCTATTGGCGGGGGCGCCAGGATCAATGCACGTTCGTCCAGCGCCAACGACCTGGCCAAAACGACTCTCCTGCAGGGTGGTCTGATATCCACTGGACCCGGGCACAGCCCCAGGGTTCAACAAATTTTCGGACGTTGCCTACAGCCCCTGTTGCAGCACCGGGTCGTCCGGGTTCTGCCGCTCCAGCTCGGCCAGCAGCACTTGCACATTCTGCAACTGGCCGGATTCCTTCCAGTACTGGATCAGCAACACCCGTGCCCGGCGATTGGCCGGCTGGCGGCTGAGCACGGTTTCCAGTTGCTTTTGCGCGGCGTCGAGTTGTTCCAGCTCATGCAGGGTGACCGCCAGTGTATAGCGGTAGTCGGCGTTGTCCGGGTCCAGTTCGACGGCGCGGGACAAGGCCAGCAAGGCGTATTCGCGCTGCTCGTGGCGGTTCAGCCAGAGCCCCAGCTCGTACTGCAGAAAGGCCGAGTCGGGGCTCAGCGCCAGGGCTTTGCCCAGTACCTGGCGCGAGGCGTCGTGATGGCCCTGGCGTTCCAGCAGGCGTACCTGGGTGGCCAGTGCGTCGAGGTTGCCTGGCGCTACCGTCAGGGCTCGTTGCAGGGCGGTGGCGGCCAGAGTGTAGTCGTTTTCGTGCAGGTACAGGCGTGCCAGGTGGACCTGGGCGTCGGCATCTTCGGGTTGTTGCTCCAGGGCCTGCTGGTATTGCTCCAGGGTGACCTGCAGCGGGCCGAAATACAGGCCGATGTCATCCGGGGCAAGGCCGAGCAGGGCATCTACCGCAGCAAAGCGTACGCTTTGCTCGTCGTCATCCAGCAGCGGGCCGAGTACCAGGCTGCGCTGCGCCGCCGGTAGCAGGCGGCGGATGCCGGCGATGGCTGCACGGCGCACCAGCGGGTCGGCATTTTCCAGGTCCTGGCGAGCGAGTTTCAATGCCTGGGGCGAAGGGTAGTTGGGCAGTTCGGCATACAAGGCCGCCCGGCGGATGGGTGGCAGGTCGGTGCGCTGCAATTGTTGGTACAGCACCCGTGCGGCGCCGGGTTGGCCGTCATGGGCCTGGCGCAGGGCCTTGGCGTAGCTGTGCGCAGGCAAGGTTGGCGGGGCTGGCGGAGTGTCGCGCCACAGGTAGCCGAACAGGGCCGATACCAGGATCAACAGCAGCAGGGCGATCAGGTAGCGGTTGCGTCTGGGCATCGGACGATCCGTGGCGGCGGGAAGGGCAGAGCTTGGGCTAGCCGGGGGGTAATTGCAACCGAGTGAGGGCTGACAGGTGCTTGTCTCGGGTTATGCGGCGGCGCTCGATCTCAACGACAACGATGATGTCGTGGCGAACACCCCCAAAAAAACATAAAAAAGCCCCGCAAACCAAGGCCTGCGGGGCAAACGGTTGGGGGAGGAACCAACCAAAGGAGCCGTTGAAACGGGTGTATCAGCGCGCGCTGGCTACAGTCTCCGGTTGCCAGCCGCCGCCCAGGGCCTTGTAGATGGAGACGATGCCGCGGTACAGCTCGACCTCGCCCTGGGCCTGCGCATCTTCTGCGCTCAGCCGCTCACGCTCGGCATCGAGCAGCACCAGGTAGTCCACCGTACCCTCGCGATAACGAATCGAGGCCAGTTCCGCCGCCTTGCGGCTGGCATCGCTCTGGCGCATCAGCGACAACAGCCGCTGCTGGGTCTTGTCGTAGTCGCTGAAGGCGTTGGCCGATTCTTCCAGGGCCAGCAACACCTGCTGTTCATAGTTGGCCAGTGCCCCTTCGGCATCGGCCTTGGCACCGCGCAGGCGGGCGCGCACGCTGCCCAGGTCGAAGGCGGCCCAGGTGATGCTCGGGCCCAACGCCCAGGCATTGGCTGCCGAGGAGCCGATCTGCGAGCCTCGGGCTGCAGTAAAGCCGAGGAAGCCGCTGAGGCTGACACGCGGGAACAGGTCGGCCGTGGCCACCCCGACGTTGGCGGTGGCAGCCGCCAGCTGGCGTTCGGCGCTGCGGATATCCGGGCGGCGGCGCAGCAGTTCTCCCGGGTCACCCACCGGTAGCGCCTTGGCGATGGCCGGCAGGGCCTTGGGCGACAGGTCGACGCTGAGCGCCTCGGGGCGCTGGCCGAGCAGTGTGGCGATGCGATGCCGGGCCCGCGCCTGTTCCGCCTGCAACTGCGGCACGGTGGCTTCGACCCCGGCCAGGCGCGCGTCGGCGCGCACCACGTCAAGGTCGTTGCCCACGCCGGCATCGCGCAGGGTTTCAGTGATGGCCCGCGATTCCTGCTGGGTCTTGAGGTTGGCCAGGGCGATCTTCTCGCGTAATTGCGCGCCGCGCAGCTGGCCGTAGGCATCGACCAGCTCGGCGATCAGGCTGACCTGCAGCTGCTGAAGGTCGGCCGCGGCTACCGCTTCCTGGGCTTCGCTGGCTTCGATCTGGCGTTGGATGCGGCCGAACAGGTCAAGCTCCCAGGCCATGTCCAGGCCCAGGTCGTAGCGCTCGCTGTTCACCCGTTGCGTGGTCTGGCCGGGGACCTGGCCCTTGCCAATGTCGCTGCTGGCGCGGCTGGTGACCACCGGGAACTGATCGTTCTCGGCGTCCTCACGGATCGAACGGGCTGACTTCAGGCGGGCGAAGGCCACGCGCAGGTCACGGTTGCCGTCCAGCGAAGCCTGTACCAGCTGGTTCAGTACCGGGTCGTCGAACTGCCTCCACCACAGGCTTTCGAAGCGGCTGCGGTCGTAGGCCTTGGTCTGTACATCGCTGGCCAGCTGCGCGGGCTCGGTGGCCGGCGCCTGGTAGTCCGGGCCTACCGCGCAGGCCGCCAGGGCCAGCGCAAGCAGGCTCGGGGTCAAGGGTTTGAGCAGGTTCATGCATGGCTCTCCAGCGAGTGGGCGCGCTCGGCCTTGCGGGCCTGGCGACGCTCGACGAAACGGCGAATCAGGAAGAAGAACACCGGGGTCAGGAACAAACCGAACACGGTCACGCCGATCATTCCCGAGAACACCGCCACACCCATGGCATGGCGCATTTCAGAACCTGCACCGGAGCTGAACACCAGCGGAACCACACCCATGATGAAGGCGATCGAGGTCATCAGGATCGGCCGCAGGCGCAGGCGGCAGGCTTCCAGTACCGCAGCCAGCGGGTCGAGCCCCTTGGCCTGTTCGTCCTTGGCGAACTCGACGATCAGGATCGCGTTCTTGCACGCCAGGCCCACCAGTACGATCAGGCCGATCTGGGTGAAGATGTTGTTGTCACCCCCCGACACGATCACCCCGGTGATGGCCGACAGCAGGGTCATCGGCACGATCAGGATCACCGCCAGCGGCAGGCTCCAGCTTTCGTACTGGGCGGCAAGCACCAGGAAGGCCAGCAGCACGCACAGCGGGAACACGAACAGCGCAGTGTTGCCCGAGAGGATCTGCTGGTAGGTCAGGTCGGTCCACTCGAAGGTCATGCCGTTGGGCAGTTCCTCTTTCAGCAGCTTCTCGATTGCAGCTTCAGCCTGGCCGGAGCTGTAGCCCGGTGCCGCGGCGCCGTTGATCTCGGCGGTGATGAAACCGTTGTAGTGCATCACCCGGTCAGGCCCGGAGGTGTCGCTGACCTTGAGGAAGGTCGCCAGAGGGATCATTTCGCCGATGTTGTTGCGCACCTTCAGCTGGCCGATCTGCTCGGCATCGAGGCGGAACTGCTGCTCGGCCTGGACGTTCACCTGATAGGTGCGGCCAAAGCGGTTGAAGTCGTTGGTGTACAGCGAGCCCAGGTAGACCTGCAGGGTGTCGAAGATGTCGGTGATCGCCACGCCGTGGGTCTTGGCCTTTTCCCGATCGATGGCGGCATCGACCTGCGGCACGTTGACCTGGTAGCTGGTGAACAGGCCCGCCAGTTCCGGCACGTTGTGGCTCTTGGCGATGATGTTCTGGGTTTCCTTGTACAGCGCCTCGTAGCCCAGGTTGCCACGGTCTTCGATCTGCAGGCGGAAGCCGCCGATGGTGCCCAGGCCTTGTACCGGCGGTGGCGGGAAGATCGCGATGTAGGCGTCCTGGATGTCGGCGAACTGGGCATTCAGTGCAGCAGCGATGGCCGCCGCCGACTGGCTCGGGTCCTTGCGCTCGTCGAACGGCTTGAGCGGAGTGAACACGATGCCGCTGTTCGGGCTGTTGGTGAAGCCGTTGATCGACAGGCCCGGGAAGGCTACCGAGTCGGCCACGCCAGGCTGCTTCAGGGCGATTTCGCTCATGCGCTTGATCACTGCTTCGGTGCGGTCGAGGCTGGCCGCGTCAGGCAGTTGGGCGAACGCCACCAGGTACTGCTTGTCCTGGGCCGGCACGAAACCGGTCGGGGTGGACGAGAAGCCCAGGTAGGTCAGGCCCATCAGGCCGGCATACACGAACAGGGCGATGCCGCTGGAGCGGATGACCCGACGCACGCCGCCGACGTAGCGGTTGGAAGCGCGGTCGAAGAAGCGGTTGAACGGGGTGAACAACCAGCTGCCCAGCAGTTTTTCCAGGAACCGCGAGAAACGGTCCTTGGGCGCATGGTGGTCCTTCAGCAGCACGGCAGCCAAGGCCGGCGACAGGGTCAGCGAGTTGAATGCCGAGATGACCGTGGAAATGGCGATGGTCAGGGCGAACTGCTTGTAGAACTGCCCGGTCAGGCCGGAAATGAACGCAGCAGGCACGAACACCGCGCACAGCACCAGGGCGGTGGCGATGATCGGCCCGGTCACTTCACCCATGGCCTTTTGCGTGGCTTCCAGGGGTTTCAGGCCCAGGCCGATGTTGCGCTCGACGTTTTCCACCACGACGATGGCGTCGTCCACCACGATACCGATGGCCAGGACCAGGCCGAACAATGACAGTGCGTTGAGCGAGAAGCCGAACAGGTGCATCACGGCGAAGGTACCGATCAGCGATACCGGCACGGCCATCAGCGGGATGATCGAGGCACGCCAGGTCTGCAGGAACAGGATGACGACCAGCACGACCAGCACCAGTGCTTCGAACAGGGTGTGCACCACGGCTTCAATGGAACCACGGACGAACACGGTCGGGTCATAGACGATGCTGTAGTCCATGCCCTCGGGGAAGTCCTTCTTCAGCTCGGCCATTTTCGCCCGCACTTCGTCGGAGATCTCGATGGCGTTGGAGCCTGGGCGCTGGAAGATCGGGATGGCCACCGCCGGCTGGTTGTTCAGCAGCGAACGCAGGGCGTATTGGCTGGAGCCGAGTTCGACCCGGGCGATGTCCTTCAGGCGAGTGATTTCGCCATCGGCACCGGCGCGGATGATGATGTTCTCGAACTCTTCCTCATTGACCAGGCGACCCTGGGTGTTGATCGACAGCTGGAAGCTGGTCGAACCCGGGGCGGGCGGTGCGCCCAGCTGGCCGGCGGCCACCTGGCGGTTCTGCTCGCGGATCGCAGCCACCACATCACTGGCGGTCAGATTGCGCGAAGCGGTCTTGTTCGGGTCCAGCCAAACGCGCAGCGAGTAGTCGCCCATGCCGAACAGCTGCACGTCGCCCACGCCACCCAGACGCGCAAGCTCGTCCTTGATGTTGAGGATGGCGTAGTTGGAGAGGTAGAGCATGTCGTAGCGGTTGTCCGGCGAGGTCAGGTGCACGACCATGGTCAGGTCGGGCGAGGCCTTGTCGACGGTGATACCGATGCGGGTCACTTCCTCTGGGAGCTTGGGCTGGGTACGGGTGACGCGGTTCTGCACCTGCACCTGGGCGTTGTCCAGGTCGGTGCCCAGGGCGAAGGTGATGGTCAGCGTCAGCTTGCCGTCAGCGGTGGACTGGGAGGACATGTACAGCATGTTCTCCACGCCGGTAATCGCCTGCTCAAGTGGCGCGGCGACGGTTTCGCCGATGACCTTGGGGTTGGCGCCGGGGAAGTTGGCGCGCACCACCACGGTGGGCGGCACCACTTCGGGGTATTCGCTGATCGGCAGCTGGAACAGCGAGATGGAACCCGCGATCAGCAGCACCAGCGACAGCACCGCGGCGAAGATTGGCCGGGTAATGAAGAATTTCGAGAAGTTCATCGGTGTGGTCCCTTAACCGCGTGGCGCCTGGGCGCTGGCGACTTTCACGTTGTTGCCCGCCACCTTAGGCGCCGGGTTGCTGGCCTCCAGGGCCTGGCGCTGCTGGGCGAGGGCGGCGAGGGTCTGTTCGCTGGCCATCGGTGTCTCTTCCGGGGTGACCGGTGAGCCAGGGCGTACGCGTTGCAGGCCCTTGACCACGATGCGGTCGTCCTTGCCCAGGCCACTGCGCACGATGCGCAGGCCCTCCAGCTTCGGCCCCAGCTCCACGGCGCGGTAGGCGGCCTTGTTGTCCTTGTCCATGACCAGCACGAACTTCTTGCCAAGGTCGGTGCCGACGGCTTCGTCGTTGATCAGCACGGCCTGGTACTGGGCGCTGCCTACCAGCTTCAGGCGTGCATACAGGCCAGGGGTGAACTGGCCGTCGCTGTTGTCGAACACCGCACGGCCACGGATGGTGCCGGTGCGCGGGTTGACCTGGTTGTCGACGAAGTTCATCTGGCCCAGGTGCGGGTTGCCGGTTTCGTTGGTCAGGCCCAGGTACACCGGGGTGCTCTGGCCGCGCTGGCCTTCGCGGGCCAGCTGGGTGTACTTGAGGTACACGCGCTCGTCGGCGTCGAAGTAGGCGTAGACCTTGTCGGTGGAGACCACGCTGGTCAGTGGGGTGACATCGGCGGTAACGATGTTGCCGGCGGTGAACTGGGCGCGGCTGACGCGGCCGCTGATGGGCGCGGTGACACGGGTGAAGCTGAGGTTCAGGCGTGCCAGGTCGAGCTGCGCCTGGATCGCGTCAACCCCGGCGCGGGCTTCGGCGGCGGCGCTGCTACGCGATTCGGCCAGCTCTGCGGAAATGGCGTTGCTGTCACGCAGGCGTTCACCACGGCGGGCTTCGTTGGCGCTGCGGATGGCAGTGGCCTTGGCTTGCTGAAGCTGAGCTTCGAGGCGGCGGACCTCTGCCTGGAACGGGCGTGGGTCGATCTGGAACAGCAGGTCGCCTTTCTTGACCTGGGCGCCTTCAGTGAAGGCCACCAGGTCGATCTGGCCGGAGACCCGTGGGCGTACCTCGACGGTTTCCGGTGCTTCGAGGCGGCCGGTGAACTCGTCCCATTCATTGATCGGTTGCTCGATCACCTTGGCCACGCTGACCTTCGGCGCCGCGGGAGCCTGCACGGCGTCGGGGGTTCGACCGCAAGCGCTGATCACCACCACTGCCAAGGCAGCGAGGGGAAAGCGCAAGGGTTTGAGTGATTGTTCCATGGAGAACTCCGCCAATGTATTAGTAGTGGGCGGAGTGTGAGTGTCTTGCGCGTGATGCACGAATCGAACGGGGCGAAGGTTATTATCACGATGAATGATATGTGTGGGTCGTTCATCGATTTGCAGCATGGTTGGTATTTCTGGGGCTGCGTTGCAGCCCATCGCGACACAGGGCCGCTCCTACAGCTTACGCGTTCCCCTGTAGGAGCGGCCTTGTGTCGCGAAAGGGGCGCAACGCGCCCCCGGCAATGTCAACTCGATACGCGGAACCCATGGGTGCCATCGCGCTCCAGCTGGGCAATCCAGCCGAATTCCCAGTCCAGATACCCCTGCATCGCTTCACGCGGGTTGTCCGTCCCTTCATAAGGCCGGCGATAACGGTCGGTACGCGCCACGACCAAGCGCGTTTCGCGGCTCTCCAGCGCCTTGCCCGCTGCAATCCAGCGCGCCGTGCCACGGTCCAGCACGTACACCGGGGTTTGCGTCAGTGCCTGCAAGTCCAGCGCCGCAAAGCGCGCCAGCAGGCTGCTCGACATCGATTTCGGTCACCGCTGGCAACGCCGGCTGCGGCGCCTGCCACTCGCCGGCTGCTCTGAAGTCTGCCGCTGACAAACCGTCCAGCACTGCTACCTGCCAGCGATTACCCCTTTACTGGCCCTTTCGCGGGTGAACCCGCTCCCACAAGGGCAGTGCAGCACTCGAACACTGCGCAGTTCCGGTGGGAGCGGGTTTCCCCGCGAAGAGGCCGGCACAGCCACCACCGTTTCCGAGGAATACCCATGACCACCCGCAAGATCAAGCTCGGTGCCCTGACCATGGGCTGCGGCGGCCCCGGCCGGCACAACCAGTGGCTCGACCCGGAGCTGCCTGCCGACGCCAGCGTCAACATCGACTGGTACATCGACATCGCCCGCCAGGCAGAGGCGGCGTTATTCGACCTGATGTTCTTCGTCGACAGCCAGTACATAACCCCCGGTTCGCCGCTCCATTACCTCAACCGCCTGGAGCCGCTGACCCTGCTCTCGGCGCTGGCGGTAAGCACACGCCACCCCGGGCAGTTCCGCCGCCTTACCGAGCAAGTGGTGCCGCTGCTGCAGGAGCGCGGGGTATATCGCACTGCCTACGAGGGCACCACCCTGCGCGAAAGCCTGGGTCTGGCCATTCAGTGAATGCTCGAGGCCAGTTCGAAGATCGGCATGTACATCAGGATCACGATCAGGCCGATCAGAAGGCCGATGAAGGTCATCAGCAGTGGTTCGAACAGTTTGACGAACCACTCTACCCAGCGGCCGATTTCCTGGTCATGAAAGTCGGCGCAGCGCTCCAGCATCTCGCCCAGGTTGCCGGACTGCTCGCCGGCCCGCAGCAGGCGCAGCGATACCGGCGTGACCAGTTGCCCGGCCTCCAGCGCGTCGGAAAGCGGCAACCCTTCGCCGACCCGCTGGCTGGCGTGCTCCAGGCCTTGGGCCGCCGCGCTGCCGAGCAGGCCGCGGGCCATGCCCATGGCGGTGAGGATGGGGATACCGCCTTGCAGCAGGATGCCCAACGAGCGGTAGAAGCGTGCCAGTTCGTACATCATCAGGCGTTGGTGCAGTGCTGGCAGGCGCCGCAGCTGGCAGGCCGCCCAGCGCCGTACCCGTGGTTGACGGCGCAGCAGCCAAAGCGCCGTGACCGCACCTAGGGAGCCCAACGCCAGCGGCAGTTGCTGGGCGTGCAGGAACAGGCCGATCTGCATCAGCAACCGAGACAGCCAGGGCAACTCGGCGCCCATGCCCTCGAATACCTGGCTGAAGCGAGGCACCACGTAGCCAAGCAGGAAAAGCACCACGCCACCGCCCACCAGCAACAGCAGCAACGGGTACACCGAGGCGCCCACCAGCTTCTGCCGTACCAGGTCCAGGCGCTGGCGGTAGCTGATGTAGCGGGCGAGGGCGTCACCCAGCGCGCCGGTACGCTCGCTGGACTGCACCAGCGCCACGTACAGCGGCGGGAACACCCGTGGCTGCTGGCCCAGGGCCTGGGACAGCGAGCGGCCTTCGTACAGTTGGCGGACCAGTTCGGCGAGCACTTTGCGCGTTGCCGCTGCGGGGGCCTTTTCCGCCAGGCTTTCCAGCGCGTCGATCAGCGGCAGGCCGGCGTTGAGCAGGGTGGAAAGTTCCTGGCTGAACAGCACCAGGTCAAAGCTTGCTTCGCGGCGCCAGGCCATGCCGCGCAAGGCGCCGCCATGGCCACGCAGGCTGAGCACGCGCAGGCCCTGGTCCTCGGCCTGGCGGCGGGCCTGGTCGGCGTCCTCGGCGTCGATCTGCAACTGCACCACACCCTGCCTGCCCAGGGCCTTGAGGCTGTAGCGCATGGCCGTTCTCCCTACTGCCAACTGGTGATTTCGGCGTTTTCCCCGTCGCCGCCGGGCTGGCCATCCTTGCCCATCGACAGCAGGTCGTATTCACCGCCATTCTCGCCGGGTTGCCGGTAGATGTACGCGCGGCCCCACGGGTCTTGCGGCACGGCCTTCTGCAGGTACGGGCCGGTCCAGCGCGCTTCGCCACTGGGGGCGATCACCAGGGCCTGCAGGCCTTGCTCGCTGCTGGGGTAGTGGCCGACTTCGAGGCGGTAAAGGTCCAGGGCCTTGCTCAGCCCCTCTATCTGCGCCCGCGCTACCTTGGCCTCGGAGCGGCCGAGTTGGCTGAAGTACTTGGGGGCGACGATACCGGCCAACAGGCCGAGCACCACCAAAACCACCAAGAGTTCGAGCAGGGTGAAGCCAAGTTGAGGGTTGGTTCTGCGCTGCATGGTGAAGCCCTCCGCTGCATGGGGACAAGCTTTTGCAGGCTCCATGCAACAGCCGTGCACGCCGGCGCTGGCGCCTTGCACCACGCGGCATGCAAAGCGGCACAGTGCTTGCGTCGTGGTCCTCGACCCCGGGTTTTCCGGGGTATATCCCCCAACATCGGGGGTACCACGAAGAGGCGACCGACATGCGTGGACTCATTCTCGGTTTGATCTGGCTGGTGGCAGGTGCTGCCCAGGCCGATGTGTACATTTCCATCGACGCCAAAGGCAGCTACATACTGACCAACGTCCATCGACCCGGGCGCCTCTACGAAACGGTGATCAGCGAGACGAAGGCCCAGGCCGGCCCGGCCAACGCGCAACTGATCACCGGCCGCCCCTACGCCAAGCTGGTCGCCGCCGCGGCGCGCACCCACGATATACCCCCGGCGTTGCTGCATGCGGTGATCAAGGCCGAGTCCGGCTACAACCCCAAGGCCCGTTCGCCGGCGGGCGCGGTGGGGCTGATGCAACTGATGCCGGATACCGCTCGGGAGATGGGCGTGGAAAACCGCCTGGACCCGGAGGACAACGTGCAGGGCGGGGCCCGCTACCTCAAGCGCATGCTCAACCTGTTCGACAATGACATCACCCTGGCCGTGGCGGCCTACAACGCCGGCCCCGAAGCTGTGCTGCGCCGTGGCGCGGTACCGCCGTTCGCCGAGACCCGGCGCTATGTGCCCAATGTGCTGCGGGAGTACCGCAAGTTGCAGGGGTTGACGGGTGATTAGCCTTTGCAACCTCCCTGTGTGAGCGCCGGCAGCTGCAGGCCCCCACTAAGGGTAGAAACAATACCCTTCGGCGGATGCCACCAAGCCGACCCGATGGTTTCCCCAACTCTGGGCTATAACCTTCTGAAGGTGCCCAGTTGTGGAGTCCGCCATGGACATCGCCCCTCGTTCCGACGCCATTGAATTACCCGCCGGTATCGAACTGGCCACCCCACGCAAGCCGTTCAACCTCCTGCGCTGGTACGCCTGGGTCAGCCTGGCCATCATCCTCTCGGTAGCTGTCGGGCTGGGGTTGATTTCCAGCCGTTTCATCATCGACGAGAGCATCGAGCGCGACGCCTTGCTCACCGCTCAGTTCATCACCTCCATCGCCGACGCCGAAGTGCGCCATGTGTCGATCCCCAATGTGCGCACCATGGGTGAACTGCTCGACCCGCGCATCGATCGCGCCAACCTGCTAGATGTCGACCCGGACGCTCGGCGCAGGGCGCGTGGCGAGTTCCTTGACCACATCGCTCACCTGCCCGACATGCTGCTGGCCAATATCTATGCCCCGGACCGTACGGTGATCTGGTCCAGCAACCCGGCCCTGGTCGGCAAGCTGATCGAAGGCGACGAAGACCTGGAGCAAGCCTTCGAGTACAAGATGCGAGTCTCGGCCAGCTACCACAACTTCGAGCAGGCCCGTGCCGAGCAGAAGTTCGTCACTCCACCCAAGCAGTTGTTCATCGAGAACTACATTCCGCTGTTCGATGCCGATGGCGAGCAGGTCACGGCGATGGTCGAGATCTACAAGGAGCCCCATGACCTGATCGTGCGCATCGAGCATGGCCTGATCCTGATCTGGCTGGCGATCACCGTCGGTGCCGGACTGGTCTACGTCGGCCTGTACGGCATCATGCACCGCGCCGCGCGCCTGCTGTCGGTGCAGCAGAAGCGGCTGATCAGCAACGAAACCTATGTGGCACTGGGCGAGGTCTCCTCGGCGGTGGCCCACAGCCTGCGCAACCCGCTGGCCAGCATCCGTTCCAGTGCCGAACTGGCCCAGGCGTTCGACGATGGCCCGGCGCAGCGCAATGTCAATGACATCATCAGCCAGGTCGATCGCATGTCGCAGTGGATCCGTCAGATGTTGCAGTCATTGCGCCCGTTCAACGATGAGGCAGTGGCAGTGGATCTGCCGCTGGCATTGCAGGAAAGCCTGCAGACTTACGCGGTGCCGCTGGCGCGCGGCGGAGTGAGCCTGGACCTGCACCCGTTACCGGCGGTACAGGTGCTGGGGCACCCGGTGTTACTGCGGCAGATTTTCAGCAGCCTGATCGCCAATGCCCTGGAGTCGATGGAGCAGGGTGGGTGGTTGCGTGTCGAGGTGGTGCGTCATGACAGGCGCAGCCTGACTTTGCGCTTGTCCGACAACGGTAAAGGCATGAACGAAGAGCAGCAGCGCATGGCCTTCCGGCCTTTCTTCACCACCAAGCAGGGTGGGTTGGGCGTGGGGTTGGTATTGGTGAAACGCATCATGGAACGCTTCGGGGGCAGTGTCCGGCTCAGCAGCAGTGAAGGCCATGGCACCCGGGTTTCGTTGAGTTTCCGGCTGGTCAGGGAGTGATTATTGACTTTAATAAACGACCATATCTACTTGTTTATAAAGGTTTTTATCATTTTTGGGTGAAAATCCCCAAAAATGGGGAATTATCCTCGAGGCTGGTTTAGGAAGATTCATTAACCTGTTGATTAGTAATGATTAATATAATAGGTAAAGTTACTGGCTGGGTTTTTGCTTCATGACAGGCAGAGCGCAATACACGACAAATGGCAGCTGCGGCTGCACGAGTGGAGTGCTATCAATTGGCTACTGTTCGTCGCCTTGATGCATTTCTGAACGGACGCCCTGCGCGGGAAGCACGCGATGCAGATGCTGGATAATGAAGTGCCAGACAAGGCCCGTACTACCGCCAGCGGTGTGGCCGTGCCATTGCGCGAATTCAACCTGCTACGCTGGTTCTCGGTGATCAGCCTGCTGATTATCGCCTCGGTGGCAGGCGGGCTGGGTTATGTGTCGACGCGTTTCGTGGTGCGCGACAGCGTCGAGCGCGATGCCATGCTCACCGCCCAGTTCATCCAGGCCATGGCCCAGGCCGAAGTCCGCCATTCGCAGTTGCCGCCGGGCACCACAATGGGCGAGTTGCTTGACCCGCGCCTGGACCAGCAGCACCTGCAGTTCACGCCAGACCTGGCTGAATCGACCCGGGTCGAGTTCCTCGACCATGTCGAGCACCTGCCGGACATCTTGCTGGCTAATGTCTATGCACGCGACCGTACCATCGTCTGGTCGACCAACCGGGAGCTGATCGGCAAGCGCATCGCGGCGGATGGCGACCTCGACCGCGCCTTCCGCTCGCGCAAGGCGGTGTCGGCCAGCTACCACCAGGCCGACGATGACCGCGAAGAGCAGAAGTTCCAGCGTGAACCGCGCTACCTGTTCATCGAGAACTACATCCCGCTTTTCGACAGCCAGGGCGAGCAGGTGCTGGCCATGGTGGAGATCTACAAGGAGCCGCAAGACCTGGTCCGGCGTATCCAGCGCGGCTATGTGCTGATCTGGGCCTCGACCCTGGTGGGCGGGGCGCTGGTCTACTTCGGCCTGTTCTGGATCGTGCGCCGCGCGGCGCAGCTGCTGCACTTGCAGCAGGACCGGCTGGTGGCCAGTGAAACCTATGTGGCATTGGGCGAGATGTCCTCGGCAGTGGCGCATAGCTTGCGCAACCCGCTGGCCAACATCCGCTCCAGCGCCGAACTGGCCCAGGAAATCGCCAACCCCGCGGCGCAGAAGAACATCACCGACATCATCAGCCAGGTCGATCGCATGTCGCGCTGGGTGCGTGACCTGCTGGTGTCGCTGCGCCCGACCAGTGACGACGCCGAGGCCGTGGACCTGGTGACGGCCATCGAGGACACCCATCTGGCCTTCGCCCAGCAGATCGAACGCAACGGTGTGCGCTTCTGCTACGAAGGCCCTGGGTCACAATGGGTGGCCAGCCAGCCGCTACAGCTCACGCAGATTCTCAACACCCTGTTCTCCAATGCCCTGGAGGCCATGCCCGAAGGCGGCATGCTGCGCGCTCAGGTCAATGTGCAGGATGGGCAGCGTGCCGAATTTGTCCTCACCGATACCGGCAAGGGCATGAGCCAACAGCAGGAACGGATGGTGTTCAAGCCGTTCTACACCACCAAGCAGGGTGGCCTCGGCGTAGGCCTGGCCCTGGTCAAACGCATCATGGAGCGTTTTGGAGGCTCGGTCAGCCTGAGCAGCCGCGAAGAGGAAGGAACCCGCGTCAGCCTTACATTCAATATCGCAGCGGGAGGGGACCATGGAGCACAGCATCCTGGTAGTCGAGGATGATGAAATTCTCGCCGACAACATTCGCACCTACCTCGGCCTCAAGGGCTTCGAGGTCACCGTTTGCCACAGCGCGGAGTTGGCGCTGGAGCAGATCAAGCGGGGCCAGCCCGATGCGGTGCTGACCGACAACTCGCTGCCGGGCATGAGTGGGCACGACCTGCTGCGTACCTTGGTGGCGCAAGTGCCGGACCTGAAAGTGATCATGATGACCGGCTACGGCAATGTCGAAGATGCCGTGCAGGCAATGAAGGAGGGCGCCTTCCATTACCTGAGCAAACCGGTGGTGCTGGCCGAGCTCAAGCTGACCCTGGACAAGGCGCTGGCTGCCGAGCGCATGGAGCGCACCTTGTCGTTCTACCAGGAGCGCGAGGCGCAGAAGTCCGGGTTGCAGGCGTTGATCGGCGAATCACCGACGATGCTCACCCTCAAGCACACCCTGCGCCAGGTGCTGGATGCCGAGCGGCGCATGGCCAGCGATGATTTGCCACCGGTGCTGATCGAAGGCGAGACCGGTACCGGCAAGGAACTGGTGGCCCGCGCCCTGCATTTCGATGGTTCGCGCAGCAAGGGGCCGTTCATCGAGTTCAACTGTGCCTCGATTCCGGCCAATCTGCTGGAAGCGGAGCTGTTCGGCCACGAAAAGGGCGCCTTTACCGATGCCAAGGAACGCCGGGTGGGCCTGGTGGAGGCTGCCGATGGCGGTACCTTGTTCCTCGACGAGATTGGCGAGATGGACCTGGTGCTGCAGGCCAAGCTGCTCAAGTTGCTGGAAGACCGCACTATCCGCCGGATCGGCTCGGTGAAGGAGCGCAAGGTCGACCTGCGGGTGATCAGCGCCACCAACTGCAACCTGGAGCAGATGGTGCAGCAGGGCAAGTTCCGCCGCGACCTGTTCTTCCGACTGCGCATCATTGCCCTGAAGGTACCGCGCCTGTATGCCCGCGGGCAGGACGTATTGCTGTTGGCGCGGCATTTCCTGGCCCATCATGGCCGGCGTTATGGCAAGCCGAACCTGCGCTTTTCCGCCGAGGCGGAAAACCTGATGCTCGGTTACAGCTGGCCAGGCAATGTGCGCGAACTGCGCAACATGCTGGAGCAGACCGTGCTGCTGGCACCGAACGAGGTGGTGCAGGCGCATCAGCTCAACCTGTGCATGACCCTGATCGACGAGCCGCTGGTGCAACAGGCGGCGCCTGCGGTGTTCGAAATGCCTCGCCACGAACCCGAGCCCGGCACCAGCCTGCCGGACATGGAGCGTGACCTGGTATGCAAGACCCTGGACCGCACGGACTGGAACGTGACCAAATCGGCGCGCATGCTCGGGCTATCGCGGGACATGCTGCGTTACCGGATCGAGAAACTGGGGCTGACCCGGCCGGACAAGCGCCAGTGGTGAGGCCCCCACCTGTGGGAGCGGCATTTGTGGGAGCGGCCTTGTGTCGCGAAAGGGCCGCAAAGCGGCCCCGGGATTGATGCGCAACAGTTGAAATTGCTGGGGCTGCTTTGCAGCCCTTCGCGACACAAGGCCGCTCCTACAGGGATTGCGGCAACTTTTGGAATTTGAGGGCATTGATCAACGCTGATTATCGGCTGCTCCCTGCCGCCCGGTACCTTCCGAGCCACTGCCATCCATACCCGGCAAATCCCGGTTGTCATTCTGTTCAGCGGGCGGGCTGTCCGGGTCGTTGCCTTTTATGCGTGGGTCGGTGTCCCGCGGCATGGGCTTTTCGATCGGGTTGAGGGTGCTGTCCGCGCCCGGCTTGGGCGCCGGGTTGTGCGGGTCGTCGGGGTAGGTGGGGCCAGTGCCGGCAGCCATGGCCAATGGCGCGGCGAGCAGGGCAATCAGAAGGATGCTTGAGCGGGGCATGGCAGGCTCCTTTGCTTCGGGTAGGGTTGATACTTCTGTTCGGCCCTACCCGAAGCTTCAAGGTGCCATTACCCCGATCAACGGTTACACCACCAGCGACAGCAACATGATGAAGATGATGCCGACGATCGACAGGATGGTCTCCATCATGCTCCAGGTCTTGAAGGTTTCCGCCACGGTCATGTTGAAGTACTGCTTCACCAGCCAGAAGCCGGCGTCGTTGACATGGGACAGGATCAGCGAGCCGGCGCCGGTGGCCAGCACCAGCAGCTCGCGGTTGACCCCTGGCACCAGGTCGATCACCGGTGCAACGATGCCCGCGCCGGTGATGGTGGCGACCGTGGCGGAACCGGTGGCAATGCGGATTACTGCCGCTACCAGCCAGGCCAGCATGATCGGCGAAATCTCCGCCTGCACGGCCATCTGCCCGATCACGTTGCCCACGCCGGTATCTACCAGCATTTGCTTGAAGCCGCCGCCGGCACCAACGATCAGCACGATCGCCGCAGTCGGTGCCAGGCTCTGGTCGAGCATCTTCATGATCTGCTGGCGGTTGAAGCCGCGGGCCGAGCCGAAGGTATAGAAGGCCAGCAGCAGGGCAGCGAGCAGGGCGGTAATGGGGTGGCCGATCAGGTCCATCCACTGACGCACGATGTGCTCGGCTGGCAGCACCACGTCGGCAAAGGTCTTCAGCAGCATCAGCACCACTGGCAGCAGCACGGTGACCAGGGTGATGGTGAAGCTCGGCAGATTGCCCTGGTCGGACTCCTTGGCGATCTGGTCCATCAGCTCCTGGGACGGGGTGCCCGGGATGTAGCGTGAAATGAAGTTACCGAACAGCGGGCCGGCGATGATGGCGGTAGGCAGCGCCACGATCAGGCCATAGAAGATAGTCTTGCCGATGTCGGCATGGAAGATGCCGATCGCCAGCAGCGGGCCCGGGTGTGGGGGCACCAGGCCATGCACCACTGACAGGCCGGCCAGCAGCGGAATGCCGATCTTGATCAGTGACACGCCAGAGCGCCGGGCGACGATGAACACGAGCGGAATCAGCAGCACGAAGCCGATCTCGAAGAACAGCGGAATGCCCACCAGGAAGGCGGCGAACATCATTGCCCAGTGCACGTTCTTCTTGCCGAAGGCGCGGATGAGGGTTTGCGCGATCTGGTCAGCCCCCCCGGAGTCGGCCATCAGCTTGCCAAGCATGGTGCCCAAGGCAAGCACGATGCCGACGAAGCCCAGCACGCCGCCAAAACCGTCCTGGAACGATTTCATGACCTTGGCCACCGGCATGCCGGAGGTCAGGCCAAGGAAGCCGGCCGCGATGGTCAGGGCGACGAAGGGGTGGACTTTGAAGTGGGTGATCAGCAGGATCAGCCCGACGATGGTAACCAGCGCGTCGAGCAGCAGGAAGGTATCAGTAGCCAGTCCGAACATGGTTTGAAGGCCTCGGTCTTATCGTTGTTTTGGCGTAGCTTTTTGGAACTTTGCTTGCGCTCGTGGGGCAGGGTAGCGCTGTCTTGGGTAGCCCGGGTAAGCCGCCAGGTTCAGGCGGTTTGTGCCAGGCCCGGCTCACCGCGGCCCTTCAGCCAGCTGTCCACCGCTTCGGCAAGCGCTTCGATGGGCTGGGTGGCGTCAAGCGCGATGGTCAGTGGTTCGCCGTGTGGCGGCTCAAGGGCTGCGAACTGGCTGTCGATGAGGCTCGCCGGCATGAAATGCCCGGGGCGGGCCAGCACGCGTTTTTCCGCTTCGGCCGGTGACAGTTCGAGGAATACGAATACCAGCCCGGGCATGGCATCGCGCAGGGAATCGCGATAGCGGCGCTTGAGCGCGGAACAGGTCAGGATCGGACGTTCCCCGGCCTTGGTCGTGGCTTGCAGTTCCTGGCCAAGACGCACCAGCCAGCCGGCACGGTCGCTGTCGTCCAGGGGTATGCCAGCGCTCATCTTGCGGATGTTTTCGGCAGAGTGGAAAGCGTCGCCTTCGATCAGGCGGCCGCCGCTTCGGGCGGCGATGGCAGCACCGATGCAGCTTTTGCCGCAACCGGCCACGCCCATCACCACGATGGCGGACAGGGGAGAATTCATCAGTACCTCCTGCGGGTGAGATAGCGCTGTCTCGTCGTCGACGAACAGTCACCTCCCCGGTGTTATTGATCTTGTCCTTACGCAGTATGGACGCTTGGCGGCCAGCGCGCGGCGGCGGCTACAAAGATTACATTGCCTGCGTCCTGAGACAGCGCTACCTTAGTGGCCGTTCCCTTTCCTTGCAAGTAGTAAAATTACAACATCCATGTCCCGCACCGGCTCCCGCACCACAGGTCGTCCCACTCTGGCAGAAGTGGCCAGGCTTTCCGGGGTTTCCCCGATTACCGCCTCGCGCGCCCTGCGCGGGGTCAGCACGGTTGCGCCAGAGCTGGTGGAAAAGGTCGTTGCTGCCGCGGCGAGCCTCGGCTATGTGGCCAACCCGGCGGCCCGTGCCCTGGCTTCGGCGCGCAGCCAGTCGGTGGTGGTGTTGATCCCGTCGCTGTCCAACCAGCTCTTCATCGACACCCTGGAAGCCATTCATGAGGTCATGCGCCCGCGCGGGCTCGAAGTACTGATCGGCAACTATCACTATGATCTTGCCGAAGAAGAGAACCTCATCCGCAACTACCTGGCCTACCAGCCCTGCGGCATGCTGCTGACCGGTTTCGAGCGCAGCGAGGCATCGCGGCAGATGCTGGCGGCCAGTGGGGTGCCCTGTGTGCACATGATGGAACTGAATGGCGAGGCCGGGGCGTTGTCGGTCGGCTTCTCGCAGCAGCAGGCGGGGCGCGCCGCGGCCCGCCACCTGATCGAGCGCGGGCGCAAGCGCCTCGCGTTCATTGCCGCGCAGCTCGACCCGCGGGTGATGCAGCGTGCCGAAGGGTTCCGCCAGGCGTTGGCCGAGGCCGGCTTGCAGGCTGCCGAGCTGGAAGTGCTGGCGCCGGAGCCTTCTTCCATTGCCTTGGGCAGCACGTTGTTCAGCCAGCTGCTGCAGCAGGCGCCGGATGTCGACGGCATCTTCTTCTGCAACGACGACCTGGCCCAGGGCGCGGTGCTGCAGGCATTGCGCCAAGGGGTGGAGGTGCCGAGGCAGGTGGCGATGGTCGGTTTTAACGACCTGCCGGCTTCGGCGCACATGGTGCCGCGGCTGACCTCGATTCGCACGCCTCGGGCCGCCGTGGGGCGCGGTGCTGCACAGGCGCTGCTGGCGTTGCTCGATGGCAAGCGGGTGCCGAACGCGCAGCAGGACCTGGGCTTCGAGTTGATGGTGCGGGAGAGCTCGTGAGTTTGTCCTGAGGGGGGCGAGCGCCGCGCGGGCGGCGCTCGATCTCACAAGCGCCACAAGAACCACGACTTACGCCAGGCGATCTATGCTCAGGACACCGTGCATAAAGGAGCCCGGCGTCATGTTCGATTTCCACCGCAAGTCCGATCTGGTCGAGATTCAGCGCAGTCATCAGGCCTTGGCCAGCTTGCAGGCCAAGCTGGCGGCTATCAGCCGCTCCATGGCAATGATCGAGTTCACCCCCGACGGCACAATTCTCGATGCCAATGAGCGCTTCTGCCAGGCCATGGGCTACAGCGCCGAGGAGTTGCGCGGCAAGCACCACCGGCTGTTCTGCGACCCTGGCTACGCGAAGAGCGCCGAGTACCAGCAACTGTGGCGTGAACTGGGGCAGGGCAAGGCCATCAGCGGTACCTTCGAGCGCATCGACAAGGCCGGCCGCGAAGTCTGGCTGGAAGCCAGCTACATGCCGGTACTGGACGAGCAGCACCAGGTCACCAGCGTTATAAAGGTGGCATCCGACATCAGCCAGCGGGTGATGGAGGAGCACGAGAGCGAAAGCCTGCTCAAAGCCATCAGCCGCTCCATGGCTGTGATCGAATTCACCCCGCAAGGCCGGGTGATCAAGGCCAACCAGAACTTCCTCGACACCATGGGCTATCGCCTGGACGAGGTGGTCGGCCGCCATCACGGGCTGTTCTGCCTGGCGCATGAGCGCGAATCGGCCGAATACCGTGAGTTCTGGGCTTCGCTCAACCGCGGCGAATACCACTCGCACCGTTTCGAGCGCGTCGACAAACATGGCCAGACGGTCTACCTGGAGGCTTCCTACAACCCGATCTTCGACAGCAAGGGCCGCCTGTACAAGGTGGTGAAGTTTGCCAGCGACATCACCCGCCAGGTCAGCACCCAGCAAAGCGCTGCCGATGCTGCCCATGCCAGTTCGGTACAGACCGATGCCTGCGCGCGCAAGGGAACCGAGGTGGTACAGCAGGCGGTGCAGGTGATCGAACAGATTTCCAATGAACTCAACGACGCGGCACGCAGCATCGATGCGGTGAGCAAGCAGTCGGATGTGATCGGGCAGATCGTGCTGACCATCCGCGGTATCGCCGACCAGACCAATCTGCTGGCCTTGAACGCAGCCATCGAGGCTGCCCGCGCCGGTGAACATGGGCGCGGTTTTGCCGTGGTGGCCGACGAGGTGCGCAACCTGGCGGCACGAACCAGCAAGGCCACACTGGAAATCGTTGATGTGGTGCGGCAGAACCACGACCTGTCGCTGTTGGCTGTGGCCAGCATGCAGTCGAGCCTGAAGCGTACCGGCCATGGTGTTGCGCTGGCCAACGAGGCCGGCACCGTGATCATGGAAATCCAACAGGGTTCACGGCACGTGGTAAACGCCATCAGCCAGATCAGTTCGACGCTGCAATTGCATTGAGCGCATCGCCCAGCTCGTCCAGCAGGGTCTCCAGGCTGGCTTGTAATTGCAGGCGCAGGTCAACCGTCGGCAGGCCCTGATCCTGGGCCTGCTCGATGGCTTCGCAATCCTTGACCACCGTGCGTACCTTGAGCATTTTCGCCCCGCCCTTGATCCGGTGAGCCAGGGCGCGCACAGCCTCGCCGGGGGCGTCTGCTGCCAGTGTGCGCAGGGTGGCCAGGTCTTCGCTGACGCTTTGTGTCAGCTGTTCCAGCAAATTCCGCGTCAGTTGTTCGTCGTCCTGGGTCAGGTGGCGCAGTTCGCCAAGGTTGAACCCGCTGGCGCGCCGCGCTGGCGGCTGTTGCCGGGATTGAGCGTGGGGCAGGTGGGTCTTGAGCGTACGCAGGCCAATGGGTTTGAACAGGCATTCGTCCATGCCGCTGGCCAGGCAGCGGGCACGCTCCTCAGCCTGAGCGTTGGCGGTGACACCGAGAATGCGGCAAGGCGCCAGGCCGCGTTCGCCCTCGAAGCTGCGGATGCGGCGGGTCAGCTCGTGGCCATCCATGACCGGCATGCTGCAGTCGGTGATCACCAGGTCGAAGCGGGCGGCCTGCCAGCGTGCCAGCGCGATTTCCCCGTTCTCCGCCAGCGTGACCCGATGCCCCAAGGTATGCAGTTGCCGCTCCAGCAGCAGCAGGTTGGCGGGGTAGTCGTCGACTACCAATATGTTCAGCGGGCTGCTGTTTTCCAGCACCGGCTCATGCTGTTCGGCCAATACCGGTGCTGCGCAGGCGGGCAACTGCAGGCTGACCTGCACCTTGGTGCCAACGCCTTCGACGCTCTGCAGGTTCAAGCTACCGCCCATCAACTCGGCCAGGGTGCGGCTGATGACCAGCCCCAGGCCGGCGCCCTGGCGTGCCCGTGGGCCGTCGGCCTGGACGAAGGCGTTGAACAGCCGGGCCTGGTCGGCAGGGCTGATGCCGATGCCGGTGTCTCGCACGTTCAGTTCCACTGCCAGGCTGTTAGTGTCAGTGGGCGAGGGCAGCAGCAGGCTTGCCTGGACTTCACCGCGGTCTGTGAACTTGATGGCATTGCTGATCAGGTTGGACAAGACCTGCTTGAGGCGCAGTGGATCCGCCAAAACCCAGATCGCTGCAGCGGGCAGTTCGCTGTGCAAGTGCAGGCCTTTGGCCCGTGCATTGCCTTCGAATACCCGCACGGTGGCGCGTACCAGTTCGACCAGGTTGGTGGGCACCGGCTGCAGGGTGATGTGCCCGGATTCGATGCGGGAAATGTCCAGAATATCGCCGATCAGCTCAAGCAGGCCGATGGCCGAATCGTGGGCAGTCTGCAAGGTCTGGGTGTCGCAACGGCCGCCGCGGCTGTCTTCCAGGGCCAATTCCAGCAGGCCGATCACGGCATTCATCGGTGTACGGATTTCATGGCTCATGGTGGCCAGGAAGGTGCTTTTGGTCTGGCTGGCCTGTTCGGCGTCGTCCTTGGCCTGGCGCAATTGCTCCAGCAGGCCGCGGCTGAGCGCAAGCTGTGCCTGCAGGGCATGCTGGGCCTCGGTGCGCTGGTTGATAAGCTTGCGCAGGTAGCTGTTCCAGAACACCACACCGGCCAGCAGCAAGGCCGACAGCACCAGTACCTGCAAGGCCAGGGTGCGATAGTCGCGCCAAGGGCTGTCACTGACCATGGTGGTGATGCGCCAGCGGTTGATCAACTGGTCCAGTTCTTCGGGTGGAATGCTCAGCAGCGCCTTGTCGAGGATTGCCTGCAGCTGCGGCTGGTCTGCGGCCACGGCGAATGCGGCGATGGCCGGGTCGTCGTCGAGCACGCTGGCAATGCGCAGGCGGTCCTTGAAAACATGGCTGATGTAGTAGGCAGCATTGATATGGCTGCTCAAGGCGACGTCTGCGGCACCGTTGGCCACGGCTTCCATCAGGCCGAGCGGGTTGTCCACTTCGACCATCCTGGCCTTTGGGTAGCGTTGTTGCAGCACGGCCCGTTGCGGCGAGCCACGCACCAGGGCAATGCGCTGGCCATCCAGCACCATGGCCTGCGCCGGTAATGCATTGTCGCCACGGGTGACCAGCACCCGCGGGCTGACCAGGTAGGGGCGGGTAAAGCGCAGTTTTTTCGAACGGTCCGTGCTATAGCCCAGTGCGCCGATCATCTGCGCATCGCCGCGCGCCAGGCGCTCGACCATTGCCTGCGCCGACGGGCTTTCGACCGGCTTGAAATGCAGCCCTGTGCGCAGCGAGATCTGCTTGAGCAGGTCGAGGGTGATGCCGCTGGGGCGGTGCTGGGTATCGTTGAAGGTGAGCGGTGCCAGCGAGGTGTTGACCAGCACGCTGACGCTTGGGTTGGCGGCGATCCAGGCTTCTTCTTCGGCGGTGAGGGCGGTGAGGTGGCGCTGCAGCAGCAGGCTGGTGTTGCCACTGCTCCAGCGGCGCAGGATGTTCAGGCGTTCGCTTTCGCTGATGCGCGCCAGCGCCTTGTCGATCAACTGACGCAGGCGCGAGTTGTCACTGGCCAGGGCAAAGGCAAACGCCCCAGGGGCAACCTGGCAGAAGTGGTCGATCTTCAGTGTGCCCTGGTAACTTTTGCCAATCGCTAAGTCGGTACTGATGGCATCGCCCAGATAGGCGTCGGCCTCGCCCAGTTCGACGGCAGCCAGCCCGGCCAGCGTCGAGCGATACAGGCTCAATTGCGCCTTTGGGTACAGGCTGCGGACGCTGCTGGCCGGCAGGTAATGATCGACCATGGCCAGGCGCAGGCCGGCGAGGTCGGGGGTGTTCTTCAAGCTGTGCCCCTCGCGGGTGACGATGACCGGCAGGTCTTCGGCGTAGCTCGCACTGAGGCTTAGCTGAGCATCCGCTGCCTCGAAGGCGTTGGAGCTGCCCAGCAAGTCGATACGGCCGTCGCGGAGCGCAGCGATGGCTTCGTGGCGGCTGTCGAAACGTCGGACTTCGATGTTGATGCCCAGCTGTTCAGCGATGATGCCTGCGTAGTCTGCGCTGAGGCCTTCGTAGTCGCGCTGGCTGACATTGATTTCCAGCGGTGGGTAGTCGGGCCGTGAGCTGCCCAGCACCAGGTGCTGGCGCTGCTGGAGCCATTGCCGCTCTTCGCTGGACAGCGCGAGCGGGGCGGTGGCGCTGATCGAGCGTGCCAGTAACTGGCGGGGTTCGCTGTTGGCCAGCAGCGCGCCGGAACTGGCCAGGCCGATGACCAGAAGGGCGCTTGCCAGCAGGCGCTGCATTGCCACCGAGCGCTCAGTAGACGTTGTTGCGTTTGGCCAGGTCGACCATCTCAACCAGCGATTCCGTCTTGAGCTTTTCCATGATGCGGCCCCGGTAGGTGCTGATGGTCTTGGCACTGAGGTTCATGCAGGTGCCGATATTCTTGTTGTTCTCGCCGCGTGACAGGCGCCTCAGCACTTCCATTTCCCGGTTGGACAGGCTCGCCAGGCGCATAGGCTCGCTTTCCAGCGAGTTGCTGTTGACCGACATCTGCGGGAAGGTCGAGTAGCCCTTGACCAAGGCCTTCAGCGCAAACAGCAAGGCCTCGTGGTCCTCGTCCTTGGTGACGAAGGCGCCGATGCCGGCATCCAGGCAGCGCCGTACATACAGGTCGGTGGCCTGGCCGGTCAGTACCATGATCTTGGGGGCCGGTTCCAGGCTTTGGAGGCGCTTGATGACTTCCATGCCGTCCAGGCCCGGAAGCCCGATGTCAAGGATGACCACGTTCGGGCGCAGTCTGCGGACCACCTGCGTGACTTCACTGCCATCGCCAACTTCACCGACGACCTCAAAGCGCTCGCGGTCGAGCAACATTTTCAAGGACAGTCGCACTATGGGGTGGTCGTCGACGATGAGCACGGTAGTCATGAAGAAAACTCCTGTCAGGATGTGGTCCGCTTCCTGGATCACTCAGGAATACGTCTGCAAGTGGGGTTATCGGAAGCGCTGCACGATACGACCATTCCCGAAATTTGGTAATGCCGAGTATAGAAGTGTTGAAAGTCCCCGGGCTAGTTGTTGAAAAGTCCTACAAAAAGTGGGAAAGACATCACCCTGACAAAGCGGCGATGTCCGTTTTCTGAATGTTTTGAAACAGCTCACGCGCAAACCGAGTGTGCTTTGCTGACACGCTGGGTCGAGGCAGGGTTGTTGACCAGCGCCTGGCCGACCCGTGTCGGGCGTGCCACCAACTGGCCGGTGCAATTCGGGCAGCGGCCCTGGAAACGGGTTTCGGCGCAGGTGCGGCAGAAGGTGCATTCGAAGGAGCAGATCAGCGCATCGGGGCTGTCACCGGGCAGGTCGGTATCGCAGCACTCGCAGTTTGGGCGTAGGTCCAGCATGGGCATGACTCCTGTTTGCAGGCGGGAAACCGGAGTCTGCTACGCCCGTGGCGAACCTGGCAATGCTCAGTCGCCAGTGCGATACAGGTGGGCGTGCCCGGCGCGGTACAAGGCAGAATCGGCAAACGGGGCGTCGCCCAGCACATGGCCCACCAGGATCAGCGCCGTGCGCCGAAAGCCCTTGGCCGCGACGCGTTCGACGATATCGCCAAGAGTGCCGCGCACCCAGTCCTGGTCCGGCCAGGTGGCGCGGTGCACCACCGCCACCGGGCAATGCGCGCCGTAGTGCGGCAGCAGTTCATCGACGATACGCGACAGGTGCTTGACCCCCAGGTGAATTGCCAGGGTGCTGCCGTGGCGCGCCAGGTCGCCCAATTGCTCGCCGGGCGGCATCGGCGAACTGTCGCCATAGCGGGTGAGGATTACTGTCTGCGCTATCTGGGGCAGGGTCAGTTCGCAACCGAGCAGGGCGGCGCTGGCCGCCGTGGCGGTGACCCCGGGGATGATCTGGTAATCGATGCCCAGCGCCTGCAGGTGGCGGATCTGCTCGCCGATGGCGCCGTACAGGCTGGGGTCGCCACTGTGTACCCGGGCCACATCCTGGCCTTGCTCATGGGCATTGCGCATGGCGGCAATGATCTGCTCCAGGTGCAGTTCGGCACTGTTGATCACGGTCTCGGCCTGGTGGCCCTCGAGCACGGCTGCGGGTACCAGCGAGCCGGCATAGATGATCACCGGGCACTGGCGGATCAGCCGTTGGCCCTTGACCGTGATCAGTTCCGGATCGCCGGGGCCGGCGCCTATGAAGTAGACCGTCATGGAAAGTCCTTGCAGGAAAGAGGGGGAAACGCTCAACAGGCCAGGGCGAGGGTGGCCGGGCTCAGCACCTGGCGAGTCAGCAGCAATCTTGCCGTGCCAAGCCGCTGGCTGGCCAGGGCCAGGGCCGCACTCTCTGCCACGCCCCAGCAGCCGCTGTGGGCATGGGCAGCGGCGGAGCGGTGGCTTAGCTGGGATTCGTAGGGCTGCAACTGCGCGCTATCGTACAACACCAAGGGCACGCCGAGGCGTTCGGCCAGTTGCTGCAAGCCGGGTTCGTCGGCCTTCAGGCTGATGCTGGCGATGCCGTGCAGGTCGGCCAACGCCAGGCCCTGGTTGGTCAAGGCCTGGCGTAGTAAGGTTTCCAGTGTATCCGCCGGGCAACCCCGGCGGCAGCCGAAGCCGGCGTAAAACGCAGGCATCAGGCCTGGCTGGAGCGCCGGAACAGCCAGGCGC
The DNA here is from genome assembly GCF_015680405.1 of Pseudomonas pudica. Classification (GTDB taxonomy): domain Bacteria; phylum Pseudomonadota; class Gammaproteobacteria; order Pseudomonadales; family Pseudomonadaceae; genus Aquipseudomonas; species Aquipseudomonas pudica. Next base: position 60,092 of record NZ_JADLJS010000002.1, read on the forward strand.
TGAGCAGGCCCAGGGCCAGCCAGAAGGCGGCGTTGGTCAACCAGGAGGCCACTTTGAACTGGGTTTCCAATGCGGCGGGGGCCAGGCTCTCGTGCACTTCTGGTTGCGGCGCACCGATCACGTGGGGAGTCACCAGCAGCACGGCACCCAAGGCCTTCAGCAACCAATGGCGGGCGAACACCAGCAGGGCGAGGCCCAGCGCGGTGGCGCTCGCGGTGCCTATCCACCAGGCCTGGCGCTGTCCCAGGTCGGCGGCTGCGGTACCCGGCAGCTCCGGCGGCAGGCCCAGGGTTGGGGCCAGGCAGAACACGGCGAAACCGGCCAGGCCCCACAGTGCGCCGGTGCCGGCACGTTTGGGTTCGCGCAGGCTGTACAGGGCGGTGAGGATCAGGGCGAAGCCGACCGCGACCACCAGGTTGCCGCCAGTGGTCGACAGCACACGCTGCCAGCCGTCTTCAGGCGACCAGGCTTCGGCGCTGTGTTCATGGGCGGCCACTTCGCCGGCATGCTCGTGCTGGGCAACCGGGGCCGAGGATTCGTAGGTTTCTGCCTCGAGGATAAGCGGGGCGACCCAGAAGCTTTGCAGCAAGGTCAGCAGCAAGGCCGCCAGCAACCCGCTGAAGCCCGCGGTACGGGCAATGCGTGTGATCATCGGGCGTACTCAGTGGCAGGGGAAGGCGGCGCTGTGGCGGGTGTCATGGGCGGCGTTGTGCACGGCCTCGATGTGCGAGAAGCCGGCGAAGTACACCAGGCACAGGCCCAGCAGGCTGGCGCCGACGGCGATGACGACACGTTGGCTGAGGGTGACGGGGGTAGTGATGCTGTGTTGCTTGGCGCTGGTGACGGGCATGACGCGTTCCTCTGCTTTTTGTGGGCAATGGGCAAGCGCGGCAGCCCCGAGCATGACGGCCCAGGGGAATGCAACAGCGCCCGCCCTCCGCGGGGTGTTCATGAACGCCAGGCCGGTCTCCGGGCTTGCGAGGAGGAGCCAGGCTCCTGGAAGGCGTCACCTTCCCATGCCGGGTGATCGGGCACAGTGGTACAGACGCTTCGCTCGCTTACCGTTGCGGGGGCAGCACCGGCCTTGTCCGGCCCTGCTGGAGGGCCTGCGACGCACCGGTTTCCCGTTTCACCCCCATGGGGGCACCTGAACGCGAGGCATAAGGAGACCATGGGGCGGGGCTGCCGTCAATTGCCAGAATCGAGTTTGCGGGCGCTGCGGGTACTCTGTGCATGGCACCGGCTGCGCTAGCGTTCGCGGCTAAAGCCTACACAGGCTCAGCGTTGCTCTCGAGGTTGTCGCTGTTCTTGTGGGAGCGGCCTTGTGTCGCGAAAGGGCCGCAAAGCGGCCCCAGGATTGATGCGTGACAGTTGAAATTGCTGGGGCTGCTTTGCAGCCCTTTCGCGACACAAGGCCGCTCCCACAGGGATTGCGAAGCGCTCTCGGTCACCCCTGGGCAAACGCCGCCAGCTTCTCCCCATCCAGCCGGTAGCGCACCCACTCATCCTGCGCTTCGGCCCCCAGCTTCTGGTAGAAGCCAATCGCCGGCTCGTTCCAGTCCAGCACGCTCCATTCCAGCCGCCCGCAATTCTTCGCAACCGCTTCGCGGGCAATGTGCCTCAGCAATTGCCGCCCGGCACCGTCGCCGCGTTGCTCGGGCGTTATGTACAGGTCTTCCAGGTAGATGCCGTTGCGCCCGAGCCAGGTCGAGTAGCTGTAGAAATACACGGCAAAGCCGATTGCCTGGCCATTGCGCTCGCAAATCAGGCTGTGCACGGTGCTGCCCTCGCCAAAAAGGCTGTGCTCGATATCGGCAACGCTCGCGATCACCTCGTGGCGAGCGCGTTCGTACTCGGCCAGTTCGGTGATGAAGGCCAGGATCTGCTCGGCATCGGCGCGAACGGCAGGGCGGATGGTGAGGCTCATGGTGGACGGCTTCCTTGGTCTGGTGGTAGCGGTACAGCGATGTGTATCTACACAATTTAGTGGAACTGTATCGGTCGCGGAGAAGGGCGACTCCGTTAGTGTGACAGCACCCATAAAGAATGTGGAATGCCTGCCATGCTTGCCTCTGCCGACCTGCTCACCGCCTTCGTGCTGTTTGCTTTCGTGTCCTCCATCACTCCTGGCCCCAACAACACCATGCTTTTGGCCTCGGGCGTCAACTTCGGTGTGCGCCGCTCCATTCCCCACGCGATGGGGATCAGCGTCGGTTTCATGGTAATGGTGCTGGCTGTTGGCCTGGGCCTGGGCGAGGTGTTCAAGGCCTGGCCGGCGCTGTACACGGTCTTGCGCTATACCGGTGCCGTCTATCTGCTGTACCTGGCCTGGAAGATCGCCACTTCGGGGCCGGTCGGCACAGCTTCGTCCAGTGCCCGCAAACCGCTGGGCTTCTGGGGGGCGGCGGCATTCCAGTGGGTCAACCCCAAGGCCTGGGTGATGGCTGTCGGGGCAATCACTACCTACACGCCGGCGCAAGGCTATGTAACCAACGTCATTGTCATTGCCGCCTTGTTTGCCTTGGTCAACCTGCCGAGTGTCGGGGTGTGGGTGATGTTCGGCAGTGCCCTGCGCAACCTGTTGCAGAACCCGCGCTGGCTGATGCTGTTCAATGTCCTGATGGCCTTGTTGCTGGTGATTTCACTGTACCCGCTGCTGTTTGTAGAATCGGCGTTTTCCTGACCCCGCGAGTACAGCAAACCGATGCAGTTGATCCCCTGGTCCCACGAATGCACCGAAGGCTTCACCCTGCGTGGCTGGCGAACCCCGGCCAGTGGCAAGCCGCTGCTGCATTTTTTGCACGGCAACGGTTTCTGCTGCCTGGCCTACCAGCCATTGCTGATGCGCCTGGGTGAACATTTCGACCTGTGGCTCAGCGATGTCCAGGGCCATGGTGACAGTGACCATGGCGGGGTATTTCGTGGCTGGAACCGCACCGCTGCGCTTGCGCTGGAGGCTTTCGCAGCCGGGCGAAGCGAGTATGGCGACGTGCCGCGTTTTGCCGTCGGGCACAGCTTCGGTGGTGTGCTTACCGGCCTGATCCTGGCCAGTGAGCCGCAACTGTTCACCCGTGCCGTGCTGCTCGACCCGGTACTGTTCAGCCGGCGCATGCTGGGTGTGATGGGGGTGGCAGCCCTGGTTGGCTTGCACCGGCGTCACGCCCTGGCACGCAAGGCCGCCAGCCGTCGCAGTCACTGGCCCGACCGCGAGGCAGCCCAGGCTTCGCTGCATGGGCGGGGCATCTTCAAGGGGTGGACCGATGCGGCGCTGCGGGCCTACGTCGAGCATGCCATCGGCGACTGCGGCGATGCGGTAGTGCTCAAATGCCGCCCCAGCCGCGAAGTGGAAATCTTCAGTTCCTTCCCCAAGCGCATGTGGGCAAGCCTGGCGGCGATCCGCACGCCCACTCAAGTGCTGTACGGCGAGCACACCTACCCCTTCGTGCACCATTCGGTGAGCCGCCTGGCGGCGCTGAACCCTCAGGTGAGCGCCAGGCAGGTTGCAGGTGGACACTGCTTCATGCAGGAACATCCTGAGGCTTGTGCTGAAGAAGTGCAGGCCTTCCTGCTGCAGGGACCGGCGGGATAGTTTTTCCAGACAGTGCCGAGAGTAAAGGCGTGAGTAATCTTGGGCTTTGCCCGAGCGTATGAACATGACCAGCAAGACCTTGCTACAGCCATCGTATCTGCAAAAGCGCTACGACTATTCCTGCAAGACAATCGAGTCACTCAGGCAGGCCATGTGCAGCCCGCTTGCACCACTGGCGGGGCGGGCTCCTCTGGCCGTGGTCAGTGTGGGCTCCTATGGCCGATGCGAGGTTTCCCCTGTTTCGGACATCGACTTCTTCATTGTTCATGACAGCAGTCTGCCGGCGGAACGTCTGGACGACATACTGCGCCAGGTCGGCGACCTTGTTCGGCCCATCAGCCATCCGGGGGAAAGCGACGAGGCGAAATTCGGCCGAGAGGCGTTGGCGCTGTACTCGGACTTGAGTGAACACATAGGCTGGAAGTGCGAAGACAATACCGCGCTGACCAGGCGGATGCTGATGTTGCTCGAAGGCCGGCCTCTCTTCGGGCATGGAGCCTTTGCCCGGTGGCAGCATGACCTGCTGTGCCGTTATGTACCTGACGACCATGGCAGCGGGCTTGCCAGGTTCCTGCTTAACGACCTGATCCGCTACTACCGCACCCTCATGGCGAACTTCGAGGAAAAGAGGGCCGAAGGCAAGGCATGGGGGGTACGCAACATCAAACTGCAATTTTCGCGAAAACTGCTTTTTGCAGGCGGCATCGTGGCGATTGCCGAGGTCCATGGCCTTCCGGCGCCGTCGAAGATCATGCGCCTTCAACAACTGCTGGCCCTTACCCCTTTGCAACGCCTGGCAATGCTCGGTCATTCCAACCCGTATAGCGTGGGTCTGTTCGAAGACTACGCAGTCTTTCTCGAGTTGATTTCCTCGGTGGAAAATCGCCTTCATCTGGACAGACTGACCCCAGGCCAGGCAATGGCGGATCCGGTCTATCGGGAACTCAGGGTGCGGGGGCAAGCCTTTTCGTTGAAGCTGGAGCATTGGTTGAGGTCGCAGTACCCGGGGCATCCGATACTTCACGCCGTGTTTTTCTGATTGTCCTTTTAATGAGACGATGCATGCCATTGAAGCCAACTATTGCTTGATTGGTATCACTGGTAAGGTTATCTCAACCAAGAGAGGAGCCTTCTCATGAAAACGATTCTGGGTATTCACCGCAGCCCCCACGCTCATTGGGTAGGTGATGGTTTCCCGGTGCGCAGCCTGTTCACCTACGACAACCTGGCCAGCAAGATCAGCCCGTTCTTGCTGCTGGACTATGCTGGCCCTCATGACTTCACCTCGACCAGTGCACGGCGCGGCGTTGGCCAGCACCCGCACCGAGGCTTCGAGACCGTGACCATCGTTTACCAGGGCGAACTGGAGCACCGCGACTCCACCGGCGCTGGCGGCTTGATCGGCCCCGGTGACGTGCAGTGGATGACTGCTGCCAACGGCATCATCCATGAAGAGTTCCACTCCCCAGGCTTCGCCCGCACTGGCGGTACGCTGGAGATGGTACAACTGTGGGTGAACCTGCCGGCGCGGGACAAGCGCGCAGCGGCTGGCTACCAGACGCTGCTGGCCGAGGACATCCCGGTGGTGGCGCTGGACGGCGAGGGCGGCAGCCTGCGGGTGATTGCAGGCGAATATCGTGGGCATTCGGGGCCGGCGCGGACCTTTACCGCCATGGATGTCTGGGACATGCGCCTGCATGCCGGTGCAACCGTGCAATTGCCGGTTGCCGCCGGGCGCAATGCGGCGCTGGTGGTGTTGCGCGGCAATGTGCGGATCAACGGCGAGCGCGAAGCCGGCCCAGCCAGCCTGGTGCTGTTTGACCGCGCCGGTGAGGATGTTGCCGTCGAAGCGCTGGAAGGTGCCAGCCTGCTGCTGCTAAGCGGTGAGCCGATCGACGAGCCGATCGTGGGTTATGGCCCGTTCGTGATGAACAGCCAGGCAGAAATTGCGGAGTCGTTCGACGACTTCCATGCCGGGCGGTTCGGGCAGATGCAGGATGCACGGGATGGTGCGGCGCATTGATCCTGGTTGACTGAATGGCTGTCCGTGCTCTATCGCCGGCAAGCCAACTGCCACAGGTACAGCGACAATCTCGAGAGCGACGCTGTACCTGTAAGTGCTGGCTTGCTGGTGATAGCGTCGGTACAGGCATTACATTTGCTGGCATGATGCAGCCATGCTCAAGCTCACCCCCTTGCACGCAGTGCGCCGATCGTTACCCACCCCTGGCCACCAAATTCTGTGGCTGCGCTATCGCGCCCCTTACCATTGGCCCTCGACTCTGGCCTTCCTCGCTGCCCGCTGCATCCCCGGCATCGAGACCTGCCTTGACGGTACCTACCGCCGTACCCTGGTAATTGCCGGCCGCCACGCCGTCTTGCACGCCACACCTTCGGGCAGCCAGTACCTGCGGGTCCACCTTGAAGGCGTTCCGGCCCGCGCGCTACCCGGCCTGACTGCCAGGCTCAGGCGGGTCTTCGACCTCGATGCCGACCCCGCGCGCATCAATGCCGTACTGTCCCGCGATCCGCTGATGGCCCGCCTGCTACAGGAACGCCCAGGCCTGCGCGTGCCGCAAGGCTGGGACGCTTGCGAGCAGGCCATGCGCACAGTGCTGGGGCAGCAGGTCAGTGTGGCCGGGGCCATGACCCTGGCCGGACGCCTGGTGCAACGCCACGGCATGCCCTTGCGCTGGCCTGCACCGGGCCTGAGCCATGTGTTCCCGGCGTTGCAGGTACTGGCGGCTGCGCAGTTCGATGGCATGGGCATGCCGCGGGCGCGCGCCGCCACTCTGGGCACGCTGGCCAGTGCCTTGCTGGCCGAGCCTGGATTGCTACGCCGCGGGCAAGAGCTGGATCAACTGCTGCGCAAGCTGTGCCAACTCAAGGGGATCGGCCCCTGGAGCGCGCACTACCTGGCGTTGCGTCAGGCCGGCGCGGCCGATGCCTTGCCGCTGGGCGACGTGGCGCTGGTCAAGGCGTTGCGCCTGCTCGAAGGAGACGACGCCCAACTGGCGCAACGAGCCCTGGCCTGGCGACCGTGGCGCGCCTATGCGGCGCAACATCTCTGGGCGTCGCTGGGGCCTGCCGACACCGCTCGTCGTTAAGTCTGCCATTGCGTTCGAACACCCGGCCTGCGCAGGCAATCTTCCACTAAGGTGCTAGATGATTCCCCGCATGATCATTGCCCAGGCGCATGGATGCCTGCCCCGGCATGCGCAATATCAATTGGCGCCTCGCCCGACAAAGGCGTACTCACACAACAGGCCATCCCAAAGAGAGGGTCGTACCATGTCGTTGATAGGAGTTTCGATGCTAGAAATGCGGCAGATGATCGAGCAGGCCTGCCTGCCCGACCGTTGCGAAGTCAGCTGCACGGACGGCGCCAACCTGACCATCCGCCTGTGTCAGGGCCAGAGTCTCGAGGAGAGCGTGACCCTAAGCGGGGTCCCCCTGCAAAGCCTCAACAGTTGCCGCGACCTGGTCAACCTGGTGGGGCAGCTGCACGCACTGCGTGACAGCCACCCGGCGCCACTCAAGGCGATTGCCTGAGGCACCTGCCGCGCCCTGGTCAGCCCAGGCTGGCCGGGCGCACATATTCCGGCATCAGGCCGTTGAACCAGAACAGGATCATCGCCACCAGGATGGTCACCAGCAGCAGCAACCCCACCCCCCATACGCAGGTCGCAAACAGCATGGCCTGTTCCTTCTTCAGGCGCAGGAAGGTCTGCAACCCGCCATACAGCAACACGCTGGCATAGGCCGAGGCTGCCAGCAGCGCCGCCAACGCCAGCCAGCGGATCGGCAGCAGGCCGACCACCCCGGCAAAGAACCATGGTGTGGCGCAGTAGGCGGCAAAGCCGATGCACTGGTTGAGGCTGGGCTGTGCATCGAAACCGCGCGACATCCAGCGGATCATGGTGCCCATCAACATCACCCCGACGACCGTGGTGGCATAGAGCAGGCCCGCCAGTTGCGCGGCGCTGGCCATGCTCAGGCGCACCCGTTCCTCGGCCGCCAGGCTCCAGCCGAAGGTGGTGGTGCCCACGAACAGGCACACCGCGGGGATCAACGCCAGGGCCAGCAGGCGCGGCAGATACTGCTGCGGGTGGTCTTCCTCGGCCCGGCGGATTTCCAGCCAGGCGTCGGCGGGGTGAGTGAAGAGCTTGAGCAAAGGACTGTTCATCGGCGTTCTCCGCGTTCTCCGGCGGGCGTGAGCCCTTTTGCTATGGAGACGTGCCGCACCTGCTGGGTTCAGCCGGGTTGCTCGCCGTTGATCGTCTTACAGCAGTTCCAGCAGCAGGTTCAGGCCGCCATCGCCGCACTTGCCCTGGTCGCGAACCACGCCGTGGTAGCTGCGTCCGTCCCAGACGAAGGCCACGCTGTGGGCACGGTCGACCTTGTCGGGCAGCGGCGGGCAGATGTGCAGGCGCAGGCCCGGGCGGCCCTGCAGCTCGAGGGCAGCGAGCTGGCACTGACATTCCACGCTTTGTGCCACCGGGCCGAACAGGGTGTCGCGTACGTAATCGAGTTGCAATGAGGCATTGGGGGCGCGGCAGGGCATCTTCATGGGCGCGCGGCTCCGCTGTGAGGTGTCGGGAAACAGGGTTGGCAGGGCATAACGGGCTCCGGCTGAATAGGGCGGCTTATCGTTTGAAGCTTGCCTGGCCAAGATGTTCAACGCGTTTCATGCGCGTTCATCCTGTTTGCGCCGGGTGACGGGCCGTTGGTCCGATTCAGCCACCGGCCTTGCGCAAGGTCAGGTTGATCCGCCGCTCACCCAGGCGCGGATGGATGCCGGGCTTGATCGGGAGCACGCCGTGAAAGCGCAAGCGGTCCTCGCCACCCCACACCAGCACATCGCCATGGCTCAGCGGAATGCGCTGGGTCTTGTCGGCGCGCTGCAGGCCACCGAACAGGAACACTGCCGGCAAGCCCAGCGACACCGACACGATCGGCTGGCCAAAGTCCCGCTCGTCGCGGTCCTGGTGGAGGCTCAGGCGGGTGCCCGGCAGGTAATGGTTGACCAGGCAGGCATCCGGCACGAAACCTTCGAACCCGGCCATGCTTGCGGCGCGGGCGGCGAGCTCGAGCAACACGAGGGGCAGGGCGGGCCAGGGGTTGCCGGTGAGCGGGTCGCTGGGGCTGTAGCGGTAGCCGTGTTCGTCACTGACCCAACCCAGCGTGCCGCAGTTGGTCAACCCTACCGCCATGCGCAGGCCTCCCGGAGTGTGCATGTGCCGGAACGGCGCGGCACGCAGCACCGGGCGCAGGGCATCGAGCAAGGCCTCGATCTCGGCCAGGGCGAAGCCGGGCAGCAGCACGGTGTGGCTGGCCAGGTGTTGCGGCTGGGGACCGAACAGGTCGAGGTCGGACTGGATCATGGGATTGGGCATCGGCTTGGTTGGGGGCCATTGTAATGCGCTTGGCAGGCTTGGCCTATTCGCGGGTGGACAAGACGCCCCGCTTTGCAGGAGCAGCCTTGTGCTGCGAAGAGGCCGGTGCAGGCAACGGATATGTATAGTCATTGCCGGCCACTTCGCAGCACAAGGCTGCTCCTGCAAGGCCCTCGCTAAAACAATAAAAAAGGAGTTGTGACAGAAATAAAAAGGAACCGCGGCACCAGGGAGAGGAGCACCGCGGTTCAAGGGGGGAGCGATCTACTGCTGGGTCACAGTGGCCACGTTGGTGCTGCCCAGCTGGGTGATGGTCGCGGTCTGGGTCACACCGCTCTGGTCGACATACGCCTTGTTGCCCTGGCCTCCCTGGGTCACGTAGGCGATGTTGTAGCTGTCAACCTGCTTGATGGTGGCTTCGTTGCCGCCACCGTACAGCTGGTTGGTGTAGCTCTGGTTGCTGTAGCCGGACTGGTCCAGGTTGATTACGTTGCCATTGCCCTGGCTGTTGCCGTAGGCGTAGTTTTCGGTGCCACGCTGGTCGGCGATCAGGATGTTGTCAGTACCGTTCTGCTCGAAGTACAGCTCGTTGTTCATGTCGGCCTGCTTGGTCTCCATCTGGTTGCCGGTGCCTTTCTGGGTCAGCGTGGCCAGCTGGTTGTCACCGTTCTGAGTCAGGTTGGCGCCGTTGCCATTGCCATTCTGGTTGATGGTGGCGTTCTGGTTGGTACCGAACTGGCCGCCCATCTTGGCGCCTTTCCAGTTGCTGGCAGTGACGCTGTTGCCATTTCCCTTGGTGTTGATGGTCAGGTTGAGGTTTTCACCGTTCTGGTAGGTGAAATGCAAGTTGTTGCTACCGGTCTGGGTGATGGTGGTGGTCGAGTTGTTGGTCTCGAACTGGTCCGACCAGCTGGCGTTGGCTGTGCCCTGTTGCGACAGGCTGACCTTGTTGTTCATGCCGAAGCTCTGGTCGATATAGCCTTCGTTCATCTGGCCGGACTGGGTTACCGACGCCTGGCTGGCGGTCTGGTTATCCTGCCACACTTCCACCGAGTTGCCGCCACCGTACTGGCCTATGCCGATGGTACCGCCGGTGCCGTCGCGCTGGTCGCCGTACGCCCAGTTGCCCGTGCCATCCTGGTAGACCTGGATGTCGCCATCGACGTAGCCCAGATGCTCGGCAGCGGCGTAGTTTTCCTGGCCTGTCTGGTTGATGCTGCTGCGGTTGTTGCTGCCACCAAAGGTCTGCTCGATGAAGGCTTCGTTGCGCTGGCCGGATTGCCAGGTCTCGGCCTTGCTGCCTTCCTGGCTGTCCTGCCACACGGTCGAAGTGTTTTCGGCGCCTTGCTGGTTTTGCTGCGACTGGTTGCCCAGGCCCAGCGACTGGCTGACGAAGGCATCGTTGTAGCTGCCGCTGGCGTTCTGGGTGGCTTGGCTGCCGTTCTCGACCAGTTGGTCGGCGTAGCCGGCGTTGTACTGGCCGTTGGCGCTCTGCTGGATATCGCTGGTGCTCTCCGATTGCACCGCCAGGTGGTTGTTGCCCTTGCCGGTCTGGGTCTGGGTTGCCGAAGCGAATGGTGCCAGGGACTGGCTGACTTCGGCGATGTTTTCCTTGCCGTCCTGGGTCTGGGACGAGGTGCTGTCAGCAGCCATGGCCTGACCTGCAAGGGCCAGGACGATAGCGGCACTTAAGGGAGCGAGCTTGTACATGGGGGTGCCTCCAGGTCTATCGGTATTGGGTGATCTGAACGTGCTGGCCATTGCCGGCCTGGGTCACGGAGCTGTTCAGGCCTGTGCCCGACTGCACGATGCTGGCGCTGTTGTCGTTGCCGATCTGCTCGATGGCCGCGCTGTTGCTGCTGCCGCTCTGGCGGATCGACGCGCTGTTGCCATTTCCCTGTTGGCTGATGATGGCCATCAGGTCACTACCTTCCTGCAAGATGTACGCTTCCTGTGCGCCACCGGCCTGGACGATGCGGCCCAGCAGGGCCTGGCCGTTCTGGTCGAGGGCGGCGCGGTTGCCCGTGCCTTGCTGCTCGATCACCGCAGCCTGACCGGCACCGGCCGGCAGCAGGCGGATGATCACCGGTTCGCCGAGGTCGTTGCCGGGCGCGAGGTCGGCATTGTCCAGCAGGTCCTCGGCCCAGCAGGCCTGGCCCACCAGGGCCAGGCCGAGCAGCAGGAGGTACAGGCGTTTCATTGCAACCTCCGGCCTTTACTGCACGGTTACGTTGACGGTGCGTGTGGTGCCCTGGCTGGTGGTGATCGTCGCCGTCGGTGCCGCAGTCGGGATGATCGTGGTGCTGTTGCTCACCGCCAGGCGCCAGCGGCCTGTCAGCGCTACCGTGGCGGTGCCAAGGGTCTGCACGCCGGTAGTGGTGGTAACCCGCACGGTGACGGTGTTGCCGGTGGTGACCGACGAGGTACCGCTGAGGTCCCAGTTGTAACGGTTGTTGGAGCGTGCCGTGACCGTGGCTGCCGTGACCGCGAAGTTTTCGGCGGCGGGCCGTGGCGACACGTTGACGGTGACGGTGCTGGGGTTGGACAGCGCCCCCAGCGAGTCACGAGCCTGGTAGGTGAAGGTGGTGGTGAAGGCGGTGGTCACCGTGGCCGGAGGGGTGTAAGTCACCGTGGTGCCGTCGGTACTGACCGTGCCCCGACCGGTAGCCGGCTGGGTGAGGGAGGTAGCGGGGACAGTCAGCGGCACGTTGCCTTCCGGATCGGTGTCGTTGGCCAGCACGTTGATGGTCAATGGCACGCCCAGGGTGGTGACGGTTTCCGGGTTGGCGGTTGGTGCCTGGTTGGGCGCTACGTTGATGGTGACAGTAGCCGGTTCCGACTTCAGGCCCTTGGCGTCCACTGCCCGGTAGCTGAAGGTGGCCACCACGGGTTGCGTGGCCCCGGCTGGCGGGGTGTAGGTGACCGAGGTGGTGCCGTTCATCACCACGCCGCCAAGGCCGGTACCGGGCTGGGTCAGGTCGCTGATGGTCAGCGGCACGTTGCCGTCCGGGTCGCTGTCGTTCTGCAGCAGGTTGAGGGTGATCGGGATACCGACGCTGGTGCTACCGATATCGGCCTGGGCCAGCGGTGGCTGGTTGGCCGCCTCGACCGGCGCATTGCCGACCACCACCACCGGTTCGACATCGCTGCCGCCACGTGCCGACTTGACCGTGATGGTAGCCGGTGGCTGCGGCACGTCGTTGACGGTCAGGCTCTGCAGCGTGCCTGCCTTGGACAGGCGACCGTAGCCCTGGGCGAGCAGGTCGGGGATCGCCACTTCATCACTGGAACTGGCCTCGATCAGCAGGCGCTTGTTGGCCCAGTCATAGCGTGCGGTGCTGACCTTGACCACGTCGGTGAGCTTGCTCGACAGCGCGGTCGGCTGGGTACCACCGGCGCTGTTGCTGGCGGTGACCACTACCACTGCAGGCGGTGCTTCCTGGCCTGACTGCTGGTGGAAGAACAGCCCGTTGTTGTCGGCGGTGAGGGTGTACTGGCATGGCGAAGGCGGGGTGCCGACCAGGGCAATGCCATTGCGCATGCACAGGCTGGCTGCGCTGGGCGCCTTGGCGAACACTTCCGTGCGGGTGCCGGTGGCGTTGCGCGAATAGGTGGCGCGTTCCAGGCTGACCGGGGTCTGGGCACGCTGGTCCAGTACCTTGCCGGAAACAGAGAAGGTATTGGTCTGGATGGTGCCAGCGGGGCCTTCGATGCGCACGAAGTTGGTATTGAAGGGGCTGCCGGTCACCGCTTCGGTGATATTGGGGTCGCCGATGTAGGTTTCGATGGCGCCGGTATCGGGGTTGACCTCGGTATAAGGCCCGCCAACACCCTTCAGCCAGGGGCCGATCGCCCCGGCCAGCGCTCCCCGGAAGTTGCCAGGGGCACCAATGCCTATGTCCCGGGTGATGTTGATCGCCCGACGCCCTGCCGTGGTGACGTTGACCGTCTCCACCCCGTACGGGTGGGTGATGGTGTAGGTACCGGTGCTCGGGACCGAAGCACGGATACGGATGCGGGCAAAGCTCTGCTGGTCACCATCGACCGGGTTTTCGGCGGCGAAGGCTGCCTCCACCCCGGCTACATAGACCTCCAGCTCATAGCCGCTGTTGCCGGCCTGCGGAATGGTGGTTTCAGCCAGGAACCAGAACATCTCTGGCGGCCAGTTGTCCGGGAATACCAGCGGCAGGGCGTCGTCATAGATGCCGGGCTCGGGCAACAAGGTACACATGTAGGCGGGCGCCCCTGGCGCGCCTGGCGCACGCGTACTGGTGGCACGAGACTGGCACAGCTCCAGGGACTGGTCGAGGCTGTCCTTGTACCACATCGGATAGCCACCGGTGGCGAAGGTGTAGGGCCCCGGGTCGACATCGGACAGCGCGGCAAACGCGGCGCTGGTAACGGTAAGGGAGAAACCGGCGGCCAACAGCGCACGGCGCGACCAAGTGTTCATGCTGCCTCCTTGAAGGCTGAGCCTTTGTCTGTTCATGGCACCAGCACCACGTCTTCGGTGTCGCTACCGCCGTTGGCACTGGTGACTTGCACCTTGGCCGGCGGGATCGGCGACAGGCTGGTGCTCAGCGTCTTCACCGCGCCGGTACCACTCAGGTTGCCGATCAGCGTGCCGTTGCCGGTATGTGCGGTGAGCACTGGCGGCGAGGTTTCGTCGCTGGTGCTGGCCACCAGGGTCAGCTCGCCGGTGGACAGGCGGTACTGGGCCTGGGTGATGGTGACCAGGTCGGTCAGCGGCACGTTGGCGGTGGTCAGGCTGCTGGTGGGGATCGCCACGCTGTTGTCGGCGGTCAGGGTCAGGACCGTCCCGGCGGCCGGGTCGAGCACCGATTGGGCGTACCAGGCACCGGTACCGTTGGCCTCGGTGAGGTTCAGGTTGGGTGTCTGGCTGGTCAGGGTGACGCTGGCCGGCGGTGGCGGGGCCATCACGAAGATGTCCTGCTGGGCGCGCAGATCGCCGTTCTCGGTATGCCGTGAGTAGGTACTGCGTTGCGGCATGAGGGGGGTTGGCAGGGCCACTTCGGAAAGCTTGCCCGAAACCGCGAACAGCTCGGTGCGCAGGTCGATGCCGCCGGGGCCTTCGATGCGCACGTAGTTGGTATTGAACGGGCTGCCGGTCACCCGTTCCTCCAGGTTGGGGTCGCCGATGAAGCGCTCGCTGCCTTCGGTGTAGGGGCCGTTGACACTGCGCAGGAACGGCCCGACATCGCCTTTCAGGGCACCGGTGAAGTCCCCTGCGCCGGCAATGCCGATGTCGCGGGTCATGTTGATCGCCCGGCGCCCTGCCGCAGGTACGTCGAACACTTCGACGCCGTACGGATGGGTGATCACGTAGGTGCCGGCGGTTGGCACGTCGACCCGGATACGCACCCGGGCGAAGCTGACCTGGTCGCCGTCGACCGGTTCTTCGGCGGCAAATGCCGCCTCGATCGCGGTGCCGTAGCTGAGGTCTATGCCGCGGGTAGCATCGACGATGGCGGCGTCGGCGGTGAACCAGAACGCCTCGTCAGGGAAGTTGGTGGGGAAGACGATGGGTTGGGTATCGTCGAACACGCCGGGGGTGGGCAGCAGCGTACACATGTACGACGGTGCGCCAGGCGCGCCAGGCACCCGCGAGCTGACTGCCTTGGTCAGGCACAGGTCGAGGGTACGACCGTGGCTGTCCTGGTACCAGGCGGGGAAGCCGCCGTTGGCGGGAACATAGGCGCCTGGATCGACAGCGTTCAAGGCAGCCTGCGCGGGGAGCTGGAGCAAGCCGGCGAAAATCGCCACTGCCAGCGGGTGGGGAATCGGTCGGTGCATGAGTCATTTCCTCCTGCAAACGGGCCCATGGACTTGGGGCGTCTGGCAGGAGATCGGCAATAGGCGTGCCAAGCCGGAAAAAATGTGCTGTAGCCCTTGCAGGGCAAGGGATCCAATTCTTTTGCAAAGGCATTTGCAGGTGTTTGCCGTTGGGCACCGTGTCCCCAAGATTGGGGGCTGGGGAAGGTCGTGCCGACCCACATCCGGCCGGCGCTTTCAGTTCGCCCTGAAACCGGTTTCAAAACATTTCTGAACACGCTAGATTATTCGGCTGTTTTCTTGATGGCCTATCAAGACCACCCCCCATATTGAAAATCAGATGGCGCTTTTCAAGGCCGCACACAGCCGATGAGGATTCGCAATGCCTGAGCATGCCCCAGACAACCCGCGCAGGGACTTCCTGCGCAAGACCTTGACCTTGATCCCTGTGGTAACCGTGGCCAGCACGGGGCTTGGCGTGGGTGCCAGTCAGTTGCTTGCGGCCCCGCAACACGAGCCCAAAGTGCCGGCCACACCGCCAGCGGGCAACTACCAGCCGACGTTCTTCACTGCCGAAGAGTGGGCCTTCGTGCAGGCAGCCGTCTCGCGCATCATCCCGGCCGACGAGCTTGGCCCTGGCGCGCTTGAAGCCGGCGCTGCCGAATTCATCGACCGGCAGATGAACACCCCCTATGCAACCGGCGCGCAGTGGTACATGCAGGGCCCGTTCAAGGCCGACGCCGCGCCCGAACTGGGTTACCAGCTGCAACTCAGCCCGCAACAGATCTACCGCCTGGGCATCGCCGCCGTGGACGGCTGGTGCAAGGCCAATTCCGGGCAAGTTTTTGCGGCGCAAGATAGCGCTACCCGAGACCACGTTCTCAGCAAAATCGAGGCTGGAGAGCTTGCTTTCGACACCGTGCCGGCCAAGGTGTTCTTCAGCTTGCTGGTGCAGAACACCCGTGAAGGGTTCTTCTGCGACCCGATCCATGGTGGCAACAAAGGCATGGTCGGCTGGACCCAGATCGGCTTCCCCGGCGCCCGCGCCGATTTCATGGATTGGGTCGAGCGCAACGAGCCTTACCCGTTCCCGGCTGTTTCGATCCGTGGCGAGAGGGCCTGAGGCATGGCGACCGTGATGAAGAAAGTGGACGCGGTAATCGTGGGCTTCGGCTGGGCCGGCGCGATCATGGCCAAGGAACTGACCGAGGCCGGGCTGCAGGTGGTGGCCCTGGAGCGCGGGCCGATGCAGGACACCTACCCGGAAGGCAGCTACCCGCAGGTGATCGACGAGCTGACCTACAGCGTGCGCAAGAAGCTGTTCGTCGACGTGTCGAAAGAAACCGTCACCATCCGCCACAGCATGAATGACGTGGCGCTGCCCAATCGCCAGCTCGGTGCCTTCCTGCCGGGTAAAGGTGTAGGTGGCGCAGGCCTGCACTGGTCGGGCGTGCACTTTCGGGTAGACCCGATGGAACTGCGCATGCGCAGCCACTACGAAGAACGCTACGGGCGCAAATTCATCCCTGAAGACATGACGATCCAGGACTTCGGGGTCAGCTACGAAGAACTGGAACCACACTTCGACTTTGCCGAAAAAGTATTCGGTACCTCTGGCCAGGCCTGGACCGTCAATGGGCAGGTCGTCGGCGAAGGGAAGGGCGGCAACCCCTATGCGCCGGACCGCTCCAGCCCGTTCCCGCTGCCTTCGCAGAAGAACGTGGTGTCGGCCAGGCTGTTCGAAAAAGCGGCGGCCAGCCTGGGCTACAAGCCCTACAACCTGCCATCGGCCAACACCTCCGGGCCGTACACCAACCCGTATGGGGCGCAAATGGGGCCGTGCAACTTCTGCGGTTTCTGCAGCGGCTACGTGTGCTACATGTACTCCAAGGCCTCGCCCAACGTGAACATCCTGCCGGCGCTGCGCCAGGTGCCGAACTTCGAATTGCGGCCCAACGCCCATGTGCTGCGGGTGAACCTGGACGACAGCAAGCGCAAGGCCACCGGGGTGACCTACATCGACGCCCAGGGGCGGGAAGTGGAGCAGCCGGCGGACCTGGTGATCCTGGCGGCGTTCCAGTTCAACAACGTGCGCCTGATGCTGCTGTCCGGCATCGGCAAACCGTACGACCCCATCAAGAACGAAGGCGTGGTCGGGCGTAACTTCGCCTACCAGAACATGGGCACGGTCAAGGCGTTCTTCGACAAGGACACCTACACCAACAACTTCATCGGTGCCGGTGGCAACGGCATTGCCATCGATGACTTCAACGCCGACAACTTCGACCATGGCCCGCACGGCTTCGTCGGTGGCTCACCGATGTGGGTGAACCAGGCCGGCACACGGCCGATTGCCGGTGGTGCGACCCCGCCAGGCACACCGGCCTGGGGCAGCGCCTGGAAGAAGGCCACCGCCGATTACTACACCCACCAGGTGTCGATGGACGCCCACGGCGCCCACCAGTCCTATCGTGGGAACTACCTGGACCTCGACCCGACCTACCGCGACGCCTACGGCCAGCCGCTGCTGCGCATGACCTTCGACTGGCAGGAGAACGACATCAGGATGAACCAGTTCATGGTCGACAAGCTGAGCAAGATCGCCCAGGCGATGAACCCCAAGACCATTGCCGTGCTGGGCAAGAAGGTCAAGGATCACTTCAACACCGCCAGCTACCAGACCACCCACCTGAACGGCGGCGCGATCATGGGCACCGACCCGAAAACCAGTGCATTGAACCGCTACCTGCAAAGCTGGGATGTGCACAACGTGTTCGTTCCGGGAGCTTCGGCGTTCCCCCAGGGGCTGGGCTACAACCCGACCGGGCTGGTGGCGGCGCTGACCTATTGGTCGGCCCGCGCCATCCGCGAGCAGTACCTGAAAAACCCTGGCCCGCTGGTTCAGGCTTGAGGAGCGATGCGCATGAAGACAATGTTGATCGCAACCCTGCTGGGTGCCAGCGTGGCCGCACAGGCTGCGCCGAATGACGATGCGCAGGTGCGCCAGGGCGAGTACCTGGCCCGCGCCGGCGACTGTGTTGCCTGCCATACCGCCAAGGGCGGCAAGCCGTTCGCCGGTGGGCTGCCGATGGAGACACCGATCGGCACGGTTTACTCCACCAATATCACCCCGGCTGCCAGTGGTATCGGCCAGTACAGCTTCGAAGACTTCGACCAGGCGGTGCGCAAGGGCATCGGCAAGGACGGCAGCACCCTGTATCCGGCCATGCCATACCCATCTTACGCACGTGTCAGCGAGCAGGACATGCAGGCGCTGTATGCCTATTTCATGAAGGGTGTGGAGCCGGTCGAGCAGCCGAACAAGGCCACCGACATCCCCTGGCCGCTGAGCATGCGCTGGCCGCTGGCGATCTGGCGCGGGTTGTTCGCGCCAGAGGCCAAGCCCTGGCAGGCGTCGGCGGCGGCCGACCCGGTGGTCAACCGCGGCGCTTATCTGGTCGAGGGCCTTGGGCACTGTGGCGCGTGCCATACGCCGCGCGCGCTGACCATGCAGGAAAAGGCACTGAGCCTACAGGATGGCGAGCAGTTCCTGGCTGGCAGTGCACCGCTGGAAGGCTGGATTGCCAAGAACCTGCGTGGCGATCACAAGGACGGCCTGGGTAGCTGGAGCGAAGAGCAGCTGGTGCAGTTTCTCAAGACTGGCCGTAGCGACCGCAGCGCCGTGTTTGGTGGCATGAGCGATGTGGTCGAGCACAGCATGCAACACATGAGCGACGCTGACCTGACCGCCATCGCCCGGTACCTGAAGACGCTGCCGCCGAGCAACCCTGACGACCGGCCGCACGTGTACGACAAACAGGTGGCAGATGCGCTGTGGAAGGGCGACGACAGCAAGCCCGGGGCGGCGGTGTACATCGACAACTGCGCGGCCTGCCACCGTACCGATGGCCAGGGCTATACCCGCGTGTTCCCGGCCCTGGCCGGCAACCCGGTGGTGCAGACGGCAGATGCCACATCGCTGATCCACGTGGTGTTGGCAGGGGGCACGGTGCCAGCGACGCACGCGGCACCGTCGAACTTCACCATGCCGGCGTTCGGCTGGCGCCTGAGTGACCAGGAGGTTGCCGAGGTGGTGAACTTCATTCGCACCAGTTGGGGTAACCAAGGGGATGCCGTCACCGCCAGTGACGTGAAAGCCCTCCGTTAACTGCATCCCTCTGTCTGCACCCCCAATCCACTGTGGGAGCGGGTTTACCCGCGAATGCGTCGGCACATCCAACATCGCATTCGCGGGTGAACCCGCTCCCACAGGGTTTCGCTATTATTTATCTATATATATCAGATAGTTAAAGCGTATTCTTATTGCATTTACTACGCATGAATATCGCACTCCCGACCAACGGCATGTTGACGAACGCGTGCGTTTTTGCTGTATTGAAACCGGTTTCATCGCTATCACAACAATCATAAGGACAGCCCATGACCGACGCGCCTGCCCATGCCCGCGAACGGGTCACCATCAGCGAAGTAGCGCGTGTCGCTGGCGTTTCCAAGGCCACCGTCTCCCGTTACATCGGCGGTGACCGGCAGTTGCTCGCCGAAGCCACCGCCAAACGCCTGGAAGAGGTCATCGAGCGCCTCGGTTACCGCCCCAACCAGATGGCCCGTGGCCTGAAGCGCGGCCAGACGCGCCTGATCGGCATGCTGGTGGCCGATATCCTCAACCCCTATTCAGTTGCCGTGATGCATGGCGTGGAAACTGCCTGCCGCCAGCACGGCTACAGCCTGGTGGTGTGCAACACCAACCGCGACGACGATCAGGAGCGTCACCACCTGGTGGCCCTGCAGTCCTACAACGTCGAAGGGCTGATCGTGAACACGCTTGGCCATCACCCCGGCGAATTGCTCAACCTGCAGCGCGACATCCCCATGGTGCTGGTCGACCGCCAGTTGCCGGAACTGAATGTCGACCTGGTGGGCCTGGACAATGCCGACGCTGTCGAGCAGGCCCTGGACCACCTGCAGGCGCAAGGCTATCGCGACATCCTGGCGGTAACCGAGCCCCTCGATGGCACCAGCTCGCGCCTGGAGCGGGTACAGGCGTTCGGCACATCGATCAGCCGGCGCCCCGGCATGCGCCAGCAGGTGCTGGAAATCGGCGCCGGGCTGGATGACCAGCTGGCTTCGTTCCTCGTCGGCAGTGGTCATGGCCCGCAGGCCATCTTCACTTTCAACGGGGTCGCCACCCTGGCCGTGACCCGAGCCCTGCATCAGGCAGGGCGCAACCTTTTCGCGGACGTCGGGCTGATCGCCCTCGACGACCTCGACTGGTACCCCTTGGTCGGCACTGGCATCACTGCACTGGCCCAGCCCACCGAGCGTATCGGCGTGGCAGCATTCGAGAGCCTGCTTGGCCGCCTGCGCGGCGACAGCGGGGCAGTACGGCGCATCGACTTCAAGGCCGAGCTGATCATCCGAGGTTCAACCCAGCCACAGTAATCACAGGCAGGTACCTGCGTGCCTGCTGTTACCCAAAAATGAAACCGGTTTCACAAGGACAACAACAATGCATCCGAACCCCGTTTCCATCAGCCTTTCCAGCTACGGCGCCGACTATGTCCGGCAACGTGGCCAGGAACAGTTCCTTGATCTGCTGGCTGCCGCTGGCGTCACCCGCGTGGAACTGCGCGAAGAACTTTTCACTTGTGCCCCGGATACTGCAGCGCTGTCTGCAGCCATTGCCGCGCTGCGCCTGGAGTGCCTGTATTCCACGCCGCTGGAGCTGTGGACCGCACAAGGCGTGCCAGACCCGCAACTGGCGCAGAAACTGGACACTGCCCGCGCCCTTGGCACGGTCGCGCTCAAGGTTTCGCTGGGCCACTACCATGCGGGCTGTGACGTCGCGGCCCTGGCGACGCTGTTGCCGGCGCACGGGCCGTTGCTGCTGGTGGAGAACGACCAGACCGCGCAAGGTGGACGAATCGAACCCCTGCAGCAGTTTTTCCAGCGCGCCGACGAACTCGGGCTGAGCCTGGGCATGACCTTCGATATCGGTAACTGGCAGTGGCAGGGCGAGCCTGCTCGCCACGCCGCTCGCCAGCTTGGCCGCTGGGTCAGCTATGTGCATTGCAAGGCCGTGCAGCGCCGGGCCGATGGCCGCCTGGTAGCCGTCCCGCCAGAGGCTGCGGACCTGCAGGAGTGGGCCGAGTTGATGGCCGAGTTCACCCCCGGCGTGGTGCGTGCTGTCGAGTACCCGCTGGTTAGCGACGATCTGCTGGCGCTGACCCGGGCCCAGGTGCGCGACCTCGCGGCGCTGGGGCAGGGCGTGGCATCGAGCGAGGAGCTGAGCCATGCATGAACATGACGTGTTGTGTTTCGGCGAGACCATGGCCATGTTCGTCGCCGAGCAGGCTGGCGACCTGGCCAGTGTCGGCCAGTTCGGCAAGCGCATCGCCGGCGCTGACAGCAACGTGGCCATCGGCCTGGCGCGGCTGGGCTTCAAGGTCCGCTGGCTGAGCCGGGTGGGCGACGATTCGCTGGGCCGTTTCGTGCTCGACA
This sequence comes from Pseudomonas pudica, assembly GCF_015680405.1. GTDB lineage: Bacteria > Pseudomonadota > Gammaproteobacteria > Pseudomonadales > Pseudomonadaceae > Aquipseudomonas > Aquipseudomonas pudica. The sequence continues at coordinate 81,389 of NZ_JADLJS010000002.1, forward strand.
GCCTGCGCCGCGAAGGCCTGGACTGCTCCGGCGTCGAGGTGGATGCCTGCAACCCCACCGGCTTCCAGCTCAAGGCCCGCTGCGATGACGGCAGTGACCCGGCGGTGGAGTACTTCCGCCGTGGTTCGGCGGCCAGCCGGCTGTCGCCCGCGTTGCTGCGCCCGGGTTCTCTGCAGGCGCGCCACTTGCACGCCACCGGCATTCCGCCAGCGCTGTCGGAGAGTTGCCGGGCGCTGTCCCATGCGTTGATGGACGCCATGCGTGCCGCCGGGCGCAGCATTTCGTTCGACCCCAACCTGCGCCCCTCGCTGTGGCCTGACCAAAGCAGCATGGTGCGTGAGGTCAATGCCCTGGCCGCCAAGGCCGACTGGGTTCTGCCCGGGCTGGAAGAGGGCCGCCTGCTGACCGGCCAGCACACCCCGGCAGACATCGCCGCATTCTACCTCGACCAAGGGGTGGAACTGGTGGTGATCAAGCTGGGCGATGCCGGTGCGTACTTCCGCAGCGCCAAGGGTGAAGGCCAGGTGGCGCCAGTGCCGGTCAGCCAAGTGGTGGACACCGTTGGCGCCGGCGATGCCTTTGCCGTCGGCGTGCTCAGTGCGCTGCTGGACGGCCACCCGATAGCCGAGGCAGTTGCGCGTGGCAACTGGTGCGGCAGCCGCGCCGTGCAGTCGCGTGGCGACATGGAGGGGCTGCCGCTGCGACATGAGCTGCAAGCCCACGACCTGCGCAGAAGCGCGTGAACGCTTGACCCCGAAACACCTGTTGCAACAAAAACAACAAGCTCAGGAGAAACGAACCATGCAAAGCCAAAGCCTGGCACCGCGCCGCTGGTGGTACATCATCCCGATCGTGTTCTTCACCTATAGCCTGGCGTACCTGGACCGCGCCAACTACGGGTTCGCCGCCGCTTCCGGCATGGCTGAAGACCTGCATATCACCCCCGCACTGTCTTCACTGCTGGGGGCACTGTTCTTCCTTGGTTACTTCTTCTTCCAGGTGCCCGGCGCCATCTATGCCGAAAAGCGCAGTGTGAAGAAGCTGATCTTTGTCTGCCTGATCCTCTGGGGTGGCCTTGCCACGCTCACCGGCGTGGTCAGCAACGTCTACATGCTGATCGGCATCCGCTTCCTGCTCGGGGTGGTGGAGGCGGCGGTGATGCCGGCCATGCTGGTGTACCTGTGCCACTGGTTCACCCGCGCGGAGCGTTCGCGCGCCAACACTTTCCTGATCCTCGGCAACCCGGTGACCATCCTGTGGATGTCGGTGGTGTCTGGCTACCTCGTCAAGCATTACGACTGGCGCTGGATGTTCATCATCGAAGGCCTGCCCGCGGTCATCTGGGCGTTCTTCTGGTGGCGCCTGGTGGATGACCGCCCGGCGCAGGTGAAGTGGCTGAGCGAGCAGGAAAAAGCCGCCCTGGAACAGGCGCTGGCTGCCGAGCAGCAAGGTATCAAGCCGGTGAAGAACTACCGCGAGGCGTTCCGCTCGCCGCAGGTGATCATCCTTGCGCTGCAGTACTTCTGCTGGAGCATCGGTGTGTATGGCTTCGTGCTGTGGTTGCCGTCGATCCTCAAGCAGGCGGCCAACCTCGATATCGTGCAGGCCGGCTGGCTGTCGTCGGTACCTTACCTGGCGGCGGTGCTGGCCATGGTCGGTGTGTCGTGGGCGTCCGACCGCCTGCAGAAGCGCAAGCGCTTCGTCTGGCCACCACTGCTGATCGCCGCCGTTGCGTTCTATGGCTCGTACGCCCTGGGCAGCGAGCACTTCTGGCTGTCGTACGCGTTGCTGGTGGTCGCCGGCGCCTGCATGTATGCCCCCTACGGCCCGTTCTTCGCGATCGTGCCCGAGATCCTGCCGGCCAACGTCGCGGGCGGTGCCATGGCGCTGATCAACAGCATGGGCGCGCTGGGCTCGTTCGGTGGCTCGTGGCTGGTGGGTTACCTCAATGGCGTCACGGGCGGGCCAGGCGCCTCCTACCTGTTCATGTGCGGTGCGCTGCTGGCCGCAGTGGCGCTTACCGCCGCGCTCAATAGTTCCCAGACATCAGGCCGGGCCAAGCGCGGCAACTCGCGCCTGGCCATGAACCATTAGGAAACAGTGCAATGAAGAAGCGAATCGTCCTGTACAAACGCCTGTCCGACGACTTGATGGCACGCCTGCAAGAACGCGTCGAGGTGACCTGGGTGGATACTTCCGGGCCCGATGGCCTGGCGCGTTTGCGCGACGCCTTGCCGGGGGCGCACGGGCTGCTGGGGGCCAGCCTGCGCCTGGACGCCAGCCTGCTCGACCTGGCGCCACAGCTTGAAGTGGTGTCCAGCGTTTCGGTCGGCGTGGACAACTATGACATCGCCGAGCTCAGCCGGCGTGGCGTGATGTTGACCAACACCCCCGACGTGCTCACCGAAACCACCGCCGACACGGGCTTTGCCTTGATCCTGGCCACCGCCAGGCGGGTGGTGGAACTGGCTAACTGGGTGCGAGACGGGAACTGGCAGGCCAACCTCGGCCCGGCGCATTTCGGCAGCGATGTGCACGGCAAGACGCTGGGCATCGTCGGCATGGGCCGCATCGGCGAGGCCCTGGCCCGGCGTGCTGCGGCCGGCTTCGGCATGCGTGTGCTGTATCACAGTCAGCGTGCCAAGCCTGAGGTGGAGGCGCGCCATGCGGCGCGGCGATGCAGCCTGGATGAGCTGTTGCAGCAGGCGGATTTCGTTTGCCTGACCGTGCCGCTGAGTGCCAGCACCGAAGGCCTGATCGGCGCGCGGGAACTGGCGCTGATGAAGCCAGAGGCTATCCTGGTGAACATTTCCCGCGGGCGCGTGGTGGATGAGCCGGCACTGATCGAAGCGTTGCGTGCCCGGCGCATACGCGGCGCCGGCCTGGATGTGTTCGTGCAGGAACCGTTGCCGGCGCAGTCGCCGTTGTTGCAACTCGACAATGTGGTGGCGACCCCGCATATCGGCTCTGCGACCGAAGAAACCCGCCAGGCCATGGCGCGTTGTGCGGTGGACAACCTGCTCAGTGCGCTGGCCGGCGAGCGCCCGGCCAACCTGGTGAATGGCTAGCGCCAGATCCACAAGCCTGCGCGGCCCCTGTGGGAGCGGCCTTGTGTCGCGAAAGGGCTGCAAGGCAGCCCCCGGATTCAATGCGATTCTGAACGCTGCGCCTGCGCTGGCGCAGCATTCTCCACCGGCTCCAGCGGCGGATGCTCCTGCGCCGCATGCATCAGGTCTTCGGTCACCCGCAGCTCGGCACCGGTCGGCGAGAAGGTGGTCGAAGCGGTGAACGGGGCCGGGTGCTCCGCCGCCGGGCGCTTGCCACGGCGCCACATGAAGAAGCACACCATGGCCAGGTTGACCACGGCAAAGGCCCAGAACAACCCGGCCTCGCCAAACTCGGTCATCATTGGCGAAATCGCCACCGGCGCCATGGCCGAACCCAGCGAGTTGATCAGCAGCAGCCCCTGGATCATCGGCACAAGTGCATCCGATGGCGCCCGGTCGGCCGCATGGCTGACCGCCACCGGGTACAGGGTGAACACGCCACCACCCAGCAGGAACAGCATTGCTGGCAGCAGGATCGAGTCCGACGGCAGAAACACCGTGACCAGCGACAGCAGCACGCACAGCGCGGCCAGGGCAATCAGCACATCCTGGCGGTCCTTGCGGTCGGACCAGCGCCCGACCGGGTATTGCAGCAGCATGGCACCCAGAATCACCCAGGCCATCATGTTACCGACCTCGCCCACGTCCAGGCCGATGCGCTGCAGGTACAGCGGCAGCAGGGCATAGATGCCGGCAATGGCCACACCCGAACCGAAGCAGCCGACCAGGCCCGACGGCGCAACGCCCAGCAACTGGCGCGGCTTGAGCGGTTCGACCTGTTCCAGCAGCGGCGACACTCGGGGCAGGATCACGATGGGCAGTACCGACAGGGCGGCGAGCACGCCGGCCAGCATGAACGGTGCGGTGTCACCCATGTGGGTGATTTCGCCAAGGCCGGCCTGGGCGATGACCCCGGCGCCGTAGAAGGCGATCATGTACAGCGCCAGCAGGCGGCCGCGGATCTTGGCGTCACCGGCCAGCAGCAGCCAGCTTTCGATCACCAGGAACACGCCCACCGCCGCCCAGCCGTTGATCAGGCGCAGCACCGACCACCAGGTGACGTCGTAGAACAGGCCTTGCAGCAGGATGGTCACGGCGATCAGCGAGGCGAAGCTGGTGTAGGCGCGGATATGGCCGATGCGCAGGATCAGCCGGTCGTTGAAGATGGCACCCAGGGTCAGGCCGATGAAGTAGGTCGAGGAGACCACACCGATGGTGGTGGCCGACTCGCCGGCAGCGCCCAGGCGCAGGGTGGTAAGGGAAGACATGAAGCCGTTGCCCAGGGCAATGATGAACAGCCCGAGCAGGGGCGCCAGCGCCATGGCCAGCAAACGCGGAGACATACGTACCTCTAGTTGGATGAGCGGAATGAGCGCCTTTTCGGACGCGCACACCGGCTCGACCCGAACGGGCCGAGGGGCTGCACGGATGTGCCTGGGCTGGATGCGACGCTGCCGGTTGCCACCGTTCAAGGCGACGGGCGAAAAGGATGCGCGATTCTACGGGGTTGCGCGGTTTTGCCCAAGGGGCTTGGGTGTGCGACGAGACGCCGCAGTCTGCGGCATAATGCGGGGCCCACCCCCAAGGAAGGCCCCCAATGTTCGCTTCGCTGTTCGCAGTCCTGGCCCCGGTTTTCATCGTTGCCGGCATCGGCTATGCCTGGGCCCGCAAGGGCCTGGACTACCCCACCGAATTCATCGCCCGAGTGGTGATGACCGTGGGCACACCGTCGCTGGTGCTGTCCACGCTCAGCCGTACCGAGCTGGACCCGAACGCCTTCACCAGCATGGCCATGGCCTGCCTGCTGTGCACCTTGGGCATGGCCCTGGCCGGCTTGCTGGTGTGCCGCGCTTCGGGCATGCACTGGCGTGTCCTGTTGCCGGCGTTCATGTTCCCCAACACCGGCAACATGGGCCTGCCGATCAGCCTGTACGCCTTTGGCGAACACGGCCTGGCCCTGGCCGTGGCGTTCTTTCTGACCTTGTCGATCGTGCAGTTCACCCTCGGCATGGCCATTTCCGGTACTGCGGCTTCGCTCAAGGCACTGCTGCGCAACCCGATCGTGATCAGCCTGGCCGGGGCCATGCCGATCATCTTTCTCGATTTCGAGTTGCCGCGCTGGCTGGCCAATACGGCAGACCTGCTGGGCGGCATGACCATCCCGCTGATGTTGCTGACACTGGGCGTGTCGCTGGCCAGCATTCGCCTGCATCATGTGGGCAGCGGCATGCTGCTGGGTGCTTTGCGCATTGGCCTGGGGGCCGCCGTGGGCTGGGCAGTAGGTGCGACGCTGGGCATGGGAAGCCTGGAGCGTGCGGTGCTGGTGGTGCAGTCGGCGATGCCGGTTGCCGTGTTCAACTACCTGATGGCAGTGCGCGCCAACCGCGAGCCGGAGCAGGTGGCGAACCTGGTGATGTGTTCCACGGTGCTGTCGTTTGCCTGGTTGCCAGTGGTGCTGGCGTGGTGGATGTAAGCCGTACCGGCCCTTTCGCGGGTGAACCCGCTCCCACGGTTACAGCGCAGGTTCCAGCCTTGTGATGGAACTGTGGGAGCGGGTTCACCCGCGAAGAGGCCGATACGGCAAACGGCTATTTCTCCTGCAATCGCCACCCCTGGCTGGTCAGCACCATCGCCCGGGTTTCCTTGAGCGGCGTGTCATTGCTGGCCACCGCCTTGCCCAGTTCGGCAATGCTGGCCTTGACCCCTTCGTCCCCGGCCCAAGCCGGTAACCCGGTGATCTTGTAGGCATAGGTCACGTTCGAAATCTTCTGCCCGGTCACCTCGCTCGGCTTGCTGAACTGCTCGATGGCGGTGACCTGCGCCTTGCCGAAGCACAGCCCGTTATTTGCCTTGTAATACCTGCGCCCTTCGTCGGTGAGCTCATAGGCGTAGTAGATGTCCGTGCGTGCCGCTTGCCACAGGCGGGCGGGCACCTCGGTCCGCGAGATCTCCTTCTCGCTGACCACACCGACCCGGGCCAAGGCATGCAACGCCTTGTTGGTGCCATGCAGGTCGAAGTCCTGGGTCTTGGCAGGGAATGAACTGATGACGAAGCAGCGGGGGTACTGGGTATCGAGGTAGGCCTGGGCGGCCTTCTGAAAACTGGCCTCGCTGGTGTCCTCGCTGTTCGAGCAACCGGCCAAGGTTGCAAACAGCGCCAGCGGCACGATCTTCCTGTACATGGTGACACTTCCTTGAGTGACAAAGGCAAACGGGTCGTGCGCGATTAGAACCTACGGGCTAGAGCGGCGCAATCATGGCAAGACGGCATCTCCGTGTGGGCTGCTACGGCCCAATCGCCACTGGCGCCAGTTCCAGACATTTCGCTTTACCGTCGCTGCCTGCATACCCCGGAGGTAACTCATGGCTTCTGCACCTGAGGGCCGTGCGACCAGGTGATCTGTTGCGAGTGTCCACAACCATAAGGGCAGACGCGTAAAGCCCCGCTGCAGCGCACATCTCATTTCTTGCCCGGCAATACCGAACCGAGAACTTGCCTGGCCGTCTGCACGATGACCCCAGCCTGGTCCGGGTCGCCCTTGAGCAGGCTGCTGGCGAAGTTCTTCGCCTGCTCAAGCTTGATGTGCGGCGGCAAGGGCGGTACGTCCGGATCGGTCTTGAACTCGATCAACACCGGGCGGTCAGCCGCCAGGGCCCGCTCCCAGGCGTCGGCAATGTCCTCTTCGCGCTCTACATAGATGCCTTGCAAGCCGATGGAGATGGCGAACAGGTGGTAGGGCACATCAGGAATCGCCTGTGAGGCCTCGAATTTGGGGTCGCCCTCTATTACCCGTTGTTCCCAGGTCACCTGGTTGAGGTCTTCGTTGTTGAACACCGCGCAGATCCACTGGGGGTTCTCCCACAGCCGCCAATACTTGGCGACGGTGATCAGCTCGGCCAGATTGTTCATCTGCATCGCCCCGTCACCTACCAGTGCCACCACGCTGCGCTGCGGATGGGCGAACTTGGCGGCGATGGCATAGGGTACCGCCGCGCCCATGCTGGCCAAGCCGCCGGACAATGAGCATTGCATGCCCTGGCGTATCTGCAGGTCGCGGGCAAACCAGTTGGCGCAGGACCCTGAGTCACTGGTGATGATCGCGTGGTCGGGCAGGCGAGGGGATAGCTCGTGCACCACGCGCTGGGGGTTGATCGGGTCGGCCTTGGCCAGTGCGCGTTTCTGCAGCGTCTTGTCCCAGTGCGCGCGCCAGGCTTCGACCTTGTCGCGCCAACGGCGCTCGGTCTTGTGCTCGAGCAATGGCAGCAGGGCCCGCAGCGTTTCGCTGGCGTCGCCGACCAGGTTGACCTCCATGGGGTAGCGCAGGCTGAGCATGTCTGGCTGCAAATCGATCTGCACGCCACGGGCCTGGCCTTCCTGAGGCAGGAACTCGGCGTAGGGGAAACCGGAGCCGATCATCAGCAAGGTGTCGCATTCGCTCATCAACTGATAGCTCGGTTCGGTACCGAGAAGCCCGATGGCGCCGGTGACCCAGGGCAGGTCGTCTGGCACCACGGCCTTGCCCAACAGCGCCTTGGCCACGCCTGCACCAAGCGTTTCAGCTACCGCGATCACCTGTTCGGTGGCTTGCAATGCACCGGCACCGACCAGGATCGCCACTTTTCGTCCAGCGTTGAGTACCTCGGCGGCACGTTGCAGGTCCTGCTCGAAAGGTACCACCCTGGGCCTGCTGTAGCCGATGCCGGAATGCACCGTGCCATGGGCTTTTGGTGGTTCGTGGTAGGGCAGGTCCTGCAGGTCGTTGGGCAGGATGATGGCGGTGACCCGGCGTTCGCCGATGGCAGTACGTACTGCGCGGTCGAGCAAGTGGCGCACCTGCTCCGGGGTCGAAGCCTGCTGGACGAAGGCGCCTGCGACGTCCTTGAACATCGACAGCAAGTCCAGCTCCTGCTGGTAATGCCCGCCAAGCGCTGCTCGCGCCTGTTGGCCGACGATGGCCAGTACTGGCTGGTGATCCATGCGCGCGTCATACAGGCCGGTAAGCAGATGTGAAGCGCCGGGGCCGGAGGTGGCAATGCACACGCCCAATTCGCCGGTGAACTTGGCATGGGCGCTGGCCATGAAGGCCGCCATTTCCTCGTGGCGTGCCTGGATGAACTGGATCTTGCCCTCGGCCCGGCTCAACGCCCCGAATACGCCGTTTATGCCGTCGCCGGGGTAGCCGAAGATGCGCCGAACCCCCCATTGATACAAACGCTCCACCAGAAAGTCGCCTACCGTGCTGGTCATTGCCTTCTCCCATCCCGTGACCGATAGGGGTCTGGACTTGGCTCGGGTCGTGAAAGTTTCAAGCATGTGCGTATCGGTCTACCGACCGGAACCTTTGCAACAGCACAGCCCAAAAGGCTGGGCAATCACCTATGGAGGCGCCATGGACCGGGCGCAGGCAGGCACGACCTGTTCTTGTTTCGTCTGAATGTCTGGCGCCCATTTCCTTAAAGCATTTCGTCAGTGCGTGGGAAAACTTTTTCACTGCGCAACCTCTGCCGCAGGTCATCAATGAACACAGACCATCCTGTGTAAACGACCTGAGGTAAAAGATCATGGCCAATAACCAAGACCAGAACCGCGGCAACCAGGGCGGCAACGCCAACACCAATCCTGGCAACTTCGCCAACGACCGCGAGAAAGCGTCGGAAGCCGGCCACAAGGGAGGCCAGGCATCTGGTGGCAACTTCAAGAACGATCCGGAACGGGCCTCCGAAGCCGGGCAAAAAGGCGGCCAGGCATCCGGTGGCAACTTCGCCAACGACCGTGAAAAAGCCTCCGAGGCTGGTCGCAAGGGCGGCGAAAACAGCCATGGCGGCGGCCGCAAGAGCGATGACAACCGCTGATCAACGTTGAACCGACCGGGGCGGCTAACCGCCCCGGTTCGCTGATGAGGATTTGCCAATGTTCATGCACAACAAGCGATTGCAATATACCGTCCGTGTTGCAGAGCCTGACCCTGGGCTTGCAAACCTGCTGTTGGAGCAATTCGGTGGCCCGCAGGGCGAACTGGCTGCAGCGATGCGCTATTTCACCCAGGCCGTCACCGAGGATGATCCGGGGCGCAAGGACATGCTGTTCGACATTGCCACCGAAGAACTCAGCCACCTGGAAATCATCGGCTCGATCGTGGTCATGCTCAACAAAGGCGCCAGGGGGCGGCTTGCCGAAGGTGTCGAGGCTGAAGGCGAGCTGTATCGCTCGCTGACTGGCGCTGGCAACGATTCGCATATCACCAGCCTGTTGTATGGCGGCGGCGCGGCACTGGTAAATTCCGCAGGCATCCCCTGGACCGCAGCCTACATCGACACCATCGGCGAACCCACCGCTGACCTGCGCTCGAACATTGCCGCCGAAGCCAGGGCCAAGATCGTCTACGAGCGCCTGATCAACGTGACCGACGACCCGGGTATCAAGGATGCGTTGGGGTTCTTGATGAGCCGTGAAATCGCCCACCAGATGTCCTTCGAAAAAGCCCTGCATTCCATTCAGCCGAACTTCCCTCAAGGCAAGCTACCCGGCGACCCGGAACTCAACCGGACCTATTTCAACATGTCTCATGGCGGGGAAATGCGCGGGTCGTGGAACGAAGGACAGGACTGGATCTACGTCGATAAGCCTGAACCCGCCGTGGATGGTGGCGATGGCCTGGCGACTGTAGAGCTGGATAAAGCATCGGCCGCTGCTGCAGAGGCGATGAAGCTGAGAACCGAGTCCAACCCGCAGGCGCAGCCATTGACCGGCGCCGAACTGGGCAAGGTCAACGGTGACCAGCCGGCCTAGCAGAAGAGCCACAGCGGATCGGCGATCCGCTGTGGGGGCTGCAACTAATGTCGAAGTACCGCCGCCCAGCCGTTCGGTCATTCGAAGCGGACGTATGGCAGCTTCTCTCCTGCGCCAAGCCGGTCGTCGTCGCTGCTGAACGGCTGCAGGCAACCCAGGATCAATCGAGCTGAGTCGCCCGATTTCATTCAGCCAGCAGGAGTTACAGCGATGGCCAAGTACCTGTACCTGATCAGTTACATCCTCGACAACCAACCCGGAACCTGCGAATTACGCAGCGACCAGGAAGACCTCAGCCGCGAAGCGGCGCGTGATTACCTGCAAGGCCTGCACCGCAACGAGGCGTCATCGTTCACCGATGTACAGGTGCAGCGCCTGGAACATGATCATGAACCAGGCACATCGCCGGGGCATTATCAGCAGCCATGAAAGGGGGAGGGCTGGCAGATGAAAAGAAGAGGTGAAACCTACAGGCAGTGGTGCGACCCGATTCTGCACCATCAAACCCATGAGGAAACGCTCGACAGCGGTACCTGCATCGATGTGCAGACGCGCCTGTCACGTACGGGGGCGACCCAGTTGTTCATCGGTGTCTATCGCAGCGACGGTTCAGTGGTGTGCGAACAAGCCTACGACCAGCGCGCCGGCGAAACCATGAGCCGGGCGCTGGTATGGGGGGTGAGGCATGCCAGGCGCGTGGCATGCGAGGATGAGGACGAGGCGTGCTGTGGCGAATCGGCCGGTAGCTGAACCGGGCGACGCAGACACTTGGTGAATACAGCTGCGACGGTTTGCGACGGGGGCGGTGATGATTTATCTGGGATGCGCTGGCTGGAGCCTGTCCAGTCATCATGCCGAGGCATTTGCGCAGCCCGGCAGCCACCTGCAACGCTACGCCAGCCGCTTCAATGCGGTGGAAATCAACAGTTCTTTCTACCGGCCCCATCGCCCCGAAACCTATGCCCGTTGGGCTGCGTCCGTGCCTAAGCATTTCCGCTTTGCGGTGAAGCTGCCCAAGGCCATCAGCCATGAGCAGCGGCTCATCGGGTGCGAGGACGCTCTGGACAGGTTTCTTGCTCAATGCGGGCAGTTGGGCGATCGCCTGGGTTGCCTGCTGCTACAACTGCCGCCATCGCTTGGCCATGAAACCGAGCACGCACGACGTTTTTTTGAAAGCCTGCGGCAACGGTATGAGGGGCCGGTAGCGCTGGAGCCCAGGCACGCCAGCTGGCAATCGGCGCAGCCGATGCTGGTCGATTTGCGCATCGCCCAGGTCGCGGCAAGCCCTGCGCGTTTCGTTACCGATGCGCACCCGGGTGGTTGGCCTGGGCTGGTCTACTGGCGTCTGCATGGCGAACCGAGGATCTACCACAGCGAGTATTCCGACGAGTATTTGCAGCGTCTGGCTGAACGCTTGCAGCACAGCCGTGCTTCTGGAGTGCCCACCTGGTGCATTTTCGACAACACCGCCTCCGGTGCTGCGATGGCCAACGCACTGGCTCTGCAGCGGCTTTTGCGCTGAGACGGGTGCGGAAACAAAGCGATGGAAGAGAGCGATGACCAACCGGTCAAAATAAATGAATCTTTTCCAAGTCGCCGGCTCCATTGGTCTGAATCGCTGAAGGAGATAGCAATGGCGGGACAGCAGTTGTATGTGATCGAGTACGAGCTTCACGGGGAATTTCGCACCTTCATCATCCGGCTCGAGCGTATGGACAACGCCGAAGCCTGGCACTGGGCAAGTTGCGATGCGGGGGTGGGCATCATTCCACGGTTCGGCCAGCACAAGATCAAGAAGGTCAGCCGGCCGATGGCTGAGCGCTACGGTATCAACAATGTGCGCTGGCGGGCATCGGGCGATGGGCCGGAGTTCGTGGCACCGACCATTGATGTAAAGAAATTCTCCAATAGCGGTACCGGCAATACGTGACGCATGTTGTGCGCAAGGCCTGCGTGAAATCTTCAGGCAGGCCTTCGCTCTTGGGTTCGCTTCTCAAGTTTCGAGACACGATCATCCTCACTTTCGGGAGCCAGCACGTGCCGCGAATCATCACTCCAGCCACCCCTGAGCACGAAATCAATGCGCAGAACGCCCGCATGTTCGGCTCGCCAAAGGAGCGCCTGGATTTCTACCGCCGTGAAATCCAGTACGAGACCAGCATCCTTGCCAACCGCACTGATGCCTATCTGGCTGCCCAGTCGTTTCTGGTGATCGCCTTCGTGTCGTCGATGGGTAACCTCAACCAGAGCTGGGGCGAGATGTTCACGCTGGTGGTTCCGCCGTTTCTCGCCTTGCTGGGCGTTTTGAGTTCGCTCAATGCCTGGCCGGGCATTCGCGCGGCCTACAAGATCATCGAGCACTGGCAATTGAAACAGAGCCACCTTCTGCGCAGCGAGCCACTGATGGGGCTGGCGTATGATGAATCGCCACTGTTCAGCGAGGCGGAAACCTCACTGGCCGGGCACCGCAAATCGTTGTTGTTCTCGCTGCGTACACCGTGGATCTTCCTGGTGTTCTGGATGATCCTTGGCATCTACGCGGTCTTCATCCAGCTGGCGTGAGCCGCACAGGTGCACCCATTCAAGAACAGGGTGCTCCAATGATTGTCGACGCTGATTACCGTCCCCGCCAAAGCCTTTGCTCCGGTACCAATAACCAGGGTTGATTGCGTTATTTCCATTGGCGCGCCAGGCAAATGTCATAGATCACATATGCTGAACTCCTGCCACTTCAGCTGCGTCCCTCGAATGAATGCCCCAATAAAGGCGGCACTCACCCAGCAATCAGCTTCGAGGGCGAAACGATGGACAAGACCAATCAAAGTTCGACGTCTCCACCCGGTAGCACCCAGGAACATGCCTTGATCGATGACGCCGGTGCGCTGCTTGGCGAGGCCAGGCACAAAGGCACTGAGCAGTTCGAGCATTACCGCGATAACGCAGCCGATCAGCTTGACTCGCTCGAGGAAAGTGCCCGCTCTGCGGCGGCTGCGCTGCAAGGCAACGATAGCCTCGGGCTGTCGCATTACCTGAACCAGGCAGCAGAGTGCGTCGGCGAGTTTGCCGAGCAGGTACGCCATGAAAGCGCCGAGAGCCTGCTGCAGCGGGGCGCTCAGTTGGCCAGGAGCAACCCGGCGCTGTTCCTGGCCGGTAGCGTTGCCATCGGGTTCGCCGTGTCGCGTTTCATGCGTGCCAGCACCAGCCACGAATCCACCACCCCGACGTCTTCCGCTGATTGGAGCCAGCCGCAACCCGCGCCGCCCGTGCCTGATCGTGGTAGCGACGTTTCCACCCGCGAACCTTACACCCCCATCGACCCGGTCGGGCCTGGTGCAGGCTCGCCGGTCAGTGGCAGCCCGTTCGAGCGCGACCCGCTCAAAGGAGGTGAATGATGAACAAAGACCCTTTGCATACCACCCCGGGCTTGCATACGGCAGAAGACGACGCCGTCGGTGTTGGCGGTTTGTTGCGCCAGCTTATGCGGGAAGTACCGGACCTGTTCACCAAGGAGCTGGCGCTGGCCAAGGCAGAGCTGCAGCAAAACCTCGCTACCCTCAAGGCCGGTACGGCTGCGGTTGCCGCGGGGGCGATCGTGATGCTGGCGGGCTTCGTCATCCTCCTGCTGGCGGCAGTCTACGCCTTGGCGATGGTGGTCGAGCCTTGGCTGGCAGCCTTGATCGTGGGCGCCGTCACCTTGGTGATCGGGTTCATCATGTTGCAGTCGGGCAAGAAACAGTTCGAACCCACGCACCTGGCCCCTGACCGCACCTTGCACGCCATGCAGCAGGACAAGGACACGCTGAAGAGGAAACTGCCATGACCACTTCCTTCGAACACGAAGCGCACAAAGACCCTGACTTGCTAGAGCAGGAAATCAACGCCAAGCGCGAGCACATCAGCGATCTGGTGGATGCCCTCGAACAGCGCCTGAGCCCGGGCCAGATGGTCGACCGGGTCCTGGCCTACGCCAAGGGCAATGGCGGCGAGTTCTTCCAGAACCTGGGCACCACCCTCAAGAACAACCCCGTACCCGCTACCCTGACGGTACTGGGCCTGGCCTGGCTGGGCCTGAACCAGAACCGCCCCTTCAACCCCGGGCCTGCGCACCAGGGGCCGGGGTTGGGCGAAAAGCTTGGTGACGCGGTGGACACTGTGAAGGGCGCTTTCGCGCAGGCGGGGGAGGCAGTGCACGACGCCAGCCAGAAAGCACGCATGAAGGCCCATGACATGCGCGACCGGGCCAGCGAACTGGGTAGCGGGGCCTGCGACTCCATGGGGGCTTCCGCGGATACCCTGCGCCATTCGGCACACAAGGCCGCAGATCAGGCCACGGCACTGAAGGGCCAGTTTGACCACCTGCTTCAGGAGCAACCTCTGGTATTGGCCGCTTTGGGGATAGCACTGGGTGCGGCATTGGGGGCGTCATTACCCATTACCCGCAAGGAAGACCAATTGATGGGCGCCAGCAGTGATCGTTTGACCGACACCCTCAAGGCCAAGGGTCGCGAGGTGAAGGCGTCGGTCGAAGAGTCGCTCGATAAGGCGGGTGGCAAAGTGTCGACACAGGCTGAGCGCAGGCCTGGAGACTCCGACCTTTCCTCAGGGTTGGGCTTCAATTCCTGACCTGTGGCACGTGCGTCGTCGGCCCCATCCGCCCCGGCGGAGGGCCGGCGGCTGTGCGCGTGACCCTCTGGCATCCCGTTGATACTGAACGCGCGGCCTGTGTGCCGGTTAACCGCTCGCAGCTTGAACCAGGAGGGCTCTGTTTTGAAGATCGACGCATTGTTGAGTGAACTCCTCTATGCCCGTGGGCCTGGGGGACAAGAGGATGAGGTGCGGGATATTTGCCTGCGAGAGCTCGGCAGTTATTGCGATGACACGCACACCGATGCCGCCGGCAACGTGGTAGGGGTCATTCGTGCCGGGCTTGCATGCGATCCGCAGACAGCCATACGTGTAATGGCCCATCTCGATGAGATCGCAATGATCGTCAAGAATGTCCAAGACAACGGCACCCTCGAGGTGCTTGCCCTCGGGGGAGCGCAACCGATCAGCTTTGGTGTCTGCCCCGTGGATATCCTGGGCGATAAGCAGATAGTGCCTGGCGTGCTGTCCTATGGCTCGATGCACAGTAGCGGTCGTACTGCCAACGGAAAAGACGTGCTGGCGGGAAATGTTCAATGGAACGACGTGCATGTCGTCACACGCAAGACCAAACAGGAACTCCAGAAGTCGGGAATCCGACCGGGTACCCGAGCCGTGCTAAGCCAGCACTGGCGTCAGCCCTTCAAAGTGCAGGACTGCGTTGCTGCACACTTTCTCGATGACCGTGCTCCCATCAGTGCTGTCATCCTCTGTGCAAAGCTGCTGGGTGAAAGGCGAGAGGCATTGAAGCAGGATGTCTGGTTCGTGCTCACCACACTGGAGGAGGAATCGAATGCCGGCGCCATGTACGCCGCGTCCCGGTTGCCCGGTGATACCACCATTGCCGTCGAGGTCGGCCCGGTGCTCGATGAATACGGTACGGAGCTATCGGTCAACCCGATCGTCAATACCGGTGACCAGAAGGGCTACTACAGCCGCACCGTGGTTCAAGGCCTTATCGCCGCTGGGCGCAGGGCAGGTTATGAGCCGCAGGCGGCATTGCTCGTCGACTTTGCGTCAGATGCGAGTGCGGTATTGAGCGCCGGGATCGATGCCCGGGCGGGCTGCATTGCGATCCCGACAGAGAATACCCATGGCTTTGAGATGGTGCTCCTGGATGGTATTTCGGCCTGTGCTGAGACCCTGGCTGAATTTCTGCTGGGATGCCAGGACGAACAGCCCGAAGCAAACGACCATGATTGACCTCTAGCGCTGCAGGTTGTCCCGAGCGGCATCGTCTGCCTGCTGTTCGCGAGGCGACTGTGGAGCCGGTTCGCAGTTTCGGCCCATCGCCTGGTACTCCTTGCGAAGTTTATGGATCTCCCGATTGTCGAGAGATTCGAGCCCTAGTACCGATTGCTCTGCAGACTTTGTAGCGCGGATCAGCTCGTCGAGCTTCACGTGGATGACGTCATTGTCACGGTTCTGGGTGTTCTGAATCAGAAAGACCATCAGGAAAGTGATGATGGTCGTCGATGTGTTGACGATCAGTTGCCAGGTATCGTTGTAGTGAAACCAGGGCCCGGAGGCAGCCCACAGGGTAATGAGCACCACGGCAATGATGAACGTGCTTGGTTTACCGGCGCGCTTGGCGAGCCATTGGCAGAACAGCGCGAATTTCATGATGTTATCTCCACTGCTATCTATGATTCTGACCGCAGCAGGGCGCTGAAATCTTTTTTACTTTTTCGCCTGGATGACGCGGCACGCCTGGCACGCTCCCATTTCCTGCAAGCCAACGCTGGGCACGTATCAGGATTGCCGCTACGCTTTGATCCTCGCGCCAGGTCAAGACATTTCCACAGTGAAGAAAACAGTTCGGTTTGATGACCTTCAGGTCTTCGTCACCACAGCCTCCGCCGGCAGCTTCTCGGCAGCAGCCAGGTTGTTGGATATTTCACCGGCCTTGGCCAGCGGGGCAGTCCAGCGCCTGGAAAGCAGCCTGGGGGCCAGGTTGTTCGTGCGTTCCACAAGGCGTTTGCGGCTTTCGGATGATGGCGAGCGATATCTGCCCCATGCCCGTCAGGCCTTGGAGGCACTGGGCAACGGCGAGGTGGCGCTGACCGAGGGGCGAGATGAGATCGCGGGTACACTTCGCCTGTCCATGCCTTCGGATATTGGCAGGAATCTGTTGCTGCCCTGGCTGGACGACTTCCAGCAATCGCACCCCAAGGTGAAGCTGCAACTGCGGGTCAGCGATCAGGTAGCCGACCTTGTCGGCCAACAATTGGATGCGAGTATCCGATATGGGCAGCTGGCAGATTCCGGCCTTGTTTCACTGATGCTTGCCCCTGGCAATCGCAGAACAGTCTGTGCCTCACCACGTTACCTGGCACGGCATGGGGCACCAGACGCCTTGGAGGATCTGGTCAGGCACAATTGCCTGCGTTATGTGATGGGCGAGCAAACCTACGAGCGATGGAGCTTTCATTTGCCCGATGGCGTCAGGACCGTGCAAGTCACAGGTGACCGTGTCAGCGATGACGCCGATATCGTTCGGCGCTGGGGCGTCGAAGGGTTGGGGATCGTTTACAAATCCAGGCTGGATGTGCTGGCGGACATACGCGCCGGTCGGCTGATCGAGTTGTTTCCCGGGGATTACGGCCAACCTGCGCCATTGCAACTGGTGTGCGCTCATCGAACATCGCTCACACCGGCTGTGCAGGTGCTCAGAGCGTTTCTGGCGGAGCGTTTCGAGCAGCTCGTCGCTGCTGCTGAATAAGCTGACGGGGCGCATGGCCCCGCCTTCGTTGCCTTGGCTGGATCAGTGATCAGAAGCCTTCCAGGACAATCTTGCCTTTTGCCTTGCCACTTTCGATCAGGGCATGGGCGCGTTTGAGGTTGCTGGCACTGATGCTGCCGAAGTGCTCGCCAACGGTGGTCTTGATGACCCCCTCGTCGACCAGCGCCGATACCTTTTCCAGCAGATGGTGCTGCTTGATCATGTCCTCGGTCTGGTACAGCGAGCGGGTGAACATGAGCTCCCAGTGCACCGACAGCGATTTGCGCTTGAACGGCACGATATCGAGATGCTGAGGGTCATCGATCAGCGCGAGCTTGCCCTGTGGCCGCAGCACTTCGACGATCTGCGCGAGGTACGCATCGGTGTGGGTCAGGCTGATGACGTAATCCACCGGGTTGAGCTGAAGTTGTTCCAGTTGCAGGGCAAAGGAAGCCGAATGGTCGATGACATGATGTGCCCCGAGTTCGCTGACCCAGGCTTGGGTTTCAGGCCGTGACGCGGTGCCGATCACCTTGAGCTGGGTACGCTTGCGTGCAAGCTGCACCAGGATCGAACCAACACCGCCGCCAGCGCCGATGACCAGCAGGCTCTTGCCAATGCCGCCATTTTCCTCCACACCCAGGCGGTCGAACAGCAGTTCCCAGGCGGTGATGGAGGTCAGCGGCAAGGCTGCGGCACTGGCATTGTCCAGAGTGCGGGGCTTGTGCCCGACGATGCGCTCGTCGACCAGGTGAAATTCGCTGTAACTGCCCGGGCGGTCGATTGCACCGGCGTAGAACACTTCGTCGCCAGGCTGGAACATCGACACCTCGGCGCCGACCTCGCGGACGATCCCGACGGCATCCCATCCCAACACTTGAGGGTGGTCACCGCTGCGGCTGGCTCTGACCTTGGTATCGACCGGGTTCACCGCGATGGCTTTGACTTCCACCAACAGGTCCCTGGCACCAGGTGTGGGCTTGGGCAGTTCATGCTCATACAAGGACCGGGGATCTTGTATCGGGAGGCCGGGCGTGTCGTAGACGATTGCTTTCATGTGGATGTGAACCTTCTGGTGAGCAGTGGTGACAGGTTAAGCACCCCGGGCTTCCTGAAAAACCCGGCTATTGCCGGAACACTTTCCGCGTTTCGCTGATAATCGGGTGGCTGTCGCCCTGGTCGACAGGCCGACAGCTACACCCGGTACTGGCGCTGGCAACCGTGATCAATTGGCGTTGTAACGTGGGGCCAGCCGATTGCTGGACAGTTGGCCGAACAGGGCTTGCCGGCTTGCCTCGTAACGTTCGAAGGACTGCAGGTCGTGCATTGAAGGGATGGAGATCAGTACCTCGTCGTCAAAGTCCTGCAGGGCCCCGTCCACCAGGTCCTGGGCCGACATCACGATGCCTGGGTCCAGGTTTTCGACCGGCAAGCCGCCGATCTGCCAGAAGTCGGTAGCGGTTGCCCCTGGCAGCACAGCCTGGATCCTGATGCCTTTTTCCGCAAGCTCCCTGTGCAGTGACTGGGTAAAGGCGGTGACATACGCCTTGCTGCCACCATACACACCGTTGAGCAACTCCGGCGCCAGGCTGACAATGGACGAGATGTTGATCACGGCGCCTTGCTTGCGGGCGACAAATCCAGGGATGGCGGCATAGGTAAGGCGGGTGAGGGCGGTGACGTTGAGAGTGATCATTTCAGCCATGCGCTCGACATCACTCTCCAGCAGGCTGGTGTGCGTGCCTATGCCCGCGTTGTTCACCAGCAGGCTGATGCTGGCGTCCTCGCGCAATTTGCGTTCTACCTTGGCCAGATCATCCGGGTTTGCCAGGTCTGCCGGAAGTACCTCCACGTTCTGCCGGGTTTCTGTAGTCAGCCGGCTGGCCAGGGTGTTCAGGCGCTCCCGATTGCGGGCCACCAGCACCAGGTCGTAACCCCGACGCGCCAGGCGGTCTGCGTAGATCGAACCGATGCCGGTGGAGGCGCCTGTGATGAGTGCAGTACCTTTGAATTGCTGTTTCATGGTCGTGCTCCGTTGTTGGGTGTGGAGCCCATGATGCAGAAGGTCGTCTTTGTCTCAAACGACACATATGGTACGTTTTCAGGACATTGAACTGTGGAGCGTCAACCATGCACCGGGTCGGCTATCTCATCACCGAAGGTTTCCAGATCATGTCGCTGGCGACGCAGGCCGTGTTCGAATTCGCGAACATCGTCGCGGGCGAAACGGTTTACAAGATCCAGAATTTTTCCGTCGGGGGCGGAACGGTGCGGTCTTCCCTGGGCATGTACATGGACACACTGCCATTGGGCGCTCCTGGTTTGGCTGATACCTGGATGATCACGGGCACTCTGACCCCGCTGACCCCGCCAGGCGATGACGTGCTGGCCAGCGTTCGCGGCTTTGTCGACGGCGCCCGCCGCATCGCTGGCCTGTGTACCGGCTGTTTCGTGCTGGCCCAGGCCGGAGTGTTGGATAACCGGCGCGCCACGACACACTGGGCCTATGCGAAAAAGCTGCGTGAACTGCACCCGAAAATCGAAGTGGAAGAAGACCGAATCTTCATTGTGGATGGGCCGATCTGGACATCCGCCGGGATGACCGCCGCCCTGGACATGGCGCTGGGCATGGTGGAAAAGGATCTGGGAACCGAGATGGCCAGGTCGGTGGCACGAAAGCTGGTGATGCATCAGCGCCGCTCCGGTGGGCAATCGCAACATTCCGAACTGCTCACGCTTTCGCCGAAATCTGATCGGATTCAGAACGCCCTGGATTACGCCCGCAAGCATTTGAATCGTCCATTGAGTGTGGAGGAGCTCGCAGAATCCGTACATCTGAGCCCTCGGCAATTTACCCGCGTATTCACTGCAGAGACAGGCCAGTCACCCGCAAAGGCTGTGGAGAGCCTGCGTCTTGAGGCTGCCCGCTTGATGATCGAGCAGAGCCGTCACAGCCTGGATGTGGTGGCGAAGGAGACAGGGTTCAGGGACCGTCGGCATATGCGGGAGGTGTTCATTCGTGGTTTCGGTGTCCCGCCCCAAGCTGTGCGAAGAGATGCCCGGCGGGTGGTATCGGCCGAATGACAAGCGCTGAATCGGGTTAATGCACACCAGGTCCATATGCGCTGTGCTGCCGATAAAGCACTACACAGGGAGCAGATGCTCTCGTTCAAGCAGCTCGATATTGGACGGTTTGACGTGCACTTTGTGAATTTCGGGCGCTGTAAACCAGCGGCACTCCACGATTTCGTGATTTGCAGCGGGTTGCGCGCCAGGTTCGACAGGCAGCTGATAGAGGTAGTGTTCCTCGGCTGCAAGCATGTAGTGATTGAGGAACCTGGCCCCGTCGAAGGATAGGCAAGTCTCCTCCATCAGCTCGCGCTGCGCAGCATCCAGGTGATGCTCGCCTGGATCGATTTTCCCACCTGGCAACGACCATTCAGCGCTTTGCTTGCGCACGAAAAGGATGCGTCCTGCTTGCAGGCAAATGACTGTCGAATGCCGTTCTCTGGAGTTGTTCATCAGGAGCCTCCCATACGATGGAGGTGGCATCAGGGCAGAACTCACCCTGATGCCCGCTGCGGATGATCAGCGATCTTTATCCCACTGCTGGTCATCTGCCTGGTTTTGCTGACCGCCCATGCGGTCCTTGTCTGTCACGTTCTGGTTCTGCTTTTCAGTAGTACGCTGGCCGCCTTGGCTGCCTGTGTCACGGGAACGTTCCCAGTCCTTGTTCATCTTGTCCTCAGGTTTCTGGCCGGACTGGCTGCCACCTTGCTGCTGGCCGGGCATCCGACCGCCCGAACCCTGGCCGCCTTGCTGGCCGGTGCCGGCAGTGTTGTTACCCATGCCAGTGTCAGCATTGCCTTGGTTGCCACCCTTGTCTTGATTGTTTGCCATGATCGCTTACCTCAGGTCAGACACAGGAAGGTCTGTGTGTACTGTTATGACCCGGGCCCGTTCCCGCGGTGTGCAAAGAATGTCTGGGAAGCTGACTAAACGCATTAACTTCAGGGGTACGAAATTTTGGTGTGTGGCCAGGAACGTACCTGGGACCGCCAGGGGTGGACATTGGTCGATGTCCAGCGTCAGCGTCAGCGACAGAGCACAAATGTGCTCCCTGACTGAGCAGAGGCTCAGTTCGAATGGACGCTTGTCGCTGCCAGGCCTGCGGCGACATCCCCTCGGCCTTCACGAATGTGCGACAGAAGTGGGACTGATCGCAGAAACCGCACTCCAGTGCGATCTCGGCAAGCATCATTCCCGAGCCCCCCAGTAGTTCCTTGCTTTTGCGCAACCGTTGTTCACGCATCCACTGCTGCGGGGGCACGTGCATGGTATCCCTGAACATTCGTGTGAAATGGCTACGCGACAGCGAGCAGGCTTGGGCGAGTTCCGTAACAGTTATGCCAGTGTCCAGGTTCTCCAGCATCAACTTCTTGGCAGTCGTGACCTGCCAGGGCTTGAGGAGCCCGGTTGTTTTCAGTGCGACAGTCGCCAGCACAGTGCAGTGATCGCTGTTCATACCAATCCATTAATCAATGAAGTGGGCACGCACGTTTCGAGGGGGCAGAGCAGGCCACTGCAGCCTTGGGCGGGCTACAGACGATAACACTCGATTCGATGGCCTGGCTCAGCCAGCCGGCGTACCCATCAGCGGGTCAATGAACAGCCCCTGGATGCAGGGGCTGGCAATGGTCAGACAGCGGCAGCAACCGGGGCCAGGGTTGGGCCGTGCTGAACGCGCTCTGGAGCTTTGTGCACCATGGTGTAGGCATAGTCGACACCCATGCCGTACGCGCCGGAGTGTTCTTTCACCAGTTCCATGACGGCATCGTAGGTGTCGCGGTTTTTCCAGTCGCGCTGCCACTCCAGCAGCACTTGTTGCCAGGTCACCGGAATCACGCCTGCCTGAATCATGCGCTGCATGGCGTAGTCGTGGGCTTCCTTGGTGGTGCCACCGGAGGCGTCGGCAACCATGTAGATTTCATAGCCGGCATCGTTCATTGCAGACAGCGCGAACGTGGTGTTGCATACCTCCGTCCACAGGCCGGAAACGATGATCTTGTTGCGCCCGTTTTTCTTGAGCGCGTCACGCACCTTCTGGTCATCCCAGGAGTTCATGGAGGTTCGCTCCAGCAGCGGAGCGTCGGGGAAGACGGCGAGCAGCTCGGGGTAGGTGTGCCCAGAGAAGCTTTCAGTTTCGACCGTCGTGATGGTGGTGGGCACATTGAAGATCCTGGCTGCCTTGGCCAGGCCTACGGTGTTGTTTTTCAGCGTCTGGCGATCGATGCTCTGAACGCCAAAGGCCATCTGCGGCTGCTGATCGATGAAGATCAGTTGGCTGTTGAATGGGGTCAGGACTTCAGTTTTTGGATTGTTCATTGTTGTTCCCTGTCAGTTGGATGGTAGTCATCGCACAAGTCACGGCGCCTGCCTTCGGCAGACTGTGCTGAGGCACTGGATGACGTCCTCAGTGATGGCCGTTGCTTGAGTCCGAGCACAAGATAGCGAATCGCTGAGCGATGCGGTGGCGCACTTTTGCGCTCTCAGGAGCGCATTAATGCACCATCCGCTTGTTCATCCTGCTGCTAGGATTCGCCCGCAAACGCGGATCTACCTGATCCGGTTTACGCCAGGAGAAAGCGATGGCAGCTTCACAACCACTCAACAGACAAACCGCCTATTGGGGCGTGCCGTGGGAGAGTTCCTATGGGTATCCGCAGGCTCGGCGGGTAGGGAACGAGATCTACGTATCGGGCCAGTTCAATCATGACGAAGAAGGCAACCTGGTCGCGCCGGCACCGCTGGATCGTGACGGCAGGCCCTGTGATTTCTCTTCGATGGGGGATCAGATGCGTGCCGCCTACGACAATATCGCCAAGCTGCTCGCGCTGTATGGAGCGACGCTTGAAGATGTCGTGGAAGAGACGCTTTACGTACTGGACATGGACGCGGCCTTTGCCGTGGTCGGCAAGGTACGCAAGGCCGCCTACGGCACGGAGCGGCCTCAATGCGCCAGCAACATCATCGGCGTTTCGAGGCTTGCCCAGCGCCCACAACTGATCGAAATCGCCTGCAAAGCGGTACTTGGCCCACGCGCTGAGTGACCCGCACTCCCGGTTTCGCTCTACGTGACCGGGAGTACCAGTTGGCCCTCGATCAACGGCTTCTGATTGGCAACGGCAGCGGCACAGAATGTCATAAAGGCTTTGACCCGCCACGATTTGCGGATGTCCTGGTGCGTCAGCAGCCACAGCTCATCCTGCAGCTCCGGCTCCACCGGGCCGACGCGTTCAAGCCCTGGTGTGATATCACCCAGCATGCAGGGCAGAAAACCCACCCCCAGGCCTGCCGCGATTGCAGCACTTGCCGCCGCAACCGAATCGGTGCGGTACGAGATGCACTCGGCAGCGACCCTGTTTTCGACATAGCTCGTTGCCTTGAGCCCGCGTAGCGCCGCGGAATAGGAAACCCATGCCTGGCCTTCTGTGAACAGAGGAGCAGGCGATGTGTGGTTGCTGCTGCCGTAGGGCGCCCAGGCGATTGTGGCCAGTTTGCGACCCACCAGGCTTTCGGCGGGTTTCCTGGTGGCTCGAACCGCAATATCCGATTCGTCTCGCGCAAGGCTCAGTGATTCGTTGCCCACCAGCACCTCGATCGTGATGCCTTCATTGAGGGCCTTGAAATCCGCGATGATGGGGGTGAGGAAGTAAAGCAGCAGTGAGTCGCTGGTGGTGATACGAAGCTTTCCGAGTGGCCCTTGGCCGGCACGTGAGACACGCCTCGTCACGCTGACAATGTCCAGCTCCACGCGTTCGGCGAGAGCACGCAACTCCGCGCCCTCGATGGTGAGCAGATAGCCTGATTTGCGGTGGTCGAACAAGGCTACGCCCAGTGTTTTTTCAACCTGGGAGACCCTGCGGGAGACGGTGGACACGTTGATGCCGAGCTTCTTGGCCGTGGCAGCGCGATTGCCACACTCACTGAGCGTTTTGATGATCCGCAGGTCGTCCCATGAGAGCTGGTTGGCAGCCTCGCCCACGTTCCATTTCGCGACCTTGGGGGCGGCAGGGGCAGTTGGGGCATTTTCAGGTAACGACTTCACGAAATCCGTTCCAGATCAGATTTGCGACGATCATACGAGAAGGGGCTGCGTGAACCAAGGCAAAGAGATGTCGTACATGAGCACGTCAACACTTGTCGGGGTTATCCTGAACAGTAAGCCCGGGGCCTTTGGGGAACTACCATGCGCAAGCTGACACTCGCGACGGTCGCTTCTTCGAAGTCAGCCCGACTGGCATGATTGCCTGGCGAACCTGGATAATGGAGGGACTCACAAGGGCCATGCCATGCTGACCATCTCTGACAAGGTGCATCTGCCAGATGCCGACATCGAACTGACATACATCCGCGCGCAGGGCGCAGGTGGTCAGAATGTCAACAAAGTGTCCAGCGCCGTGCACCTGCGCTTCGACATTCCCGCCTCGTCGCTGCCTGAGTTCTACAAGGAGCGGCTGTTGGCGCTGCGTGACAGCCGCATCACCGGCGACGGTGTGTTGATCATCAAGGCACAGCAATACCGCACACAGGAACAGAACCGTGCTGACGCACTGGCGCGTCTTGCCGAGTTGATCATCACTGCCGGCAAGACCGAGAAGAAACGCCGCCCCACCAAGCCGACCCTCGGCTCGAAGACCCGTCGCCTCGAAGGAAAAGCCCGGCGCAGCACTGTCAAGGCGGGCCGGGGCAAGGTGGAATTCTAGGCTCCGTACGAAAAGAGATATCGCAGACACCGCATGGAACAAGCCAGTGGGTGCATGGCGGCGTATTATCCCGCGGTCAGCTGCGCTGTTCGCTGATATCGGCCTGCACATGCATCGAGGTGCGCAGTAATAGCAGCACCGCCCCGAGTACCGGAAGGCTCATCAACAACAGCGCGTAGCGCAGCGACTGCACGCCGAACAAGGGTTGCAGCAGGTCGCTGAGCAGGCCCGTCAACAGCGGGCCGGCCCCCACGCCCAGCAGAGTGCTGACGACGGTCTGCAGGGCCATGGCCGTGCCGCGTTGTTGTGGCGTCACCAGTTGCGTGACCAGGTTGTAGGACGGCGCCACCCACCACACAGCAAAGAAGCTGTACAACGCGCACCACAGCATGGCCACCGGTATCGGCAAAGCGCCCAGGTACATCAAGCGCTCGCTGGGCCACAGCAGGTAGCTGGCCAGTGCCGACAGCGCCGCCAGGTGCCCCAGCACCGGCAGTGACAGTTGCCAGTGTACGCCTCGGCGCGCCAGGCGGTCGCTCAGCCAGCCGCTGAACAGCCCGCCGATGCCGGCAGCGCTGCCGCAGACCACGCCGGCGAGCATGCCGGCTTCACGCAGCGACAGGCCGTGGGAGCGCACCAGGAAGCTGGTGTTCCACATGGCCACGGCATACGAGCCCAGGGTGGTCAGCCCACCCGCGAGAATCAGCCATCGGTACGGCGCCAGCGTCCACAGTGCACGGGCCTCGGCGCCAAGGCCGAGGCGCGGTGCCGGATGCGCATTCAGGTCCCAGCGGCCACGCACCGGCTCGCGCACCAGCAGCCCAAGGATGACGGCAAAGGCCAGGGCCGGCAGCCCCAGGGCGATGAACGCGGTCCGCCAGCCGTACTGCTCGACCACCCAGGCCCCGATGCTCAGGCCGATGATCGACGAGAAGGTTGGCGCGGCGGTGAAGCAGCTGATGGCGAACGAGCGCCGCTGCGGCGGATACAGGTCGGCGATCAGCGACAGCGACGCCGACGTGGTCGGCGCCTCGCTCACCGCCACCAGCATGCGCGCCAGGGCCAGCACCACGAAACTGCCCGCCAGCCCGCAGCTCATGGTGGCAAGCGCCCACAGCAGGCAGGCCAGCGCCAGCAGGCGCAGGCGCGGCACGCGGTCGACCAGGCGCCCGGCCGGCAAGCCGAGCAGCGCATACACCGCCGCGAAGGCCAGGCCCGAGATCAGGCCCAGCGAGCTGTCACCAACCTGGAACTCGGCCTTGATCGGCTCGAACATCACCGCCAGGATCTGCCTGCCGACAAAGTTGTCGGCGAACACCGCAGCCAGCAACAGCAGCAGGCCATGGCTGCGCCAGCCGACCGTGGTCGACGGCAGGGTAGGGGTGGCGCTACTCATCGCGGTGCCCAGAGGTCCGGCAGGCCGGGGTCGCTGACCACGATCAGGCGCTTGAGCAACACCTTCAGCGCCTGTGCATCGGCCTCGCCGAGCTTGCCGATAAGGTCTTCCTCGACCACCTTGGCCAGCGCTACCTGCTGCAACGACAGCTCGCGGCCGTTGGCGGTCAGCACGAAACGCAACTGTGCGGCATTGCCTTCTATGGCAACCAGGCCTTGGCGTTCGAGGAAGCGCATGCCGGCCAAGGTAACCACATGGCCGGTATAGCTGACGAAGGTGTTGAGCTCGTCCAGGCTCAGGTTGTCGCGGATCGACAGCACCGCCAGCACGAAGAACGCCTGTTCATCCAGTTGCTGGTTGCTGAGCAGCTGGCGCAACAGGTTGAGCACCTGGTAGTGACTGCGACCCAGCAGGTAGCCCAGCAGGTCTTCGGTGTAGCTGCACTCCGGTGGAGGCGGCGTGGTGGCCAGGCGCAGCTCGCTGCGCGGCTTGCGCGTGGCAAGGGCGTACTGGCCACTCTGGAAGGCCAGCGGTGCGCGGTCGCTGTGATCGAACGCCAGCACCTCGCCGACGAAGATCACATGGTCGCCGCCTTCGTACTGGAAGGCGGTGCGGCACTGGAAGCGTGCGGTGCAATCTTGCAGCAGCGGGGCATCGCTGATGCCGTTGTCGAGCTCGACTTCTGCGAACTTGTCCTCGCCCTGAGTGGCGAAGCGGCTCGACAGCTTCTCTTGCTCGATCGAAAGCACGTGCACGTTCCAGTGCTTGCCGTTGCTGAACACCGGCAGGCTGCGCGCCTGCTTGGACAGGCTCCATAGCACCAGCGGCGGGTTCAGCGACACCGAGTTGAAACTGTTGGCGGTAATGCCCACCGGCGCGCCATCTTCGCCCTGGGATGTGATGATGGTGACACCGGTGGTGAAGGTGCCGAGTGCGGCACGGAAGGCCTGGGGGTCGAAACCGATCTGTTGGGTTGCCATGGCTGGCCTCATGCGGGGTGGCTTTTGTGCCGCCAGTATTGGCTTGCAGGCCTTGCCGAGCATCGTCTCAACGGACTAACGCAGTGGCTCGATCCTGGTCCGATCGGACGAGGCGCAGCCCCCGCGCCATGGCTAGTGTGGCGCCATGCGCATCGGGCGCAGTCAACAGCCAGAGGAGACACCCATGCCACCCGTTCCGTCATCGGTCCAGGCGCTCAGCGGCCTGTTATCGCGGCAGCAAAGCGCCTTCGTCGGCGAGGGCGCCGTCACGGCCGAGCGCCGTCGTCAGCGCCTGCAGCGGGTGATCGACCTGCTGGTGCGTCACCATCAGGGCCTGACCCAGGCCATTGACGAGGATTTCGGCGGCCGGCCCGCCGGTTTCACCCTGATGAACGATGTGCTCGGTGCCCTGGCCAGCCTCAAGCACGCCAGGGACCACCTGCAGCAGTGGATGGCCGATGACCCCAGGGCGCCATTCGCGCCGTACGACCAGCTCGGCGCCAAGGCCTGGGTGCGTTACCAGCCCAAGGGCACGGTGGGCATCATCGGCACCTGGAATGCCCCGCTGTACACCCTGTTCAGCCCGCTGGCGTCGGCCCTCGCCGCTGGCAACCGGGCCATTCTCAAGCCTTCAGAGGTGCTGCCGCGCACGGCGGCACTGGTCGCCGAACTGTGCGCAGCGCACCTCGACCCGCTAGAGGTGGCGGTGGTGACCGGTGGCCCGGACCTGGCCGATGCCTTTACCGCACAGCCGTTCGACCACCTGGTGTTCACCGGCAGCACGGCGGTGGGCCGGCGGGTAATGGCCAACGCCGCGCAGAACCTGGTGCCGGTGACCCTGGAGCTGGGCGGCAAGTCGCCGGTGATCGTGTCTGCCAGCGCCGACCTGGCCAAGGCCGCGCACAGTATTGCCGTGGCCAAGGCCACCAATGCCGGGCAGATCTGCATCAACCCGGACCTGGTCTACGTACCGCGGGCAGCGCTGGAGCGCTTCATCGCCGCGCTGCGCAGCGCCTACAGTGCGCTCAATCCAACCGTGGCCGGCAACCCGGATGTGGTGGCCGTGGTCAATGCCCGGCACCTGGCGCGTGTCGAGGCGTTGGTGCAGGATGCGCAGCAGCTTGGCGTGCGCGTCGAAACGATGCCCGAGGTGGCCCCGGGCGCCGCGGATGAACGCCGTCGGCCCTTGAGCGTGGTGGTCAACCCACCCGAGCAGGCGCAGATCCTGCACGAAGAAATCTTCGGCCCGGCGCTGGTGGTGCTGGCCTATGACGCACTGGACGAGGTCATTGCCCAGATCAACAGCCGGCCACGGCCGCTGGCGCTGTACCACTTTGGCGACGACCCGCAAGAACAGCAGCAGGTGCTCGACCACACGCTGTCTGGCGGGGTGACGCTCAACGACGTGATGATGCATGCCGCCCTGCACGATGCGCCGTTTGGTGGTGTCGGTGCCTCGGGCATGGGGCACTATCACGGCCGCGAGGGGTTCCTCCAGTTCAGCCACCTGCGCACGGTGTTCCAGGCCCCGGCACACGACCCGCGCCGCGAGTGGGGGCTGCTGCCACCCTATGGCGAGCACTACCTTGCCGCCATGCTGGCGCAGGTCACTGCAGACTGATGCGTACTCACAACAATGAAGAACAGGACGCCATGAGTAACCAGATCCAAGATCCACACCCAACCCCTGGCACCAGCTGGTCGCGCCGTAGCGTACTCAAGGCCGGCGCCGTCGGCCTGGGCGCCGGCCTGCTGGGGCGCTTTGCCGATGCGGCGACCACCGGCCTTTCGGCTACCGACTACCAAGGCCTGGACGCCTGGGCCATGGCCGAGGCGGTGCGCGCCGGCAGCCTCAGTGGTGAAGAGCTGCTGGCCGCCGCGCTGGCCCGGCATGCCGCCGTCAACCCCAGGGTCGGCGCCGTGAACATGCTGCACGAGGCCTACGCACGGGCTTTGCTGGCCCGCCGGCGTGCGGCCGGTGACAGCGCCAAGGGCGCGCTGGCCGGGGTGCCGCTGCTGCTCAAGGACCTCAACACCTACCTGCAAGGCACGCCGACCACCCATGGCTGCCGGCTGTTCCGCGATGCGCCGCCGGCCAGCGTCACCAGTACACTGATCGCCCGCTATGAGCACGCCGGCGCGGTGCCGTTCGGCAAGACCACGTGCCCGGAATTCGGCCTCACCACCACCACCGAATCGCTGCTCTGGGGCCAGACCCACAACCCGTGGAACCTGGCCATGAGCGCTGGTGGCTCCTCTGGTGGCGCCGCTGCGGCGGTGGCCGCCGGCATCGTCCCGGTGGCACATGCCACCGACGGCGGCGGCTCGATCCGCATCCCGGCGTCGTACTGCGGCCTGGTCGGGCTCAAGCCCAGCCGTTACCGTACACCCAGTGGCCCGCTGCACTTCGAGGGTTGGTTCGGTGCCAGCGTCGGCAATGTGGTGTCGCGCACGTTGCGTGACACCGCACTGTTCCTCGACGCCGGGCAGGGCCACGAAGCCGGCAGCGCCTACTGGAGCGCACCGCTGCAGCGCCCCTACGTGGATGAGTTGCAGCGTGCGCCGGGCAAGTTGCGCGTGGCCGTGGTGCGCCAGTCGTTGACCGGCGCCCCCCTCGACGCTGCAGTGGCCACCACCCTGGAGCAGGCCATCAAGCAGTTGCAGGGCCTGGGCCATGAGCTCGAAGAGTTGCAGCTGGCCGTAGACCCGCGCGAGCTGTTCGGTGCCCATGGCACCGTGATCGGCACGGCGCTGTCGAGCCTGGTGCACGAGCGCGAGCAGGCGCTGGGCCGTGCGGCAGGGCCGGGCGACCTGGAGCAGATCACCCGGGTGGTGCTGGAACGGGCCCGTGCCACCAACGGCGAGGCGATGTACCGTGCCCGGCAGAGCTTCGAGCGCATCGGCGCGGCGATGGAGCAGCCGTTCAGCCGCTTCGATGTGATCCTCTCGCCGGTCACCGCCAACCTCACCCCGGCCCTGGGCCAGCTCAGCCTCGACCAGTCATGGGACAGCTACGCTCACCGGGCGATGGGCAGCGCCGGCTTCACCGTGCTGGCCAACGTCAGTGGCCAGCCATCGCTCTCGCTGCCACTGGGGCAGAGCGACAGCGGCTTGCCGGTGGGGATGCTGTTTACCGCCCGGCTGGGTGGCGAAGACGTACTGCTGCGCCTGGCCAGCCAGCTGGAACAGGACCGCCCTTGGGCCGGGCGCCGGGCGCAGCTGTAACTGCCTAGTCCGCTTTGACGATGAGTGTCCGTCGGCCAGCGCCGATCATGGGATGCACGCCGCCAGCCGCACCGCGAGGGTGCTGGCGGCTTCTCCCTGACCTTAGCGAATGGCACAACAACAATGACGGCTCAAGATCAGTCTCAAACCCAGTACGACGTGATAGTGGTCGGCTCGGGGGCCGGCGCGATGACCTCGGCGGTGTTCCTCGCCGACCAGGGCTTCAGCGTGCTGGTTCTGGAAAAGAGCGACAAGTTCGGCGGCACCTCGGCCATCTCCGGGGGCGGCATCTGGATCCCCAACAACCACTACTTCGCCCGCCTGGGTGGTAACGACAGCATGGAGCAGGCGCGCCGCTACCTCGATGCCGCCGCCGGTGACCAGGTCGACCCGGCCCGCCTGCAGGCCTACCTGGACAATGCGCCGAAGATGATCGAGGCGCTAACCCGCTGCAGCCGCGTGCGCTATGCGGTGGCGGCAAAGTATCCGGATTACTACCCGCATCTGCCCGGTGCCTTGCCCGGCGGGCGTACCCTTGACCCGGAGCTGTTCGACAGCAGCCTGCTCGGCGCCGAGCTCGACAACCTGCGCAAGCCGTCACCTTCGACCCTGCTGATGGGCCGTATCGCCTGGACTGCACGGGATGCGCACAAGGCCATGGCCCGGGGTTTTGGCTGGCGCCTGCTGATTCTGCGGCTGATGCTGCGCTACAAGCTCGATTTCAAGTGGCGCCGCAGAAGCCGCTTCGACCGCCGCGCGGCGCTGGGCAGCTCGCTGGTGTGTTCGCTACGCCGCTCGCTGATGGATCGCGATGTGCCGCTGTGGCTGAACAGCGATTTCCGTGAACTGATCATGGAGCAGGGCCGGGTCAGTGGTGTGCGCATCTACCGTGAGGGCCGTGAGCTCGCATTGCAGGCCCGTCACGGCGTGATTCTGGCGTCTGGCGGCTTCGAGCAGAACCAGGCCTTGCGTGAACAGTACCTGCCCAAGCCGACGCGCATGGCCTGGAGTGCGACGCCACCGGGCAACAACACCGGCGCCGCCCTGCAGGCCGGCCTGGCCCAGGGCGCAGCCACCGCGCTGATGGACTGGGCCTGGTGGGCACCGACCATTGCCGTGCCTGGCGAAGACAAACCGCGGGGTATTTTCGCCGAACGCGCCTTCCCTGGTGCCATAGTGGTCAATGGCGAGGGCCGGCGCTTTGTCAACGAGGCCGCACCGTACCTGGAATTCGTCGACGCCATGCACCGCGACAACGCCCGCACCGGCGGTGGCTCGGTACCGGCCTGGGTGATCTTCGACGGGCACTTCCGTTTCAACTACGCCATGGGCCCGCTGATGCCGGCCCAGGTCATGCCCGACAGCCGCCTGCGCCCGGAGTGGAGCGACACCCTGTACTGGAAGGCCGACAGCCTGGAGGCCCTGGCCGGAAAGATCGGCGTCGATGCGCAGGGCCTGGCCAGCACCGTGGCCAAGGTCAACGACTATGCCCGCACAGGTGTCGATCTTGACTTCGGCCGCGGCGGCAATGTGTTCGACCGTTACTACGGCGACTGCAACATCAAGCCCAACCCGTGTCTGGCGCCGCTGCGCAAGGGGCCGTACTACGCCATGCGCCTGGATGCCGGCGACATCGGCACCAAGGGCGGCCTGCTGACCAATGCCCAGGCCCAGGTGCTGCGTGAAGACGGCTCGGTGATCGCCGGCCTGTATGCCATCGGCAACTGCTCGGCCTCGGTGATGGGCACCAGCTACCCCGGTGCCGGCGGCACCCTGGGTCCGGCCATGACCTTCGCCTACGTGGCCGCCAACCACCTGGCGGCCAAGCGCCGGGAGGTGGCATGAACAGCGCAGTCACCGCGATCCTCGAACCGTTGCAGGTGGCCGACGCGGCGGACCTGCAGTGGCAGGCGCAGTGCGATGTGCTGGTGATCGGCTGGGGCGCCGCCGGGGCTTGTGCAGCGCTGCAGGCGCGTGCCGAGGGTGCCGATGTGCTGGTCGCCGACCGCTTTACCGGCGGCGGTGCCAGCGCCCGCAGTGGTGGCGTGGTATACGCCGGCGGTGGTACCCGGCACCAGCAGGCGGCGGGTTTCGACGACAGCCCCGAGGCGATGTTCGACTACCTGCGGCATGAAACCCAGGGCGTGGTCAGTGACGAAACGCTGTGGCGCTTCTGTCGCGACAGCGTCGCCAACCTGCAATGGCTGGAAAGCCACGGCGTGCCGTTCGCCCATCAAATGCCACCTGGCGGCAAGACGTCGTACCCACCTGACGGCGCCTTTCTCTACTACTCGGGCAATGAACTGGTGCCGGCCTATACCGGCCAGCGGGCAGCGGCGCCGCGTGGCCACCGCACGGTCGGCAAGGGCCAGTGCGGCGCGGTGCTGTACAGCCACTTGCAGGCGGCCTGCCTGCGCGCCGGCGTGCGGCCGTTGCCGCAGTCGGCCGCCCGACGCCTGGTGCTCGACGGGCAGGGGCGGGTGATCGGTGCCGAGCTGTGGCGCCTGCCGCCGGGCAGCCAGGTGGCGTGCAAGCATGCGCGGCTGGCGGCCCGCGCCGAACGCCTGCAGAACTTCATGCCAGGCTACTGCGAACGCTTGCGCCGTCGATTGAGCGCGCTCGAACACAAGCACGCCCGGCCCTGGCTGGTGCGGGCGGTGCACGGGGTGGTCCTGAGCACTGGCGGCTTCATCTTCAACCGCGAGCTGATCAAGGCCCACGCACCGGCGTTCCGCCGCAATTTCAAGGTCGGCGCTACCGGCTGCGATGGCAGCGGCCTGCGCCTGGGTCTCAGCGTCGGTGCAGCCAGCGACCGCCTGCAGCGGGTATCGGCGTGGCGCTTCATCAACCCGCCGTACAGCTGGCACAAAGGCATCGTGGTCAATCGCGCTGGCGAGCGCTTCTGCAACGAAGAGGTGTATGGCGCCACCCTCGGCCAGCCATTGATGGAAGAGCAGGGCGGGCAGGCCTGGCTGGTGCTTGATGCGCCGTTGCGCAAGCAGGCCCTGCGCGAGGCGCTGTTTGGCGGCTATTGGTGGTTCCAGGCGTTACCTGCGCTGGTGTTGATGCTGTTGGGCGCCCGCAAGGGCAAGAGCCTGCAGCAGTTGGCGCAAGCCACCGGCATGGGGGCGCAAAGCCTGCGCCAGGCGTTGCTGGCCAACAATGCCGCGGCCCGAGGCCAGGCGCCGGACCCGTTCGGCAAGTCGGCGGCCGGGCGCCAGGTACTGGAGCAGGGGCCGTTCTATGCCTGCGATATATCGGTTGGTAACCCGATCTTCCCGCTGGGGGCGTTGACCCTCGGTGGCCTGCGCGTGGACGAGGGCAGCGGCGCCGTAGTGGACTGTGACGGCCAGGCGATTGGCGGCTTGTTCGCGGCTGGGCGTACGGCGCTGGGCATTCCTTCTCATCTTTATATAAGTGGCCTGTCCCTGGCCGACTGTGTGTTTTCCGGGCGTCGTGCCGGTGCCGCAGTGGTGCATGGGGCGCGCCTGAACACGGACTGCGAGGTAGGGTCATGAACCAGGGTAACGGGCGGGTAGCAGGCAAGGTCGCGCTGATCACCGGGGGCGCCAAGGGTATCGGCGCGGCGAGCGCACGCCTGCTGGTGGCGCAGGGCGCCCAAGTGCTGGTCAGCGATATTGACGAACGGGTCGGGCTGGCCCTGGTTGAAAGTTTGGGCTCGGCGGCCAGCTTCATCGTCCATGATGCGAGTGATGAAGCGCAGTGGCAGCAGGTGATGGCGGTCGTCGCCGAACGCCATGGCCGGCTGGACATCCTGCTCAACAACGCCGGCATGCTGCAGCCCGGCAACATTGAGGACACCGAACTGCGCGATTGGGAGCGGCTGATGCGGGTCAATGCCGCCAGTGTGTTCCTGGGTTGCCGTGCCGGTATCGCGTTGATGAAGGCGCAGGGCGGTTCGATCATCAACCTGTCGTCGGTGGCGGCCCTGGCCGGGCGTGATGATTACCTGGCCTACAGCGCTTCGAAAGGCGCGGTGGCGGCGTTGACCCGCTCGGTGGCGGCGTTCTGCCGGCGGCGGCGTTACCGCATTCGCTGCAATTCGTTGCACCCGGATGGTGTGCTGACCGACATGACCCGTGGCGGCTTTCCCGACGGTGTCGACCCGGCGCGGTTGACCATCGACAGCGACCCCATGAACCGCATGTGCCTACCCGAAGATGTGGCGGCCAGCGTGTTGTACCTGGCCAGTGATGAGGCGCGGGCGGTAAATGGGGTGGAGCTGCGGATCGACAGTGGGCAGTTGGTGATGTCGATCTGAATGCCCAATGGAAAGCCCGTAGATCACCACCCCTCAAAACGCGCCGGGCGCTTCTCGATAAACGCTTGCA
The DNA here is from genome assembly GCF_015680405.1 of Pseudomonas pudica. Lineage (GTDB taxonomy): Bacteria > Pseudomonadota > Gammaproteobacteria > Pseudomonadales > Pseudomonadaceae > Aquipseudomonas > Aquipseudomonas pudica. The sequence goes on from NZ_JADLJS010000002.1 coordinate 116,371, forward strand.
TCCCTTCCTTCTGGTCCCTCGATGCAAACAACAACGCATTGGCCTTGCGCTCCAGCGCCAAGGCCGCGTCCAGGGGCGCATCCATCCCCGCCAGGATCACCTCCTTGATCTGCTCGGCCGCCAGCGCCGGCATCCCCGCAATCACCCGCGCCAGCTCCAGCGCGCGGGCCTGCACCTGGTCGTCCTCGACCAGGTCGCTGACCAACCCCGCCACCCAGGCCTCTTCGGCACTGATCGGCTGCCCGGTCAGGGCCATGCGCATGGCCTTGGCCTTGCCCACTGCGCGCACCAGCCGCTGGGTGCCGCCGATGCCAGGCATGATGCCGATGCGGATCTCCGGCTGACAGAAGCGCGCATTGCGCCCGGCGACGATCAGGTCGGCGAGCATCGCCAGCTCGCAGCCGCCGCCATAGGCGTAACCGCAGACCGCAGCTATCACCGGTTTCGGGCAGTGCTGGATCGGCGCCCAGACTCGCTCGGTGTGGCGCTGGTAGATATCGATCGGGCCGACCCCGGCCATGCTGCCGATATCGCCGCCGGCGGCGAACACGTTGTCGCCACCGGTCAACAGGATGCAGCGTACCTGCGGGTCTGCGCCCAGCTCGGCAAAGTGCTGCGACAACAGCGCTTGCAGCTCCAGGCTCAGGGCATTGGTGGCGTGCGGGCGGTTCAGCCGCAGCAGCGCAACGCCAGCCAGCGGGCGTTCGAGCAGGACCGGTGGAGCAGCTGAATCAGGCATGGTGTTCCTCATGTACAGGGTGCAATGCCCGCCAGTGTTGCCCCGCACCTCTGGCCATTCATCGTCCGTTCAGACGAAGTACGACCGTCATCGAGCCTCTAGAGTCGGTTGCCATGGCAGAACGAGGAACAGGCTATGGTGTTTGATTACAGCGGCAAGGTGGTGCTCGTCACCGGCGGTAGCAAAGGGATCGGCGCGGGTATTGCCGAAGGTTTTCTCGCGGCCGGGGCGCAGGTGATCGTCTGCGCCCGCAGCCAGCCGGAGCAACTGCCCAGCGCCCGGGGCCGCAGCGCGGTGTTCATCGCCGCCGACGTGCGCGATGGCGAGTCGCTGCAGGCGCTGTTCGACACCATCGAACGCGACTTTGGCCGCCTCGATGTACTGGTCAACAATGCCGGTGGCAGCCCGTCGGCCGTGGCTGCCACCGCCTCGCCACGCTTTCACGAGGGCGTGCTGCGGCTCAACCTGATCGCACCGCTCAACGCCGCTCAACATGCCAACCGCCTGATGCAGGCGCAGGCGCAGGGCGGCTGCATCGTCTTCATCGGCAGCATCAGCGCCTTGCGTGCCTCGCCTGGCACCGCCGCCTATGGCGCGGCCAAGGCCGGGGTGCTCGCACTGGTGCAATCGCTGGCCGTGGAGTGGGCGCCGAAAGTACGTGTGGTCGCGGTGAGCCCCGGCCTGGTGCTGACCGACCAGGCCCACCTGCATTACGGCAGCGAGCACGGCATCGCTGCCGTCAGCGCCGGCATACCCGCCGGGCGCATGGCCTCTGCCTGCGACATCGCCAATGCCTGCCTGTACATAGCCTCACCCCTGGCCAGCTATGCCAGCGGTTGCAACCTGCTGCTGCACGGCGGTGGCGAACGCCCGGCGTTTCTCAGCGCAGCCCAGGCCCTACCGACTTGATCAACCACCTGGCGGCGGCCGCATCGGCCCGCCGCCCTCACGTTGCAGGAGACGACTTTGGCTGACCCACAATTGCTATCCAGCGTGCGCGCCCTGGTGGGCCGCGAATATGGCCGGGTGTATGCCTGGGATGCGGTGAATGCGCCGATGATCCGCCAATGGTGCGAGATCATGGGTGTCGACAACCCGCTCTACAGCGACCCCGACTTTGCCCAGAACAGCCCGTACCAGGCGATCGTCGCCCCGCCGGCCATGCTCCAGGTGTGGACCATGGAAGGGCTGCACGCCAACAACTACCCGCCGGGCTCCACCCAGCAGAACCCGTACGAAGTGCTCAAGCTGATCGAGGAATATGGCTACGCCTCGGTGGTGGCGGTGAACTCCGAGCTGAGCTTCACACGCCCTGTGCAGTTGGGTGAGCGACTGTACTACACCACTCGCCTGGACGCGGTGGGCGACGAGAAGACGACCGCCCTGGGCACCGGGTTCTTCGTCACCCTGGTGATGAGCCACTTCGTCGAAAAGCCCGAAGGCGACGAGCCAGTGGGCGAATTGCTGTTCCGCGTGTTCAAGTTCCGCCCGGCCAACCCGCAACCAGTGGCCAAGCCAGAGGCCGCACCGGCCAATGCCAAGCGCCCGTTGCCAGGGGTAAGCGACGACACCCGGTTCTTCTGGGAAGGCTGCGCCGAAGGCCGCCTGCTGATCCAGCGTTGCAGCGCCTGTGCCACTTTGCGCCACCCACCGGCCCCCGTATGCATGCACTGCCACAGCTTCGAGTGGGACAGCGTCCAGGCGAGCGGGCGCGGCAGCCTGTATTCCTTCGTGGTCATGCACTACCCCGAAGTGCCACCGTTCGACCACCCCAACCCGATCGGCCTCATCGAACTGGACGAGGGGGTGCGCCTGGTCGCGGGGCTGATCGGCGGGCAGCGCGAGCAATTGCAGATTGGCCAGCGCCTGCAGGTCGAGTTCCATCGTTTCGACGAGCAACAGACCCTGCCGTTGTTCCGGCCTGTAACTGAATAGGAGGGCGCCCATGGACTTTCAATTGAGCGAAGACCAGCGGGCAATCGAGCAGATGGCCGCGAGCCTGTTCAGCGACCACTGCCATGACGATGCCCTGCGCCAGTGGGATGTCAGCGGCGAGCAGCTGATGGTGTCACTCTGGGCGCTGTGCCAGGAAACCGGGCTGCACGCCCTGGCCATCCCCGAGCAACTGGGTGGCAGCGGCCTGGGCATGACCGAGCTGATGTTGGTGCTGCAGGCTCAGGGGCGCAGCCTCGGCCAGGTACCGCTGTGGCGGCACCAGTTGGCGGCGGCGGCCTTGGGGGCCTTCGGCCTGGGTGAACTGGCGCAGCTGGCGGCCAGCGCGGCTACGGGCGAGCGGTTGCTGAGCCTGTCGCTGGACGGCCTGCACGCCTCGAACGGCATCGCATTGCAGGCCACGGCCTGTGCCGAGGGCTGGCAGGTGAGCGGGCGGGTGGCCGCACTGCCACTGGGTGGGCAGGCCCACGCGGCGCTGTTGCTCGTGCTTGCCGACGGCCAGCCGCGGCTGCTGCTGCTAGAGCTCGACAACCCGGCGATCCGCCGTGTGCCGGGGCTGCTGACCCACGGTGAAGCGATCACCGACCTGCACATCGAGGGCCTGCGGGTCGGTGCCGACCGTGTATTGCCCGCCGCCGCGCTGACCTGGATCGAGCCCCGTGCCATCGCAGCCCTCGCGGCGCTGCAGCTGGGGGTCAGTGCCGAGCACATACAGCGCACCGTGGCCTATGTGGGCGAGCGTCAGCAGTTCGACCGGCGCATCGGCAGCTTCCAGGCAGTGCAGATGAGCATGGCCGATGCGCATATCGCCCTGGAGGCCCTGCGCAGCACCCTTTGGCAGCTGTGCTACCGGCTGGACGCCGGCTTGCCGGCACCGTCCGAGGCCCTGGCCACTGCCTACCTGGCCTGTGAAGCCGGCCACCGCATCGGCCATGTCGCCCAGCACGTGCACGGCGGTATTGGCGTCGACCTGACCTACCCGATTCATCGCTATCTGTACTGGAGCCGCGCCCTGGGCATAGCCCTGGGCGGTTCGGCGGCATGCCTGGAACGGCTCGGCGACTGGCTGAGCGACAACGACAAGCTGGGATGGAAATATGACCTCGAAGAACACCAAGCGCTTTGACGATGTGCGCCCCGGCGAAACCCTGCCAGCGCTGCAGGTGCCGATCACGGTGGCGCTGATCGCCGGCGGCGCGATTGCCACGCGCGACTACTTCCCCGGCCACCACGACCTGGATGCCGCCCGTGAACTGGGCTCGCCCCATGTATTCATGAACATCCTCACCACCAATGGCCTGGTGCAGCGCTTCGTCGAAGGCTGGGCCGGCCCGCTGGCGCGCTTCACCTCGCTGAAGATCAAGCTGGGCGTGCCCAACTACCCCGGCGACTGCATGACCTTCAGCGGCAGCGTGACCGGCCTTGACCCCGAGAGCCGCACGGTGGAAGTGACCCTGAGCGGCAAGAATTCCATGGGCAACCACGTGACCGGTACGGTCGCGCTGGTGCTGCCATGACCAGTGGAGGCAGCATGAACAACCTTTCGATTTCCGGGCGTGCCGCGATTGTCGGGCTGGGCGCCACCGAGTTTTCCAAGAACTCCGGGCGCACCGAACTGCGCCTGGCCCTTGAAGCCACCCTCGAGGCCTTGCGCGACGCGGGTATCGACCCGTCGGAAGTGGAGGGCTTCAGCTCCTATTCGGTGGACAAGGTCCCGGAGTACGAAATCGCTCGCCTGCTGGGCTGCAAGGACGTCAAGTTCTTCTCCCAGGTGCCCCACGGCGGCGGTGCCGCCTGCGCGCCGGTGATGCATGCGGCCATGGCGGTGGCGACCGGCGTGGCCAAGGTGGTGGTGGTGTACCGGGCGATGAACGAACGTTCCTGGTACCGCTTCGGCAGCGGCAGCTACGGCTTTGCCGCCACGCCGATCTTCGACAACGCCAACTACGGCTGGTACATGCCCCACGGCTTACATACCCCGGCCGCCTGGGTCGGCATGTTCGCCCAGCGCTACATGCACACCTACGGCGCCACTTCGCAAGACTTCGGCCGCGTCGCCGTGGCTGCCCGGGACTTTGCGGCCACCAACCCCAAGGCGTTCTTCCACGGCAAGCCGATCACTCTCGAAGAGCACCAGGCCTCGCGCTGGATCTGCGAACCGTTGCACCTGCTCGACTGCTGCCAGGAGTCCGACGGGGCAGTGGCCATGGTCATCACCTCGGCCGAGCGTGCCCGTGACCTGCGGCAGAAACCGGTGACCATCAAGGCCGGCTCCCAGGGCATCACCCACGGCCAGCAGAGCATGACCTCGTTCTACCGCGACGACATTACCGGCCTGCCTGAAATGGGCGTGGTCGCCAAGGAGCTGTATCGCCAGTCCGGGCTCGGCCCCGAGGCGTTGCAGACGGCGGTGATCTACGACCACTTCACCCCGTTCGTGCTGCCACAACTGGAAGAGTTCGGCTTTGCCCGGCGTGGCGAGGCCAAGGAGTTCATCCGCGCCGGGCACCATGCCCGTGGCGGCAAGCTGCCGATCAATACCCACGGTGGGCAACTGGGCGAGGCCTACATCCACGGCATGAACGGCATCGCCGAGGCGGTGCGCCAGGTGCGTGGCACGGCAGTCAACCAGGTGGCAGATGTGGAAAACGTTCTGGTCACCGCCGGTACCGGCGTGCCCACCAGCGGCCTGATTCTGGGCGCGGCCTGAGGAGCACAGCATGTTCGTCGATCTTACCCCCGAGCAACATGCGCTGCGCCGCCAGGTGCGCGACTACTTCCAGGCGCTGATGACCCCCGAGCTGCGCGAGCGACTGCGCGGCCAGGAAGGTGGCGAGCTGTATCGCCAGACCGTCCGCCAGATGGGCCGTGACGGCTGGCTGGCGGTGGGCTGGCCGAAGGCCCATGGCGGCCAGGGCTATGCCGCCACCGAGCAGCTGATCTTCTTCGAAGAGGCCAACATCGCCGGCGCACCGCTGCCGTTCGTGACCATAAGCACGGTGGGCCCCGCCCTGATGGAGCACGGCAGCACGGCTCAGAAGGAACGCTTTCTGCCGGGCATCGCCGCTGGCGAAATCATGTTCGCCATTGGCTACTCCGAGCCCGATGCCGGCAGCGACCTGGCGGTGCTGCGCACCAGCGCGCGGCTGGATGGCGAGCATTTCGTGGTCAACGGCAACAAGCTGTGGACATCGGGCGCCGAGTCAGCCGACTACATCTGGCTGGCTGCGCGCACGGACCCGAGCCAGGCGCGGCACAAGGGCGTGTCGATCCTGATCCTCGATACCCGCCTGCCAGGGTTCTCCAGCACGGTGATCCCGACCACCAGCAACCCGACCGCCGCTACCTACTACGACAACGTGAAGGTGTCCAGGGACATGCTGGTCGGCGAGCTGCACGGCGGCTGGAAGCTGATCACCGCGCAGCTCAACCATGAACGCCTGGGCCTGGGCTCCTGGTCGGACAAGGTCGCCGGGCTGTTCCGCCGGGTCTACCTGTGGGCCAAGGCCCGCGACGAACAGGGCCGACGGGCGATGGACAAGGCCTGGGTGCGCAGCTCGTTGGCCGAGTGCTATGCGCGCCTGGAAGCGATGCGCCTGATCAACCTGCGCATTGCCGCCAACCTTGAGCGCGAGCAGATGGACGTGGCGTTGAGCTCGACCACCAAGGTGTACGGCTCGGAATCGGCGATCGAGATCCTGCGCCGCCTTTCGGCCATCGTCGGCGCCAATGGCGTGGTGCGTGGCGGCTCGGCCGCAGCGGCGCTGCACGGTGACCTTGAATACGAGCTGCGCGCCTCGGTCACCGTGACCTTTGGCGGCGGCACCAATGAAATCCAGCGCGAGCTGATCGCCCAGTTCGGCCTGGGCATGCCGCGCACCCAGCGCTGAGCCGAGCGCGCTCGGTTCAGCCAACACAACCACAAGAAATGCCCCGCCCCGGCAGTGCCCGGGGCCTGGGCCGAGGGTTGCATCCGATGAGCACGATAGAGCAATTCAGGCACGAGACACGCGCCTGGCTGGAAGCCAACTGCCCGCAATCGATGCGCACCGCCATGGGCGAAGGCGATGTGGTGTGGGGGGCCAGCCAGCCGCAGTTCGCCAACGACGATGCGCGCCTGTGGTTCGAGCGCATGCGCGACAAGCGCTGGTTCTGCCCCGATTGGCCCGAAGCCTATGGCGGTGCCGGGCTGGATGCCGAGCAGCTGGCGGTACTGGAAAGCGAGATGCGCCGCCTGAAATGCCGGCCGCCGCAGATCAACCTGGGTATCTGGATGCTCGGGCCGGTGTTGCTGGCCCATGGCACCGAAGAGCAGAAGCGCAGCCTGTTGCCGCCCATGGCACGTGGTGAGGTGCGCTGGTGCCAGGGTTTCTCCGAACCCAATGCCGGCTCCGACCTTGCCAGCCTGAAGATGGCCGCCCGTGACGCCGGCGATCACTTCGTGGTCGATGGCAGCAAGATCTGGACCTCCTACGGCGACAAGTCCGACTGGATGTATGCGCTGGTGCGCACCGACAGCCAGGCGCCCAAGCATGAAGGTATCAGCCTGATCGTGCTGGACATGCGCAGCCCTGGGGTCAAGGCGGTACCGATCGACCTGATCAGCGGCAAGTCGGCGTTCTGCCAGGTGTTCTTCGATGGCGTAAAGGTACCCAAGAGCCAGCTGATCGGCCCGCTCAATGGTGGCTGGAACCTCGGCAAGTACCTGCTGCAGCACGAGCGCAAGGCCATGTCCAAGTTCGGCGAATTCAGCCTGCCGTCGCACTTCGACCTGTTGGCGCTGCTGCGCGAATACCTGCCGCAGCCGCGCAGCCAGGGCGAGCTGGCCTTGCAGGCGCGGGCGGTGGCCTGCGCCATGGACGAGCATGCCTACGGCCTGACGGTGCAGCGCATGGCCGAGGAGGGGCGTGCCGGTGACGACATCAGCGGCCTGATGATGATCATGAAGCTGCTGCACACCGAGCAGGAACGCGACAAGTTCGAGGTGCTGCTCGACGCCCTGGGCGGCCACGCCTTCGGCTGGCAGGCGCCGGGCTTCAGCGAGCGCGAGCTGGCCGTGACCCGCGCCTGGCTCAACAGCTATGCCCTGACCATTTCCGGGGGCGCATCGGAAGTGCAGCTCAACGTCATCGCCAAGCGTGTGCTTGGTTTGCCCGACGGCAAGAAAGGAGTGTCGGCATGAACCTGCGTTACAACGAAGAACAACGCCTGCTGGCTGACAGTGCCCGCGACTTTCTGGCCGCACGCAGCCCGGTTGCGGCGCAGCGGCGCTTGCGTGACCAGGGCGTGGCGCAAGGCTTCGATACCCAGCTATGGCGCGATGCCGTGGCGCTGGGCTGGAGTGCGATTCCGTTTGCCGAGCACCTCGGGGGGCTGGACTTCGGGTGCATGGGCCTGGGGCCGATCTTCGAAGCCAAGGGCCAGCACCTGTCGGCGACGCCATTGCTGTCCAGCGTTGTCCTGGCCGGCTCGCTGCTGGCCCTGGCCGGTTCGGCGCAACAGCACAGCGACTGGCTGCAGGCGGTGATCCAGGGAAAGCGGCGCCTGGCTCTGGCGCTGGAGGAGGGGCCCCGCCACCGCCCCAGTGACGTATCCGTGGCTGCGGTCGCCGAGGGCGAAGGTTTTCGCCTGAGCGGGGAAAAGTTCTGGGTCATCGATGGCGTCGGTGCTGATGCCTACGTGGTGGCGGCGCGTACCGCCGGCCAGCCGGGCGAAGCGCAGGGCATCAGCCTGTTCCTGGTGCCAGCCGACAGCCAAGGCGTGCAGTGCACGGCGCTGCCCCTGATCGATTCGCGCAACAGCGGGCGCCTGCGCCTGGACCAGGTGCGAGTGAGCCGCGAAGCGCTGCTGGGGGAACCCGGGGCAGCCTGGGAGGTGCTGGACGCAGTGCTCGACCGCGGCCGGGCGTGCCTGGCGGCGGAGTTGCTGGGCGCTGCGCAGCAGTTGTTCGAAACCACCGTGGAATACCTGAAGACCCGGGTCCAGTTCGATGTGCCGATCGGCTCGTTTCAGGCGCTGCAGCACCGCGCTGCGCACCTGTACACCGAGCTGGCCCTGGCGCGCAGTGCGGTGATGGCCGGCCTGGCCGCGCTGGACGACCCGCAACTGGACGCCCCACAGCGCGGGCGGCTGGTCAGCCTGGCCAAGTGGAAGGCTGGCGATACCGCACTGCAGGTTGCCAACGAAGCGGTGCAGATGCATGGCGGCATTGGTGTCACCGACGAACTGGATGTCGGCCTGTACCTCAAACGGGTGCGGGTGGCCCAGGCCTGCCTGGGTGATCGCGACTTCCATTGCGAACGTTATTCCGCCCTCGACGCGGCCTGTGCGTGAGCCCGGCGCCTGGAGAACCCTGATGAGCATTGACCATTGGCGGCACGCCTGGGAACAGTTGATAGCCCCCGGTGCACCATTTGAAGTGATGACCCCAGCCGCAGGTGGCCCGCGGTATTTTCGCCATGCACCGCGCAACCTGCTGCAGGTGATCGACGCCGCACGGGTACACGGCGACAAGGAATTTGTCGTCTGGCAGCAGCAGCGCCTGAGCTTTGCCGACTATTTCGACGCGGTCGACCGGCTGGCTGGCCAGCTGACAGGCCGCTTGGGCCTGCGCCCTGGCGAGCGGGTAGCGATTGCCATGCGCAACCAGCCGGCCTGGCTGGTGGCGTTTGCCGCCATTCAGCGCTGCGGTGCGGTGTGCGTGCCACTCAACAGTTGGGGCCTGCACGATGAGCTGTTGCATGGTGTGGAGGACAGCGGTGCGCGTGTGCTGATCGGCGATGATGCGCGCCTGTCCTTGCTTCAGGGCGACCTGGCAGCAGCCGGGCGCACCTTCATCGTGGTCGGGCGTGCCGCCGACGCCGAGCTGCCTGCGCATTGCCTGCGCTACGAGGAGCTGCTGGCTGCCGAACCGCTGCCGCTGGCAGCCGTGGAGCTGCCGCCTGAAGCCCCGGCGCTGATCCTTTACACCTCCGGCACCACCAGCCGTGCCAAGGGCGTGTTGTCCAGCCATGGGGCGATTTGCCAGGCGCTGACCGCGCTGGAGTTCCAGGGCGCGTTCTGTGCGCTGACTTCGCCCGAGCGGGTGGCGGGCATGCTCGGCAGTGGCTTCGCCTCGACCACCCTGATGGCGGTGCCGCTGTTCCATGTCAGCGGCCTGCACGCGCAGTTTCTCTCGGCGTTGCGAGGCGGTCGGCGCCTGCTGCTGATGTACAAGTGGGATGCCGAGCAGGCGCTGGACCTGATCCGTGACGAGCACTGCACCCAGTTCAATGGCGCCCCGGTGATGATGCAGCAGCTGCTGGCCTCGCCTCGCTATGACGGCGGCGATACCGCCAGCCTGTTTGGCCTGGGCCTCGGCGGTGGCGCCTCTTCGGCCGGGTTGCTGAACGAGATGCTGGTGCGCAAGCCCCAGGTGATCGCCGGCAGTGGCTACGGCCTGACCGAGAGCAACGGCATCGGTGCGGCGATTGGAGGTGACCTGTTCGCCTACTGCCCGGCCAGCGCCGGCTGGCCGTTGCCGATCGTCGAGGTGCGCATCGGCGACGCCCCTTCGCGGCCTTTGCCGGCTGGCCGCGAAGGGTTGATCTGGCTGCGTTCGCCGACCTTGATGCAGGGCTACTGGAACCTCCTCGAGGCCAGCCACCAGACCCTGTGCGAGGGTTGGCTCGACACCGGCGACCTCGGTTACCTCGACGACGAGGGCTTCCTGTTCATCAGTGGCCGGGTCAAAGACCTGATCAACCGTGGTGGCGAGAAGATTTCCGCGGCCGAGATCGAAACCTGTATCAGCGACATGCCTGGCGTGCTGGAGGCGGCAGCGTTTGCGGTCGCTGACCCGCTGCATGGGGAAGTGGTGGCGCTGGCGATTCACGGCATTGCGGGCAGCCTGCCGGCCGACGAGCAGGTGCGCGCGTTCATCGCCGAGCGCCTGGCTGCCTACAAGGTGCCGGCCCAGGTCTACCGCGTCGACCAGCCATTGCCACGCAACGCCACCGGCAAGGTGCTCAAGGGCGAGCTCAAGACGCGCCTGGTCAGCGCGTGATCTTAGTCCCTCCGGACGATGCCGTGCCGGCTGGAACCGGAACAATGAAGCCATACCACAAGCCTTATCAGCGAAGGAGGCAGTACATGAAAACAACAACAACTGTGATGCTCGCAGCCGCTCTGACCCTCAACAACGGGCTGCTGACCAGCGCCCACGCCGCCGTGCCGCCTGCGGAGGCCGCCCGCCTGGGCAAGGACCTGACCTGCGTTGGCGCAGAGCAGGCCGGCAATGCCGAGGGCACTATCCCGCCGTACACCGGCAAGTACCTGGGCGAGGTGCCGGGCTGGAACCACGTGAAGTTCTCCGGTGGCCAGCCGGTGGACCCCTATGCCAATGAAAAGCCGATCCTGGTGATCACAGCGCAGAACATGGACCAGTACGCCGCGCACCTGACCGACGGCCAGAAGGCGCTGCTGAAGAAGTACCCGACCACCTACAAGATGAACATCTACCCGGGGCATCGTGACTTCCGTTACCCCGACTATGTGTGCCGGCGGGTGATGGACAATGCCTTGCACGCCCAGCTGGTCAACGATGGGCAGGGGGTCGAGGGGCTGGGCCAGGTGCCGTTCCCGATCCCCAAGAACGGCATGGAGGTGCTGTGGAACCATCAGTTGCCGGCGCGTGCCTACACCGAGGAGAAGATTTCCGACCTTGCCTCGGTACTGCCCAACGGCAGCATCGGCTGGGGTCGCGCCCATGCGCGCAACCTGTCGCAGGCAAACTCGCCGACGGTGGAACCGAAGACCTCCGATTTGATTCAGGCGATGAGCTACAACACCACGCTCAAGCCAGCCCGTGACAATGGCGTGATCAGCATTGCCCACGAGCCTTACAACTTCGTCACCTCGTCGCGCCAGGCGTGGTCCTACAGCCCGTCGACCCGGCGTGTGCGGCAGATGCCGGGGTACGGTTATGACCAGCCCATGATCGGCACCAACGGCACCATGACGGTGGACGAGGACCGCCTGTTCAACGGCGCGCCGGAGCGTTACACCTGGAAGCTGCTGGGCAAGCGCGAGATCTACAGCCCGGCCAACGCCTTCAAGGCCAATGCCGGCACGGTGAAGTACGCCGAACTGCTGACGCCCAACCACCCCAACCCCGAGTTCATGCGTTATGAGCTGCGCCGGGTATGGGTGGTCGAGGCCGACCTGAAGGAAGGCTACCGCCATGTGTACGGCAAGCGCGTTCTGTTCATCGACGAGGACACCTGGAACGCGGTGATGGCCGACAACTACGATGCCCGTGGGCAGCTGTGGAAACACGCCATGGTCAACTACTACTACCATCCTGACATGAGTGGCTGGCAGGCCGGGTCGCAGTTCTTCATGGACTTGAACTCGGGGCAGTACACCGGGTACGGCATGACCAACGAGGCGAAGAAGGGGCCGATTCTCAACGAGAGCAAGTTTACGCCGGACATGTATACCGCGGATGCGGCGCGGGCTATCGGGCGTTGATGGGGTGATACCTCGCAAGTGAACAAGGCCTGGCAGGCTTACCCTGCCAGGCCTTTTGTTTGTGTGATGACTTTTCGGCAGATTGCGGGAGTGCTGCCTGGGGCCTGTTTCGGGATTTGCAGAGGGGGTACACATCAAGCGCCGCGCGGGCGGCGCTCGGTCTCAAGGGCGCTACATAAATAGAAGCAGGCACTCCAGCCCCTACACAGCTACCGCACCAACCACCTTGCCGCTTGCCAACCCCTTGATCTGCGCCCGATACCGTGGCAACGCCAGCGCCAGAAACACTGCCGCCAACACCAGCAACACCACCGAAGCCGCCAAGGCATACCGCAGCGACTCCCCCTGCAAGCGTGGCAGGAACAGGTCACTGAGCATTCCGATCAACAACGGCCCCAGACCAACGCCCAGCAAAGTCATGGCCATGACGAAGATCGCCGTAGCCTGAGCCAGACGATTGGCCGGGAACAGATGGGTGATTGCGCCCAGGCACGGCGTCGCCCACCACACCCCAAAGAAACCGAACGCACTGTAGAACAGAAATGCCTGGGGTACCGGCGTGTCGCCGATGTAGAAGGCAATGCCCTGCGGCCACAAAAAGTAGGCCAGGGCAAACGGAATGCTCAGCAGCGTGCCCAGCAGCGGCACGCCGATCTGCCAACCGACATCGCGCCGGGCCAGGCGGTCGGTGAGCATGCCACATACCAGTGTGCCGATGGTCGAACCGCTACCCCCGATCACTCCCACCAGGAAGCCTGCCTGCTGCATGTTCAGGCCGTGGGAGCGGATCAGGAAGCTCGGGCTCCAGGTGCCGATGGCATAGCCGGCGATCGCCGCTGCGCCACCGGTCAACACCAGCCACGGGAACGACGGCATGCGCAGCAATTCGCCCAAGGTGCGCAGCCAGCCTTCGGCCGGTGCGGCGTTGGCCTGCTGCAGGCGCACGGGCTTTGGTGCGCGCACGGTCAGCAATAGCAACAGGCCGAGCAGGATGCCGGGCGCACCGATCAGCAGGAACGCATAGCGCCAGCCGTGCTGCTGGGCAATCCAGCCACCCAGGCCCAGGCCGACGATGGCGCCCAGGCTTGAACCCAGCATCAGCACTGCCAAGGCAGTAGAGCGCCGCTGCGGCGGGTACAGGTCAGAGACCATCGCCACCGACGGCGCGGTGCCGCCGGCTTCGCCGATGGCCACGCCGATACGCGCCAGCACCAGGGTGAAGAAGCTGCCGGCCATGCCGCAGAGCATGGTCATCAGGCTCCAGGCCATGCAGCTGAAGGCGATCACCGGCTTGCGCCCGATGCGGTCCGACAGGCGCCCCAGGGGCAGGCCGAACACCGTGTAGAACACCGCGAAGGTTACCCCTGAAAGCAGCCCGATACCGGTGTCGGATATGCCGAATTCGAGCTTGACCGGCTCGATCAGGATCGCCATCAGCTGGCGGTCGATGTAGTTGAAAACATAGATGCTGGCCAGCACCAGCAAGGCGTAGTGAGTACGCCAGGTCACGGGAGGGGATGGGTTCACAGCACAGCTCCGCTTCTTGTTTTGGGTACGCCCGATGCTCGACGCATCGTGGCGCGATTTCATCGTCTGTTCAGACCAGTTTCGCTGCTGGACCAAGGCCTTGGCCAGCCTTGCAGCGAGCACTTAAGGACTAGTCTCGACGGACGATGTTTCGCACCTGGCCACGGTGAATCATTCAGCCCATCTCCGGTGTCGCGCGCCCCTTGCGCACCGGCAACAAAAAGAATGAAGGAGCTGAAATGAGCATCTTGTTCGAGCCTGTGCGGCTGGGTGACCTGCAGTTGGCCAACCGCATCGTCATGGCCCCGATGACCCGCAGCCGTGCCGACCGCCAAGGTGTGCCAGGCAGCGAAATGGTCGCCTACTACCGTCAGCGGGCCAGCGCCGGGCTGATCGTGGCCGAGGGCACCGCACCTTCGGCCAGCGGCCTGGGCTACTGCCGTACCCCAGCCATCTACAGCGCCGAACAGGTAGCCGGCTGGCGCCAGGTGACCCGCGCCGTGCATGGCGAAGGGGGGCGCATCGTGCTGCAATTGATGCACGTGGGGCGTGCTGCCAGCCACCACAACAAGCCGCTCGGTGCTGCCACGGTGGCACCCTCGGCGATCCGTGCCCGCACCCAAGTGTTCAGCGACACCGCCGGCATGGTCGACACCGAGTTGCCCGAGGCGCTGACCCTTGAGGGTATCGCCGGGGTGATCGACGACTATCGTCGGGCCGCGCTGAATGCTCGCGAGGCGGGTTTCGATGGCGTCGAGCTGCACTGCACCAGCGGTTACCTGCCCATGCAGTTCATGGCTGCCGGCAGCAACCAGCGTAGCGACGCCTACGGTGGCAACGCCCGCAACCGGGTGCGCTTCGCCGAAGAGGTGCTGGCGGCCATGGCGGGCGCCATTGGCGCGGGCAGGGTCGGCCTGCGCCTGTGCCCCGGCAACCCCTACAACGACATCGACGACCACGAGCCGGCCATCACCTGCGCGGCGCTGTGTGCGGCGGTGGCGCCATTGAACCTGGCCTATCTGCATGTCATGCGCTCGCCGGTACCAGGGCTCGATGCGTTCGCCGTGGCGCGCAGCAGCAGCCCCCTGGCGCTGATCCTCAACGATGGTTTCGACGGTGACTCGGCGCAGGCTGCGTTGGCGGCCGGCGAGGGCGCCGCAGTGTCCTTCGGCCGGCACTTCATCGGCAACCCGGACCTGGTCGAGCGCCTGCGCCACGGGCGGCCCCTGGCTGGCTTCGACCGCAAGACCCTGTACACCCCAGGGGCACGCGGCTACAGCGACTACCCCAGCTGGCAGGCCAGGGCAGAGGTGGCGCAATGAACTTGCCTCAACCCCTGCATGCGCCAGCGCAACGGCCGGTCAGCCGCGAACAGACCCAGGCCCTGCTGGACCTGCGCAGCGCTGCCAGCGCGCAGATCAAGCCACGTGACCTTTACACCTTGGCCGACCGCCTGGAAGCGCAGGCTGATCGACAAGGCGAACGCCCGTTCCTCATCGATGGCGAGCAGGTGCTCAGCTACGCCGAAGTCGACCGCCTTGCCGACCAGGTGGCCCATGCCTGCCAGGCGCGCGGGCTGCGCCCCGGTGACGTCTGCGCCCTGGCGATGGAAAACCGCCCGGCGTTCTTCGCCTGCTGGTTCGGCCTGGTCAAGCTCGGTGTGGTGGTGGCATTCATCAACACCCAGGTGGCCGGCAAACCCTTGGTGCATGCATTGCAAACAACCAGCGCCAAGGCCTTGCTGGTCGGTGAGGAGTGCCTGGGCAACCTGCAGGCGACCGAAGGTTTGCCGCAGCTGCCGATGTGGCTGGTCAACGACGCCGAACAGCCATGGTCGGGTGAGCTACCGGCCGGTATCGACACCACGTTCGCCCAGAACCTCGCCGCCGCGCCGCGAAGTCGCTTCCCGCGGGAGCTGCGTGCGCAGATCGAGGCCCAGGCGCCGACCCTGCTGATTTTCACCTCGGGTACCACCGGCTTGCCAAAGGCCGCGCGTTACAGCCACATGCGCTGGATGTCGTCCGGCGATGTGATGGAAGTCACCTTGCAGGCCACTCGCGCCGATGTCTTCTATTGCTGCTTGCCGCTGTACCACGGCGCGGCCGCCACCTCGGTCACCTCCACAGCCCTGCGCGTGGGTGCCAGCATCGTGGTACGGCGCAAGTTCAGCGTGCGCGAGTTCTGGAACGACGTGAGGCGCCATCGCATCAGCGTGTTCCAGTACATCGGCGAAATCTGCCGCTACCTGCTCAACCGCCCGGTCCAGGCCGGGGAACGCGAGCACAGCCTGCGCTGCATGCTCGGCGCCGGCCTGTCGGCAGAGGCCTGGCAACGCTGGATCGACCGGTTCGGCCCGATCCAGGTGTTCGAGGGCTGGGGTGCCACTGAAGCAAACACCAACCTGATCAACGTCGACAACTATCGCGGGTCCTGCGGCCGGGTGCCGGACTGGAACCGTACCAACCTGCGCCTGGTGCGCTACGACGTGGAAAACGACTGCCACCCGCGTGACGCGAACGGCTTCTACCAGCTGTGCGAAGTCGGTGAAGTGGGCGAGGCCATGGGCTTTATCGTCGACCATCCCGACATCGGCGGTGGCCGCTTCGAGGGCTATACCTGCGCGGCGGCCACCGAAAGCAAGATCCGCCGCGACGTCCTGCAAACGGGCGATGCCTGGTGGAGCTCGGGCGACCTGCTGCGCCAGGATGCCGATGGCTATTGCTACTTCGTCGACCGCATTGGCGACACCTTCCGCTGGAAAAGCGAAAACGTTTCCACCCAGGAAGTGGCTGACGCTCTCAGCGACCTGCCGGGCCTTGAGCTGATCAACGTGTACGGCGTGCAGGTGCCGGAGCACGAGGGCAGGGCGGGCATGGCAGCGGTGCTGATGCAGCCAGGGGCGGAATTCGACCCGCAGGCGTTCTACCAACTGACCGAGGCACGCCTGCCGCGCTATGCCGCGCCGCTGTTCGTGCGGGTGAGTGCGGCAGCCGACCTGACCAGTACCTTCAAGCTGCGCAAGGTCGATTTGCAGCGCCAGGGCTACTGCCCGCAAGCTTGCACCGATCCGCTGTTCATCCGCGATGAAGCCAGCGCCACCTATCAGCCCTATTCTTTGCAGGTGCTGGCCCAGGTCGGCCTGCCTCCCTTCATCGGTGGTCGGCATGGCTGAGCGCACCGGTAACGAACCCGCACGGGTGGACGGCCTGCGCTACCCCTGGGCGCAAGCACAGGGCAGTGGCGAGTGGCGCGAGGTGCTGGATGGCGTGTGGTGGCTGCGCATGCCGCTGCCGTACCGCCTCGACCACATCAACCTGTACCTGCTGCGCCATGGCGACGGCTGGGTCGTGGTGGACACCGGCATGAACACCGAACAGACCCGTAAAGCCTGGGAGCAGGTGATTGCCGGGCTGTTCGCCGGGCAGCCGGTGCTGGCGGTGATCTGTACCCACTACCATTCCGACCATGCCGGCGTCGCCGCCTGGCTCGCCGAACGCTACCGCTGTCCGATCTACATGACGGCCAGTGAGTACCGCTCGCTGTACGTGACGGTGCCCGCGGGGCAGTCACCGGGTTGGGATTTCCACGATTTCCATGCCAAGGCGGGCTTCAATGACGCGCAGATCGACGAGCTATACCGGCTGATTCAGAGCGGCCACTTCCGCCCCCTGCATTTCAACAGCTACCGGCGCCTGCGGGACGGCGATCGCCTGCCCATCGGCAACCGCCAGTGGCGCGTGGTGGTGGGGCGTGGCCATTCCCCCGAGCACGCGTGCCTGTTTGCCGAGGACGGCAGTGTGCTTATTGCCGGCGACCAGGTGCTGCCACGCATCACGCCGACGGTGGGCGTGCATGCCACCGAACCCGAGGCCGACCCGCTGCGTGACTGGCTGGCCTCGCTCGAACACCTGCGCACGCTGCCCGACAGCGTGCTGGTGCTGCCGGCTCACGAGCGGCCGTTCTACAACCTGCATGCGCGCCTGGACCAGTTGCAGACGCATCACCAGGCCCAGTTGTCGCGCCTGCTGGTCAGCTGTGACGAGCCGCGCAGCGCGCTCGAACTGATGGCCGCGCTGTTCCCCAGGCTGTCAGGTCGTTTCGACGAACTGATGGCGCTTGGCGAAACGTTGGCCCATGCCAACTACCTCATGACCGAAGGGCTGCTGGTGCGCGAGCTGCACCAGGCGCACTACCGCTACCGCCGTGGCGCGCCGGGGCAACCTGCGTCCGGCCCGACGGCAACGTTGACCATTCCAGGCAGCCAGCCGGTTGCCCTTCAGGAGAGTCCGTGTGATCGACAAGAACAACAATAACGATACTGGCCTTGCCAGCCGCGGCTTGCCGCTGGCCGGCCTGACGGCGGCGATTGCCCTGGCATCGGCGTCGGCCTGGGCGGGGGAGACCATCGAGTTCGACAATGGCGCCACCATCGACTGGTCGGTGACCACCAGCTACGGCATCGGCGTGCGCCTGGCCAAACCCAGCGACCGCCTGATGGGGGTCAACGCCGACGACGGTGACCGCAACTTCAACCAGGGCAGCCTGACCACCAACCGCCTGGGCGCACTGGGCGAGATGATCATGCGCATGGACAACTACGGCGCCGTGGTACGCGCCAGTACCTTCTACGACGACGTCTACCACCGCAAGAACGACAACAACTCGCCGGCCACCGTCAACAAGGACGGTGACAACGACGAATTCACCAGCGATGCCAAGTACTACAGCGGTGGCCGTACCCGCCTGCTGGATGCCTACGTGTTCGGTGGCTGGCGGTTCGACAACGACTCGATGCTCGACGTCAAGGCCGGCCGCCATATCGAATCCTGGGGCGAGAGCCTGTACTACCCCGGGGTCAACGGCGTGCAGAACCCCTCGGATGCGGTCAAGGCCGCGCAACCCGGTGTCGAGGTCAAGGAAGTGCTGCTGCCGGTGGGCCAGGTGTCGGCTTCGTACCGCTTTAACCCACAATTCACCTTCGGCGCCTACATGCAGTACGAGTGGAAGGGCACCGAGCTGGCCCCGGTGGGCAGCTACCTGTCGGGCACCGACGTGATCGGCCCAGGCCGAGAGTTTTTGATCACGCCGACCGGCAACGTGCCTTACCGCGGCACCGACGAGCCCCGCGACAGCGGCCAGTGGGGCGTGCAACTGCGCTACCGGCCGGTGTCGGCGCTGGAGCTGTCGCTGTTCCACGTCAACTACCACGACAAGAACCCGGCCACCGCGCTGGTTGGCTACAGCCCGGTGCCGGTGGGTGGCGGCCTGTTTGCCTTCGCCGCCAACGGCTACCGGGTGAAGTACTTCGAAGACATCAGACTCACCGGCATCAGCGCCTCGACCAAGCTGGGCGAGACTCAGATCGGCGCTGAATGGTCGTACCGCGATGGTGCGCCAGTGATGGTCAACACCGGCCTCGGGCCGACCCCGGCGCGTGGCAAGGGCCAGCAGTTCCAGCTGTCGGCCATGCGCGTGCTGGGCGACCGGCCATGGGCCAGCCAGACCACCCTCACCGGCGAGATCATCCATGTCAAGGTCGACAGTGTCGACGCCACCTCTGCGGCCGGCAACCTGCAGGGCGTGGCGCTGCTGCCGAGCCTGGCACCCCTGGTCACGCCGTCCGACAACTACACCTACAAGACCGCGACCGGTTGGCGCTCGCGGGATGCCAGTGCCTACACGGTTGGCGCATCGTTCAGTTACCCGGGAGTGTTCCAGGGCTGGGACCTTGAGGTGCCGGTGCGCTTCTCCAATGTGTTCAGCGGCTCCACGCCGATGGCCGGGAGCATTTCCGGGGTGCAGGGTGACCGGCGGATCAGCGTGGGCACGACCTTCAAATACCTGGGCAACCTGGAAGCTGCGCTGACCTATGTCGGATACCTCGGCTCGCCCGACCCGATCAAACGGCCCTATGCCGACCGTGACTACGCCACCTTCTCGTTGAAATACACCTTCTGACCGATCACCTGACAACGCTGGTGCCCGCGGGCACCGGCATGGAGGCACCATGGGGCTCAAAGGCCATGCAGCAATAGTCGGTACCGCACAGTACAAGCCGGAAAAGTACGCCACGGCACCGAAGATGTTCCACCTCGAACAGGTCGCCGACCTGGCTGCCCAGGCCTTGCGCGATGCCGGCCTTCAGGCCTCGGACCTCGATGGCCTGGTGATCAACGGACCGCAGTTCCACGAAGCCTCGGTGTTCGTCCCGGCCATGGCCGCCGAATACCTGGGCCTGCGGCTCAACTTCGCCGAAGTGGTCGACCTGGGCGGATGCACCTCGGTCGGCATGGTCTGGCGCGCCGCTGCCGCCATCGAACTGGGCTTGTGCCAGGCGGTGTTGTGCGTGCTGCCGGCGCGGATGGCACCCTTGGGGCCGGATGAAGACCCCGGCTGGATGGCGCGTGCCATGCGCTTTGGCGGGCACAGCACGGCATTCGGTGCGCCGGAGGCGGAGTTCGACCTGCCTTACGGGCACATGGGCCAGAACACGGGCTACGCGATGATCGCCCAGCGCTACGCCGCCCAGTTCGGCTACGACCCACGGGCCCTGGCGAAAATCGCCGTGGACCAGCGTACCAACGCCCAGGCCAACCCGCAGGCGATGTTCCATGGCCAGCCGCTGACCGTGGAGCAGGTACTGGCCAGCCGCATGGTCGCCGACCCGCTGCACGTGCTGGAGATCGTCATGCCGGTGGCCGGCGGCGCGGCGCTGATCATCACCAACAAGGAACTGGCGGCGCGGGCTCGCAAACGCCCGGCGTTCATCACAGGCTTTGGCGAGCACCTGGCCTTCAAGTCGCCAACCTACGCCGAGGACATGGTGCACACGCCGATCGGCCCGGCCTCTCGCCGTGCCTTCGCCATGGCCGGGCTGAAACCGGCAGACGTCGATGCCGCGCAGATCTACGACTGCTACACAATCACCGCCTTGCTGACCCTTGAAGACGCCGGTTTCTGCGGCAAGGGCGAGGGCATGGCGTTCGTCCGCGAGCACGACCTGACCTGGCGTGGCGACTTCCCCATGAACACCCATGGTGGCCAGCTCAGCTTTGGCCAGGCCGGCTCGGCCGGCGGCATGTCCCAAGTCATCGAGGCGGTCACGCAGATCGCCGGGGCTGCGGGTGAACGCCAGTTGCAGCGCTGCGACAGCGTCTACGTCTCCGGTACCGGCGGCGTGATGAGCGAGCAGGGCGCATTGATTCTTCAGGGAGCATGACGATCATGTCTAACAACAAACCGATGCCCGTGGCGACCGAGATCTCCGCGCCGTTCTGGGAAGGGCTCAAGGCCCGTCGCCTGCTGATCCAGCAGTGTGGCGCCTGTGCCCAGTGGCTGTTCTACCCGCGTCGGCATTGCCCGGCCTGCCTGGCGCCGGACCCGGCGTGGCGTGAAGTGAGCGGCCAGGCGACGTTGTACAGCTACACCTTGACGCGCATTCCGACGCTGCCGGACTTCATCGATGAAATGCCTCAGAAGCTGGCGGTAGTCGAGTTGGCCGAAGGGGTGCGGATCAACACCACCCTGGTGGGCCTGGAGGAAGGCCAGATCAGCGTCGGCATGCCGTTGCAACCGGTGTTTGCCGAGGTCGATGCCAAGGGTACCCGGCTGCTGCGCTTCACCAGCCTTGAGCAGGACACCGCAGCGCTGGAAACGCCGCCGGTGGTCGAGGCGGTAGCGCCTGTCGAGGCGTCCGACAACCGCCTGAAGGTCGACTGCCAGGACCAGGCCGCGCTGCAGGCGCTGGTCAGCGAGCAGTACAGCGACTGGAGCAACAGCCTGCTGGTGGACCAGGCGCTGATCGATGCCTTTGCCGAACTCTCTGGTGATGACTACTGGATCCACACCGACCCTGAGCGGGCCCGGCGCAACAGCCCGTTTGGCGGCACCATCGCCCATGGCGCGCTGGTACAGGTGCTGCAATCGCGGCTGAAGCTGGCGCTGGGCTTCGAGATCACCGGCTTCACCACGCAGATCAACTACGGCTCCGACCGCTTGCGCTTCCCCGCGCCGGTGCCGGCCGGCTCGCGCATCCATGCCCGGGCCCGGCTCAAGGCGGTCGAGCTGAACCAGCGCGGCACGCAGCTGACCCTGGAGATCAATACCCATGTGGTCGGCCAGGAGCGACCGTCGGTGATCAACGACCTGGTGATCCTGTACCAGCGTTGAAGCCGGGCGCTGGATGGCACCGGCTTTGCCGGTGTTCGCCGCTAAAGCCGCTCCCACAGGATTATCTCGGCGTCCAGTCGTGCAATTTACCTGTGGGGCATGCCTACGCCGCGCCTGAAGGCGACAGGTCGATCGAGGCAAACCTTAGGCCATTTGGACGATGTTTCCCGATCGCCCCCGGCCGACTATCCCCATGCGCCCCGAAGTCGCGCTGGCCGAATGAGAGGCAAACCATGAAAAGAGCTGACTCCCGAACCGCGCGCTGTGTCGAGGCCACGGCCCAGGCGTTGATGAACGGGCGCAAAGGCCTGCTGTTGCTGTTCGTGCTGTTGACCCTGGGCCTGGGCTACAGCGCAACCCATACCCAGCTGGACCCGGGGTTCAACAAGCAGATCCCGGTACGACATGACTACATGGTCAATTTCCTGCGTTTCAGCCAGTACTTCACCGGTGCCAACCGTTTGCTCGTCAGCGTGCGCTGGAAAGGCGAGGGCGACCTGTACAACGCGCAATTCCTCGACACCCTGCGCAAGGTCACCGATGACGTGTTCTTCATTTCCGGGGTCAACCGGGCCAGCGTCACCTCGCTGTTCACTGCCAACGTGCGCTACATCGAGATCACCGAAGAAGGCTTCTACGGCGATGTGGTGGTGCCGCCACGCTTCAGTGGCAGCGCCGTCGACCTCGCCCAGGTACGCAGCAACGCCGCAGCCTCCGGGCAGATCGGCCGGCTGATCGCCAACGACCTGAAGTCGGCGATGGTGCGTGCCGACCTGCAGGACATCGACCCGCGGACCGGAAAGGCGGTCGACTATGTCGAAGTCGCCAGACGGCTCGAGGCCTTGCGCCAGAAATACGCCAGCGACGACATCGAAATCAGCGTGGTCGGTTTTGCCAAGCTGGTCGGCGATGTGGTCGAAGGCCTGAACACCGTGATCGGTTTTTTCGTCATTGCCTTCGCCATCACCGCGCTGCTGCTGTGGCTGTATGCCCGTTCCTGGCGCCTGACCTTGGTCGCACTGGTGGTGGCGCTGCTGCCGGTGGTGTGGCTGCTGGGCCTGTTGCCGCTGCTGGGGCTGGGCATCGACCCGATGTCGATCCTGGTGCCGTTCCTGATCTTCTCCATCGGCGTGTCCCATGCCGTGCAGATGACCAATGCCTGGAAGCAGGATGTGGTGGCAGGGGCCAGTGCCCGGCAGGCGGCGCAATCGGCGTTCTGCAAGATCTTCATCCCCGGTTCGCTGGCCTTGCTGATGAACGCCCTGGGGTTTGCCGTGATCATGCTGATCGACATCCCCATCGTGCATGAACTGGGGGTCACCGCCTGTATCGGGGTGATGCTGATGATCATTACCAACAAGCTGATGTTGCCGATCATCCTGTCCTGGCTGCGCTTGGAGCCTGCCACGCTGCAGAAGGCCCAGGCCAGCGAGGCCGGCCGCCATCGTTTGTGGTGGCGGCTGTCGGCGCTGGCCGAGCCGGGCCCGGCGCTGGTGGTGTTCGCCGTGAGCCTGGCCCTGCTGGTGGGCGGTGTCTGGAAGGCTCGCGAGCTGGCAGTGGGCGATATCGGCGCCGGGGCACCAGAGCTGCGCGGTGACTCGCGCTACAACCAGGACAATGCGCGGATCATCGGCAGTTACTCGATCGGCCTCGATGTGCTGTCCGTGTTCGTCGAGGTCAAGGGCGTGGAGGAAGGCTGCCTGTCGCCAGAAGTGATGCGCGCGGTCGAGGCCTTCGACTTCCGCATGCGTGCGGTCAGTGGCGTGCAGTCGGTGCAGAGCGTGGCCGGCATGGGCAAGCGGGTGATCGCCGGCAACAACGAAGGCAACCCGCGCTGGGCGGCCATCCCGGGTTCGGCACGCGGCCTGAGCCAGGGGGCGCGGGCCTACATGCCGGACGACGGGCTGGTCACCGAAGGCTGCCAGCAGATGCAGATCCTGGTGTTTCTTGCCGACCACGAAGGCGCCACGATCAGCCACGCCATCGGTGAAGCGCGGCGGATCATCGCCGATGTGCGCACGCCGAAGGTCGACTTCCTGCTGGCCGGTGGCAACGTCGGGGTCATGGCGGCCTCCAACGAGGCGGTCAAACGTGCAGAAGTGACCATGCTGGCGGCGCTGTTCGGCTCGGTAACGCTGTTCTGCTGGCTGAGCTTCTTCTCGCTGCGGGCAGTGCTGTGCATCCTCGTGCCCCTGGCCATCGTGGCCATCCTGTGCAACGCGCTGATGGCGATGCTCGGTATCGGCCTCAAAGTCGCCACCTTGCCGGTGATGGCCCTGGGTGTCGGGGTCGGCGTGGACTATGGCATCTACCTGTACGAGCGCATCCAGCATGAGATGGCCGCCGGCGCGGACCTGCGCGAGGCGTTCTACCTGGCCATGTGCCAGCGCGGCACCGCGGCGGTGTTCACCGCCCTGACCATGTCGATCGGCGTGTGTACCTGGGGGTTCGCACCGTTGAAGTTCCAGGCCGACATGGGCGTGCTGCTGTCGTTCATGTTCCTGGTCAACGTGCTGGGGGCGATCTTCCTCCTCCCCGCGCTGGCGGCCTGGTTCAACCGCGGGCGACCGTTGGTCGCCCGGCAGGCGGCAACCAGGCCGGTGCTGGTGGGCGAAAGCGCAGGAGACATCCGGTAATAAAAAATAAACCCTGGCGCCCTATTGTCGGCGCCAGGGCGGCCAGCGAGACTGTGCCGCGGCCACATCGCCAAATAAAAATAAGAAGGGGAGGCCAATGCCTGCCCGAGCGAGGAGAAGACTGTGGAAAAAGCTGTCTTGACCCATGATGCGCTGGCCGGACTCGGCTGCGACCTGGCAACCTTCGATCGCCTGGTCGGTGAAGTCTATGAAGGCGCCCTCGACCCCAAGCTGATGGCCCGTGCGCTGACCAGCTTCCGCACTCTGTATGCCGCCAACTACGCAACCTTGATCCTGCGTGTGCCGGACCAGCCGGACATGGGCGTGATGATCATTTCCGGCGACATCGAAGGTGCCGGGGACGTCAGCTACATGACCTACCCGCAAACCAACACGCCCTTCACCAACCAGCCACCGGACCATGTGTTCACGGTCGACGACGTCATGACCCCGGCCGAGTGGGAGCGCAGCGCCTATTTCAAGATGTTCTGCAGCCAGCAGGATGTATACCACGTGATGGGCGCCGACATTTCCACGCCCGACGGCGGCAAGCTGCGCTTTCGCATCACCCGATCCAGGCGTGAACCGAACTTCTCTGCCGATGAGCGCGCCCTGTGCGGGATGTTCCTGCCGCACCTGCGCCGGGCCCTGCAGGTGCACAACCTGCTCGACCGCAGCGAATCGCTCAGCGAGCTCTATTCCCAGGCCATCAGCCGCCTGTCGGTGGCCACCCTGGTGCTGGACGAGAGCGGCAGCGTGCTGCGGGTCAACCCGGTGGCCCAGGAGATTCTCGCCAGCGCCGACGGCCTGAAGCTGGTGGGCGGGCGGTTGGAGGCGACCTACCCCAGCGACAACCGCGAACTGCAGCGGCTGATTCGCGCCGCATTTTCCCCGGATGCGCCCAAGGGCGCCGAAGCGATGTCGGTGACCCGCCCCTCGGGCCTGGTCAATCTGGGCCTTGTGGTCGAGTCGATCCCCTCGCTGGACTGGGCCGATGAACGCGGCAAGCCGGCGGCGCTGGTGTACATCCGTGATGCGGCCAGCAAGTCGCTGGCCAGCGAGGTGGTAACCAAGCAACTCTTCAACCTGACCCGCGCCGAAACCGCGCTGGCCATGGAACTGGCCAACGGCCTGTCGCTGGAGGAGGCTGCCGAGGAACTGAACATCCGCCGCAATACCGCGCGGGCGCACTTGCGCTCGATCTTCTCCAAGACCGGGGTGCGTCGGCAGACCGAGCTGGTGCGCATCCTGCTCAACAGCGTGGTCGCCCTTGGCAAGCCCAAGGTAGCGCTGAAGGCACCCGAGCGCCTCAAGGTGCCGCTGCCGCAGCTGGCCGTGGCGCGCCGCGCCTGAGGCGCATCCAGGGCGCCAGCCGTAGTCCGCAAGGACGATGCTGGCGCGCTGGCCTTCTGCCGATACTGTACCGACCTATCCTGGAGATCGATCATGTCTGTTACAGCTATCAGCGGCAGTGCCTCGGGTATTGGTGCCGCCGTCGCCGCGGCGTTGCGTGCGGCGGGTAATGAAGTCATCGGTATCGACCGTGCCGATGCCGAGGTGGTGGCCGACCTTTCTACCGAGCAAGGGCGCGCGGCGGCGATTGCCGGGGTGCTCGAACGCAGCGGCGGGGTGCTTGACGGCCTGGTCTGTTGCGCCGGGGTCGGCGTGACCGCGCCGTCCTGCGGGTTGATCCTGGCGGTCAACTACTTTGGCGTGAGCCAGTTGCTCGAAGGCCTGCAAGGTGCCCTGGCTCGCGGTCGCAACCCGGCTGCGCTGGTGATCGGCTCGGTGGCCGCCACCCAGCCTGGCGCCGAGCAGCAGCCGATGACCGGCGCCATGCTTGAAGGCGACGAAACACGGGCGCTGGACCTGGCCAATGACCTTGGCCAGCCCCATCTGGCCTACGCCTGTTCCAAATATGCCATCACCCACCATGCACGAAGCCTGGCATCGGGCTGGGGCCAGCGTGGCATGCGCCTGAACGTGGTGGCGCCCGGCGCGGTGCAGACCCCGTTGCATCAGGCGTCGCTGGAGGATGCGCGTTTCGGCAAGGCGGTGCGCGAGTTCGTCGCGCCGCTGGGGCGTGCCGGGCGCCCGGAAGAGATCGCTGCGCTGGTGACGTTCCTGCAGTCCGAGCAGGCGCGGTTCGTCCATGGCAGCGTGGTATTCATCGACGGCGGTATGGACGCGATGGTGCGTGCGCCGCGTTTCTGACAAGGATCACCCATGAACAAAGTGGCCTTCATTACCGGTGCCAGCCGTGGCATCGGCCGTTCGGCGGCGCTGGCGTTTGCCCGTGCCGGTTACGATGTGGCGATCAGCGCACGCACGCTGGAGGAGGGCGAGCAACATCAGCACGCCCTGCGCGATGCAGCGGGGGCACCGCTGTCCGGCAGCCTCAATGGTACTGCCGAGGCAATCCGGGCGCTGGGCGCACGCGCCCTGGTGGTGCCGATGGACCTGCTCGACAGTGCCACGGCCGAGCAGGCCTGTGCGGCCGTGCTGTCCGAATACGGGCGTATCGATGTGCTGGTGAACAATGCCATCTACCAGGGCAATGACCTCAACTCGACTTTCCTGGCGCTGCAGCCGGACACCCTGGAACGGATGTTCAAGGGCTATATCCTCACGCCCTTGCTGTTGACCCAGGCGGTGGTGCAGCGGATGCTCGGGCAGGGCGGAGGGGTGGTGATCAACGTCACCTCAGGCGCCGGCGAGAGCGATCCACCGGTGGCGGCGGACAAGGGCGGCTGGGGTTATGCCTATGGCGCCGGCAAGGCGGCGGTGTCGCGGCTGTCGGGCATTCTGTCGACCGAACTGGGCGAGCAGGGGATTCGTGCCTATACCCTGAACCCAGGTGTGGTGACCACCGAGGCGCTGAAGGTGACCATCGGCGAGAAGGGGGTGATTGCCCTGCGCGCAGGTAGCGCTCCACCCGAAGTGCCGGCGGCGGTGATGTTGTGGCTGGCCACTGACCCGCAGGCTCCGCAGTACCAAAGGCGGACCGTGGCGGCGCAGGCCTTGGCGCTGGAGCACGGGATCGTCGCCGATTGGCGCTGAGGCTGGCACCGGCTTCGCCGGTGCCATACTCCGCTTAGCCTCAGGCTCGGCGCTTGGCCAGGGTCATCGCCGTATCTTCAATCATGTCTTCCTGGCCGCCAACCATCCCGCGCCGGCCCATTTCCACCAGGATCTCTCGCGCCGACACGCCATACTTCTGCTCTGCACGCTTGGCAAACAGCAGGAACGAGCCATACACCCCGGCATAACCCATGGTCAGTGCATCGCGGTCACTGCGGATGGGGAAGTCCATGATCGGTACCACCAGGTCCTCGGCCACGTCCTGAATGGCGAACACATCCACCCCGGTCTCGATCCCCATGCGCTTGCACACCGCCACCAGCACCTCCATCGGCGTGTTGCCGGCACCGGCACCCAACCCCGCGCAGGCCGCGTCGATACGGTTGGCGCCCGCGGCGATCGCGGCAATCGAGTTGGCCACGCCCATCGACAGGTTGTGATGGCCATGGAAGCCAATCTCGGTCTCCGGGCGCAGCGCGGCACGCATCGCCGCCACCCGCTCGCTGACCTGGTGCGGCAGCAGGTAGCCCGCCGAATCGGTCAGGTAGATACAGTTGGCGCCGTAGCTTTCCATCAACTTGCCCTGGGTAGCCAGGCCTTCGGGGCTGTTCATGTGCGCCATCATCAGGAAGCCCACGGTGTCCATGCCCAGGTGGCGGGCGTGGGCGATGTGCTGTTCGCTGACATCGGCCTCGGTACAGTGGGTGGCCACCCGCAAGGTACTCACGCCCAGGCCGTGGGCCATCTTCAGGTGCTCGACCGTGCCGATGCCTGGCAGCAGCAACGCCGAGACCTTGGCCTGCTTCATCAGCGGAATCACCGCCGACAGGTAGGCCTCGTCACTGTGCGCTGGGAAGCCGTAGTTGACCGAGCTGCCGCCCAGGCCATCGCCGTGGGTGACTTCGATCAGCGGCACGCCGGCGGCATCCAGGCCGCAGGCGATGCGCTGCATTTCATCGAGGCTGATCTGGTGGCGCTTGGGGTGCATGCCGTCGCGCAGGCACATGTCATGTACGGTAATGCGTTTGCCGTTGAGGTCCATGGTCGGCTCCTTAGGCCAGGGCAGTGGGGGCAGGGCGCAGCGTCAGCTCGCCCTTGAGGATTTCTTCGGCGTACAGCTCGGCGGTACGCGCCGCTGCCGCCGTCATGATGTCGAGGTTGCCGGCATAGCGCGGCAGGTAGTCACCCAGGCCCTCCACCTCCATGAAGATCGATACGCGCTTGCCGTCGAACACCGGGCCGTTGACCAGCCGGTAGCCCGGCACGTAGCGCTGCACCTGTTCGATCATGGCCTCGATCGCGGCGCGGATCGCTGGCTGGTCCGGCTCGTCGTCGGTCAGGCAGTGCACGGTGTCACGCATGATCAGCGGCGGCTCGGCCGGGTTGATGATGATGATCGCCTTGCCTTGACGGGCGCCGCCGACCTGTTCCACGGCACTGGCGGTGGTGCGGGTGAATTCGTCGATGTTCTTGCGCGTACCCGGGCCCACCGATTTAGACGCGGCGGTGGCGATGATCTCGGCATATGCCACCGGCTGCACGCTGGTCACCGCCGCGACCAGCGGGATGGTCGCCTGGCCACCGCAGGTGACCATGTTGACGTTCATCACCCCCAGCCCGAGATTGGCCTTGAGGTTGACCGGCGGCACGCAGTAGGGGCCGATGGCCGCCGGCGTGAGGTCGATCATCAGCACGCCGAGCGCGTTGAGCTTCTGGCTGTTCTGCGCATGCACGTAGGCCGAGGTGGCGTCAAAGGCGATCTGGATGTTGTCTTCCAGCACGTGCGGCAACAGGCCGTCGACGCCGTCGGCGGTGGTTTTCAGGCCCAGCTCGCGGGCCCGTGCAAGGCCTTCGGAGCTGGCATCGATGCCGACCATCCAGACCGGCTCCAGCACCTCGCTGCGCTTGAGTTTGTACAGCAGGTCGGTGCCGATGTTGCCCGGCCCGATCAACGCACATCGGATTTTCTTCATTTTAAACGCTCCACGCAAAGGTCAGGGCACGAAGCGCAGGCTGGACTGGCCCAACCCGCTCATGCTCAGGCTGATACGGTCGCCGGCGGCCACCGGTACCAGTGGCGCCAGGGCGCCGGAAAGAATGATTTCGCCACGGCGGAACGGGATGCCCAGTTCGCCCAGGGTGTTGGCAAGCCAGGCCACCGCCGCGCAGGGGTGGCCTTGTACCGCCGAACCCAGGCCGCCGCCGGCCGGCTGGCCATTCTTCAGCAGCTGCATCTGCACCTTGGCCAGGTCCAGCGTGCGCGGGTCGAGGCGTTGCGTGCCGAGGGCGAACACGCCGCACGAGGCGTTGTCGGCCACAGTGTCCTGAATGCGGATCTGCCAGTTGTCGATGCGCGAGTCGACGATCTCGAAGCACGGCATCACCGACTGGGTCGCGGCGAGCACGTCCTCGGCGGAGATGCCGGGGCCGTGCAGGTCTTCGCCGAGGATGAAAGCGATCTCGCCTTCGGCACGCGGCTGGATCAACTGGTGCCGGGCCAGGCTGACATCGCCGCCGTCCGCGACCTGCATGGCGTCGGTGAGAAAGCCGAAATCCGGCTGGTGCACGTCGAGCATTTCCTGCACGGCGCGGCTGGTCACGCCGATCTTCTTGCCGACCACCCGCTCGCCCAAGGCCTCGCGGCGCTGCAGGAAGGCCAGCGAGATGCGGTAGGCCTGGTCGAGGGTCAGGTCAGGGTAGCGGCTGGTCAGCGGTTGCAGGGTATGGCGGCCACGCAGGGCAGCGAACAGCTCGTCGCCGAGCGCGGTGATCAGATGGGCATCCATGGCTGGGCTCTCATTTCATTTCAAGGGGCAGCGTTTCAAGGGGCAGCTGCTTTCGGGAATAAAAAAAGCCGGCCCGAGCAAAGGGGAGGCCGGCTGAGGAAGCGGTGTGTCAGCCAACCCAGACGCTGGAGTCGGCACCGCCGTCGACATCGATGATCTTGCCGGTGACCCAGGCCGAAGCCGGCGAGGCCAGGTACAGTGCGGCGGCGGCGATGTCTTCGGGGCTGCCCAGGCACTTGAGCGGGGTGTTGGCCTCCATGGCCTGGCGCATGGCGGCCGGCATCACGCTGTTCAGCGCGGCGGTGAGGGTAGGGCCAGGCGCCACCGCGTTGACCCGCACCTGCGGCGCGAAGTCCTGGGCCAGCAGGCGGGTCAGGTGGCTGAGCGCCGCCTTGGCCGTGCCGTAGGCGCTGAAGTGGCGCTGGGAGTAGCGCGCTGCCACGGAGCTGATGTTGACGATGTTGCCGCCACCCGCGTCGCGCATCAGAGGCACGCACAGCTGGCAGAACGCGTAGGCGCTGGACACGTTGAAGCGCAGGATCTCGTCGAACTGCTCCGGGCTCAGGCCCAGCGGGTCGTTGGGGCCACCGCCACCGACATTGTTGACCAGGTGGGTGATGCGCCCGAGGTGCTCGTGGCTCTGGCGCACCAACGCCTGGCGCTGCTCGGCGTCGTTGACATCGCAGGCGAAGGCCAGGCCGTTGCGGCCCAGCGCACGCACTTCCTCGGCCACCGCCTGGACATCGTCCAACGAACGGGCAGCGCACACCACATCGGCACCGGCTTCGGCATAGGCCAGGGCAATGGCACGGCCGATGCCCCGGCCGCTGCCGGTGACGATTGCCACGCCGCCATCGAGGCGGAATCGCTGCAGGATGCTCATGACGGTCTCTCCTCATCAGGGCTGTCGATGGCACCGACTATGGTCACGCCGGCGGCCACCGGCATCGTCTCAACGGACTAGCGCCCAGGGCGCGCCGGCACTAGTCCGCTTTGACGATGATCGATTGCCTGGCCACACCGATGATCGATCCCAGCTCGCGCAGTGGCGCAGCGAGACCGGGAGAGACCAGTGATGTACAGCTTGCGAGAAAAGACCCAGGAAGAAGTCGAACTGATCGAACGGGCGCGGCGCATGGTGCCGCAGCTCAAGGAACGTGCGGCGCAGGCCGAGCGCGACCTGCGCATCCCCGACCAGACCATTGCCGAACTGCAGTCGGCCGGCCTGCTGCGCGCCCTGCAACCGCGCGCCTTTGGCGGCTATGAAGTGGACCCGCGAACCTTCTTCGAGATCCAGATGACCCTTGGTGAAGGCTGCATGTCGACCGCTTGGGTCTATGGCGTGATGGGCGTGCACCCGTGGCAGGTGGCGCGCTACCCGGTCGAGGCGCAGCGCGAGGTCTGGGAGCAGGACCACGGTGCGTTGATTTCCTCGACCTACATGCCGGCAGCCAAGGTCAGCGTGGTGCCGGGCGGCTACCGCATCAGTGGGCGGTGGGGTTTCTCCAGTGGCAGCGAGCACTGCCAGTGGGTGCTGCTTGGCGGCATCCTGCCGGCCGATGGTGACTTTGCCAGCGAGCACGGCACCTTTCTGCTGCCGCGCGCCGACTACCGCATCGAGCCCAACTGGGATGTGCTCGGCCTGCGCGGCACCGGCAGCCACGACATCGTGGTGGAGGATGCCTTCGTTCCGGCCCATCGCGTGCAGCGCACCAACAACTGGCAGATCGAGGCGACCCCGGGGCGCCTGGTGAACACCAACCCGATCTACGCGATCCCGTTCGCCCAGGTGTTCTCCCGTGCGGTCTCGACCTCGGCTATCGGCGCCCTGCAAGGGGCGATCGATACCTTCCGCGAAAACGCCGCCCGGCATATCGGCAAGCACGGTGCGCGCACCGCCGATGACCCGGTCGCGCAAACGGCGGTGGCCGAGGCAGTGATCACCGTCGACAGCCTGAAGCTTGTGCTCGAACGCAACTACGAGCACCTGATGCAACTGGCCCGCGCCGGCGAGTACCCGGACACCGAAACGCGCCTGCTGTACCGCTACCAGTCCTCCTACGTGACCAACATCTGTGCCGAACGCATCAGCGACTTGTTGCGCAGCATGGCAGCGTCGGGCCTTTACAACAGCAACCCGGTGGCGCGGCTGTTCCGCGACCTGCACCAGGCGCGCGGGCACATCGCAAACAACTTCATGGCCTACGGGCGCAGCTTCGGCGCGGTGCAGCTGGGCCTGCCCAACCCGGACCCGTTCGTCTGAGCCAGGTGACAGCGAGTACCTGAACCATGAATGACTATCTTGCCTTGCGTGTGGCGCGGGTGATCGAGGAAACCGCCGATGCCCGGTCGCTGGTGTTCGATGTGCCCGCGTCGCTGGCCGAGCGTTTTCACTACAAACCCGGCCAGTTCCTGACCCTGCGCGTGCCTTATGAAGGTGGCTGGCTGCCACGCTGCTATTCGCTGTCGAGCACGCCGCTGCTCGACGAGCCGCTGCGGGTGACCGTGAAGCGGGTGCGTGACGGGCGCGCCTCGAACTGGTTGTGCGAAGAGCTGCAGGAAGGCCAGACCCTGCAGGTGCTGCCGCCGGCCGGGGTGTTTGTGCCCCGCGACCTGCAAGGCGACCTGCTGCTGTTTGGAGGCGGCAGCGGCGTCACGCCGGTGCTGTCGATCCTGCGCTCGGCGTTGCTGGCCGGGCAGGGGCGCATCCTGCTGATCTATGCCAACCGCGACGAACAGTCGGTGATCTTCCGCGACGAGTTGCGCTTTCTCGCGGCGGTTCACCCGCAGCGCCTGCAGGTGGTGCACTGGCTGGACTCGGTGCAGGGCGTGCCGGCCGTGGCGCAACTGGCCGAGCTGGCCCGGCCGATGGTCGATGCCCAGGCGTTCATCTGTGGCCCGGGGCCGTTCATGGATGCCGCCGTACAAGCCCTGGCCAGCCTCGGCATGCCCAGCGCCCGCGTGCAGGTGGAGCGTTTCGTTTCGCTGCCGGGCGAAGGCGAGCTGCCCCAGGCCAGCCACAGCGAGGCGGCGATGGCCGCGAAGCTGGCGGTGCGCCTGGACGGCGAGGACCACGCCCTGGACTGCGCCAGCGGCGAGACCCTGCTCGATGCCATGCAGCGCGCCGGCCTCGACCCGCCCAGCGCCTGCCGCGTGGGCGGTTGCGCCTCGTGCATGTGCACCCTGGAGAGCGGCGCGGTCGAGCTACTGCACAACGACGCCCTGGATGCCGACGAGCTGGCCGAAGGCTGGATCCTGGCGTGCCAGGCCGTGCCCACCAGCCCGGTGCTGCGTATCCGCTTTCCCGAGTGATGCCGATGAGTGAGCCTTGCATGAACCCGAACTCCGCTACCACCCACGAGCCGGCCGCTGCGCCGGCCACCATCGCCCGCCTTCTGTTCGACAGCGCGCAACGCTTTGCCGGCCATGTCGCCATCGAGGAGCATGGCGAATGCCTGGATTACGCCGACCTGCCAGAGCAGGTGTTGCAGGTGACCCGCGGGCTAATGGCGCTGGGCATCCAGCCGGGCGACCGGGTCGGCCTGTGGGCGCCCAACAGCCGCGAGTGGATCCTTGCCGCGCTGGGCATCCACTGCGCCGGCGCGGTACTGGTACCGGTCAACACCCGCATGAAAGGTGCCGAAGCCGCCGATGTGCTGGCCCGTAGTGGCTGCCGGGTGCTGTTCGTGCAACAGCGCTTCCTCGACGTCGACTACCCGGCGCTGCTCGCACCCCATCGCCCAGCGACCCTGGAGCACCAGGTGATCTTCGCCTGCGACCAGGCCGCCGTCGCCCAGGACCTGAGCCATGAGCGCTTTCTGCTCGGCGCCGCGACCATCGAGCGGCTGACAGCCAGGCGCCGCGCCCTGAGCATCCAGCCGGAGGCGATCTGCGACCTGCTGTTCACCTCGGGTACCACCGGCAAGCCCAAGGGCGTGATGAGCGCCCATGGCCAGAACCTGCGGGCTTTTGCCGAGTATGTGCGGGTCCTGGGGCTGGTGCCGGGCGACCGTTACCTGATCGTCAACCCGTTCTTCCATGCCTTTGGCTACAAGGCCGGCTGGCTGACCTGCCTGATCGCCGGGGCGACCATTCTGCCGCACGCGGTGTTCGATGCCGAGGCAGTGTTCCAGCGCATCGCCCGCGAGCGCATCAGCGTGCTACCCGGCGCGCCGACCCTGTACTTGTCGCTGCTGGCCCACCCGCGCCTGGCTGAAACCGACTTGTCCAGCCTGCGCGTTGCCGTGACCGGCTCGGCGAGCATCCCGCCCAGCCTGATCGAACGCATGCGCAGCGAGCTGGGCTTCAGCGTGGTGACCACCGCCTATGGCCTGACCGAATGCGGTGGCCTGGCCACCCTGTGCGACCCAAAGGCGCCGGCCGAGGTGATTGCCAGCACCAGCGGGCGGCCGTTGCCGGGCACCGAAGTGAGCATCCGCGATGCCGCCAACCGGGCCGTGGCCGAGGGTGAAACCGGGGAAATCTGCCTGCGCGGCTTCCACGTCATGCAGGGCTACTTCCAGGACCCGGACGCCACCGCTGAGGCGATCGACGCCGAAGGCTGGTTGCACACCGGCGATGTCGGGCGCCTGGACCCGCAAGGCAACCTGGCCATCACCGACCGCCTAAAGGATATGTACATCGTCGGCGGCTTCAACTGCTACCCGGCGGAAATCGAAGCGGCACTGCTGGCCCACCCGGCCATTGCCCAGGTGGCGGTGATCGGCATTGCCGATGCACGCATGGGGGAGGTGGGTTGCGCCTGCGTGGTGCTGCGCGAGGGGCAACAGCTCGATGAGCAGGCGCTGATCGGCTGGAGCCGCGAGCGCATGGCCAACTACAAGGTGCCGCGCCAGGTGCGGTTTTTCACGGCGTTGCCGCTGAACCCGTCGAACAAGGTCGCCAAGAACGACCTCAGGCATGCCGTGGCCCAGGCCTGAATGTTCCGCCCACGGAGAAAAACAATAACAACAAAGGAGAACAGCATGTCTACCGCGAATACGGGCCTGGCCCGGCGCTGCTGGCTGGCCGTGGCCATCGGCCTGGCCAGCGCAAGTGCGAATGCCGGGCCGACCCTGGAGCTGGGCGAGGACACCACCTTGGACTCGTCGCTCACGGTCAACTACACGGCGTCGATGCGTACCGCCAAGCAGGCCAACCAATACCTCAACGACATCAACAATGACGACGGCACGCGTAACTTCAAGCGCGGTTCGCTGATCACCAACCGTCTCAGCCTGTTCGGCGAACTGCGCCTGCGCCATGACAATGTCGGCGCTGTGGTCCGTGGCAGCCACTTCTACGACGATGTCTACCACGAGCGCAACGCCAACGACTCACCGCTGACGGTGAACAAGGTCGGCCGCCCCGACGGCTTCGTCGAAGATACCCGTCGCCTGAGCGGCAGCAAGGCGCGCCTGCTCGATGCCTACGTGTACGGCAATTACACGCTGGGCGAAATCCAGTACCTGTCGCTCAAGGCCGGTCGCCACCTGGTGGCCTGGGGCGAGAGCCTGTTCTGGGCCAACATCAGCCAAGGCCAGGCACCGGTGGACGCGACCAAGTTCAACGTGCCGGGCACCGAGGCCAAGGACGCCTACCTGCCGGTGGGCCAGGTGTCGGCCTCGTGGTCGTTGAACGAAGACCTGGCGCTGGTCGGCTTCTACCAGTACGAGTGGGAGAAGACTCAGCTCAACCCGGTGGGCGACTACTTTGGCAGCGACTACTTCGGCCCGGGCGCGGAATTCTTCCGGCTCAATACCGGGGTCATCGACAGCCTGCCGGACAAGCGTTTCACCGGCGTCAACTATGCCGGCGAGGTCAAGCCGCGTGACGGCGGCCAGTGGGGCATGGGCGTGCGCTACCGGGTCACCGAGAACACCGAGCTGGGGCTGTTCCACTACCGCTACCACGAGCGGGTCGGCTCGCTGTACTTCGACTTCACCGGGCAGACCCAGTACTCGTCGAACTCGCGCATCAGCGCACGCGCCAACACCGGCGCGGCGCCGGCCTACCGCCTGGGCTACTTCGAGGATGTCGAGCTGACCGGGGTGAGCTTCAGCTCCAAGGTCGGCGATTCTGTGCAGTACGCCGGTGACCTGAGCTACCGCAACGGCGCCTCGGTGTACCTGAACAATGGCGCACCGACCACCGGGCAGATCTGGCAAGGCAACCTCAACGCCTCGTACATCCTCGGCCCGAGCTGGCTGGCCCAGCAGACCACCTTCATGGGTGAAGTGGTGCACCAGTACATCGAGGGCGTCGACACCCTGGTCATCACCGGGGGCGGTGCAGGCGTCGATGGCCGCTTCGACGACTTCCAGTCCAAGACCCAGAGCCGTGGCTCGACCCTGCTGGGCGTAGGCGCCTACATGGACTACCCGTCGATTGCCGACGGCCTGGACCTGACCACCCGCGTGGTCTGGCAGCAGAACGTCGACGGCAGCGCCTACCAGGGCCTGGGCCGTGCCGAGAAGCGCCTGACCGTCGGCGGCGACTTCAAGTACCTGGGCAACTTCCAGGTCGGCCTGACCTACGTGGCCTACCTGAGCTCCCCGGACGTCGCCCAGGGCCGCCTGCTGGCGGACCGCGACTACCTGTCGTTCAACGCCAAATACACCTTCTGAGCCCAGTAAAACCAGAACGAGGCCTGACATGCACCAGAACCCCGATCGATCGCCGTTCAGCCCGGTCAACATTGGCCCGCTTACCCTGAAAAACCGCTTCATCAAGGCCGCCACCAACGAGGGCATGAGCGCCCAGGGCGTGCCGTCCCGGCAACTGGCCAAGCTGCACGCGGGCCTGGCCAGTGGCGGCGTTGCGTTGACTACCGTGGCCTACTGCGCGGTCAGCCGCGACGGCCGCACGCTGCCCAACCAGCTGATCCTGGAACGTGACAGCCTGCCGCACTTCAAGGCCCTGACCGATGCGGTGCATCGCGAAGGCGGCAAGGCCAGCGCGCAGATTACCCATGGCGGCTGTTTCACCTTCATCCGCGAGCGCTCCACGCCCAGGCCGCTGTCGGCCAGTGGCGGGTTCAACAAGATCGGCATGATGAGCGGCATGTTCCTCAAGCAGGCGATGAACGAAGCTGACATGGAGCAGGTAGTGCGCGACTTTGCCCAAGGTGCACGGCTAGCCCGCGAAGCCGGTTTCGACGCTGTGGAAATCCACATGGGCCACGGCTACCTGCTCAGCCAGTTCATCTCGCCGCTGTACAACAAGCGCCGCGACCAGTACGGCGGCAGCCTGGAAAACCGCCTGCGCTTTCCGCGCCGGGTGCTGCGGGCGGTGCTGGATGCCGTGGGCCAGGACCTGGCGGTGGTGTGCAAGTACAGCATCACCGAGGGCGTGCGCGCCGGTAACAGTGCCGAGGACGGTGCACAGATCGCCCGCATGCTGGAGCAGGAGGGCGCCCACCTGCTGGTACTGAGCGCCGGGATGAACGCCGAGTCGATCACCACCATGTTCGGCTCGTCGTTTCCCAAGGAAAACCGCGTGCAGCAGAAGAACCCGGTGATTGCCCTGGCGATGGCGCTGCAACGGCGCATGGACCCGGTGGTGGAGTTTCGCGAGCTGTACCTGCTCGAACACGCGCGCAAGGTGCGGGCGGCGGTGAAAATGCCGCTGGCCTACCTGGGCGGGGCCAAGAGCCTGGCCAGCATCGAACAGGTGATGGCCGAGGGCTTCGACCTGGTGGCCATGGGGCGGGTGTTGATTGCCGAGCCGGATTACGTGAACAAGCTGGCCAGTGGCGCGAGCCGCAACTCGATCTGCACGGCGTGCAACCGCTGCGTGGCGATGATGTATACCCCCGGCGGGACCTCCTGTGTACTGGGGCAGCCGGGGGATGCCCAGCTCAACAGCCAGCGCGCTGCTGGCTGAGTACGAGCGAAATCTTGTGCGACCTCTGTGGGAGCCGGCAAGCGCGGCTCCCACACGTACAACGTAATCCTGTCCTTGTCAGCCGTGCTGCAGGAACTCCAGGCAGCTGCGGTTGAATAGCTCGCGGTGTTCCACCTGTACCCAGTGCCCGCAACGGTTGAGCACGATGAACCGTGCCTGGCGTGCGCCATCGATGATGTACCGGGCGCCACTGACCGGGTTGAAGTTGTCGTTGCTGCCCCAGAACCCGAGGATCGGGCACTCGATCTCCCCCAGGCGCGCACGCATGTTCGGCACCAACATTGTGCTGAACAGGTTCTTCGGCTGGGTCACCGCCACAGCCACCCGCTCCAGCAGCAGCTCTTCCGGCAGGATCGAGTCATCGAACAGCTGCAGGCGCATCATGCTGCGCATTTCCTCGAGGCCAATCGGGCCGGCATTGAACAGCCCGACCATGCGCTGGATGCCCGGCATCTGGAAGTAGGTTTCGCGCTCTTCGACGCCACCGGGTGCCAGCAGGATCAGGCGTTCCACCAGCTGTGGCCGGCGCAGGGCCAGGCCCAGGGCGATGGCGCCGCCCAGGGAGTTACCGAGCAGAGTGCAGCTGCTGATGCCGAGCTGGTCGAGCAAGGCGGCCACGCAATCGACAAAGAAATCCAGCTCGTAAAGCACATCTTCAGGTTTGTCCGAGCGGCCGAAGCCTGGAAGGTCGAGCAGGATGTTGCGATAGCCGGCCGTTACCAGTTGCGGGTAGTTGCCCTTGAAGTTGCTGAAACCGCTGGCACCCGGGCCGCTACCGTGCAGCCACAGCACCACCGGGCCTTGGCCTTCGTCCAGGTAATGCAGGCGCAGGCCGTTGGGCAGGGTGGCGTAATGGCCGGTGGGCAAGGGCAGGTCGACGGGTTGGTTCATGCCGGTTCTCCAGTTCGCGGATGGGGGAGGGTCGATCCTGTCCCGCCCGGGGCGTGCCGGCATCGTCCATCCGGACCAAGAGGTGCGCATGGCGCTAGTCCTATCGGACGATGTTCGGCACCGGCTGGCGCCCAATGATGGTGAAAACCAAAAAGCGTCAACCAAGGAGAACGCTATGAAACTGCAGAACAAGGTGGCCTTCGTCACCGGTGCCGGGCAGGGCATGGGCCAGGCCATCGTGCGCCGCTTCGTCACCGAAGGGGCCAAGGTGGTGGCGGTCGACCTCAACCAGGCTGCGCTTGCCGCCAGCCTTGCCGACCTGGGCGAACAGGTCCTGGCGCTGGGCTGCAACGTCGCCGATGCCGCGTCGGTGGCCGATGCCATGGGCCAGGTCGAAGCGCATTTCGGTGGGCTGGACATCGTCGTCAACAACGCTGGCGTCGGCGCCCTCGATGCCTTCCTCGACACGCCGGACGACAGCTGGGCACGGGTGATCGGGGTCAACCTGGGCGGCACCTTCCTGTGCTGCCGTGAAGGCGCCCGGCTCATGCTCAAGGGCAAGCGCCAGGGGGTGCTGATCAACCTGTCGAGCACCGCCGCGCTGACCGGCGAAGGGCCGAGCCACTACTGCGCCTCGAAGGCCGCAGTGATGGGCCTGACCCGCTCGATCGCCCGTGAACTGGCGGCGCAGGGCATCCGCGTCAATACCCTGGTACCGGGCCCGACCAACACGCCGATGATGGCTGGCATTCCTGATGATCACATGCAGGCGCTGCTGAAGAACGTGCCGCTGGGGCGCATGTGCGAAACCGACGAGATCGCCCGGGTGGCGGTGTTCCTGGCCAGTGATGATGCCAGCTTCATCACCGGGCAGAACATTGCCGTCAACGGCGGCATGGCCTTTATCTGACAGGAGAGCGACTGATGAGCAAACGTCTGCAAGGCAAGATCGCCTTTGTCACCGGGGCCGGCTCCGGCATAGGCGAGGCGACCGCACTGCGATTTGCCGAAGAAGGCGCCCTGGTGGTGCTGTGTGGGCGCCGCCGCGAGCCGCTGGAAGGGGTGCGCGAGCAGATCCTCGCCCGCGGCGGCTGCGCCGAGGTGGCGGTGGCCGACGTCAGTGACGAAAAGGCCTATGTTGCCGCACTGCAAGCCACCGCGCAGCGCCACGGTGGCCTCGACATCCTGGTCAACAACGCCATGGCTTACACCTGGGGCGGCATCGCCGGCATGAGCACCGCCGACTGGCATGCTAACTTCGCCACCACCGTGGATGGCACCTTCTGGGGCACGCGCACAGCGATGCAGCTGATGAAGGGCAAGGGCGGCTCGATCGTCAACATCGCCTCGATCTGCGGCCTCTTCGGCACCGCCTGGATGGCCGGTTACTCTGCCGCCAAGGCGGCGGTGATCAACTTCAGCCGGGCCGCGGCCAGTGAAGGCGCGGTGGACAATATCCGCTGCAACGTGATTATCCCCGGGGTGGTGGACACCCCGGCGACCGCGGGCATGCTTGGCGACGCCAGGGCGCGGGCCAATACCGAAAAGGTCATCCCGATGCGCCGGGTCGGCCTGCCGCAGGAACTGGCCAATGCCATCCTGTTCCTGGCCAGCGATGAGGCCTCGTACGTGACCGGGGCGAGCCTGGCGGTGGACGGCGGGCGCGGCTCGGACCTGTACACGGTGCTGGAATGACGGCCCTTGAAAGCACCGCGCTGCTGCAGCGCATCGACCGCCTGGAGTCGCTGGACGCGATCCGCCAACTGGCAGGCAAGTACGCGCTGGCTTTGGACATGCGCGACATGGACGCCATGGCCAATTGTTTTGCCGAGGACGTGAGGGTCGGCCGCGACAAGTTCGGCCGTGCGCACCTCAAGGCCTGGCTAGACGAAACCATGCGCAAGCAGTTCCACGGC
Source organism: Pseudomonas pudica (assembly GCF_015680405.1). GTDB lineage: Bacteria > Pseudomonadota > Gammaproteobacteria > Pseudomonadales > Pseudomonadaceae > Aquipseudomonas > Aquipseudomonas pudica. Next base: position 157,484 of record NZ_JADLJS010000002.1, read on the forward strand.
ACCTCGCACCACCTGGGCCAGCACATCATCGAATTCAGCGATGCCGACCACGCCACGGGCGTTGTTTATTCGAAGAACGAGCATGAGACCGGGCCGGAGTGGGTGATCATGCAGATGCTGTACTGGGACGATTACGAGCGCATCGATGGGCGCTGGTGCTTCCGCCGGCGGTTGCCGTGCTATTGGTACGCCACTGACCTGAACAAGCCGCCGATAGGTGGCTTGAAGATGCGCTGGCCGGGGCGCGAGCCATATGCCGGGAGTTTCCACGAGCTGTTCCCGTCGTGGGATGCGTTCTGGGCCCAGCGGCCCGACAAGGATGCCCTCCCGCAGATTGCCGAGCCGGCGCCGCTGGAGGGTTTTCTGCAGGCCATGCGGCGGGGGGCAGGGGACCCGAAGATTCGCGTTCGCTAACTGCAAAGGGGCTGCTGTGCAGCCCATCGCCGGCAAGCCGGCTGCCACAGGAACGCCACAGGTCTTGAATACTGTGCGGTGTCTGTGGGAGTTGGCTTGCCGGCGATGGGCCGCGAGGCGGCCCCAGGGTTTCAGCGCCCCTTCACCTCGCGCGGCATGCCCAGTGCCCGTTCGGCAATCACATTGCGCTGGATCTCGTTGCTGCCGCCATAGATCGTGTCAGCCCGGGTAAACAGGAACAGCGATTGCAACCGGCTCAACCCGTAAGGCGCGCTGTCCAGCACTTCGGCCGCATCCCCCAGCACATCCATGGCCAGCTTGCCCAGTTCGACATGCCAGTTCGACCAGGCCAGCTTGTAGATCATCGCTTCACGCGCCAGGCTGCCGTCCTGCGGCCCGGAGAGCATGCGCAGCGAGTTGTAACGCAGCACCTTGAGCCCCGACCAGGCTCGTGCCAGGCGCTGGCGCAGCAGCGGGTCGCGGGCGGCGCCATTGGCGCGGGCGATGCGCAACACCTCCTCGAGTTCGTTATGGAACTGCATCTGCTGGCCCAGGGTCGACACGCCACGTTCGAAGCCCAGCAGGGCCATGGCGATCTTCCAGCCTTCACCGGGCTGCCCGACCAGGTTGTTTGCCGCAGTTTCGGCCTGGTCGAAGAACACCTCGTTGAACTCGCTGGTGCCGGTCAGCTGCTGGATCGGCTGCACGCGGATGTTCGCCTGATCCATGGGCACCAACAGGAACGACAGGCCCTGGTGGCCGACGCTGCCCGGCTCGGTCCGAGCCAGCACGAAGCACCAGTCGGCCTCATGGGCCAGCGAGGTCCAGATCTTCTGCCCGCTGATCAGCCAGCGCTCGCCGCTGGCGTCGAGGCGGGCGCGGGTCTGGACGTTGGCCAGGTCCGAGCCCGCGCCAGGCTCGGAATAGCCCTGGCACCAGAACGCTTGGCCCTGAAGAATGCCCGGCAGCAGGCGCTGGCGTTGCTCGGGCGTGCCGAACGCGGCGAGGGTAGGGCCGACCAGCCCTTCGCCAATATGGCCCATGCGCCCGGGGCCGCCGGCGCGGGCATATTCCTCGTGGAAGATCACCTGCTGGCTGATGCTCAGGCCACGCCCACCGTCTTCCGCTCGCCAGCCCACCCCGACCCAGCCACCGCTCGCCAGTTCCCGCTCCCAGGCTTTGCGCTCGGCAGGGAAGCTGTGTTCGTCGCCAGGGCCACCACGAAAGCGCAGTTGCGCAAATTCACCCTGCAGGTGCGCCGCCAACCAGCCGGCGACCTCCTGGCGGAATGCTTCGTCTGATTTGCTGAAACCGATCTTCATGCGCATGCTCCCAGCAGTTCGGTGGCCAGGCATTCACGGTGCCAGGCCGGGTTGCCCAGCAGCTGTTCGCTGGCCCTGGCGCGTTTGAAGTACAGGTGCGGGTCGTATTCCCAGGTGAAACCGACCCCGCCGTGCAACTGGATGGACTCGGCCGCACAGTGGAAGAACGTCTCGCTGGCATGGGCCTTGGCGGTGGCTGCGGCGGCGAGCAGTTCGCCGCGCACCATCGGGTCACCATCTTCGGCCAGATATTCCCGGGCTACGCAGGCGGCGTACCACACCGCCGAACGGGTGCACTCGATGTGCAGCATCATGTCGGCGCAGCGGTGCTTGATGGCCTGGAAGCTGGCCACCGAGCGGCCGAACTGGTGACGTTCCGCGGTGTAGGCCAGGGTCAGGTCCAGCGCCTGCTGGGCACCGCCGAGCTGTTCGGCGGCCAGGCCAATGGCGGCGATACGCTGAGTGGCCTGCAGCAAGGGCCAGGCCTGGTCGATGGCGCTTACTCGCTGGGCCTCGCTGACAGGAACCTGTTGCAACTCGATGCGTGCCAGCCGGCGGGTCTGGTCGAGGGTATGTAACGTTGTACGTACCATGCCAGGCGTGTCGGTCGGTACGGCGAACACGCTGATTCCGTGTTCACCCGCACTGCCCGGGCGGCGGGCGGCGATCAGCAGCAAGTCGGCCTGGGCGCCATCGACGACCTGGGTGTGGCAGCCATCGAGGCGGTAGCCGTCGCCATCGGGGCGCACTTCAGCCTGCAGCTGCGCGGCCTCCAGTGGGCAGGCCAGGGTGGCGTGCAACTGGCCGCTGGCGATGGCCGGCAGCCAGCGGGCTTGCAACGCGGGGTTGTCGGCCAGCAGCAGGGCCGGGGTGGCCAGGCAAGTCGTGGTGAACAGTGGCGAGCCGAGCAGAAAGCGCCCGCATTGCTCCAGCAGCACGGCCAGTTCGACGAAGCCCAGGCCCATGCCACCGTAGGCCTCGGGCACCAGCAGCGCTGGCCAGTACAGTTCCTGGCCAATCTGCCGCCACAGTTCGGGGTCGTAATCGGCAGCACGGCTCATGCCCGCGCGTACCGCGTGTGAATCGCTGGCCTGGGCGAGGAAACGTTCGGCGCTGTCGCGAATCAGCAACTGTTCCTCGGTGAAAGCGAACTCCATAGGGGGCATCTCTAGGCTGGTGGGGCTGCAGCGCAGCCCCGGGGTTCAGGGAGACAACACCGCGAATCTAGGGCTGGGCCACGCACTGCGAATCATTGAAACGGACTAGGCTCAGCCCACTGCGGGCCCGCTGCGCCACGCATTGCGCTTAGTCTCAACGGACGATGAGCAAGGCGTGGGCGCTTTGCACAATGTTCGCCAGGCAACCCATCGAGCCTGGAGGAACATGGGCATGATCGACATACGTGGTTTGAGCTACTTCGTCGCGCAGATCGAAAACCTTGGCCAGTGGCAACGCTATGCCGAAGAGGTGCTCGGCATGCAGGTGCAGGCAGCCCCCGGCGGCGGCCTGTACGTGAAGATGGACGAGCGGCCCTACCGCATGCTGGTGGTCGAGGGCGATTCGCCGCGCTACCTGGCCAGTGGTTGGGAACTGCCCGGCGAGCTGGCCTTCGACCAGGCCCTGCAGCACCTGGAACGCTGCGGCGTGTCCTGGCAGGTCGGCAGCCGTGCTGCAGTCGAGCAGCGCGGCGTGCAGGCGCTGGTCACCATCAGCGACCCGTCCGGCAACCAGCACGAGCTGAGCTGGGGCCACCGCTCAGACTGCCAGCCGTTCATCTCGCCACAAGGGGTACCGCGTTTCGTCACCGGTGACATGGGCCTTGGCCACACCGTGCTGCCGGCGCCGGACTTCGATGCAACCCTGGCTTTTGCCAAGGACGTGCTCGGCTTCGGCCTGTCGGACATCTTCAACTTCCGCCCAGACCCGTCGGCGCCGCCGGTGCGTATCCACTTCCTGCACTGCGCCAATGCCCGCCACCACAGCCTGGCACTGGCCGAGTACCCGGTGCCGTCCGGCTGCGTCCACGTGATGGTCGAGGTGGACTCGATGACCGAGGTCGGCCGCGCCCATGACCGCCTGCAGGCCCACGGCGGGCAGCTGTCGGCAACGCTCGGCCAGCACCTGAACGACCGCATGACCAGTTTCTACATGAAGACACCGTCCGGCTTCGACCTGGAGTACGGCTATGGCGGGCTGCAGGTCGACTGGGCCGAGCACTTGGCCTTCGAGTTCACCCGCGTGAGTATCTGGGGCCACGACTTCTCGGTCGGCCGCCAGTAAGGAGCAGTTGAGCATGAACAAGCAAATGACCAGTGCCGATGCCGTCGCCCAGTTGCGCGACGGCATGACCATCGGTTTTGGTGGCTGGGGCCCGCGGCGCAAGCCGATGGCCATCGTCCGGGAAATCCTCCGCTCGCCGGTCAAGGACCTGACCGTGGTCGCCTACGGCGGCCCGGAGGTCGGCATGCTGTGTGCGGCCGGCAAGGTGCGCAAGCTGGTGTTCGGCTTTGTCACCCTCGATGCTATCCCGCTTGAACCCTACTACCGCAAGGCCCGTGAGGCGGGCGAGCTGGAGCTGATGGAACTGGACGAGGGCATGTTCCAGTGGGGCCTGCGCGCGGCGGGCATGCGCCTGCCGTTCCTGCCCACCCGTTGTGGCCTGGGCACCGATGTGACGCGGCTCAACCCGTCGCTGAAGACCGTGCGCTCGCCCTATGACGACGGTGAGGTGCTGCTGGCCATGCCGGCGCTGGAGCTGGACGTGGCGTTTCTGCATGTGAACGTCGCCGACCGCCTGGGCAATTGCCTGGTCACCGGCCCTGATCCGTACTTCGACCACCTGTTCGCCCGCGCCTCCAAGCAGTGTTTCGTCTCTTGCGAGCGCCTGGAAGAGCGCCTGCAACTCGACGCCGAGCAGGCCCGCGGCAACACCTTCGAGCGTTACCTGGTGACCGGCGTGGTGCATGCTCCGCTCGGTGCCCACCCGACCTCTTGCCCGTCGGACTACGGCTGGGACCTGGAGCACCTCAAGGGCTATGTCGCCAGCGCCCAGGAAGAGGGCGGCTGGCAACGCTATGTCGAGGCCTGCGTGGCCGGCGGCGAACAGGCCTACCAGGCGTACAACGGCGGCGCCGCGCGCATGGGCGCCTTGCCCCTTCCCGTGTTCTGAGGATTCCCTGTATGACAGCCACCCAAGAATTCACCCTTGCCGAACTGCTGATCGTCGCCGCCGCCGAAGCCTGGCGCGGCAATGGCGAGATCATTGCCTCGGGCCTGGGCGTGATTCCGCGCTTGGGCGCCAGCCTAGCCAAGCTCACCCACAGCCCTGAGCTGCTGATGACCGACAGCGAGGCGTTCCTGGTCGAGGAGCCTATCCCACTGGGCCCGCGTGGCGAGCAGGCGCCACGCTACAGCGGCTACCTGTCGTTCGAGCGGGTATTCGAATGCGTCTGGGGCGGCCGCCGCCACGCCATGATCGGGCCGACCCAGGTCGACCGTTGGGGCCAGACCAACCTGTCCTGCGTCGGCGACTACCACAAGCCGCGCACCGCGATGCTCGGCGTGCGTGGCTTGCCGGGCAACAGCATCAACCACCTGAACTCGTTCTTCGTGCCCAACCACAGCACCCGGGTGTTCGTCAGTGGCGAAGTGGACATGGTCTCTGGCGTCGGTTTCAAGGCAGAGCGCTGGCCTGAGGGCGCACGCCGCGACCTGATGGACATCCGCCATGTCATCACCGACCTGTGCACCCTGGACTTCGACGGCCCAGGCCGCGCCGTGCAGGTGCGCACCCTGCACCCGGGCGTGAGCTTCGATGAGGTGCAGGACAAGACCGGCTTCCCGTTGCTGCGCTCGGCGCAGTTGCGCGAGACCGTGCACCCGAATGCCGAGCAACTGGCGCTGATCCGCCGTCTCGACCCCCATGGCCTGCGTGCCAGCGCGATCAAAGGCAACCCGCCTGGCATCCGCGCCGCCTGAGGACTCGCACATGCACAGCAGCGACAGCCAATTCGTCAGCCGCGAGGACGTGGCCGTGTACGAGACCCAGGACCCGGTGCTGTATGCCGTGGCGGACGGGATCGCCACGCTCACCCTCAATCGCCCGACGTTCAACAACGCGCAGAACTCGCAGATGACCTACGCCCTGGACGCGGCCTTGCGCCAGGCAGTAGACGACGACAGCGTCAAGGTCATCGTGCTGTGCGGTGAGGGCCGGCACTTTTCCGCAGGCCACGACATCGGCACCCCCGGCCGCGACATCAACAAGCCGTTCGAACGTGCGCACCTGTGGTGGGACCACACCAACAAGCCCGGTGGCGAGCAACTGTATGCCCGAGAGCAGGAAGTCTACCTGGGCATGTGCCGACGCTGGCGCGAGCTGCCCAAGCCGACCATCGCCATGGTCCATGGCGCCTGCGTGGCCGGTGGGCTGATGCTGGCATGGGTGTGTGACCTGATCGTCGCCAGCGACGATGCGTTCTTCCAGGACCCGGTGGTGCGCATGGGCATCCCGGGGGTGGAGTACTTCGCCCACCCCTACGAGCTGAACCCACGCATCGCCAAGGAATTCCTGTTCTGTGGCGAGCGCATGAGCGCCGACCGTGCCTACCAGATGGGCATGGTCAACCGTGTGGTGCCGCGCGACCAGTTGCAGGAGGTGACCTACGCCCTGGCGGCGAGCATCGCCCGTCAGCCGCGCATGGGCCTGGCCCTGACCAAGCAGGCGATCAACCACGTTGAAGACCTGCAAGGCAAGCGCACGGCCATGGATGCTGCGTTCGCCTGGCACCATTTCGCCCATGCCCACAACGAGCTACTTTCGGGTGACAAGCTCGGCGGTTTTGATGCCAAAGGGATGGCCCAGGCCAACAAGCAGGCGCTGCGCGCCGAAGGGGGCGAACGGTGAGCCGCTGGATGAACACCGCGCTGACCGAGGCGCTGGGCTGCCGTTACCCGGTGGTGCAGACGGCCATGGGCTGGGTCTCCGATGCCAACCTGGTGATCGCCACCACCCAGGCCGGCGGCTTCGGCTTCCTGGCCGGCGCGACGATTGCCGCCGAGGCGCTGGAGAGCGAGATCCGCAAGGTGATCGACGCCACCGGCAGCAGCAACTTCGGCCTCAACTTCCACATGTTCCAGGACAACGCCGCGCAGTGCGTCGACCTGGCCATCCGTTATCGCCTGCGCGCCGTCAGCTACGGGCGCGGGCCGGATGCGCAGACCATCGCCCGCTTCAAGGCGGCCGGGGTGCTGTGCATTCCCACCGTCGGCGCTCTCAAGCATGCGCTTAAGGCCCAGCAGCTCGGCGCCGACCTGATCACCTTGCAGGCGGGCGAGGGTGGTGGCCATACCGGTGGCGTACCGGGCTCGATCCTGTTGCCGCAGGTGCTGGCAGCGGTAAGCGTGCCGGTGATCGCCGCGGGCGGGCATTCCACCGGGCGTGGCCTGGCCGCCGCACTTGCCGCCGGTGCCAGTGGCATCGCCATGGGCACGCGGTTCCTCATGACTCGCGAATCGCCGACCCCGGCCAGCACCCTGGCGCGCTACCTCAAGGTCGACGACCCGCAGCAGGTGCGGGTGACCACGGCGGTGGACGGCATGCGCCACCGCATGATCGAGAACCGCTTCATCAATCGCCTCGAGCAGGCCGGGCCGTTCGGTCGCCTGCGCATCGCCCTGGCGAGTGCCTGGCAATGGAAGCAACAGACCGGCATGAGCCTGGCGCACATGGGCACGGTGTTCGTCCGGGCCCTGCGCGAAGACCCGGCGGCGCTGTCGCAGGTGGTCATGGCCGCCAACCAGCCGGTGCTGCTGCAGCGCTCGATGGTCGATGGCGAACCGGACGCCGGCATCCTGCCCAGCGGCCAGGTGGCGGCGGTGATCAGCGAGCTGCTGAGCTGCCGCGAGGTCATCGACGGCATCGTCGCCGAGGCCAACCAGTGCCTGGAAACCTTGCTCGCCCGCTGCCCGGCCGAACCTTCGGCAACCCCCAACGACAGACTTGCCCACAGCGGAGAACGCTCATGAACCCGGCCTTCACCACCCAGATCGACCAGGGCATTGCCGAGCTGGTCATCGACAAACCACCGGTCAACGCCCTCGACAGCCAGCAATGGCGCGCCCTGGCCGCGCAAATCACGGCACTGGGCGCCGTCCCGGAGGTGCGCGTCATCGTTATCCGCGCCGAGGGCCGCGGCTTCTGTGCCGGCGTCGACATCAAGGAACTGGACGCCCACCCCGAGCGCATCGTCGAGGTCAACGCCGGCAACTACGAGACCTTCAAGGCCGTGCACCGCAACCCGGTGCCGGTGATCGTCGCCGTGCACGGCTTCGTGCTGGGCGGCGGTATCGGCATCACCGGTGCCGCCGACATCGTCGTGGCCGCCGACTGCACGCGCTTTGCCCTGCCGGAAGTGGACCGTGGCGCCATGGGCGGCGGCGCCCACCTGCAGCGACTGTTCCCGGTGCAGAAGGTGCGTTACCTGTTCTTCACCGGGGACAGCATCGACGCCACCCAGGCCCAGGCCTACGGCTTCATCGAGCGCGTGGTGCCCCGGGCGCAACTGCGGGAAACGGCGCTGGAGATTGCCGCACGCATCGCCGCCAAGAGCCCGGGGATGATCCGCATCGCCAAGGAGGCCTTGAACGGCATCGAGGACGGCAACCTGGAAGACAAGTACCGCTGGGAGCAGGGCTTCACCCTGCAGGCCTACTCCAGCCCCGACTCGGCGGAAACCCGCCGGGCGTTTGTCGAAAAACGCGACGCCAAGTTCTGAGGGAACGCCATGCAACTGACCTATACCCCCAAGCAGCAGGCCTTTCGCGCCGAAGTGCGGGCATGGCTTGCCCACAACCTGCCCCGCGAGCCGCTGGCCAGCTACGACACCCGGGAAGGCTTCGAGCAGCACCGCGCCTGGGAAGCCAAGCTGTTCGAGAGCCGCTGGTCGATGGTGATGTGGCCCGCCGAGCTCGGTGGGCGCGGCTGCGACCTGATCGAATGGCTGATCTTCGAGGAAGAGTACTACGGCGCCGGGGCGCCGATGCGGGTCAACCAGAACGGCCAATTGTTGCTCGGCCCGACCCTGATGGAGTTCGGTACAGCCGAACAGAAGCGCCGCTTCCTGCCGCGCATGGCGGCCAGCGTCGACATGTGGGCGCAGGGCTGGTCGGAACCCAACGCCGGCTCCGACATGGCGGCGATCACCAGTAAGGCGCTGCTCGACGGTGACCACTACGTGCTCAATGGCCAGAAAACCTGGTCGACCCGGGCGATCTTCGCCGACTGGCTGTTTGGCCTGTTCCGCAGCGAACCCGGCTCCAGCCGCCATCATGGCCTGTCGTTCCTGATGGTGCCGCTCGACGCGCCCGGGGTCAGCATTCGCCCGATCAAGGCGCTCAACGGCAAGGATGCCTTCGCCGAAGTGTTCTTCGATGAGGTACGCGTGCCGGTGGCCAACCGCATCGGTGCCGAGGGCCAGGGCTGGCATGTGGCGATGGCCACCGCCGGTTTCGAGCGCGGGCTGTTGCTGCGCTCGCCGGCGCGCTTCCAGTACACCGCGCGCAAGCTGGTGGAGCTGTTCAAGGCCCACCCTGAAAGCGCCGGGCGCGACCCGGCGCTGGGCGATGCGGTGATCGACTGCTGGATGGGCGCCGAAGCCTATGCCTTGTCGGCCTACCACACGGTCGGGCGGCTGGCCCGCGGCGAGCATATCGGTGCCGAGTCGAGCATCAACAAAATCATCTGGTCGGAGCTTGACCTGAAGATGCACGAAACCGCCATGCGCCTGCTGGGTGCCCGTGGCGAGCTGCTGGCCGGTGCACCGGCGGCGGGCGACGCCGCTGGCTGGCTGGAAGGCTTCCTGTTTGCCCAGGCCGGGCCGATCTACGCCGGTACCAACGAGATCCAGCGCAACATCATCGCCGAGCGCATGCTCGGCCTGCCCAAGTAAGGACCAGGCCATGGACTTCACCTTTACCGATGACCAGCTGTCGTTCCGCGAGGCCATCAGCCGTTTCCTGATGACCGAGGCCGCCCCGGAGATGCTCCGCGAAATCTGGGAAACCGACGCCGGCCGCTCGCCGGACCTGCGCAACCGCATCGCCGCCCAGGGCCTGACCGCATTGTCGGTGCCCGAAGCCGAGGGCGGGCTGGGCATGGACGACGTGGCCTGGGCCCTGATGACCCAGGAGCTGGGCTACTACGGCATCCCCGACTCGTTGGCTGACACTGCCTATGTGGCCACCGGCCTGCTGGCCAGCCTCGACCCCGGCCACCCGGCGCGGGCCGAGCTGCTGCCGCGCATTGCCGAGGGCAGCGTGCGCCTGGCGATCAGCCACGGCATCAACCCGCTGGTCAGCGATGCCCAGCTGGCCGAGGTGCTGATCCTGCCGGCGGGCGACGACCTGCACCTGGTGCCGCGTGCGGCGGTGGATGTGCAGGCCAACGCGAGTATCGATGCCTCGCGGCGCCTCGGCCAGGTCAGCTGGAACCCGACGCCGCAAACCCTGCTGGCCGCCGGCGAGCAAGGCCGGCGCCTGCAGGCGCAGATGCTCGACCGCGGCGCGCTGTCGGTGGCGGGGCAGTTGCTCGGCCTGGCCCAGCGCATGCTCGACCTGTCGGTGGACTACGTGGCCCAGCGCAAGCAGTTCGGCCGGCCGATCGGCAGCTTCCAGGCGGTCAAGCACCACCTGGCCGACGTGGCGCGCCAGATCGAGCAGGCCAAGCCGGTGCTGTACCGCGCCGCCCATGGCCTGGCCCAAGGCGAGGCGAGCGCCTCGGTGTGGGTCTCGCAGGCCCGCCTGGCGTGTTGCGAGGCTAGCTGGCTGGCGGCGCGTCAGGGCATCCAGATACATGGGGCAATGGGGTACACCTGGGAAGTCGACCTGCAGATGTTCATGAAGCGGGCCTGGGCGCTGGATGCGTCCTGGGGCGAACGCGGTTTCCACAAGTCCCGTGTCGGCGCCTACCTGTTCGCCGACAACACCCGGCTCGGGCCGGGGCATACCTTCGAGGAGTAGCACATGGCAGAGGCATATATCGTCGATGCACTGCGCAGCCCTACCGGCAAGCGCAAGGGCGCGCTGGCCGAGGTGCACGCCATCGACCTGGGCGCGCATGTGCTCAAGGCCCTTGTGGCGCGCAACGCCATCCCGGCCGAGGATTACGACGACGTGATCTTCGGCTGTGTCGACACCATCGGTGCCCAGGCCGGCGACATCGCCCGCACCAGCTGGCTGGCCGCCGGCCTGCCGCTGTCGGTGCCGGGCACCACGGTCGACCGCCAGTGCGGTTCGTCTCAGCAGGCACTGCACTTTGCCGCCCAGGCGGTAATGAGCGGCACCCAGGATGTCGTCGCCGTCGGCGGCGTGCAGACCATGACCCGCATTCCGATCTCGTCGGCGATGCTCGCCGGGCAGCCGCTGGGCTTCGCCGACCCTTTCAGTGGCAGCGAGGGCTGGCGTGCACGTTTCGGCACGCAACCGGTCAACCAGTTCTATGCTGCCCAGCGTATCGCCGACCATTGGCAGATCAGCCGCGAGCAGATGGAGGTGTTCGCCCTGGAAAGCCACCGTCGGGCGTTGGCGGCCGCTGCCAGTGGGCGCTTCGCTCGCGAGATCGTTGGCTATCGGGGGCTGAGCGTAGATGAAACGCCGCGCCAGAGCAGCCTGGCGAAAATGGCCGAGCTGCAGCCGGTCGATCCGCGGTTTCCGTCCATCACGGCAGCGGTGTCGAGCCAGACCTGCGACGCCTCGGCGGCGCTACTGGTGGTTTCCGAGGCCGCGCTCAAGCGCTATGACTTGACCCCACGGGCGCGCATCCACCACCTGACGGTGCTTGGCGACGACCCGATCTGGCACCTCACCGCGCCGATCGCCGCCACCCGCCGGGCCTTGCAACGTACCGGCCTTCGCATGGCCGATATCGACCGGGTGGAAATCAACGAAGCGTTCGCCTCGGTGGTGATGGCCTGGGCCAAGGAACTCGACTACGACCCGGCACGCACCAACATCAATGGCGGTGCCATCGCCCTCGGCCACCCGCTTGGCGCGACCGGCGCCCGGCTGACCACGACGTTGCTCAACGAACTGGAATGCACCGGTGGCCGCTATGGCTTGCAGACCATGTGCGAGGGCGGCGGCCAGGCCAACGTGACGATCATCGAGCGCCTTTGAGCCGCGCTCTTCATTCCAAGCAAAAGGATTCTGACATGGCGATATGTGAAGGCCGCACCGTGATCATCACCGGTGCCGGCGGCGGACTGGGCCGCGCCTATGCACTGGCATTTGCCGCGCAGGGCGCGCAGGTAGTGGTCAACGACATCCGTGCCGACGCTGCCCAGGCGGTGGCCGACGAGATTTGTGCCAGCGGTGGCCAGGCCATTGGCAACAGCGACGACATCACCAGCCTGGCCAGCGCCCAGCGCATCATCGACGCGGCGCTTGCGGCGTTCGGCGAGGTACACGTACTGGTCAACAACGCCGGGGTACTGCGCGACCGCATGTTCATCAGCCTGGAGGAGGACGACTGGGATGTAGTGATGCGCGTGCATCTCAAGGGGCATTACTGCCTGGCCAACCTGCTCGGGCGCCGTTGGCGCGACCTGGCCAAGGCCGGCACGCCGGTGGCCGGGCGGATCATCAACACCAGCTCCGGGGCCGGGCTGCAGGGCTCGATCGGCCAGTCCAACTATGCCGCGGCCAAAGGCGGCATCGCCGCGCTGACGCTGGTGCAGGCGGCGGAGCTGGCGCGCTACGGGGTCACGGCCAATGCCCTGGCACCAGCCGCACGTACGGCGATGACCGAAAGCGCGATGCCCGATGTGGTCAAGGCGCCGGAGGACGGCAGTTTCGATGCCTGGGCGCCGGAGAACGTCGCGCCGCTGGTGGTGTGGCTGGGCAGTGTCGAGTCCGCCCAGGTGACCGGGCAGGTGTTCGAAAGCCAGGGTGGGCGGATCTCGCTGGCCGATGGCTGGCGCACCGGCACCACCCAGGACAAGGGCGGGCGCTGGCAGGTCGAGGAAATCGGCCCGGCCGTGGCGCAGATCCTGGCCGAGGCACCCGCTGCACAACGGGTCTGGGGCAGCTGATTCAGCGCCTGCAGACCATCGAACCGAGGAAAACCCCCAATGATACACGTTCCCCCTTATGTACCCGGCCACCAGCTGCTGGCTGGCAAGTCGGTGCTGATCACTGCTGCCGCCGGTGCGGGCATCGGTTATTCGGCAGCCCGGCGCAGCGCCGAGGAAGGCTGCCGAGCCTTGATGATTTCCGATGTGCACCCACGACGCCTGGAAGAGGCGGTGGAGCGCCTGAAGGTGGAAACCGGCCTGCACGCCATTTACGGCCAGCTGTGCGATGTCACCGTGGAGGCCGATGTGCAGGCCTTGGTCGACCGCGCCGAGAGCTTGCTGGGCGGCGTCGATGTGCTGATCAACAACGCCGGGCTCGGCGGCCAGAAGGCCGTGGTCGAGATGACCGACCAGGAGTGGTCTCGGGTGCTGGATGTGACCCTGACCGGCACCTTCCGCATGACCCGGGCGATGCTGCCGCACATGCAGCGACGCGGCGCCGGAGCAATTGTCAACAACGCCTCGGTGCTGGGCTGGCGGGCACAGAAGGAGCAGGCCCACTATGCCGCGGCCAAAGCCGGGGTAATGGCACTGACCCGCTGCAGCGCGCTGGAGGCGGCCGAGCATGGCGTGCGTATCAACGCGGTGTCGCCGTCGATTGCCTTGCACGACTTCCTCAAGAAGGCCTCCAGCGAAGCGTTGCTGGCCAGCCTTGCCAGCCGCGAGGCCTTTGGCCGTGCCGCCGAGGTCTGGGAGGTCGCCAACGTGATGATGTTCCTGGCCAGCGACTACGCGTCGTACATGGTCGGTGAAGTGTTGTCGGTCAGTTCGCAGCAAGCCTGAGGAGCGCACCATGAGCCATGTATTCGACAGCGCCCAGGCCTTGCTCGCCGCCGAGGGCATCGACCTGGGTCACACTGAATGGCTGACCATCGACCAGCCGCGCATCGACCTGTTTGCCGAAGCCACGGGTGACCACCAGTGGATTCATGTCGACCCGGAACGGGCCGCGCAAGGTCCATTCGGTGCCTGCATTGCCCACGGTTACCTGACTTTGTCGCTGGTCAACCTGTTCCTGCCGCAGCTGCTCACCATCGACAACCTGGCCATGGGGGTGAACTACGGTAGCGACCGGGTGCGCTTCCCGGCGCCGGTGCGCGTCGGTGCGCGAGTGCGGGGCCGTGGCCAGATCCTGCGCGCCGAGCAGCTGGCCGACAACGTGCAGCTGGTGGTGCGGGTCAGCGTCGAGATCGAGGGCGAAAGCCGCCCTGGTTGCGTGATCGACACCATCAGCCGTTACACCTTCAACCCCGTTACCGAGTGAGCCGTCATGGACCAGAATGAAGCCGTCATCGTTGCCACCGCCCGTACCGCGTTGGCCAAGTCGTTCCGTGGGTCGTTCAACGACACCGAGGCCCCTGTGCTGGGCGGGCACGTGGTGCGTGCCGTGGTCGAGCGCAGCGGGGTCGAGCCCGCGGCGATCGACGATGTGATCATGGGCGCCGCCGTGCAGCAGGGCACCCAGGCCTACAACATTGGCCGGCTGTGTGCCTATACCGCCGGGCTGCCACACAGTGTGCCGGGCATGGCGGTGGACCGCATGTGCGCCTCTGGCCTGATCAGCATCGGCATGGCCGCCAAGGGCATCGTCACTGGCGAACTGAACATTGCCGTCGGTGGGGGCGTGGAGTCGCTGTCGCTGACCCAGACCAAGCACAAGAACAGCTACCGGGCGCAGTCCCAGGCGGTGCAGGCAGTGATGCCGGACGCCTATATCCCGATGCTGGAAACCGCCGAGATCGTTTCGCGCCGTTATGGCATCAGCCGCGTGGCGCAGGACGAGTATTCACTGCAGAGCCAGCTGCGTACAGCGGCTGCCCAGCGTGACGGGTTGTTTGACGATGAACTGGTGCCGCTGGAGGTCGACAAGCTGCTGTTCGACCAGGACGGCCAGCCCGCCGGGCATCAGCGGGTGCGCGTCGAGCGTGACGAGTGCAACCGCCCGGGCACCCGCCTGGAGGACCTGGCCGCGCTCAAGCCGGTATGGAAGGAGGGCAGGTGGGTGAGCCACGGCGAATTCGTCACGGCGGGCAATGCCTCGCAGTTTTCCGATGGTGCGTCGGCCAGCCTGCTGATGAGCCGCGCCGAGGCGCGCAGGCGTGGTCTGACGCCCTTGGGCATCTATCGTGGCATCGCCCTGGCAGGGTGCGCGCCGCAGGAAATGGGCATCGGGCCAGTGCTGGCCGTGCCGAGGCTGCTCAAGCGCTTTGGCCTGGGCGTGGCGGATATCGGCCTGTGGGAGATCAACGAGGCGTTTGCCTGCCAGGTGCTGCATTGCCGGGATGCGCTGGAGATTCCGCCGGAGCGGTTGAATGTGAACGGCGGGGCGATTGCCATCGGGCATCCGTTTGGCATGTCGGGTGCGCGGATGGTGGGGCATGTGTTGCTGGAAGGGCGCCGGCGAGGGGTGCGCTATGTGGTGGTGGCGATGTGCATCGGGGGTGGAATGGGGGCGGCGGGGTTGTTCGAGTTGCCTTGAAGCGTGCCTGGGATTTTTGGTACCTGGGATTTTCTTGCCTTGAGTTTTCCAGCGCCTGTGAGATCGAGTGCCGCGGGGGCGGCGCTGATCCCACTCCCCGCTACCCCATTTGGACGATGTCCCCAGCCCCCCCCAGCCGGATGATCCAGGCACAATTCCAAGAGGGTCATCCTAATGAAGCCTGCCTCGCGCCAGCTGACCGGTTATGTCATGAGCGCCATCGTCATCGCCGCCGTGGTCTTTGCGTTCGCTCCCCGTCAACCCGCGCCGCTGGCCGTCACCGAGGTGCTGGCCGACCGGGTCCAGGTCAATGCGCTGATCAGCAGCGGGGACCGGCTGATTGCCGTCGGTGAGCGCGGCACGCTGCTGGCCAGCCGCGACAGCGGTCGCAGCTGGCGCGCCAGCCAGCCCGGCGCCGGGCGCGCGGTAACCCTGACCGGCGTGGCCGCCCTGAGCGATCAGGTCCTGGTTGCAGTGGGCCACGATGGCTGGATCCTGCGCTCGGGCGATGCGGGCCAGACCTGGCAGGAAAAACACTACGATGCCGACCTGGGGGAGCCATTGCTGGGCGTGTGGAGCGCAGACGGCAAGCGGGTGGTGGCCTACGGCAGCTATGGCAAGTTCCTGGTCTCCGACGATGCCGGTGAGCACTGGGCCGCGCGTGAGATGCCTGGCGACGGTGCCCACTTCAACGGCCTTGATGGCGACGCCGACGGCCGCCAGATGCTGGTCGGCGAGCAGGGCCTGGTGCTGCGCTCCAGCGATGGCGGCCAGCACTGGCAGCAGTTGGCTGCCTTCTACAATGGCTCGCTGTTCGGGGTGGTGCGCCTCTCGGCCAACTCCTGGCTGGCCTATGGCATGCGTGGCCATGTCTTCCGCAGCCGCGACTTTGGCGACAGCTGGGAGCGGGTAGAGGTCGGCAGCAGCCAGCCGATCTACGGTCACGCCCGCTTGCCAGGGCAGGCCGGGCTGGTGCTCGTGGGCGGCGGTAGCCGGCTGATTCACCTGGATGCCAAGGGTGACCTGCTCGGCATCGACCAGCTCAGTGGCCTGGGTACCCTGACATCGGCCGTGGGCCTGAGCGGTCGCCACCTGCTGGTAGCCGGCGAACGTGGCGTGTTCCAGGGGGCACAACCTGACGTGGCGCTGAGCCTGGAGGCGCGGCCATGAGCGGCGCGGTATTCCTGGTGCCGGCGCTGCTGGCCTGAACCCATCGCATCCGGCCGCTGCGTTAGTCCGTGCGGACGATGCTGCTGCTGCGAGGGCCTGCCGATACTTGGCCACCGCTATCGGTAACCAAGGAGAACAACAATGACCGAGACTACACTGGCGCGCCACGGCCTGGCCCTGAGCTTGCTGCTGATGGTTGCAGCGCCGGGTGTGGCGCTGGCCGAGCCTGCGGATGTCGAGCGCCTGGGCAAGGACCTGACCTGCGTCGGCGCCGACCCCAGCGGCAATGCCGACGGCAGCATCCCGCCATTCTCCGGCAAGTGGCTGGGCGTGCCGCCGCACGTTGCGTTCAAGGGTACCGGCCAGCATCCGGTCGACCCGTACCCGGACGAGAAGCCTTTGTTCGTGATCACTGCAGACAACCTGGGGCAATACGCCGATGCCCTGTCTGACGGGCAGAAGGCGCTGTTCAAGTTGTACCCGGCCACCTTCAGGATGCCGGTCTACCCCAGCCATCGGGATTTCCGCTTCGACGACGCGGTGTGCCAGGCGACCCGCGAGAACGCCAAGGTGGCCAGGCTGGTGGACGACGGTGAAGGCGTGGTCGGCAAGACCGGCGGCACGCCATTCCCGGTACCGCGCAGCGGCCTGGAACTGTTGAAGAACGCTTCGACCTTCACCTTGCGGGCCTGGACCGAGGAATACATCTCCGACAACGCCTACGTGCTCAGGGATGGCAACATCAACTGGGGCCGCGTGCATTCGCGCAACCTGGCGCCGGCACTGGAGCCGGGGAAGGTCGGCGACACGGTGGGCAACTCGTCGTTCTACCTGAACGAAACCCTGTTGCCGCAACGCGACAAGGGCGAGATCAACACTGGCACCGAGTTCTGGAACGACAAGGCCGAGCCGCGCCAGGCTTGGCGTTACGACCCAGGCACGCGGCGGGTGCGGCAGTCGCCTGGCTATGGCTTCGACATGTCGTTCCCGGGCAGTGGCGGCTCGATCACCGTCGATGAGGTACGCCTGTTCAACGGCTCGGGCCAGCGGTACGACTGGAAGATCGTCGGCAAACGGGAAATGTTCATCCCCTACAACGCATACCGCTTGCATGCGCCGGACCTCAAGTACGCCGATCTGCTGATGCCTGGGCACATCAACCCGCAGGCCATGCGCTACGAGCGCCACCGGGTATGGGAACTGGAAGGCACGCTGAAACCGGGTTACCGCCACTTGTATGGCAAGCGCAAGCTGTACATCGACGAAGACACCTGGTTCCCGATGCTGGCCGACAACTACGACAGCCGTGGCGAGCTGTGGCGGACCTCGATGGTCAACTACTTCTATGCCTACGAGTCGCAACGGCCCCAGGCCGGCGTCGGCCTGTACCACGACCTCAACGCCGGCAGCTACCTGGCGTTCAACCTGATCAACCAGCAGCGCACCGGCTACCTGCTCAACCGTCCAGGCTTCAGCCCGCGCGACTTTGGCCCGGAGGCGGCACGACGCTTTGGCCAATGAGTGCCGACCTAGTCCGAATGAAGGATGAGGGCCCGGCACGGCTGCTCAAAGATAGCTGCCAGGTAATCCCCTCCGCACCGCAGGGGTATTGCCGGTGATTGGCGTACCCCCTACAGGAATAACAAGAACATGACCAAACTCGCCGAACTCTCCATCGACAGCGCCCAGCGCACCCACCGCTACGCCCGCGGCTGGCATTGCCTGGGGGTCGCCGACGACTACCGTGATGGCAAGCTGCACACTCTGAACGTGTTCGGCACGCGCCTGGTGGCCTTTGCCAGCAGTACCGGTGCCATCAGCATTCTCGATGCGTTCTGCCCGCACATGGGCGCCGACCTGTCCCAGGGCACCATCGAGAACGACACCGTGGTCTGCCCGTTCCACCACTGGAAGTACGACACCAGCGGCAAGTGCGTGGAAATCCCTTACTGCAAACGCATCCCGCCCAAGGCCAAGACCCGCAGCTGGCTGACCTGTGAGGCAAACAACCTGCTGTTCATCTGGAACAACCCGGAAGGGCGCCCGCCGAAGGAGGGCGTGGTCATTCCGCGCCTGCCGGAGATGGACGACCCTGAGTGGATCCATGACTGGAACATCGACACCATGTTGATCGAGACCAACCCGCGCGAGCTGGTCGACAACCTGGTTGACGCCCAGCATTTCGGGCCTGTGCATGGCACCCCGACCAAGTATTTCGCCAACGAGTTCGAAGGGCATATCGGCCGGCAGATCTTCCATGGCGACTCGGAGCGCCTGGGCGGCGACCTGATTGCGCCGTCGGCGTACTACGGCCCGGCCACCCACTTCACCGAGCTCAGCTCGATGTTCGGCGAGGTGCGGGTGCATGCGATCCTGCTCAACAGCCACGTGCCGGTGACCCCGGACAGCTTCGTGCTGCGTTTTGGTTGCATGGTCAAGCGCGTGCCGGGCCTTACCGATGAGCAGAACGGCGAAATCGCCAAAGCCTACGTCAGGAGCAACCGCGAGTCATTCTACCAGGATGTGGACATCTGGAAGCACAAGGTGCGCATCGACAAGCCGGTACTGGCTGAAAACGACGGCCCGGTGTACCAGCTGCGCGAGTGGTACCAGCAATTTTTCACCGACGAAGACCAGGTACCGGCGAGCATGGCCGAGCTGCGCAGGATCGTCACGGTGGATGAACGCTGAGTGATTGCGCCCTGCCTGCCAGCCTGGCAGGGCGCCGGATCAAGAGGTTTGCCATGAAGATACAGCGCTTGCTGGCCTATTGCGTGCCGCTGTCGGTGATGTTGATCATCGGCCTGACGTTGCTGGCCTCGGCTGCACCGGAATCTGCCGGGGCCAGGGCTTGTCGGCAGATACCGGGTTGCATGAGCATTCTGCCGAGCTTCCAGGGGTTCCCTGGGGTTCGCTGAATGGTGCAGCCACAAAAAAGCCCGACCCTCGATTTGAAGGCCGGGCTTCTTGCATTGGTGGATCAGGCCAGTTGTTCAAGCTCCGGAACCGCTTCGAACAGGTCAGCGACCAGGCCGTAGTCGGCTACCTGGAAGATCGGTGCTTCTTCATCCTTGTTGATCGCCACGATCACCTTGGAGTCCTTCATGCCAGCCAGGTGCTGGATCGCGCCGGAGATACCGACGGCGATGTACAGCTGTGGCGCGACGATCTTGCCGGTCTGGCCGACCTGCATGTCGTTCGGCACGAAGCCGGCGTCGACTGCAGCGCGCGAAGCACCGACGGCAGCGCCGAGCTTGTCGGCCAGGCTGTACAGGTGCTTGAAGTTGTCACCATTGCCCATGCCACGGCCGCCGGAAACGACGATCCTGGCAGCGGTCAGCTCTGGGCGGTCGGACTTGGCCAGCTCTTCGCCCACGAAGGCCGAGATGCCAGCGTTATGCACAGCGCCGACCGCTTCGATGGCAGCCGAACCACCTTCGGCAGCCACGGCGTCGAAGCCGGTGGTACGCACGGTGATGACCTTGATGGCAGCGCTCGATTGTACGGTGGCAATGGCGTTACCGGCATAGATCGGGCGCTTGAAGGTGTCGGCGGACTCGACCGAGATGATCTCGGAAATCTGGTCCACGTCCAGCAGCGCGGCAACGCGCGGCAGGATGTTCTTGCCGTTGGTAGTGGCCGGGGCCAGCACGTGGCTGTAGCCCTTGGCCCCGCCTTGCTCAACAAGAGCAACGATCAGCGGCGCGACGTTTTCCGGCAGCACGTGGGCGTAGGCAGCGTTATCGGCAACCAGCACTTTGGCCACGCCAGCGATCCTGGCAGCGGACTCGGCAACGCCGCCCACGTTCTGGCCAGCGACCAGCACGTGCACATCACCACCGATCTTGGCGGCAGCGGCAACAGTGTTCAGGGTGGCCGGGGCTACGGCACCGTTTTCCAGACCTTGTGAAAGGTCAGCGACAACCAGGATAGTCATATCAGATTACCTTCGCTTCGTTCTTCAGCTTCTCGACCAGTTCGGCCACCGATTTGACCTTGATGCCAGCGCTACGGGCAGCCGGAGCTTCAACCTTCAGGGTCTTGTTGGTGGAGGCGAGGGAAACGCCCAGCGCGTCTGGAGTAACGGTCTCCAGCGGCTTCTTCTTGGCCTTCATGATGTTCGGCAGCGACGCGTAGCGTGGCTCGTTCAGGCGCAGGTCGGTAGTGACGATGGCCGGCAGGTTCAGTGCAACGGTCTGCAGGCCGCCGTCGATTTCACGGGTGACGTTCAGCTTGTCGCCAGCCACTTCGACCTTGGAGGCGAAGGTGCCCTGGGCGAAACCGGTCAGCGCAGCCAGCATCTGGCCGGTCTGGTTGTTGTCGCTGTCGATGGCCTGCTTGCCGAGGATGACCAGCTGCGGCTGCTCTTTGTCGACAACGGCTTTCAGCGCCTTGGCCACGGCCAGGGAATTCAGTTCGTCAGCGGCTTCGACCAGGATGGCACGATCGGCACCCAGGGCCAGGGCGGTACGCAGTTGCTCCTGGGCAGTGGCCGGGCCGACGGAAACGACGACGATCTCGGACGCGACACCCTTTTCCTTCAGGCGTACGGCTTCTTCCACGGCGATTTCGCAGAAGGGGTTCATGGACATCTTGACGTTAGCAAGGTCGACGCCGGAGCTGTCCGCCTTGACGCGAACCTTGACGTTGTAGTCGACCACTCGTTTGACGCTTACCAATACCCTCATAGGCTCTCCAGTCATTGATGTTACGAATGCGGGGTAGGGGGGTTGCCTGGTAATGACGGTATCGCAGCGGGTGCGGGTGGGGATCGTCCGTTTCAACTAGCGGCCGGCTGTTACCTCGGATCAGAGCGGCTCACTTGAGCGGCTATTGGTTTTCTCTGGGGTTGATGTAGCGGGATGGTGCAGGTAGGTACCGTTCGGATCGGTAATCTGGAAGACGTTACCGTGCCGCCAACCATCAGCATGGGGGTCTGCTGCTGGGACTCGAATGTTGGCCCGCTGAGCTTTGATCTTGGCAGAATCCACTCCCAGACGCGATTGCGCTGCTCGACCATGTCAGCGTTCGCTTGGCCGTCTGCTGTGAATCCCATCATCAACTGTGGTACGCCGACGGGAAGTGCTTTGTCCTGGTCTGTGTGCCAGGTGTGCCATGTCTTCCCATAAGTATGAGCAAGCCGCTCCACGAGCATATGTTCAGCAGACGCAGGGATCCCGGGAGCGATCAATTGCCCAGAGGAGACCTCATAGCCATGGCTGTGCCACATCGACTTCTCCTTGATCGGCAACGAAGCGAACAGCTTCTCGTCGATGATGTACTCGACGCCCATGATCTTCGCATCCTTGGTGTTGCCGTCGAAGATGACGCACTGGATGACATCCTCATTCAGGATGGAGCAGTAATGATGCGCTTCCATCTGCAGGTCCGGATGCCCGTTGTAAAAGTGAAAGCCATCCAGGTAGGCGTTGATAGCCTCAATGGGGGGCTTGGATTGCAATGCGGCTGCTCCGGCTTCCAGCAGGTGGGTTTTGGCTGACGCGGGCCTGCCAGGTGTCTCCACTGGTGACTTTGTATCGGTAGCGGAGCAAGCCCACAGCAGGCTACAGGCGAGAGAAAAGGAAATCGATTGAAGTAACTGGCGCATGAGCATGTCTCTGGTTGTAGTCCCTAGAGGACAACCTTGGCTTGGTAAGCGGACAGCCCAACAGACGAATGGCCGGATTCAGAGAGCAAACGCGGTGGTGACAGTCACAGTCACTGCATGTGCGAAGCTCACCCAATACGTCATTTAACATAATACTCATTATGCGCTAGTCTGTATTTGGTCACTTGACCACGAGTGAGCCACTTTGGGACCAAGGAATGCTCCCTGGTCTAGATAAACCGTCCTGATCCGTCGCTCGCTTACCATCACAAGCGCCAACTTGGGGCCTGTATGCGTCAGCCTCGTCTTTTGGACTGTTGGTTACAGCTGGACATCAGGCCAGGCCATTGCACCTGAACCCAGAGTGTTTAAATGAAGCTTGGTACGGTCACCTTCGACTTTGTTTCCCAGGAAAACCCGGTGCATGCATTGCCACGCTGACGACAAGTGCCTGTCAGTCAGTGCCTTGGAGGTTGCCACGCTGCTCATCGCTGGCAACCGAACACCCGGTGGATCGCTTGACGCGGTCAATTGTTGGAGCCCGCCTTGTGTCGCCATGGGCTTGCAAGGTAGCCCCCGGCAATTCATGCCTTTTCTTTGAAACTTTGGGGCCGCTGCGCAGCCCATCGCGGCACAGGGCCGCTCCTACAAGGGCCCGCGCAGGATTGGGAAGAAAGTTGATTACACTTAATGCAGGCCTCAAGCCTGCAAGCGCTATGACCAGTGCAAGCGACATCAGACACATCAGGACCGCGCGATACTTGAGGCCAAGGCACTCCCCATTTGCCGCGCTTAATATGCAAAATGGGTATAACTACACTAAATACTCATTTAGCGTAGTTATATAGAACCCGCCTCTGCACCCAATCCTCAAACAAGCCCGCCAAAACGCCTGTAAAAGCCTTCATTCACATCCGGCAAAGGCCCATCAGCCGTCTCCAGCGCTGCATTCAGCCATTCTTCCGCCTTGGCAAACACAAGCCGATAGAGGTTACGGCACAACTGCCGCGCGGCCCTTCCCTCCCAATCCCCAGGCAGTAGCTCGTCCGGCAGCTGCGGATCGCGCAGCAGCAGCCGGCGGTATTCGTGAATCAGCAGCGTTCGTGCCAGGAAACAATCCTGCGCATCGAGCTGTTGCTGCTCTTTCAAACCTTGCCAAAGTGGCCTGAACAGCTGGATGAACTCGCTGTACTGCTGCCCCAGCTCGTCGATTCGCCAGCTTTCCCGAACCTGGGCGCGCATGGCCTTGGATGCCAGCACTTCCTGGGTGTGGGTTTCGAAGACGATGCTGTCGTCGCTCGCCTCCAGGTCACGCAAGGTGGTGGCCAGGTCGGCGCGGTCTGCCCGTGGGCAGCCCAGCAGGTTCGGCGCCATGGCCCCGAAGCCCTGCCATTCCAACTCTTCACGCAAAGCCTTGCGTTTGCCGGCCTCCAGTTGCGAGAGCAACACCAGCGTCCAGGCACCGTCCCAGGCTGGCTGGCTCGGGCTGTAGACCCGCTTGAAGGCTTTCTCGAACCGCCGGCGGCCCGTACCTGTCAGGCTGTAGTAACTGCGGCGGCCGACCTTTTCGGCGGTGAGCCAGCCTTCCTTGGTAAGGCGGAAGATCGATGTGCGGATCAGGCGCTCGTTGATGCCGATCGGCTCCAGCAGGTTGATCAGGCTGCCCAACCAAACGGTTCCGCCGTGGGGTTCGATGGCGTCGCCGTATAAAGTGATGATCAGGGAACTGGCGCGGATTGGCGTCTGTTCCTGGAAGCGGGTGATCAAGTTGTTCAGTGGGGCGAGATTGCTCATGGGCGAACTATGCGCGGTTAAAGCACCGACTATACCTGCGCGGCGTGCCGCGTGGCCATTGCGCGACGCTGCCAGGCTCATGCCGATGCCTGGCCTTTGGGCCTGACGCCGGTGTCTTCCATGCGTGGGCGCTCGGGCTCGACCTCGGTCAGCGGCGGGCATTCGACCATGCTGTTCATGCAGCGTTGCGCCAAGTGTTGGTACTCCGCCGTGCCGCGTTGCTTCCAGGCCAGTTCCTGTTCGGTCAACGGGCGTTTGACCTGAGCTGGCGAGCCCATCACCAGGCTTTGCGCCGCACATTCGAAGCCCGCCTTGACGAATGCCGTGGCCGCGACAATGCAACGCGGTGCCACATGGGCACCATCCATCACCACTGCGTTCATGCCGATCAAGGCGTCTTCGCCCACGCGGCAGCCGTGCAGCACGGCACCGTGCCCGACATGCCCGTTGCGTTCGACCACCGTATCGCCACCCGGGAAACCGTGCATCACGCAGGTGTCCTGCAGGTTGGCGCCCTCCTCCAGCACGATACGACCGAAATCCCCCCTCATTGATGCCAGGGGGCCGACGTAGCAACGAGGGCCGACGATGACATCACCGATCAGCACGGCGCTGGGGTGCACGTAGGCTGTCGGATGAACCACGGGCGTCAGGCCGTCCAGTCGATAGCAAGGCATGGCAAAGCTCCTGAAATGATTTCAAATGCGCCTTGATCTTGTATCACAATCTTGTGGTGCGTCAATCAGCATGGTCGTGTATCGCTTTTGCTGGAGTCATCGCGCTCCCATAAATTCAGCATTATGCGTTGAATACAGGGTGATGAAGCGATTCAACATCATGAAACCCTTTGCTGAGGCAGTTGTCACTCACACAAAAAGAGATACATGAAACAATTTTGGATGTTGCATTGTTGTATCGCGTAATGCATATACTGGTTCCACCTGGACGTGATCCCGCATCACGCCCCTGCAAACAATTCCAAGAAATGCCGGCCCCACGATGTGCCGTGCGTGCAGCCAGAGGAACCCGACATGCCGCGATATCTCGATGTGCAGGCGCCCGACCACGGTGTGCTGCTCATTACTTTGCAACGGCCCGAGGCACTCAACGCCCTGTGCACCGAGCTACTGGCAGAGCTGGCCGCCGCGCTGGAAGCGGCCGGGCAAGACGAGCAGACCCGCGCGGTGGTCATCACCGGCAGCCGCAAGGCATTCGCCGCAGGCGCCGATATCCGCGAAATGGCCGAGCGCGATCTGGTCGGCATCCTCAACGACCCCCGGGTGGCCCACTGGCAAAGCATCGCCGCCTTCCCCAAGCCACTGATCGCCGCCGTCAACGGCTATGCCCTGGGTGGCGGCTGCGAACTGGTGATGTGCGCCGACATCGTCATCGCCGGCAGCGACGCCCGTTTCGGCCAGCCGGAAATCAACCTCGGCATCATCCCCGGCGCCGGTGGCACTCAGCGCCTGCTGCGGGCTGTAGGCAAGCCGCTGGCCATGCAAATGGTGCTGACCGGCGAAGCCATCACCGCCCGTCATGCCTTGCAGGCCGGGCTGGTCAGCGAAATCACCCAGCCGGAACTCACCGTCGAACGCGCCCTGCACGTCGCCCGCAGCATCGCCGCCAAGGCCCCGCTGGCGGTGCGCCTGGCCAAGGAAGCGCTGCTCAAGGCCGGCGATACCGACCTGGCCAGCGGCCTGCGTTTCGAACGCCATGCCTTCACCCTGCTGGCCGGCACCGCCGACCGCGACGAAGGCATCCGTGCCTTCCAGGAAAAACGCCAGGCCCGCTTCCAGGGCCGCTGATCACCTTTCCCTCGACTGACGGAGCGAGTCTGTCATGACTTTCCAGCACATCCTGTTTTCCATCGAGGACGGCGTCGCCCTCCTCTCGTTGAATCGCCCCGAGCAGCTGAACAGCTTCAATACCGCCATGCACCTGGAAGTGCGCGAGGCACTCAAGCAAGTACGCCAGAGCAGCGAAGCACGGGTGTTGTTGCTGACTGCCGAAGGCCGTGGATTCTGCGCCGGCCAGGACCTGTCCGACCGCAACGTCGCCCCGGGCGCCGAGATGCCGGACCTGGGCGAATCGATCGACAAGTTCTACAACCCGCTGGTGCGCACCCTGCGCGACCTGCCGCTGCCGGTAGTCTGCGCGGTGAACGGTGTGGCTGCCGGTGCCGGTGCCAACATTCCGCTGGCTTGCGACCTGGTGCTGGCGGCCCGCTCGGCCAGCTTCATCCAGGCCTTCTGCAAGATTGGCCTGGTACCCGACTCCGGCGGTACCTGGCTGCTGCCGCGCCTGGTCGGCATGGCGCGGGCCAAGGCCCTGGCGATGCTGGGCGAGCGCCTGGGCGCCGAACAGGCCCAGCAATGGGGGCTGATCCACCGCGTGGTGGACGATGCCGCGCTGCGCGACGAAGCCCTCACCCTTGCCCGACAGCTCGCCACCCAGCCCACTTACGGCCTGGCCCTGATCAAGCGCAGCCTCAACGCCAGTTTCGACAACGGTTTCGATGAACAGCTGGAACTGGAGCGCGACCTGCAGCGCCTGGCCGGGCGCAGCGAGGACTATCGTGAAGGCGTGAGTGCCTTCATGAACAAGCGCACGCCGGCATTCAAGGGGCGTTGATCATGAGCGCACTCGCAAGCAACGCTCAGGTGGCGGTGATCGGTGCGGGCGCCATGGGCGCAGGCATCGCTCAGGTTGCGGCTCAGGCCGGCCACCCGGTAAAGCTCTACGACAACCGCCCTGGCGCGGCAGCCCAGGCGGTGGCCGGCATAGAGCGGCAACTTGCCCGCCTGGTGGAAAAAGGCAAGTTGCCGGCTGCCGAACGGGAAGCCATCAGCGCCCGGCTGTGCCCGGTGGACCACCTCGAAGCCCTGGCCGATGCTCGCCTGGTGATCGAGGCCATCGTCGAGAACCTGCAGGTCAAGCAAGCGCTGTTCAACCAGCTGGAAGCCTTGTGCGCCACCGACTGCATACTCGCCAGCAACACCTCGTCGCTGTCCATCACCAGCCTCGCCGCCGGGCTGCAGCGCCCGCAACAGGTGGTTGGCATGCATTTCTTCAACCCGGCACCGCTGATGGCCCTGGTCGAAGTGGTCGCGGGCCTGGCCACCGCCCCGGCCGTTGCCACGTGCATTCATGCCACCGCCCAGGCCTGGGGCAAGCAGCCGGTGCACACACGCTCCACGCCGGGCTTCATCGTCAACCGTGTGGCGCGGCCGTTCTACGCCGAGAGCCTGCGCCTGCTGCAGGAAGGCGCAGCCGATTGCGCCAGCCTCGATGCGCTGCTGCGTGATGCCGGTGGTTTCCGCATGGGCGCGTTCGAACTCACCGACCTGATTGGCCACGATGTCAATTACGCCGTCACCTGTTCGGTCTTCGATGCATTTTACGGCGACTTCCGCTTCCAGCCTTCGCTGGTGCAGAAGGAACTGGTGGACGCGGGCCGCCTCGGGCGCAAGACCGGCCAAGGCTTCTATAGCTATGCCGAAGGCGCCGAACGCCCGCAGCCAGCCGAACTGCACAGCCCCGCCATCGTCGACGCCTGCGTCGTCGAAGGCGACCTGGGGGTGATGCAGCCGCTGATCGAACGCCTGCGCCAAAGCGGCATCGCCGTGACCCAGCGCGCCGGCAGCGGCTTGCTCCACGTGGGCGATGCCACCCTGGCGCTGTCCGATGGCCGCCTGGCCAGCCAGCGGGCCCGGGACGACGGCCTGCGCAACCTGGTGCTGCTGGACCTCGCGCTGGACTACACCACCGCCACCCGCCTCGCCATCAGCTGGTCGGCCGACACCAGCGACAACGCTCGCGACCAGGCGGTGGCCTTGCTGCGGCGTGCCGGCCTGAAGGTAACGGCGGTCGCCGACCTGCCCGGCCTGGTGGTGCTGCGTACCGTGGCGATGCTCGCCAACGAGGCCGCCGATGCTGTGCTGCAAGGTGTCGGCAGCGCCGCTGACATCGACCTGGCCATGCGTGCCGGCGTCAACTACCCCTGCGGCCCGCTGGCCTGGGCCGCGAACATCGGCATCCCCCACACCCTGCGCGTGCTCGACAACCTGCAGCGCAGCTACGGCGAGAGCCGCTACCGCCCTTCCCTGCTGTTACGCCGCTGCGAAGCCAAAGGAGGCACCCTGCATGACTGAAGTCGAACTGGCACAAGCCTGTGCCGAGGCCATGTACGCCCGCGACCAGGCCACCCAGGGCCTGGGCATCCGCCTGCTGGAAGCCGGCCCGGGCCAGGCGTGCCTGCGCATGCTGGTACGCGCCGACATGATCCAGGGGCATGGCACCTGCCATGGCGGTTTCCTGTTCGCGCTGGCCGACTCGGCTTTTGCCTTCGCCTGCAACAGTTACGACCAGGCCACTGTCGCCCTGGGCTGCAGCATCGACTACCTGGCCCCGGCGCTGCGCGATGATGTACTTACCGCCCGCGCCAGCGAGGTCAGCCGCAAGGGCCGTACCGGCCTTTACGATGTCCGCATCGAGAACCAGCGCGGTGAGCTGGTGGCGATGTTCCATGGCAAGTCCTACAAAGTGCGCGGCACCGTGCTGGCGCAGGAGACGCAAGATGACTGAACACACCTTGGCCGATGCCTTGATCATCGACGCCGTGCGCACCCCCATCGGCCGTTATGCCGGGGCCTTGAGCGGCGTGCGCGCCGATGACCTGGCCGCCATCCCGCTCAAGGCCCTGATCCAGCGCCACCCCGGGCTGGACTGGAAAGCCATCGACGACGTCATCCTCGGCTGCGCCAACCAGGCTGGCGAGGACAACCGCAACGTCGCGCACATGGCCAGCCTGCTGGCCGGGCTGCCGATCGAAGTGCCCGGCACCACCATCAACCGCCTGTGTGGCTCCGGCCTGGACGCCATCGGCAATGCAGCCCGCGCCCTGCGCTGCGGCGAAGCCGGGCTGATGCTGGCCGGCGGCGTGGAGTCGATGTCACGCGCACCGTTCGTCATGGGCAAGTCGGAGCAGGCGTTCGGCCGTGCGGCCGAGCTGTTCGACACCACCATCGGCTGGCGCTTCGTCAACCCGCTGATGAAGGCAGCCTTCGGTACCGATTCGATGCCGGAAACGGCCGAGAACGTTGCCGAGCGGTTCGGTATTTCCCGCGCCGACCAGGACGCCTTTGCCCTGCGCAGCCAGCACAAGGCCGCCGCCGCCCAGGTACGTGGGCGCCTGGCACGGGAAATCGTGCCGGTCCAGATCCCGCAGCGCAAAGGCCCGGCCAAAGTGGTCGAGCACGACGAACATCCCCGCGGCGATACCACCCTGGAGCAACTGGCCAGGCTGGGTACCCCGTTCCGCGACGGCGGCAGCGTGACCGCCGGCAATGCCTCCGGGGTCAACGATGGTGCCTGCGCCCTGCTGCTCGCCAGCAGCGCTGCCGCGCGTCGCCATGGCCTGAAGGCCCGCGGCCGCATAGTCGGCATGGCGGTGGCAGGGGTCGAACCACGGCTGATGGGCATCGGCCCGGTGCCGGCTACCCGCAAGGTGCTGGAACTTACCGGGTTGTCGCTGGCCGACATGGACGTCATCGAGCTCAACGAGGCTTTTGCCGCCCAGGGCCTCGCGGTGCTGCGCGAGCTCGGCCTGGCCGACGACGACGAGCGGGTCAACCGCAATGGTGGTGCCATCGCCCTGGGTCACCCGTTGGGCATGAGTGGTGCACGCCTGGTCACCACCGCATTGCACGAGCTGGAAGAAACCGCCGGACGCTACGCCTTGTGCACCATGTGCATCGGCGTTGGCCAGGGCATCGCGATGGTCATCGAACGCCTCTGAGCGGCTGGGACCATCGCCTTGTTACCGAACCGAACGCAGCCGTATATGCTGCTTCCATGACACTCACCGCACGGCCTGCAACCGGTGCCGCGCGGCGTACAAGAACAATTCGAGTGAAGCCATGAACATGTACCATGATGCCGATCGTGCTCTGCTGGACCCGATGGAAACCGCCAGTGTCGACGCCTTGCGCCAGCACCAGCTGGAGCGCCTGCGCTGGAGCCTGAAGCACGCCTATGACAACGTGCCGCTGTACCGTCAGCGTTTTGCCGAATACGGCGCCCACCCCGACGACCTCAAGTGCCTGGAAGACCTGGCGAAGTTCCCCTTCACCGGCAAGAACGACCTGCGCGACAACTACCCCTACGGCATGTTCGCCGTGCCCCAGCAAGAGGTGGTGCGCCTGCACGCCTCCAGTGGCACCACCGGCAAGCCGACAGTGGTGGGCTACACCCAGAACGACATCGACACCTGGGCCAATGTGGTCGCCCGCTCGATCCGCGCCGCGGGCGGGCGCAAGGGGGACAAGGTGCATGTCTCCTATGGCTACGGCCTGTTCACTGGCGGGCTTGGCGCGCATTACGGTGCAGAGCGCCTGGGCTGCACGGTGATCCCCATGTCCGGTGGCCAGACCGAAAAGCAGGTGCAGCTGATTCGCGACTTTCAGCCCGACATCATCATGGTCACCCCTTCCTACATGCTCAACCTGGCCGACGAGATCGAGCGCCAGGGCATCGACCCGCAAGACCTCAAGCTGCGCCTGGGCATATTCGGCGCAGAGCCGTGGACCGATGAGCTGCGCCGCTCGATCGAGCAAAGGCTGGGCATCGATGCCCTCGACATTTATGGCCTGTCGGAAATCATGGGGCCAGGAGTGGCGATGGAGTGCATCGAAACCAAGGATGGCCCGACCATCTGGGAGGACCATTTCTACCCCGAGATCATCGACCCGGTCACCGGCGCGGTGCTGCCGGACGGCCAGCTGGGCGAACTGGTGTTCACCTCGCTGAGCAAGGAAGCGTTGCCCATGGTGCGCTACCGCACCCGCGACCTCACTCGCCTGCTGCCCGGCACCGCCAGGCCGATGCGGCGGATTGGCAAGATCACCGGCCGCAGCGATGACATGCTGATCATTCGCGGGGTCAACGTGTTCCCGACCCAGATCGAGGAGCAGGTGCTGAAAATAAAACAGCTTTCAGAGCTTTATGAGATTCACCTGTATCGTAATGGCAACCTGGACAGTGTCGAGGTGCATGTGGAACTGCGTGCGGAGTGCCAGCAACTCGATGAAGGCCAGCGCAAGCTGTTGACCGGGGAGCTGACCAAGCAGATCAAGACCTATATCGGCATCAGCACCCAGGTATGCCTGCAGCCCTGCGGCACCCTCAAGCGTTCCGAGGGCAAGGCCTGTCACGTGTTCGACAAACGGTTGGCCAGCTGATTCATTCGGCTGCCTTTACGGCCCCGGCATCGTCCGGGGCTTTTTTTTGCCTTAGAGATTGCTGGGGGCGCTTTGCGCCCCTTTCGCGACGCAAGGCCGCTCCTACAGGGGAACGCAATCTTCTGTAGGAGCGGCCTTGTGTCGCGAAAGGGCTGTACAGCAGCCCCCTTGGCCCGCAAAGCGATACACAAATCTTATTCGATACACATAAAACAGTTTGACGTTATGTTTTGTATCGCTTACAAATGACTCATGCCTTAGCAGGAGTCGGAACACATGTACGCACAGCTAGTGGAAACCGGAGTCAAGCGCGTCAAGTCGCTGGAGGAGATGTCGCCCGAGGAGCGCAACTTCCAGGAAAAGATCGACGCCGAAATCAAGATCGAAGCCAAGAACTGGATGCCCGAGGCCTATCGCCAGACCCTCATCCGGCAGATCTCCCAGCACGCCCACTCGGAAATCGTCGGCATGCTGCCCGAAGGCAACTGGGTCACCCGGGCCCCCAGCCTCAAGCGCAAGCTGCAGCTGATGGCCAAGATCCAGGACGAAGCCGGCCACGGTCTGTACCTGTACAGCGCCATGGAAACCCTGGGCGCCGACCGTGACGAAGAAATCGCCAAGCTGCACAGTGGCAAGGCCAAGTACTCGAGCATCTTCAACTACCCCACTCTCAGCTGGGCCGACATGGGCGCAGTGGGCTGGCTGGTCGATGGCGCCGCCATCGTCAACCAGGTGGTGCTGCAGCGCACCTCCTACGGCCCGTATTCGCGCGCGATGATCCGTATCTGCAAGGAAGAGAGCTTCCACCAGCGCCAGGGCTACGAAATCCTCCTAACCATGATGCGCCACGGCACCCAGGCCCAGCGGGACATGGTCCAGGACGCGATCAACCGCCTGTGGTGGCCGGCACTGATGATGTTCGGCCCCAGCGACGAGCACTCCCCCAACAGCGCCCAGTCCATGGCCTGGAAGATCAAGCGCCAGACCAACGATGAACTGCGCCAGCGCTTCATCGACCAGACCGTGCCGCAGCTCGAACTGCTCGGCTGCACCGCCCCCGACCCTGAACTGAAGTGGAACGCCGAGCGCGGCCATTACGACTTCGGCGAAATCCAGTGGGACGAGTTCTACGAGGTGATCAAAGGCAATGGCCCGTGCAACCAGGAACGTGTCGCCACCCGGCGCAAGGCCATCGAGGACGGTGCCTGGGTACGCGAGGCCGCCGTGGCCTACGCGCGCAAGCAACAGAACAAGAACGCCGCCTGAGCGGCGAATGATGCGGAGATCGAAAATGTCTGTCTGGACCCTCTACGAAGTGTTCGTGCGCAGCAAGCACGGCCTTAACCACAAGCATGTCGGCAGCGTGCACGCCGCCGATGCCGCCATGGCCATCGAAAACGCCCGCGAGCTGTACACCCGCCGCAGCGAAGGCGTGAGCCTGTGGGTGGTGCCTTCGGCACTGATCACTGCCTCTTCCCCGGACGAGAAAGACCCATTGTTCGCCCCGGCGGACGACAAGGTCTACCGCCATGCCAGCTTCTACGAACTGCCCGACGAAGTCGGGCACATGTGAGGTTGGCCATGCACAACGAAGCCCTTGTCCCCTACTTGCTGCTGCTCGGCGACAGTGCCCTGGTGCAGGGCCAGCGCCTCTGCGAATGGTGTGGCCGCGCCCCGGCCATCGAAGAAGAGCTGGCCCTGATGAACGTCGGCCTCGACCTGGTCGGCCAGGCGCGCAACTGGCTGGAGTACGCCGCCGAGTTGCTCGATGATGGCCGTGACGCCGATGCCCTGGCCTTCCGCCGTGACGAGCGGGCCTATCGCAACCTATTGCTGGTCGAGCAGCCCAACGGCGATTTCGCCGTGACCATGACCAAGCAGTTCTTGTATGACGCCTGGCATTTCGCCGTGCTTCAGGGCCTGGCCGGCTCGAACGACGAACGTATCGCCGGTATCGCCGCCAAGGCCCTGAAGGAAGTCACCTACCACCTGCGCCGTTCCAGCGAGTGGGTGCAGCGCCTGGGTGGTGGCACCGAAGAAAGCCGCCAACGCATGCTCGCGGCCATCCCGGCACTGTGGCGCTTCACCGTCGAACTGGCCACTGGTAGCGACAACGAAGTGTGCCTGGCGCAAGCGGGCGTCGCCGCCGACCCCGCTGCCGTCGGCGCGGCCTGGCTCAACCAGGTTGGCGAAACCTTCACTTCGGTCGAGCTGCCACTGCCCAAGGCCGCCAGCCACTTTTACCTGGACGGTCGCAAAGGCCTGCACACCGAGCATCTGGGCCTGCTGCTGGCCGAGATGCAGTTCCTGCCAAGGGCGTACCCCGATGCAACCTGGTGAGCTGATTGCCGGCGACCGTGGTGCCCGCGCGCAACAAAGCGACGACCTGGCACGGGCCTGGGCGGTACTGGCCCAGGTCATGGACCCGGAAGTGCCGGTGGTCAGCGTGGTCGACCTTGGGATCGTGCGCGACCTCGACTGGTGCGCCGGGCACCTGCACCTGGTCGTCACGCCGACCTACTCCGGCTGCCCGGCCACCGAGGTGATCGAACGGGATATCCGCCAGGCGCTGGAGCAGGCCGGTTTCCCCGCGCCGGCTCTCGACCGTCGGCTGACCCCGGCCTGGAGCACCGACTGGATCAGCGAACTGGGCCGCGAGCGCCTGCGCGCCTACGGCATCGCCCCGCCACAGGGCAGCGCCAGCAAACGCAGCCTGCTCGGCGAGGCGCCGCAGGTGTGTTGCCCGCAGTGCGGCAGTGCCCATACCGAATTGCTCAGCCAGTTCGGCTCCACGGCTTGCAAGGCGCTTTACCGCTGCCGCGAGTGCCTGGAGCCGTTCGACTATTTCAAATGCATTTGAGCCGTGGAGAACGCCATGAGCCAGTTTCACAGCCTGACCATCAAGCAAGTGCGCAACGAGACCCGCGATGCGGTGTCGATTGCCTTCGACGTGCCCGAGCACCTGCAGGCGCAGTTCCGCTTCACCCAGGGCCAGTACCTGGTCATGCGTACCCAGCTGGACAACGAAGA
The DNA here is from genome assembly GCF_015680405.1 of Pseudomonas pudica. Classification (GTDB taxonomy): domain Bacteria; phylum Pseudomonadota; class Gammaproteobacteria; order Pseudomonadales; family Pseudomonadaceae; genus Aquipseudomonas; species Aquipseudomonas pudica. The sequence continues at coordinate 191,668 of NZ_JADLJS010000002.1, forward strand.
AGTCCGTCGTTCCTACTCCATCTGCAGTGCCGTGCAGGACGGCGAACTGCGTGTGGCGGTAAAGCGCGTGCCTGGCGGGCGCTTCTCGGCATTTGCCAATGACGTGCTCAAGGCCGGCCAGCAACTGGAAGTGATGCCGCCATCGGGCAGCTTCTTCGTGCCACTGGAGCCGGCCCGCCAGGGCAATTACCTGGGCGTGGCTGCCGGCAGCGGCATCACCCCGATCCTGTCGATCATCGCCACTACCCTGGCCAGCGAGCCACACAGCCGCTTCACCCTGCTGTACGGCAACCGCTCCAGCTCCGGCGCACTGTTTCGCGACAAGCTGGAAGACCTGAAGAACCGTTACCTCGACCGCCTGAACCTGATTTTCGTGTTCAGCCGCGAGCAGCAGGATGTCGACCTGTACAACGGTCGCATCGATGCCGACAAGTGCGGCCAGCTGTTCTCGCGCTGGATGGACGTTGCCAACCTGGATGCCGCATTCATCTGCGGCCCGCAGGCGATGACCGAGACGGTGCGCGACAGCCTGCGGGCCAATGGCCTGGCCAAGGAACGCATCCATTTCGAGCTGTTCGCCGCAGCCGGCAGCGAAGCCCGTCGTGAGGCTCGTGAAGCGGCGCGCCAGGTGGACTCGGCGCTCAGCCACATCACCGTGATCAGCGACGGCCGCGCCCTCACCTTCGACCTGCCACGCAACACCCAGAACGTGCTGGACGCCGGCAATGCCATCGGCGCCGAGCTGCCGTACTCGTGCAAGGCCGGCGTGTGCTCGACCTGCAAGTGCCGGGTGATCGAGGGCGAAGTGGAGATGGACAGCAACCATGCCCTGGAGGACTACGAAGTGGCGGCCGGGTACGTGCTGTCGTGCCAGACCTACCCGGTGAGCGACAAGGTGGTGCTCGATTTCGACCAGCTCTGAAACCGCGTCGCCTGCTTCGCGGGCGCGCCCGCTCCCACAGGGATAGCGCAAGTCTCAAGCACACCGCCGCACCTGTGGGAGCGGGCATGCCCGCGAAGAGGCCCTAAGCAACACCGCAACACCCGCGTGACCTCAACAAAACAATTACAACACCCAGAGACCGCAACCCATGACACCCGAACGCATCGAAAGCATCGTCAACCACCCCGACTTCCAGCACCTGGTGCAACGCAAACGCCGCCTCAACGGCAGCCTGACCCTGGCCATGCTGGTGATCTACTACGGCTTCGTCCTGCTGGTGGCGTTCTCCCCCAGCACCCTCGGCCAGTCCCTCAGCGGTGGCGTCACCACCGTCGGCATGCTGGTGGGCGTGCTGATGGTGCTGCTGTCCTTCGCCCTGACCGGTATCTACGTGCACCGCGCCAACAATGTGCTCGACCCGCTCAACGACAAGGTCAAGCAGGAGTGCGCGCAATGAACTGGACTGCCATCTCGATGTTCATGGTGTTCGTCTGCTTCACCCTGCTGGTCACCCGCTGGGCTGCCATGCGCACCCGCTCGGCCAGCGACTTCTACACCGCCGGCGGGGGCCTGACCGGCATGCAGAACGGCCTGGCGATCGCCGGCGACATGATCAGCGCCGCGTCGTTCCTGGGCATTTCGGCCATGATGTTCATGAACGGCTACGACGGCCTGCTGTATGCCCTGGGCGTACTGGCCGGCTGGCCGATCATCCTGTTCCTGATCGCCGAACGCTTGCGCAACCTGGGCAAGTACACCTTCGCCGACGTGGTCAGCTACCGCCTGGCGCAAACCCCGGTGCGCCTGACCTCGGCCTTCGGCACCCTGGTGGTGGCGCTGATGTACCTGGTGGCGCAGATGGTCGGTGCCGGCAAGCTGATCGAGCTGCTGTTCGGCATCAGCTACCTGTACGCGGTGATGCTGGTCGGCGTGCTGATGGTCGCCTATGTCACCTTCGGCGGCATGCTCGCCACCACCTGGGTGCAGATCATCAAGGCGGTGATGCTGCTGTCGGGCACCAGCTTCATGGCCTTCATGGTGCTCAGGCATTTCGGCTTCAGCACCGAGGCGATGTTCGCCAGCGCCGTGGCCGTGCATGCCAAGGGCCAGGCGATCATGGCCCCAGGTGGCTTGCTGTCCAACCCGGTGGATGCCATTTCCCTGGGCCTGGGCATGATGTTCGGTACCGCCGGCCTGCCGCATATCCTGATGCGCTTCTTCACCGTCAGCGATGCCAAGGAAGCGCGCAAGAGCGTGTTCTATGCCACCGGGTTCATCGGCTACTTCTACCTGCTGCTGATCGTCATCGGCTTTGGTGCCATCGTCATGGTCGGTACCGAGCCGTCCTACCGTGACGCCACCGGCGCGATCATCGGCGGCGGCAACATGGTCGCCGTGCACCTGGCCCAGGCCGTGGGTGGCAACCTGTTCCTCGGCTTCATCTCCGCTGTGGCTTTCGCCACCATCCTGGCGGTGGTCGCCGGCCTGGCGCTGTCCGGTGCATCGGCCGTTTCCCACGACCTGTATGCCTGCGTGGTGCGCCAGGGCAAGGCCAGCGAGCAGGAGGAAATGCGCGTCTCGCGTATCGCCACCCTGCTGATCGGCCTGCTGGCGGTCATTCTCGGCCTGATGTTCGAGTCGCAGAACATCGCCTTCCTTTCCGGCCTGGTGCTGGCGGTGGCCGCCTCGGTCAACTTCCCGGTGCTGCTGCTTTCGATGTTCTGGAAAGGCCTGACCACCCGCGGCGCGGTGTGCGGCAGCATGGCCGGCCTGGTTTCGGCGGTGCTGCTGGTGGTGCTGGGCCCGGCGGTATGGGTCAACGTGCTGCATCACGAAAAGGCGCTGTTCCCCTACAGCAACCCGGCGCTGTTCTCCATGAGCCTGGCCTTCCTCGGCGCCTGGGTGTTCTCGGTCACGGACAGCTCCGAACGGGCCAGCCAGGAACGTGGCCGCTACCTGGCCCAGTTCATCCGCTCGATGACCGGAATCGGCGCTGCCGGCGCCAGCAAGCACTGACTTTCAGGGAAGAACAACCATGTCGGGTAAAACAACAACAATGAACCGCACGCACTTCATTTCGGCCGCCTGGCTGGCCACATTCGCCATGCCGTTGCCGGCCATGGCGGACTTCATCGGCGACAGCCACGCCCGGTTGGAACTGCGCAATCACTACCTCAACCGCGACTTCCGCCAGAGCAACGCACCGCAGGCCAAGGCCGAGGAATGGGGCCAGGGCTTTACCGCCAAGCTGGAGTCGGGCTTCACCGAAGGCCCGGTCGGCTTTGGTGTCGACGCCATGGGGCAACTGGGCATCAAGCTCGACTCCAGCCGCGACCGCCGCAATACCGGCCTGCTGCCTTTCGGCCCGAACAGCCATGAGCCGGTCGATGACTACAGCGAACTGGGCCTGACCGGCAAGGTGCGGGTGTCCAAGAGCACCCTGCGCCTGGGTACCTTGCAACCGATCCTGCCAGTGGTGGTGTACAACGACACGCGCCTGCTGGCATCTACCTTCCAGGGTGGCCTGCTCACCAGCCAGGATCTGGCCGGCCTGACGTTCAACGCCGGCCGCCTGACCAAGGCCAACCTGCGTGATTCCTCGGGCCGCGACGACATCGGCTACGGCGCCGCCAGCAGCGACCACCTGGACTTCGGCGGCGGCAGCTACGCCATCACCCCGCAAACCAGCGTCAGCTACTACTACGCCAAGCTCGAGGACATCTACCGCCAGCAGTTCGTCGGCCTGATCGATACCCGCCCGCTGGGCGAAGGCCTGAGCCTGCGCACCGACCTGCGCTACTTCGACAGCCGCAACGACGGCGCCGAGCGTGCCGGCAACATCGACAACCGCAACTTCAACGCCATGTTCACCCTTGGCGTACGGGCCCACAAGTTCACCGCCGCCTGGCAGCAGATGTCCGGCGACAGTGCTTTCCCGTTCGTGAACGGCGGCGACCCGTTCACCGTCAACCTGGTCACCTACAACACCTTCACCCGCGCCGGGCTGGACTCGTGGCAGGTGCGCTACGACTACGACTTCGTCGCCATGGGTATCCCTGGCCTGAGCTTCATGACCCGCTACACCGATGGCCGCCACGCCGAAACCGCCACCGTCAGCAATGGCCGTGAGCGCGAACGCGACACCGACATCACCTATGTCATCCAGAGCGGCCCGTTCAAGGACGTCAGCCTGCGCTGGCGCAACGTCACCTTCCGTTCCGGCAATGGCCTGACCAACGCCGTGGACGAAAACCGCCTGATCATCGGCTACACCGTGGCGCTGTGGTAACAGCGCCCCTCTACTTTGGAGAACAGCATGTCTGCCGCCCCTACCCTGCAAAGCTTCATCGCTGGCCGCTGGCTTGGCCAGCACGGCGCCCAGGCCCTGCGTAGCGCCCTAAATGGCCACGTTCTGGCCTACAGCCACGAAGAGCGCCCGGATTTCGCCGAAGCCGTGGACTTTGCCCGCGCCCGTGGCCTGGCTGCGCTGATGGCCATGGACTTCCAGCAACGCGCTGCCCGCCTGAAGGCGCTGGCCCTGTACCTGGCCGAGCGCAAGGAGCAGCTTTACGCCCTGTCCCACCACAGCGGCGCCACCCGTGCCGACAGCTGGATCGACATCGAAGGCGGTAACGCCACGCTGTTCTCCTATGCGGGCATTGGCAGCCGCGAGTTGCCGTCGGGCAACCTGGTGCATGAAGGCCCGGCCATTCCACTGGGCAAGCAAGGCCATTTCGCCGGCAGCCACATCCTGGTGCCGCGCGCCGGCGTGGCGGTGCACATCAACGCCTTCAACTTCCCCATCTGGGGCATGCTGGAGAAGTTCGCCCCGACCTTCCTGGCCGGCATGCCGTGCATCGTCAAGCCGGCGACCTCGACCAGCTACCTGACCGAGGCCGTGGTGCGCCTGATGAATGCATCCGGTCTGTTGCCCGAAGGCAGCCTGCAACTGGTGATCGGCAGCACCGGCGACCTGCTCGACCGCCTGCAAGGCCAGGACGTGGTGACCTTCACCGGTTCCGCCGACACCGCCGCCAAGTTGCGCGTCACGCCGAACCTGGTGCGCAACTCGGTGCCATTCACCGCCGAGGCCGATTCGCTGAACTGCGCCATCCTCGGCCCGGATGTGACCCCGGACAGCGAAGAGTTCGACCTGTACATCAAGGAGGTGGTCCGCGAAATGACCACCAAGGCCGGCCAGAAATGCACCGCCATCCGCCGTGCCATCGTACCGGCCAGGCACATCGACGCCGTTGCCACCCGCCTGCGGGAACGGCTGGCCAAGGTGGTGGTCGGTGACCCGTCGCTGGAAGGTGTGCGCATGGGCGCCCTGGCCTCCCACGACCAGCAGCACGATGTGGCCGAACGGGTGCGCAGCCTGCTGCAGAGCTGCGATCAGCTGTTCGGTGCCAGCGATGGTTTTGCACCGCGTGGCGAAGGTGTGGCCGAGGGGGCTTTCTTTGCCCCGACCCTGCTGCAGGCCCGTGACCCGCATGCCGAAGGCGGTGTCCACGATATCGAAGCGTTCGGCCCGGTCAGCACGTTGATGGCCTATGACGACCTCGATGAAGCTCTGGCGCTGGCCGCGCGGGGCAAAGGCAGCCTGGTGGCAACCCTGGTCACCGCCGACCGCAGCGTGGCAGCCAAGGCCATTCCGGTGGCTGCCGCCTGGCATGGCCGTCTGCTGGTGCTCGACAGCGAGGCGGCCAAGGAATCCACTGGGCATGGCTCGCCATTGCCACAGCTCAAGCACGGCGGCCCGGGCCGCGCTGGTGGTGGTGAGGAGCTGGGTGGCCTGCGTGCCGTCAAGCATTACCTGCAGCGTGCCGCAGTCCAGGGTTCGCCGAGCATGCTCTCGGCGGTAACCGGCGAATACGTGCGCGGTGGCGAAGTGATCGAAACCGAAGTGCACCCGTTCCGCCGCTATTTCGAGCAGTTGCGCATCGGTGAGTCGCTGCTCACCCACCGGCGCACCGTGACCGAAGCCGACCTGGTCAACTTCGGTTGCCTGTCGGGTGACCATTTCTACATGCACTTCGACGAGATCGCCGCCAAGCAATCGCAGTTCGGCAAGCGCATCGCCCACGGCTATTTCGTGTTGTCGGCAGCGGCCGGGCTGTTCGTCTCCCCGGGTGCAGGCCCGGTACTGGCCAACTATGGCCTGGATACCCTGCGCTTCATCAACCCGGTGGGCATCGGCGACACCATCCAGGCTCGGCTGACCTGCAAGCGCAAGATCGACCAGGGCAAGACCAGCCCGCTGGGCCAGCCCCAGGGCGTGGTGGCTTGGGATGTGGAGGTGACCAACCAGCTGGGTGAGCTGGTCGCCAGCTATGACATTCTCACCCTGGTGCTGAAACAGCCCTGACAGTGCCGTTGGTCAGGGGCGGTGGGTATCCAACCGACCTCCCCTGGCTATGGCCGCTCTCATTCAATGAGGGGTGGTCAATGGCTTCGCCTCTCACTCCTGTATTGGGCCCGCCTGATCGCGGGCCGTTTTTTCATCGAGAACGAGGGTTGCAGGATGGAAGACTTGCTTGGTATGGGTGGCGGCAGCGCACCGGATGACTGGCCTGAACTCGAACCGGACCGGGGCAATGACCGGGCAGATGACCCGGATGCCGACCCCAACGTGACAGATGACGAAGAAAACCGCCCGGGCGTGCCGGCCAGCGACCCCGAGTCCGGTGCCTGACACTCATGCGGGCGGCCTGCACATACCTGCAGGAACGGCCTTGCCAACATAACCCTCGGGTTACGGCATCACCGGCGGCAGGTACTGCAACGTCGTGCCCAATGCCCACAGCAACACCAGCACCAGCGGCACGTGCACCAGCAACTGCACGAACGAAAAGCCGATCAGGTCACGTGCCTTGAGCCCCAGCACCCCCAGTAGCGGCAGCATGTAGAACGGGTTGATCAGGTTCGGCAAGGCTTCGGCGGCGTTGTAGATCTGCACTGCCCAGCCCAGGTGGTACTGCAGGTCATTGGCCACCAGCATCACGTACGGCGCCTCGATGATCCACTTGCCACCGCCCGAAGGGATGAAGAAGCCCAGCACCGCCGAATACACGCCCATCAGCACGGCATAGGTGTCATGCGTGGCGATCTGGGTGAAGAACAGCGAAATGTGGTGGGCCAGGGTCTGCTCGTCGACGCCCTTCACTTGCGTGAGGATGGCCGCGATCGAACCATACAGCGGGAACTGGATCAGCACCCCGGTGGTGGTCGGAACCGCACGCGCCACCGCATCGAGGAAGCTGCGCGGGCGCCAGTGCAGCAAGGCACCGAGCATGATGAACAACAGGTTGTAGGTGTTCAGCCCGGAAATGGCGGTAATCGCCGGCTTGGTGGCGAACTCCTGGTACAGCCAGCCGGCGGCCAGGGCCACCAGCAGCAGGATCAGAATGGGGCTGTGTTCAAGCCATTCGCCCGGGCGGGTGCGCTGGGGTGCCGGTGGCGCGGTGAAGCTTGGGTCGACTCCGCAGTCCTGGGCGCTGCGCGCGCTATTCGGGCCCGGGGCCGTGGCGTAGGCGATCACCAGCGAGACCACCACCAACGCCGCCAGCATCACGCCGGACTGCCAGAGGAAGATGGTTTCGGTGAACGGGATCACCCCGGTAATCGACAGGATCGAAGGTGGCAGGCTGGCCGGGTTGGCCTGCAGTTGCGCCGCCGACGAAGACAGGCCCAGCGCCCACACCGCGCCCAGGCCCAGGTAGGCGGCGGCGCCGGCGGCGCGGTAGTCCATCTTCAGCTCGGTGCGCCGGGCCAGGGCGCGCACCAGCAGGCCGCCGAACACCAGCGACAGGCCCCAGTTGAGCAGCGATGCCAGCATCGAGATCAGCGCCACCCAGCACACCGCCGAACGGCCATTGCCGGGGATGCGCGCCAGGCGGTCGATCAGCCGCGCCGCGGGCGGCGAACTGGCTACCACATAGCCGCCGATCACCACAAAGGCCATCTGCATGGTGAACGGGATAAGGCTCCAGAAGCCATCGCCAAAGGCCTTGGCGGTGTCGGTCGGCTTGGCGCCCATGGCCAGGGCACCGATGCACACCAGCAGCACCGCCAGGGCGGCAAACACCCAGGAATCGGGGAACCAGCGTTCGGCCCAGTTGGAGCAGCGCAAGGCAAAGCGCGCGGAACGGCTGTCTTGAATTTCAGCGGCCACAGTTCAATTCCTTTTATTGGTTTTATCGGATACATCAGCAAACGCAAAACCCCTGTAGGAGCGACCTTGTGTCGCGAAAGGGCCGCAAAGCGGCCCCTCGATCTCGGCATCGATGCCAAAATCGAAGGGCTGCGGTGCAGCCCTTTCGCGACACAAGGCCGCTCCTACAGGGGCGGTGCGCGGCGATAGATTAGAAGGTCATTTCCTTCACATCATCCGGCACGATCAGCTTGCCGGCGGTTTTCTCGATGATTTCCTCAACGCTCACCCCTGGCGCAGTCTCGCGCAGGATGAAGGCGCCGTCTTCGATTTCCAGGTAGGCCAGGTCGGTCAGCACCTTGCGGATGCAGCCAGCGCCGGTCAACGGCAGGCTGCACTGCGGCAGCAGTTTGGACTCGCCGTCCTTGGAGGCGTGAGTCATGGTGACGATGATGTTCTCGGCACCGGCCACCAGGTCCATGGCGCCGCCCATGCCCTTCACCAGCTTGCCCGGGATCATCCACGAGGCGATATTGCCTTGCACATCCACTTCGAAAGCGCCGAGCACGGTCAGGTCGACATGGCCGCCACGGATCATGGCGAACGACTGCGCAGAATCGAAGATCGAGGCACCGCGGCGGGCGGTGACGGTCTGCTTGCCGGCGTTGATCATGTCGGCATCGATGGTGCCTTCAGTGGGGAATTCGCCCATGCCGAGCAGGCCGTTTTCCGATTGCAACATCACATCCATGTCGGCGGGTACGTAGTTGGCCACCAGGGTCGGAATGCCGATGCCCAGGTTGACGTAGTAGCCGTCCTTCAGTTCACGGGCGACGCGTTGCGCCATCTGTTCGCGGGTCAGTGCCATGGTCAGGATCTCTTTGTTGTTCTGGTGGATGGCGCTCAGGCCTTGACGGTGCGCTTTTCGATACGCTTTTCGAAGGTGCCGACGATGACGCGGTCCACATAGATGCCCGGGGTGTGGATCTCGCTGGGCAACAGCACGCCAGGTTCGACAATCTCTTCCACTTCGACCACGGTGATCTTGCCGGCAGTGGCTGCCAGCGGGTTGAAGTTTTGCGCGGTGTTGCGGTACACCACGTTGCCGTAGTGGTCGGCCTTCCAGCCCTTGACGATGGCGAAGTCGCCGGTGATGGATTCTTCGAGGATGTACTTGCGGCCGTTGAACTCGCGCACTTCCTTGCCGTCGGCAACCGGGGTGCCGTAGCCGGTGGCCGTGTAGAAGGCCGGGATGCCGGCGCCACCGGCGCGCATTTTCTCGGCGAGGGTGCCTTGCGGGGTCAGTTCCACTTCCAGCTCGCCGCTCAGCAGTTGGCGTTCGAACTCGGCGTTCTCCCCCACGTAGGAAGCGACCATCTTGCGGATCTGCCGGTCCTCCAGCAGCACGCCCAGGCCAAAGCCATCGACACCGCAGTTGTTGGAAACCACCGTAAGGCCCTTGACGCCACGGCGCTTGATTTCACTGATAAGGTTTTCCGGGATGCCGCACAGGCCGAAACCACCAGCCAGTACCGTCATGTTGTCGGTCAGGCCTTCGAGTGCCTGTTCATAGGTTGCAACGCGCTTGTCCAGTCCGGCCATGCTGATCCGCCTTTTGTAGTTGTTGAACCGACGAGGCTGTCGGTGAGCGTGTGAGGACATCTTCACCGTAAGCGACTGATTTGTTAATTTTGTTTTCATCATCGATTGATAACTTTTGCAAAACAACCAAAAGGCCTGTCATGAACGTCAAGCAACTGCGCGCCTTTGTCGCTGTGGCCAAGTACCAGAGCTTCGCTCAGGCCGGTGAACACCTGCATGTCTCACAACCGGCCCTGAGCCTGACCATCAAGGCCCTGGAAGAAAACCTTGGCGGCGCCCTGCTGAGCCGCACCACACGCAGCGTCAGCCTGACTGCCGAGGGCGAGGTGCTGCTGCCGCTGGCGCGGCGCCTGCTGGCCGACTGGGACGACACCGAAGAAATGCTGCGCCAGCGTTTCACCCTGCAACTGGGCCGGGTTTCGGTGGCGGCCATGCCGGCCTTTGCCGGCAACCTGCTGCCCTACTCGCTGAAGGTATTTCGCCAGCGTTACCCGAAGGTCAACGTCACGGTGCACGATGTGATCAACGAACAGGTGCAGGAACTGGTGCGCCATCGTCGCGTCGAACTGGGCATCGGCTTCGAACCGGACAACATCGATGGCCTGGATTTCCACCCGTTGTACATGGACCGCTTCGTCGCCGTGGTGCCCGCCGATTCGCCCTTGGCGCAGCTGCCTCGGGTCAGCTGGGCACAGTTGCTGGCCGAAGACTTCGTTGCCCTGCAACGCCCTTCGGCGGTGCGCCTGCTGATGGAACAGAACGTGGCCGCCCAGCACGGCAAACTGGCGGTGGCTTTCGAAAGCCACCAGCTGTCGACCATCGGCCGCATGGTTGCCAGTGGCCTGGGGGTCAGTGCCGTGCCGGCACTGTGCATCAACCAGATGCAGGAGCTTGGCGCCCGCTGCGTGACCCTGGTCGAGCCCACGGTCGAGCGCCGCATTGGCGTGGTTGCCCTCAGCGAACACAAGCTTTCCACGGCGGCGCAAGCGCTGCTTGAGGTACTGCTTACCAATACCCGCATACCGGAGGTGACATGCGTTACGTGAAACTGGCAGGTTCGAGCGTTCCGGCCATCGGCCAGGGTACCTGGTACATGGGTGAAGATCCGGCCCGCAAGGCGGCCGAGGTGGCGGCCCTGCAACAGGGCATCGAACTTGGCCTGAGCCTGATCGATACCGCCGAGATGTATGCCGAAGGTGGCGCGGAAGAAGTGGTCGGCCAGGCCATTGCCGGGCGCCGCGACCAGGTGTTCCTGGTCAGCAAGGTGTACCCGCACAATGCCAGCCGGCTCGGTATGGCGGCGGCCTGCGAACGCAGCCTCACGCGCCTGGGCACTGACTGCATCGACCTGTATCTGTTGCACTGGCGTGGCCAGCACCCGCTGGAGGAAACCGTCGAGGCCTTCGAGCGCTTGCGCGAGCAAGGCAAGATCAAGCGCTGGGGTGTTTCCAATTTCGACGTCGACGACCTGCGCGAGCTGCACAACCCCGATTGCGCCACCAACCAGGTGCTGTACAACCCGGCCCAGCGTGGCATCGAGTTCGACCTGTTGCCGTGGTGCGAAAAGCGCGCCCTGCCGACCATGGCCTACTGCCCGCTGGCCCAGGCCGGGCGCCTGCTGCAGCACCCGGTGCTGGCGCAAATCGCCGAGCGCCATGGCGCCACGGCGGCTCAGGTCAGCCTGGCCTGGGTGACCCGGGATGACGGGGTGATAGCCATCCCCAAGGCCGTGGCGCCCGAGCATGTGCGGCTGAATGCGGCTGCGGGTTCGTTGACCCTGACCAGCGAAGACCTGCGGGCGATCGACCGGGCGTTCCCGGCACCGACACGCAAGCAACGGTTGGCGATGGTGTAGCGACTGGCACGAAATCGCTTTTTGTAGGAGCGGCCTTGCGTCGCGAAAGGGCCGCAAAGCGGCCCCAGCATTATCTGCAGTGACGCCGAAATCCTGGGGCTGCTACGCAGCCCTTTCGCGACGCAAGGCCGCCCCCACAGGTCAGCGCAATCCGGACTATGGCGAGACTCCTGTAGGAGCGGGCGCGCCCGCGAACACCGCAAAGCCGGTGCCATGCACCGCAGTGCCTGCTTCGCGGGCTTGCCCGCTCCCACAAGGGCCCGCGCAAAGATGGGGATTCAGTGAAAATCCCGGCTGCGTACGTCCAGCCCTTGCAACAACGGGCTCACATCCTCCAGCCGCCGCGCGATCAGGTGGCGTACGCCATTCGCCTGCTCCAGCCGCCCGCTGACCTTGAGCAACTGCGCCCCCACCAGCGCCCGCCGCTGCCGTTCGGCAAGCTCCCGCCACACCACCACATTGACCATGCCGTGCTCGTCCTCCAGGGTGACGAAGGTCACGCCGCTGGCGGTCTGTGGCCGCTGGCGGCCCACCACCAGCCCAGCCACGGCAATATTGTCACCATGCCCGACACCTTGCAGCTCGCGCGAACTGCGACAGCCCAGTGCCCGCAGGCGTGAGCGCAACAAGGTCAAGGGATGCGGCCCAAGTGTGGTACCGAGGGCCCGGTAATCGGCCATCAGGTCCTCTGCCACGCTGGGAACGGGTAGTTCGACGGTGCTTTCCGGCAAGGCTTGCATATCGGCGAACAAAGGCAGTTGCGGCTGCACCGCCGCCACCTGCCAGCGCGCCTGGTGCCGGTCGCTGGCCAAGGCGCGCAGCGCGCCGGCATCGGTCAACCGGGCCCGGGCCCGCGAATCGAGCCCGGCACGCAGGCACAGGTCTTCGACATCGCGCCATGGCCGCTGCGCCCTCGCCTGCTCCAGGCGCCTGGCGTCGGCCTCGGCAAAGCCCCGTACCAGGCGCAAGCCCATGCGAATGGCCAGCACCTCTCCAGGCTCAGGCTCGAGCGTGCAGTCCCAGTCACTGTGGCACACATCCACCGGCCTGACCTCGATACCCTGGCGCCGGGCCTCTTGCAGCAACTGGTCGGGGCTGTAGAAGCCCATGGGCCAGCTGTTGACCAGCGCGCAGGTGAAAATCGCCGGCTCATGGCACTTGAGCCAGCTGCTGGCATAGCACAACAAGGCAAAGCTGGCCGCGTGCGATTCCGGAAAGCCATAGCTGCCAAAGCCTTTGATCTGCTCGAAGATGCGCTCGGCAAACGCCAGGTCGTAACCATTGCGCAACATGCCCTGCACCAGCCGCTCGCGGTGCGGCTCCAGGCCGCCGTGGCGCTTCCAGGCGGCCATGCTGCGGCGCAACTGGTCGGCCTCGCCCGGGGTATAGTCGGCCGCGACCATCGCCAGTTCCATCACCTGCTCCTGAAACAGCGGCACACCCAGGGTGCGCTCGAACACTTCCTTCAGTTGCGGTGAAGGGTACGTCACCGGCTCCTGCTTCAGCCGTCGGCGCAGGTAAGGGTGGACCATGTCGCCCTGGATCGGCCCGGGGCGGACGATGGCCACCTCGATGACCAGGTCGTAGAACTTTTCGGGCCGCAGCCGCGGCAACATGGCCATCTGCGCGCGTGACTCGATCTGGAACACGCCCATGGTCTCGGCACGGCTGATCATCGCGTAGGTGGCCGGGTCTTCGCCGGGGATGGTCGCCAGGGTCAGGTGCCGACCGCGGTGGCGTTGCAGCAGGTCGAAGCAACGGCGCAAGGCGCTGAGCATGCCCAGCGCCAGCACATCGACCTTGAGCAGGCCGAGCATGTCCAGGTCGTCCTTGTCCCACTGGATCACCGTGCGCTCCGGCATCGCGGCATTCTCCACCGGCACCAGCTCGTCCAGGGGTTGCTGGGCGATAACGAAACCGCCCGGGTGCTGTGACAGGTGCCGGGGGAAGCCGATCAGTTCGCCGGCCAGCACCAGCACACGGCGCAGCGAAGGGCTGCCCGCCTCGAAACCGGCCTCGGCCAGGCGCTGGTCATCGGGTATGCGATCGCTCCAGCGGCCACAGCATTTGGCCAGGGCGTCCACCTGGTCGGCGGGCAGCCCCAGCACCCGCGCCACATCCCGCACCGCACCGGCGGCATGATAGGTGTTGACCACCGCAGTGAGCGCCGCCCGGTGCCGGCCATAGCGACGGAATACGTACTGGATCACCTCCTCGCGCCGGTCGTGCTCGAAGTCCACGTCGATGTCCGGCGGCTCGTTGCGCTCTCGCGACAGGAAGCGCTCGAACAACAGGTGGTGTTCCATAGGGTCGAGCTCGGTGATGCCCAGCACGAAGCACACCACCGAGTTGGCAGCCGACCCCCGCCCCTGGCACAGAATGCGCTGGCTGCGGGCGAAGGCGACGATGTCGTGCACCGTCAGGAAGTAGCTTTCGTAGCCCAGCTCCTCGATCAGCGCCAGCTCCTTGGCCAGCACATCCCGCACCTTGCTGCTCGGCCCGTTTGGCCAGCGCGACGGCAAACCCTGCTGGCACAATTCGCGCAACCAGCTCGCCGGGGTATGCCCATGTGGCACCAGTTCGCGTGGGTACTGGTATTTCAATTCGCTCAGTTCGAACTGGCAGCGCGCAGCGATGGCCAGGGTCTCGGCCAGCAGGTCGGCGGGATACAGTTCGCCCAGTTGCGCCTGGCTGCGCAGGTGCCGCTCGCCATTGGCAAACAGGAAGCGCCCGGCGTCGGCCACCAGGCAATGCTGGCGAATGGCGGTCATGCAATCCTGCAAGGCGCGGCGACCACGCACGTGCATGTGCACGTCGCCACAGGCCACGGCGCGGATGCCGACCCTGGCCGCCAGGCTACGCAAGCGTTCAAGGCGCAAGGTATCGTCACTGCCGCGGTGCAGGTGCACCGCCAGCCACAGACGCTCACCGAACACACCGTGCAGCCACTGCCCGGGGGTGGCATCGCCGCTGTCATCGGGTACCCACAATGCCAGCAGGCCCTGATGGTGCTGCTGCAGGTCATCGCCAAACAGTTGGTATTCGCCCTTCTGCGCCCGCCGCCGGGCCCGGGTTATCAGCGCGCACAGGTTCTGGTAGCCGGCCAGGTCCTGCACCAGCAGCACCAGCTTTGGGCCGCCCTGCAACTGCACTTCACTGCCCACGATCAGCCGCAGCTGGTGTTCCTTGGCTGCCTGCCAGGCACGGACGATGCCGGCCAGGGTGCATTCGTCGGTGATCGCCAGCGCCTGGTAGCCCTGTTCACGCGCGCGCCGGAACAGCTCGTCGGCGCTCGACGCGCCGCGCTGGAAGCTGAAGTTGGACAGGCAGTGCAGCTCTGCATACCCCGGGGTGTTCATGCGAACCAGCCATGCAGCCACAACGGGCCGGCCTTGCCCAGGTCGCGGTAGGCCCAGCCGCGCAGGCCGTCACGGGTTTCGATGCGGTAATAGTCGCGGCGCACATCGCCGCCATCCCACCAGCCCGATTCGATGCGCTCGGCATGGCCTTGCAGGCGATAGCCGCTTTCGTCCAGCGCCATGGGAGCCGACAGCAGCCAGCCAGGACGGCTGCCAGGGACGACCGGCATGTTGCCCTGGGCACCCTGCTCTACCGCTTGCCAGGCACATTCAGGGCGATGATCGGCTGCCGCGCTCAGGCCCTTGACCGCCTCATCGCCCAAGCGGGCACGCAGCCTTTCGCGCAATTGTTCCCAAGGTTGCGCCTGTTGCGCACGCGGGTCGAACAATGCCTGGCGTTGCGGCACGAAGGGTGGCAGGTCCTCGGCAACCAGCCGCAGGTTGCGCACCGGTGCGGGAATGCGCAGCGGTTCCAGGCGCCCGCGCGCCAGTTCGAACAGCATCGCGGCATCGCGTTCGGCGGCCAGCAGGCCTACCTTCAGCAAGGTATCCGGCCCTTCGACGTGCTCCAGGTGCAGGCAGAAACGCTGCACGCCACAGTCACGCCCGGCGAGGAACGCGGCAAGGTCGTTGAGCATGCGCCGCAGCGGGAACAGCAGGGCCTGGTGCGATTCGACGTCGAAATTCAGCTCCAGCCGGGTCTCGAAACGGTCCGGCGGCTGGTAGAAGCCCAGCCCCAGGTTGCGCAGGCCGAGCAACTGGTCAAGGTGCAGTTGCACCTGGGCCGGAAAGCGCCTGGCCAGGCTGTCGCGGGGCAAGGCCAGCACCTGGCTCAACTGGCGCAGGCCCATGCGGGCAAAGGCCTCGGCAGCCTGGGCTGGCAGGCCGATACGCTCGATGGGCATGCCCAGCAGCGCCGCACGGGTGGCATCGGCGTCACTCACGGCCAGGCCATCGTGAGCGTTGGCGAGCATGCGCGCCGCCACCGGGTTGCTGGCCAGGACGATACGTTGGCGCAAGCCCAGTTCCGCCAGTTCCTGGCGCAGGCGTGCCTCGAACAGCGGCCAGGGGCCGAACAGCTGCAGGCTGGAGCCCACCTCCAGCAACAGCGCCCGTGGGTAGTGCAGGCTGACCTGGGCACTGAAGCGGTAGGCCCAGGCTGCCAGCAACTGCTGCACCTGGTCGATGCGCCTGGGGTCGGCTTCGACGCAGCTGAAGCCATCGGCCAGCGCACGCGCCGCCGTCAGGGTTTGCCCGGCCCGCAGGCCGAGCGCGGCCGCCGCCGTGTTGACCGCCTGCAGCACGCGTCGCTGGGTCGGCCCGCCAAGCAGCACCAGGGGCGTATCGGGGTCGTCACGCTCACGCAGGACCGTGTCCAGCGCCAGCTGAGGGAACAGGATGCAGGCCCAGAGCATGTTGCATCAGCCCCGCCCCGGGCAGGCGATGGGCAGCGCCGGAGGCATGCCGCCACGGCTTTTCAGCACGCGCCATTGTGCCGGACGGGTGTCGACGGCAATGCGCAGCGCTGCGGGTGAAGGGTTGTGGGCCGCCTGTTGCGGCCGGCAGGCGAAGGCCAGCGCCTGCCCGGTTTCGGCAGCCACCTGCAAGCGCCGCAGGGCGCGGTCATCGGCTCGTTCCGGCCAGCACAGCACCGCCGCGCAACTGCCAGAGCGCAGGCACTGCTCGGCGGCCCACAGGGCATCGGCAGGTGCGGCGTCCACCTGTACCAGCCAGCGCAGGTCCACCCCCGCGGCCTGCCAGGCCGGGGCGTAAGGAATGAATGGCGGAGCCACCAGCACGATTCGGCTGGCCTCAGCGCTCAAGCGGGCCAGGGTTGGCCACAGCAGCTGCAATTCGCCACAGCCGGGGCTGGCCAGCAACAGCTCGCTGAGCGCAGCCGCGGGCCAACCGCCTTCCGGCAGGCATTGGTCAAGGGTGGCATGGCCCGTGGGCTGCAGGCCGAGCGGCCGCGCCTGGGCCTGCCGACCGCGCCATACCCGGCGCTGGTCGAGCAACCTGTCGAGGTCGACCACCGCGCCCATCAGTCACGCCTCAGCAAGCCGCAGAACACGCCTTCGATGAAGAACTCCTGTTCAGGCCGCACATCGATGGGCGCATAGGCCGGGTTGCGTGGCAACAGCCGGTAATTGCCACCCTGGCGCTGCAGGCGCTTGATGGTCACCTCGCCGTCCAGGCGCGCGACCACGATCTGGCCATCGCGGGCATCGGCCTGCTGGAGGATGCCAACCAGGTCACCGTCGAAAATGCCGTCGTCGATCATCGAGTCGCCGCGCACCTTCAGCAGGTAGTCGGGGGTACGGCGGAACAGGCTGGGGTCGAGCAGCAACTGCTCGTGAATGTCGAGGTCCGGGCCGATGGGGGCGCCTGCCGCCACCTGGCCCAGCACCGGCACTTCGAGGATTTCCGGGCGGCGCAGCCGTTCGGCCAGGCGTATGCCCCGCGCCTGGTTTGGCGTGACGTCGATGTAGCCGGCCTGACACAGGGCGGTGATGTGCTTGCGCGCGACACTGCGCGAGGCGAAACCGAAGCGCGTGGCGATATCGGCCAGGCTCGGCGGCTGGCCGTGATCGGCAATGCGTTCACGGATGAACTCGAAGATGGCGCGGCGTTTTGGGGTTAGATTGTCCATGGAGCACATTTGTACTCTTTTCGGGGCGCGCTGAACAGCCCCCTTCGTCGACGGCTTGACGGCTGCGTTCAATGGCTGGGCTGATACTCCAGGGAAAAGGCTGATGCTTTTGGATGGCGAAATGGGTTTACCCCTGTTTCACCCAGCCACAGGCGCATGCTCGGCCATCAACTCGATCATCCAGTCGATAAATACCCGCACCTTGGCGCTGACATGGCGATTCGGCGGGAATGCCAGGTACATCGGCATTGGCGTCATCTGCCAGTCTTCGAACAACGGCAGCAGCTCGCCGCTGGCCAGGTGCGGTCTGGCCATGTACTGCGGGAGCCAGATTATCCCCAGGCCAGCCAAGCCGGCGGCAAGGTACGCATTGCCGTCGTCGACCATCAGCTGCGAGCGGCCGTGGGCTTCCATGCGCTCCTCGCCCCGCTGCATCGCGTAGGGCAAGGCTTTGCCTGTACGAAACCAGAGGAAGCCGACGGTGTTGTGTCGGCCCTCCTCCAGCTCACGGGGGTGCACCGGCGTACCGAAGCGCTGCAAATAGCTGGGCGCGGCATAGATGCCGAGTTTCAAATCGCCCACATGCCTTGCCACCAGGGATTGATCGGTGATCTCGCCGCCACGCACCACGCAGTCGACGTTTTCACCAATGATGTCGACGATACGATCGCTCACGCCCACAGTCAGCTGAATTTCTGGATAGCGTGCAAAGAACCCTGGCAAGGCTGGTATCAGCAGCATTCGCGCCAGTGGGCTGGGTACATCGACTCGCAGCCGCCCGCGTGGTGTCATCGACGCGCTGGACAAACTGGTCTCGGCGTCGTCCATGTCGACCAGCAGCCGGACGACGCGTTCGTAGTAGGCCGCACCGTCGGCGGTGACATTGACCTTGCGTGTGGTGCGGTTGAGCAGGCGCACACGCAGCCTCGCTTCCAGTTGCTGAACGAGCTGCGTCACGGTGGTCTTGCTCATGTGCAGCGTGGCTGCCGCCTTGGTGAAACTGCCGGTTTCCACCACGCGGACAAATGCCTGCATTGCATCGAAACGGTCCATTCCACGTCTCACTCGCGCCTGGATTGTTTGGATTATACAAACAGTCATGGCCAGCGCTGCCCGTTTATTCAGGCCGGCGGCCTTTCTTATAGTGGCTTCACCCTAATCACCGGGCCGCCAGCGCCCCGAACGAGGTACGCAATGTCCAGCAAACGTGATGTCGTCTTCCCGCCTGATCGCCATGCTTTGTATGAGCGCCACCGTTACTCGCCAGCGATTCGTTCCAACGGTTTTCTGTTCGTTTCCGGCCAGGTAGGTAGCCGCAAGGACGGCTCGGCCGAGCCGGACCTCGCGGCGCAGGTTCGCATGGCCTTCGCCAACCTCAACGCGATCCTGGCCGAAGCCGGCAGTAGTTTCGAGGATGTGGTTGACACGACCATCTTCATGGTCGACCCGGACTCGAAATTCGAGACCATCTGGGAGGTGGCGGCCGAGTATTGGGGTGAGGCTCCCTACCCGACGGTGACCGCTATCGGCGTGACCTGGCTGTCGGGCTTCGACTTCGAGATCAAGGTGATCGCGAAACTACCGCAATGATGCTGAAAGCTATATGGCTGGTCCGGGAACCTGACTGCGGAAGACGGTGTGCGGGAAGCCCTCGCGGCGATCCGCACCATCGTTCAGGCGATGCAGCGCTCCAATAGACCGGATAGTGGAAATATATTTTGCGCACTAAATACCATCGCGCAATATTAAACCCAGGCAGCAAGCAGTCGCTGATCCCACTACCCAAGCTAACGGAGCATGACCATGAACATCATCAAAGCAATCACTCTCGCCACCCTGACCTTCGGCAGCAGCGTCGGCGCCTTCGCCCAGACAGCCTCTGCGTACCAGTACGGCATGAACCTGGACATCGCCCAGGTGATCGCTGTGGAGGCTTCGAGCCACACCACCGGCAACGCCGAGATCGCCACCCTCACCTACCGTGACAGCGACGGCAAGGTACAGAAGATCAGCTACCTGCGCCCAGCCACCTACGCCAACCAGAACTGATGACCAAACTTCGAAAGCCGGAGCGTGCCAACGGCCGGTTACTCGGTTGCCTTTCCAGCTTTGGCAGTTGCTGACTCGATGCGCAGGCGCCAACCTCGAGTTCGAGCACAGCTCTGCCAAGGCTGCCGTACTCCAGTACACTCAGAAGTCGCGAAGTTCACGTAACTCCAAAGGCAAAGAATCTCCCTTCTGGCCCGCCCACGATTTCTGGACCTGAATACCCAATGCTGACTGCCCTGCTGTTCGACCTCGACGGAACCCTCACCGACACTGACACCCTGCACCTGCAGGCCTTTCGCCAACTGCTGCGCGAGCATGACGGCCGCGAGCTGAGCCAGGCGCAGTTCGATGCCCAGGTCAGCGGCCGCGCCAACGGCGAGCTGTTCGCCGAGCTGTTTGCCGGTGCCAGTGCCGAACAATGCCAGGTGCTGGCCGACCGCAAGGAGGCGCTGTTCCGCGACATGTCGCCGTCTCTCGAGCCGATGCCGGGCCTTGTGCGCCTGCTGGAGCATGCCCGGGCTCGTGACATCGGCATGTGCGTGGTGACCAACGCACCGCGGCTGAACGCCGAGCACATGTTGAACGCCATGGGCCTGGGCCAGCGCTTCGAGCATGTGCTGGTGGCCGAGGAACTGGCACGGCCCAAGCCGGACCCGTTGCCCTACCTGACCGGCTTGCAGCGGCTGGGTGCCGAAGCCGACCAGGCACTGGCCTTCGAGGATTCGCTGCCGGGGGTGGCGGCAGCGAGTGGCGCGGGGATCTTTACCGTGGGCGTGGCCACTACCCAGACGCCGGAGCGGTTGCTGGCGGCGGGGGCTGGGTTGGTGATCGATGATTTCAACGACCCGGCGTTGTGGGCGTTGATCGAGCGTCGGGCTTGAGGTATCTGGTGGGTTTGAGATCGAGGCGCCGCGCGGGCGGCGCTCGATCTCAAACCCACCATACCCCCCAAGCCGCACACCCCAGGCCCCCATGCTGATCGACGAAGAACTGACCCTCAAGAAGCTGGAAACCTTCCTCGCCTTCATGCGCACCGGCAACCTCGGCCGCGCTGCCGCGGAGCTGGCCACAAGTGCCGTCAGCGTGCACCGCGCCATCCACTCGCTGGAAAGCGCACTGCGCTGCCCGCTGTTCAAGCATGAAGGCCGCCAGCTGATCCCGCTGGAAAGCGCCTACGTGCTTGAGAAAAAGGCCCGGCAGCTGATCCAGGACGCCGAGCAGATGGTCCGCCAGACCCGCGAGGCCGCCGGCTTCTACGCCGAGCGCTTCCGCCTGGGTGCGCTCTACTCGCTGACGGTGAAAACCGTGCCCAAGCTGGTCATGGGCCTCAAGCTGCGCCGCAGCGAACTCAACATCGACCTGACCCTTGGCTCCAACGTCGACCTGCTGCAACGCCTGAAGAATCACGAGTTGGAGGCCATCCTCGTGTCGCTCGACGAAAGCGTCAGCGACCCGGCCTGCGAGCAGCTGCCGCTGTTCTCCGACGACATCTTCCTCGCCGTGCCCATCGATTCGCCCTTCGCCGAGCAGGCCGAAGTGGACCTGGCCGACCTGGCCGGCTCCACCTTCATCACCCTGACCCAGGGCTTTGCCACCCACCGCGATGGCGCCCGGGTGTTCCAGCAGGCCGGCTTCGAACCCAAGGTGGCCATGCAGGTGAACGATATCTTCACCCTGCTGAGCATGGTCAGCTCGGGCGTGGGCTTTGCCCTGCTGCCCGGGCGGATCGCGGCGGTGTACGAAAACCGGGTCAGGTTGATTGCCCTGAAGCCGCAATATCGCTTGCAGCAGCACATCGGCGTGGTGTTCCTCAAGGCGCGGGAGCGTGAGCCGAACCTGCTGGCGCTGCTGGCGGAGTGCCGGATGTACAGCCTGGAGCGCTGAGGGGCCTCGGACACAGCTTCTTTTGTTGTTTGCTGCACTGGCCTCTTCGCGGGCTCGCCCGCTCCCACAGGGATGGTGCATTGCCTGAGACCTGCTCGGTACCTGTGGGAGCGGGCAAGCCCGCGAAGTGGCCGGTACAGGCTGACTCAAACCACCAAGGCCCGCTGCACCTCCCCCACCGTTGTCGCCAGGCTGTTCAGGTGCAGGTTCAACACCCGTTCCACCGGCGCCTGGTCCAGCGGCCAGTGCAAGGCAATGCTCCCGGCCAGGCGCCCTTCGGCATGCACCGGCAGGGCTATCGCGCGGATCAGGAACGGCAAGCGCACCGGGTACTCCCAGTGCCCTTCGGTGCGCTGGCCGAACCCTTTGTTCGCTTCTTCCTCGATATCGCGCAGCACCGTCTCGTCGCCCACCCGCTCATGGGCCGCCAGGCGCTGCACTTCATCAACCGCCAACTCACCCAGGCACGCCCGCCCCATCGCCGAGTGGAAAAGGCTGGCATGGTGCCCGACGATCTGGCAGGTGTGCGGGTAGCGCTTGCGCAATACCTGGGGGATGGCGCTTTCCATCACCTCCAGCCGCTCGCCGTCGAAACACGACAGGTCGGCCACCAGCCCGGTGCGCTCGCTCAACTCCAGCAACATGGGCGCTGCGTGCTCCACCAGGCGCCGTTTGAAACGCAGCTGGCGGTCGCCGAACAGGCGCCGCGCGCACAGCCGGTAACGCCGGTCGCTGAGGCCGCGGTAGACCCAGCCCTGCTCCTGCAAGGTGGCGAGCATGCGCGACACCGTGGCCTTGGGTAGCGCGGTCAGGTAATGCAGTTCTTCCAGGCCCAGCGCCTGGTGTTCGCCCAGCAGGTCGACGATGGCCAGCGCCCGCTCCACCGAACGCACGCCGCCACTGTCTGCCGTGATACCCATGAGTGTGACCTCCCTGTAGCTGGATGGTCAGGATAGCCAGCAAGATCCGCGCCTGCCCAGCAGTTTCATGGCGTTTGCAGGCTCCGGGGCGGGCGCCGCGCTACCCAACGGGTGAGCTGTTCATGGGCATGGGCCAGCTGCAACACCGCATGGTCGGCCTGGGCCGGGCCGATGATCTGCAGACCCATCGGCAACCCGGCAGCGTTGAAACCGACCGGTACGCTGATGCTCGGCAAGCCGGCCAGGGTCGGCCCTATCACCACTTCCATCCAGCGGTGATAGGTGTCCATTGTCCGCCCCCCGACAACCGTTGGCCAAGGTTGCCGTGCATCGAAAGGGAACACCTGGGCCGATGGCAACAGCAGGTAATCGTAACGCTCGAACAGCTTGCCCAGCGCGCGGTACCAGTCGCTGCGGGCCACCGAAGCCTGGTACACCGCCGTCGCGCTCAGTTGCAGGCCACCCTCCACCTCCCACTGCGCCTCGGGCTTGAGCAGCGAGCGCTTGCCAGGGTCGGCATAGGCCGCACCAAGGTTGCCGTGCACCAGGAAGTGGCGATGGGTCAGCCAGCATTGCCACAAGCGCGCCAGGTCGAACGCCGGCTGGCAGGCTTCGACCCGGCAGCCCAGTTCGGCGAAGTCCGCCAGGGCCGCTTCGCACAGGCTCAGCACCCCGTCATCCATCGCCAGGTAACCGTCGTAGTCGCCCAGCCAGCCAACCCGCACGCCGCGGAAATCGCGCTGCAACCCGGCGGCAAAATCGCGCCGGCCCTCACCCAGCGACAACGGCGCCCGCGCATCGAAGCCCGCCTGGGTCGACAACAGCCGCGCCACATCCACCACGCTGCGGCCCATCGGCCCCTCGGTGGCCAGCTGCTGCACGAACAGTTCCGGCGCCGGCCCGTGGGGAACACGGCCCTGCGACGGGCGCAGGCCATACACGTTGTTGAATGCCGCCGGGTTGCGAAGCGAGCCCATCATGTCGCTGCCATCGGCGACCGGCAGCAGGCGCATGGCCAGCGCCGCCGCCGCCCCGCCGCTGCTGCCTCCGGCCACCTTGTCCGGGTCGTAGGCGTTGGTGGTGGTGCCGAACAGGGTGTTGTAGGTCTGCGAACCAAGGCCGAATTCGGGCACATTGCTCTTGCCCACGATCAGCGCCCCACTGGCCCGTACCCGCGCCACGCTGATTGCATCCTGATCGGGCACCTGCTCGGCGAACAGCGGCGAGCCCAGGGTGGTGCGCAGCCCGGCAGTGGCGGCCAGGTCCTTGATCGCCTGGGGCATGCCATGCATCCAGCCGCGCGAATGACCACGGGCCAACTCGCGGTCACGCTCATCGGCCTCGGCCAGCAGTGCCTCGGCCGGGCGCAGCGACACCAGCGCATTGACCTGCGGGTTGAAGCGTTCGATATGCGCCAGATAAGCCTGCATCACCTCCCGGCACGACATCTGGCGGGCATGGATGGCCCGGGACAATGCCTCGGCATCGAGGGCAACGATGGGGTCGATGGCTAGCGGCATCACGGTTTCACTCCAAGGTTGAAAGCAGCAGGCTTGCCCGCGCGTGGGGCTTCTTTCAGGCAATAGGTGCCCAGCAGTGTCAGCAGGCAGGCGAACAGCACATAGAACGATGGCGCCACTGGGGTACCGAGTACCTTGCTCAGCCAGGTGACGATCAACGGGGCGAAGCCGCCGAATACCATCACCGCCACGTTATAGGCCACCGACACACCGGTAGAACGCACCTCGACCGGGAACTGCTCGGCCAGGGCCGTGGGCGCCGGCCCGAAGAAGCCACCGATGGCGGTGCACAGCAGCAGCTGCATCACCAGCAGGCGCTCCAGCGACGGCGCGGCAGCCACCCACACATACAACGGGTAGACCATGACGAAGAACGCCAGGGTGAAGGCCATCAGCACCGGGCGCCGCCCCAGCCGGTCAGACAACGCCCCGGACAGCGGGATCACCACGGTCATCAGCCCAACGGCAAGCATCTGCACCAGCAGCACCTGGTCCAGCGGCAGGCCGAGGTTCTTGTGGGCGAAGGTCGGCATGTTCACCAGCACCACGTAGAACGACACCGTCGCGCCACAGGCCAGGCCCATCGATACCAACAGGCTGCGCCGATGCTCACGCAGCACCTGCCACAGGCTGGGCGACTGGCCCTTGGCCTGGCGGCGCGCCTCGATGAATTCCTCGGGCTCTTCCATGTGCTTGCGAATCCACAGCCCCACCGGGCCGATCAGCAGGCCGAGCACGAACGGGATACGCCAGCCCCAGCTGTCCAGCGCCGCAGGCGTGCACAAGTGGGTGACCAGGGCCACCATCGCCGCCCCCGAGAACACCGCCAGGCACTGCCCCACCAGCTGCCACGAGCCATACAGGCCCTTGCGGTGGGCCGGCGCGCTCTCCACCAGGAAGGCCGTGGCGCTGGCGTACTCGCCGCCGGTGGCAAAACCCTGCAGCATGCGCGCCACCACGATCAGCAGCGGCGCGGCCATGCCGATGGCCAGGTAGTCGGGGGCAAAGGCGATCATGGCAATCGACACGGTCATCAGCCGGATGATCATCTGCATCGCCGCCTTGCGGCCCTTGCGGTCGGAATACATGCCCAGCAGCACGCCGCCCACCGGGCGCATGAAAAAGCCGACGCCGAAGGTGGCCAGGGCCATCAGCAGCGAGGCGTACTCGTCGTCGGAGGGGAAGAACTGCCGGGCGATGATGCTGGCCAGAAAGCCGTACACGATAAAGTCATACCACTCCAGGGCGTTGCCGATGACGGCGGCGACCACTTGCCGGGTACGCGACACGCCGGTGCTCGAAGTCTGCATAGGAAACACTCCACACAATGATTGGGTGATCGCCCAGGCGCGGTCGCGCCCGGATTCCAGCGGCAGTCGTCAACAGGAAGGTCAGGCGGGCGCGAGCCAGCGCTCTGCCAGCGCGCCCCAGTAGGCGGCGCCGGTCAGCAGGATGTCGTCATTGAAGTCGTAGGCCGGGTTGTGCACCATCGGCCGCGATACGCCATTGCCGATGAACAGGTAGGCGCCCGGGCAGCGTTGCAGCATCCAGGCGAAGTCTTCGCTGCCCATCAGCTTGCGGGTGTTGCCATCCACTGCCTCGGCACCGAGCAGCTCCACCCCCACCTGCCGGGCGAAGGCGTTTTCCGCGGCATGGTTGACCAACACCGGGTAGGCCGGGCGATGTTCGATGGTGGCACGGCAGCCAAAGCTCTCGGCCTGGTTGACGATGATCGCCCGCACCCGCTCCAGGGTCTGCGCCCGCACCTCGGCGTTCAGCGCTCGCAGGCTCAGGCGCAGCAGCGCCTGCTGCGGGATCACGTTGGCCGCTTCGCCGGCCTGCAAGGCGCCGACGGTAACCACGGCCGCCTCCTGCGCATCGATATTGCGCGCCACCACGGTTTGCAGGGCCATCACCACACTGGCCGCCGCCACCAGCGGGTCGACGGTCAGGTGCGGCATCGAGCCATGGCCGCCAACCCCGTCGAGGGTCACCGTGAGCAGGTCTTGCGAGGCCATCATCGGCCCCTCGCGAAAGCCCAGGTGCCCGGCCGGCAGCCCGGGCATGTTGTGCATGCCGAACAGTGCATCGCAAGGGAAGCGCTCCAGCAAACCATCGGCCAGCATTGCCTCGGCGCCACCCTGGCCCTCCTCGGCCGGTTGGAAGATCAGCGTCAGCGTCCCGTCGAACTGCCGGGTCGCCGCCAGGTAGCGCGCGGCGCCAAGCAGCATGGTGGTATGCCCGTCATGGCCGCAGGCGTGCATGCAGCCTTGGTGCTGGCTGCTGTACGCTGCGCCGGTGGCTTCGTGGATGGGCAGCGCGTCCATGTCGGCGCGCAGGCCCAGGCGGCGTGGGCTGCTGCCGCTGCGCAGTACGCCGACCACGCCGGTCTTGCCGATGCCGGTGTGCACTTCATAGCCCCATTCTTCGAGCAGTCGGGCAACCAGCGCTGAAGTGCGGCTTTCTTCGAAACCCAGTTCCGGGTGAGCGTGGATATCGTGACGGATTGCGTGCAGGTCGCTGGCCACATCGTTCAGCCAGGCCAGGATGTGCTGATGTCGGGACATGTAGAGTCTCCTCGCGCGGGTGGATTCCCGTTCTTGTTGTTCGCCTTGAGGTCACGACGGGTATGGCAGGTCGTGCTTGGCTGACAGATAAGCGCGAGGAAGCTGGGAGCACAATCGAATCTGGTTTCACACGGTGGAACACAAAGTCGTGCCTTTGCTGTTACCTTGAGCGCACTGTTCAGCCAAAGCCAAGGACTGCGTCATGCCCCCACGCCCCACCACCCCCACCGGCTTCATCCGCGTCCGTGGCGCCCGCGAGCACAACCTCAAGAACATCGATGTCGATATTCCCCGTGACGCACTGGTGGTATTCACCGGCGTGTCCGGCTCGGGCAAGTCCTCGTTGGCCTTCTCCACTCTCTACGCCGAAGCCCAGCGCCGCTACTTCGAGTCGGTCGCGCCCTATGCGCGACGCCTGATCGACCAGGTTGGCGTGCCGGATGTCGACGCCATCGAAGGCCTGCCCCCGGCCGTGGCCCTGCAGCAGCAACGCGGCACGCCGAGTGCACGTTCTTCGGTGGGCAGCGTGACCACCCTGTCCAGTTCGATCCGCATGCTCTACTCCCGCGCCGGCCACTACCCAGCCGGCCAGGCGATGCTGTATGCCGAGGATTTCTCGCCCAACACGCCGCAGGGCGCCTGCCCGGAATGCCATGGCATGGGCCGGGTCTACGAAGTGGACGAAGCGACCATGGTCCCCGACCCGTCGCTGACCATCCGCGAGCGCGCCGTGGCGGCGTGGCCGATGGCCTGGCAGGGCCAGAACCTGCGCGACATTCTGGTGACGCTAGGCTACGACGTCGATATCCCCTGGCGCGACCTGCCACAGGCGCAGCGTGACTGGATCCTGTTCACCGAAGAAACACCCACCGCGCCGGTGTATGCCGGGTTGACCCCGGCGCAGACCCGCGCCGCCCTCAAGCGCAAGCTAGAGCCCAGCTACCAGGGCACGTTCATGGGTGCCCGGCGGTACGTGCTGCACACCTTCATGCACTCGCAAAGCGCGCAGATGCGCAAGCGCGTTGCCCAGTTCATGCGCCCCAGCCCGTGCCCGCTGTGCCAAGGCAAGCGCCTGAAGCGCGAGGCGCTGGGGGTGACCTTCGCCGGCCTGGACATCGCCGAGCTGTCGCACCTGTCGCTGCAGGCGCTGGCCGAGGTGTTGCGCAAGGTGGCGGCAGCAGACTACCTGGCACAACAGCAGGACGACCTGACCCTGGAAAAGCGCCTGGCTGCCCAACGCATCGCCAACGAGCTGCTCGAGCGCATCGACACCCTGCTCGACCTGGGCCTGGGTTATCTGGCCCTGGAGCGCAGCACGCCGACCCTGTCCTCTGGCGAGCTGCAGCGCTTGCGCCTGGCCACACAACTGAATTCGCAACTGTTCGGCGTGATCTATGTGCTCGACGAGCCTTCGGCCGGTTTGCACCCGGCCGACAGCGAAGCCCTGTTCGAGGCGCTACAGCGCCTGAAGCACGCTGGCAATTCGGTCTATGTGGTGGAACATGATCTGGACACCATGCGCCGCGCCGACTGGCTGGTGGATGTAGGGCCTGCCGCTGGCGAGCATGGCGGCACCATCCTCTACAGCGGGCCGCCCAAGGGCCTGGCCGAGGTCGAGCAGTCGAGCACCCGTGCCTACCTGTTCAGTGCACCGTCCCAGACCACGCGCACACCACGCCAGGCCCGCGACTGGCTGAAGCTCGAAGGCATCAGCCGCAACAACCTGAACAACCTCAGTGCGCAATTCCCGCTGGGCTGCTTTACCGCCGTCACCGGTATTTCCGGTTCGGGCAAGTCGAGCCTGGTCAGCCAGGCCCTGCTGGAGCTGGTGGGTGCGCACCTGGGCCATGCCGCCCAGCGCAACGAGCCCGAAGAACAGAGCCTGGAAGATGAACCCGAACAGGCCAGCGGCGGGCATGTGAGCGCCGGCCTTGGCAGCATCAGGCGCCTGGTGCAGGTCGACCAGAAGCCGATCGGCCGTACGCCCCGCTCCAACCTGGCCACCTACACCGGCCTGTTCGACCATGTGCGCAAGCTGTTCGCCGCTACCGAACAGGCCAAGGCAAAAGGCTTCGATGCCGGGCGTTTCTCCTTCAACGTTGCCAAGGGGCGCTGCGAGAACTGCGAGGGCGAAGGCTTCGTCAGCGTCGAGTTGCTGTTCATGCCCAGCGTCTATGCGCCCTGCCCGACCTGCCATGGCGCCCGCTACAACCCGGAAACCCTGGCGGTGAGCTGGCAGGGCATGAACATTGCCCAGGTGCTGCAGCTGACGGTCGACCAGGCCCTGCAGGTGTTTGCCGAACAGCCTGCGGCGCGGCGCTGCCTGCAGGTGCTGCAGGACATCGGCCTGGGCTACCTGCGCCTGGGCCAGCCGGCCACCGAACTGTCCGGCGGCGAGGCGCAGCGCATCAAGCTGGCCACCGAGCTGCAACGCATGGCCCGCGGGGCGACGTTGTATGTACTGGACGAACCTACCAACGGCTTGCACCCGCAGGACATCGACCGGCTGCTGGTGCAGCTCAACCGCCTGGTCGATGGCGGGCACAGCGTGGTGGTGGTCGAGCATGACATGCGAGTGGTGGCGCAGAGCGACTGGGTGATCGACATCGGGCCGGGGGCCGGGGATGCCGGGGGCCAGGTGGTGGTCAGCGGTACGCCACAGGTGGTGGCCGGGTGTGCCGAAAGCCGCACTGCAGAGTTTCTGGCCAAGGCCTTGTAGCGCCTGCACCGGCCTCTTCGCGGGTATACCCGCTCC
Organism: Pseudomonas pudica; assembly: GCF_015680405.1. Classification (GTDB taxonomy): domain Bacteria; phylum Pseudomonadota; class Gammaproteobacteria; order Pseudomonadales; family Pseudomonadaceae; genus Aquipseudomonas; species Aquipseudomonas pudica. The sequence goes on from NZ_JADLJS010000002.1 coordinate 220,925, forward strand.
CACAGGGTCACCACAGATCTTGCAAGCTGTGCAGTACCTGTGGGAGCGGGTTTACCCGCGAAGAGGCCAGTGCAGGCGATAGACTGTTTTCATCCCCCGGCGCCCTCAAGTACAGTCTGCCCCATGGACAAATACGCCCCCCGCCAGTGGCTCCCCCACGAAAAGCCCAGCTTGCCGGGCTCCCCCTCCACGCCCCTGCACACGCCCGCAAAGCGCCTGGCCTACGGAGTCGTCGGGCTGCTGGTGGCGATCACCGGTGGGCTGGGCAACGCGCTGGTCACCGCCAACCTGGTGTTCCTGCAAGGTGCGCTGGGCGCAACCACGGCGGAAATGGCCTGGCTGCCGGCTGCCTACGTAATGACCAACGTGTCCATCAACCTGCTGCTGGTGAAGTTTCGCCAGCAATTCGGCCTGCGCGCGTTCACCGAGGTGTTCCTGGTGCTCTATGCCCTGGTCACCTTCGCCCACCTGCTGGTCAACGACCTCAACTCGGCCATCGCAGTGCGGGCGGCCCATGGCATGGTCGGTGCGGCGCTCAGCTCGCTGGGGCTGTACTACATGATCCAGGCGTTCCCGGCGCAATGGCGGCTAAAGGCGATGGTGCTTGGCCTGGGCGCCTCGCAGCTGGCGTTGCCACTGGCACGGATATTTTCCGAAGACCTGCTGCAGATCGCCGAATGGCGCGGCCTGTACCTGTTCGAACTGGGCCTTGCACTGGCTGCGCTGGGTTGTGTGCTGATGCTCAAGCTGCCCCCCGGTGACCGCTTCAAGACCTTCGAGCCGCTGGACTTTCTCACCTTCTCGCTGATGGCCAGCGGCACCGCCCTGCTGTGCGCCGTGCTGTCACTCGGGCGTATCGACTGGTGGCTGGAGGCGCCCTGGATCGGCATGGCGCTGGCGGCCTCGATCGCACTGATCTTCAGCGGCCTGGCCATCGAGCACAACCGCCAGAACCCGCTGCTGATGACCCGCTGGCTGGGCAGCGGCGCGATCATTCGCCTGGCCCTGTGCGTGGTGCTGATCCGCATGGTCACCTCGGAGCAGTCCACCGGGGCGGTCGGCTTCCTGCAGGCGCTGAACATGGGCAGCGAACAGATGCGCACGCTGTACGCGGTCATGCTGCTGGGCGCAGTGGCCGGCCTGGCCAGCAGTGCCCTCACCATCAACCCCAACCACCTGGTGATCCCGCTGTTCATCTCGCTGCTGGCCATGGCCACCGGCGCCTTCATGGACAGCAGTTCGAGCAACCTCACCCGCCCGGCACAGATGTACCTCAGCCAGTTCCTGCTGGCGTTCGGCAGCACCTTCTTCCTCGGCCCATCCATGGCCCTGGGCATCAGCCATGTGCGCGCCAACCCGCGCAACCTGGTGAGTTTCTCGGTGCTGTTCGGCATCTGCAACAACCTCGGCGGCCTGATTGGCGCGGCGCTGCTGGGCACCTTCCAGACCTGGCGGGAAAAATTCCACTCCAGCCACCTGATGGACCGCCTCAGCTACCTGGAACCGTTGGTTACGGCCCGCGTGCAAAGCGGCGGTGCCGGCTACGGCGGCATCATTGCCGACCCGGCGCTGCGCAGCGAAGCCGGCATGCGCCTGTTGGCCAGTGCCGCCACCCGCGAGGCGAATATCATGGCCTACAACGATGTGTTCGTGCTGATCGGCTGCATCGCTATCCTGACCATGATCTGGATCTGCATCCGTGGCACCTGGCTCTGGCACACCAAACGCCGGGCCATTTCCCCTGACTCCACCCCCGGCGCGCCCACCCGATGACCGACGACACCCGCACCACGACCACCACCGCCATTGCCGAAACCCCGGAAGGCGCCACGCCGCCCAGCGAGCCGACCAGCCCGGTGCGTTCGCGGCGGGTGCGTATCCTGTCGTCGATCAGCTTCGCCTGTGTGGCCCTGGCCGGTATCCTGCTGGTGCTTTATGCCTGGCGCCTGCCGCCATTCAGCAGCGCCATCGAAAGTACCGAGAACGCCCTGGTGCGCGGCCAGGTGACCATCATCGGGCCGCAGCTGAGCGGCTATATCGTCGATGTGCCGGTGCACGACTTCCAGTTCGTCAAGGCCGGCGACCTGCTGGTGCAACTGGACGACCGCATCTACAAGCAGCGCCTGGCTCAGGCCATCGCCCAGCTGCAGCAACAACAGGCGGCGCTGGCCAACAACCTGCAGCAACGTAAAAGTGCCGAAGCCACCATTGCGCAGCGCCAGGCGGCCATTGGCGATGCCGCTGCCCAGGCAGCCAAGGCCAGGGCCGACCTTGGCCGCAACCAGGCGCTGGTCAGCGACGGCTCGGTGTCGCGCCGCGACCTGGACCTGGCCCGGGCCAGCGAGGCCGCAGCTGTCGCCAGCCTGGCCCAGGCCAGGGCGGCACTGGAAATCGCCCGCCAGGACCGCGAAACCGTGGTGGTCAACCGGGCCGCGCTGGAGGCCTCGGTGGAAAGCGCCAAGGCCGCCGTGGAGCTGGCCCGCATCGATCTCGACAACACCCGTGTCACCGCCCCGCGCGACGGCCAGCTTGGGCAGATCGGCACGCGACTGGGGGCCTATGTAAATTCCGGTGCGCAGTTGATGGCGCTGGTACCCGACACCTTGTGGGTGATCGCCAACATGAAGGAAACCCAGATGGCCAACGTGCGCATTGGCCAGCCGGTGAGTTTCACCGTGGATGCGCTGAACCACTTGAAGCTGCATGGGCACGTGCAGCAGATATCACCGGCCACCGGCTCCGAGTTCGCCTTGCTGCAGGCGGACAATGCCACGGGCAACTTCGTCAAGATTGCCCAGCGCATACCGGTGCGGATCACCGTGGATGCAGACCAGCCGGAGGCTCGGCGCCTGCGACCGGGAATGTCGGTGGTGGTCAGTATCGATACCCGTGGCGAACACTGATGAAAGCTGGAAGTCAGCTACCATCGCGAACAGGCCACCCACCAACCCGCTCAATACACCGAAGCACGCCATCGATCTCGGCCACTACCTGCCGCGTTGCATCCTCGATGGCCCCTTCATTACGGCACAGTACCCAGCCGTATTGCGCAACCGCACGTTCGAACGCCTCGGTACAGGCAACCTGCTCGTCCAGGCTATGGATCACCGTACTGCCCAACCCACGTGTTCGTGCCGCGGCCCTTGCCCATGAAGTATCGGGGAGCGTGACAACGCCGACATGCAAATCGGGCACTTGCACATTTCGCTCGAGGTTCAGGCGCAAGATCTCGTCGAACGCCACGCTGCGCCGAAATGCGGCGTCAGACGGGTACCAGCGATCGATCAGGATGATGCTGCCCGCGGGCTGCCTGGGCAGCACGTGCCGGGAAATCCAGGCACGGCTTTCGGCGAAGCGCTCGCATACCCTCATTTCCAGGGCCCGGGAGGGGCTTCTGACCAGTTGATTGACGAGGGCCATGGTTTCTCCCCGGTAGGGGTCGCTTTTTTTCTCGCAAAGCCGGATCACTTTCTTGTTGTCAGCCCTCAGGGCCTTGGTAACCGCCTCCAGAAGCGTGGTTTTGCCGGTGCCCTTGGGCCCATCGATGGAAACAAACAGCGGGCGGGTCATTTTTAATTACCAGTCAAATCTGAAGATGCAGCACAGGCCCCAGGTGACAAAACATTCAGCACAAGCCAGTTGGGGCATGCAGCCAGCCTGAATCAACCCAGCTGGGCCTGAAGAAACAGCGAAAACAGCTCCGACTGCGATTTGATACCCAGCTTGCTGTACATATGCTTGCGGTGCACTTTCACTGTTTCCACGGAGATTTCAAGCTTGCGCGCGATCTCTTTGCTGGAACACCCACTCAGCATCAGCCGCCCCACCTCCAGTTCACGACCGGTCAATGGCGACTCCATCTGCTCGACCCTGTCCTCCATGCGGCTTTGCCAGTGCGGTGCGGGCTTGGTGGCCTCTTCAAGCAACTCCCGCTCGAAGGTCATGCGCTGGCGCATCAGCGCAGTGACCCACGGCCGCAACAGCTCCAGCAGGGTGACCTGTTCGATGCTGAATCGGCGTTTGCTACCCAACGACAGGCACAGCGTGCGCTGCGCATCCAGCTGCACGTTGAACTGAATTTCATCGGCAACCACGTTAAGCCGGAAATAGCGCTGGTAGTAGTCCGTCTGCTCGAAACACTCAGGGGCTACATCCGCCAGGCGCACCAGGCCGGACGCTGCCGACTCCCGACTGGCCACGTAGAACGGGTCCAGCAGGTACAGGCCCTTCAGATAATCCTGAAACAGCGGATCAGGGTTGCCGTCTGCACTGGGGCATTCGGCGAACACCTGTGGGCGCCCAGCGGAAAACAGCAGCGCAACCCAGCTGTCGCAGGCAACGTACTCGTTCAGTAACCGCACCAGGGCTGTCCAGAAGTGGTCCTTGTCGAGGGTTTCGATCAATTGGCCTACCGATCGGTGCCAGGCGATGTCGTGCAGCGTAAGATTCATCCTCTACCCCTGTTGGGTTACCACGTGGGCGTAATACCCCCCGCCATGATGACCACCCCATAATCCGGGCTAGCTTACGCTGAGCGAACCTGTACCGGGATCGTTTTTTACACCCCATGCCGCCAGGGCATGGCGGTCGAAGCTGTTAGTCGAGGATTGGAAATGAAGGTAGAGCTTGTCCAACTGGCCGGTCGCGATGGCGATACCGCGTACAACCTGCAGCGCACCATCGAGGCGATCGGCAACTGCGGCGCCGATACCGATCTGCTGGTCTTCCCGGAAACCCAACTGATGGGCTTCCCGACCGAAGAGAATATCGGCCGCCTCGCCGAGCCACTGGATGGCCCGAGCATCACGGCAGTCCAACAGGCTGCACAAGCGCAAAACGTTGCCGTGGTCGTCGGGATGGCCGAAGCCGCAGACGACGGTCGTTTCTACAACACCACCGTACTGGTCACACCTGAAGGCGTAGCGCTCACCTACCGCAAGACCCACCTTTGGGCATCGGACTGCGGGGTTTTCACCCCAGGCGACCGTTTTGCGACAGCCCTGTTCAAAGGCATCCGTGTCGGCCTGCTGATCTGCTTTGACATCGAATTCCCCGAAACCGCCCGTGCCCTGGGGCAGCTGGGCGCAGAACTGATCATCGTCACCAACGGCAACATGGACCCGTACGGGCCCACCCACAGAACCGCCATCACCGCACGCGCCATGGAAAATCAGGCCTTTGCGGTCATGGTCAACCGCGTGGGCGACGGTGATGGCGGCCTGGTTTTCGCTGGCGGCAGTGCCGTCGTCGACCCGTACGGCCAGTTGCTGTGCGAAGCCGGCCGGGGCGAGTGCCGGATGACCGTCGAGCTGGGCATGGAGCAACTGCAGCAGTCGCGGCGCGATTACACCTACATCGCCCAGCGCCGCATCCGGCTGCCGGGTGAACAGGTCGAGCATGCCAACGGCCTTCGCGAACTGATCATCCCCTCCTGAATATTCCACCCTTCCAGGCTCTCTTACTGGAATGCAAGGCCGCCAGGGACGGCAGCGTGTTCGACTCTGAATAACAATCACAAGCTGGAGCAAGCAGTAATGGCCACACTCAAGCGAACGCTTTCGCTGGGCTCGGTGGTGCTTTTCGGCATCGCCTACATGACCCCCATCATCGTTCTGGGCACATTCGGCATCCTCGCCGAGACGACGGGAGGGAAGGTACCCGCAGCCTACCTCGCTGCCGCCATCGCCATGCTCTTCACCGCCTTGAGCTACGGCCACATGGCGCGTGCCTTTCCGGTCGCAGGGTCCGCCTATACCTACGTGCGCAAATCGATCAGCCCGCAGCTGGGCTTCATCACCGGTTGGGCGGTGTTGCTCGACTACCTGTTCCTGCCCATGGCGATCTGGCTCATTGGCGCGGCCTATCTGCACTCGGCGTTCCCGGGCGTGCCGCAAGCCATCTGGGTGCTGGCATTCATTGGCATCACCACAACGATCAATGTGATCGGTCTGCGGCTGGCCAAGACCGTCAATGGCCTGTTGATGTTCATCCAGTTGCTGGTGCTGGCGGCATTCGTTGCACTCGCGGTGCACTATGTATGGGGTGACCCCACGGTGGCGCTGTGGACACTCGAGCCGTTCTACAAGGAAGGCACCCAGTTGCCGCTGATCATGAGCGGTGCGGCGATTGCCTGCTATTCATTCCTGGGCTTCGACGCGGTCAGCACCCTGACTGAAGAAACCAAGGAACCACGCAAGAACATCCCGAAAGCCATCCTGCTGATCACCCTGATCGGCGGTGGGCTGTTCATCGCCTGCAGCTACTTCGTTCAGCTTGCTCACCCGTCCACAGACTTTGCCAACGCCGACGCGGCGGCTTATGAAATTGCCCAGAACATCGGTGGCGACATCTTCGTCAGCATCTTCCTGCTGGGGCTGATTGTCGGCCAGTTCACTTCGGGCCTGTCGGCGCAAGCCAGCGCCTCCCGGCTGCTGTATGCGATGGGACGTGATGGTGTGCTGCCCAGGGCACTCTTCGGCAAGCTGAGCGAACGCTTCAGCACGCCAGTGCCCAGCATCATCCTGTGCGGGGTGGTCGCCCTGCTCGCCTTGCGCATGGACGTGACGACCTCCACCTCGTTCATCAACTTCGGGGCGTTTCTCGCCTTCAGCCTGGTCAACCTGGCGGTGATCTTCCACTACTGGGGTGCCATGCAACAGCGTGGTGCCAACGCGCTGCTGATGTACCTGGCGTTCCCCCTGGTGGGCTTTGCCTCCACCTTGTGGCTGATGGCGAGTCTTGATCACCTGGCGATCTACCTGGGGGCAGGCTGGCTCTGCCTCGGGGTGCTCTACCTGACCGTGATCACCCGTGGTTTCAGGCGCAAGCCCCCGGAGATGCACTTCGAGGAAGCCTGAGCGGCCCATCGATGAGGAAGATCCGGTCATTGTCGACCTCGACCTTGGGGTGCCTGGTGCGCAGTGCCTTGGCAAAGGCCCAATAGCGCTACACAACCTGCGAGAGCAACCGTAAGGCCCTGTCGAAGGCCCGCGCGGAGGTTACATTTGTAATCCTCTTCGCGGGCCGGCGATCATCCCGCGCTTACCACCCGATTGCGCCCGGCGTCCTTCGCCCTGTACAAACGCTCATCCGCGCACTTGAGAATGGCGGCGGACGTTTGCTCGGCGGACGTACGGCCGGCTACCCCGATGGAAATCGTCATCGCACCGACCTGGTCCAGCGGGCTGGCAGCGATTGTGGTGCGGATGCGTTCGGCAATGTCGGTTGCCACCTGCAGGCTGGTATCCGGCAACAGCAGGCAGAACTCTTCCCCGCCGGCCCGGCAAGCCAGGTCGCCTGCGCGTGAACAGGACTGGATGATGCCCGCGATATGCTGCAGGGCGACATCCCCGACATCGTGCCCCCATGTATCGTTAACCCGCTTGAAGTGGTCTATATCCAGCGCCAGCGCACAATACTGCTGCTCGCGCTGGTCGAGGATCGCCAACGCCGCGTTCATGCCCCGGCGGTTGACCAGCCCGGTCAGCGGGTCACTTTCCGCAGCGTGGTTCAGGTTGCTGATCTTCAAGTCCAGTAACTGCACCCCGGCCACCAGCGCACTGCGAATGGCCGCAGCCTCGGCGTACCAGGCATTCAGCGCGTGCAATTCCCGGCTGGCACCGAGTTCAGGCACGTGTTGCGCACTGTTGGCCAATTGCCGCAGTGGGCGGGTAACCCAGGTGGACACCGCCAGTATCAGCAACAGCCCGAACAGGCTCACGGGCAGCAGTTTCAACAATGTGTCATGCATCAGGTTACGCAACGGGTGCAGCGCGTCCTCCCGCGGTTGCTGGGTCACCACCGCCCAGTGCGCGGCCTTGACCTCGGCATACCCGGCCAACATCGGTATGCCTCGATAGTCAGTCGCTTCCAGTTCCCCCTCGCCCCCTCGCAAGGCCGCATGGGCAGTTGCGCTGGAGTCCAGCACCACCCCCAGCCTGGTGGGATCCGGGTGATACAGGACCTGCAGGTTCTCGTCGACGACGAACGCAAATGCGTCGGCGAGCTGATGCCCACCGATAAGGATGCTCATTACCCCACCTTCTCGCAGGTTCACCACGCCCCCGATCAAGCCGAGCACGTTGCCTTGGCCATCGCGAATGGGGTTGGAGATGAAAACGCTGAAATGGCCGTCAGGTGAGGTGAACGCCTGGCTGACCAACGGGCGTCCGGCGCTTGCCGCTCGCCTGGCGGCTTCACCGAGTTTCAAGGTTTTCGCGAAGTCCAGGTGCGGGTAACCATCGAGTATGTTCCCCGAGGCATCGGCAATGATCACGATCTGAAGCTCGGAATCCTGCGCCTGCAGGCGTTTCGCTTCGCTTGTCACCAGGGCGCGGTTGGTGAAGTCCTGCCCGATCAGTTGGCTGCTGTATTGCAGGCGCTCATGCACCGAATGGATGAACTGGTCGATACTGGACGCCACCTTGTAGGCATAGGCCTTGTGCGATTCCAGTGCCGAGTGGATCAACGAGTCACGCATCACCCCGTAGGCAACGACCAGGCAGGTGGCCAGCGTGACCAGGACGCTGGTCGACAGCAGCCACAGCATCAGACCGCGAATGCCTATGTATCGCGCGCTCGTTCTGCTCGTTCTCTCCATGAATAGCGGCTCCCCCTGCCCCCTTCAGAGCGTAGAAGACTCCGCCATCGGTGCAAGGGCCGGGGTAAGGCCGCTTTGCGGCCCCAATCGGCTTGACTGGCTTGCATCAGAAAACAGGGAATCGGCGCCTGCCCTACGGTGGCGCCGATCCTTTCAGGCCTTACACCGCCAGCGCGCGCTCACGCAGTTCGCTGTTGAGGATGCGGTCGTTTTCGCTGTAATCGACCGGGCAGTCGATCACGTGCACGCCCGGGGTCTTGATGCAGTGCTCGAGCAGCGGCAGCAGGCCTTCGGCGCTTTCCACGCGGTGGCCGTTGGCACCATAGGCTTCGGCGTATTTGACGAAGTCCGGGTTGCCGTAGTCCAGGCCGAAATCGGTGAAGCCCATGTTCGCCTGCTTCCAGCGGATCATGCCGTAGCCGTCGTCACGCAGGATCACCACGGTGATGTGCATGCCCAGGCGTACCGCGGTTTCCAGCTCCTGGCTGTTCATCATGAAGCCACCGTCGCCGCAAACCGAAATAACCGGGCGGTCCGGGTGCACCAGGTGCGCGGCCATGGCCGATGGCAGGCCGGCGCCCATGGTCGCCAGGGCGTTGTCCAGCAGCACGGTGTTCGGCTTGTGCGCCTTGTAGTTGCGGGCGAACCAGATCTTGTAGATGCCGTTGTCCAGGGCAACGATGCCTTCGGACGGCAGCACGCGACGGATGTCGGCGACCATGCGCTGCGGGTAGACCGGGAAGCGGTTATCGTCGGCACCTTCGGCGATCTGTGCTTCGTTGGCTTCACGGATCGCCATCAGGCGGGTGAAGTCCCAGTGCGAAGTGTCGTTCAGCGCTTCGCTGATCTGCCACACGGCGTTGGCGATGTCGCCGATCACTTCCACCTGCGGGAAGTACACGGCATCGACTTCGGCAGAGCGGAAGTTGATGTGGATGACTTCGGTGCCGCCACGGACCATGAAGAACGGCGGCTTTTCGATCACGTCGTGGCCGATGTTGACGATCAGGTCGGCGGCTTCGACGGCGCGGTGCACGAAGTCACCCGACGACAGTGCGGCGTTGCCAAGGAAGCGTGGGTGACGCTCGTCGACCACACCTTTGCCCATCTGGGTGGTGATGAACGGGATGCCGGTCTTGTCGATCAGTTGCTTGAGGACCTTGGCGGTCATCTTGCGGTTGGCGCCGGCGCCGATCACCAGGATCGGGTTGCGGGCGTTCAGCAACTTTTGCACGGCAGCGTCGATCGCCACGTGCTCGGCCAGCGGGCGGCGGTGCAGGCTTGGCGGGATAGGCAGTGCGTCGGTCTGCTCGGCGGCGATGTCTTCTGGCAGCTCCAGGTGCACGGCACCCGGCTTTTCTTCTTCGGCCAGGCGGAAGGCTTCGCGCATGCGCGACGGGATGTTGTCGGCGGAAGCGAACTGGTGGGTGTACTTGGTGATGGGGTCCATCATGCCGCACACGTCGATGATCTGGAAGCGACCCTGCTTGGACTTCTTGATCGGCTTCTGGCCGGTGATCATCATCATCGGCATGCCGCCCAGGTAGGCGTAGGCGCTGGCGGTGACCAGGTTGGTGGCGCCAGGGCCGAGGGTCGACAGGCTGACGCCGGTCTTGCCGGTCAGGCGGCCATAGGTGGCAGCCATGAAACCTGCGGACTGCTCGTGACGGGTCAGTACCAGCTTGATCTTCGACTTGCGCAGGGATTCGAGCAGGTCGAGGTTTTCCTCACCGGGAATGCCGAACACATACTCGACACCTTCGTTTTCCAGGCATTGCACAACGACATCGGCGGCCTTGGCCATTTGGGGTACTACCTCAAAATCTTTGTGGGATTGCAGATTTATTAAGCTGCGTGACTGAGATGTTGCAGGATGTCTCAGTGGCGCGCATCGTAGGCCCTCTGGTTAATAATAATAAATATATTGTTATGATGCTTGGCATCACAGTTTGTTATGAACGGTAAACCCCCTCCATGAACCTCAAGGCATTGCGCTGCTGCGTCGAAATCGTCCGCCAAGGCAGCTTCACCAAAGCCGCGCAGCACCTGCATATCGCCCAGCCGGCACTGAGCATGGCCGTTACCCGTCTTGAAGAAGAACTGGGCGTGACCCTGTTCAACCGCACCACGCGCAAAGTCCTCCTGACGGCCGAGGGCGAACGGTTTCTGCCACGTATCGAATCGGCACTGCGCGAAATGGATGTTGCCCGGCAAGAACTGCGCGACATGGCCGACCTGAAGCGCGGCGAAGTGCGCCTGGGTATCCCGCCAATGTTCGGCCTGCACTATGTACCCGGGTTGATGAACGCCTTCCGCAAGCTGTACCCGGGTATTGCCATGACCGTGTTCGAAGGCAGTGCCGAGGACATCGGCCATCGCCTGGAACAACGGGAAATCGACCTGGCGTTGCTGGAGTCCAGGCGCGTGCCGCCCGACAAGGAATCGATCCTGCTGGGCAGCGACGAGATGCTGGCGTGCATGCACCCTGACCATCCCTATGCCCGCAAGGCCTTTCTCACGGCCGAGGACCTGCGCAATACCGACATGGTGGTATTCGACCGCACCTTCGTGCAGCGCCACCTGCTGGACGCGTTCTTCGCCGAACATGGCATCACTTACCAGGTAGCGCTGCAGAGCAACTTCGTGTCGCTGGTGGTGCAGGCCGCGCTGGACAACATGGGCGTGGCGACCCTGCTGCGCTCGGTGCAACAGCGCACGCCGGGCATCGTCGGCGTACCGTTCCAGCCAGCGCAGCAGATGAGCTTCCGCTTGTGTTGGCGCTCGGGGGAATACCTGTCGCTGGCCAGCAAGCGCTTCATCGATTTTGCCGCGCAGACCCATTACCTGGAGCGTTGAAGCCAGCCTGTGCCGGCCTTCTTCGCGGCTAAAGCCACTCCCACAGGGGGAGTGCATACCGCAAGCCTGCAGTGATCCCTGTGGGAGCGGCTTTAGCCGCGAATACCCGCGCAACCGGTGGCAGACGATTTAACGGGGGCAGGCAGCAAATGTCAGGTAATGCTCCCACCAAATGCCAATACAAACCTGTAAATCGTTGCAATTCGTCAGGTTCTTGCATGCGCTTCGCCTCCCTACAATGGCCTCACAACAACAAACGAGCCCAGCTCCGTGAGGCACGACCCCATGTACAGAGACCACATCGTCAAACCGCGTGCGACCGACAACCCTGCGTTCATGGCCCTGGCCACCACCGTAATCTTTGCACTCGCCCTGCTCTACGGCGTGGGCGACGGTAGCCTGGCCCGGCTGATGGGCCCGATCGTGCTCGACCTGCAGGCACCGCTACTGCGCAACATGGCCGTGGCCGGGACCTTGGCCATCACCCTGGTACTGAATCTGTTCATCCTCGGCCGCTTTGCGCTACGGGCCCAGGTGATCACCGTCTGGTTCGAACTGTTGCTGCTGTTCCTGCTGTTCTTCGACACCTTCGACCTGTCCTACAGCTTCATTGCCAGCAAGGTCGGCTTCATGATCACCCAAGGGGTGTTCACCACCGTCTACGTGTCCACGATCTCGATCGCCATCGCCTTCGTCCTGGCCCTGATGGGTGCCACTGCACGCTTGTCGTCCAACGGCTTCGCCATCGCCATCGCCAGTTTCTATACCTCGTTCTTCCGCGGTGTACCGCTGCTGATCCAGATCTACCTGATCTATCTCGGCATCCCCCAACTCGGCTATGTGGTCGGTGCAGTGCCGGCGGGCATCCTGGCCCTGTCGCTGTGCTATGGCGCCTACATGACGGAAATTTTCCGCGCCGGCATCAGCAGCATCCCGCGCGGGCAGTGGGAAGCCTCGCGAGCGATTGGCCTGACACCCTTCCAGGCGATGACCCGGGTGATCCTGCCGCAGTCGATGCGCCTGATCATCCCGCCCACCGGCAACCAGTTCATCTCCATGCTCAAGGACAGCTCGCTGGTGTCGGTGATCGGCGTGTGGGAATTGATGTTCCTGGCCCGCACCCAGGGCCGCGCGGAGTTCCGCCACCTGGAAATGCTGATTACCGCCGCCGTCCTGTACTGGGTGCTGTCGATCCTGCTCGAAACCGTGCAGTCGCGCCTGGAAAAACGTTTCGACCGCGCCCACCGCTGATCGAGGAGCATCACGATGAATCAAGTAGTCACCCCCGCTGCCGCCCAGGCCGCCGTGTCGATCCGCGGTCTGCAGAAATGGTACGGCGAGTTTCACGTACTCAAGGGTATCGATCTGGAAATAGCCAGCGGCGAGATCGTGGTGGTCTGCGGCCCGTCAGGCTCGGGCAAGTCCACGCTGATTCGCTGCCTGAACCTGCTGGAGGACTTTCAGAAAGGCCAGGTGCTGATCGCCGGCAACCCGCTGGGTCGTGATGCCGCCAGCGTGGCCGCCATTCGCCGCCAGGTCGGCATGGTGTTCCAGCAGTTCAACCTGTTCCCGCACCTGACCGTGCTGGAAAACCTGATGCTCGGGCCGCGCCTGGTCAGCAAGCTCAGCGAGGCCCAGGCCCGCGCCCTGGCCCTGGAGTACCTGGAGCGGGTTCGCATCGCCAGCCAGGCCGACAAGTTCCCCGGTCAGCTTTCCGGTGGCCAGCAACAGCGGGTAGCCATTGCTCGCGCGTTGTGCATGAAGCCGCGGATCATGCTGTTCGACGAACCCACTTCGGCACTGGACCCGGAGATGGTCAAGGAAGTGCTCGATGTGATGGGTGAGCTGGCCCAGGATGGCATCACCATGCTCTGTGTCACCCACGAAATGGGCTTCGCCCGACGGGTTGCCGACCGCATCATCTTCATGGACCAGGGCCAGGTCATCGAGCAGGCCCGGCCCAACGACTTCTTCGACAACCCGCGCCATGCCCGCGCCAGGGAGTTCCTTTCGCAGATTCTCAGCCACTGAGGCCTGTGTCTACCGCTGTGCCAACACCACAACAACAATTGCATACCCGGAGACTTATCGAATGAACCCACTTGCACGCTTGTTCGCACTCACCGCCGTCGCCGGTAGCCTGGCCCTGATGACCGGTGCCGCCTGGGCGGGCGCCACCCTGGATCGCATCCACCAGAGCAAGGTCATGAAAGTGGCCACCGCCGCCAACTGGCCACCGCAGTCGTTCCTTGGCGAGGACAACACCCTCAAGGGCTTCGATATCGATGTTGCCAACGAAATCGGCAAGCGCATGGGCACCACCGTAGCCTTTGTCACCCCCGAGTACGGCATCATCACTGCCGGGCGCTGGGCCAGCCGCTGGGACCTGTCGGTCGGGTCGATGACGCCTACCACCGAGCGTGGCCGCGTACTCGACTTCCCGGCCATCTACTATTACACCCCCTACATGTTCGCCGTGCACAAGGATGCCGCCGGCGCCAGCGCTGCCGACCTCAACGGCAAGACCATCGGCGTCGAGGCCGGCACTACCTCCGAGGACTACATCAACCGCCGGCTGAAGATCGACGCGGCGGACGTACCTGCGTTCAGCTACACCGTGGAGCCTGGCGATGTGCAGACCTACGGCGACAGCATGGGCCCGCTGGATGACCTGCGCATGGGCAACGGCACGCGCCTGGATGCCGCACTGTCGCCGCTGCCGACCATCATGGGTGCGATCAAGGCCGGTTACCCGATTGCGCCGGTGCAGGGCAAGCCCGCCTACTACGAACCGCTGGCCATCGCCACCGACAAGGGCGACGACGCCTTCAATGCCGAACTGGCCAAGGCCGTCGACAGCATGAAGGCCGACGGTACGTTGAAGCAGCTGTCCGAGAAGTGGTACGGCGCCGACCTCACGCAAGTGCAGTAACCCCATCACCCACAGACCAACGCCCTTCAGCTGAAGGGCGTGCGGCCCCCGCGTGCCCGTGGAACATGCAACGCCCAGTAAAAGGATGACCCAGCCGATGTTCAGCTACAGCAACAACTACTACACCGGAACCATGCGTCCAGCCCCACAACGCCCGGCTTTGGCCGGCGAAACCCGAGCCGATGTGTGCATCATCGGCGGTGGCCTGGCGGGCCTGAGCGTAGCCCTGGAACTGCTGGCGCGCGGGCGCTCGGTGGTATTGCTGGAAGCCGCTCGAGTTGCCTGGGGTGCCTCAGGGCGCAATGGCGGCTTCGTGCTGCAGGGCTGGTCCGAGGGGCTGTCGGCCATCGAACGGCGCTGCGGCAAGCAGACAGCGGCTGCATTGTTCCGGCTGTCACTGGAGGGCGTCGATATCGTCCGCGACACCATCGCCCGCCACCAGTTGCCAGGCTGTGCCGCGACCACCGGCAAACTCAGCGTGGTGCGCTACGACGACGCCGACAACCTGCAGCGCACCCGCGACCGCATGGCCCGTGATTTCGGTTTCGAGATGGAATACCTGGATACTCCTACGCTACGCAGCCACCTGAACACCGACCGCTACTACCAGGGGCTGCGCGACAGCCATGGTTTTCATTTTCACCCGCTGAACTACTGCCTGGGCCTTGCCGAGCTGGTCGAGCTTGCCGGCGGCCGCGTCCACGAGCAATCGCCCATGCTGCGGGTAGCACGCGAGGCCGGGCATCACCGCGTGACCACTGCCCACGGCGCGGTCACCTGTGCCGACGTGGTGTACTGCTGCGGCGGTTACGGCGGCGCCGAGTTCGGCCGACTGCGCCGAGCTTTCCTGCCTATCGCCACTTACGTGGTACTCACCGAACACCTGGGTGAACGCCTGAATGACGTGGTACGTACCACGGATGCCGTCGGCGACAACCGCCGCGCCTCGGACTACTATCGTATCGTCGAGGGTGATCGCCTGCTTTGGGGTGGCCATATCACCACCCGCAATCTGCAGGACGAACAACGGCTCGGGCAGTTGCTGACCCGTGACATTCTCAGCGTATATCCGCAGTTGCAGGGCTTGAAAATCGCCAAGGCCTGGTCCGGGCTGATGGGCTACGCCCGCCACAAGATGCCGCACATCGGCCCTCTGGGCCCCGGGTTGTGGGCCTGTACTTCGTTTGGGGGGCATGGTATGAACACCGCACCCGTGGGCGCCAGGGTGGTCGCCGAGGCGGTGTGCGGCGAAACCGACCGTTATCGCCTGTTCGATGCCTATGGCCTGGAATGGAACGGCGGGCCGTTCGGGCCTGCTGCGGCACAAGCGGTGTATACCGGGCTGAAGCTGATGGACCGGTTTCAGGAAGCACGCTCGCAATACAACAACTAGAACGACTACCAGGAGTCGCCATGGACGCCCTCCCCCCCGGCGCGCTGTTCAAACTTACCGAAAAGGACCGCCAGTTGCTGGCGCTGCTGCAGGCCAACGCCCGTGAGCCCACCGCCTCGCTGGCACGCAAGCTGGGTGTGTCGCGCTCGGCGGTGCAGGAGCGCATCAACCGCCTGGAGAACGCCGGTGTGATCACCGGCTACAGCGTGCGCATCGACCAGGACAAGCTGCAGCAGGTGATCAACTGCTTCACCATGACCTCCTGCAGCAACAAGAGCTACACCGACGTGATGACCACCTTGCGCAAGATGGAGTCGGTGCAGGCGGTGTACGCGGTGTCGGGCGAAATGGACTTCATCATCCACCTGACCACCCATACCTTGGGCGAACTGAATGCCGAGCTGACCCGTATCAACATGATCAAGGGCGTGACGCATACGGCGTCGCACATTGTCATGGAGACCAAGTTCAGCAAGAAGCTGACGTTGTAACCCCCTCCCAGGCTTTTCCAAGGCCTTGTGGGAGCGGGCGTGCCCGCGAACACCGGCGCAGCCGGTGCCATCCGTGCGGGACTCTTCGCGGGCATGCCCGCTCCCACATGTGCCCCCGCCAGACGTAAGAGTACGAGGAAGCCGGCCACCTTCCTCGACGTCACCGGCACGGATTGACTATGATCCCGCCTTGAACGTTTCAGCATGTTTCAACAAGGACCCAGATGTCAGTTCAGGAACTACCCCCTCTCCCTGGTAAAAGTACCGTCGCGAAAATGGAAGCCGCCATGGCGCTGGGCAGCTTTGCCATTGGCACCGGCGAGTTCGCCATCATGGGCCTGATGCCCGATATCGCCAGCAACTTGCAATTGAGCGAGCCCCAGGTGGGCCATGCCATCAGCGCCTATGCGCTGGGGGTGATGGTTGGCGCCCCCACGCTGGCGATCCTCGGCGCTCGGCTGTTGCGCAAGCACATGCTGCTGTTGTTGATGGCGCTGTACGCCCTTGGCAACCTGGCTACCGCCTTCGCCCCCTCGTTCGGCGGCCTGGTCGCCTTCCGTTTCATCAGCGGCCTGCCCCATGGCGCCTACTTCGGCATCGCGGCGGTGGTGGCCTCGAGCATGGTGGCCAAGGACCAGCGGGCGGGAGCCGTGGCCCGGGTGATGATGGGGCTGACCCTGGCCATGTTGCTCGGCAACCCGGTTGCCACCCTGCTGGGCCAGTACTTCGGCTGGCGCTCGGCGTTCGTGCTGGTCGGCGCGATCGCCGTGAGCACCATCGCTCTGGTCTGGCACATCGTGCCCCAGCGTCACGATGAAGTACGCAGCGACCCGCGCAAGGAACTGCAAGCATTCACATTGCCGCAAGTGTGGATGGCACTGGGCATCGCCTCGATCGGCTTTTCCGGCATGTTCTGTGTGTTCAGCTACCTTGCGCCGACCATGTTGCAGGTAACCCAGGTGTCACCGCAGTGGATTCCGTTCGGCCTGGCGGCGTTCGGCTTCGGTGGCATCGTCGGCAACATCGCCGGTGGCAAGCTGTTCGACCGCCTGCAGTTCCGCGCCGTCGGGCTGGTACTGGTGTGGTCGATTGCCGTGCTGCTGTTCTTCAGCTTTGCCGCGCAGGCGCTGTGGAGCCTGCTGCTGGGCATTGGCCTGGTCGGCACCATGATCGCCCTTGCGGCGCCGTTGCAGATTCGCCTGATGGACATTGCCCATGAAGCGCCAAGCCTGGCGGCGGCGTCGAACCATGCGGCGTTCAACCTGGCCAATGCGCTGGGGCCGTGGCTGGGTGGCATGGCGATTACCGCAGGCATGGGCTGGACCAGCACCGGTTACATCGGCGCGACTACGGCGCTGGTCGGGCTGGGGATCTACCTGGTGGCACGGCGGATGAAGGGTGGGCACTAAGGTTGAGGCCTGACAGATAGCTTGAACGGGGCTGCCATGCAGCCCATCGCCGGCAAGCCAGCTCTCACAGGTACAGCGTTGCTCTCGAGGTTGTCGCTGTACCTGGGGGAGCGGCCTTGCTCAGCCAGGGTTTGCCTGCGGCAGCTCGATGCGCACCCGCAACCCGCCACTCGCGGCAGCCAATGCGGTGATGCTGCCGCCGTGCAAGGCAACGGCCCGCTGGGCAATCGCCAGGCCCAGGCCAAAGCCGTCACCGTCATTGTCGGTGCCGCGGTCGAATGGCTCGAAGATGCGCTGCAGGCGCGCCGGCTCGACGCCCGGGCCATGGTCGCTGACGCTGACCTGCAACCATTGCCCGCCCGGTGCCAGCGCGGCCTCGACCAACACCTCGGTACCCGCTGCGGTGTAGCGCACGGCATTACGGATGATGTTCTCGAACGCCCGGTACAGCAGTTCTTCATGCCCATGAGTGATGAACGTGCCCTGGGCCTGCAAGCAAACCTGGCACTGTTTCATGCCAGCCTCGAAGCGGGCGTCTTCGACGATTTGCGCCAGCAGTTCGACCACATCGAGGCTGGCGAAGTCGTCCCCCTGCCGGGACTGGGCGCGGGCCAGGGTCAGCAACTGCTCGATCAGGTCGTCCATGCGGCGCGACTCGCGCTCCACCCGTTCAAGCATGTCCAGCCGGTCCGGTTGCTGGCGCATCAGGCCGATGGCGGCATGCATGCGGGTCAGCGGCGAGCGCAGTTCGTGGGAAATATCGTGCAGCAGATTCTGCTGCGCCTGCACCAACGCCTTGAGCTGACCGGCCATGCGGTCGCAGTCTTCGGCCAGTTCGACGATTTCGTCGCGGCGCTTGCCCAGCCTGGGCTTGACCCGCACCTCGAAACGGCCCTGGGCGACCTGGCCCATGGCTTCGCGCAGCCAGGCCAGCGGGCGGGTCAGGTACAGGCTGCACAGCAAGGCGAACAGCGCGCTCATCAGCGTGCCGGTAAACAGCGGGCCCATGCCGCGCGGGCGTGGTGGCTCGCCAATGGTCGTGGCCACCGAAGCGCGCAGCACCAGCGGGCGGCCGTCACGGTCGCTCAGCGCCTGCTCGAACCGCGCCACTGATACCGCCCTGCCGGCCAGCAACCTGCCCTGGCTATCGTAAAGGCCCACCTGCACATCCGGCGGCTGCGGCAATACCTCGAGCAACTGTCGGCCAGCCTGCTCGCCGTAACGTTGCAACAGCTGCAGTTCGGTGGCCAGCAGCGAACGCAGCGCCGGGGTATCACCACGCAGGTCATTGAGCATGAAGGCGCCCGCGCCCACCAGGAAGGTCAGGGTGTTGGCCAGCCAGAAGGCCAGGAACAGCTTCCAGAACAGCCGCCGGCGCATCATTCGACAATCAGCATGTAGCCCATGCCGCGCACGCTCTGGATCCAGCTGCTGCCATCGGCGCGCGGCCCGAGCTTTTGCCGGATGCTGCTGATGTGCACGTCGATGCGCCGGTCGTAACGGGTCAGCGGCCGGCCCAGGGCATTGAGCGACAGGTCCTGCTTGCTGACCAGCTGGCCGGCCTGGCGGGCCAACGCTTCGAGCAGGCTGAACTCGGAGCCGGTCAGCTCGAGGGTGGCAGCGCCCCAACGCGCTTCGCGGCGACCGGGCCACATGTTCAAGGCACCGCTGCGCACCTGTTCGGGCGCCTCGGGCACCATGCCGTCACCCATCGGCTGTGGCTGAACACGGCGCAGGATCGCCCGCAGGCGCGCCACCAGTTCGCCGGGGGAGCTGGGCTTGGGCACATAGTCATCGGCGCCCAGTTCCAGGCCGGCGATGCGGTCGATGTTGTCGCCCCGGGCTGTCAGCAACAGCACCGGTACCTGGCTGCGCGCACGCACGCGCCGAAGCACTTCGATGCCCGAAATGCCCGGCAGCATCACGTCCAGCACCACCACCTGATAGTTGCCGGTCAATGCCTGGGCTTCGCCCTCCTCGCCAGTATCGACGGCGGTGGCCTGGAACCCTTCGCGGGCCAGGTACAAAGAGAGCATTTCGGTGAGTTCGCGGTCATCGTCGACCAGCAGCACGGGGATCATCAGGGCCAGGAATCATGATTGTAGGGGTTGCAATGATCGCCCCGGCGGCCGGCACTGTCACCGCCGGGCGGTCGGACTTTACACATCTTTACCCTCGGCTAACCGCGCCGAACACAGCCCGCCCGTATCCTCATCGCCCGCTGCATGCGGGTTGCCCGCGCTTGCTCCCTCCGAATCCGCTTGTCTGGAACCCTCGATGAACTACCCGCGCCTGTTGCTCTCCGTCCTGCTGCTGAACGCCACGCTGGCCCAGGCCTCCCCATTCAGGATCGCCGATATCCGCGTCAACGGCCTGCAGCGGGTTTCCGCCGGCAGTGTCTTCGGTGCCTTGCCGCTGAACGTCGGCGACCAGGCCGATGACCGCCGACTGGTGGAGTCGACCCGTTCCCTGTTCAAGACCGGCTTCTTCCAGGACATTCAGCTGAACCGCGATGGCAATGTCCTGATCATCAACGTGGTCGAGCGCCCGTCGGTGTCGAGCATCGAGATCGAAGGCAACAAGGCCATCAGCACCGAAGACCTGATGAAGGGCCTGAAGCAATCGGGCCTGGCCGAAGGCGAGATCTTCCAGCGTGCCACCCTCGAAGGTGTGCGTAACGAGCTGCAGCGCCAGTACGTGGCCCAGGGCCGCTACTCGGCCGAGGTCGACGCCGAGGTGGTGCCGCAGCCGCGCAACCGTGTGGCGCTGAAGATCAAGATCAACGAAGGCACCGTCGCCGCCATCCAGCACATCAACATCGTTGGCAACAACGTGTTCGACGACGAGACCCTGGCGCAGCTGTTCGAGCTGAAGACCACCAACTGGCTGTCGTTCTTCAAGAACGACGACAAGTACGCCCGCGAAAAGCTCTCCGGTGACCTGGAGCGCCTGCGTTCCTACTACCTGGACCGCGGCTACATCAACATGGACATCGCTTCCACCCAGGTGTCCATCACGCCGGACAAGAAACACGTCTACATCACCGTCAACATCAACGAAGGCGAGAAGTACACCGTCCGCGACGTGAAGCTGTCCGGTGACCTGAAGGTGCCGGAAGACCAGGTCAAGTCGCTGCTGCTGGTGCAGCCTGGCCAGGTGTTCTCGCGCAAGGTGATGACCAGCACCTCCGAGCTGATCACCCGCCGCCTGGGCAACGAAGGCTACACCTTCGCCAACGTCAACGGCGTGCCGCAGCCGAACGATGAAGACCACACCGTCGACATCATGTTCGTGGTCGACCCGGGCAAGCGTGCCTACGTCAACCGCATCAACTACCGCGGCAACACCAAGACCGAAGACGAAGTGCTGCGCCGCGAAATGCGCCAGATGGAAGGCGGCTGGGCCTCGACCTACCTGATCGACCAGTCCAAGACCCGCCTGGAGCGCCTGGGTTTCTTCAAGGAAGTGAACGTCGAGACCCCACCGGTGCCGGGCACCGACGACCAGGTCGACGTCAACTACAGCGTTGAGGAGCAGGCTTCCGGCTCGATCACCGCCAGCGTCGGTTTTGCCCAGAGCGCCGGCCTGATCCTCGGTGGTTCGATCAGCCAGAGCAACTTCCTCGGTACCGGTAACAAGGTGTCGATCGGCCTGACCCGTAGCGAGTACCAGACCAAGTACAACTTCGGCTTTACCGACCCCTACTTCACCGCCGATGGCGTCAGTCTGGGCTACAACCTGTTCTACAACAGCACCGACTACAGCGATTACTACGACGATGGCGTTTCCTATTACGCGATCGACAGCTACGGTGCCGGGGTCAGCTTTGGCTACCCGATCAACGAAACCTCGCGCCTGACCTATGGCCTGACCCTGCAGCACGACAATATCTCGCCCGGCACCTATAGCGCCGACGAGATCTACGACTTCATCGCACGCGAGGGCAAGAGCTTCAACAACCTCAAGGCCTCGATCGGCTGGTCGGAGTCGACCCTGAACAAAGGCGTGCTGGCTACCCGCGGCCACTCGCAGAGCCTGACGGTGATGGCCACTACCCCTGGCAGCGACCTGTCGTTCTACAAGCTGGACTACAGCGGCCAGACCTACCTGCCACTAACCAGCAACACCTCGCTGCGCCTGCATACAAGCCTGGGCTACGGCAACGGCTACGGCTCCACCGACGGGCTGCCGTTCTACGAAAGCTACACCGCAGGTGGGCTGGGTTCGGTGCGCGGGTTCAAGGACGGCAGCCTCGGCCCGCGCAATACTCCGGCCACCGGCACCTATGCCAGCGCCGGACAGGCCTATTACTCCGACCGTGACACCGACGTGCTGGGCGGCAACATCCTGATTGCCGGCGGTGCCGAGTACATCTTCCCGTTGCCGTTCGTGAAGGACCAGAGCCAGCTGCGCAGCTCGGTGTTCGTCGATGCCGGCAACGTGTACGCCGATACCTGCTACCTGTCGACCACCCAGGGCTGCGGCAGCGTGGACCTGGCTCAGATGGCCGTGTCGCTGGGCATTGGCTTGACCTGGTACAGCCCAATGGGGCCGCTGAGTTTCAGCCTGGCGGCACCGCTGAAGAAGCCGGATGGGGCAGAACCCCAGATGTTCCAGTTCTCGCTGGGGCAGACCTTCTGATGCCTGACTCAGCGCAAGGCTGCTCCTGCAGCGACCGCACCGAGCTGGCGTTGAGCATTACCCGCTTTTACCTCTGCTTAACCCAAGTTGACAGTGACCTTGCTTAAGCTGGCCAGGACTCGTACCCGCCCAGCAGGACATGCCCATGCCCCCCTTCACACCATGCTTCCCCACTTCACTGCGCCCCGACGAAGTCCCGGTCGCGCTACTCGACCTGGTCCAGCAGCGCTTGGCCGGGCTGCTCGGCCCGCGCTTCAGCGTGGTGCTGGGCGGCAGTGGCAACGGTGCCGGGGTCAGCCACTACCACCTGGCAATCCAGCACAACCAGAGCGGTGTTTCCCTGGAGGACACCGGCGCCGTCGGCACCGGCTTTATCGAGCGCCTGCTGCGCATGGCCACCCAACTCAAGGCCATGCTCGACTCGGCCACGTTCAGCAACATGGGCAGCGACGACCCGCGCCGCCCACTGGTGTGGATCAGCGAGCTGGCCTGCCCGAAGGAAATGATTACAATGCATGCCCCAACCTGAAATATGTTTTTCCCATGAAATCACTGCTTTACGCCGTATCCTTACTGTTTTCCTTCACCCTCCCTGCCCTGGCCAGCCCACCGGCGACCTTCACCGAAGCCAAGGTGGTGGCCAAGCAGAAGGTGTACATGGACCAGGCCAGCAGTGCCATGGGCGACCTGTACTGCGGTTGCAAATGGGCCTGGGTGGGCAAGTCTGGCGGGCGTATTGATGCCTCCTCGTGCGGCTACCAGACCCGCAAGCAGCAGAACCGCGCCGAACGCACCGAATGGGAGCACATCGTGCCGGCCTACACCTTCGGCAACCAGCGCCAGTGCTGGAAGAACGGTGGCCGCGAGCATTGCGTGGATGACGACCCGGTGTTCCGCGCCATGGAGGCCGACCTGTTCAACCTGTACCCGGCAGTGGGTGAGGTAAACGGCGACCGCAGCAATTTCAACTACGGCATGGTTGCTGGCAATGCAGGGCAATATGGGCAGTGCACCACCAAGGTGGACTTCGTGCAGCGTGCTGCCGAACCACGTGACGAAGTGAAAGGGCTGGTCGCCCGCACCACCTTCTACATGTACGACCGTTACAAGCTGAGCATGTCGCGCCAACAGCAACAGTTGCTGATGGCCTGGGACAAACAGCACCCAGTGTCGGCCTGGGAGAAAGAGCGTGACCGGCGCATTGCCGCGATCATGGGGCATGCCAACCCCTTCGTCACCGGGGAACGCAAATGGACCGCCAACTACAAGCCGGTCGGCAGTGGCGTGGTACAAGCGGTGCCGGCGAAGGCCGCCAAGCCTGAGGCCAAGCCGAGCCTGGCCAGTGCCGGGTCGGTGGGGGCTGTGCTTGGCAACCGCAACAGCCATGTCTATCACCTTTCCGTCGGCTGCCCGGGCTATACCCAGGTTACCGCGAAGAACCAGGTCACCTTCGCCACAGAGGGTGAGGCGCAGGCAGCGGGTTATCGCAAGGCGGGCAACTGCCGCTGAGCGCCTTCCTCGGGGCCCGCGCGGCACCTTTGCAATCGAGCGGGCTGCACAGCAGCCCGCAACAATGACCATCCGTCGCCCAGACGGCACCCCACTCCCCGCCCCCAGCCCAACGAATGACAGATCATCCGCAAAGGAGACGTTCCATGATCCGCATTCGCCCACTCTCACTGTGCCTTGCCCTTGCCCTGGCCAGCGTCACTGGCACCAGCTTCGCTGCCACTGACACAGACACCGACAGCCGTCCGCAAACCGACCAGTACGGTGGCAAGACCGCCGGTGAAGACAGCAGCGTCAACAGCCCTGGCAGCAGCAAAGCCAACGACAGCAGCGACACCGGCAGCAACAGCGATGCCGCCGACGGCGCCGCTGGCGGTTCCAACAGCACCGGCGAAGCCACTGGCTCCGGAGCCGGGCACACCGGTGGCACCGCCGAGGACCAGGACAGCCATTGAGGCCGGCCTGGGCTACACTGCGCCGGAACGCCCTGCCAAGGACCCGCCATGAACCTCAAACCCTGGCTGCTCGCCGCCCTGCTGCCGTGCAGCGCCTTGGCCGTTGCTGGCGGCCAGGGCGCGCTGTCGATCAGTTCATCATCGTTCACCGACGGCGGCGTGATCGCCTTGCAACAGGTTGGCCCGGACCCGGCCTGCGGTGCCGGCGAAGAGCGCACCCCGCAACTGAGCTGGGACAACCTCCCCGCAGGGACCCAGTCGCTGGCACTGATCATGTTCGACCCGGATGGCGGCAAGGGCATTGGCGTGGTCCATTGGCTCGCCTACAACATCGACCCGGCCCAGGATGGGCTGAAGGAAGGCGCCGCAGGGGTGACCGGGCAAGGTGTGACCGTGGGGCGCAACTCCCGGGGCACACTCAGCTACCGAGGCCCTTGCCCACCCGCCGGCGACAACCCGCACCACTACGCACTGACGCTGATCGCCACCGACCTGCCATTGGGCACCCTGCCTGAAGGCCTGGACCGCAGCGGCCTGCTGCAACTGCTGCAAGGTCACGCACTCGGCGCGCAGAGCCTTGTCGGGCGCTATGGTCATTGAACCAGGCAGTACAAAAACAATTGATCATCCCCCCAGCATTTATCCATTGAATGGCCCGGCCGAACTGAAGTAAGCTCGGGCTCATTCACTGGAGAGCAACATGCCGAAACACACCCGCAATCACGCCAACCACACCGGTCGCACCCTGCGCCCTGTGCTGGCTGTTGCCGGCTGCGTGGCACCTGCCAGCTATTACTTCGGGTATTGGTTTAGCCACTAGGCGCCGATACCCACACGGCGCCCACCTTCGAGGGGCCGCCGAACATGAGAATACTCAAACCCCCGGTCGGCTCCCCGACCGGGGGTTTTGCTTTTCAGGCCTTTGAACAACACCGATTCACATTGAGGACAGATTCATGAACTACGCCACTTATTACTACGCAAACACCTTCGCCTGGCGATTTAGCCAATCCCGTTCGGGCCAGCCTGCCGCCTCCGTTCGGTCGTCCACAGGTGGCAATGCAGCAGCCAACACGAATTCAACGATCTGTCGAACACCTCGATAGGGCCGACCACGCGGGCCAGAACCCGCCGTCCGCCCAGGGAAAAAAACGCCATGCAAGCTTCCAGCCTCGCCCTGACCCAGTCGCAAGCGGCCAACACCACCGTCAGCCAGCGCCTGCCCAGCCCGCACCTGCTCAAACAGCAAATGCCGCTGTCCAGCGAACTTACCCTGCAAGTCCAGGCCCACCGCCAGGCCATCCGCGACATTCTCGAAGGCCGCGACCAGCGCCTGCTGGTGATCGTTGGCCCGTGCTCGATCCACGACCCGCGCTCGGCCCTGGAATACGCCGACCGCCTGGCCGCGCTCAGCCGCGAAGTCGACGACAAGCTGCTGCTGGTGATGCGCGCCTACGTCGAAAAACCCCGCACCACGATAGGCTGGAAAGGCCTGGCCTACGACCCGCACCTCGATGGCAGCGACGACATGCACGCCGGCATCGCCCTGTCCCGCGGGCTGATGCTGAACATGATCGAACGCGGCCTGCCGGTTGCCACCGAGCTGCTGCAGCCAATGGCCGCCGGCTACTTCGATGACCTTCTGGCCTGGGCCGCGATCGGCGCACGCACCACCGAGTCGCAGATCCACCGCGAAATGGTCAGTGGCCTGGAGTTGCCGGTCGGTTTCAAGAACGGCACCGACGGTGGCATCGCCATCGCCAGCGACGCCATGCGCAGCGCCGCCCACCCGCACCGCCACTTCGGCATGGATGCGCAGGGCTACCCGGCCATCATCGAGACCTTGGGCAACCCGGACACCCACCTGGTGCTGCGCGGCGGCCACAAGGGCCCGAACTTTGATGCCAACAGCATTGCCATGGCCCGCCAGGCGCTGGCCAAGGCCGGGTTGCAGGCGCGGATCATGGTCGATTGCAGCCATGCCAACAGCGGCAAGGACCCGGCGCGCCAGCCGGCGGTTTTCAACGATGTGCTGGAGCAGCGCCTGGCCGGCGACCGTTCGATCGTCGGCGTGATGATCGAAGGGCACTTGTTCGACGGCTGCCAGGCGCTGGGCAAGGGCGCGCTGAAATACGGCGTGTCGATCACCGACGGTTGCCTGGGCTGGGCCTCGACCGAAACCCTGTTGCGCGAGGCGGCACAAAAACTCTAGGTAGCGGGACGCAAGCCTGGCGAGACATACCCCGGACAAGTGCGCTAGGCTTGCCTTTTTTACCCCAAGGAGCAGTACCCATGGCCCGTGCAACCGCCCGCCACATCCTGGTCAGCAGCATCGATAAATGCAACGAACTGAAAGCCCAGATCGAAGCAGGCGCCGACTTCGCTGAAATCGCCAAAGCCAATTCCACCTGCCCGTCCAGCCGCCAGGGCGGTGACCTGGGCTCGTTCGGCCCGGGCCAGATGGTCAAGGAGTTCGACACCGTGGTGTTCAGCGCCCCGGTCAATACCGTGCAAGGCCCGGTGAAGACCCAGTTCGGCTACCACCTGCTGGAAGTGACCAGCCGCCAGGACTAAGTAGCCAGTAGCTGCTCATGTCCCCTGTGGGAGCGGCGGTGCGCCGCTGCGCTTTACCCGCGAATGCGTCCGTTCACGCAACGTCGTTGCCTGATCTGGCGCTTTCGCGGGTGAACCCGCTCCCACAGGCCTTGTGTTACCTTTTTCTGCTTTGTTTTTCCTTCAATAGCCAGGCTGCACCCACCCACGCCCTCACCGTCTACGGCGAAGCCCCCCGCTACAACGCCAGCTTCCAGCATTTCGACTACGTCAACCCCGACGCCCCCAAAGGCGGCATCCTGCGCCGCTCGGCCATCGAGATCGGCCAGTTCGACCATATCCTGCCGTACATCGACAAAGGCATCGGTGTCAGCGAGGTCGATGGCCTGTTGTACGCGCCACTGGCCGTGCGCTCGTTCGATGAACCCTACACCGTCTACGGCCTGATCGCCCGGCGCATGGAGCGCGGCCCGGAGGATGCCTGGATGCGTTTCGAGATCGACCCGCGCGCCACATTCGCCGATGGCAAGCCGGTGCGCGCCGAGGACGTACGCTTCACCTTCGAGCTGCTGATGAGCAAGGGCAGCCTCAAGTACCGCACCCAGTTCGCCGATGTCGCCGCCGTCATCGTGGAAAGCCCGCACAGCGTGCGCTTCGACTTCAAGCCCGACCACGGGCGCACCCTGCCGCTGGACCTCGCCAGCCTGCCGGTACTGCCCGAACACGACTGGCAGCAGCGCGATTTTGCCAACGGTGCTGGCTTCGACAAGCCGGTCGGCAGCGGGCCGTACCGTATCGGGCGCATCGACAACGGCCGCAGCATCACCTTCGAGCGGGACGCCAACTGGTGGGCGCGCGATCTGCCGGTCAGCCGTGGTCGCTACAATTTCGACAAGCTGCGCATCGAGTACTTCGGCGATACCGAAGTGGCGCGGCAGGTGCTCAAAGGCGGCGGCTATGACTACAACCGCGAATTCTCCGCCACCGCCTACACGCTGGGCTACAACGGCGCGCAACTGGACGACGGCCGCCTGCAGCGCGCCCACCTGGGCCCGGCCAAACCGCAGGTGGCCCAGGGCTTCGTGTTCAACCTCGACCGGCCGCAGTTCAAGGACCGTCGCGTGCGCCAGGCGCTGGGCATGCTGTGGGACTACGAGTGGAGCAACCGGCAGATGATGCGCAACATGTACATCCGCCAGCAGAGCGTGTTTTCCAATACCCCGCTGGCTGCACGTCAACTGCCGGATGCCGACGAGTTGAAACTGCTCGAGCCGTTGCGCGGCAAGGTACCGGACGAAGTCTTCAGTACCGTGTTCACCGCCCCGGTCACCGATGGTTCGGGGATAATCCGCAAGCAGCAGCTGCAGGCATTGGCGCTGCTCGAGCAAGCCGGCTGGCGGCCCGAAGGCGACCGCCTGGTGAACAGCCAGGGCACGCCGCTGGCGTTCACCTTCCTCAACGGCCAGGCAGGCATGGAGCGCCTGCTGCTGCCGTGGAAGCGCAACCTGGCTCAGATTGGCGTGACCCTGGAAATCCGTAACGTCGATTCGGCCCAGTACGTCAACCGATTGATGGCACGTGACTACGACATGATCGTCACTGGCTACCCGGTCACCCTGTCGCCTGGTGCCGAACTGTACAACTACTTTGGCTCGGCAGCGGCCCACGACCCTGGGTCGAATAACCTGATGGTGCTGCAGGACCCTGCCGTGGACCGGCTGATCGACGGCCTGGTGCGCGCCGACACCCAGGCCGACATGCTGCATCACGCCCGTGCCCTGGACCGGGTTCTGCAATGGAACTATTACTGGATCCCCAATTACTACCCGCCCGGCAGTTCCACTGCCTGGTGGAACCGCTTCGGCCTGCCCAAGGTTCAGGCTGCCTATGACGAAGGCCTGGACACCTGGTGGGAAGTCAGCCCTACCGCGCTGACCAACGCGCAAATGGCCGAACGCCGGAAATCCTCGCCATGACCACCTACATACTGCCCCGCCTGTTGCTGATCATCCCGACCCTGCTGGCGATCCTGTTGGTCAACTTTGCCATTGTCCAGGCCGCGCCGGGTGGCCCGGTGGAGCAGGCGGTGGCGCGCCTGCAAGGCATCGGCGGCGGCGCCCCCGGTGCCCGGGCCGAGGTGGTGCACGGCGAGTCACGTGCCACCCGTGGCCTGGACCCGAAACTGATCGAGGAGATCAAGCGCCAGTACGGCTTCGACAAGTCCGCCCCCGAGCGCCTGTGGTTGATGCTGGGCCAGTACGCCCGGCTGGACTTCGGCAACAGCTTCTTCCGCGGCGCCAAGGTCACCGACCTGATCCTCGATAAGTTGCCGGTCACCCTGTCGCTGGGCTTCTGGGCCACGCTGATCACCTACCTGGTATCCATCCCGCTGGGCATCCGCAAGGCAGTGCGCCACGGCAGCCGCTTCGATGCCTGGAGCAGTGCACTGATCGTGGTCGGCTATGCCCTGCCCTCGTTCCTGTTTGCCCTGTTGCTGATCGTGCTGTTCGCCGGCGGCACCTCGCTCAGCTGGTTCCCGGTGCGCGGCCTGGTCTCGGACAACTTCGACGAGCTGAGCCTGTTGGGCAAGGTCGCGGACTACTTCTGGCACCTGGTGCTGCCGGTCGGCGCCCTGGTGATCGGCGGCTTCGCCACCCTGACGCTGCTGACCAAGAACGCCTTTCTCGACGAGATTTCCCGGCAATACGTGGTTACTGCCCGCGCCAAGGGCCTGAGCGAGCGTCGGGTGCTGTATGGCCACGTGCTGCGCAATGCCATGCTGCTGGTGGTGGCCGGCTTGCCGCAGGCGTTGATCACGGTATTCTTCGCCGGCTCGTTGCTGATCGAGGTGATCTTCTCGCTCGATGGCCTGGGCCGCATGAGTTACGAGGCGGCCGTGTCGCGCGATTACCCGGTGGTGTTCGGCACGCTGTTCATCTTCACCCTGGCGGGCCTGCTGATCCGCCTGATCGGTGACCTGTCGTACACCCTGCTCGACCCGCGTATCGACTTCGACACGAGGGCCCGCTGATGCTTTCACCGCTTTCGCGTCGTCGCCTGCAACGCTTTCGCCGCAACCGCCTGGGCTGGGTTTCGCTGTGGCTGTTCGCCGCCCTTCTGCTACTGAGCCTGTGTGCCGAGCTGGTGGCTAACGACAAACCGCTGCTGCTGGGCTACAAGGGCGACCTGTACGTGCCAGCGCTCAAGCGCTACACCGAGCAGCAGTTCGGTGGCCAGTTGCCCTTCCAGCCAGACTACCGCAGCGCCTATGTACGCCAGCTGATCGAGCAGCAAGGTGGCTGGATGCTGTTCGCCCCGATCCCGTTCAGCGCCGATACCCCCAACTACGACCTGCAGGTGCCCACGCCCAGCCCACCAAGCGCGAGCAACTGGCTGGGTACCGACGACCAGGGTCGCGACGTGCTGGCCCGAGTGCTGTATGGCACCCGGGTATCCTTGCTGTTCGCCTTCGCCCTGACCGTGGTCAGCGTGCTGATCGGGGTGGCGGCCGGTGCCCTGCAGGGCTACCACGGCGGCTGGGTCGACCTGGTCGGCCAGCGCCTGCTGGAGGTGTGGTCGGGGTTGCCGGTGCTGTACCTGCTGATCATCCTCAGTGGGTTCGTGGAGCCGGACTTCTGGTGGCTGCTGGGGATCATGGCGTTGTTCTCCTGGCTTACCCTGGTCGATGTGGTGCGTGCCGAGTTCCTGCGCGGTCGCAACCTGGAGTACGTGAAGGCCGCAAGGGCGCTGGGGTTGCCAGACAGCCAGGTGATGCTGCGGCACATCCTGCCCAATGCCATGAACGCAACGCTGACCTATGTGCCGTTCATGCTGACCGGGGCGATCACCACCCTGACTGCGCTGGATTTTCTCGGGTTCGGCATGCCGGCCGGGAGTGCTTCGCTGGGAGAGCTGGTGACCCAGGGCAAACAGCACCTGGAGGCGCCGTGGCTGGGCTTTACCGCGTTCTTTGCCCTGGCGGTGATCCTGTCGCTGCTGGTGTTTATCGGGGATGCCTTGCGTGAGGCGTTCGACCCCAGGGGATAAGTTTTCAGGTCTGGCCTCTTCGCGGGTAAACCCGCTCCCGCAGGGTCACCACAAACCTTGAGGACTGTGGGGTACCCGCGAAGAGGCCGGCCCTGCTTTTACAGATTTCAGGATTTCTACCCATGCACGACAGCGACAGCCTCAAGGACTACCCTCAGGTACGGCAACTGGCGATCCGCTCGTTGTTCGAGATCATCGAGCAGTCCAGCGAGGGCACGGTAATCGTCGACCGCCAGGCGCGCATCGTCTGGATGAACGAGCGCTACGCCCGGCGCTTCGGCCTGGCCGACGCGGCCAGTGCCATCGGCCAACCATGCGAGGCAGTAATCCCGGGAAGCCTGATGCGCGAGGTAGTGAGCAATGGCCGGCCAATCCTGCTGGACATGCTCGACACCCCGAACGAGCCGCTGGTGGTCATGCGCCTGCCCATCCACGATGATCAGGGCGCGCTGATCGGCGCCATCGGCTTTGCCCTGTTCGATGAGTTGCGCAGCCTGTCGCCGCTGCTCAAACGCTACTCCAGCATGCAGCAGGAGCTGGCCTCGACCCGCTCGCAGTTGCGCGCCCGCCAGGCCAAGTACAGCTTTGCCCAGTTCGTCGGCAGCAGCGCCGCCAGCCTTGAGGCCAAGCGCCGAGCCCGGCGTGGCGCGAGCAGTGATTCGCCGGTGTTGCTGCTGGGCGAAACAGGCACCGGCAAGGAACTGCTGGCCCATGCCATTCATGCAGCGTCGGCGCGGGCGCACAAGGCGTTTGTCAGCATCAACAGTGCGGCAATCCCCGAGACACTGCTGGAAGCCGAATTCTTCGGTACCGCCCCCGGCGCCTTTACCGGCGCCGATCGCAAGGGCCGCAGCGGCAAGCTGCAATTGGCCGAAGGCGGCACGTTGTTCCTCGACGAGATCGGCGACATGCCGCTGGCCCTGCAGAGCAAGCTGCTGCGGGTGTTGCAGGAGAAGGAGTACGAGCCGGTAGGCTCGAACCAGATGCTGCGCAGTGATGTGCGCATCATTGCCGCCACCTCCATCGACCTGCAGGCCGCCATCGCCCGCGGGGCATTCCGCGCCGACCTGTATTACCGGCTGAATGTGCTGCCGATCGAGGTGCCGCCACTGCGGCAACGGCTGGTGGACCTGCCGGCGCTGTGCGAGGCCATCCTGGGGGAACTGGGCAGCCAGTATGAGCTGGAGGCCGAAGCGCAGCAGCTATTGGCGAGGCATGCATGGCCGGGGAACATTCGCGAGCTGCGCAATGTGCTGGAGCGGGCCACGCTGCTGGCAGATCAGCCGCGGCTGGGGGTGGAGGATCTGCGGGCGGCATTGGGGCCGTTGAGCCCGGTGGCGGGTGAACCTATGCGGCAGACTTACCGTGAGGCCTGTGAGGCATTTGAGCGCGAGCTGATTGCCGGGGCACTGGCCAAACATGGGGGCAATGTGCCGGAAGCTGCGTCGGCGTTAAGACTCGGGCGCTCGACGCTATACAAGAAGATGGTAGCGCTTGGTCTCTGATTGGAGACTTATGTTTCCATTTTGAGATTGCGGCGACGGCTTTGCCCTCGATCGCGATACAAGGCCGCTCTTACAGGAGATCGCGGTGCCCTTGTGGGAGCGGCCTTGTGTCGCGATGGGCCGCAAAGCAGCCCCAAAATCTCAAGACAGAGACAAATATCCAGAAAAAAACAAAATACCGATATAAATCAATGGGTTAAAAACTGGCACGATTCCAGCTATCTCCTGCTCACCGATAAAAACAAGACTCACCCAGGAGACCCACCCAGATGACCGTGCTCATCGCCCTCGCTGCGCTGGCCCTGCTGATGCTGGCTGCCTATCGCGGCTACAGCGTAATCCTCTTCGCCCCAATCGCCGCCCTCGGTGCGGTACTGCTCACCGACCCGTCCGCCGTGGCTCCCGCATTCACCGGGGTGTTCATGGAGAAAATGGTCGGCTTCATCAAGCTTTACTTCCCGGTGTTCCTGCTGGGCGCCGTGTTCGGCAAGCTGATCGAACTGTCCGGCTTCTCGCGTTCGATCGTCGCCGCCGCCATCCGCGTGCTCGGCACCCGCCAGGCGATGCTGGTGATCGTGCTGGTCTGCGCCCTGCTCACCTACGGCGGCGTGTCGTTGTTCGTGGTGGTGTTCGCGGTGTATCCGTTCGCCGCCGAGATGTTCCGCCAGAGCAATATCCCCAAGCGACTGATCCCGGCAACCATTGCCCTGGGTGCGTTCTCGTTCACCATGGATGCCCTGCCCGGCACCCCGCAGATCCAGAACATCATCCCCAGCACCTTCTTCAACACCACCGCCTGGGCCGCGCCCTGGCTGGGCCTGATCGGCACGCTGTTCGTGTTCTGCACCGGCATGGCCTACCTGCAGCGTCAGCGCAACAAGGCCCAGCGCGCCGGTGAAGGCTATGGCAGCGACTTGCGCAACGAACCGGAAACCGCTGCCGACCTGGCGCTGCCCAACCCTTGGCTGGCCCTGTCGCCGTTGCTGCTAGTGGGGGTGATGAACCTGTTGTTCACTCATTGGATCCCGCAGTGGTACGGCACTAGCCACAGCCTGCAACTGCCCGGCATGAGCGCGCCGGTACAAAGCGACGTGGCCAAGCTCACTGCCATCTGGGCGGTGCAGGCGGCGTTGCTGGTGGGCATCCTGATGGTGCTGGTGTGTGCCTTCGGCGCCATCCGCACCCGCCTCGCCGAAGGCACCAAAAGCGCCGTGGGCGGCGCCTTGCTGGCGGCAATGAACACCGCCTCGGAATACGGTTTCGGCGCGGTGATCGCCTCGCTGCCGGGCTTTCTGGTATTGGCCGACGCCCTGCGCGGCATTCCCAACCCACTGGTCAACGAGGCCATCACCGTAACCTTGCTGGCCGGCATCACCGGCTCTGCCTCGGGCGGCATGAGCATCGCGCTGGCGGCCATGGGCGACAGTTTCATCGCCGCCGCCAATGCCGCCAACATCCCCCTCGAAGTGCTGCACCGGGTGGCCGCCATGGCCAGCGGTGGCATGGACACCCTGCCGCACAACGGTGCGGTCATCACCCTGCTGGCCGTGACCGGGCTGACCCACCGTGAGGCCTACAAGGACATTTTCGGTATTACCCTGATCAAGACCCTGGCGGTGTTCGTGGTCATCGCCACGTTCTACGCCACCGGCATCGTCTAAGGAGCTTTGCATGACCCTCAAAGGCAAGACCGCACTCGTCACCGGTTCCACCAGCGGCATCGGCCTGGGCATTGCCCAGGTGCTGGCCCGAGCAGGCGCCAACCTCGTGCTCAACGGCTTCGGCGACCCTGCCCCGGCGCTGGCCGAGCTCGCCCGGCACGGGGTGAAGGCAGTCCATCACCCGGCCGACCTGTCGGACGTGGCCCAGATCGAAGCGCTGTTCGCCCTGGCCGAGCGCGAGTTCGGCGGCGTGGACATACTGGTCAACAACGCCGGCATCCAGCACGTGGCGCCGGTGGAGCAGTTCCCGCTGGAAAGCTGGGACAAGATCATCGCCCTCAACCTGTCGGCCGTGTTCCACGGTACGCGCCTGGCCCTGCCTGGCATGCGAGCGCGCAACTGGGGGCGCATCATCAATATCGCCTCGGTGCATGGCCTGGTCGGCTCCATCGGCAAGGCGGCCTATGTGGCGGCCAAACACGGCGTGGTCGGCCTTACCAAGGTGGTAGGTCTGGAAACCGCCACCAGCAACGTCACCTGCAATGCCATCTGCCCTGGCTGGGTGTTGACCCCGCTGGTGCAGAAGCAGATCGACGATCGTGCTGCCAACGGTGGCGATCCGCTGCAAGCGCAGCACGAACTGCTGGCAGAAAAACAGCCCTCGCTGGCCTTCGTCACCCCCGAACACCTGGGTGAGCTGGTACTATTCCTGTGCAGCGAGGCCGGTAGCCAGGTTCGCGGTGCCGCCTGGAACGTCGATGGTGGCTGGTTGGCCCAGTGACGGGCGGCCTGGGCCTGGCGACGGTCTTGCATTCGTTTATCTGCAAGGAGGCCCTATGCGCCCAACCCCGATGACCGCGATCCTGGCCCTGACCCTGGCTGCCGCCGCACCTGCGATGGCAGCCAGCCTGAAGGACGTCGCGCCCTACCCCGAGGCGGAAAAAGGCTTCACCCGGCAGGTCATCCACCTGCCTGCCCAGGCTGATGAGTCGGCCTACCAACTGGAAATCCTCGCCGGCAAGACCCTGAAGGTGGACTGCAATCGCCAGCGCCTGGGCGGCAGCCTGGAGGAACGTACCCTGGAAGGCTGGGGCTACAGCTACTACCGCCTGGACAAGGTCAGCGGCCCGGCCAGCACGCTGATGGCCTGCCCCGATGGCAAGAAGACCGAGGCCTTTGTGCCCGTGGTCGGTGAAGGCTTCATGCTGCGCTACAACAGCAAGCTGCCGGTGGTGGTGTATGTGCCCAAGGACGTCGAAGTGCGCTACCGCGTCTGGACCGCGTCGCAGGACGTGCAAAAGGCTAAAGTAGAGTAACGCGCAAGCCCCTGCTGCCAGGGGCTTCTTCGCGGGCACGCCCGCTCCCACAGGCTATCACCAGGCTGGACATCTACGCTGTACCTGTGGGAGCGGGCGAGCCCGCGAAGGCGCCCTCGAATCCAAATGATCATCTGGAGGTTCGGCATGAACGATGTGCTCTGGCGCCCCTCCACGGCGCAGATCGAGGCCAGCCGGATGGATGCCTTCCGCCGCCGGGTCAACCTGCGCTACAACCTGCAACTCGACGACTACCAGGCGCTGCACCGCTGGAGCATCGAGCAGCGCCCTGCCTTCTGGCAAACCCTTGCCGACTATTTCCACGTTCACTGGCATACCCCACCGAGCCAGGTGCTCAGCGAAGGGCCGCAGATGCCCGATGCCCAGTGGTTCAGTAACGCCACCCTCAACTTCGCCGAACACCTGCTGCGCCGTCGCGACGACCGCCCGGCCCTGGTCGCCGTGCGCGAGGACGGCCAACGCCAACTGTTCACCCATGCCCAGCTGGCGGCCCAGGTGGCGGGCCTGCAAACAGCCTTCAAGGCCGCCGGTATCGTCCCCGGCGACCGGGTCGCCGCCATCATGCCCAATACCTGGCAGACGCTGGTCGCCATGCTTGCCTGCACCAGCCTCGGTGCGGTGTGGTCCAGCTCTTCGCCGGAGTTTGGCGTCCACGGCATCATCGACCGCTTCGGCCAGATCGAACCCAAGCTGCTGATCGCCTGCGCCGGTTACCAGTACGCCGGCAAAGCTGTCGACCAAGTGGACAAGGTCAACCAGGTGTGCGCGCAACTGCCCGGGCTGGAACGGCTGATAGTGGTACCCCATACCCGCAGCGGGACGCGTGTCGACCAATTCAAGGCCGCCAACGTCAGCTTGTGGGACGAGTTCTATCAGCCCGGCGGCGAGCCGCGCTTTACCCCGCTGCCCTTCGACCACCCGCTGTACATCCTGTATTCCAGCGGCACCACCGGTGTGCCCAAGTGCATCGTCCACCGCGCCGGCGGTGTGTTGTTGCAGCACCTTAAGGAACATGGCCTGCACAACGACCTGAAGGCCGATGACGTACTGTTCTACTACACCACCTGCGGCTGGATGATGTGGAACTGGCTGGCCAGCGGCCTGGCGGTGGGCGCCACGCTGGTACTGTACGACGGCTCACCCTTCCACCCCGGCCCCGAGCGCCTGCTGGACCTGATCGATGCCGAGGGCATCCAGGCCTTCGGCACCAGTGCCAAGTACCTTGCGGCGCTGGAGCAGGCGGGCCTGGAGCCCGCGGCAAGCCACCGCCTGACGCGCTTGCGCCTGCTGTTGTCCACCGGCTCGCCACTGTCGCCACACAGCTACGACTACGTGTACCGCAAGATCAAGGCCGACCTGTGCCTGGCGTCGATGTCCGGCGGCACCGATATCGTCTCCTGTTTCGTGTTGGGCAACCCGACCCTGCCAGTGCGCCGTGGCGAGATCCAGTGCAAGGGCCTGGGCATGGCGGTGGAAGTGTGGAACGAGCATGGCCAACCGGTTCAAGGCGAAAAAGGCGAACTGGTGTGCACGCGCAACTTCCCGTCCATGCCGCTGGGGTTCTGGCAGGATACGGACGGCAGTCGTTACCACGACGCCTACTTCAGCCAGTTTCCGGGGGTGTGGGCCCAGGGCGACTATGCCGAACAGCGTGCCGATGGCGGGCTGGTGATTCATGGCCGCTCCGATGCGGTGCTCAACCCCGGTGGCGTGCGCATTGGCACGGCGGAGATCTACCGCCAGGTAGAAAAGGTCGAGCAGGTGCTGGAAAGCGTGGCAATCGGCCAGGACTGGCAAGGCGATGTACGGGTGGTGCTGTTCGTTCGCCTGCGTGACGGCCTGCAGCTGGATGACGCCCTGCGCCAGCACATCCGCCAGGTGATCCGCCAGTACACCACGCCCCGCCATGTACCGGCGGTGATCGCCCAGGTCGATGACATCCCGCGTACCATCAGCGGCAAGCTGGTGGAGTTGGCGATTCGCAATGTGGTGCATGGTCTGCCGGTGAAGAACACCGATGCCCTGGCCAACCCCGAGGCGCTGGAGCAGTTCCGGGATCGCGAGGAGTTGCGCACCCCGTAATGAAGGTATTCACCGTCATTGTGGGAGCGGCCTTGCGTCGCGAAAGGGCCGCAAAGCGGCCCCAGAAATCTATGCTTCACTGCTGAAATTCCGGGGCTACTTTGCAGCCCTTTCGCGACGCAAGGCCGCCCCCACAATGGCCTCAACCCGACCCGTTAAGGCATAATGCCCACCTTTTTCGCCCCCGAAGCACAGGTACCCCATGAAAGCCCAAGCCCGTCACATCCTGGTCAAGACCGCTGACGAAGCCGAAAAGCTCAAGCAGCGCATCGCCAATGGCGAGGCTTTCGACGTGCTCGCAAAAAAGTTCTCCACCTGCCCTTCGGGCAAGCGTGGCGGCGACCTGGGTGAAATCCGCCCCGGGCAGATGGTCGGTGCCATCGACCAGGTGATCTTCAAGAAGCCCCTGCGCGTGGTGCACGGGCCGATCAAGAGCAAGTTCGGCTATCACCTGGTGCAGACGTTCTACCGCGACTGATAGCCCCGGGCCACCTGACATTTTTGCCAGTTGTCCCCCTACCGTACAAAACATACAACTCAGGCAGTGGCCCCTCATGGAGACCTGCCTATGCGCTGCCCTCGCCTGCTTGTGCCTGCCGTACTCCCTCTGCTCACCTTGCCTTTGCTGTCTCATGCCCAATCCTTGACTGTTGCAGAGGGTGAGAACCTGGGCGCCATCGTCCAGACGCCAGATGCTGATCAGGCCACCATCACCGGCGGCAATGTTGGGTCGTTGCAACAAGGCGAGGGGCAGGACAAGTTCAATATGTCTGGTGGCACGCTAGGGACGCTCAATCAAGGCGGTGCCATGGACGAGTTCGTGATGACCCGTGGAGCCATCACCGATGCTTTCGAAGATGGCGACAATGCCTGGTTCAAAGGCGGCAGCATTCGCCGGATTGACCTCAAGATGGCTGATAACTTCTTTGAAATGTCGCAAAACCTTGGTGTGGAAACCATCGTTGTCGCCAACGTGGTCAGTGGCCTTGGCAAAGACTGGTACGACCTGTTTGGCGGCACCATCGGTGGGGATCTCAGTAGCAGTAGCGGCGACGACGTGATCAATGTCAAAGGCGTCAATCTGAAAGGCGAGATACGTGCCGGCCAGGGCGACGATAAACTCAACTGGACGAGCGGCAAGATCGGCAAGAAAGCAGACATGGGCGCCGACAATGACACGGCCACTGTCAGCACACTCGACTTGAGCAGTTCAACAGTGCTGTTGGACGGCGGTACGGGCACGGATACCCTGACGTTTCAGCAAGCCAAGGTCGGTCAGGGGGCCTTGTATGTCAATTGGGAGTCCATCAACCTGAACCAGGGCAGCCGGCTGACCCTGAACGACAGCTTGGTCCTGGGTGACCTGGGCTCCGATCAGCCACCGATAGCCGCAGCCACGGGGACCGGTACCCTGCAAATTGACGCGACCAGCACACTGATCAGTCACCGCGGCAGCATCGTCAGCATCCAGAATGGCAGCAAGGCATCCGTGGTAAACGCCGGCACCATAGACCTGAGCGGTGGCAACGACGCTCAGGGTCGCCTGACCATCCAGGGCAACTACACCGGCATTAACGGCACCCTGCGCCTTAACAGCGTGCTGGCCGGCGACGGTGCCGCCTCCGACCGCCTGGTGGTCAGCCGTGGTGCGATTGACGGCTCTACCCAGTTGCTCATCAACAACCTCGATGGCGCCGGTGCAACCACCGCGCAGAACGGCATTCAAGTCGTTGAAGCGCGTGACGGCGCGGTCAGCACGGCCACCGCATTTGTCCAGACCCAGACTCTTTCAGCCGGCGCCTACGACTACCGGTTGTTCAAAGGCGGCGTGACTGCTGGCAGTGAAAACAGCTGGTACCTGCGCTCCACCCTGGTTGCGCCACCCGCTCCGGCCCCAGCGCCGGAACCGGGCGAGCCCACACAGCCAACCCAACCGGGCGAGCCAGTGGTGATCGCACCCGCCGCTACTCCGCCTGTCGCCGCCCCGGCCCCCGGCCAGGTCGACCT
Source organism: Pseudomonas pudica (assembly GCF_015680405.1). GTDB lineage: Bacteria > Pseudomonadota > Gammaproteobacteria > Pseudomonadales > Pseudomonadaceae > Aquipseudomonas > Aquipseudomonas pudica. The sequence continues at coordinate 260,402 of NZ_JADLJS010000002.1, forward strand.
GCCAGCACCGGTGCAAGGCGAAAGCCTGCCGCTGTATCGCCCGGAAGTTGCGGTGTACGCCGCAGCGCCACGCGGTGCCGCGATCATCGCTCGCCAGGCACTGGGCACGTTCCACCAGCGTCAGGGCGACCAGCAGCTGCTGCAGGGTGACGGCGCCCTGCCCGCCAGTTGGGGCCAGGCCTATGGCGGCGCGTTGCGCCAGCAATGGAGCGGCACGGTCAACCCGAGCCTGGATGGCGACCTGTACGGCTTCAAGGTGGGCCAGGACCTGTACGCCAAGGTTGGCGACAGTGGTTATCGCCAGCATGTCGGTATCTACGTCAGCCATAGCCGCCTGGACGCCGACGTCAAAGGCTTCGCCCTCGCCGTGCAGAACCGCAGCGTCGGTGACCTGGAGCTTGATGGCGACAGCGTCGGCGCCTACTGGACGCTGGTCGGACCGCAAGGCGGCTACCTCGACGCCGTGCTGCAATACACCAACCTGGATGGCCGGGCGCGTTCGGACCGGGGTGACAAATTGAACATCGACGGCCACGCCTGGACCGCCTCGCTGGAGTCCGGCTATCCCATCGCCCTGTCCGACCGCTGGGTACTGGAGCCGCAGGCTCAGTTGATCGCGCAAAAAGTCTCGCTCGACAGCGCCAGCGATAGCGCCTCGCATATCAGCCACGACGCCCAGGTCGAGCTGACCGGCCGGTTGGGGGTTCGGCTCGAGGGGGCCTTCAAAGGCAGCAGCGGCCGCCTGTTGCAACCCTATGCGCAAGTCAACCTGTGGCACGGCGACGGTGGCCGCGATACCTTGACCTTCGATGGCGTCGACAAGATCAAGACCGATTACCGCTATACCTCGGTGCAACTTGAAAGCGGCGTGGTAGCGCAGGTGAACGAAGCACTGAGCCTGCATGGCGGTGTGCAGTACACCGCCAACCTGGACGCCCGCCAGCAGGAAGCCAGCGGCGTGAACCTGGGCCTGCGCTGGCAGTTCTAGCGCCGCGCAGCCAGCAGCCCGAGGCCGGCGCAGCCCAGCAATGAGGCGCTGACCCGGTTGAACAGCCGGCGTGGGCCGGGCTGGCTGAACCAGCGCTGCAGGTACGCCCCCAGGCCGGCGTAGATGGCGATGGCGGCCCATTCCAGCAACAGGAACAGCACACCCAGCCAGAGGAACTGCTCGCTCACCGGGGTGGCGCTGCCCACCGAGACGAACTGCGGCAGGAAGGCGGTGAAAATCAGGATTGCCTTCGGGTTGCCAGCAGCTACCCAGAACTCCTGTCGCGCCAGGCGCCAGGTGCCGCGCGGGTGATCGCTTGCCACCATCGCCTCGCCCACCGGCGCCCGCCACAGTTGCCAGGCGATATAGAACAGGTACGCTGCCCCCACCACCTTGATGGCCAGGAACAGGTATTCGCTGGTGTGCAGCACCACTGCCAGGCCCATGGCCGCCAGGGCGATCATGCCGCTGAAGGCGACGATGCGCCCGCCACCGGCCACGCATGCCGTACGCAGGCCGTAACGGCTGGCATTGTGCAGCGACAGCAGGTTGTTCGGCCCTGGCGCCATGTTCAGGGCGAAGCACGCAGGAATGAAAAGCAGCAGGCTTGAAAGGTCCATTATTGTTTTCCTTTGGCAACAGGCGTCTATTTCGGCGGTCAGCGGGCCTTGTGGTCAAGTTACAGCCAGCGGAAAAAACTGTATGGGTGCGTGGCGCCTGATAAGCTGCCGCGTATACCGAGGACCCTGCGATGCCCCGTTCCCATGCCGCGCTGTGGCGCGATCCGGCCCTGCCCCATGTCGAAAGCCGCCGCGCCTGCCATAGCCGTGCCTGCTACAAGGCCCACAGCCACCCGACGTTTTCCATCGGTGTGGTGGACGCCGGCCATAGTCACTTCACCGGTGCCGGCAACGGCCAGCAACGCCTGACACCCGGCACGCTGGTGCTGGTCCCGGCCCGCCGCGTGCATGCCTGCAACCCAGAGCCTGGGCAAGCGTGGAGCTACCAGATGCTGCATGTGGATGCCGACTGGCTGGCGCAGCTACACATGGAGTCTGGGCTGGAGGGGGCCGGGCCTGGCGAGCCGGCACGTATCTGCCAGGTGCCGGAGGTGTATCGGCAGTTCTGCGAACTGAACAGCCTGCTGTTCTCCAGCGCCAGCAATGGCGAGAAGGATGCGGCGCTGATCGCCTTTCTGGGTGACATGGACTTTGCCAGACACGCGCCGCTGGCGCCGGCACCGGCACTGGCGGCGACCGCGTTGAGTGGGCTGATCGCGCACATCGAAGGTCAGGACCCGGCGCAGCTGAGCCTGGCGGTAATGGCGCAGCAGGCCGGGCTTGGGCGCTACCAGTTGATTCGCGCCTTTCGCGCCGCTACCGGTTTTACGCCGCATGCCTACCTGCTCAATGCCCGGGTCAACCGTGGGCGCCAATTGTTGAGTGAAGGGCAGCCACTGGCGGAGGTGGCCTATCAGCTCGGATTCGCCGACCAAAGCCATTTCCAGCGAGTGTTCAAGGCCCATGTGGGGGTGACGCCGGGGCAGTATCGGGGAGACTGAAGGCCTGTGCGGTCTCTGTAGGAGCGGCCTTGTGTCGCGAAAGGGCTGCGCAGCAGCCCCGGCAATCTGTGCTGCGGAGCTGAAAACCTGGGGCCGCTTCGCGCCCCATCGCGACACAAGGCCGCTCCTACAGGGGCCTGCAATATTGTTCAATACGGCATGAGCGCCGAGGGGCAGAGTCAGGCTTTTCCGCCAGAGCAGCCTCACCCCGATGCAACAGTTCCTGATCATCGCCCTCGCCCACTTTCTCGCCCTGCTTTCTCCCGGCCCGGACTTCTTCCTGGTCGCACGTACCTCGGTCAACGCCGGCTGGCGCGTCGCGAGCGGCGCATGCCTGGGTATCGCCCTGGCAAACGGCGTGTTCATCGCCATGGCTTTCACCGGCCTGTCGGTGCTGCAGGAAGGCAGCCTGCTGTTCACCATCCTGCAACTGGCCGGCGCCGGCTACCTGCTGTACGTCGGCACCCTGTTCCTGCGCCATGCCGGGCAAACCAGCCTGGGCGCAGTCGCTGGCAAGCAAACAGTGCACGGTTGGTGGCGGGGATTGGGCATGGGGTTCCTGTCCGGCATCCTCAACCCGAAAAATGCGCTGTTCTATGCCAGCCTGGTGAGCATGGTCGCCAGCGCCAGCATTGCCTGGAAAACAATCTATGCCCTGTGGATGTTCAGCATCGTGCTGCTGTGGGATCTGCTGGTTGCCGTGACCATCGGCAACCCGCTGGTACTGCGGCGCTTTGCCCGCTGCCTGCCGTGGCTGGAGCGGGCCTCCGGGGTCATGCTGGTGCTATTGGCTGCGGTACTGTTGTTTCACCTGGCCTGGGGCTGACCAGTTGCAGGGTCCGCATGTCCATCAAGGTGAAATGGCCACTGGCCCAGCCACCGGTATCCAGGTGCCAGACGTTGCCCAGCAGCTTGGCTTCCAGTACCGGCGTGTGGCCCACCAACAAGGCACGCAGGCCCTGCACTGGCTGGGTATCTCCTACCTTCAGGCGCCGCCGCGACCATTGGCACACTTCCCGTATCTTGGGGTCGTCATCCAGTTCCAGCCAGGTCCTCAACACCGTCCAATCGGCATATGGGCTGTCGGCATGCAGCAGGCCAACCAGGCCCGCCGCACTTTCAACCTCTATCGCAATCGGCAGCTGCTCGAAGCGCTCCACGAAACGCAATTGCCGGGCCCTCGGCAGGTCCAGAAACCAGCCACCACCGGCGGCGCGGTACATATCCAGATCGAGCCGCCCGCCGCGCACGCGTGTGATTGCCAAGGCCTCGTGGTTACCCTGCACGGCATGGAACCAGGGCTGCGCCAGCCATTCCAGCGCCGCCTCGCTGTCCGGCCCACGGTCGACCAGGTCTCCCACGCTGAACAGGCGGTCCACGGCCGGATCGAAACCTACCCCATCCAGGCATTGCTGCAAGCGCTGGAAGTGACCATGGATATCGCCCACCGCCAGGTCACGCCCCCGCAGGTTGGCAATAAGACGCCGAAACCGTGCCATTACAATCTTCCTCTGCTGGTAGCGCCATGCCAGGGGTAAAATGAAGGCACACGCAATCTGCCCCGGAGGTGCATCATGCGTACCGCCCTCGTGTGTGCCGTGCTCATGGCGCTGTCACTGGACAGCATGGCACAAGGTGCCCCGGCCGCGCAGGTCGAGGTACGTTTCGAGCATCCGGAAAAATTCCGCGATGCCAGCCTCGACAGCCACGGGTACGAGCGTGGCGCCGACGCCTATGTGATGAACACCCTGACCCAGTACCTGCAGAAGCTTGGCCAACGCTACCTGCAACCTGGCCAGCAATTGGTCATCGATATTCGCGACATCGACCTGGCCGGGCGTTTCGAGCCCTGGCACAGCCAGGCCTACGATGTACGTTACATGCGCGAAATCACCTGGCCGACCATCGACCTCAGCTACACCCTCACCCAACCGGGCAAACCCGACCAGCAGGCGCAGGAGCGGGTCAGCGACAAGATGTACCTCAGCCGCCCGGGCCGGGTCACGAGCAGCAGCGACCGCCTGTATGCCGAAAAGGCCATGCTCGACGACTGGTTCCGCCAGCGCTTCGCCGTCCACCCGGCATCCTGAAAGGCCCTTCACTGGTACAGGCGCAGGTGCCGGTAGTATGCTCGGCCTTTCAACCTGTACCAGGGAAGGGTTTTTCATGAAGTTGTGCGCCGTGCAACTGGCGTCGCTCAAGGGCGATGTGCAAGCCAACCTCGAACGCCACCTGGCCTGCATCGAACAGGCTGCAGCCCTTGGCGCGGAACTGGTGGTATTTCCCGAACTGTCACTGACCGGCTATGAGCCAACTCTCGCGCGGCAGGTCGCCCTCCCTGTCAGTTCGGCGCGGCTGGACCCGCTGCAGGCAGCCTGCGACCGGCTTGGTATCACCGTGGCCGTGGGCCTGCCACTACCGACACCTGATGGCATTCGTATCGGCATGCCAATTCTCAGCCCCGGTGTACCGCGCCAGGCCTATGCCAAGCGGCGCCTGCATGACGATGAACTGCCCTGGTTCACCCCAGGCGATCAAGCCTTGCTGCTGCAGGTCGGCGCCCACCGGGTAGCGCCTGCGATCTGCTACGAATCGATGTTCATGGCCCATGCGGCGGCCGCACGGGAACACGGTGCCGACCTGTATCTGGTCAGCGTGGCGAAGACGGCCAAGGGCATCCAAGAGGGTTATCTGCACTACCCCGAGGTGGCTCGTGAGCTGGGCATGACGGTGTTGCTGGCCAACTGCGTGGGGCCGGCCGATACCTTCATTGGCGCCGGTGGCTCGGCGGCATGGGACAGCCAGGGGCACCTGCTGGCCCGCCTGGACGACCGCAGCGAAGGGTTGATCGTGCTGGATACCGCCAACGCCAGTGCCATGGCGGTGCCTTTGGCCCCCCACCCAGCATGATCTACTTGTTCCTGGCGTTGCTGAGTTATGCCTGTACCTACTACCTGACGGGGCTGCTGATTCAGGGGCAACTGGCCGATGTGGCCGAGGGCTTGCGCCACCGGCCCGATGCGCCGACACCCGGCGAGTACCTGCGTGCAGTCAAGCCACATGCGCGCCGGGCTCATCGGCAGTACACCCTGGTGGCTGGCTCAGCGTTGGCCGTGCTGGTCTGCCTGGTCGCCAGCTGGTTCTGCTGACGACTTACAGGTCCAGTGCCAGGCTTTGCCGGCCCTCCAGCGCCAACAGGTACTGCTTGGCCGCCAGGCCGCCGGCAAAGCCGGTGAGGCTGCCCGAAGCACCGATCACCCGATGGCACGGGGCGATGATCGAGATCGGGTTGCGGCCATTGGCAGCGCCTACCGCACGCACCGCAGTGGGGTTGCCGACCTGCCGGGCGATGTCGCTGTAGCTGCGGGTTTCACCGAACGGTATCGCCAACAGCGCGGTCCACACCTGACGCTGGAATTCGGTGCCGGCAAAGTCCAGTGCCAGGTCGAAGCGCTGGCGTTTGCCGGCAAAGTACTCGCCGAGTTGGCGGGCGGTTTCAAGCAGTACCGGGCACTGGTCATCACGGTGCAGGGCGCCAAGGCGCACGCGGTTTTCCCGCTCCTCTTCCCAGAGTACGGCTGCCAGGCACTCGCCACGGGCTACCAGGGTCAGGGTGCCGACAGGCGACTGCATGAAGGTGAATGCGCTGGACATAAGCAGGCTCCTGCCAGGTTGCGATCAACCTACTGTACGCATCCACAGCCCTGCCTGCATCCGCTTTCTTGCTCAGGCAATCACGCTACCGCATATTGCCTGGGCGCGATGGGCTGCGAAGCAGCCCCGGAACCCCGAACCTCAATAATAGGTACGAGGCTGCTCGTCAGCCTTGTTCAATACCGTCCCCACCAGGTTCACCCTGGCCAGGTGATGCAGGCAATCTTCGATTTCCTTCCTGTTGTTCATACCGTTGGCCACTACCAGCAGCACACAATCGAACTTGGGTATCACGGTGATCGCATCGTCAGAGCTGAGCAGCGGTGGCAAATCGAAAATGCAGATGCGCGACTCGTAGCGGTTGCGCAGTTCGCTGATCAGGTTGTTCACCTTGGGCGATGACAGCATTTCGGTAGACAGTGGCACCGGTACCCGTGTGGGTAGTACCACGAACCGAGGCAAGGTCGGGTTGACCAGGCAGTCCTGCAGCAGGGCCTTGTCGGTCAGAAACTCGTTCAACGCCTGATCCATGGGTAGGCCCAGGCTGCTGCCGACCTTGGGCCGACGCAGGTCGAAGTCCACCAGCAAAGCGGTCTTGGTGGTGTGGTGGGCAATGCTCATGGCCAGGTTGATCGACAGCACCGTCTTGCCCGCTTCAGGGGTTGGCGAGGTGATTGCCAAGGTTCGCCAGCCATTCTCGTCCATGGTCCTGAGCACTTGCGTGCGCAGCAGGTCGATCGGCCCGTTCATGTGGGAGTTCTTGTTGTAGGCGACGATACGGTGCCGCTCCAGGTGCTCCGCGCGCAGCGGCACCACCTTGGTGTTCACGTAATCGAACTGGCCAGGCACTTCTGCCAGCGCCGTCCCAGGGGCGGGTGACAAGGCCTGCGGAGTGCCCGGGGTAACCTGGTGAAGATTATTGCCAACAGCCGGCTTGGTCCTGTCCATCACTGCTTTCCTATGCAAACCGAGACATGACTTTGAGCAACAGCACATCCAGTGGCATGTAGAACACGTGCACCAGCACCACCATGATAGCCGCCAGTACCAGTGCCGCCAGGATAAGCCAGTTGCGCCACCGCTTGCGCCTGGCCACATCGGCCTTGGTATCGATGTATGGCAACGCCACCAGCACCCGCCTGCCCAGCAGGTTTTCCAGGGCACCGACGCCGCGAACACGCTGATTGAACATTTCCATCAACATCACCAGCGCACCGCCACCTGCTGGTGCCAGCACCAGGCCCAGAGCAGCGATTTTCTTGCGGTTGGGCTTGATCGGTTTCTCGGGCATCAGCGGTGGTTCCAGCAGCACGAAGCGCTCGGCCTTGTTCTCCTGCTCCAGGCTTTCGGTAATCTTCGCACCCATTTCCTTGGCGCGGATTTCCTCGTACTTCTTGCGCGCATTGTCGTGGTCGCGCATCAAGGTCACCAGGCCACGCTCGACCTGCGGTGCCTCGAGGATCTCGGCCTCGTAGCCTTCCATCTTGCGGGTCAATTCGCGCTTCTGCTCGGCCAGCGAAGCAATGCGCTCCTGTGCCGCACTCATCTTGGCGCGCACGCGGGCGACATCAAGGCCGACCGTGGAGGCCGCAAGCGTGCGATTGCCACTGGCTTCGAGCGCCTGGATCCTGCGCTTGACCGCCACCACATCGGGGTGGGCTTCCTTGTAGCGGCTGAGCAGCCGGGCATACTCGGCCTTCAGGCTGGGCAGGTCCTGGGGCTGTTCGGCACTGGCCGCCCTGGGGCCTTCCCCGGTTTTGGTGGCCAGCCCGGCACTGGCCGCAGACAGTTCCAGTTCAAGGTAACGCAGCTCTTCCTGGGCGGCCTTGTAATCACGGTCGACCTCGCGGAACTCCAGCTCCGACCGTGACAGCATGTTCATGCGCAAGGTCTGGTGTTCGGGCAAGGCGTTGGCGTGGGCCTGCTTGAAATCCGCCAGCTGGTTTTCCAGGCTGGCCAGCTCGGCACCCAGCTTGTTCGCCTCCTGGGTGAGGAACTCGGTGGTTTCGTTGGCTCGCTCGGTACGCTGCTTGAGGTTCTCGTTGAGGAACAGCGTCACCAGCTCGTCGGCGACTTCCTTGGCCACCTCTGGCTGCTTGTGCTCGAAGGACACATTGAAGGCCACGGTCGCTTCACCGCGCCCGCGTACATAGGTGGTGAGGGTCTCGACCACGACGGCACTGCGCATGTGGTCGATCTTGTCGCCGTCGCTGAAGCGCTTGTCGGGGAAGAGGTTGTACTTGTCGATGATGCGTAGCAGGTTTTCGCGGGTCATCACCCGTTGGCGGATCACTTCGATGCGTTCATCGGCAAAGCTGGTGTTGTTGGTCGACACCAGCTCGGGGGAAATTTGCTGCGACTCCACCAGGATGGTGCCGGTCGATTGGTAGATCGGCGGCACCATCACCGCGACTGCGACGGTCGCGGCCAGGATGACTGCGATGCTCAACCCCAATAACAGGGCCCGGTCCTTGATTATGGCGATGTAATCTCTGAGGGAGAGCTCGTAGTCGGACTTCATGGGGCCACCTGCCTGAAGTTCAGATGTCGGGGTACCTGTACGTCAACGTCAAACCCACGATAGTAGCGTTCGCATCGGCTTCGTGATCCTGCTGCCGTTCCTTGTACATCAGCGACAGGCGCAGGTCCCAGTACGGCGAAAACTCGCGGCTGGCCCACACGCTGTAAGTCTGCAGGGTGTTGGGGGTCTGCCCTTTGCTGTCTTGCCAGGCAGCGTCCGCGCCCACCCGAGTCAATTCGCTGACGGCATAACTCCACACACCGCGCACCTGGTCCAGCTCGGCGAAGCCGCCTTCGGCACTGGCCACCGTGCTGCGTTCTGCTGTGAAGCTGGCGACGGCGCGCGCACCGGTATACAGCAGCGCTACCCCACCCTCCCCACGTCGGCCACCTTCGTCACCGGAAACCTCGGTGACACCCACATGCGCGTCGGCGCTGAGGCGTTCGGAGAGCTGGTACTTGACCCCGACCGCCGGGCTGTAGCTGTTGGACGCCGTCGCCGTCTGGTCCTGCTCGGGCTCATAGCGCCGGGCGCCAAAGCGGCTGTACAGATCGGCCCGCTCGCTCCAGGCGTAGGTCCAGGTGAACACGTTGCCCAGTTCTTCGTAACCCGTCAGCGTACTGATGTCATAACGTGCACGGTTGTACGTGGTTTCGTTGCTCAGGGTGCTGCGTTCGGTAACCGCCTGGCTCCAGTTGCCGGCCAGCGTATACAGCTTTTGCGTGCCATCGGTGGTGACCACGCCGGTATCCAGCACCGTTCCCGAAAGCGTCGAACTTTCGTTGTAACGCGCCAGCAGGCCGAACCGCCCGCGCTCGGTCTGGCGCTGCCAGCCCAGGCTGACGTCGGGGTCCTCACGGTCGTCGACCACCGCCGTGTCAGATGAGCGTAATACGTTCATGCCCAGCCCCAACCTCAGTTCGTCACGGTCGAAGGTACCGATCAGGGTGTAATCGGGCGCGATGATCGTGCGCGTTATGCCCTTTTCACCCGACGACAGCAGCAAGGGGTTGCTGTCATGTTCGACGGATGTCGGTACTACCACCGTAGACTGCCAATTTGCTGCCAGGACTGTGTCCGTAAATGGCAACACCAAGATTGCCGTTGCAATGCTAGTTGTTCTTAGAAGAGGCATTAAGTGTTCTTATTGAAGGCAAGATCAAGGAACGACCAGCGTATCGCCAGCCTGCAGTTGGATGTTGGTGGACATATCCCGGCCAGACACCAGGTCTCTATATCGCACGGGCAGGATTTTTTGGGAAGCTCCGGTGCCACGCACCACCTTGATTTCGCTTTCATCGGCAAACTTGTCCAGGCCGCCAGACATGCTCAGGGCCTGCAGCACTGCCGTAGGGCCTGCCATTTGTACCGGCCCGGGTTTGATCACCTTGCCTTGTACATAGACCAGGTTACCGGCAATGCTCTTGACGACAACGCTGACGTTCGGGTCGGGGAGAAACTTCTCGAGTTTGGCAGCCACTTGTTTTTCAACGGTCGTCACATCCAGCCCGGCAACATCGATGCGCCCGGCCAGGGGGAACGTGATACTGCCATCGGGAAGTACAGTGGCTTCCTGGCGCAGGCTATCTTCCTGCCATACCGAAACCATCACCACATCGCCGGGGCTGAGCAGGTAAGTAGCATTGTTCGGGTCGGCCTTACCGGCACCAGACCACGCCATCAGCATGCAGAACGCGGCAAACATTGAACGCACCATGAGGGTCCCTCCGGCCGAAACGGCCCGAAAAAGAGCACTGAATGAGAACAACACACCAACTCTCGCTCCGCTTCGCGGCATACGCCAACCGCGATGGCCTCGATCTTCCAGAGGCCTGCCTTGACGCTGTGCAGCCTGGGCTGTGCTGCCTGCAACCGTGGACCTGCACGGGCTACTGGCAATATAGCAACGGCTCGGGAATTCACAAGCCAGGCCCCGGGCCGCTGGCGTCAAGGGTTAACCCCAGGCTGGCGGACTCAGATCTTGTTCCTGTTGGCGACTGCCACGAAGCCAACGACAGCAAATGCAAAGAACCAACCTGCGGTTGAAACAGGGATGATACTGTTCTGATTGATATACATATCCGCCGCACGCGCCGCGCCACTCAACAGCGCCAGCAAAGACATCGATTTGATAATCAGAGCCGTGCGCATACGCCCCTCCTGTAAGAGGAAAATCAAGTATTTGTTGGCGTGGTGTTCGCGAGTTGCATGACTGTTGAATTGAGCTTATGAACACAATGACATTGCGTCAACGATTCGACACTATAATAAAATTCAATGGGCAACGGATGGTATCGTCAAAATATCGACGTACAAGTTGAGCATAAGGCGCTGCCATGGTGGCGCCAACGTTTCATCCCTGAGAAAGGCAAGGCGGGGCGCTCTGGCGCCCCGGCGTCTTATTCGTCTGCGTGGTGCACCACGACCAGCAACTGCGCCGGCAGTGGCCCTACCGACCTTAGCCGGTGTGGTGTCTGGGCATTGAAATGCAAGGCATCGCCTTGCTCCAGCAGTACGCGCTCGCTCATGAAGTCCACTTCCACTTGGCCGGCGTGGACGAACAGGAATTCTTCGCCCAGGTGTTCCTTGAACGTGGGGTCGCTGAACTCGATCGGCGGCTGGATCAGGAACGGCAGCAGGCTGCGCTGCCCGACCTGGCTGGTGAGGGCAGCGTACCCCGGCCCGGCCCCGTCACCCACCAAGGCCTGGCGCTCGCCATGGCGCACCAGGCTGTAGCGGCTCTGGCCGGCCTGCTCCTCGGCGAACAGTTCTTCGACATTGACATTCAGAGCCCGCGCCAGCTTCAGCGCAGCGGCGATCGAGGGGGTATTCAGGCCACGTTCGACCTTGGACAGATAACTCTTGGTCATGCCGGTCTTGTCGGCCAGCAGCTCCAGGGTCATCCCCAGTTTCTTTCGCAGCAGTTTCAATCGGATAAACATGTGACGCGAGATTCCCAGGCGAAGGCAGCCGGGTAATGATACGTGGACTGCTCAGGAAATGCTGGGGCGGCTGTGCCGTTGCTACAGGGATAGCGTCGACTTTCTGAATTTGGGCAAGACAGTTGCTCCCGCACGGGTTGTGCAGTCGGGGGTCACATTGTTGTCGCCGGCCCCCTGACCGACTGGCTCGGCTTGCCGCCGGATACCCGCCAGCTCACTGCGGTAATCCCGTAGCGCTCGGCCATCGGCCTGCTGACTTTCCTTATTTTTTCGCGCCCGAACTTGGGGATGATGCCGATGCCCGCATCGCAACTCGCCCAGTGCCAGGCCTCGGCATTGTCCAGTGTTTCCAGACGGATTATGAAACTGCGTGGCTGGCCATGCAGTTGATAATCGATGATGTACAGCTGTGGGCTAGGCATCGCAGGGGCCTCCTCTTCTCCATGGATGACACCCTGATTGATCGGGGCTCGGCCGGAAGATTCAAAAAATTGTCGAACAAGAGGGACCAACGGCCTTGGATGCCTCGGTACGCAGGACTTGGCCGCCACCCGGCACCTGCGGTACCGGGTGGCCTGCAACCTCGACTCACTGTTGACGCCCCCCGCCGTGGCTGTTCTGGCCGCCCTTGCGCCCGGCCTCCGATGCCCGCTGGCGGTCATTGGCGAAGTTGCCGCCAGATGCCTGCCCGCCTTTGTGCCCCGCACGGGAGGCCCGTTCCCGGTCATTGGCAAAATTGCCAGGGTTGGTTTCCTTGGTGCCGCCGCGCTGGCTGGTTCGCTCTTGATCCTGCGCCATGTGGTTTCTCCTTGCGATGGATGGGTCGCATGGATGTTCGCCATGCTTTGGTTCCGAGCCGCCGATCACGGAGTCTGCTCAATGGTTTTGCCGGCAACTGACCAGTGGCACCAAACATGGGCCGGCAAAATGTTTGCGTGACATAAGCAGCTGGGTCGCACTTTCCTTCGCAAGCAGAGGTCTCAATGACATGGCGACGGCCTATAATCCCGCCACACACACGCCCGATGATGCTGCTGAGGGCGGAACGTCCCGGTCTGTACAAGGCTCCGTCCATGAAGTCGTCCCTCAAGCAACCTGCCTCGCCCCAGAACCCGGCGCTCAGCCCCAGCCACCTGGATTTTCCGGTGGTGGGCATCGGTGCATCGGCAGGCGGCCTGGAAGCGATCTGTACGTTGTTCCGGCAAATGCCCAACGATTGCGGCATGGCCTTTGTCGTGGTCCTGCACCTGTCCCCCGACCACCAGAGCGTCGCCGACCGCATCATCCAGGAGACCACGCAGATGCCGGTGCGCCAGGTGACCGAGCCGGTGCCGATCGAGCGCAACCACATCTACGTGATTTCACCAGCCAATCGCTTGTCAACCAACGACGGCTACCTGCGCGTGACCCCCGCCAACCGCCGCCGTGGCGACCACGTGGCCATCGACCTGTTCTTCCGTGACCTGGCTGACGTGCACAAGGACCACGCCTTCTGCGTGGTGTTGTCCGGCACCGGTGCCGACGGCGCCGTGGGCCTTTCGCGGATCAAGGAGCAAGGCGGTGTGACCCTGGCGCAAACCCCGGACGACGCTCAATACGACAGCATGCCCCGCGCTGCCATCGAGACCGGCATGGTCGACCTGGTGCTGCCGGCGGCAGAAATGCCGCAGAAGCTGCTGGAGCTGTGGCGCAATGCCCGCCAGGTGCGGCTCCCGGAAATAGAGGACGACACCCTGCCACCAGCCTTGGGCACCCGCGCAGGCGATGCCCAGGCCTGCGAGCCGATGCTCGAGGAGATCCTGCTGCAATTGCGCAGCAATACCGGCCACGACTTCCAGCACTACAAGCGCGCCACGGTGCTACGGCGCATCGAGCGCCGCCTGCATGTGACCGGCCAGGCAGACCTGGCGGCCTACCTGCATTACCTGGAACAGCACCCTGCAGAATCCAGGGCGCTGCTGGCTGACATGCTGATTGGCGTGACCAATTTCTTCCGCGATCGCGAAGCCTTCGAAGCCCTGGAGCGCCATGTGCTGCCGCAGCTGGCCTGCGAACGCGACCCGGCCGAGGGCGCGGACGAGATCCGCGTGTGGTCGGCCGGCTGCTCCACCGGCGAAGAGGCTTACAGCCTGGCCATTTTGGTTTGCGAGCAGCTGGCACTTGAGCAGCGCTCGTGCAAGGTTCAGGTGTTCGCCACCGATCTGGACGAACGCGCCATCGGCATCGCCCGCAGCGGCTCCTACCCCGAAGCGATCGTCACCGACGTGCCGCCCAGCCGGCTGCGCCAGTTCTTCATCAAGGAAGACCAGCATTACCGGGTGCGCAAGGAGGTTCGCGAAAAGGTGCTGTTCGCCCGGCATAACCTGCTGTCGGACCCACCGTTCTCGCAGATCGACCTGATTGTCTGCCGCAACCTGCTGATCTACCTGGACCGCGAGGTGCAGCGTGACATCCTGCAGATGTTCCACTTCGCCCTGCGCCCGGGTGGCTACCTGTTCCTCGGTTCGTCCGAGTCGGCCGACGTGGCCAATGAACTGTTCGCCCCGGTGGACAAGCGCAACCGCATTTTCCGCGCACTCGATGCCAGCAATACCGGCCACCGTTCCGGCCGCCAGCTGCCCGGTACTTCGGCCGCCAGCATGCCGCAGGATGTGCTGGCCAAGGCCAAGCCGGGGCGCAAGCCATCCTTCGCCGACCTGCACTACCGCGCCCTGGCGCGCCGCATGCCGCCCAGCCTGATCGTCGATATCGACGGCAATATCCTGCACATGAGCGAAGGCGTGGGGCGTTTCCTGCAACTGGCCGGTGGCGAACCGAGCCGCAGCCTGCTGAACCTGGTGCTGCCGCCCCTGCGCCTGGCCCTGCGCAGCACCTTGTTCCAGGCGCGTCAGGGGACCGAGGCGGTGACCTCGCGCCCTGTCGACCTGGCGGAAACCATGGGCAAACTGCAGGTGGAGATCACCGTGCAGCCGTACAAGGACGAACTCGGTGCCAGCGATTGCCTGCTGGTGGTGTTCGAGGAGCGCGCGCCCGACCCGTCCCTGCCGTTGCCCGGCGTCATCCGGCAGACTGACAGCATGGTCCTGCACAACCTCGAACGTGAACTGCAGCGCACTCGCCTGCAGCTGCAGGAAACCATCGAGCAGTCCGAGGTCTCCAGCGAGGAGCTGACGGCTTCCAACGAAGAGATGCAGGCCATCAACGAAGAGTTGCGTTCGGCCAGCGAAGAACTGGAAACCAGCAAGGAAGAGCTGCAGTCGATCAACGAGGAACTGCTCACGGTCAACTACGAGCTGAAGAACAAGGTCGAGGAAACCGACAAGGTCAACGACTACCTCAGCAACCTGATCGCCTGCACCGAGATCGCCACGGTGTTCGTCGACCGCAACCTGCATATTCGCTGGTTCACGCCGCGCGCCGCCGACCTGTTCAATATCCTGCCAGTCGATACCGGCCGCTCCCTGCTCGACATCACCCACCGCCTGGATTACCCGGCACTGGCCGACGATGCCCGCGCGGTGGCCCAGGGCGAGGCCATCATCGAGCGTGAAATCGGTGGCCAGGGTGATCACTGGTACCTGGCGCGCCTGCTGCCCTACCGCTCCAGCGAGCAGAAAATCGACGGCACGGTGCTTACCTTCATCGACATCAGCAGCAGCCATGCCGCCGAAGAGCGCGTGCGCCTGGGCGAAGAGCGCCTGAGCAAGCAATTGGCCGAGACGCAGAGCACCAGCCACATGAAGGACGAGTTCTTCGCCGTCATGTCCCATGAACTCAAGCACCCGCTCAACCTGATCCAGCTCAATGCCGAGATCCTGCGCCGCCTGCCGTCGCTGAGGAACATCAGTGCAGCGAGCAAGGCCGTTGGTACCATCTGTGATGCGGTAACCAGTCAGGCGCGGATCATCGACGACCTGCTGGATGTGGCGCGCATTCGCACTGGCAAGCTCAAACTCAAGACCGAACCGGTGGACCTGCTGGCCCTCCTGCAGGGCATCCATGACGTGGTATCAAGCGAGCAACACCCCTGCCCGGTTCGCCTGGAGCTGCCCGCCGACAACCTGCCGATGATGATCGAGGGTGATGTTACCCGTCTGGAGCAGATCATCTGGAACCTGCTGAACAACGCGCTGAAGTTCAGCCCGGCGGGCAACGAGATACGCCTGGTGCTGAGCCACGACGAGGATAGCGCACGCCTGCAAGTGATCGACCATGGCGTGGGCCTGAGCCACGACAGCCTCGAGCATATCTTCGACCTGTTCAGGCAGGCTGCGCCGCAGCAGGCCAGCCACAGCCGAGAAGGCCTGGGCATCGGCCTGTCGCTGGTACGGCAACTGGTCGAGGCCCATGGTGGTAAAGTCCGCGCGGCGTCACCGGGGCTTGGCCTGGGCTGCACCTTTACGGTCACCCTGCCCCTTTGCGATACGCAGTGCCCGCAGCGTGCACAGGGCTCGGAGCCGCTGAGCGTGGGCCGCCTGGATGGAATTCGCGTGTTGCTGGTGGATGACTCTGTAGAGGTGTTGGCGGTAATGCAGGAGCTGCTGGAAATGGAGAGTGCCAGCGTCAATGCCTTCAGCAAGCCACGTGAGGCCCTGGATGCCGCTGCGGGTGCGGAATACGACATCATCCTCTCGGATATCGGCATGCCGATAATGGACGGCCATGCGTTGATCAAGGCCCTGCGCGGCTACCCGCACCTGCGCCATACCCCGGCCATCGCCCTGACCGGCTATGGTGCCAGCGCCGACCAGCACAAGTCGCGCCAGTCAGGCTTCGACCGGCACCTGAACAAGCCGGTGGGTTATGACGAACTAGTGGAGGCCATCGAGGCCCTGAGCGGCTCGGTGCCTTACTGACCGTTGGTCGCTTTGAACGCAACGTTCATTGCGGCCGGGGGCCGAATCTACATGGAATCAAGGATTCGCCCAGGAGCCTGAATGAAACCAGTCAAGCATCGCGCAACCATCATCTGCCGGCATGGCAAACAACCCCATAAATGGTTGTGGGTGAGAAAGCCCAATGCCGCCTGGACCCTGCCCGGCGGCAAGATAGAGCCCGGCGAGACGCCGGTACAGGCAGCGGAGCGTGAATTGCTTGAAGAAACCGGGTTGCAGGCAGAATCGCTGACCCTGTTGATGCGCCATGAAGCGGCAGAGCGCATGCATTATGTGTTCGAGGCGGAATTCGCCGATGCTCCGCATCCCAAGGCGTTGCATGAAATTGCCGATTGCCGGTTCGCCCACCCGGATCAGGTGCCCACGCTCAAGGACGAGATCAAGCTGCTGATCCGTTCGTTGCTGGCCTGTGACCGGGCTACGGCAGCGTCAGTGAGGTAGACCTTCTCCACCTGTACCGGCCCTTTCGCGGGTGAACCCGCTCCCACAGGTTCGGTTGAGTGGCTGAGGAGATTGCCCAGCACTTTTGGTCTGGGCTGTCGTGCAGGCTTGTCAGTACCGGCCTCTTCGCAGCACAAGGCTGCTCCTACTGAACCTCACTAAACCGATGAGTCATGTGTGGTTCTGTGGGAGCGGGTTCACCCGCGAAGAGGCCGGCACAGGAATCGCTAGGCATGCACGCTCCACTGACATGCCTCCACCTCGATCGGCATTTCGTCTACGGCATGGATCATCCCGTTCGCCAATGCCTCCCGTGGCCCCAGTATCCGCGGGTAGGCCATCAGATACCGCGGCACATCCAGCACCTCGTCCGCCCCTTCGGTTCGCTCGGCGACGATCTGTGCGTACAGCCGCAGGTCATAGTCCAGGCTCATCGCATATTCGGCCATGCGTGAGTGGTCGACCGAGCCATGCAAGGTCCAGTGGAACGGGTGGAACAGGAACTTGCTGTAACTGCATGCCGTACGCCGTTCCCCGGCCAGGAACAGGATGTTGCCCATGGATTCCACCGTGCCCAGGTTGTGGGTGTGCACCTCGATCGGTAACGCCCGCAGATAGTTGTACAAGGTAAACCCGTAGCTGCACTCGCCGCCCATGGTGGCGATGTTCAGTTGCAGTACATCGGCGCCTTGCTGCAAGGCTCGCGAACAGGTGTTGATCAGGTTGCCGCAGGTGGATGAATTGATGGGCCCGGTAAAGTGGACGATATGTCTGGCCATGCTTGCCTCCAGGGTTGGCAGGTCATTCCTTGGTTTTCTGCGCATCGTCACCCTGCCCGGCCATCTGCCGGTACTGCTTGCGCAGGGCATGCAGCTCGGCCGGATCCATGTCTTCAAGGTCCAGCAGCGCCTTGTGCGCCTGTTGGGTGGTGCGCAACAGCTCATCGATCTTGATGTGCAGTTCGTCGTTGTCGCGGTTCTGGGTGTTCTGGATCAGGAACACCATGAGGAAGGTGATGATGGTGGTCGATGTGTTGATCACCAGTTGCCAAGTGTCGTTGAAGCCGAACAACGGCCCGGTCACTGCCCAGATCAGGATAAGCAGGCAGGCGATGCCGAAGGTCAGCGGGCGGCCAGCCCAATTGGCCAGCCATTGGGCGAAACGGTCGAATTTCATCCTGGCTCCCTTCCTCGTAGCGGGTATTCGGTGGAAACGTCGCAGGCCGCAAAGTTCCGCGCGGCATCAGCCTTTTCCGTTGGTCAACCGTGCTGAACCCTGGCCGCTGTTGACCGGTCGCACTTTCAGAGTGACCGAACAAGGACCCGGCAATGAGGAAGGCAGCGTGAGCGATATCCGCATCGGCATCTCCGGCTGGCGCTACGGCCCGTGGCGCAAGGATTTCTACCCGAAGGGCCTGCCGCAGGACGAAGAACTGGCGTTCGCTTCGCGAGCGGTCAACAGCATTGAAATCAACGGCTCGTTCTATAGCCTGCAAACACCCGAACGTTACCAGGGCTGGCATGACGAAACGCCGCCCGGGTTCGTGTTCGCGGTGAAAGCCCCGCGCTACATCACCCATGTACGTCGGCTGAAGGACATCGAAGAAGCCATGGCCAATTTTTTCGCATCCGGGCCGCTGCTGCTCGGCAAGAAGCTGGGGCCATTCCTGTGGCAGTTTCCACCGAACATGAAGTTCGACGAGGCCCGCTTCACAAGTTTTCTCGAATTGCTACCGCACAACCGCAAGGCAGCGCGCGAATGCGCACTAGGGTGTGCGCAGCGCCTGAGGGGCAACGGTGGTACTGACATCAAGGGCAATGCACGGCTGCGTCACGCCGTGGAAATCCGCAATGAAAGCTTTCTGTGCGAAGCCTTCATCAAGCTGCTGCGCAAGCACCGTGTGGCGCTGGTAGTGGCCGACAGCGCCGGGAAATGGCCCTATGTCGAGGACGTTACCGCCGACTTCGTGTACATGCGCCTGCATGGCGATGTCGAACTGTACAGCAGTGGCTATACCGCCCAGGCGCTGCGGCGCTGGAAGCAGCGTATCCAGCACTGGAGCCAGGGCCGCCAGGCCGACGATGCCCAGCTGGTAGTGCCAGGGCCGCCACCGCGGCGCGCCGCCCGTGACGTCTACTGCTACTTCGACAACGACCAGAAGGTCCACGCGCCTTATGATGCCCGACGCCTGTTGCAGAAGCTCTCGCTGGACCATGAGCTGATGACCGAGCCTGGCGTGGTGCCGGAGGTGACCCTGTGAACAGGACCCTGCCTGCCCCGCACTGCATCATCGACAAGGTCACTGCCGTGCGTCGGCTGAATGTATTGACGCTGAACGTGCACAAGGGCTTCACCTTCTTCAACCGGCGCTTCATCCTGCCCGAGTTGCGCGAAGCCGTGCGGGCCACCGGCGCCGACCTGGTATTCCTGCAGGAAGTGCACGGCAGCCACCAGCAACATGCCCTGCGCCATCCGGCCTGGCCGGATACGCCACAGTACGAGTTCCTGGCCGACAGCATGTGGCCGCAGTTCGCCTACGGTCGCAATGCCGTATACCCCCATGGTGACCACGGTAACGCGCTGCTGTCGAAATTCCCCATCAGCCGCTTCGACAACCTGGACGTCTCGGTGCAGGGCAACGAGCAGCGCGGCCTGTTGCACTGCCAGCTGGAAGTGCCTGGCCATGACCAGGTGCATGCGGTGTGCGTGCACCTGGGTTTGCGCGAGGCTCACCGGCAACGCCAGGTGAAGCTGCTGCTGGACCTGCTCGACAGCCTGCCGCCCAAGGCACCGGTGATCGTTGCCGGCGATTTCAACGATTGGCGGCTGAAGGCCGATGCGGTGCTGTGCGAACACCTGGTGGAAGCGTTCGGCGAGCATTTCGGCACCCCGGCGCGTAGTTTCCCGGCGCGTCTGCCGCTGTTGCGCCTGGACCGCATCTACCTGCGCAACGCCATGCCCGGTACGGCTCAGGTGCTGTCGAAATACCCGTGGTCGCATCTTTCCGACCACGCCCCTCTGGCTTCGGAGATCAAACTGTGAACCGACCCTGGGTAGACGGCAACAGCGTGCAGTTGCTGATCAATGGCGAGCAATACTACCCCCGCGTGTTCGAGGCCATGGCCCAGGCGCGGGAAGAAATCCTGCTGGAGACCTTCATCATCTTCGACGACAAGGTTGGCCAGCAATTGCAGCAGGTACTGATTGATGCCGCCCGCCGCGGCGTACGCGTCGAAGTGGCCGTGGATGGCTACGGCACGGCCGACCTGCCTGAAGCATTCATTGCGGCCATGACCGATGCCGGCGTCAGTTTCCATGCCTTCGACCCGCAGCCGCGGCTGGTGGGCATGCGCACCAACCTGTTCCGGCGCCTGCACCGCAAGATCGTGGTGATCGATGGCGAGCGGGCCTTCATTGGCGGCATCAACTACAGCGCCGACCATCTGGGCGACTTTGGCCCCATGGCCAAGCAGGACTATGCCGTGGAGGTCGTCGGCCCGGTGGTGGCACAGGTTCATGCCTCCAGCAAGCGCCTGATGTCACCGGTGCTGCAGCCGCCCAGCGCGGTAAGGCCATTGACCGAGCCTGCCGGTACCTGCACCGCCGTGCTGGTCGAGCGCGACAACAAGGTGCGCAGCACCGATATCGAGGCCCACTACCTGCAGGCGTTTCGCAGTGCCCGACGGCGCATCGTGGTGGCCAATGCTTATTTCTTCCCGGGCTACCGGCTGATGCGTGAATTGCGCAATGCGTCCCGGCGCGGCGTGGAGGTACGGCTGATCCTGCAGGGCCAGCCAGACATGCGCTGGGTACGGGCGTTGTCGCGGCTGCTGTACAACTACCTGCTGCGCGACGGTGTGGCCATTCACGAGTACTGCCAGCGGCCACTGCACGGCAAGGTGGCGCTGGTGGACGATGAGTGGGCCACGGTCGGCTCCAGCAACCTGGACCCGTTGAGCCTGTCGTTCAACCTGGAGGCCAACCTGTTCATCCGCGACCGCGACTTCAACCAGCAGCTCAACCAGCACCTGCAGATGCTGGCCAGCGAACAATGCAAGCCGGTCACCTTGGAACGCATGGTGCGCGGTTACTGGTGGCGGGCGCCGCTGATTTTCCTGTGCTTCCACGTTATTCGCCATTTCCCGCGGATTGCCGGTTGGTTTCCGGCGCACCGCCAGCACTTGCGCTCGGTGCAGCCGGAGGCCGAGGCACAGGGTGACTATCACGAGGGCAAGACCTGATGGCGCGAAAACACTGGCAAACCTGGGGCAAACGGCTGTTCACCCTGGCATTCCTGATCCTGATCCCTGCGCTGCTGTACCTGCTGGCGCGCAACCTGGACTGGAACGAAGTGCGCCAGTCGTTGCTGGCCTACAAGCCCGGTACCCTGGCCATCGGCCTGGTGCTGGCAGCGTGCAGCTACCTGACATTTGCCAGTTACGACTTGCTGGCCCGGGCCTACACCGGCCACCAACTACCGGCTCGCCAGGTGCTGCCAGTGGCCTTCGTGTGCTATGCGTTCAACCTCAATTTCACCACTTGGGTGGGCGGCGTCGCCTTGCGCTACCGGCTGTATAGCCGCCTGGGCCTGGACACCGCAACCATCACGCGCATCCTCACCCTGGGCCTGCTGACCAACTGGATGGGCTACATGCTGCTGGCTGGCACGGTGTTCGCCTTGCGCCTGGTCGAGCTGCCCGCCAACTGGGCGGTGGGCGCCACCGGCCTGCAACTGATCGGCCTGGTATTGCTGGCGATTGCCGCAGGCTACCTGTTGGCCTGTGGTTTCGCCAAAAAGCGAACCTGGCGCTGGCGCGAGCATGAGGTAACGCTGCCGTCGCTGCGCCTTGCGCTGTGCCAGGTGGTACTGGGTGCCAGCAACTGGGCGCTGATGGCACTGCTGATCTTCTGGCTGCTGCCTGGCGAAGCCTTCTACCCGTCGATACTTGGCATCCTGCTGATCAGTTGCGTTGCCGGTGTGGTCGCGCATATCCCGGCCGGGCTGGGTGTGCTGGAAACGGTGTTCCTGGCCCTGCTGCACGGGCAGCTTGCGCAAGGCACGCTGGTGGCGGCCCTGCTGGGCTACCGCACGCTGTACTACCTGGTGCCGCTATTGCTGGCGGTGCTTACCTACCTGATCCTGGAG
This sequence comes from Pseudomonas pudica, assembly GCF_015680405.1. Classification (GTDB taxonomy): domain Bacteria; phylum Pseudomonadota; class Gammaproteobacteria; order Pseudomonadales; family Pseudomonadaceae; genus Aquipseudomonas; species Aquipseudomonas pudica. Next base: position 282,550 of record NZ_JADLJS010000002.1, read on the forward strand.
AAACGCGCCAAGGCCATGCGCCGGCGTGACAAGCCGGCCTAGAGCTGGCAAGGGCCACTGGCCCCGGAGGTGACAAATGCCTGGTGCTGTCTTGAAGCCGATGTTGATACTGATGATGACCAGCCTGGTCAGCGGCCAGGCCCTGGCCGAAGCCTGCAACGTGCTCACCCGCTCCTCCAGCGAGGCAGTCACGCCGGTGGAGCGGCACAGCTGCTACAGCTACAGCAACCTGCCCGCCGAAGCGATCAACTGGTCATGCAGCAACGAGAGCAAGGACATGCTAAACAGTGAAAAGCACAAGGTCGCGCGTTGTGCGGATGGCAGCGTTGGCAGCTGCATCGCACCGTTGACCCAGGAGGCATTGGCCAACCCCAAGGCGGCTGGCGGTGACAAACCGGCGTTGCCCAAGGATGCGCGAGTGATCACCTACTACTACGACACCCCCAGCCTGGGCCAGGCCCGCACCGATTGCGAGCGTAACAACGGCATCTGGCAGACTCACTGATTCTGCAGGCTCGCGCGCTGCTTTTTGTGGGAGCGGCCTTGCGTCGCGAAAGGGCCGCAGCGCGGCCCCAGGATTTCAGCTTCGCACGGAAAATTGCCGGGGCCGCTTTGCGGCCCTTTCGCGACACAAGGCCGCTCCCACAGGATCATCACAGCCCTATAGACCTATGCAGAACCTATGGGACGGCGATGTTTCAGGGCGAAATCGGGTCACTCGCCGGGAAGGTCTCGTCCAGCGCATTGTCCACCGCGCTTTCCCCCGTCTTTTCGCCACAGTGGCAATCAGGCATCCGGCACGGCTCGCCATTGCGATGCCCGCTGGCACAGGCCTCGCAGCAATATACCTTGCCTTCGAGTTGCAAGGCATTGGCATCCACGGTGCAGGAACAATGAGCACAGGCACAACGTACCTCGTTCATGGCTTGCTCTCCTCGTCATCGATCACGTCATCGATCACGTCATCGGTCCACGGTTCGCCATCCAGCGGCGCGGAACGGGCCAGTTCGGCTTCGTCCAGGCCTATGCCGCCGCCAATCTCATTGGCTTCGACCCGCCTCAGGGTCTTGTCTGCAGGGCCGCCGCTGCCGCCCGGTTCGTGCGGGTCGCGGGCGCCGGTTTCGTCCAGCAGGGTGTCCGGGCTCAGGTCGTCGTAGGTGACGTTGTCCTCGTGCAGGCTATCGCTCAACGCCTCGCCGCCGGTCATGCCGCTTTCGGCCACGCGCCGCGGTGGGAACTCGCGTGCCACGTCCGCGGCCGGTCGCTCGTCACCCACACGCCCCTCGCGTTCATCCAGGCGCTCGTCGAAGTCCAGTTCATGCACGCTACCCATGCGGTCTTCGGTGTCGTCGATTTCAGTGGGAGTATATGGCTTCGGTTCATCTGCTCGGGCCATGTGCGTTCTCCGTCAGGTGGGTTCATTCGGTCGACTGCACCTGCTGCTGGAAGATTCAGAGTTTTTTTGAACTACCGCTCGGGCTGTTGCCTCCCAGATTAGAGACTGCGAACCGCCCGGAGCCCGTCATGGCCAAGCCCCTGCAGGAATATGCGCGCAAGCGCGACTTCAATGCCACGCCCGAGCCCAGCGGCAAGCGCAGCCGTGGCAAACGTGCCCATGCGCTGCAGTTCTGCATCCAGAAGCACGACGCCAGCCACCTGCACTACGACTTCCGCCTGGAGCTCGATGGCACGCTGAAAAGCTGGGCCATCCCCAAAGGGCCGTCGCTGGACCCCAAGGTGCGCCGCCTGGCCGTGCACGTGGAGGACCACCCGCTGGACTACGCCGACTTCGAAGGCCATATCCCCGAAGGCCACTACGGCGCAGGCGACGTGATCGTGTGGGACCGAGGCATCTGGGAGCCCGAAGGGGATGCGCATGAGGCCTATGCCAAGGGCAAGCTGCGTTTCCGCCTGCAAGGCGAAAAGCTCAGCGGTGTATGGAACCTGTTCCGCACTCACCTGGCCGGCAAGAAGGAGCAGTGGATGCTGGTCAAGTCGCATGACGGCCAGGCGCGTAGCGAAGCCGACTACAGCATCGTCGACGCCCTGCCCGACAGCGTGCTCAGCGACCGCACGCTGGTGCCACGCAAGCCGGCAGCCAAAAAGGCCGCCGCGCCGCGTCGCAAAACTGCCAGCAAAGGCCGGAAGCTGCCTTTGCCTGCGCAGCTGCAGCCACAACTGGCGACCTTGGTCGACTCCCCGCCCAGTGGCGACTGGCGCTACGAGGTCAAATTCGACGGTTACCGCATCCTTGCCCGCATCGACGGTGATGACGTGCGCCTGTTCACCCGCAACGGCCATGACTGGAGCGGCAAGATGCCCAGGCAGGTTGCCGCCTTGCGTGCGCTGGGCATCGATTCGGGCTGGCTCGATGGCGAGGTGGTGGTGGCCGGCGAAGACGGCGCGGCGGACTTCCAGGCGCTGCAGAACGCTTTCGACACCGAGCACGACGAGCACATCACCTATTACCTGTTCGACCTGCCCTTCCTGGGCGGCCAGGACTTGCGGCAGTTACCGCTGCAGGACAGACGCACCACCTTGCAGCGTTTGCTGGAACACAACGAGTCGGATGTACTCAAGTACTCCGCCGACTTTGACCAGCCCGTCGAATCCCTGCTCGACAGCGCCTGCCGGCTGCAACTCGAAGGCCTGATCGGCAAGCGTGTCGACAGCCCCTACAGCGGCCGCCGCAGCCCCGACTGGATCAAGCTCAAGTGCAAGCAGCGCCAAGAGTTCGTGATCGTCGGCTACACCGACCCCAAAGGCAGCCGCAGCGGTTTCGGCGCCCTGCTGCTGGCCTTGCACGACCACGACAGCGGCGAGTTGCGCTATGCCGGCAAGGTCGGTACCGGCTTCAGTGCCACCACTCTGGCCAGCATCCATGCCCGGCTGAAACCGTTGGAAATCGCCAGGCCGGCCCTACCCAACCCGCCCACAGGGGCCGAAGCCCGAGGCGTGCACTGGCTTGAACCGCAACTGCTGGCTGAAGTCGCTTACGCCCAGATGACCCGTGACGGCATCGTGCGCCATTCGGTGTTCCACGGCCTGCGCGATGACAAACCGGCTACTGCCATCGACCTGGAGCGCCGCATGCCCGCCAAGACCCTGCCCAAGCGCAATCAGGCCAAGGCCCCCGAGCCCTTGGGCGAACTTCGCCTGACTCACCCCGAGCGGGTGATTGACCCCACCAGTGGCGTAACCAAACGAGAGGTCGCCGAGTACTATGCCGCAGTCAGCCAGTGGATCCTGCCCCAGCTCAAGGACCGCCCGGTGGCGCTGGTGCGCGCGCCGGACGGCCTGGCCGGGGAGCTGTTCTTCCAGAAGAACGCCGGCCAGCTGCATCTGCCCAACGTGCTCAGCTACGACAAGGCCGAGGCCGGCCAGGCGGCGATGGTCATCAACCGCGCCGACACCCTGCTGGGTGCCGTGCAGATGAACATGCTCGAGCTGCACACCTGGAACGCTACCGACAAGGACTTCGACAAGCCCGACCGCTTCGTCCTCGACCTGGACCCGGACCCGGCACTGCCGTGGAAAGCCATGCTCGAAGCCACCCAGCTGGCCCTGACCTTGCTGGATGAACTGGGGCTGAAGGTGTTTATCAAGACCAGTGGCGGCAAAGGCATGCACCTGGTCGTGCCCCTGACCCGGCGGGCCAGCTGGGATGAGGTCAAGGCGTTCAGCCACGCCATAGTCGATTACCTGGCCAGGCTGTTCCCAGACAGGCTCAGTGCCGTGTCCGGGCCCAAGAACCGAATCGGGCGCATCTTCATCGACTATCTGCGTAACGGCAAGGGTGCTACCACCGCCTGCGCGTATACCCTGCGCGCCCGCGAAGGCCTGCCGGTATCCGTGCCGATCTGGCGTGAGGAACTGCCGCAGCTCAAGGGCGCCAACCAGTGGAACATCGGCAACGTGCTTGAGCGCCTGGGCGATGTGGACGACCCGTGGGCGGAATATGGCAAGACAAGGCAATCGATCACCGTGGCCATGCGCAAGCAGCTGGGGCTGGCCTGATGACGGCTTGCCTGCAGCGCTGCGCCCGCAGAGCCTCACCAAGGAGCCGAGCCCATGAGCATCGTCCAGGATTTTGACCTGACCAACCTCGATCGCCTGCTGCGTGCCTTCGGCGAGCGGCAGCAACCGCTCAACCTGGATACCCAGTTGCCGCAACTGATCCAGGCACTGCAAGCCGACCACCTCGACCTCCTGCCCCTGCCCGGTCAGGGCAACACGCTACGGCGTTGGCAAACACTGGCCCGGGTGGCAGGCTGTGACCTGGCCTTGGCCAAGTTGTACGAGGGCCACACGGACGCGTTGGCGATCCTTGCCGAATGCGCGGCTGCACACCACGCCGCCGAGGGTATATGGGGCGTGTGGGCCGCCGAACCGCCGGATGCCCGCGCCCGCATCGTGGCCCGTGATGGCGACCAGGTCCGCCTGGAGGGGCGCAAGGCCTGGTGCTCGGGCGCACTGCAGATCGACCGGGCGCTGGTCACGGCCTGGGACCAGCACGACCAGCCCCAGCTGGTGGCCATCGAACTGTCCCATCCCAGCCAGGGCCTTGCCATAGACCGCTGGCAGGCCATTGGTATGGCCACCACCGCCAGTGTCGAAGTTGAATTCAACCAAACCCCTGGCATCGCCATTGGCCGTCCCGGGCAATACCTGTCACGCCCTGGGTTCTGGCATGGCGGTGCCGGCATTGCGGCATGCTGGTACGGCGCCGCCGAAGCCTTGGCCGACTACCTGCGTGAACACTGCCGCAACCCCCGCCCCGACCCACACGCCGATGCTCACCTGGGTGCGGTCGATGCCGCCTTGTACGGCGCCAGGGCGGCACTGCGCGAATGCGCGGCGTGGATCGACCACCAACCAGGCGCAGACGCCAGCTTCGAAGTGCGGCGCACCCGCGCCCAGGTGGAACAGGCGGTGGAACAGGTGATCCACCACGTTGGCCGGGCGCTGGGCGCTACGCCTTTCTGCCGCGACAACCACTTTGCCCGGCTGAGCGCGGACTTGCCGGTGTTCCTGCGCCAGAGCCACGCCGAGCGCGACCTGGCGGCGCTCGGTGAGCAGTTGGCACAACAGCCGGCGGGAGTCTGGCAGCTATGAGCGAGAACCTGATCCAGGCGAACAGCGGTACGCCGTGGGCGGCCTGGCAGCAGGCTGCGCACCTGGCCAGGGCCACCTGGGTCACTCCGCAGCAGCTGTGCCCGCCGGGCCGTCGCCTGGTACTGCTGGCTCCGCACCCCGATGACGAGATCCTCATGGCCGGTGGGTTGTTGGCGGGCTTCCATGGCCGGGAAGACGACCTAGTGCTGATCTCCGCCACCGATGGTGAAGCCAGCCACCCAGGCTCGACCCACTGGAGCGAGCACCGCCTGCGCCGGCAAAGGCCGCTGGAGAGCCGCCATGCGCTGCAACAGCTTGACCTCGACCTCGGCCGCCTGGACTGGCGGCGGCTTCACCTCAAGGATGGCGCGTTGCCACGTGACGAGGCATTTCTGCTCAACCACCTGAGCCAGTTGCTTCGGCCTGACGACCTGCTGATGGCAACCTGGAGCGGCGATGGCCACTGTGACCACGAGGCAGTGGGCCGGGCTGCGGCGCAGGCAGCACGGGTGCGCAAGGTGCAATGCCTGGAGGTCCCCGTGTGGGCCTGGCACTGGGCGCGACCGGACGACCCGCGCCTGCCTTGGCCAAGGGCTCACCGCATCCAGCTGGACGAGGCCAGCCTGGCCCGCAAGCGCAAGGCCCTGGCCGCCCATGTCAGCCAGCTGGAGCCGGATGGCCAGCGCCCGCCCGTACTGCCGCCGAATTTGCTGGATTGCCTGCTGCAACCTTTCGAACTGGTGTTCCTGTAAATGGAGTTGTCATGAGCCTCGACCCACAGTATTTCGCCGACCTGTACGCCAGCAGTGAAGACCCTTGGGCCTTTCGCACGCGCTGGTACGAAAAGCGCAAGCGCGAGCTGGTCATGGCCAGCCTGCCGCGCCAGTGCTACCAGCGCGTGTTCGAACCGGCTTGCGCCAATGGCGAGCTCAGCGCCTTGCTGGCCGAGCGTTGTGCCGACCTGTTGTGCCAGGACCTTGACCCTACTGCGGTAGCGCTGGCCGGTGAACGCTTGGCTGAGCTGAGCAATGTCTCGGTGGAGCTGGCGCGGCTGCCGGCGGACTGGCCGCGTGGGCATTTCGACCTGATCGTGTTGAGCGAAGTGGGTTACTACCTGGACCCGACCGACTGGTTGCAGGTGATCGAACAGTCGGTGGCCAGCCTGACCTACGACGGCGGGCTGCTGGCCTGCCACTGGAAGCATCCCATCGCCGGCTGCCCGCAGGACGGGCGTGAAGTGCACCGCATGCTGGCGCGGCACCTTCCGCTGTATCTGCAGTTCCAGCATGACGAGGCGGACTTCCTACTGGAGTACTGGTCCGCTCAGCCCAGCGTGGTCGACCTGGACGAGACCTGCCCATGATTGGGGTGGTCATTCCGGCGCACAACGAGGCCCGACACCTGGGGCGGTGTCTGCGCGCAATGCAGGCTGCCGCCCTTCAGGCTCGGCAGTCGGGGCATCGGGTCGAGGTACTGGTGGTACTGGACCGCTGCAGTGATGGCAGTGCCGCCGTGGCAAGGCGCTTCGGTGTACAGATGCTGGCGGTGGATGCCGGCAATGTAGGCTTTGCCCGCCGGGTGGGCGCGGCATACATGGCCGAGCGCGGCGCGAAATGGCTGGCGTTCACCGATGCCGACAGCCGTGTGCCGGAACATTGGCTGCTTTCTCAACTGGCCTGTGATGCCGAGGTCGTATGCGGCACGGTGCATGTCGAGCACTGGCAACCCTGGCAGAGAGCCGCCTTGCGCAAGCTGTACCACAGCCGTTACCAGGCGCGTGAGGGGCATCGTCACGTGCACGGGGCCAATCTGGGGGTATGTACCGATGCCTACCACCGCGTAGGCGGCTTCCAGCCACTGGCGGCGCATGAGGATGTGCAACTGGTCAGCGCCCTGGAGGCCAGTGGTGCGCAGATCGTATGGACCGCCAGGCACAGCGTGGCCACCAGCAGCCGGCGCCACAGCCGCGCGCGCGAAGGGTTTGGTGATTATCTGGCGGGGTTGCAGACGCAGGTCTGATCCTGGTTCGCAAGCGGCGGGATCCCTGTGGGCGCACCTTGTGTCGCGAAAGGACTGCAAAGCAGCCCCAGCAATTTCAACTGTTGCGCATCAATCCTGGGGCCGCGTTGCGGCCCTTTCGCGGCACAAGGCCGCTCCCACAGGTACAGCGACAACTTCGAGAGCAACGCTGTACCTGTGGGAGCGGCTTTAGCCGCGAAGAATTCAACGCGGTGCATGGCACCGGCTGCGCCGGTGTTCGCGGCTAAAGCCGCTCCCACAGGGGGCCGCGTTATGTACAGTTCCATGCGAGCTGGCTTGCGGTAACGATTCCTTTCACGACGCCTTGCGTGTCTTCTTCGCCGGCTTCTTGCCACCGAGGCTGCGCTTGAGCAGTTCGGTGAGGTCGAGGATGTCGGCGCTTTTCCCCGCTTCCGTCGCCTCGCCCTTCTCCACGGTCTCGATCTTGCCTTTGCTGGCCTTCTCTTCCACCAGGTCCATGATGGTCTGGCGGAAGGCATCGTGGTAGTCCGCCGGCTTCCAAGGGCCGCTCATGTCTTCCACCAGGCGCTTGGCCATGTCCAGTTCGCGCTTGTCCACCTTGGCCTCGGTGACGCTGCTGTCCAGTTCCAATGTTTCCAGCCCGCGCACCTCCTCCGGCCAGCGCAGGGTGATCATCACCAACGCGTCGTCCAGTGGCCGCAACAACGCCAGGTGCTGACGGGTGTGCAGCACCACCGTGGCCAGCGCCACCTTGCTGGTTTTCGCCAGGGTTTCGCGCAGCAAGGCGTATACCTTGCCGCCACGTCGGTCGGGGGTTAGGTAGTACGGCGTGTCGAAGTGCTGCAGCGGGATCTCGCCAGCTTCGACGAAGGAAAAGATATCGATCGTCTGGGTCGCCTCGGGGCGGGCCTTGCGGATTTCCTCCTCGCTGATCACCACGTAGCGGCCCTTCTCGAACTCGACGCCCTTGACGATGTTGTCCTTGTCGATTTCCTTGCCGGTGACCTTGTTCACCCGCTTGTAGCCGACCGGCTCCATGCTGCGCTTGTCGAGCCAGTCAAAATCGACCCGCTCGGTGCGCACCGCGGTATTGAGGGCCACGGGGATGTGCACGAGGCCGAAACTGATGGCGCCTTTCCAGATTGCCCTAGCCATGAAGCTGCTCCCAGGGTTGCCTGCCAATACCTGAATCGACTGCAACGGGCGGCGAAGGTTTAGCCGCCCCGCCCTACGGCAGCGGGTTGCCACCCGTCACGCCAAACACCTCGCCGGTGATGTAGCTGGATTCCTGGCTGGCCAGCAACACATAAACCGGCGCACATTCGGCGGGCTGCCCCGGTCGCTTCATCGGTGTATGCGCGCCGAAGTCGGGGATTTTCTCTGGTGGTTGACCGCCGCTGGGCTGCAGCACGGTCCAGATGGGACCAGGGGCCACGGCATTGACCCGGATACCGCGCTCGATCACCTGCTTGGCCAAGGCCTTGGTGAAGGCGACGATCGCGGCCTTGGTGGTGGCATAGTCGAGCAAGGTGGCTGAAGGCTGATAGGACTGGATCGAGGCGGTGTTGATGATGGTCGCCCCCGCCGGCATCAGCGGCACGGCCGCCTGGCACAGCCAGAACAGCGCGTAGACGTTGGTTTTCAAGGTGTGGTCGAACTGCTCGTGGCTGACCTGGCTGATGTCCTTGCGCGCTTCCTGCTTGCCGGCGACGTTGACCAGGATGTCCAGGCCACCGAGCTGCTCGTGGGCCTGATCGACCAGCTCCTTGCAGAACTGCTCATCCTTAAGGTCACCGGCAATAGCCACCACCTTGCGGCCTTCTGCTTCGATCAGCTTGATGACTTCGCGGGCGTCGGGTTGTTCGATAGGCAGGTAATTGAGGGCAATGTCGGCGCCCTCTCGGGCGAAGGCGATGGCCACGGCCCGGCCGATGCCCGAATCGGCACCGGTGATCAGCGCCTTGCGCCCTGCCAGCCGGCCAAAGCCCTTGTAGGTGGTTTCGCCATGGTCTGGCTCGGGGTGCATGTTGGCGTCCAGCCCCGGTGCTGGCTGGCCTTGGGCCGGGAACGGCGGGTGCGGGTACTGGGTCAGCGGGTTCTGCATGCTGAACTGGTCGTGGGGTTTGCTGGGCATGGGGCACTCCTCTGGTGAAACCGGTATTGGCCCAATCGCGGGCTGGCCCGCCCCCACAGGTATTGAAGCTGGTGGTAGTCCTGTGGAGGTGGGCCAGCCCGCGAAGGCCGCTCTACAGATTTCGAGGTAAACCGCCATCGATGGTTTTTTCCAACTGGCCCATACACCGACCAGCGGTCAACGCGTCACTCAAAGCGACTAGTTCCGTACCGCAACTGCCGCATCGTTGTCGTTGTCATGCGCATCGCCTGGGCCTCTGCCGGCCATGCCACCAGGGTCACCATCGCCGGCCCCAGGGCCACCATAGCCACCAACCGCCATCACCTCCGTGACCACTGCCTCCGCTTCCCCTGAGTTCAAAGGACCGAATATAAGGCCAAGGCAAGTGTCAGCGCCTGCCAGCAATCACGCCTGGCTGAACAGCACCCGCCTGAAAGCCTCGGCCGCCAGGTGCACCTGCACCGCCCAGTCCTGCGCCGCGTCACTGCCGGCGTCATCGGAAATGTACTTCAGGCACACGAACGGGATGCCTTCGCCGCGTGCGATCAGGGCCAGCACGTAGGCTTCCATGTCGACCACGTCATAAGGTGCATCGCCATGGTTGATCTCGAAGCTGTCGCCACTGCCGCAGGTCTCCAGGGCCAGGCCGGGGATCTGCGCCCCATGCTCCAACACCACCGGGATGTCCGACAGAGGCGTCTGGTAGCGAGCGAAGCCCAGCGGGGTCACGTCCATGTCGCGCTGCACGAAGCGGGTGCAGCACACCACTTCGCCCTTGCCATGGCGCTGACTGCCGGCCGAGCCGAGGTTGACGATCAGCCTGGGCCGGCGCGCGGCAATGGCCTTGGTCAGGGCGATGGCGGCATTGACCTTGCCGATACCGGTGAACACGGTGTTGACGTCAGCGAATACATCGCCGGCCTCGGCTTCGAGGGCGAAGACAAACAACGTGTCGTCCAGGGAAATGTCGGGGAATTGCTTGATCAGCATCATGGCGCTGGTGGTTCCGGGTGGCTGCGAAAGGCGCGGCCATTTTCGGCCAACCCTGGCTAATTGCAAGCCCCGGCGGCCACCACGGCCCTTAACGCCTGCGCCTTGCCCAAGCCGGCAGCACTGGCCTCGGCCAGGCATCGCAGTTGCTGGTCGGCATGGGTGCCGTCGCGCAGCAGGCGTTGTGCATGCTGGAAGGCGCGTTCGGCGTCTACGGTGTCGATCGGTACCTGCTCCAGCAACTGGGCCAACCACCCTTCGGCCGTGACGGGCTGTTGCTCATGCAGGCCAACGAACTCGCCCCGGCGCCCATGGCGCATGGCGCGCCAGTAGTTTTCCTGGGTGATCCAGCGCAGCTCGCGGTTGCAGGCTGCCGGGTCATGCCGGTACACGATGCTGTGCTCGACCAAGTGGCGAAACAGCGCGGCGATGCACAGCGCATCCTCAAGCCGCGGGCAGCCATCGCAGATGCGCAGTTCGACCGTCGGGAAGCGCCGCGAAGGCCGAATCGCCCACCAGAAGTCGCCATCTGCGGCCAGCGACCCTGTGCGTTGCAGCAAGGCGCGGTAGCGCTCGTAGGCGGCCCAGTCCGGCAAAGGCTCGGGCAAGCCCATGTGCGGCCACTCCCCGCAAATAACCCGACGATAGCTCATGTAGCCGGTGCACTGGCCTTCCCACAGCGGGGATGACGTACTCAGCACCAGCAACAAGGGCAACCAGCCCAATACACGGTTGATCACTTGCATGCGGTCGCAACCTGGCGGTACGCCCACGTGTACATGCAGGCCGTTGAGCAGGCTGCGCCGCGCCACCTGCCGGTAGTCAGCGAACAGTTGCTGGTAATGCGCCGGGGTGGCAGGTTTCTGCCGCAGCCAGGCGCCGTTGGGGTGGCTTGCCGCACCGTACAGGCCCATGCCCTCTTCGGCCAGCGCGGTGCTGAGCCGCTGGCGGCTGTGCTGGAAGAACTCGCGTGCCTCGAACAGGTTGGCGAACACCGGCGAGGCCACCTCGATCTGGCTGCGGAACATTTCCTGGGCAAAATGCTGGCCCAAGGCTTCCTGGCAACGCTCGAACACAGCTGGCGAAGGCGTGGCTGGCACCTGCCCTGTGTCCAGGTTCACCAGCAGGTATTCTTCCTCGATGCCGAACGTGCAGGGTCGGGCCATGCTGCCTCAGCTGTTGCGGGTAACTGTGAGCACCACCGCGGCGATGCGCTCGACCTGCTGGTAACCGGGTTCGCTCAGTTGCTCGCCGAACACGTCCGGGTCGATTTCCCGATACACCCAGGACCATTCCGGGCCTGCCAGGCGCAGGCGGATGGCTTCGAGCAAGGCGTCTCGGCCGTCGACTATCGCCACTCCGGTATACAACAGTAGCGAGCCCCCTGGGCCGAGCCGCTCGCAGGCTTGTTCGACGATCCGCAGCGAAAGCTGCGCACCGAGCGAACCGCCACCATGCCGATAGGTACGTTCGCTGGCATCGAGCATGTATGGCGGGTTGGCAACGATAAGGTCGAACAGGCCGGTAATGCCGCCGAGCAGGTCACTAGGTTCCACGGAGACATTGCTCAGGCCCGCCAATGCCGCGTTGATCGCAGTGTAACGCAGCGCGAGCGGGTTGATATCCACGGCGCTGACCTGGGCATGGGGAACCGCCCTGGCAATCAGCAAGGCGCCGACACCCGTGCCGCAACCGATGTCCACCGCATGCTCGACGCGCTTTGGGGTACGTTGCAGGTGATCCTGGATGACTTGGGCGAAACGGTAACTGTCGGGGCCGAAAAACACCGCGTCGGATTGTTGAGTGGGGTACGCAGAGTGCACCAGCAGCAGGTCGTCGAGCGTGGACCAGCGCACGCTGCTGATCAACAAATCACCGTGCTCCTCGAGAACCTGGGCCTGCCGCATCTGATCCAGCTCATCGGCAGAAACCAATGATGAACAGAACGGACGGTTCCAGCCGAACACATCGCGCACTGTCCGGGCCTGCCTGGCATCCGGGCGCGCATTCACGCGAGCATGGGTTGCCGGGGTGACGCAGGTGAAGTGGTAGCCGTCGGCGCGCAGGCGCCTGCCCAATCGCAGCATTGCCTGGTCAGCCTGAATCTGTTGCGGATCGAGAAGCATCAGCGGGTCACCTCCTGTACAAGGCCGGTAGCACGCAGGTAGCGCCGAGTGGCCAGCAAGCCTTCCGGTGTTGCATGGCGGTTACCGGACATCGTGTCGATCAAGCTCTCGATATCGGCGTCCGGGGCAGAAGCTGCAAGCGCGTCATCCGAATGCACTTGCACCTCCCAACTGCCAGGCAGCACGCGGCGCCCCCGGGCTTGCCAGCCTGCCGCGATCCAGTCGTGCCATAGTTGTTTTTCATAGGCAGTGAACACCCCATACATCGGTGCCGAGGGACCGTCGATGAGCGCCCACCAGCGGCTGTTGGCAGGAGCTTCACCGCGGCGGATCCAGCCCTGTGCCTGCAGGGCCTGCACAAACGCGGGCATGGCGCCGGGCTCGGCCAGCCATTGGTTGATGGTGCGCTTTTGCAAGCGGCAATGGTCGGAATGCATGAACTGGCCAAAATTGCGCTTGTGCTCCAGTGCCGACAGCAACTCGGATTCAAGATCGAAGCTGCTGATCAGGCTGGGGGTATCAAGCCCCAGGTCGTTCAAGCGGTACCCGCTGCGCACACGCTGGTAGAACTGGCCAGCGTCGTTGGCCGGGCAGAGTTGGCGCAGCGCCTGGATGGACAGATGCGCATGCCCGCTGGCAGCGTTGTCGATGGTCACGTGAAGCTGGAAATAATGGCCATCGATGCCCATTTCCGCCAGTTCGTAGGTGGTAATCAGCAGATGCAACGGTGGTTGTTCATAGCCCAGGTTGTAGCCGATCACCTCGGGAAGAAAATCATCCCCGTGGCGCCCCAATGCCAACTGCAAGGCCCCTTGCAGGTAACGCTGGTCGTCCAGCTCAGGCAAACCCAGGCAACCCAGCCGGCTCAACAGCCGTTGGTAGATCAGCACATGGTTACAGCGCGGATCACCGCCGCCCAATTCTTCCAGATAGGTGCGAATCAGGCCGTGATAACGCGGATCGCCCCAATGTCGCAAGGTACTGTGCAGCCATGCCCCGTCCACTGCCTTGGTGGGCGCCACCTGTTGCAGGAACCACAAAGCCTGGGCGCGGTTGGCAAAATAGCGCCGCGGTGCGCCTTGGCGTCGTTGCTCGAGGTAACTGGCATAGGCTTCGGCCACCCGGCTTGCATGGCAAGCGCTCCACGCCTCCAGCTGAGCAGGATCGGCAGGCAGGTCATCCGGCAAACGCTGCGCGCGTGCCAGTTGTTCGCTCAGCCACGCTGCGCTCGTGGCGTCGTGGCCCATGAGCAACTTGTGGTAACGCTCCTTCAGGCTTGGCCCATTTGCCGAAGCCGGTATCACCGCGCCGGTCTTGCGGGTCATTACCGTCATGCCGTAGTCCTTGTCCGCGTTTTATTGGCTGGGTTTCTGGCCGGGCATCGGCTCAGGGTCCGGCGCAGGTTGGGGAGCAGGTTTGTCGCCGGGTTGCTGCATCTGCAGCGAAGGTTTGCTCTGGTCGGCATCCTTTGCCGGGTGGTCGTTGTCCCGGTCGAAACAGCCACCCAGCACGCCAAGTGTGCCCACCAGCGCCATCAGAGGGATCAATCGCATGGGGTTCTCCTCTTGTGCAGAATCGCAGTGCCCGATCACCCGGGCACTGCGCAGCCTCACTTACGAACGGCCGCCCTTGCGGCCCGATTCGCTGGTACGGCCACCTCCGGATTGCTGGCCGCCCTTGCGCCCAGCTTCGGAGGCTTTTTCGCGGTCATTGGCAAAGTTGCCCGGGTTCTTGTTGCCACCCTGGCTGCCTTGCTGGTTGCCGGTGCGGCTGTTCTCTTTGTTGGCCATGGTCTTAAACCTCGTATGACTTCGGAATGCACGGCATTACCTGCCGTACACCTGTTGGGAGTTCGGTCATTTCGGCGGATTCGGTTTAATGCGAAGCGTTCGGACCAGCGGCATTAAATAAGCGGCATCAGCATATTTTGCGCGCCTGTCAGTCGTGCGATGTGCTATCCAGGCGTGCCTGTCGCCTTCCCAGCCAGGCTCCGGTCATCGCCCAGCCCAAGGCAATCAGCGTACCGATCAGCATCGCCAGTTGCGGGTGCTCGCCCATTACGTCCAGCACTCGTTTGAGCCAGCCACTCAATGCATCACCGCCGCGGTAGACGACCGTGTCGATGAAGTTCTTGGCCTTGTACTTGTCCTCGGCGGGCAGCACGGTGAACAGCATCTCCCGCCCCGGCCGCACCAGCGCGTATTCACCGGCCCGGCGCACCACCATCACCACCACGAACACGGCGAACACCGGGGCCAGTGCCAGCCACATGAAACCCGCGGCCATCACCAGCGGCACCGCCACCAGCAGCACGCCCACCCCCATTCGGCGGGCCAGGCGACCGGTGAGAAACACCTGGGTAAGGATGGCCAAGGCCTGTACTACGGTGTCGATCAGGCCGAACACCTGGGTTTGCCGGGTACGGTCGGTGAAGGTTTCGCTGACGATGCGCGCCTGTTCGAAATACAGGAAGGTGCTGACGCTGGCGAGCAACACCACGAACAGGGCAATGCCCAGCAGGTAGGGCGAGCGCAGTACGGCAGTGGCACCGGCAAACGGGTTGCCGCCCAGTGGCCGTGAATCTGCCCGCTCGGCTTGCGCAGGCAGTGGGTGCCGCGTTCGCCAGCGTTGCAGGTACAACGTAGCGCCGATGCTGCCCAGCAGAAACGCGGCGGCCAGCACCAGCAACCCGGCATGGCCCAGCGGCGCCACCAGCAGCGTACCCATGATGGGGCCACTGAGCCCACCCAGGCTGGCCCCGGCCGCCAGCAGGCCGAACAGGCGCTTGCCTTGCGCGGTTGAGAAAAGGTCGGCGAGCACGCTCCAGGCCAACGAGATGCTCAGCAGGTTGAACACCGACAACCAGATATAGAAGGCCCGAGCCGTCCACGAAGCATCGGAATTGCGGGCAAACAGCACGGCGAACAGCAGGAGGTTGCTGGCGAAAATGCCGTAGGTCCAGGGCAGGATGCGTCGGCGCGGCACCTTGGAGGCCAGCCAGCCAAACAACGGCAGGCACACCAGGGTGGCAATGAAGGTGCCGGTGAACAGCCATTGCAGGTTGTCCACGCCACCGGCAACGCCCATGGTTTCGCGCACCGGGCGCAGCATGAAATAGCCAGTGAACAACAGGTAGAACAACAGCAAACCGGCGGTAACCGCCGGCCATTCGCCGGGCTGGATGTTCAACCCCTGATCCAGGCGCCGCCGCCAGGCTGCCATGGGGTCAGGCAAACTGCTTGATCAGCGCCTGTTGCTGCGCCTGGGTCAGCAACGGCCCGTGCCCGGCCCTGAGCTGGTCAAGTTGGCGCTCGGGCCGGCTGGTCGCTGGGATGACCGTGGTCACCGCCGGGTGGCTGATGGCGAACTTCAGAAACAGCTGCGCCCAGCTGCCGATACCCGCCTCTGCCGCCCAGCCGGGCAAGGCCTGGTCCTTCACCCGGGCGAACAGGCGGCCATCGTCGAATGCCCGGTTGATCAGCACGGCAACGCCCTTGTCCTGGCACAGCGGCAGCAGTTCGCGGGCCGCGTCGGGGGCATTGACCGAGTAATTGATCTGGATGAAGTCCAGCGGTTCGCTGCGCACGATCCGGGCGACCTCGTCCTGGCCACTGTTCAGGTAATGAGTGATACCGACATAGCGGGTCTTGCCTTGCTGCTTCAATTCGCGGGCATAGGCCAGCTGGGTCTGCCAGTCCCGCAGGTTGTGGATCTGCAGCAAGTCGACCTTGTCGGTGCGCAGGCTCTCGAGGCTGCCGGCCCATTGCGCTTCGGCGTCTGCCCGGCTGTCGGCGGCTATCTTGGTGGCGATGAAGCATTGCCGGTGCCAGCCGCCCTCTTCCAGCAACTGGCCAAGAATGCTGTCGGCGCCGCCGTAGTTGGGCGAGGTGTCGATGACCCGGCCACCGCCTTCGAAGAACGCCTTCAGTACAAGTTTCAGCTGCTGGTACTGAGCCGAGCCGGCTTGCACTTCGAAACTGCCGGAAGTTCCTGCACCGATCACCGGCAGCGCTTCACCGGTGGTCGGCACGTTGCGGGTCAGCAAACCCTCCGGGGCAGCGGAGTGCAACCAGGGGCTGGCGGCCAGCAAGCCAAGGGTGGCACCCGCGCGTAGGACATCACGACGTGCGTACATGGAAAAGCTCCCGTCATGAAGCGGAAATTTCCAAGGCTAGCCGCTGTACCCCGCTGCGTCCGGTGTTTCTGTATCTGGATGTTTAGCGATCAGACGTGCAGCAGCAGGCTCAGGTCGATACCCGTCTCGCTCATGGGCGGGCACCAGTAGTACCCACCGGTCAGTGGCCGGCTGAAGCGGTACAGGCCGTCGATGATGCCGTCCTCCAGGCCGCTCATGCGCCGCAGCTGCACCTCGAACGCATCGAAACTATGGCCCAGGGCCACGAAGGCCAGGCCAGCGCCACGTTGGTCGGCCCAGGCCACCGAACGACGAACCATGAACGCTTCTGGTTCGAAACTTTCCTGGGCAGTGCGCTTGACGTGGGCGGACTCGGGGGCGTCCTCGAGCTCTTCGTTGTCGCTGAGGCGACGGCCGATGATGTTGTCCTGGTCGGCCTGGGGCAGCGACTTGAAGTACTCCAGGTCGTGCTTCCACAACTGGAAAGCGGCAAAGCTGGAGCCATCGGCGCCAATGGCCGCCTGCACGGCCTCCTGGTCCACCGGGTTTTCGGTGCCGTCCTCATAGCCGGTCAGGTCATGGCCGCCACGGTGCAGGAAGCCGTCGACGCTGTCGGCCAGGCGCAAGGCCGGTGCCAATGCCTGCTCCAGGGCCTGGGCCTGCAGCAGCAGGTCACCGCGCTGGTTGCCACGCAGCCACAGCCACAGGGCGTGTTGGGTGCTGGGGTTTTCGACCGCAGCATCCAGCTGAGGGAACGCTCGCAAGCCAGGTACTTCACGGCCCAAGGCCTTGGCCAGCGGGGCGCCGACACCCATGATCAACTGTTCGCCATCGACCTGCGGCAGCAAGGCATCGAGCGCAGCAGGCAGGGCCTCGGGCGACTGCAGGGTGAAGAACAGGTGACGGGCGTGGGCCGGCACCGGGGTGGCAAGCAGACCTTGCTGGAACGGCATGACAGGCTAATCCTCGGTAAAAAGCAGGAATGCTACTGTGCCAGCAGGCCCACTGCAACGAGGCATACAGCCTCACCGGCCGCTGCACTTGGAAACAAACGGTTACCAAGTGATGGCGCTTTGCAATTAGCTATCAATCAGGGCCGACCTACACTGCTCGGGATCCTTCGTCCGAGTGACTGCCCATGACCGCCTCACCTTTGCTCACCGCCTTTCTGCCGCTGGCCTTGGGCATCATCATGCTCGGCCTCGGGTTATCACTGACCCTGGCCGACTTCGCCCGCGTGGTGAAGTACCCCAAGCCGGTGGTGGTAGGCCTGGTTTGTCAGATCCTGCTGCTGCCGCTGGTGTGCTTCCTGATTGCCAACGGCTTCGGCCTGGAGTCGGCCCTGGCGGTGGGGCTGATGCTGCTGGCCGCCTCGCCAGGCGGCACCACGGCCAACCTGTTCAGCCACCTGGCCCATGGCGATGTGGCGTTGAATATCACCCTGACGGCGGTCAACTCGCTGATCGCGATCCTGACCATGCCACTGCTGGTGAACCTGTCGTTGAGCTGGTTCATGGCATCGGACCAGGCCATACCGCTGCAGTTTGCCAAGGTGATGCAGGTGTTCGCCATCGTCCTGCTGCCGGTGGCGCTGGGCATGCTGGTTCGCCGCTTCGCACCCGCTTTTGCCGCGCGCATGGAGAAGCCGATGAAGCTGGTGGCCGCATTGTTCCTGGCGTTCACCATCGTCCTGGCGCTGGCCAAGGATTGGCAGACCGTGGTTGCGTATGCGCCGGTAGTGGGCCTGGCGGCGCTGCTGTTCAACCTGCTGAGCCTGGGCGTGGGCTACTGGGTGCCGCGCCTGTTGAACATCCCCAAGCGCCAGGCGATTGCCATCGGCATGGAGATCGGCATCCACAACGGCACCTTGGCGATTGCCCTGGCATTGAGCCCTTCGCTGCTGAACAACGCCACCATGGCGGTGCCGGCGGCGCTGTACAGCCTGATCATGTTCTTTACCGCAGCGGCGTTCGGCTGGTGGGTAAGCCGCGGGCATGTAGCGACGCAGCCCAAGGGTGAAACCGTAAATTGAAGGTACCGCTTGTGGCCCTATCGCCGGCAAGCCAGCCCCCAAAGGTACAGTGCTGGGCTGAGGGCTGGCGCTGTCCTTGTGGGAGCCGGCTTGCCGGCGATAGGGCCGGTACAGGTTTTTACAAATGGCTGCGCTTACGCCGCATCTGCTGCTTCAGCACTTTCAGCGGCGGAGCATAGAAAAACCCGAACGACACACTCCCCGTACGCCCCTTCACCGCATGATGCAACCGGTGCGCGCGATGCAAACGCTTGAGGTAGCGGTTGACCGGCCGTGGCTTGCGTGGCCAGTGCCGGTGAAACAACCCGTCGTGGGCCACGACATACAGCACGCCGTACCCCGCCACCCCGCCACCCACCCACTGCAAGGGTGCAAGGCCACTCTTGCCCATGGCCACCAGCAGCGTGGCGATCAGCCCCAGGGCCACAAGGTACAGGTCATTGGTTTCGAGCATGCCCAGTTGCGGCTCATGGTGCGAGCGGTGCAGCCACCAGCCCCAGCCATGCATGATGTACTTGTGAGCCAGCGTGCCAACGCCCTCCATGGCCACCAGGGTGCCGAACAGTACGGCGAGATTGAACAGCATGGAACGGTCCGGGGGATGGCAAGGGAAGGCGCAAGGGTACCGATTGCCCGCGTTTTTTTCCATGCAGGCGTGACCGGATGACGAAAGGTGTAAGCTCGGTGCGCTGGCAATTGCAGCCTCAGGTGCTGACGGCAGGCCAGGACGTACAACTGGAAAGGACTTCTTCATGCGCATTCGCCCTACCCTCGAGCACGACATTCCATGGCTACCGGGCGTCGAACGCTCGGCTGCCCAGGCCTTTGCCGTCCGGCCGGCGCTGGCATGGCTGGCGCAAGGAGATGTGATGGACTGCGGCGCCCATCAGGCATTTGTCGAAGCTGGCGGTAGCTGGGTGGCCGAAGAGCCGGATGGGCGCATTATGGGATTTGCCTGTGCCCGGCTCGAGGATCGTGCGCTGCATCTTCATGAAATTTCGGTGCACCGGGAGGCCCAGGGGCAAGGTATCGGGCGCAAGCTGCTGCTGCAGGTGATCGATGCGGCGCGTCAGGCCGGGGTGCGGGAGCTGACCCTGACCACCTTTGCCGATGTGCCATGGAATGCGCCGTTCTACGCGCGCATGGGTTTCGAGGTTATCGATGAGGGGCTGCTGGATGCACGCTTGCAGCAGATTCTGGCCAGCGAGCGTGCCCATGGCCTTGAGGGCCGCTGTGCGATGCGCCTTGGCTTGGATTACTAGACCCGGGGCTGCTCTGCAGCCCCATCGCCGGCAAGCCAGCTCCCACGGGGACCGCGCAGTGCAAAAGAGCTGCACATCACCTGTGGGCTGGCTTGCCGGTGATGGGGCCGGTACAGGCATCAGGGCCTTCATTCATCGACACTGACCACTGAACCTTCTGCCACACAATACCTGTCCCGCCCTTGGCGCTTGGCCTGGTACAGCGCCGCATCCGCTGCCGCCATCAGGCGCTCGGCCGTCACTCCCTCCCGCGCCAGGTCACCCACGGCAATCCCGGCACTGAACGATACCCGCCCCAGTGGGCTGCCCGCATGCTCCAGCGGCTGCCGACGCAACAGTTGTTGTACTTCCTGCACCAGCAGTTCCGCCCCGCGAGCATCGGTATCAGGCAGCAGCAGTGTGAACTCCTCGCCCCCATAGCGCACAGCCAGGTCGGCCGGCCGCTTCAGTGCTTGCTGCAGCATCTCGGCAAAGCGCCGCAGGCACTGGTCGCCCGCTGGGTGCCCGTAACGGTCGTTGTAGGCCTTGAAGTAATCCAGGTCGAGCATCACCAGCGCCAGCGGATAGCCCTGGCGTCGTGCACGGCGCAGCTCCGGCTCGAACACGGCATCCAGCCGACGGCGGTTACCCAGGCCGGTCAGGCTGTCGGTCAGTGCCAGGGCCTTCAGGGTCTGGTGTGCCTGGAGCAGCGCCCGCTCGATGACGATACGCTCGCGCAACTGGCGCAGCACCACGCCACCAAAGGCCGCCAGCCCCACCAGCAACAGCAGCAACACCGCCACCGACTTGATAGCATCGTGCCGCCAGGGCGCGACGATCGATTCCCGCGACAACCCCGCCTCCACTACCAGTGGGTAGCTGCCCAGCGCGCGATAGCCATACAACCGTGGCGTACCGTCCACCACGGCGACCGCTTCGGCCACCCCTTCGCTTGCGTGCGGCAGGTGGTTGCGGAAGATCTCGCTGCTGCTCAGGCTGCGGCCCACCACCTGCTCGACGAACGGCCGCCGTACCAGGATGGTGCCGTCACGCTTGGCCAGCACCAGCGCGCCGCGTTCGTCGATCTTGAAGTCGCCGTAGTAACGCACGAACCACTCCACCTTGATGGTGCCCAGCAACACCCCGGCGAAGCTGCCATCGGCATATTGCAGGCGCCGTGAAATGGGGATGATCAGGTCGCCAGTGGAACGGCTGCGCACCACCGAGCCGATGTGTACGCCACGGTCTGTATGGTCGCGGTGGTAGATGAAATAGTCGCGGTCGCCATTGTTGGCATTGGGCGGGACTACCGCCTGGTCGGTCACGATCCAGCTGCCATCCGGGCCATACACGAACAACCCGTGCAATTGCGGCATGATGCTTTTCTGCTGCACCAGCAAGGCATGCAGACGCGGCCGGTCGATGTGCTCGAAGCCGTCGCCCTCCAGGCGCTCGGCCAGCGCCGCGGTAATTGCATCGACCTGGCGGATGGCGTCTTCGGCATGCTGTGCCGTGGCCCGGGCCAGGTTGGTGACCATGTTCTCGGCGTTGGTGAAGGCGTGCCGGTAATCGCGCCAGATACGCCAGCCTTCAACCACGACGAAGGCCAGCATCACCACCAGCATGAACGCCAGTACCAGGCGGAACAGCGCCACGGCGCGGCCCTCGCCGGTTACCGCGAAGAACCCGTCCTCATCCTGTTTCCTGGCTGCACACATTGAAATCCCTAGCCATACCGCGTTCGCCGCCTTTCACTATAGTTCAGCGCCACCTGGGCGCGGCCGGCCAGTAAAAAGATTAAACCTTTGCCCTCGGTTCACCATCAACCGTACGCGACACTGAGGTCGCGCCACGGTTTAAGGAGTGAAGCATGAGCAGTCTCTTCATCAAGCGCGTCGGTTTCTCCATGGTGTTGGGCTTGGCATCGGTACAGGCTATGGCGGCGAGTTCCGATGACTTCGTCGAAGCGGCCACCGAGGCCGGTATTGCCGAAGTGGTCACTGGCAAGCTGGCTCTGGAAAAAACTCAGAATGCCGAAATCAAGACCTTCGCCCAGCAGATGGTCACCGACCACACCCAGGCCAATCAGAAACTTGGCGACATCGCTCGCAAGCTCGATATTTCCGTACCCGATGAGGCGGCAATAACCGACAAGGTCAAGAAAATGATCCTGGAATGGCGGGAGGAGTCGTTTGACAAGTCTTACGTCAACAACCAGGTCGACGCTCACGAAAAGGCGGTGGAGTTGTTCAAGAAGGAAGCGGCATCTTCTGACAAGGCTGAATTGAAGGCCTTTGCCAGCGAAACCCTGCCCAAGCTGGAACAGCATCTGGAGCACGCCAAGGCGCTTCAGGCCAAACACGCCAAGTGAGGGCCGCCATGAGTAACGATGCATTGAAAGCCGAAGTGCTGACTCGCCTGCTGCATGCTCACCCCCAGGGGCTCGGCAAGGAAGTGCTGGACAACTACCGGGGCGAGAAAGCCGTGGCCGGTATGCTCAAGACGCTGCAGGAGGCCGGTTTGATCCAGGATGGCAGCGTTGCGGTGAGCAGCGACCACCAGATCAGCGTGAACTACCCCATCAAACTCTCGGCTGCGGGCGTGGAGGCAGCCAGGCAGGCAGAGTCCTGAGTCAAGCGAGCTTAGCTTGCCTGGCCAAGGCCTCGAGACAGCCTGCCCCAAGCAGTGCCGTGTTGATCGCGAGGGCCGCTGAGCGGCCCTTTGCGACAAATGCTACCTTCACGGTGCTTTTTCGACGTCCCGCGGTGGCTTGGCAGGCCCTTGAGGGTCGACTTGCGGATCCTCCACATCTGGCGAATCGGGATCGAAACCCAAGTCCTGGCGTTTGTTCGCCTGCTCGGACGAATGCGGCCCTTGGGGATGTTTTCCTGGCTGTTGTGGTTCAGGCATGAGGCTTTCTCCGGTGAGTGTCTAGGGAAGAAACCACCGGCCAGGAAAAGTTTGATTAATCTGTATCCGCAGCTAGCTGGGCTCGGCATTGAACCAACGCTTCATCACGTTGCTTCAGCTGCTCCTCGAGCTGCTGCAGTTGGCGAGCCTGTTCCGTGCACAAGTCGCGCCTGGCCTCCAGGTTCTGGGCCTGCACATCCAGCTGCCGACGCATTTCCTCGCTGGCACCCTGCGCCTGGGCCAGGATCGTTCGCAAACCCTGGATCTGCGCGTCGCGCTGCTCCAGCAATTCGTCCTGCGCCCTGCAGGCGCTGGCGGCCTGGCGGTGCTCGCCCAACAAGCGCTCGTTGTCGCGGTGCAGGCGGGTCAGCTCGTCCTGCTTGACGATCATGCCTTGCTGCAGCTGACGCACCTCCACCTGCAACTGTTGCAGCTGTGCTTCGTGGCGACGTTGCTCCTGTTCACGCTGTTCGCGGCTGGCGTTGCGGTAGTGTTCCAGCGCATCGCGGGCATGACGGTGCTTGTCTTCCAGTGATCTTACCTGCTCGTCCTTGTCGGCCAGGCGTACCTGCAACTCGCCCAGCGACTGGTTGAGGCTGGCACTGCGCAGCTGTTCGGCCTGCAGGGTGCTTTGGGTGGAGAGCAGCTTTTCCGATTCGGCGGCCAGTGCGGCCACATCGATCTGATGCTGTTGGTGCGCCGCTGCCAGGGCCTGCTGGGCAATCGCCAGCTGTGCCTCCAGCTGTTCGCGCTGTCGAGTGAAGGTGCTTTCGGCCTGCTCGATCTTCAGGTCGGCCTCGTCCTGCAACTGGGTTGCCAGTTGCCCGACCATCCGGCTCAGCACATCACTCAGCGCAATGCCGCCCTCGGAAGCCACGGGCTGCTGGCCGTTCAATTCTTTCAGGTAGCGGTGAATCGTGGTCTTGGAGCCGGTGTTGCCCAGCTCGATACGTATGGCATCGATGCTGGGGTTCTCGCCCCGGGCAATCAGCGCCTGACGTGCCTGCTGCACTACAACCTTGTTTATACCGCCCCGGGCCATGCTTGCTCCTACGATTTTGTACCGTGTTATGTAGTATGTATTTACATACCAATTATGGAGACAGACCATTGCCCGCGCAAACATTTCCTATGGTGGAATAATCACGGCTTATCACATGTGATTGGTTCATGAAGGCCATACGAGAGAACAAACCAGTACGCCAGACAGCAAAACGCCCCGCTCGGCTTGAAGCCGGCGGGGCGTTGCAGAGGGCTGAGGCAGGCAGCGTCAGGTGTAGTGCTCGACCCTGGCAGGTGTTCTACGCATCAACACCTTGCCGTTGCGTATCGACACAAGTGCATGTCCCTGGCTGCGCACCATTTCGTAATCGTCCGGCGCCGACAGCAGCAACAGGTTCGCGGGCCGCCCCACCTCGATGCCGTAGCGCTCGCCCAGGTGCAGGGTGCGGGCGCTGTTGTCGGTAATCAGGTCCAGGCAGCGTTGCAGGTCTTCGTAGCCAAGCATGTGGCAGATGTGCAGGCCGGCCTCGAGAATACGCAGGATGTTGCCATTGCCCAGCGGGTACCAGGGGTCGACGATGGAATCCTGGCCAAAGCACACGTTCATCCCGGCCCGGTCGAGCTCGGCCACGCGAGTGACGCCGCGGCGTTTCGGGTAGTTGTCGAAACGCCCTTGCAGGTGAA
Organism: Pseudomonas pudica; assembly: GCF_015680405.1. GTDB lineage: Bacteria > Pseudomonadota > Gammaproteobacteria > Pseudomonadales > Pseudomonadaceae > Aquipseudomonas > Aquipseudomonas pudica. The sequence continues at coordinate 306,920 of NZ_JADLJS010000002.1, forward strand.
TGCTCTCGGTCGGGCAAGACACGAAATTGATACCCGATTGCTTTAACAGGCGAAACAGCTTGTAGCAGTAGGCATTGTCGTACGAGCCCATGGCCACGGTATGGCTGGCTGTCACCCGGGCGCTCATGTCGCGAACCCGCGCCTCTTCGGCCAGCACTTCGAGAAAGCGCGACTGCGGGTCGTCGGTCTCGTCGCAATGCACATCCACCAGGCAGCCGGTGCGCTCGGCCAGGTCCATCAGGAACTTGACCGAAGACACGCCCTGATCGCGGGTGTTCTCGAAATGCGGGATGCCGCCAATCACGTCGGCACCGATCGCCACCGCTTCGGCCATCAGCGCCCGGCCGTTGGCGTACGACTCGATACCCTCCTGGGGAAAGGCGACGATCTGCAGGTCGAGCAGGTGACGCACTTCTTCACGCACTTCGACCATGGCCTTGAGCGCGGTCAGGGTGGGGTCAGTGACATCGACATGGGTACGTACATGCTGGATGCCATGGTCCACCAGCATGCCGATGGTCTTTTTCGCGCGGTTCTTGATGTCGTCGTGGGTTGTGATTGCCTTGCGCTCGGCCCAGCGCTCGATGCCTTCGAACAGGGTGCCGCTCATGTTCCAGCGCGGCTCGCCGGCTGTCAGCGTGGCGTCCAGGTGGATGTGCGGCTCGATGAAAGGCGCCACTACCAGGTTCTGCCCGGCATCCAGGTCATCGGCAGCGCGCACCGCCACCCCTTCGGCCTGAGGCACGATGGCGGCGATGCGTTCGCCGTCGAGTTCGATGCGAAACAGGCCGGACCTGCCGCGCAGGCGTGCGTTGATGATGTTCATGATGCTTCTCCCTGGGCTTTGCGGGTGGCCCCTACCAGCATAGTGGCCCAAGCCTTGTGGTATTTGCTACTGGCCCTATCGCCGGCAAGCCAGCTCCCACAGGTAAACCACAGCCTTGAAGTCTGCGCAGTACCTGTGGGAG
>NZ_JADLJS010000003.1 GCF_015680405.1 Pseudomonas pudica
TCAATCACGACAGCGGAAAGTCCGTGGGCAAGCGCTTTATCTCAGGAGGCCGATTTGAGGTCAGGCGTGCGCTGTACATGGCGTGCCTGGTAGCGGTGAAACATAATCCAACGCTCAAAGCCCGATATGAGGCGCTGCGTGGGCGAGGGAAACTTGCCAAGGTTGCGCTTGTAGCCTGCATAAGAATCTTCATCGTGCGCCTCAATGCGATGCTCAGAACAGGCACGCCGTGGCGGGATGACTTACCGCAGCCTGAAAACATGGCGCAGATCACAGCGTGATCCCTGTGGGGGCGGGTTACCCGCGAAGAAGACACCGCGATGGATGGCACGGGCTTCGCCCGTGTTCGCGGGCAAGCCCGCTCCCACAGGGATCACGCCAGCTTTTAGAAATTGAGCAAGACAGTTGCTCCCACTTCGACAGCACTGGCCTCAAGGGCTGTGCTATCCCTGTGGGAGCTGGCTTGCCGGCGATTGGGCCAGAACGGACAGTACAAGATAGCGGTTGGAGCGCTGCGGCTATCCGGCGAACTTGGCCCGCGCCGCATGTAGCTTCTTGTAGCTTTCGATCAGGCGCAGGTGGCGATCGAGGCCTTCGAGCTTCATGCTGGTCGGGGTCAGGCCATGGAAACGTACGCTGCCGTCCACCGAGCCCAACACCGCGTCCATGCGCGGGTTGCCGAACATGCGCCGGAAGTTGGCTTCGTAATCGTCCATTTCCAGTTCGTCGTCCAGCAGCACTTCCAGCACCACGTTCAACGCTTGGTAGAACAGGCCGCGCTCGACGGTGTTGTCGTTGAACTGCAGGAACGCCTCGACCAGCTCCTTGGCGTCCTCGAAGCGCTGTACCGCCAGGCAGATGAGCAGCTTCAGCTCCAGAATGGTCAGCTGGCCCCACACCGTGTTCTCGTCGAACTCCACGCCGATCAGCGTGGTGATGGTGGTGTAGTCATCCACATCGCAGTTGTCCAAGCGCTTGAGCAGCAGCTTGAGGGAACGGTTGTCCAGGCTGTGCAGGTTGAGGATGTCGGCGCGGAACGACAGGGCGCGGTTGGTGTTGTCCCAGATCAGGTCCTCGACCGGGTAGATCTCCGAATAACCCGGTACCAGGATGCGGCAGGCGGTGGCGCCAAGGTTGTCGTACACGGCCATGTACACTTCCTTGCCCAGGTCCTCGAGGATGCCGAACAGGGTCGCGGCTTCCTGCACGTTGGAATCCTCGCCGTGGCCGGAGAAGTCCCACTCGACGAACTCGAAGTCGGCCTTGGCGCTGAAGAAGCGCCACGACACCACGCCGCTGGAATCGATGAAGTGCTCGACGAAGTTGTTCGGTTCGGTCAGCGCGTGGCTTTCGAAGGTCGGTTGCGGCAGGTCGTTCAAACCTTCGAAGCTGCGGCCCTGAAGCAGTTCGGTGAGGCTGCGCTCCAGCGCCACTTCCAGGCTCGGGTGGGCGCCGAAAGAAGCGAACACGCCGCCGGTGCGCGGGTTCATCAAGGTCACGCACATTACCGGGAACTCGCCACCCAGCGACGCATCCTTGACCAGCACCGGGAAGCCCTGCTCTTCCAGGCCCTGGATGCCGGCGACGATGGCCGGGTACTTGGCCAGCACCTCCTGCGGCACATCTGGCAGGCACAGCTCGCCTTCGAGGATTTCGCGCTTCACGGCGCGCTCGAAGATTTCCGACAGGCACTGCACCTGCGCCTCGGCCAGGGTGTTGCCGGCACTCATGCCGTTGCTGAGGAACAGGTTCTCGATCAGGTTGGACGGGAAGTACACCACCTGCTGGTCGGACTGGCGCACGAATGGCAACGAGCAGATGCCGCGCGCGGTATTGCCCGAGTTGGTGTCGTACAGGTGCGAGCCACGCAGCTCGCCGTCCGGGTTGTAGATTGCCAGGCAGTGCTCATCGAGGATCTCGGCCGGCAGCGCATCGCGCGGGCCGGGTTTGAACCACTGCTCGTTCGGGTAGTGCACGAACGACGCGTTGGCCAGGTCCTCGCCCCAGAACTGATCGTTGTAGAAGAAGTTGCAGTTCAGCCGCTCGATGAACTCGCCCAGCGCCGAGGCCAGCGCGGCCTCCTTGGTCGCGCCCTTGCCGTTGGTGAAGCACATCGGCGACTGGGCGTCGCGCACATGCAGCGACCACACGTTGGGCACGATGTTGCGCCACGAGGCGATCTCGATCTTCATCCCCAGCCCGGCGAGGATGCCCGACATGTTGGCGATGGTCTGCTCCAGCGGCAGGTCCTTGCCGGGGATATAGGTGCTGGTGTCCGCCACCGGCATCAGCAGGCCCTGGGCATCGGCATCGAGGTTGTCGACCACTTCGATCACGAACTCGGGGCCGGTCTGCACCACCTTCTTCACCGTGCAGCGGTCGATGGAGCGCAGGATGCCTTGGCGGTCCTTCTCGGAAATGTCCTCGGGCAACTCGACCTGGATCTTGAAGACCTGGTTGTAGCGGTTTTCCGGGTCGACGATGTTGTTCTGCGACAGGCGGATGTTTTCGGTGGGGATGTCGCGGGTCTGGCAGTACAGCTTGACGAAGTAAGCCGCGCACAAGGCCGAAGACGCCAGGAAATAGTCGAACGGCCCCGGGGCCGAGCCATCACCCTTGTAGCGAATCGGTTGGTCGGCGATCACCGTGAAGTCGTCGAACTTGGCTTCGAGACGGAGATTGTCGAGAAAATTGACCTTGATTTCCATGCGGGGATTACCGTGATTTAAGCGTGCAAAACGAAATTGGCCGGCATTATCCGGGTTTTCGCTGCGGAAGTCCTCTTCACCTCCAAATGCGCTTTCTTGTAGGAGCGGCATTGTGTCGCGATGGGCCGCAAAGCGGCCCCTTACAATACTGCATGCTGCCCTGGGGCCGCTGCGCGCCCCATCGCGACACAAGGCCGCTCCTACAGGCGATAGCGCACATCGCCGCTTGCGCATTTCACCGAATTGCTTGCCTGATCCTCTGAACCTGCGCCCGCCAACAGACCAGCGGTCACCCCGCTGTGCTAGCGTTTCTGCACTGGGGAGCACCGTATTCCCCGATCAGAAGAATCCAAGCGACAGCAACCGTTGACGGGCAGGTGAACCATGGAACTACGCATCAACCAGAAGACCTACCAGGTCGAGGCAGACGCCGATACGCCCCTGCTGTGGGTGATCCGCGACGACCTGGGGCTGACCGGCACCAAGTATGGCTGCGGCCTGGCCCAGTGCGGCGCCTGTTCGGTGCTGGTGGACGGCAACGTGGTGCGCGCCTGCGTCACCCCGGTGGCCGGCGTGGTCGGGCGCGAAGTGACCACCATCGAGGCGATCGAGGCCGATGCCGTCGGCAAACGCGTGGTCGCAGCCTGGGTCGAGCACCAGGTGGCCCAGTGCGGCTACTGCCAGTCCGGCCAGGTAATGGCGGCCACGGCGCTGCTCAAGCACACGCCCAAGCCCAGTGACGCCCAGATCGAGGCCGCCATGGTCAACCTGTGCCGCTGCGGCACCTACAACGCCATCCATGCCGCCATGCATGAGCTGGCCCAAGGGGAGAAGGCCTGATGAACACACCAGTCGATACCCCCGCCGAACTGCTCAGGCTGCAACTGGGCGAAACGGTCAACCTGTCACGTCGGCGCTTTCTTGCCGGCACGGCTGTCGGTGCCCTGGTGCTGGGTTTCGGCCTGCCCATGGGGTCGGCCCGCGTGCAGGCAGCCGCCGCCGCAACCCCGGAGCGCGGCACGCAGGTGCCGGCGTTTCTGGAGATCCGACCGGACGGCAAAGTGCGCCTGCTCAGCCCGTTCATGGAAGGTGGCCAAGGCCCCTTCACCGCCATGGCGCAGATCGTGGGTGAAGAGCTGGACGTCGACCCGGCCAATTTTGTGGTCGACAGCGCGCCGCCCGGCGAAGCCTATGTAGTGATGGAGAACGGCATGCGCATCACCGGCGGCAGCATGTCGGTGCGCATGAGCTACCCGACCATGCGCCGCCTGGGCGCCCTCGCCCGGGCCATGCTGCTGCAGGCGGGCGCCGAGCAGCTGGGCGTGCCGGTCGAAGAACTCTCCACCACGCCGGGCCATGTGGTACATACCACGACTGGCCGCTCCATTCCCTACGGTGAACTGGCCGGACGCGCCATGGACCTGCCAGTACCGGACCCAGCCAGCGTCAAGCTGCGCGACCCCAGCCAGTTTCGCTGGATCGGCAAACCGGTACGTCGCCTGGATGCCTACGACAAGTCCACCGGCAAGGCCGTATACAGCATCGACATCAAGGTCGACGGCATGCTCCACGCCGCCGTGCAGCACGCACCACGCCTGGGCATGACCGTCGGTAGCCTGCGCAACGAAGACCAGGTCAAGGCCATGAAAGGCGTGCATTCGGTGCATCAGCTGCCGGGTGCCGTGGCGGTGGTTGCCGAACGCTGGTGGCACGCCAAGCGCGCGGTCGAAGCCATCCAGGTGGACTGGAAGGAGCCCGCGGCCGACAGCCCGGTACGGCCGATGCCGGCCGATTTCTCCAGCGATGGTTGGCGCGAGCACCTGGCCACGGTCACGGGCCCGGCGCGCGACGACGAAAACCAGGGCGACGTGGCCGGTATGCTGGCCAGTGCCAAGACCCGGGTCGAAGCAACCTACCACAACCAGTACCTCAACCACGCACAGCTGGAGCCGCCGTCGGCACTGGCGCGCTTCAACCCGGACGGCAGCCTGGAAGTGTGGCTGCCCAACCAGGCGCCGGACATGTTCCGTGACGACATTGCCAAACGCACCGGCCTGGCCCCGGCGCAGATCACCCTGCATTCGCCGTTGCTGGGCGGTTTCTTTGGCCGCCACTTCCTGTACGACTCGGCCAATCCCTATCCACAGGCCATTGCCTTGGCCAAGGCGGTCGGCCGGCCGGTGAAACTCATCTGGAGCCGCGAAGAGGAATTCCTCCGCGATGTGTTGCGCCCGGTCGCCGTGGTCAAGTTCCGCGCCGGGCTGGATGCCGATGGCCTGCCGGTGGCCCTCGAAGCAGTGAGCGCCACCGAAGGCCCGACCGAAGCCATCGCTGGCAAGCAAGGCGAAAAACTCGACCCTACCGCGCTCGAAGGGCTGTCGGGCAAGTCCTACGCCATCGCCAACAAGCGCATCGCGCAGATCTATGTAAAAGGCCCGGCCATGCTCGGCTACTGGCGCTCGGTGGGCAACTCGCTGAACGACTTCTTCTATGAATCGTTCCTCGACGAGCTGGCCGACAAAGGCGGCAAGGACCCGTTCGAACTGCGCCTGCACCTGCTGCGCGACAACCAGCGCCTGACCAACCTGTTGCAGGCCGTCGCAGAGCTTTCCGGCGGCTGGAAGCGTGGGCCGTTCACCGCCGAGGATGGCAGCAAGCGGGCGCGTGGCGTGGCCATGGCCTCGCCGTTCGGCTCGGAGGCAGCGGTCATTGCCGAGGTGTCGATCGAGAATGGCCAGGTCAAGGTGCACGACATCTGGCAGGCCATCGACCCGGGCAGCATCGTCAACCCGGCGATCATCGAGCATCAGGTCAACGGCGCCGTCGCCTTGGGCCTGTCGCAGACACTGCTGGAAGAAGCGGTGTACGTGGATGGCAAGCCGCGCGCGCGCAACTACGACCTGTACCCGATCCTGCCGCCGTCGCGCATGGCCAGGGTACACGTGCGCATTGTCGAAAGCGGGGCGAAGATGGGCGGCATCGGCGAGCCACCGTTGCCCGCAGTGGCACCGGCGGTGGCCAACGCAGTCGCGCAGCTCACCGGCCAGCGCGTGCGCAGCCTGCCATTGAGCCGCCATACCTTCAGCTGAGCAGACAAGGACGCCCCATGACCCATCGTTTCGCAAGAACTGCTGGCTGGCTGGCGCTGCCGTGCCTGGTCGCGGCAGGCCTGCTGGCCTGGTACGTCACCCGCGAGCCCGCCTCGCCATTTGCCGATGTGCAGGCCACCACTGCCGACCCGGCGCTGATCAGCCGTGGCGAGTACGTGGCCCGCCTCAGCGACTGCGTGGCCTGCCACAGCCTGCCGGACGGCAAACCGTTCGCTGGCGGGCTGGAAATGGCCACCCCGCTGGGGGCGATTCACGCCACCAATATCACCCCCGACCGCAACACCGGCATCGGTGGCTACAGCCTGGCCGACTTCGACCGTGCCGTGCGCCAAGGCGTCGCGCCCGGTGGCCGGCGGCTGTACCCGGCCATGCCCTACCCGTCCTACGCCAAGCTCAGCGATGACGATGTAAAGGCGCTGTATGCCTTCTTCATGCACGGCGTGCAACCCGTGCAGCAAGCCAACCTTGCCAGCGACATTCCCTGGCCGCTGAACTGGCGCTGGCCCATTGCGATGTGGAACGGGCTGTTCGCCGCCACCGCTCCGTACGCCGACCAGGCCGGGCAGGATGCGCAGTGGAACCGCGGTGCCTACATCGTCCAGGGCCCTGGCCACTGTGGCAGCTGCCATACGCCGCGCGGCCTGGCCTTCAACGAAAAGGCCCTGGATGACAGCGGCAAGCCATTCCTCGCTGGTGCCCTGCTCGATGGCTGGTATGCACCGAGCCTGCGTGCCGACCCCAACACCGGGCTGGGTCGCTGGAGCGAGGCCGAGATCGCGCAGTTCCTCAAGACCGGCCGCAATCGGCATGCGGTGGTATTCGGCTCGATGACCGAGGCATTCAACAACTCCACGCAATTCATGAGTGACGACGACCTGGCCGCCATCGCCCGCTACCTGAAGTCGCTGCCCGGCGACCCGCAACGCGACGGTGCGCCGTGGCAGTACCAGGCCGAAACGACGGCCGCGCTGCTCGACAGCCCTGGGGGGCATACCTATGTAACCCGCTGTGCGTCGTGCCACGGCCTGGATGGCAAGGGCCAGGCCGAATGGATGCCACCTTTGGCAGGCGCTACTTCGGCACTGGCCAAGGAAGACGCCTCGGCGATCAATATCACCCTCAATGGTTCGCAGCGGGTGGTGACGGCCGGGTTGCCCGATGCGTATCGCATGCCGGCCTTCCGTGAGCAATTGAGTGACCAGGAAATTGCCGATGTGCTGGGTTTCGTGCGCAGTGCCTGGGGGAACCATGGTGGCGCGGTGAATCCGCAGGCGGTGGGCAAGTTGCGTGGGCATACCGACCCGGCCAGCAGTAGCCCGATCATTTTGCACATGCGCTGAAATTTGGTGGCTGTACCGGCCTCTTCGCGGGTAAACCCGCTCCCACAGGTACTGCACAGGTCTTGGGAGTGGTGCAATCCTGTGGGAGCGGGTTTACCCGCGAAGAGGCCGGCACAGCCACCCTTGAACACCAGGCTTTACCGGAGTACCCATGGAAAGCATCGACCTGCTGGTCCTGCGCACCACCCGAGACTGGCTCGCCGCCGGCCACCGCACCTTGCTGGCTACAGTCGCCCGCACCTGGGGCTCTTCCCCCCGCCCAGTGGGCTCGATGATGGCCCTGCGCAGCGACGGCCGTGTGGTCGGCAGTGTCTCTGGCGGCTGCATCGAGGACGACCTCATTCACCGCTACACCAATGCCTATGGCGGCCCCGGCATGCCCGGCGGCATGCCCCAGGTGGTGCGCTTTGGCGTCAGTGCCGACGAGGCACACCGCTTCGGCCTGCCCTGTGGCGGCACCCTCGAACTGGTGCTGGAATTCGCCCCGTCGCTGCCACACCTGGAGCAACTGCTCGCCGACCTCGACGGCGGCAATCTGGTACGCCGTGGGCTTGACCTGCGCAGCGGGGAGACCAACCTTACCGCCACCACCACGCCCGAACTGTTCAGTTTCGATGGCCGGCACATGCTCAGCACCCTGGGCCCCGGCTATCGCCTACTGCTGATCGGTGCCGGCGCGCTGGCCGAATACCTGGCGACCATGGCCCTGTTCAATGGCTTCAGCGTTTCACTGTGCGATCCGCGCCCCGAGTACACGGCAGGCTGGAACGTTGCCGGCGTCAACCACCTGGCCGGCATGCCGGACGACGTGGTCCGCGCCTTCGCCCCAGACCTGCGCAGCGCAATCGTTGCCGTCAGCCACGACCCCAAGCTGGACGACCTGGCCTTGCTCGAAGCCCTGCACAGCCCGGCGTTCTATATCGGTGCCATCGGCTCACGGCGCAACAGCCAGCTGCGCCGCGAGCGGCTGATCGAACACTTTGGCGAAAGCGAAGCGTCGTTGCAGCGCCTGCACGGTCCTATCGGCATCTATATCGGTAGCAAGACCCCGGCCGAGATTGCCGTCAGCGTCATGGCCGAGATCCTCGCTGCGAAGAACGATGTCACCCTGCCCGGCGCAGTCAGTGTGACCCGGGCCAAGGAAGCCGAACAGCTGGCCCGCTCCCTGTAGGAGCGCATACCAGGCTGCTATTTATTGCCAACGCTCCAGGTTTTGCTGCAGCAGTTGCTCCGGCAACGCACCGGCAACGATCTTTTCCATCTCCTTCGCCAGTGCCTCACGCAGCTGCGGCTGGTTGCAGGGCGAATCATGCGACAGCGCCAGGTACAACCCTTCGCTGGATATCGGTGGTTCCAGCACCTGCAAAGTGTCGGCAATCCCCAATGTGCGCGCCAGCGCCAAGCCGGGATACTGCTCGTACACCACGTAATCGCTGCGCTTGTGCATCAACTTCTCGAATGCCTGCCTGGCACCAGGTACCGCTTCGAGGGTGAGGTTGGTCCTGGCGTAATCGTCGAACTGCTGGCCGTGGCTGTTGTTGACCAGCGTGCCGCCTTTGCGGCCCTTGAGGTCGGCCCATTGCCGGTAGGCAAAGGCATTGTCCTGGCGCACCCAGATAACGCTGGGTGTATGCAGAAATGCCGGGGTGATGAAGTCCATCTGTTGCTGGCGGACCTTGGTCAGGAAATACCCGGCCATCAGGTCGATCCGGCCCGTGCGTACCTCTTCCTGGGCGCGCGACCACGGCCCGCCGTAGACCACCTCGATTTCCAACCCCAATTGCTCGCCCAGATACTTGAGCAGGTCGGCATTGGCACCGATCAGTTGCTGGGGGTTTTGCGGATCGCGCCACAGGTAGGGGGGGTATTCCGGGTTACCGGTGGCAGTCAGCCGCCGGCATTCCTCGTGCGCTACCGCCACCAGCGGCAGCAGCAGGCACGGCAATAACAGCAAAGCGTGGCGAAAGCAGCGCTCGATCATCGACAACCCTCGGCACATGTGACCTCCGCAGACCTGGAGCGGTGGCCAAAGGCTGCCACATCCTGTGGTCGACTGCAGCACCCCTCTGTGCGTGCTGTAGACAGTCTGGACCATGCATGGCCATCAGGTTGGCCATTTATCGGCCAGCGGGGAGCGCCCCTCGTACTTCAGGCCCCCTGCCGGCGCATCGCCAGGATCGCCGCACCAAAACCGATAAAGGTGGTGCCCACCACCCGGCTCACCCAGCGCGACAACGACGGCCGGGTCAGCACGCCCTTGGCCCGCGCCGCCAATGCGGCATACAGGCTCAGCGAAACCAGCGACAACGCAACGAATATTCCGGTCAGGATCAGGAACTGCGGCAGCAACGCCGCACCTTGGTCGATGAACTGCGGGAACAGTGCGGTGAAGAACATGGTCGCCTTGGGGTTGGTCACTGCCGTGAGGAAGGCCGACTTGTAGAGCTTCAGCGGCGTGGGCCGGACCTTGGCCACACCCTCTGCGGCGCCCTGCGCCAGCATCGGGCTCTTTTTCAGCAATTGCCGCGCCCCCAGGTAGAACAGGTAGCCCGCCCCCAGGATCTTCACGGCGTTGAACAGCATTTCGGAACTGGCCAACAGCGCGCCAAGCCCCAGCATGGCAGCTGCCGAAAGGCAGAACAGGCCCGAGCCATTGCCCAGCGACGACCAGATCGCGCTGCGCTGGCCATGGGCCAGGCTGTTGTTGATGGCCATGAGGGTGGCAGGGCCGGGGCTGGCGATCGCGATGGCAGCGACCAGGGTAAAGGCAAACAGCGAGTGAGAATCCATTTTCAGGCTCGTCAGACAATCAGGAAAGGCCGCGCGCAGGGTGCGCAGGTTCAGTCGGCATTCTGCCGCTTGGCCGCCTTCTTGGCGATAGCCTTCATCCGCGTTGCCGCCCGCTGCACGGTGGCCATCCTCTCGGGGCGCTTCATGCCCCGCCATTTGCGGATTTCGTCACGGGTGCGACCGCAGCTCACGCACAACTCGCTGTTGAGCTGGCACAGCGAGACGCAGGGGTTGTCGATGTCTTTGGCCATGCCGCCACTCAGCCAGGCATTTCTGCCTGCGCGCGCTCAGCGGCGCGGTGGAACACCTGGCACACTTCCTCGGCCTTGACCTTGCTGACCGACCTGGCAGCCAGCAGCTCGTCGACCACGCGCAAGCCCTGTTCCAGGGCGGTGGCCAGTTGCTCGGGGTCGGAGGCGTCAGCGATGTCACCCAGATAAGGAGCGATGAGATACACGTAACGGTCCTGCAGCTTGAGCGCTTCCAGCGCGTCGAGGGCTTTCTGGAACCGATCGGCAGCGGCAGGGCTCATGCTCAATTTATCGAAATGAATCAGGCTCACACGGTCAGTGGCCATTTGGACGAATCTCCGTTTCCTGGTACGGCCAGGCCCACAAGCAGCAACGCTTCTACGGTGCTCGGATGTGCAGGCCCGGGGAATGCCCATCAGGTTACCAGAACGCGAAGCAGAAAGGGCCATCGCCCCCAGAACTAAAAGTAGTTGGCAGGTCGCGTAATGGACGCCCCGGGGCGTAATCGGGACAGGAGCCGCCGTTTCGCGCGCAGGATAATCCAGCCAGCAATCTCCCCGCCGAGGCAGTCATCGAACTCGGTAGCCCATACAAAACTACAAGCCTGCACCAGCAGGTAAGCCAGAAAGGGGCCTCATCATTCATGGCAAAGGAACACATCACCGAAACGCTCGACCTTGGCGTGACGGACCCCTCGAAAACCGCAGAAGCACGCCAGGACCGGCGTTTCGAGGGCAAGCTCGACTGGATCGTCTTTGGTTTCACCAGCCTCCTGGCTATCGCTTTCGTCCTCTGGGGCTTCCTCAACCAGGCCAGCCTCGCCACCAGCGCCTCCAGCGCGCAATCCTGGGTCATTCTCAACTTCGGCTGGTTCTTCGTGCTTACCTCCACGCTGTTCGTGGTGTTCGTGTTGTGGCTGGCCGCCAGCCGTTACGGCCGGGTCCCGCTGGGCCGTGATGGCGAACAGCCGGAATTCCGTACGGTGTCGTGGGTGGCGATGATGTTCAGCGCCGGCATGGGCATCGGCCTGATGTTCTTCGGCGTTGCCGAACCGCTGTCGCACTATGTGTCGCCACCACCCGGGACGACCACCGGGCAGTCCAGCGAAGCGATGCAGGTGGCCATGGCCACCACGCTGTTCCACTGGACGCTGCACCCCTGGGCCATGTACGCCATCGTCGGCCTGGTGATTGCCTATGGCACCTTCCGTCGCGGCCGCTCGCAGCTGATTTCCGCCGCCTTTCGGCCATTGATCGGCAAGCATGCCAACGGCCCGCTCGGCCGCCTGATAGACATGATGGCGATCTTCGCCACGCTGTTCGGCTCGGCAGCCTCGCTGGGCCTGGGCGCGCTGCAGATAGCCGGTGGCCTGGAATACAACGGCTGGATCGAAAGCCCCGGCAAGCTGTTCTACATCTCGATCATCACCCTGCTGACCATTGCCTTCGTCACCTCGGCGGTGTCGGGCATCGGCAAGGGCATCCAGTGGCTGTCCAACACCAACATGGTACTGGCGCTGGTGCTGGCGTTGTTCGTGTTCATCGTCGGCCCGACCCTGCTGATGCTCAACCTGCTGCCAACCTCGATCGGCATCTACGTCAAGATGCTGCCGGAAATGATGGCCCGCACCAACGCCAGCGGCGGCGAGCAGATGAACAGCTGGCTGGCCGGCTGGACCGTGTTCTACTGGGCCTGGTGGATTTCCTGGACGCCGTTCGTGGGCATGTTCATCGCCCGCATCAGCCGCGGCCGCACCATCCGCCAGTTCGTTGCCGGGGTGCTGCTGGTACCGAGCCTGGTCAGCCTGGTGTGGTTCACCATCTTTGGCGGCGCGAGTATCGACGCCCTGCGTGAAGGCGCATTCCAGCTGGCCAACGGTGCGGTCAACAGCAACCACGCGCTGTACCAGTTGCTGGAAAGCTACCCGCTGGCCTCGGTGACATCGGTGCTGGTGATGGTGCTGGTGGGCATCTTCTTCGTCTCCGGTGCCGATGCGGCCTCGCTGGTAATGGGCACGCTGTCGGAGCATGGCACCACCACGCCATCGCGACGTACGGTGATCTTCTGGGGCGCACTGACCGGTACTGTTGCGGCAATCATGCTGGCGATTGGCGACCCGCGCGACCCCGGCGAGGCGCTGACCGGCCTGCAGAACCTGACCATCGTCGTGGCCCTGCCGTTCGTGGTGGTGATGGTGCTGCTGTGCCTGGCGCTGTACCGCGACCTGCGCAAGGACCCGATGATGCTGCGCCACCTGCGCGGCAACGAACTGATCGAGAAGGCCGTGCTGTATGGCGCGGTGAAGCATGGCGAAGAGTTCTACATCGTGGTGCAGGAGAAGAAGACTTCGACCAAGCCGGCTTCGGCAGAGGCCGAAGTGACCGCCAACTGACCTGGCAAGTTTGTGGAATCGGGGGCTGCTGCGCAGCCCCCGATCAAGATGCCTTCACTGCCGTGGTCAGCCCTTCAACGCCGCCTCTATCCTGGCCACATCGATCTTGCCCATCTGCATCATGGCATCGAACGCCCGCTTGGCCGCCGCCCGGTCGGGGTGGCCGATGGCTTCGATGAGGATGCGCGGGGTGATCTGCCACGAAATCCCCCATTTATCCTTGCACCAGCCGCAGACGCTGGCCTCCCCGCCGTTGCCGACAATGGCATCCCACAAGCGGTCGGTCTCGGCCTGGTCCTCGGTGCTGACCTGGAATGAAAACGCCTCGCAATGCGTGAAGGCCTTGCCTCCGTTGAGCCCCACGCACGGAATACCCATGACGCTGAACTCCACGGTAATCACGTCACCCTGTTTCCCGGATGGATAATCAGCAGGTGCCTGATGCACCGCTATCACTGTCGTGTCAGGGAAGACGCTGGCGTAAAAGTTCGCGGCCTCCTCGGCGTCGTTGTCGTACCAGAGGCAGATTGTGTTCTTGGCTGTCATGGTCTTGTTCCATGAAAGGGTGTGAGCCTTTGAGTCTAGTCTCACAGTCGCCGGTTGAAGCCTTGCAACATCCTGCAGACATTTCCGACATTAGGTAGTGAACCTGCTTACAAAAAAACGGTCTTTCGCTGACGGTCAACCCACCGACCGGTTCATCGGCCCAGTCACCGGGCCTACTTTTGTCCTGTTTCAGCGAAGACCCAACATGCCCGATTCCCGCCCGAATGCTTCCGCCCTCACTGCCCTGCGCGGCGGCCTGATCGCCACCCTGGTGGCCCTTGCCGCACCGGTGCACGCCGAAGAGCCTGCCAGCGATGCACGCTGGGTCAGCGACAGCCTGAGCACCTACGTGCGCAGCGGCCCCACCGATGGCCACCGCATTGTCGGTACGCTCAAGTCCGGGCAGAAGCTGACCCTGATCGGCAGCCAGGGCAACTACAGCCAGGTGCGCGGGCAGAACGGCGATGTGGTGTGGATCCTCAGCAACGATCTGCAGTCGGTGCCAGGCCAGAGCGAGCGCCTGCCGCAGCTCGATGCCCAGGTCGCGGACCTGACCGGGCAGTTGAAGAACATCGACGACAGCTGGAAAAACCGCGTACAGGGCATGCAGGAAACCCTGGACTCACGCAAGAAACTGATCGACGAACTGGAGGCGCGCAACAAGGCGCTGAATGAACAGCTCGACCAGAGCCAGTCGCAGCTGCGCGATACCCAGGCACGCCTGGGGGACGAGAACAAGCAGGTAATGATGCGCTACATGGTGTATGGCGGCAGCATTGCCGGCGCGGGCTTGCTGGCGGGACTGATCCTGCCGGCGCTGACCCGTGGGCGCAGGAAGAATGATCGCTGGTTCTGACTGGGCCTTCCTGCACTGGCCTTTTCGCGGGCTTGCCCGCTCCCACAGGATTTCCAACAGGCTCAAGGCCTGTGCAGTACCTGTGGGAGCGGGCGAGCCCGCGAAAAGGCCAGTGCAGGACTGCAGCTACTTCCCGCGCGCCTTGTTGTAGATGGTCTTGGCCCGGTCAGCGGAGGCCTGGCACTTCTTCATGTCATTCGCAGCCTGCCCTTCCTTGGCCTGCTTCAACAACTCGTGATAGTCGTGCGCCATGCCACCGTGCAGTGCCTGGCCATCAGTCTTCTGAATTTCTTCAAGCTCCTTGATCTTGGCCGCACAGTTGCTCGCCGGGTCTGCGTGTGCGGCAAAACTGAGGACCGAGGCAATCACCAGCAAAGGTATGCATTTCGTGGATTTCATGGAGCGTTCTCCTGGAAAACCTGAAGGGTCGTCGAGATGACATTGGCTCGACGCAGCAAACAGCATAGTCGGCCATACGCCCCGGCGCCTCGCTTCAGCCCGGGGGCTATGCCCCCTCGGCAAACAGGAAATCGATGAACACCCGCACCCGCAGCGGCATGTGCCGGGCCTGGGGGTAGATCAGCATGAACGGCCGCGAGGTGCCGCCAAACTCGGCGAGCACTTCCACCAGTTCGCCGCTGGCCAGTGCGTCCTGCACGGTAAAGCGGTAAGCCTGCATCAGCCCGCCGCCATGGCGCACCAGCGTGGCGGTGGCGAGGAAGTCGCCCAGGCAGGTGAACCCACCCTGGGTTTCGATCTCCACCTGCTGGCCATCCTGGCGGAAGCTCCACGGCGGGCGTCGACCACTGCTGGGCAGTTCGAACTGGATGCACTCATGTTGCAGCAAATCGTGCGGTGTCCGTGGCGTGCCGGCACGGGCCAGGTAGCCCGGCGTGGCCACCACCACCAGTTCGGCATCTTCCAGGCGACGCGCCACCAGCCGCGAATCGGCCGGCTCGCGACCACGAATGGCCAGGTCGAACGGCTCCTCGGCAAAGTCGACATTGCGGTTGCTGACATGCACATCCACCTGCACCTTCGGGTAGCGCTGGCGAAACCTCGGCAGCAGCGGCAACAGCCGGTGATGAGCATAGGGCGTGGGTGCACTGATACGCAGGCGGCCGCTCGGCTCGACCTGCCCGCCCGTGACCTGGCGCTCGGCCTCGACCAGTTGCCCCAGTGCTTGCCGGCATTGCTGGTAATAGGCCTGGCCGGCTGCAGACAGGCGCATCTGCCGGGTGGTGCGGACGAACAGGCGCACGCCCAGACGCTCTTCCAGGCGCGCCACGCTGCGGCTGACTGCCGCCGGCGTAACACCGGCCTCCGTGGCCGCAGCAGTGAAGCTGCCGCTGTCGGCGGCCAGGCAGAAGAGCTCCAGGCTGCCCAGTTGCAGGTCATCGAAATGGCGGGTCATGACGGCTCGATTGATTACATGATGTATCGATTGAAATGCCGAGCTCCTCATTTTTCAAGTGCTTATTGCAACCTACAGTGGCTTCACACCGAGCCCCTGGCTCACTTCACTGGAGATCATGCACATGAACACGCCACGCACCGTCATCATTACCGGGGCCTCGAGCGGCCTGGGTTTCGCCCTAGCCGAGGCCTTCCTCGAACGCGGCGACAACGTGGTCGGCAACGCCCGTAGCCAGGCCCGCCTGGAGCAAGCCGCAGCCCGCCTCGGCAACCCTTCGCGCTTCATCGGCGTGGCTGGCGACATCGCCGAGCCAGACACGGCGCAGCAACTGTTCACCAGCGCCGAGCAAGCCTTTGGCGGGGTCGACCTGCTGATCAACAACGCCGGCATCTTCATTGCCAAGCCGTTTGCCGAGTACAGCGAAGCGGATGTCGACGCTCTGGTCGGCACCAACCTCAAGGGGTTCTTCTACCCAGCCCAGGAAGCGGCGCGGGTCATGACCAGGCAAGGGCATGGGCAGATCATCGCCATCACCGCCTCCATCGCCTTGCAACCGGATACCCGCGTGCCAGCCCTGCTGCCGGTACTGGTCAAGGGCGGCCTGAACCAGGCGGTGAAAGGCCTGGCGCTGGAACTGGCAGCCAGCGGCGTGCAGGTGAATGCGGTGGCACCTGGGATCATCGACACACCGCTGCATGGCGGCAACACACAAGGCATGGGCGTGCTGTCACCCAGTGGCCGCACCGGCTCGCCGCAGGATGTCGTGGATGCAGTGTTGTACCTGGCCGACTCACGCTTCGTCAGTGGCGTGATCCTGCCGGTGGATGGCGGTAGCACCGCTGGCACCTGGCACTGACAGAGGAGCGAGAACCATGCCCTATGTTCACATCCGCGTGACCGATGAAGGCGTAAGCGCTGAGCACAAGCGCCAGCTGATCGAACAGACGACCCGCATGCTGCAGCAGGTGCTGGGCAAGCCGCCGGCCAGTACCTTCGTGGTGATCGAAGAGGTGCCGACCGATAACTGGGGGGTTGGTGGAGAGACAGTGACCGCAGTGCGGGCCCGAGAGCGAGGGTGACCCCAGGGGCTGCTGTGCAGCCCCTACTGACGCAACCGCTCCAGCGACTGCAACACATACCCCGTGGCCAGCTCCACCTGCCCTTCCCGACAGGCAATGCCCAGTTGCCTCCACAACCCCGGCCGCAGCGGCCGGCGGGCAATGCGCCGGTCCAGCTCGGCCGACGCCCCCTCCTGCGGCAGCAACGTCGCCCCATACCCGGCCCCGACCAGGCTCTTGATCGCATCGTTGTAGTTCAGCTCGATTCGCGGCTCGGGGTACAACCCCGCTGCCGCGAACCACTCGCCGGTCACCCGCGAAAGCTGGGTGCTGCTGTCGTTGAGGATCAACGCCCGCTGCGCCAGCCAGGCCGGCGTGACCCTGGCCGGTGGCTGCCAGTCGGCCGGCACGTAGGCCAGGATCGGGTCACGCCGCCAGGGCGTAACCGCAAGCCCTTTGCCGGCAACCTGCGGCAAGGCCACCAGGCCGATATCCAGCGTGCCCTCGCGCAAGCGCGCCAACGAGGCCTGGGAGGTCAGCACCTGTACCTGCACATCGATCCCCGGGTGCACCGTGCGCAAGTGCTCCAGCGCCTGCGGCAGCAGGTGGGCGATGGCGCCGGTGGAGGCACCCAGGCGCACCCGGCCCGTCAGGCCCTCGACCTGCCGGCGCACTTCATCCAGCGCCAGGTCGGCGTCGGCCAGCAGGCGGCGGGCACGGGCCAGCAGGGTTTCGCCAATGACCGTGGGCCGCACCTGGCCGCGGGTGCGGGTAAGCAACGAGGCGCCGATGCGCGCCTCCAGCTCGGCCACGTGCAGGCTGATGGTGGGCGGTGCCAGGTTGAGCTGGCGGGCGGCTTCGGCAAAGGAGCCCAGGTCTGAAATGACCACCAGGGTGCGGAGGCGATCGAGGCTGATTTCGCGCATGGGCCAACTCGTTCAGGAAAGATGAATATCTCGATCATCATATTCAAATTTTCTTTACCAGAGCCACAAGCGAGCATAGGCCATCCCTCCCCGATCGGACTTTGACCATGCACACCCCTGTTGTCTTCATCGACGGTGACCAAGGCACCACCGGCCTGCAGATCCATGCCCGCCTGCAAGGCCGCAGCGATCTGCGCCTGCTGACCCTGCCCGAAGCCGAGCGCAAAGACCCGCACCGCCGCCGCGAGGCAATCAACAATGCCGACATCGCCCTGCTGTGCCTGCCCGACGATGCTGCCCGCGAGGCCGTGGCGGCGATCCACAACCCGCAGGTGCGGGTGATCGACGCAAGCTCCGCGCACCGTACCAGCCCAGGCTGGGTCTATGGCCTGCCGGAGCTTGACGAGCAGCAAGCCGAGCGCATCGCGCACAGCAAGCGCGTCAGCAACCCCGGCTGCTATCCCACCGGCGCCATCGCCCTGCTGCGCCCACTGGTCAAGGCCGGCCTGCTGCCAGCGGATTACCCGCTGAACATCCACGCCATCTCCGGCTATTCCGGCGGTGGCCGCGCCGCAGTCGAACGGCATGAACAGCCCGCCGTCGGCAAAACCCCAGCCCTGCAACTTTACGGCCTGGAGCTGGCACACAAGCACGTGCCGGAAATCCAGCAGCACGCCGGGCTGTCGGCGCGGCCGATGTTCATGCCCGGCTACGGTGCCTACCGCCAAGGCATCGTGTTGAGCATCCCGCTGCAGTTGCGCCTGCTGCCCGGCCAGGTCAGTGCCGAACAGCTGCAGGCCTGCCTGCAGCAGCACTACCAGGGTGCCCGCCATGTCCAGCTGATGCCCCTGCACCAGCACGGCGCAGCGCCGAACCTCGACCCCGAGGCGTTGAACGACAGCAACGACCTGCGCCTGGCGCTTTACGCCAACCCCGAGCATGGCCAGGTGCTGCTGACCGCAGTGTTCGACAACCTTGGCAAAGGTGCCTCCGGTGCGGCGGTGCAGAACCTCGACCTGATGCTCGGTGCATTGCAGGTACAAGGCTGATCGGCAAAACCGGTTAGACTGTGCAGCCCGCGCCCGCACGGCGCGGGCCGTCCATCCACCCGCCGGAGCCCGCACCCCGATGTTCATCCTGAGCCGCCTCGACAGCGTGCCGCCTGAATCTTTCCAGAACCAGATCCGCGAACTGGTGATCCACAATGTCGGCGAACTGAGCAGTGTCGCCATCTGCGCCGACAACCCGCTGTACCCGCTGTACCAGTATGGCGTCGGCATGGAGGTGCACCAGTACCTGCAAGCACTGGACGGCACCCGCGGCCTGGCCGTGGCGCTGACCCTGGCGCTGGATGCCGAGGCACCGGACCAATTGCTGGGGTTCGCCCTGTCACTGCCGGCCGAGGACGATGACCAGGCGTGCGCCCTGGCGTTCCTCGCCGTGCGCGCCAGCCATCGTCGCCAGGGCATCGCCCGCGCCCTGCTGGGCGACCTGCAGGCACGCCATGCCTGCGTCGAGCTGAATGCCTTTGCCAGCCAGGTACCGTGGTTCGAGGCGATGGGCATGCAGGTGGTGGCCGCCAATGGGCCGCAGGTACTGATGAGCAGTACCGGGCGGGCTAGCGGCGCGCTGATCGGGAGGCTGGATATTGCGCCGATCTACCAGACGGCGGAAGTGATGCAGATCCATACCTACCTGCTCAACCAGCAGGGTGAGGATGCGATGATCGAAGCGGAACAGATGCGGGATGAGCGGCTGGACGAACTGACCGCCCAGGCCCAGGAGTGTGTACGGCAGCGCAAGACCGTGCATTGATCCAAGGGCCTGTTCGCGGGCTCGCCCGCTCCCACAGGATTTCACAAAGCCAAACTGTGGGAGCGGGCAAGCCCGCGAAGAAGCCCCACCGGCCCTTCAGCCATGCACCCAACGCCGATGCAGCCCACGCGCCAGGGCATCCAGCACAAACCCCAGCACCCCGATCAGCAGCACCATCGCCATCAGCTCGGAATACGCCAGCCGGTCGCGGGTATCGAGAATGAAATACCCAAGCCCCGCACTCACCCCGAGCATTTCGCACGGCACCAGCACGATCCACAGGATGCCGATGGCCAGACGCACGCCAGTCAGAACATGGCCGATCACCCCGGGCACAATCACCTTGCACAAGGTCTCCCGGCGCGTGGCACTCAAACTGCGGCTCAACTGCAACCAGCGTGGGTCCAGCTGCCTTACCCCGGCCGCCGTGTTCAACAGGATCGGCCACAACGCGGCAAACGCCAGCAGGAAGTAGATAGGCTGGTCCCCCACGCCCATCAGCATCACCACCACCGGCATCCACGACAGCGGCGAGATCATGCGCAGGAACTGGAACGCCGGCGTGGTCGCAGCCTCCAGGTGCCGGTAGCTGCCCACCAGCAAGCCCAGCGGCACGCCGATCAGCAGCGCCAGCAGCAGCCCTACCAGGATACGTTTGAGGCTGACCCAGATATGCCCGTACACCTCGCCCTGCCCCAGCAACTCGACCAGGCTGGCCAGGGTCGCTGCCGGCGAAAAGCGCGCCGACAGGCCATCGGCCTGGCCAAACAACGCGACACCGGCCCACCACAACAGCAACAAACCCAGCAACCCGGCCAGCCCCAGGCCGGCATGAACGAAATGCGTGCGCATCAGACCGCAAACTCCTCGCTACGCTCGAAGTTATCGCCGATGCCGAACACCGACGGCCCGCCAACGCTGGCGATGGCGTTGCGCACGAAGCGGTCGTCGACCAGGTCGCGGGCGGTCTGTGCCGGGTCCAGGCCGGCCAGGAACGCGCTGTCACCCTCGATCAGGGTGGTTTTCAGGCGCTTGACCAGCTCTTCGGTGTAGCTGGGGAACGGGTAAGGCTGGAAATCGATGCGCCTTTCGTCCCACTGCTGGTGGCGAATGGCGCCACTGGCAATGTAACCGGCACGGTCCTCGGCGGCCGGTGCCAGCACTTTGCCGAGCACCGCAGGTTCATGCGGGGTGTACTTGTTGGGGCCGGCCTTGGACAACAATGCGGCGGCCTCGGCGCGGTGATCACGGGTCCATTGCTGCGCCTTGACGATGGCGTTGACCACCTTCTGCGACCACTCCGGGCGGTTGTTCAGGTCGTGCTCGTGCATGAACACCACGCAGCAGGCGTGGTTGCGCCACACATCGCCGGTAAAGCGTTGCACGCGGCCAACCTTGAGGTTCTCGGCCAGGGCGTTGAATGGCTCGGCGACGATATAGCCTGCAATGCGCTTGCTGGCCAGCGCTGGTGGCATGTCGGACGGCGGCAATACCAGCAGGTTGACTTCATTGCCAGCCAGCGGCGCATTGGCAGGCTTCGACACCGGGGTCAGGCCATTGTCGTTGAGCATCTGTTGCAGCACCACGTTGTGGATCGAGTACCAGAACGGGATGGCCACGGTCTTGCCACCGAGCTGTTTCATGTCGCTGATGTCCGGGGCCACGGTCAGGCCTGAACCGCCCACGTGGTTCCAGGCCACCACCTTGGCCGGCACCTTGCTGCCGTAGCGGGCCCATACGGTCATCGGCGACAGCAAGTGGATGACGTTGACCTGGCCAGAGATGAACGCCTCGATCACCTGCGCCCAGCTGCGTAGCAGCACCGGGCGCTCGGCCTTGATGCCTTCGGCCTCGAACAGGCCGTTGTTGTGCGCCACCAGCAGCGGCGTGGCGTCAGTGATCGGCAGGTAGCCGATACGCACCGGCGCGTCCGGCTCGGTGGCGGCACGGGCTTGCAGGCTCGATAGCAGCGGCAGCGCACCGGCAGCCGTGAGCATGGCGCCGAGCTTGAGGAAATCGCGACGCGAAGAAGAGGAACAGCAGTCATCCATGCACATGGACAGCCTCCGAGGGCAACGGGGTTGGGGTAGGTTCGACTGTGCGGCTTGCCCGCCGAAGGGTTTTGAGGATTTCGATGCGCAAGGCGCCCAGTTCCTCGACCCGCTGCGTCCGTGGTTGCGGCAGGTCGATGTGCCACTGCCCGAGGGTGTGCGCTGGGTGGTTGCCCAGTAGCAGAACGCGGTCGGACAGCAGCAGGGCTTCGTCGATATCGTGGGTGATCAGCACCGCCGCCGTGTTGTGGGTGGCGATCAGTTGCAGCAGCAGCTGCTGCATGTCGGCCCGGGTCACTTCATCCAGCGCGCCGAACGGCTCGTCGAGCAACAGCACTTCGGGCTGACGAGCCAGGCAGCGGGCCAGCGCGGTGCGCTGGGCCATGCCGCCGGACAACTGCGCCGGGTACTGGCCGCGAGCATGGGCCAGGCCCACGGCGGCAATCGCATGGTCGATGCGTGCGCGCCGTTCGGCGGCGGCAACTTTTGGCTGACGGGCGAAGTCCAGGCCGAAGGCGACGTTCTTCTCCAGGCTCAACCAGGGCAACAGGCTCGGGTCCTGGAAGGCCACCGCCAGGCGTGGGTGCGGGCCTTGCAGCGGCTGGCCGTGCAGGGTCACGCTGCCACCGCGGGGCTGCTGCAGGCCGGCCAGTACCCGCAACAGGCTGGACTTGCCGACCCCGCTCGGGCCGAGGATGGTCACCACTTCGCCGGGGGCCAGCTGCAGGTCGAACTGCGCCAGCACCGCCTGCCAGCCCCCCTCGCGCGGGTAGCCCAGGCTGATGTCGCGGGCTTCGAGCAACACTTGGCTCATGCCGCGCCCGCCTGGCGTTGCAGTTCGGCGCGCAGTTGCACCAGGCTGGGCGTGACGATCGGCACGAAGGCCGACTCGCGCCAGCGGCGGGCAAAGCCTTCGCCATACTCGCTGAGGTAGGCCTTGCCACCACTGGCCTGCAACTCCAGTTGCACGGCGTCGGCCGCGCTTTCGGCCAGGGTGATGCGCAGCTTGAACAAGGCTGCTGGCTGCTGCTGGAAGCGCCCATCGAGCAGGCCCTGCTTGAGCTCGCTCACGGTATTTTCCAGGCGCTCGCCGAGCACCTGGCGTGCTTCGTCGAGGAACGAGGCACGGCCATGCAGGTGTGCCTGCACTTCCGCCAACGCCCGCCGCGCAAGGCCAATAGCCATGCCGCACTGCAGCGCCAGGAACGCCGGGCGTACCCGGGGCAGGAATTCGCGGGCATTTTCGTGCAGCAACCAGCCACGCTGCAATTGCACCTGGTGGAAGGCCAGTGCAGCGGTGTTGCTCGACTGCAGGCCCATCAGTTGCAGGTCGTCGGAACGCTCCAGGCCCTGTGCGTCGGACGGAATGGCCAGCACGAACGGTGCGCCACCGGTTTCGTCTTCGATAGCCGCAGCCACCACGAAGCCGCTTTTGCGCAGGTTGGTCACCCAGTGCAGGCGCCCTTCCAACTGCCAGCCATCGGCTTGCGGGCGCCCTCGAACCTGCAGCGCTTCGATGCCGGACAGGAACTTCATGGCATTGGACAGCCCGGTGGCACCAGCCAGTTCGCCAGTCAGCAGGCGCGGTAACAGCTGCTCGCGCAGGGGCTGGTTGGGGCTGTGCAACAGGTATTCGATGAAGGCGCGCTGGCCCCAGCAGACGAACGCCGCTGCCAGCGAGCGGCTGGCGATTGCGGCGATGGCCTCGACCGCGTCGGTTACCTGCCCACCGGCGCCGCCCAAGGCCGGGTCGACACCGACACGCAGCAGTTGCGATTCGGCGATTTGCGCCAGCACCAGCTGCGGCTCGCACTGGCCCCGGTCAATGGCCTCGGCATTGGCATCCAGCCAGTGTCGAAATGCACAATCTTGCATGGTCTTGCTCCTTTGAAAACGCCGGGGCCGCTTGGCGGCCCATTCGCGGCACAAGGCCGCTCCTACAACGATCGCGCTACGACCGGTATCGCACGCGGATCAAGCAGAAGGTTGCCAGCGGTACTTGCCGAGCTCGTCATTGAGCGGCGTCTGGGCGAACACATTAGCAAAGTTGCACAGGGTTGCGAGGCTCACACCCAGAATCACCTCAAGGGCATTGCCCTCGCTGAAACCGGCTGCGCGGAAGGCCTGGTAAGTGGGTTCGCTGACATTGCCACGGGTGGCGATCACTTCGCGGGCGAACGCAGCCAGGGTTTCATAACGGGCATCGGGCAGCTCGCCACGGGCACGCAGGGCATCGACCACCTCCTGCGGCAGCTTGGCCTTGTTCAGGGCCACAGCCGTGTGGCCGGCCACGCAGAAGTCACAGCCATGCTGGGTGGCTGCAATCAACTGCACCACTTCACGCTCGGCCAGGCTCAGTTCGGATTTGCCGTTGAGTGCCGAAACGGTCACGTAGGTTTCCAGTGCCGCCGGGGCATTGGCCAGCACGCCCAGCAGGTTGGGGATGAAGCCGGAATTCTTCTGGGCGTTCTCGAGGAACGGACGAGCCGCTTCCGGGGCGCTCTGCAGCGTGTGTAAAGTAATGCGCGAGGACATGGAGTGGTCTCCTTTTGATGGGTGTCGCTACAGTCTGTTGGTTATAAGAACTACCCTCCATATTCATCAGTCGCCTTTCCTTGCTCTTGAGTCTTTGCATTAGATGATTTCGTCCAGCCATCTTGTCGATTGGTTATTAGAGGGCCTGGAGCTCGATGCCAGCCTGTTCCATGTTGGCCGCTATTGCGGCGGCTGGCACGCCAGCACCGAAGGCATGGGCCGGGCCAGCTTCCACCTGGTGGTGCAAGGGCATTGCTGGCTGCACATCGATGGCCAGCCCGAGGCGCTGCGTCTGGAGGCCGGCGATGCGGTGTTCCTGCTGCGCGATCTCGGCTATCGCCTGGCCAGCGACCAGGACCCGGCCAGTGCTTGCGCCCAGCCGCGCCAACACATGCAGGCCATGGACGCCGACGCGGTCGATGGCGTGGGGTTGGTATGTGGTTTCTTCCATTTCAGGCCGGGCTTGTCGGCGCTGATCGTCGAGGGCTTGGCTGACTGGATATTGCTGCGCGCCGATGAACCGGCCGGGCATGCGGCGCGGGCGTTGTTCGAGCTGATCCTGGAGGAATGCCGGCGCGCCGCCGGGCCGTCACAGACGCTGCTGGAGCGGCTGACGCACTTGTTGTTCCTGTATGTGCTGCGCCAGCAGGTGCATGCCGGGCAATCGCTGGGCGGGCTGGTCGCCCTCGCCCGGCAACCGGCGTTTGCCGGGTTGCTGGAGCAGTTGATCGAGCAACCAGGGCAAGCATGGACACTGGAAAGCATGGCCGCCTGCACCGGGTTGTCGCGGTCGGCATTTTTCAAGCGTTTCAATGAGCTGGCGGGGCAGTCGCCGGGGCAAGTACTGCTGGCGTTGCGCATGCGCCATGCCAGCCAGTTGCTGCGGGCGGGGCATACCGTGGAGCAGGTGGGGGCGCAGGCGGGGTATCAATCGGTGGCGGCGTTTACCCGGGCGTTTGCCAAGGCAGTGGGGGTGCAGCCGGGGGCGTATCGGCGAGAGCATGAGGGGCGTTAGCCTGGACTGGCCTCTTCGCGGGTAAACCCGCTCCCACAGGTACCCCACAAGTTTCAGAGATTGTGATGCCCCTGTGGGAGCGGGTTTACCCGCGAAGAGGCCGGTGCAGGCAACAGATTCAGACCTGACTGACTGGAATATCCCCTGCCCCTTTGCCCTCCCGCCGCTCACCCATCCAGGCATTGACCTTCTGCCCGAATTCGGCCGGCGCCTTGCGCCCGAACCGCCGCGCCAGGTCAAGAATGGTCTGCTGCGCCAGGGCCTCTTCCATGCGCTTCTGCGCACCCAGCATCACCGCGTGGATCGCGCAGGTGCCCTCGGTTGCCCAACCCGGGGGCGAACCCTCGAACAGGCTGCAACGCTCGCGAACTTCGCGGCAGTCGAAGATCTTCTTCGGCCCGTCGATGGCATTGACGATATCCAGCACGGTGATTTCATCCGACGGCCGCGCCAGCCTGAAGCCACCACGCACGCCTTCGGTGGCGGCCACCAGACCGGCACGGGCCAGCTTGGTGAATACCTTGGCCAGGTACTCCTGAGGTACACCCTGCAGCTCCGCCAGGTCGCGCACGCTGGACTCACGCGAGTCGCCCCGCTCGTCCACCAGGAACAGCAGGCAATGGATACCGTATTCGACGCCAGCACTGTAGAGCGACATATCTATCTCCGACCAATCTTGTCGCAAATGATACGCCTGTAGTACCTGCGCCGCAAAGCTCGCAGCTGCCGCCGGTCGGCCTGCTTTTTTCATTCGTCCCAGTAAATACGGCTATTTCGGCCAGGAAACGGTGGTGCGCAATGTCGCCTGCGTGCAAAAAAAACTTGCACCCAATAACTACGACAAATACAGTCGTAGTTATTCGAGTGGCACACAACTCGCCCTCGAAGCCCTCTTCGAACCTTGCGGAGCACCCTCATGAAATCGAACATCCTCATCATCGGTGCCGGCTTTGCCGGTGTATGGAGCGCCCTGAGCGCCGCGCGCCTGCTCGACCAGGCCCAACGTGCCGACATCAGCATCAGTGTCCTCGCTCCGCAGCCTGAACTGCGCATTCGCCCGCGCTTCTACGAGGCCGATGTGCACGGCATGAAGGCCCCGCTGGGCGAGCTGTTCGAAGCCGTGGGCATTCACTTCATCCCAGGCAACGCCGACAGCATCGATACCGAAGGGCGCAGCGTCAGCTACACCGACACCCAGGGGCACCAGCAACAGATCGCCTACGACCGCCTGATCCTTGCCGCGGGCAGCCAGGTCGCGCGACCGGCAGTGCCTGGCTTGTCCGAACATGCATTCGATGTCGACCAGATGGAATCGGCCATGCGCCTGGAACAGCACCTGGTCGGCCTGGCCGCCCTGCCCGCTTCGCCTGCACGCAATACTGTGGTGGTCTGCGGTGGTGGCTTCACAGGTATTGAAACCGCCACGGAAATGCCTGCCCGCCTGCGTGCCATCCTCGGCGCCAGTGCGGCGCTGCGGGTGGTGGTGTTCGACCGTGGTGCGCAAATTGGTGCGGCGCTGGGCGCGGGTATCACGCCGTCGATCATCGCCGCCTGCGAGCAGGCCGGGGTCGAGTGGAAGGCCGGGGCTTCGGTGGTGGCTGTCGATGCCGGTGGCGTTACCCTGGACAACGGCGACCATATCGCCAGCAACACCGTGATCTGGACTGTTGGCGTTAAGGCCAGCCCGCTGACTGCACAGGTTGCCGGCGAACGCGACAACTTCGGCCGGCTGAAAGTGGACAGTCACCTGAAGGTGCTGGGCCAGGAGCATGTGTACGCCACGGGTGACACCGCCTGGGCCGCGGTGGACGAGCTGGGCAACCACGCCCTGATGACCTGCCAACACGCCATCCCCATGGGGCGCCACTCCGGCAACAACGCCGCGGCCGACCTGCTCGGCCTGCAGCCGGTGGTGTACCGCCAGCCCAAGTACGTCACCTGCCTGGACCTGGGCGAATGGGGCGCGACGTTCAGCGAGGGTTGGGAGCGCGAACTGAAGCTGCACGGCCAGGAAGGCAAGGACCTCAAACGCCAGATCAACTCGGTGTGGATCTACCCGCCAGCGGCTGACCGAGCCCTGGCACTGGCCGCTGCCGACCCACTGATCGCGATCGTCTGACCGCAGCAAGGCGTGAGCTGAAATAGCCGGGGCCGCGTTGCGGCCCATTCGCAGCACAAGGCTGCTCCTACAGGCAACGCGATTGCTTTGCAGGAGCAGCCTTGTGCTGCGAATGGGCTGCAACGCAGCCCCTTTTACAGCAACGCCAATCTATCAGTCACTGGCACTCACAACCCGCCCCGCCTTCCCGGCAGCTGTGCCCCGAGTCGCCAGGCAGTAGTACAGCGGCACCGTCACCAGCAAGCCGAACAGCCACGACAGGTCAGCCCCTTCGACGATATTGGAATACGGCCCCACATACAGCGACGTATTGGCAAACGGCAACTGCACCAGGATGCCGCAGGCATAGGCAATGATCGCGTGGTGGTTGAAGCGGCCATAGATGCCCCCGTCGGCGCTGAAGATCGAAGCGATGTCGTACTGGCCCTTCTTGATCAGGTAGAAGTCGATCAGGTTGATCGATGCCCACGGCACCAGCACCAGCAGCAGCGCCAGGATCAAGCCGATGAACTGGCCGATGAAGTCCGCCGAGGCATTCAGCGCGACCATGCCGCAGCCGACCAGAATCACCGTAGCCAGCACCACCCGTACCTTGATGCTCGGCGTCCAATCGGCGATGAAGGTCTGGATTGCAGTCACGATCGACAGCACGGCGCCATACAGGTTGAGGGCGTTGTGGCTGATGATGTTGAGCAGGAACAGCACCATCAGGATCGGGCCCAACCAGCCGGTGGCCTGCTTGACCGCGTCCATCGCATCGGTACCTTCCGGCACGCACAGCACTGCCACCGCACCAAAGCTGAAGCACAGGATGGTCCCCAGGGTAGCGCCGAAGTAGGTGGCCCAGAACGGCTTGGCAATGCCCACTTCACGCGGCAGGTAGCGCGAGTAGTCGGAGGTATACGGCGAGAAGCTTATCTGCCAGATGGTGCCCAGCGACACGGTGGCGATGAAGCCCGACAGGTTGAACGCGCCACGGCTGAAGAAGTCGGCCGGCAGTTCCTGGGCGAACATCATGATGAAGCCGGCCAGCAGCGCCGAACCCATCACCCAGGTACCGATACGGTTGAGGATGTGGATGAAACGATAGCCGATCACGCCAATGGCGGTGGCACTCAGCGCACCGATCACGATCGCACCCGGCATCGGCACGCTCGGGGTGATGCCGTGGATGGTCTTGCCCGCCAGGACGATGTTGGAAATGAAGAAACCGACATAGATCAGCGCGGTGAAGAACACGATCAGCAAGGCGCCGTAGCGGCCGAACTGGCCACGGCTCTGCACCATCTGTGGAATGCCCAGCTGCGGTCCCTGCGCAGAAGCAAGGGCAATGACCACGCCCCCGACAAGATGGCCCAGCACGATGGCGACCAGCCCCCATAACAGGTTCAGGTGGAACACCTGGACCACCATGGCGCCGGTGACGATGGGCAGTGGCGCGATGTTGGTACTGAACCAGAGGGTGAACAGGTCGCGCGCCTTCCCGTGGCGCTCGGCAGGTGGAACGTAATCGACCGTGTGATTCTCGACAAACTGGTGTTGCGACGACGGTTGGGACATAGGATTCAGCTCGAAAGGTCGTTTTTATCTTTGTAAGGAAACCGCATCTAGGCGGCCTCTCAGCTGAAGACCATATTATGGTATTCCAAATTTTTGACAACACTGATCCGTAGGAAAAAACACCCACTGATCCGCTCGCACAACCTCTGCGGCAAACCGCCTTACCGCTCAAACCCACGGCATACAAGGGCTTGAGCCGTTCATCGCGCAATACCCTCGCTTGAAAATTCCGCTTGCAAAATAGGTATTACGGTATACCATCAGACACATCAACGATAAAAACCGCGGACCACCGCAGCCCTACAGAGGTACACCAGATGATCGACGCAACCGTCTACAAGCATGTCCTGGGCTCCTTCCCGTCCGGCGTTACCGTCATCACCACCCTGGACGACGATGGCTCGGTCGTCGGCCTGACCGCCAGCGCCTTTTCCTCCCTGTCGATGGACCCGCCGCTGGTGCTGTTCTGCCCCAACTACACCTCCGACTCCTACCCTGTGCTGATCAGGCAGAAGCGCTTTGCCATTCATCTGTTGTCCGGTGAACAGCAGGCCGAAGCCTATGCGTTCGCCAAGAAGGGCAAGGACAAGGCCAGTGGCATCGAGTGGTCCCTGAGCGAACTGGGCAACCCGATCCTGGCCGGTGCCACCGCGGTCATCGAATGCGAATTGTGGCGCGAATACGAAGGTGGCGACCACGCCATCATGGTCGGCAAGGTACACAACCTGATCGTCCCTGAAGAGGCGCCACGGCCGATGGTGTACTGCCGCGGCAAGATGGCCAGCCTGCCGGCCTTTGCCTGAAACCTGTACTGAATCGAGACCGCTGGTGCCAACCCTGCCAGGCGCCAGCCCCTTTCAAGCGTTGAGGAAAGCCCCATGAAATTTTCGTTGTTCGTGCACATGGAACGTTGGGATGAACAGGTCAGCCACCGCCAGCTGTTCGAAGACCTGACCGAACTGACCCTGATGGCCGAGAACGGCGGTTTCAGCACCGTGTGGATCGGCGAACACCACGCCATGGAGTACACCATTTCGCCAAGCCCGATGCCGTTGCTGGCGTACCTGGCTGCGCGCACCGACAAGATCCGCCTGGGCGCCGGCACCATCATCGCGCCGTTCTGGAACCCGATCCGCGTGGCGGGCGAATGCGCCCTGCTCGACGTGATCAGCAAGGGCCGCATGGAAGTGGGCCTGGCGCGTGGCGCCTACCAGTTCGAGTTCGACCGCATGGCAGGTGGCATGCCGGCTACCGACGGCGGCAAGGCACTGCGCGAAATGGTGCCGGTTGTGCGCAAGCTGTGGGAAGGCGACTACGCCCATGACGGCGAAGTGTACAAGTTCCCCACGTCCACCAGCGTACCGAAGCCGTTCAACGCCACCCCACCGATGTGGATCGCTGCCCGCGACCCGGACTCGCACAACTTCGCCGTGGCCAATGGCTGCAACGTCATGGTCACCCCGCTGATGAAGGGTGACGAGGAAGTGCTGGACCTGAAGAACAAATTCCAGGCCGCACTGGACAACAACCCTGGCGTGCCACGCCCGCAACTGATGGTGCTGCGCCACACCCACGTGCACAGCCCGGCCGAGCCGGAAGGCTGGAAAGTCGGCGCCCAGGCCATCTCGCGCTTCTACCGCACCTTCGATGCCTGGTTCGGTAACAAGACCACCCCGGTCAACGGTTTCCTGGAGCCGAGCCCGGAATCGAAGTTCGCCGAAGTGCCGGCGTTCGAGCTGGAGAACATCCGCAAGAACACCATGATCGGCACGCCGGAAGAGATCATCGCGCGTATCAAGTACTACCAGGAACTCGGCGTCGACGAGTTCAGCTTCTGGTGCGACAACAGCCTGCCCCACGCCGAGAAGAAGAAATCGCTGGAGCTCTTCATCAAGGAAGTGGTGCCGGCGTTCGCCTGAATTCCCATTGCCTGAAACATTGCGGGACGCGCCCGCTCCCGTGGGCCCCGTGGCCCGCGTGAGCGGGCTTTTTTTTGAAGCCTGCACCGGCCTCTTCGCGGGCTTGCCCGCTCCCACAGGGACAGCACAGGCCATGAATGCCGTGCGATCCCTGTGGGAGCGGGCAAGCCCGCGAAGAGGCCAGTACAGAAACCGCAGGAATCAAGGCATCAGGCCGCCTTTCGTCCCCTCGCAAGAGAAATTTCCAGCCACCTCTTGCACAACAAATATTATGGTATACCATCAGACAACAAGAGCTGATAACCCTCACCAGGAGCCACCCATGAGTTTCGAAATCCGCAAGATCGTCACCTACTCCGAAGAGACCCGCATCGAAGGCGGCAAGGCCACCGACAAGCCGGTGACCATGGTCGGCCTGGCCGTCGTGATCAAGAACCCATGGGCTGGTCGCGGTTTTGTTGAAGATCTGAAGCCGGAAATCCGTGCCAACTGCTCGGACCTGGGTGCCCTGATGGTCGAGCGCCTGACGGCTGCCATCGGCGGCGCCGACAAGATCGAAGCCTACGGCAAGGCCGCAGTCGTCGGCGCCGACGGCGAAATCGAACACGCCTCGGCGGTGATCCACACCCTGCGCTTTGGCAACCACTACCGCGAAGCGGTACAGGCCAAGAGCTACCTGAGCTTCACCAACAAGCGCGGCGGCCCGGGCACCTCGATCCAGATCCCGATGATGCAGAAGGACGACGAAGGCCTGCGTTCGCACTACATCACCCTGGAAATGCAGATCGAAGATGCCCCGCGTGCCGATGAAATCGTCGTGGTCCTGGGCGCCTCCGACGGCGGCCGCCTGCACCCGCGCATCGGTAACCGCTATATCGACCTGGAAGAACTGGCCGCCGAAAAAGCCAACGCTCAATAACAACAACCAAGACGGGCCGGGGCGTGGCGTGCTTACCCGCCGCGCCCGACCTTCAAGGAGCGCCCTCCATGATTCAGCCTGTCGCTGAACGCACACCCGCCGGCACCAGCTACCTGTCCGTCGGCCAGGGCCAACCCGTGGTACTGATCCACGGCGTGGGCCTGAACAAGGAAATGTGGGGTGGTCAGTTCGTTGGCCTGGCCAACGACTACCGCGTCATCGCCTACGACATGCTCGGCCACGGCCAGAGCGCGCTGCCAGCCGCCGACATCGGCCTGGAAGGCTATGCTGCCCAGCTCGTCGAACTGCTCGACCACCTGCAGATCGCGCAAGCCACCGTGATCGGCTTCTCCATGGGTGGCCTGGTCGCCCGGGCGTTCGCCCTCGGCTACCCGCAGCGCCTGGCCGCACTGGTAGTGCTCAACAGCGTGTTCAACCGCACCCCCGAGCAGAGTGCCGGCGTTATCGCCCGCGCCGCCCAGGCTGCGCAGCTGGGCCCTGATGCCAACGTCGACGCCGCGCTCGACCGCTGGTTCAGCCGAGAATACAAGGCTGCCAACCCGGCGCAGGTCGCTGCCATTCGCCAGGTGCTGGCGAGCAACGACCCGCAGGGCTACCACACCACTTACTCGCTGTTCGCCACCCAGGACATGTACCGCGCCGCCGACCTGGCCAGTATCCAGGTGCCGACGCTGATCGCCACCGGCGAACTCGACTCGGGATCCACCCCGGCCATGACCCGCCAGCTCGCCGCCAGCATTCCTGGCGCGCATAGCGTGGTCCTCGCCGAGCAACGGCATATGATGCCGGTGGAAGCACCGCGTGAAGTCAACAAGATGCTGCTGGACTTCCTCGCGCAAGCCCGCACCCTCACCGAATCCGCCAAGGGGATTGTTGCATGACCCTCGTTCGTTTCCAGATGTGCATCGACGGCCAATGGCGCGATGCCCAGAGCGGCAAGACCTTCGACAGCCTCAACCCGGCCACCGCCCAGGCCTGGGCGCAACTGCCCGACGCCGACGAGGCCGATGTGGAGCTGGCCGTGCAGGCCGCCCAGCGTGCCTTCGACAGCAAGGAGTGGCGCAGCATCACCGCCACCGCGCGCGGCAAGCTGCTGCGTCGCCTGGGTGACCTGATTGCCGAAAACAAGGAACACCTGGCCCAACTGGAAAGCCGTGACAACGGCAAGCTGATCCGCGAAACCCGCGGCCAGGTCGGCTACCTGCCAGAGTTCTTCCACTACACCGCAGGCCTTGCCGACAAGCTTGAAGGCGGCACCCTGCCGCTGGACAAGCCCGACCTGTTCGCCTACACCGTGCACGAGCCGATCGGCGTGGTGGCCGGGATCATCCCGTGGAACAGCCCGCTGTACCTCACTGCGATCAAGCTGGCCCCGGCCCTGGCCGCCGGCAATACCATCGTGCTCAAGCCGTCCGAGCACGCCTCGGCGACCATCCTCGAGCTGGCCCGCCTGGCCCTCGAAGCCGGCTTCCCGCCAGGCGTGGTCAACGTGGTCACCGGCTACGGCCCCAGCACCGGCGCGGCGCTGACCCGCCACCCGCTGGTGCGCAAGATTGCCTTTACCGGCGGCGCCGCCACCGCCCGCCACGTGGTGCGCAGCAGCGCCGAGAACTTCGCCAAGCTGTCGCTGGAGCTGGGCGGCAAGTCGCCGAACATCATCTTCGCCGACGCCGACCTGGACAGCGCCATCAACGGCGCCGTGGCCGGCATTTATGCCGCCTCCGGGCAAAGCTGCGTGGCAGGCTCTCGCCTGCTGGTGCAGGACGAGATCTTCGACGAATTCGTGGAACGCCTGATCGCCCGCGCCAAGCGCATCCGCATCGGCAACCCGCAGGACGACGCCAGCGAAATGGGCCCCATGGCCACCGCGCAGCAGCTGGCCGTGGTCGAAGGCCTGGTTGCCGCTGCCAAGGCCGAAGGCGCCAAGCTGCACATGGGCGGCAAACGTGCCGAGGTCGAGGGTGACGGCTGGTTCTACGAGCCGACCCTGTTCGAGTGCGACAGCAACTCGATGACCATCATGCAGGAAGAGGTGTTCGGCCCGGTTGCTGCGGTAATCCGCTTCAAGACCGAGGAAGAGGCCCTGGCCATCGCCAACGACTCGCAGTTCGGCCTGGCCGCCGGCATCTGGACCCGCGACCTGGGCCGTGCCCACCGCCTGGCCCGCGACGTGCGTTCGGGGATCATCTGGGTCAACACCTACCGTGCCGTGTCGGCCATGGCGCCGATCGGCGGGTTCAAGAACAGCGGCTACGGCCGTGAGAGCGGCATCGATTCGGTGCTGGCCTATACCGAGCTGAAGACGGTGTGGATCAACCTGTCCACCGCGCCGATGCCCGACCCGTTTGTGATGCGCTAAGAGGTAGCACAAGATGATCGAACCAGGCATCTACAAAGACGTGATGGGCTCCTTCCCATCCGGCGTCACGGTGGTCACCACCCTCGACGCCGACGGCGGCATCGTCGGCATCACTGCCAGCGCGTTCAGCGCGCTGTCGATCGACCCGGCGCTGGTGCTGTTCTGCCCCAACTACGCCTCCGACACCTACCCCATCCTGCGTGACAGCAAGCAGTTCGCGATTCACCTGCTGTCTGCCGACCAGACCGCCGAGGCCTATGCCTTCGCCGGCAAGGGCAAGGACAAGGCCAAAGGCATCGACTGGCACCTGAGCGAGCTGGGCAACCCGCTGCTGGCCAAGGCCACGGCGATCATCGAGTGCGAACTGTGGCGCGAGTACGACGGCGGTGACCACGCGATCATCGTCGGCGCGGTGAAGAACCTGGTGCTGCCGGCCGAGCCGGTGACGCCAATGGTCTATCACAAGGGCAAGCTGGGCGCCCTGCCGCCCCTGGGCTGACCTTGAGATCGCCGGGGCTGCCGTGCAGCCCATCGCCGGCAAGCCAGCTCCCACAGGGATTCCACAGGCCTGTGGCCCTGCGCTGTATCTGTGGGAGCTGGCTTGCCGGCGATGGGCCGCACAGCGGCCCCTGTTTCACCCTTTTTTTAGGGGCCGCGCTACCGTCTCACCCTCGGTTGCGTCCCCCGTTTTATTCCGGAGTACTGCACATGAGCAATGAAAAGTACGAAAAAGGCCTGCAGATCCGCACCCAGGTGCTGGGCGAGGACTACGTCAACCGCTCGATCCAGAACGCCGACGACTTCACCAGGCCATTGCAGGAGCTGGTCACCGAATACTGCTGGGGCCACATCTGGGGCCGCGAAGGCTTGTCGCTCAAAGAGCGCAGCATGATAAACTTGGCCATGATTTCCGCGCTCAACCGGCCCCACGAGCTCAAGCTGCACATTCGCGGCGCCTTGCGTAATGGCCTGAGCCGTGAACAGATTCGCGAGATCCTGCTCCAGGTCGGCATTTATTGCGGCGTGCCCGCGGCGGTGGACAGTTTCCGCCTGGCCCGCGAAGCGTTCGCTGAAGCCGATGCGGAGTCAACCCGTTAACACCGGGCTGTTCGAACCCACGCAAGGAGCACCCAAGGTTCGTGGTGCTGTTGCGGTTGCGGCCGGGCAGCCTCTTTAAGAGCGCACTTGATGAAACGCCAGCCACTCGACGACAGCTTCAAGGTCAACCGCAACCCCGTTACCCTGCGCGAAATCGTGCTCGACAAGCTGCGCGCCGCGATCATGAACTTCCACCTGCTGCCAGGCGACCGCCTGGTCGAGCGCGACCTCTGCGACCGCCTCGGCGTCAGCCGCACCTCGGTGCGTGAAGCCCTGCGCCACCTGGAATCCGAAGGCCTGGTGGAATTCGCCGACGCCAAGGGCCCGCGCGTGGCCATCATCACCCTGGAAGACGCCCGCGACATCTACGAGCTGCGCTGCGTGCTCGAAGGCCTGATCGTGCAGCTGTTCACCCTAAACGCCAAGGCCAAGGACATCCGCGCCCTGGAACGGGCGCTGGAGGTCAACCGCGAAGCCCTCGAAGAAGGCGAACTGCAACAGGTGCTGGACTCGGTACAAGGTTTCTACGATGTGCTGCTGGAAGGCTCCGGCAACCAGGTGGCGGCCCAGCAGCTACGCCAGTTGCAGGCGCGCATCAGCTACCTGCGTGCCACCTCGGTGTCGCAGGAGAACCGCCGCGGCGCCAGCAACCGCGAAATGGAAAAGATCGTCGAGGCGATCAAGAGCGGCGACCCGCTGGTAGCCCATCAGGCCTCGGTCGACCACGTCCGCGCCGCCGCCAAGGTGGCCCTGGACTACCTGCGCCAGAAGCAGGATGACAACGTCAAGGTGCGCGAGATGGTCGAGCCCCTGGCCTTGAAGGACCCACGCATTTAAGCCACCCACAGGCCAGCGATCATGCCCAACGCCCCGCGCTACTGCCCGCACTGCACCACGGAACTG
Source organism: Pseudomonas pudica (assembly GCF_015680405.1). Classification (GTDB taxonomy): domain Bacteria; phylum Pseudomonadota; class Gammaproteobacteria; order Pseudomonadales; family Pseudomonadaceae; genus Aquipseudomonas; species Aquipseudomonas pudica. The sequence goes on from NZ_JADLJS010000003.1 coordinate 35,709, forward strand.
GCCCGGGGCGTTCCCACAGGCGACACCCACGAACGCCTGCACTGCACAGGCTGCGGCTACATCCACTACATCAACCCGAAGATCATCGCCGGCTGCATCATCGAGCGTGATGGCAAGTACCTGCTGTGCCAGCGCGCCATCCCCCCGCGCCCCGGCACCTGGACCTTGCCGGCCGGGTTCATGGAGGCCGGCGAAACCACCGAGCAGGCAGCCCTGCGCGAGGTCTGGGAAGAAAGCGGCGTACGCGCCGAGATCGTCTCGCCGTACTCGATCTTCAGCGTGCCGAAGATCAGCGAGGTCTACATCATCTTCCGCGCCATCGCCACCGAGGAAACCGGGCAGTACGGGACGGAAACGCTGGCGTACAGGTTTTTCGAGCCGGACGAGATCCCGTGGGACGAAATCTACTACCCGGCAATCCGGCAGATTCTCGAGCGTTATATCCTCGAGCGGCAGGCCGGGGTTTATGGCATCTACATGGGCAATGACGACACTGGCAAGGTGCACTTCATTCGCTAGCCGGGGCCGGCCTCTTCGAGGGTAAACCCGCCCCCCTGCAGGTAAAGTACACACCTTGAGCAACATGCTATTCCTTCAGGAGCGGGTTTACCCGCGAAGAGGCCGGTACAGCCACCAAAAATTCTCGCCAAACGTCTATTCTGGATGCACCCTTAAGGCCTTACGCAAAAGGACCAGCAGAGCACATGGCAAAATGGCTAGACGGCGGCGGGCTGATGGCCGAGCGCATCCGCAACCACGATTGGGCTGCCACCCCGCTGGGCCCGCTGGAGCATTGGCCCGACCCGCTGAAAACCAGCCTGGCTCTGTGCCTGGCCTCACGCTTCCCGCAAGCCGTGCTCTGGGGCCCTGACCTGCTCACCCTGCACAACGACGCTTTCTCGCAGATCCTCGGACAAAAGCCCTCAGCCCTGGGTATCCCCTTCCGCGCTGTGTGGCAGGAGGCCTGGGCCGATATCGGCCACTTGGCCAACCGTGCTCTGGCTGGCGAGGCGGTGTATATAGAAGACTTCCCGCTCGTCATCGACCGCAACGGTGGCCCCGAAAAGGCCTATTTCACCTTCTGCTACAGCCCCATCCGCGACCACGACGGCAAGGTGCTGGGCATGCTGGATACCGTTACCGAAACCACCACCAGCGTGCTTGCCAACCAGCGCCTGAACTTTCTCGACAACCTGGGCCGCGCCGTGGCCGACTCTACCGACCCGGACCAGATCCTTGCCACTACCACGCGCATGCTGGTCGAGCACCTGCAACTGTCGAGTTGCGCCTATGCGGTGATGGAACCAGACGAAGACGGTTTCACCATCTGTGGTGACTCCGTGGCGCCCGGCTCGCCGCATCTGTTGGGCCGCTATCGGTTGCAGGATTTCGGCACGCTGGCGCTCGGACGCCTGCGCAGTGGCCTGCCGTTGGTCATCCAGGACAACCTGAGCGAGTTGCCCCCGCAGGAAGCTGCCACCTTCCAGGCCATCGGCATTACTGCGACCATTTGCATGCCCCTGATCAAAGGCGGTCGGCTGACTGCGCTGATGGCCATCCACGACAAGGCGCCACGGGAGTGGACCCACTACGAACAGGCGCTGATCAGCGAAGTCACAGAGCGCTCCTGGGCGCACATCCAGCGGGTACAGGCCCACGCCGAAGTTCGCGAAGCCATGGCGGCACTGGAGGCGCTGAATGCCACCCTCGAACAGCGCGTGGAAGAACGCACCAGCCAGCTGCTGCACACAGAAGCCGTGCTGCGCCAGGCCCAGAAGCTCGAAGCCATCGGCCAACTCACAGGCGGCGTGGCCCATGATTTCAACAACCTGCTGACCATCATTCGCTCGTCGCTGCATTTTCTGCAGCGCCCCAACCTCGACGCACAGCGCCGCGAGCGCTACCTCAAGACCATGTCCGACACCGTCGACCGCGGTACCAGGCTGACCGGCCAGTTGCTGGCCTTCGCCCGTCGCCAGGCCTTGAGCCCGCAAGTGTTCGAGGCCGGGCCAAGGCTGGAGGCCATGGCCGACATGCTCGACACGGCCACTGGTGCGCGGATCCAGGTCGAGCTGGAGTTGCCGCAGGCACCTTGCCATATCCGCGCCGACCTCAACCAGCTGGAAACCGCAGTGATCAACCTGATGCTCAACGGCCGCGATGCCATGGCCGGCGAAGGCACCTTGCAGCTGCGCCTGCAGGCCGACCAGCGCCTGCCCGCCCTGCGCGGCCAGGCGCCACAGCCGGGCCCGTTCGCCGCGATCTCGGTGAGCGACAGCGGTGTCGGCATTGCCACCGAACTGCTGGAGCGCATCTTCGACCCGTTCTTCACCACCAAGGCGCCGGGCGAAGGCACCGGGCTCGGGCTGTCGCAGGTGTTCGGTTTTGCCAGGCAGTCCGGGGGCGATGTGCAGGTGAACAGCGTCCTGGGCCAGGGCACCACGTTTACCCTGTACCTGCCCCAGGAGCCACCGCCTGAGGCGTGACGGTCAACGGGTTCACTGCCAGGCCTGAGCCATGCGGGGTTCTTGTGGGAGCTGGCTTGCCGGCGATGAGGCCAGTGAATTCAACCTATTTGACCGGCTATCAAACCCAGGGCCACCGTGATCATCGCCACCCCCGACACCCGGCCAACCAGCTTCGCCGCCCCCGGCCGGGTGCTCAGCACGGCTTTGGCGCCATAACCGACCAGCGAGTAGATCACCAGCGAGCTGCACAGGTGGACCAGGCCCAGCAGCAAGATCTGCAACGGCACCGGCCAGCTCGACTGCGGGTCTGTGAACTGCGGCAACAGGGCCAGGAACAGCAGGAACACTTTCGGGTTCAGGCCACTGACGCAAAACCCTTTCAACGCCCAGCGGGAACCCGACTCCCCCGCACCATCCTGCCCGGCCGCCGGCAATGCGGGGCTCAGCAGCAGGTTGCCACCGAGCCAAAGCAGGTAGCTGCACCCCGCCAGCGTCAGCAAGGTGAGCGCCAGCGGGTGGCCGGCCAGCAGGCTGCCGACCCCGGCCGCCACCACCAGGGTCGCGAGGAAATGCCCCGACAGCATTCCCGCCACCGCAGGCATCACCCAGCGCCCGCGCATGCCGGCCGAAATGGCGTAGGCCCAGTCCGCGCCCGGGGTAATCACGAACAGCATCGACACGGCCCAGAACGCCGTCAGAACACTGAGAGCCACTTGAATCTTCCTTTTTCCACTGCTTTGGGATGTCGAAAGATTACGGATTCCGCCGAGGGATTTTCTTTCGTATATTCCCCAACAGCCCTCAATTGCTGGAAGATTCTTCTTGATGGACAGGACTGATCGAAAAATTCTTGCCGAGCTGCAAAAGGACGGTCGGCTATCTGTGACCGAGTTGGCCGACCGTGTGGGGCTGAGCCTGTCGCCCTGCCATCGGCGCTTGAAGGCGCTGGAGGAATCCGGGGCGATTCTTGGCTATCACGCCCGCTTGGCGCCGAGCGCCCTGGGGCTGAACTTTGCCGCGCTGGTGTTCGTGACCTTGCGCGAAGTCACTCGTCAGCCGGTAGCGGACTTTGAAGCGGCGCTGGCCGAGATCCCGCAGATCGTCGAGGCGCAGCGGCTGTTTGGCGACCCGGATTACCTGCTGCATGTGGTGGCCAAGGATTTGCCAGCGTTCCAGAAACTGTATGACGAGCAGCTGACCAGCATTCCCAATGTGAAGCGCTTGAGTTCGACGCTGGTGATGAAAGAGGTGATTCAGGATCGGTTGTTGCCGATGTAGCGTTGTTGCCAGTGCCGGCCATTTCGCGGGTGAACCCGCTCCCACAGGTACTGCGCATGACTTGAAATCAATGCGGCCGAGGTGGGAGCGGGTTCACCCGCGAAAGGGCCGGCACTGGCAACCTTTTTATCTGCCCTGAAAACGTGCACGGCGCCCCACCAAAGCACACCACCTCTCGCCTCCACAAGGTCCGAACCCCGCTAGCCCAAGCCCTCCCGCTCCCTGGCACCCTCCTTGCTACCGTCCTCCGCTTGACCTTTTGTCAGCCTTAGGTTTTTTAAGGTTTATGGGCACATATTTACTAATTTCTCGTTATCCCCGCGCCCCGCATCATCGCTCCAACAAGAACGCGTCGCCCTTCGCCGGCACGCCCCCGGGCAGCTCCCAATGCCCTACCTTGCCTTGGAGTCAGTCATGACCAGTGCAGCCAATTCGGCACCCCTCATAGAAAAACACACGATCGGCTACGTGCCCCCGCAAGACCGCCATGGAAAGGTAAGGGATCTGTTCACACTGTGGTTCGGCGGCAACATCGCGCCGCTGCCCATCGTCACCGGTGCACTGGGTGTGCAACTGTTCCACCTGAACCTGGTGTGGGGCATCGTCGCCATCCTGGTCGGCCACCTGGTTGGTGGTGTACTGATGGCGCTGCACTCGGCCCAGGGCCCGCAGATGGGCATCCCGCAGATGATCCAGAGCCGCGCCCAGTTCGGCTCGCTCGGCGCGCTGCTGGTGGTGGTGATCGCCGGGGTCATGTACATCGGCTTCTTCGCCTCCAACATCGTCCTCGCCGGCAAGTCGCTGCACGGCGTGGTCGATGCCGTGCCGGTACCGGTGGGCATCGTCATCGGTGCACTGGGCTCGGGCATCATCGGCATCATCGGCTACCGCTTCATCCACGTGCTCAACCGCATCGGCACCTGGGTGCTGGGTATCGGCATCGTGGTCGGTTTCGGCTACATCTTCAGCCACGTGCAAAGCGACGACTTTCTCACCCGCGGCGGCTTCAACCTGGCCGGCTGGCTGGCCACCGTGTCGCTGGCGGCGCTGTGGCAGATCGCCTTTGCGCCCTACGTGTCGGACTACTCGCGCTACCTGCCGGCGGATGTGAAGGTCAGCTCGACGTTCTGGACTACCTACCTGGGCTCGGCCCTGGGTTCGAGCCTGTCGTTCATCTTCGGCGCCGTGGCGGTGCTGGCGATCCCGGCCGGCATGGACACCATGGACGCGGTCAAGCTGGCCACCGGCACCCTCGGCCCGATCATGCTGGTGCTGTTCCTGCTCAGCGTGATCAGCCACAACGCCCTCAACCTGTATGGCGCCGTGCTGTCGATCATCACCCTGGTGCAAACCTTCGCCCACCGCTGGATCCCCACCGCCAAGAGCCGCGCCGTGCTGTCGCTGGTAGTGCTGACGGCCTGCTGCGTGGTGGCGGTGTTCGCCTCGGCGGACTTCATCGGCCACTTCGTCGACATGGTGCTGGTGCTGCTGGTGGTGCTGGTGCCGTGGACAGCGATCAACCTGATCGACTTCTATGCCATCCACAAGGGTGACTACGATATCCAGTCGATCTTCCAGGTCGATGGCGGCATCTACGGGCGCTACAACCCGCAGGCGCTGATTGCCTATGCCGTGGGCATCGTGGTGCAGATCCCGTTCATGAACACGCCGCTGTATGTCGGGCCGATTTCCGAACATATCAACGGAGCGGACCTGTCGTGGCTGGTGGGGTTGGCCGTTACTTCGCCGCTGTACTGGTGGCTGGCCAGCCGTGACAGCGCCTACCGTCGCCGTCAGATGAGCGCCAAGGTGGCCATGGGGCATTGATTCAAACTGTACCGGCCACTTCGCGGGTGAACCCGCTCCCACAGTGATATCGCACGTCTTCGGATATGTGCTTTCCCTGTGGGAGCGGGTTTACCCGCGAACAGGCCGGTACAGGCAACACATCAGTCAGAGGTTGTAGGCCCGCTCATTGTGCTCCGCAAGGTCCAGCCCCTGTTCTTCCTCTTCCCGGCTGGCCCGCAGCCCGATGGTCAGCTCGATCGCCCCCAGAATCGCCCAACTCACTACAAAGCAATACACGAAGGTGAACGCCACCCCCTTAAATTGCACCAATGCCTGCCCGACGGGTGACGCACCCTCCACATAACCGCCCAACGAAGGCGCGGCAAAGACCCCGGTAAGGATCGCGCCGACCATTCCGCCCACGCCATGCAGGCCGAACACATCCAGGCTGTCGTCGTAGCCCAGCGCCTGCTTCAACCGGGTCACGGCAAAGAAGCAGATGGCCCCGGTCAACAGCCCGATCACCAGCGCGCCCAGCGGCCCGACAAATGCACAGGCCGGGGTAATCCCGACCAACCCTGCCAAAGCCCCTGAAGCTGCACCCAAGGCCGTCGGCCGACCATGCGCCACCTTCTCGGTCAGCAACCAGCCGACAATCCCCGCACAGGCCGCCACCATGGTCGCCAGCATCACCACCCCCGCCGCCTGGTTGGCCGCCAGCCCCGAGCCGACGTTGAAGCCGAACCAGCCCACCCACAGCAGCCCGGCGCCCACCAGGGTGAAACCGAGGTTGTGCGGCGGCATGGCCACCTGCGGGTAGCCCCTGCGCTTGCCCAGCATCAAGGCCGCAGCCAGCGCTGCCACACCGGAGTTGATATGCACGGCGGTACCACCGGCAAAGTCCAGCACGCCCCAGTCGACCAACAATGCCCCCGGCCCGCCCCAGACCATATGCGCGATCGGCGCATACACCAGCACGAACCAGGCGGCCATGAACAGCAATGAAGCACTGAACTTCATGCGCTCGGCAAAACCACCGGCAATCAGCGCCGGGGTGATGATGGCGAAGGTCAGCTGGAACACCGCGAACACGCCTTCGGGGATGCTACCGACCAGGCTGTCATGGCCGATGTCCAGCATCAGCGCCTTGTCCAGCCCGCCGATGAAACTGTTGACGGTCAACTGCCCCTCGACCATGCCGGTGGTGTCTACCACCAGGCTATAGCCGAACAGCACCCAGAGAATGCCGATCACCCCGGCAACGGCGAACAGCTGGGTGAACACCGAGAGGAGGTTCTTGGCCCGCACCATGCCACCGTAGAACAGTGCCAGGCCCGGGATGCACATCATCAGCACGAACATCGCGGCGCAGATCATCCAGGCGGTGTTGCCGGTGTCCAGGGTGGGGTCGGCGGCGTGGGCCCGGGTGGTCAGGGCCAACAACATTACAGCGAGGGTGAGGTGCTTCATGGAGTCACTCCTGTGTGAATGGTGGGGGTGCCCTTGGGCTGCCTTGCAGCCCATCGCGACACAAGGCCGCTCCTGCAGGGGGCCGCGCAGGCACAGAGACGCGGTCCCCTGCAGGAGCGGCCTTGTGCCGCGAATGGGCCGCAAAGCGGCCCCAATTACCGATAACTCAGTACCGCGCCTGCCCCGGCACCCAGGCAGTCCCCGCCAAAGGCACTCGCGCCATCGCCGCAGCCTCCACGGTCAACGCCACCAGGTCCTCCGGGTCGAGGTTGTGCAAGTGCGACTTGCCACACGCCCGCGCCATGGTCTGCGCCTCCAGCACCAGCACCCGCAGGTAGTTGGCCAGACGGCGCCCGGCCTCCTCCGGGTTCAGGCGCCCGGCCAGTTCCGGGTCCTGGGTGGTAATGCCGGCCGGGTCGCGGCCGTTTTGCCAGTCGTCATAGAAACCGGCCGCCGAGCCGATCTTCTTCAGTTCGGCATCCAGCCGCGGGTGGTTGTCACCCAGCGCGATCAACGCCGCAGTGCCAATGGCCACCGCATCAGCCCCGAGGGCCATGGCCTTGGCCACGTCGGCACCGTTGCGAATACCACCGGAGACGATCAGCTGCACCTTGCGGTGCATGCCCATTTCCTGCAGCGCCTGCACTGCCTGTGGAATGGCCGGCAAGATGGGGATGCCAACGTGCTCGATGAACACTTCCTGAGTCGCGGCGGTACCGCCCTGCATGCCGTCGAGCACGATCACATCGGCACCGGCCTTCACCGCCAGCTTTACGTCGTAGTACGGGCGGCTGGCGCCGATCTTCACGTAGATGGGTTTTTCCCAGTCGGTGATCTCGCGGATCTCGGCAATCTTGATCGCCAGGTCATCCGGGCCGGTCCAGTCCGGGTGGCGGCAGGCGCTGCGCTGGTCGACGCCGATCGGCAAGGTGCGCATGCCGGCCACGCGCTCGGTCACCTTCATGCCCAGCAGCATGCCGCCACCGCCCGGCTTGGCACCCTGGCCGAGGACGATCTCGATGGCATCGGCCTTGCGCAGGTCATCGGGGTTCATGCCGTAGCGCGACGGCAGGTACTGGTACACCAGGTGCTGGGACTGGCCGCGCTCTTCCGGCGTCATGCCGCCGTCGCCCGTGGTGGTGCTGGTGCCGGCGATGGTCGCACCACGGCCAAGCGCCTCTTTGGCGTTGGCCGACAGCGCGCCGAAGCTCATGCCGGCGATGGTCACCGGTATCTTCAGGTGGATCGGCTTCTTGGCGAAGCGGGTGCCCAGCAACACATCGGTGCCGCACTTCTCGCGGTAGCCTTCCAGCGGGTAGCGCGACACGCTGGCACCGAGCAGCAGCAGGTCGTCGAAGTGCGGCACGCGGCGCTTGGTGCCACCACCGCGGATGTCGTAGATGCCGGTTTCGGCAGCACGCTGGATTTCCTGGATGGTCAGGCGATCGAAGGTGGCCGACTCACGCAGTACCGGGGGGAATTGCTCGCTCATGGGAATGCTCCTGAATCAGTACGCGCTGGCGTTGTCGACTTTGAAGTTGTACAGCTGGCGAGCCGAGCCGTAGCGTTTGAAATCGGCAGCCTTGTGGTCCAGGCCGGCCTTGTTCAGCAGTTCCTGCAGCTCTTGCAAGTGCTCGGCGCGCATCTCTTTCTCGATGCAGTCCGAGCCCAGCGACTGCACCGCACCTTTGACGTAGATGCGCACCTCGTACAGCGAATCGCCCAGCGCATCGCCGGCATCGCCACACACCACCAAACGCCCCGCCTGGCCCATGAAGCAGCTCATGTGGCCGATGCTGCCGCCGACGACGATATCCACGCCCTTCATGGAAATACCGCAACGCGCGCCGGCGTCGCCCTCGATCACCAGCAGCCCGCCGTGGGCGGTGGCGCCGGCGGCCTGGGAGGCGCTGCCCTTGACCCGCACCGAGCCGGACATCATGTTCTCGGCCACGCCGACACCGACGTTGCCATGCACGGTGACGCTGGCCTGCTGGTTCATGCCGGCGCAGTAGTAGCCGGCGTGGCCTTCGATATCCACGGCCACTGCGGCGTTGATGCCCACGGCCAGGTTGTGCTTGCCGTCGGGGTGGGTCACCCGCCATTCGTGGTCCTGCACCTCACCGTGCAAGGACTGGTTGAGGACTCGCACCGAGGTGCTGGAAAGGTCGATCGTCTTCATGTGGTTCTCCAGTGGTTCGGTGGCAGGTCAGGCGCCTTCGCGTTCCCAGACGTACAGGGTGGCCGGGGTCGGTTCCCAGACCTTGGCGTTCTCGATGCCCGGCAGGCTGGCCAACGCCTGGTACTCCGAGGCCATGGCCACGTAGTCATCGGTCTCGGCCAGCACGGCGGGCTTGCAGGCGATCGGGTCGCGGATCACGGCAAAGCCATTGCGGGTGCCGATGGCGAAGGTGAAGAAGCCATCGAGGTCCTCAAGGGCGCCATCCAGGGCCTGGGCCAGGCTGTCGCCCTGCTGCAGGCGCCAGGTCAGGTAGCCGGCGGCCACTTCGGTGTCGTTGTCGGTCTCGAAGCAGATACCTTCGCGCTTGAGCTCCTGGCGCAGGCGGAAGTGGTTGGACAGCGAACCGTTGTGCACCAGGCACAGGTCGGCGCCGGTGGAGAACGGGTGGCTGCCCTCCATGGTCACGGCGCTTTCGGTGGCCATGCGGGTATGGCCGATGATGTGGCTGCCTTTCATTCCGGCCAGGCCGAAGCGGCTGGAGATTTCCGCCGGCAGGCCCATGCCCTTGAGGATCTCGATGCTCTGTCCGGCGCTCATGATGCGCACGTCAGGGGCCAGTTCGCTCAGGGCATGGCGGGCCGACGCCTCGCCGGTGTGCACCTTGAGCACGGCGGCGCTGGCGTTCTGGAACCAGTCCAGCGAGCAGCCCAGGCGCCCTTCCAGCTGGCCCATCAGGGCCGCCCAGGGGTAGTTGATGTCAGTGGCCTGCAGGGTGAGCTTGACCCAGCCATCGGCCACTTCGTCGCCGTAGATGGCAAAACCGGCGCTGTCCGGGCCACGGTCGGTCATGGCTTCGAGCATGGGTTCGAAGAGCTTGCCGAGCTGGGCTTCCAGCTCGGGCTTTTTCAGGTACAGACCTACGATTCCACACATGGTGATGCTCCTTACTAGGCAGTGGGCAACCGTTTTCGTGCTGGCCGCCCAAGGGATTGGGGGCGGTCAGAAGAACTCGGTGTAACGCTGGATTTCCCAGTCGGAGACATGGCGGCAGTACTCCACCCACTCCATGCGCTTGAGCTTGATGAACTCGTCGACGATCTCGCCGCCCAGCACTTCGCGGAACAGCGGATCGGCCTCCAGGGCGTCGGCGGCTTCCTTCAACGACTGCGGCAAGGTCTTGATACCGCGTGCGGCAATCTCTTCCAGGCTCAGGTTGTAGAGGTTCTCGTTGCACATCTCGCCCGGCTCCAGCTGACGGTCGATGCCATCGAGGCCGGCGGCGATGATCGCGGCGGTGACCAGGTACGGGTTGCAGCCAGCATCCGGCAGGCGGAACTCCAGGCGGCCATAGGGGATACGCACCATCGCCGAGCGGTTGTTGGCGCCGTAGGCGACAAACGCCGGGGCCCAGGTGGCGCCGGACAGCGAGCGGCCGACCACCAGGCGCTTGTACGAGTTGACCGTGGGCGCAGCGAAGGCGCACAGCGCCGGGCCATGGGCCAGCAGGCCCGCGGCAAAGTGGTAGGCCAGCTTCGACAGGCCCATGCCGCTGCTGTCGGACGGGTCATGGAACAGGTTCTTGTTGGTGCTGCTGGCCAGCGACAGGTGGAAGTGCATGCCATTGCCGGCGCGCTTGGGGTCGGGCTTGGGCATGAACGAGCAGATCATCCCCAGGTCGTTGGCGATCTCGCCGGCGGCCATGCGGAAGAAGGTGAAGCGGTCGGCCGACTCCATGGCGTCGCTGTAGGTGTAGTTGATCTCGAACTGGCCGTTGGCGTCCTCGTGGTCGATCTGATAGATGTCGAAGCCCACCGGCTGCAACGCCTCGGTCAGCCGCTCGAGGAACAGCCGCGAGCGCGACAGGCCTTTGTAGTCGTAGCAGGGCTTGTCGAGGTTGTCGGAAGCGTCCACCAGTTGCAGCTTGCCCTCCTCGTCGCGGCGGAACAGGCTGAACTCGGGCTCAAGGCCGGTGTTCAGGGTCCAGCCTTTGTCAGCCAGGCGCTGCACCTGCTGCTGCAACACGTAGCGGCTGTCGTAGGGCCAGGGTTGGCCGTTCACGTGGCCTACACACACCACCCGGCCGTACCCCGGCTGCCAGGGTACCGGGATCAAGGTCGAAAGGTCGCCGCGGGCCATGAAATCGGGGCCGTGCGGTTCCATGCCCATGCCGCAGATGGCGAACCCGGCAAAGCCGGCGCCCTCCTCGGCCACCATCTTCAGGCCCGAGACCGGCACCGATTTGGTCTTCGCCGAGCCATGGATATCGACGAACTGCGCCAGCACGTACTTGATGCCGTGCTGATCGAGGGTGCGCTGGGTTTCTGCTGGCAACATGGGTTGGACACTCCTGAGCAAGGGGCAATGATTCCGCAAGAGAAACTTACTTTCCTCACAGGAATGCAATGCGCTTGCCAACTTCATTCAGGTGCAACCTTGTGTTGCCTGTTCGGGCCTCTTCGCGGGCTTGTGGCAGCGGGTTTACCCGCGAAGAGGCCGGCACCGACAACCCAAAACCAAGCAGATTTCCACGCTCCGTTTATGGGAAACTTGTTTTCACCCGAGGAAAGATGCGTCCACCGCAGCTGCCATTTCGCACTTTCCTAGTGCGAAAACATTATTCTTGAACTGAAACCGTGCAGGACATTCGATGCCAACCGAAACCGAACCGCGCCTTCGTCTGGAGCAGTACCTGGGCTTGCAGATCAAGCGCCAGCGCCAGGCCCAGTCCCTCAAGCTCGCCGACGTGGCGCGCATCGCCGGCATCAGCCAAGGCATGCTGAGCAAGATCGAGAACGCCCAGGTGTCCACCAGCCTCGACACCCTCAGCCGCCTGTGCGACGTGCTGGGCATGCCGATGGCCAAGCTGTTCAGCCAATATGACCAGCCCGACGGTAATGCCTTGTTGGTGAAAGCCGGTGAAGGGCTGGAGGTGGTGCGCCGCGGTACCGAGAAAGGCCACACCTACCATTTGCTCAACCACGCCAGGGGGCCGAAGAAGAACTTCGAGGCGTACATGGTGACCATGGATGACGCCAGCGAAGAGTTCCCGACCTTCGCCCACCCCGGCACCGAGTTCCTCCACCTGCTGGAGGGTGAACTGGTGTACCGCCACGGCAACCAGCTCTATCACATGCAGGCGGGCGACAGCCTGACTTTCGACGGCGAGACCCCGCACGGCCCCGAGAAGCTGGTGCAGGTACCCATCCGCCTGTTGTCGATCATGAACTACGGCGACGAGTGACGCGGTGCAGCAAGGCACCCGCGGATCAACAGGATGCCAACCGCTGCACGCACAGATACAGGCGACTAAGCGCCCTCAGGCAGCAGACTGCGATCAAACATGAACGCCCGCTCCCCCTGTGGTGTGTATCGATACAACTGCTGCGGCCTACCCAGCCTCGGCTGGTTCTTCTCACCGGTATCACTCACCCACCCCAGCTCGCGCAAGCGCTCCAGGCGTTTGCGCAGCGAGGTGTTGTTCACCGCCTGCCCCAGGCAAGCCTGCACCGCACCTAGCGCATCCAGCACAGTGAACTTCTCCGCCAGCAGGTACAGCGGCAGGCTGCTGTACACCGTCTTCGCCGCCAGCCGCTCACGGGCGCGCTCCACCAGCAGGTTATGATCAAAGGGCAACAGCACCTTGCGCGCCAATACGCTGTTCAAGTCGAAAAACGCCAGTTGCTCGCCTTCGACGACCTGCCTCGGATCAAGCAATGCCAGGTAATAGGTGCTGAGTGACCATCCACGCGGGTCGCGGAAAGCATTGCCCTCGGTGCCCACCTGTTCCATGTAGCAAGGTACTACCTGGGTTTTCTCGCGCAGCGCGCGTTCGGCGGCAGCTTCCAGGCTGGTGTCGGGGGTGCGGCCATTGACGATCACCCCGGGCAGGGCCCACTGGCCGGCGTGCGGTTCACGCTCACGACGGTGCAACAGCACCTGCAGATGCTGAGCTTCGGGGGCCATGCGCAGCGCCACGATATCGACGCTAGCCAGAACTTCTACTGCATTCACCGGGCGACTCCTTGTTCAAGCGCCCCATAATCCACCAGGGCATCTAAGTAAGGCAAGCAAAAATCCTATTTCAAATGTCACTTGACACACTTAATACACCAGGTGAATTATATAGCCATTCCAGCGAGGAGAACCGCCATGAAGATCGCCAGTTTCGATGTCGACGCCCAGAACGGCTTCACCAGCAATGTGCCGCAAGAACTGCCCGTCCCCGAGGGTGACGAAATCGCGGCTGATCTGAATACCATGGCCTTGCGTGCCGACCTGCGCCTGGGCAGCAAGGACGCCCACCCGGCCAACGCCGCCTGGGTAGTCGCCGACCCCGCGCACATGCTGCAGCCTTTGCAGCTGGCCAACGCTGACCTGACCTGGGTCAGCCACTGTGTCCCCGGCACGCCCGGCTTCGAGTTGCTGCCCGGCCTACCTGCCCCCATCGACTACGACTATTTCGTGTGGAAAGGCGTCGAGCCCGACCTGCACCCCTACGGCGCCTGCTATCACGACCTGGCCGAGCGCCGCTCCACCGGGGTGATCGAGTACCTCAAGGTACAGCAGGTGGGCGCGGTGATCGTCGGTGGCCTGGCCCTGGACTATTGCGTCAGGACCACCGCTCGCCAATTGCGCCAGGCTGGCTTTCGGGTGCTGTTGTACCTGCCGGCCTGCCGCGCCCTCACCCAGGCGGGCGCCATCGAGGCATGTGGCGCCCTGGCTGCCGAGGGCGTGATCCTCTGCGGGGACGAAGCCGCGCTCGACCACCAGCTCTCTCTGATCAAGGAAGACCGCCCATGAGCGACAGCGTTTTCGGCCCACGCATCATCCAGAACCTGCTGGACACCGACTTCTACAAGATCACCATGATGCAGGCGGTGCTGCACAACTATCCCAACGCCGAGGTGGAATGGGAATTCCGCTGCCGTAACGGCGAGAACCTCGCACCTTACCTGGCGGAAATCCGCTACCAGGTCGAGCAACTGGCCGATGTCAGCGTCACGCATGACCAGCTCGCCTACCTGGAGAAGATCCCGTTCATCAAACCGGACTTCATCCGCTTTCTCAGCCTGTTCCGCTTCAACCTGCGCTATGTACAGGTAGGCCTGGATGATGCCGGCCAACTGGCGATTCGCGTGCGCGGGCCGTGGTTGCACGTGATTCTCTACGAGATCCCGCTACTGGCGATCATCAGCGAGGTACGCAACCGCTATCGGTATCGCGAGGTGGTGATCGAGCAAGTCCGCGAGCGCCTGTATCAGAACCTCGACTGGCTGAAGGCCGCAGCCAGCGCCGATGAACTGGCCGGTTTCCAACTGGCCGACTTCGGCACCCGGCGGCGCTTCTCCTACCGGGTGCAGGACGAGGTGGTGCACATTCTGAAGCGTGACTTCCCGGGCCGCTTTGTCGGTACCAGCAACGTGCACCTGGCCCGCGAATACCAGCTCAAGCCGATCGGCACCATGGCCCACGAGTGGTTCATGGCCCACCAGCAACTTGGCCCGCGCCTGGTCGACAGCCAGGCTGCCGCGCTGGAATGCTGGGTGCGGGAATACCGGGGGCTGCTGGGCATTGCCCTGACCGACTGCATCACCATGGACGCGTTCCTGGGCGACTTCGACCTGTACTTCGCCAAGCTGTTCGATGGCTTGCGGCACGATTAGTTATCCCTAGCTACAGTCCCAGAAGTCCTCCTGCCCCCTCCTCCTTCCCTTCACCAATATCCATTGAAGTCTCCCATCAGTTGCAGATTTGGTGCGATCCTTCATAACTGGTCAGCGCCGCACCCAAGCTAAACGTATCTTCCAGTACACGCAGAGTGCCGCAGCTCAGCGCGCTATGAATAGGTCGTATTCCTCATCCACCTTGTGACTCTCGGCTAAGCGTTGGCATCCAAGATGAGCATCAGAGGAGAAGTTGATAATCGCCTCTGAAGCTGTTCCAGGCGTCCAGAGCTTGGGTGCGCCTTTACGAACGACATGGCTTTCACCAAGGCTAACAACCTGGCTCCGAAGCGTCAGAGAGAAGGATGAGATGTGCTTGAGGCTATTTATGTGGGACTGGTGGAAGTGACGCCGGGCGACGTGCCTTTTCGTAGGCTGTTTGAAAGCCTGAGGAGTGAACTGCATTGAGCAGACCTACGCGTGCTGACGTAACGCTAAACAGGCTCATATCCTCGCCCAGAACACCGGTAGCCGCCTAATTCTGATCTGCAAGGTCGCACACAGCCCCAATCAGCGTGCTGTCACAATCCGCTCGGGATAACCCGTAAGGCCCAGGTTTCGTAAACCTGAAATCCCTGAAGGCCGAATTTCAGTCAAAACCGAGATTCTCAACAACCGAAACCCGTGAGACCAAATCTGAAGGCCCTGCATGCCCCCTATGCCATATGGAGTGAGAGAATCTTCTCCACAGCATCGCGAAACCCAGGCTTGAAAATTCGTTTGCCTTTGATGTCTAGCACCTCTCCGCGATCACCAAAGGTATACCCGAGCTGTGCGAGCGCTTGAGAATCTATAGCGCCCTTTAGCGCATTGATTTCAGCATCATTCAAATTGAGCTTTTCTAAGCAGAAGTTACCTTCCTCCTTAGCTCCCCCTAAGTATATTGGGGCATTGTGTGCATTCTCCTGCCTCGCGATCTTTGCCCGCAAAGTGTGCAATTGTTTAGCCAGCATGGTGACACTCAAACGCAACACAGGATCTTCGATTGACGTTATCCAGTCACTCTTAACTGAGGCGGTTTTTACCTTGTGGTCTACCGAGAATAACCTCCATGCCTGGATCAACTCACGGTATTGCGTACCTGAATCATTCACAATGGTTTTTTCACTGGGTACTGGGAGTCCCCGATCCTTACCAAGGGTTACGACTGCCTTGTATGTAAAGTCCTGGTGATGACGTTCGTGCAGCAGTTGACAGACCGTATTAATGGCCTCGAGGCTCCTCTTGCGACGCGGATCACTGGCTTCATTAATCAGCCGTTCGTACGTATCATCCGGCAATAGCGCTTGATCAGGCACCTTGAACAGCCCTCTGATCTAGAGCCTGCAGCTTACTCTTATGCGGGCGCGCAAGAACTTTCTGTACCTGGTTTGAGATGCACTCCGCGCATGGTTCTTCAGCGTCTACATCGAGCAGCATAAGTTTACCTGTGAAGAGTTCGTCGATTCTATCCCATGACCCCAGTCGTTGAACCAAAAGATTGGTCAACTCATTAGCGACCACGAGCTTCTGCTCATCAGTAAGCCTGAACATGCTTGCAGGCAACCCATTATTTTCAGCCATCCGATCAATTACCTGAGAGATCAATGGAATGGCACGAGAGGGATTGGAAAATTTATAAATTGTCGCATTCTGACAGATCTCAGCAAGTAAATGATATGACGACTCAGACTCCTGAAATGCAAGTCCAATTTCACGCACTTCACCAGAAGCAATCAATCTGACATTTCCACCACCGTTTTCTTCTCCATGCTTAATGAGTTTAAGACAGCCTTGAACATGAGCATTGAGAGCAGCGTAGTCACGCAATAAAACTTCAAGTTTCCCAGCACTCAACTCCTGATTTGCCACAGCTTGCTTGCGCTCCAACTCACGCATAAACTGACCGCCATCGCGACAAGCATCGTAAAACTCCTGCTCCAGTTTATTCAACTCATCAGTATAACGAACATAGCGAGCGCTCTCGGCATTAATCTCAAGCGAGATCTCATTTGCTAGTGCAACCAACCCACCAAGAAACGGAACCCCCGTAATAAAAAATCTACAGCGAATGCAATTTTTTTGACCTAAGTATCCTGCCTCCACAGGGCTGTAGTATTCTTCTTTCTGCCGCTCGACAACTACTTCTCCACCGATATGACACCCAGCAGCAGACATCGGGCAGATCCCGCAATCAAACACAACGCATGCCGTCTTAGGGACGCCAAATTCAAGAAGAGCACGATTCCCGTCAGTTGCAATCAACTGTCCTTTGACAGCAGAGAGCCCATTTAGCCTGATCGAGTTTAGTGTGCGTTCCGCCGAACGCTGCGCAGCTTGCTTCTCGACCTCACCCATAGGACGTCGGATCTGATCACCCTTCAATTTAGTGTAATATATGGTCATCACTAACGAGGCATGACCAACGAGCTTCGATATAAGATGAAGCGGCGCGTCCCCATCGGCAATATAGGCTGTAATTAAGCTCACGCGCAGACTGTGCGGTGTATACTTACTGGTATAGCGGCGCCTACCACCTTCAAACGTAGCAAGATCCTCGGAATCCCGCTGAACTTTATAAAGAATCATAGGCAGCGTTAATGGAAAACATTTCTTAATATCCAACGGCTGACCAGACCCGTTAACACGAAATAAGAAGCATTGACTCTCGCGAGCCTCTAAAATCTTCTCATTGGTTTCAGCTGGAAGCTTGATATCAGTCCAGGCTGTTGGTTTAGAAATAGGATTATATTTGCGCTGCCAGTCTCGCAAGAGTATCAACCAATATGCCAAGTCATCAGGTATCCAGTCAACCTCATAACCGCCAACCTTCCTTCCCGTCTTATTGGTTGTTACATAGCACTTTAAGGCGCCGTGTTCTCCGTGCTGCAGTACACCTTGAGGACGGCGAGTCCGCCGCCTCTTAGATACTAGTTTGCTCTGATTTTTTTCCCAGAGAATAGCGCCATTGGCACCGAGAACCGCGATCTCTTGATCTGCTTCGCCACTGTCGAGCCATAGTATTTGTTGACCACGCAACGGAAAACGTAACAGCGTGTAGAGTGCAACAAAACGCACCGGAGACCAGACTTGGCACTGCTGCACATAGCCAGAAGACCCATCATCATTCCGATAAAATTTAGAAATCTCGCGCCAAACGCAATTTTCATCATTCTCGTCGACTACATTTCTATCGACATCAAGCCAGTCAGAGCTTGAGTCAAAGTCACCTTGCAAATGAGCCAAAGATTTTAAAGTAGGCCTTACCAATAAAGAGGCTTCGCAATTTGGCACCAGATAGTTCCGAGCTCTCAAAATATACTCATAGCCCAGTACCGGCTTGACTGACTGCGAAGGGCGCAGACGCTCTAGCCCATCAAAGTATTCTGCCATGCCTATTAAAAGAGGGTTGCGAAACTCTGGAAGCACAACCCGCTCATCTCCCTCCTCGTCAGTACAATATTCGTGCAGCAACCACTCAAAAAATGTTACTAGGGCACCGTTATATGACTGTTTCGCTGTAGGTGCTAGTTCCTCAATCAAAGAACTATACAAGGGCACGTCAAAGGAATTGCTTCTGTGCAGCACATACAAACTTTCATCAGGCAAGCCTAGCGGCTTAACATACCCATTTAAAAAGAATCTTAATGCTGTCCGCTTGATGGGTATTGAGGTTTGTGTCTTGATCCACCGCTCCGCATCTGCCAAGATATTCGGATAGTCCAAGCTAAAATCTTCAGCTTTTCTAGTGCCAATAAATTCATACCAATCCACCCATCCAATACCCAAGTATACCCTCTCCGGAGCAGACGGAAGCCTTTTGTCTTCGCGATAGCGAGCACAGTAATCATTGTTTGATCTAATATTAAGCTCTCGACATACGCGCCTAGCCTCATTATATGAATACCACGGAAAACGCCTCTTCCCTAGATAGTGATACCAATCTATCCAGCCTCGACCTGCATATAACTGATGAGGAGAGCGCGGCAGCCCAGGATCCTTTTTATAAAAAAGAGCGTATTCTGCAGACTTGGTTATCTTCAAGCGGCGGCATGCCGCCTGCGCTTCCTCGTAAGTATAGGTCGGCCCCTTTCTCTTATCAAGAAAGCTATACCAATCCACCCACCCTTCGTTCCTATACACAACCCGAGGAACTGAAGGGAGCAATGGATCCTCCCGATAGCGACTAACATATTCCTTTATTGATTTAATTTTAAGCTTTGAACAGGCCGCTTTGGCTTCTTCGTAGGTATACCTCTTGACCCCGAGAAAAACATGCCAGCTACCTGGCCAACCTTTTATTGCATAGGCACTAGAAGGATCACCCGGCAATCTGGGATCCTCTCCGCGGCGCCGCATGTAATCTCGACGATTTTTTAAGCCCATTTTTAATACGGCAGCATGAGCTTCTTGATACGTGGGATATAGTGGAATAGGCTTTCTTTTGCCTACAAACACAAACCAGTTAATCCATCCCTTGTGCTGATAAAATATAGCTGGCGTAGACGGCAGCATGGAATCTTCGTGATAACGAATGCGATATTGTTTTTGGTTTTTTATCCCTAGCCTAATAACTGCAGCTTCTGCTTCCAGGTACGAGTATGTATTAGTGCGACGAACCGTCATGACTCATCTCGACTAGTTAAGTATTGAAATATAGTGGAAAAATGCTTTTCGGAAAGTTTAGACTCCAAATCAACCATTGATTTTCGGAAGTCTGAAGATGTTGGCTGCGTGTAAACATCACTCGACGAAATTGACGCATGATGCATAGCCGTTTTAATTGTTATCTTCGTGGCGCCTGCAGCAGCGAACCGCTGACCATATGCGTGCCGATGGCCATGAGGAGTCGTGCCCAACATCTTACCGGAAATCAGGCCTATCCTTTCTATAGCAAGTTTGTGTGCTTTTCGAAACATACGATGGGTGTAGGGCTGTCCATTTTTGTTCGTAAACGCATATGGATGTTCCACACCAGGTCGAGGCTTTACCCTTTGCATTAAGTGGTAATCCTGCCAGAGGCGGACAAAATGTTCTCCAGCCACAGTCGGAAAGAAGGTAACCTCGAAGCACTTGCGGTGGGGATCGGTGATGAGGGGGTTTTTCCAACCTAGATAAAGTGGGTTTATTGCTTTCACAAGCCTGTTGCGAGGTTCCAGACCGTAACGGCGCTGCAAGTATGCCGCCCGAGAGGTTTTCATATCAGGTGCGAGCCCGGCTTCTGGGTGATAAATCCGTACAATAACCTCTCCACTCTCAACGGTTACATCATCGTTCCACAGAGAGAGAGCCTCGGATAAGCGTAAGCTCCCATAGTGCATCAAAATGGTAATCAGCACGTTACGAAGATCAATTTGGCCGCGCCCATCTCTTCGGCTCCGCCGAAAACCATTAATCAGCAATTCATCTCGCTTTTCCTCCGGAAACGCTTTGGCTGGAGCTTTATTTTCAGTAGGTAGATACTCGGAACGAACCTCCCTCGACTTATTAGACTCACCTCTATCTATAAATAGATGTGCGAGAAATGCCTTGTCTTTGTGTTGCGACTGGGCCGCCCAGTTCAGCCGTTGTTCATGACGAGTCGCCTCGCGCCAGGGATTGAGTTTTAGATTAGCGTCGTCATTAACTTTAGATAACCATTCTGTGAATTGGGTAATATGCCAAATTATCCATCGAGCATCATTTTGCCGGGGCTCCCAGTAAAGTCCGGAAGCGTCGCGGTGATCTTGGATCGTCCCTGTATAGAGAGCATTAGCAAATTCCGTGAAAAGATCTTTCGGCCTTTTATAGGCCCCATGATTGACGGCGACATAATCAAGAAGCAACTGAACTGCAAAAACACAACTATCTTTCCACGTATGGCTTTTACGTTGCCTAAGGTAAAGATAACGAACCAATTGATGCAGCACTCCTTGGTCAGTAACAATGATCGGGAGCACCACTCTTCGCCTCGTAGAGTCACCGACAACGGGTCTATATTCACGATGCGAGTATTCAAAAAATATCGCCATGAGAGTCGCCCTCCGCATTTCTATGCTCGAAGACCTAGTCCCTCGTACAGAACTGACCACCAACAAATAGAGCAACATACAGAGAGCCCAGCACTACGAACATCGTGCAGATACAAATGAGCTATGCCGCCCAGCTTATTCAAGATACCAACCAAGATCGACATCCAATATTCTAGCTAAGCAACAGACGGCACAGAGCCAGCACTTAACGACACTATTAAAAGGCCAAGCGCCACAGGTGACCATCCACTCTAGAAAACGAAATTACACCATCTGTATCTCGCTAATCGTAGCGGAGAGACTTCAACTAATCCACCGCATCAGCCACCATTAAACCCTCACGATCCTCGCCAAGTTCTCAATATATATAATAAGATCACCCTACATGTCAGCTGTACTGCCCACGCATCAATGAGTTACATCTAATCGGTTACCCAACTGTACTGGTCACAAAGCCACGTTCATTCGACGAATGGCTCAGGATGATCCAGACACGCAAGCACCTGAGCGACAAGCCGCGAAGTCCGTCGTGCCAGAAGCGTGTATAGAGACTGCACCGATTTTTGGAGCGAACCTGTTCGTAGGCCCAATTCCTGGAGCCCGCACACCTAGGCCTCACCGGCTACCGAGGCGACATCCACGCCTCATGCTTTCGTCATCCGTCACAAGTGCCCTGACGCCTGTGAAGCGACACTCGCGCTGGGAACACGCCTTCTGCTTTCAGTCATAAACGCTCTACTTCGTATGCTGGGTGCTCGGTTGCCTGCGCCTGGGTGCGCCGATCGCCTGGGTCATCAGAGGGTTGCAGGGTTCTATCTGGCAAAGGCCTCCGTACTCATTTTCACGCTCCTTGAACAGCGTGCTCTGCTTGGCTTTGATGTGGCACTGCAGCCTTTTTGCAAGCACGAGAGGTTATAGAGCGCGCCGAACCATGCCGAAGAGAGCCAGGGAAATGGTCTTCCGTAGCCGTCCTTGAAGGAGATTCGAGCGGAGCAATGCTCATAATTTCTTCGCACCCATGCTTTGGGTAACCTTTTTGCATAGCTGATCTGACAGGTGACCCAGGATGAACAACAAAGAGCGCAAGCAGCTTAGAAATGCACGCCTTGAAGCAAATATCAGCGTGACGGTTGCCGCGAAGCTGGCTCAGGTAGAGCCCCGCACATGGCGGGCGTGGGAGACGGGGGAAGACAATGAGACCGCCCGATCGCCTTCACCCGCTGCACTGTGGTGTTTTTTTGCGCGCTCAGGGCTGAAGATGCCAAGCTTCGATTCAGAAGGAAAACTGCCACCGCGTGGCGAGGCCTTCTCGATCTCAACACTGAAGGGTGGCGTCGGTAAAACGCCGATTACGTTAAATGTTGCAGCTTGCCTCGCCGAGCAAAATTTTAGGGTGGCGATCGTCACCAACGATGCTTTCTACCAACGCGCTCTGGATGACGGCATGAAGCCGTCACCTGGTAGCTTGGTCAGTCAGGTTCACTACTACGAAACAGACGATCTCATCTGTTTCCCAGGGGAGGTCAGGCAACAGCGTAAGGCCATGCGCGAGCTCCTAGCCAGTTTACCTCCCCACGAAGCGGAGATTAATGCGCACTCGCTGCAGAGAGAGAGAAAGGCTCTGGAGCGAAAAGAGCGTGCGACCGAGACGCTGGAGGAACTGATTGCCCGTTACGACTACGTGCTGTTCGACCTCAACTACGCGTCAGAGATAGTTCGTCGGCACGCCAGCCTCGTTGCCGTGATCATCGACACCTACTGTTGGATGTCTGTGCGTGCCGCTGAAAAATATGTCGCTGCGCTCCGGGAAATCAAGTGTCGAGAAGCTATGCCAAGTCTCTTTGGCTTGTTAACCAACTGCGACGTCGGTGGCGTGAGTCATGAGCTGGAAGAGTTCATCGGTGACTACGTTGAGATCAACGAGGAAGAACGTCAGAGGTTGGTCGATGCAAGGCACCGCTTTTGCGAGCACCGAGAACGCGTACTTGAAATGATCGATGCGCTAGATTTCCCACAGCTCAGTACAGAGCTGTCCGGTGCGCATCGCATCGCCAACGAAAGGAATGAACTCGCGCATGAGAGCCCGCTGCACTTCTGCTATTTCGACTCGATCATGGACTATGCACCTAAGTCCCATGCTGCCAGAGAGATACGGCGGCTGACCAACGAGCTCATTCACTGGCGCCTTTGAAAAGAATGCGGCATAGACAAATTTGAGGTTTAGACGCGAGTCCTTCCAATTCAGCTTCACGCGGCTCCTCAGCGCCAAGGTCTCTGCCCTACTTATCAATCGAGCGAGCGCATCTCACCGATTGCCCGAGCGATGCAGTAAGGGATCACGGCGCAGGCGAGCCCAATGGCTGCAGAAGCGGCTTCTTGCGGAGCCCCATTTGCAGCATGGATACCCACAATCGCAAACAGCCCACCGAAGAGCGACATGATGATGGTGACAACCCAGAAAAACTTAGCCACTTACAACTCCTGTAGATAGGGGCCAAACCAGCGGCATCGCCAGTTCGGCTTTCTTGGAAAACTGATTCACACAATCGAAGGGCGCTTAAGCAGAGGCCAAGGCCTCTTCTTCCGACTGCTCGATGGCTTCCTCCACCTCAAGCTGATGGCGCGTCCACTCAGCAGCGATGGCAGGGTTCTCGATGATCTGCTGCTCGATGCGCAGGGTTTCTTTGAACTCAAGGGCCTTGGCGCTCATTGTCCATTGCGTTTCAACGCCCAACTGCTCCAGCTCCGCGCGGATGGCAGGAAGGCCGATACGGAAGAACTCCTTGCGCGGGTTGACCTTGTTCACCTGCTCCCGAAGGAAGTGACGATGGAGCTGCTTCTCCAGTCCAGGGGCGTCGTCACTGAAGATCATCGCGTGAACGTCGAACTCAAACGGCACGCTTGCATCACCCAGCTCACGCACACGATCCAGCGGTTCGAGTCGGCGGGTCATGCCGATCTTGAAGACCTCCTCGCCGAACGAACCGATGTTGGAAATAACGTAAACATGGCCCGCTCTCGTCTGTTGAGCCATGGAAATTGCGCGCTGATTCTTGTCCTCGGCGGCTTGCAGTTGCTCTTGCAGAAGCGCCAGGCGCGCTTCGAACTCGGCTCGCTCAGCAGCACTAGCTGCAGCAACTTGCTCCTGGGCTTTTTCCAACGCCTTGCGCAAGGTGGCCTCTTCTTTGGCGGCCTCCTTGATCGCTCGCTCGAACTCACGACGCGCCTTCTCTTCCTCGCGAATTTGTTCGCGGAGTTGGCGTTGTTCCTCGCGCTCCTGGTCTTTGAGCAGCTTCGCCGTTACCGCCCAACGCAGCTCTTCCAGGCGGGAGTTCATGTATTCCTCGGCGATCCGCGCATTGCGGAATGAAGCGCCATTGAGGTTGACCAAGGCCGCAGCGTCGCGAATCTCTTGCTCAAGCTTGCCGTGGTTATCGGATTTCGAACGGGAGAGGATGGAGTCGACCTTGCCATTGAAGGCATCCACCACGAATCGCACTGCAGTGTCGCGACGGTTTGCTTCCACATAATCACATGTCGCAGCCCTACCCGCCTTGACCATGAAGCGCGTGTAGTCCCGGGCGGCCTTGAGTTTCTGGCCAGCGTCGGTAAAACCAAACTCTTCTGCGAGGTCATCCAGGAGGTTGTAGGTCGGCACGATGTACGCGTCGCCGTAGCCCTCCACCACGTTCTTCATGGCTTGGGCTGCATCAGCGAAATGCTTGGCTTTGCCCATTGCAGCCAGGGCATCCCCTGCCACCTGCTCAGCACGAGCCTGAGCATCGGCAACAATCTTCGCGGCATCTGCAACGGCTTGCTGCAACCGGGTCTCGGCTTGGTTCACCCTGGACTGGGCCTGACTCAAGAGCTGATCACGCTCAAGTTTTGCTCTGCCCAGAATCTGAGCCCGTACCGCTTCCGCGTCTGCAATAGCTTGCTTTAGCCGGGCTTCGGCATCCTGCACTTTTGCCTGCGCCTGCTGCAGCAATTGGTTACGTTCTGAACGGGTTTCACTCAAGATCCTCGCGGCTTCAGCTTCTGCGTTCAGGACGTCTCTGAATCGCTCCAGCTCAATGAGCGTTTGATCAAGCCTCGACTTGAGCGCTGCTGATTCTTCCTCCGTCAGCTTGAGATCGCTTTGCCTGGCGGTCAGCTCCAATCTCAACTGAGCGATAAGTCTCTTTGACCTAATGCTTTGAACGAGAAATACACAAGCGGTAATGCCTGCGACTATTGCCAGAAGCTCCATGCGTAGCTATTCCATGTCCGTGTGAAGGTAGCGATCCTACAGCGTCACTATGGCTATACGCCATTACATTTGCGCCCAACCCATGCTGAACCATGCATCGCCGCAAAGCGAAAGCGCCCCTTTCAAAAAACATCGGCTCACATTGCACTCCCACGTACTGAATCTCAGGCGTTCAAGCCCCAAAAACTCCTGGCTTGCTTCGTAGGTCTGGTGGCCTCTCATACTTTTCAAGCGACAAACGGGGTAACTCAAGCCCTCGTGCCGCTCAATAAAGTCGACCGAGCAGTCAACATTTTGATCGGCGCAAAGCGCCGATATTTTTACTGCGCGGCCTTAGGTAACCTTTCAGCGCTAACTGCACTCGTGGAGGTTATTCAGCATGAAAACGAAGAAGCATAAGCTACTCAAAAAGATCCGTTCGAAAGCAGGGATGAGCGTGACCCGCGCAGCAAATTTTGCACTGGTTGACCCTCGTACCTGGCGGTGCTGGGAAACTGAAGAAGACAACGAGACGGCTCGCTCACCGAAAGCTGCAGCGCTCTGGAGCTTCTTCGCCCGCTCAGGGCTCCCCGAACCAGTCACGCAGATGGAGCACAGCCCGCGTGGCCAAGTCTTGTCTATCGCCAGTGCCAAGGGTGGTGTCGGCAAAACGCCCATTACCATCAACGTCGCTGCCAGCATGGTGGAGAAAGGGTTCAAGGTTGCCATTGTGACGCATGACCTTGTCTATCGCTTCGCGCACGACGATGGGCAGCAACCGGCTCCCGGCACGCTGGTCAGCAAAATCGACTTCTATGACGAGCTTGACCTGATTACTTTCACCGACGCTGTGAAACATCGGCGTAAAGACATGCGTCAACACCTGGCCAGTCTGCCGCCTCATGAGCAGGAACTATACCGCGCGCACCACGCGGTAGAGCTACGTGCGCTGGAACGTAAGCAACATGCAACAGAGAAACTCAGCGAGTTGATCACCCGTTACGATTACGTGCTCATCGATATGAATGGTGCGACCGAATTGATCCGCCGCTTTGCTGATGTGGTCGCCGTTGTCATCGACACGAAGTGCACCATGTCCGTACGTGCTGCCGAGAGGTTCGTTTCCGACTTGCGCGAGATCAAATGCCGCAAGACGACGCCGGGATATTTTGGTCTGCTGACGAACTATGACGTCGGTGGGGTGAGCTTTGAACTGGAAGAGTTTGTGTGTGACCACATGACACTGAGTGAGGCGCAGATCGAACAGCTTCAATTCGCAAGGCATCGAAATTGCAAGGCGCGTGAACACCTGCTGGAAAAAATTGATGCACTCGATTTTCCGCTGCTGCATACGGAGCTGACCAAAGCTTACGACATAGCGACCGAAATGTATGAAACGAACCCAGCGAATCCACAGGAGTGCGACTACTTTGATTCGTTGTTAGATTATGCACCGAAATCTCATGCTGCCCGCGAGATCCGCAGACTTACTGAAGAGCTTATCAAGTGGCGCTTGTAGCGCCTCCTCGGAACGCACCATAGCGAAAACCATTATTCAGCCTGAACGCCTACTGACAAGTTTACGTCGCCAATTTTACGACCACTGAAATTGCAACCACTTGTACCCCACTGTGGATTAATACCGCGGCGCTGGTCACCCTCGCCTGTGCCACAGCCTGCACAACAAGGAGTTATATATGTCTGTTTTCTTGGTTACATGGAACCTGAACAATGAACGTTCTAACTACGCACAAGCCCGAAAGGTATTTATTGGCCACCTAGAACGCTATAAAAATATCAAGGACAGTGCACTCGACTCTGTCCGCTGGCTCAGCACTAGCGCTACTGCAGAGCGGCTCTATGAAGACTTAGCAAGCAAGCTGGACGACAATGATCGCCTTTTCGTCACGAAAGTAACGATTGGAAATCACTATGGGTGGTTAGATAGCGACGTTTGCGATTGGATTCTCGCGCATATCTGATGACGGTCACGTATAGGGACGCTCAGCCAAGGGCGCCCCTTCAAGTCAGAGAGGACAGTGCTATCACGCAAAAACGGCCCGCAGGCCGTTCGCAGCAATGCAACCTGGACGCTATCAAGCCGCCGCAGGCGTACCGCACTCAGAGCAAAATCGAGAGCTTTGAACCATGCTGGCATTGCAGTTACCGCATGTCTTTGCATTCAAAGCCATGATCGCTTTTTGGCGCATGTAAGCGAGTTGCACCACGCAAGGCACGGTTACTCGGTAGGCAGGACTCGCCAGATCTGCAGCTGTCCAGAGGGCAGTGATAGCCCAGCCAATTGGGCCAATTGCGACACTGATTGTCCGCATCATCTGACCGGTCACGGCGAAGGACAGCCCCTTGCCCAGGATGGCTTTTGCAATGGCGTTTGCGACGATGGCCGCGAGTTTGTAGGTGGCGAATCCACCCGCTTTCGCAGCGCAGATCGTGGCAATGGCAGCAGCGGGCCCTGCGGTTGAGAAACTGCTTGCACCCAGCTCATCCAGGATGACCTTGCGCTCTTCTTCTGACATCTGCTCAAAAGCCCGGGACAGGATCTTCCCGAGGATTTCCTGCTCAATGACGTTGATAGGGTCTTTGCCGAAATTGACCTTAAGGTGCTTGGCAACGTCTTCGACGATTTCTTGATAAGGCACACCGTCTTTACGGAACAGGTTCAGGATGGAGTTGCCGCCGAACAGGCGAATTTCCTTAGCGATCAACTCACGATCCCCTGCTGAGTATCGACCGGCATCACGTGCCGCAACCAGGCGCTTGCAGACATCTCCATCCAGCGCCAGGCGACCCGAACCGTTGTCGGTCAGGTAGTTCACCAATGCGCTGATGTCGTCGACATCGGAGACAGCCAGAAGCTTTTCAATGTCAGTGGTCGAGATTACGTCTTGCAGGTTCATGCTTGATTTCCTTGGTCGATTATTCGAGCGCCCATCACGATGCAAAGCGGCAGTAATTGGGCATAGATTCCGTCTTGGAATTTGGGGTGCATAGGTAACGCGGCAGTCGTCAAAATGCCCTGCTTCACCCTGCGCTGGGTTGGTGTCTCTACGTCGAACTCATGGCGGTGTTTGACCCCAATGTGCTCCGCCATCTTCAGGACAGCATTAGCTCGGTTCAGGGGGTTGCTCTGGGACGCTTGCCCGAGTTCACGAGCCATCGCGTCAAACTGCTCGTTGTTGATGGTCTGGGCTACCGTGACCAAGCCATGCGCGAGATGCAGCCAGTCATCCTCAGTCATCAGCAAAAGCGCTGGCGAGATGTTCAGCGAGGCCGCGAGCCGGCAAAGGGTCTCCAGATCTGGATTCGCTTCAGACTCTTGCGTCAGGTATTTGCTGATCGTGGAGCGAGCTACGCCTGAGGAATCAGAAAGAAGTTGTTGGCTGAGTTTCTTAGGCTTGCCGTCTTCGCGGCTGCCGGCGACCTGCATTGCTCGCAGTAGATTGGTGCTCAGGCCCTTTTGTGCCTTCTTGCGAATCTCGGTTCCATGAGTAGGTGTTGAGAGCGATGTCATATAGCCACTTCCCTTATGGTGGCGCAATGATATCCATCTACGGATCCGAGTCCAGTCGTAATTGCCCTCTCACTCGGTCAATGTGAGAAAAAATGAAAAATCGCCCTCACAGGAGGGCAATTTCCAGCAAGCAACAGCGCTCGCTTGATCCATCCCATGAGGGGTGCCGATTAAAGCCAACACGATACCCAAGTGTCATGAGCGCGTTCGGTCAATGTTGTTTGTTGGGAAAAAGACTTCGATTGACTACCTCGGGGCGCGGAAGCATGCTCGTTCGCCCTTGGCGAACCGCCCCCCGCTTCATCCATTCTCTACTGCCACTTGTAGGAGTTAACTTGATCGAACTATTGAAAATTAAGATTGGGCTGCTTGAAGGTGCAGAGCTCGAAAAATTCGTAAGACGACTGCTGCCAACGGTCTCTAACGATTACGAGCACCTGACCGACACGCTTAATCAGTTAGGTCGAGTGACCCAAGGCCCTGCCGATCTTTATGCCTATAAGCCTAATGGTCGCTATACCGCTGTACTTTGTTCTGGCCAAATCAAGGGGCTCCAGGCCAAGGTGCTGAACGACATTGAGAAGCTCAGACGAGAAGACTGCGCGATTCGAGACACTATAGATCAAGTGGTGATCTGTCTCTCAGCGCCTGGTAGCACGGATGAGGTTGTTTATCGTGAAGCTTGTGAGCGACATGGCTGGACGGCGACCATCTACTTCTTGGATCGTTTGGCCGAGCTTGCGAGCAAGAGCGCTGAATTAACGGACTCCTTTTGCGCCAAAGAACTGTCTGAGGTGAGGAAAAAGATTGCCATGGAAACTCCTCCGCCAACGGTGACCATCCCGAACCCAGTCAAGAATCGATTTTACGATTGCGGAAAGCGAGTGGGTATCGTGCGGGCGAGTCTGGCAATGCCCCCAAGCCGATTCATCGAACTCATCGACTACGTCAGTGAGAAACGACTGGCCTATCTGGAGTCTGAGACGATCGACGTAAGCGATTCAGAGATTGCCAACATCTGCGAGGCTACCGGGGTCTCCGTAGAATGGTTGATGCATGGCACCGGCAGCATGTTTCCGATCGAGACCATTTCTACCTATCACTGGGCTCAGATGAAAAAACTTAAAGATGCTGACCCCAAATCGGTGCATATGCTTGTCAATGCCGAGACTCAACAGCTTTTATTACTCGCGCACCTGCACGCACAAAATTGGAAAATCTATAGCATCGCGTTCGACCTGAATTTTGCTGGGTGGTGGGGAGACCACCACCAAATCCCAGAGATCTATGAAATGCTCAAGCAGCTTGCGAACGACTACAGCGGGCGGATCTATGGCCGTGTGATCGGCACTGAGGAATTTTCAGACCTTCACACCGGAGAAACACACCCGGCATTGTTCATGAGTGCTACTAGGGCTGCTGGAGTTCACTGGTTCGAACAGATCTTCGATCATGGGCGTAAAGATTCAATGTCCGATAATTATGAAGGCTGGTACGGAAAGTGGTTCACATCAGCTCAAGATTATTTTAATCGATACGTAAGCGAGACGGACTCATCTACTGTAGCCCCTCCCCACCGATACTAACCGAACTGCGAAAGGGAGGGTCTTAGCCCTCCATTGCAACGCAGCCTTAAGGAAGTTTCGCAAGCAAACTTGCAGTTGCTCTGCCTCCCCAAGCTCGACTTCAGAAGCCTTCGCAGCCTGAGCCTCGTAGTAGCGCCTCATCGCATCCAATGCCTGGGTCATCAGCGGGTTGCCCGGCTCCAAAATCGAGAACATGTGCTTGTTCACTCGCCTGAGTCCTCCGTGCATCAAACCTGACCCCCTAGAGACCCAACACCGACCCGAGGTCGCTCCGCTGCTCCGTACCGCGGCCACCTCGCGATGTCACCCTGCATGCATAATACGCGTTATGTCAGCGCAGGACTCGAAGATTCATGAAATCGTTCATCGACCGGAACCCCAAAGAGAAAGCCGTAGAGCAGGCGTTTTTGGAGCTCGCACAGAGCGACTATGTGACCATGGCGCCAGATCCCGCCGACAAGGCATTTGAAGTAGCGGGTAAGCTCAAGCGCCATGCTACAAAACTTCAAGCAGCCAAAATCCCGGAGGCTGATCCAGATGACTCCTGATCGCCCCGCCCCCTGAGAACGACTCAGGTGACCCCCACAACGCATCATAGCTCCCTTCGACACGCAGAGAACACGACATGATCGCTTTTGATTTGAACACAAATGACGCCGAGGCCCTGCTCCGCCATTGCGAGCAATTCATCCCTCAATCGGGCGACGCCCGGGAAGACCGTCGTTTAGAGGATGCTCTCCTCACCTTGGCGGAAGCGCTGAGAGCTCACCTCGAGTCTGAGTGATTTCTCAAGTCAGGCCCTCGCCCCTGGATTACCCCCGTCAACTTTCCTAGTTTTTTGGTCGACTCAGGGAATAGCCTGGTTGGTAGCGCACTTCTGGAGATACCACGTTGGCAGCGGATGACGATGCATCCTGGCGGAGATAGCGACCAGCACATCCCATGGCGTGTTGTTCCACTCAAATTCATTCGCCGCCGCGCTGTGTGTTGGCAGGTGCAACGATGCGATCACCTCCTCCTCCGGCGTTTCGCGAAAATCCGAAATGGCCCTGGATACGCCAACCGTATTCAGTACCGTTCTCGAGCCCGTGAGTGTTTGCAACCCCGTACGGGGGTACCAGCGCTCCATGGTCACCCCTTTGAGCTGGGGCACGATGCGGTTCGATAGCTTGTGAAGGGTTTCCCGGTCGCCCAGCATTGCTGCGACGGTGCCCAAAAGCGGTATCCAGGTCGTGGTTTTAAAGAAGCGACCGTGACGCCCTTCCTTGCCAGTGTGGAGCGCCATTGCGTCTTCCATATCGTCTGTGTCCACGGGCATGTAGTGATTATTTCGGAGCGCCGCGCTGAATCGGTCGACGCACTCGCCCAAGATCGTCCTTGTGTTGGCTGTATCGCCTTCTGCGAACAAGGCGGCCATCGCGAGGGACATGTCGATAGCTTGACCGTCGTAGACAGGCAATTGACACGCTGGATGTACGCTCATGAAGCTGATCAGCTGTACATGAAGTAATGCACGCTCCGATTCGTCGGCATCGATTGCCTGGGCCAGGAGTAAGGCCGTACCCAAACGTCCAAGCTCCTCGCATACCAAGTCCATATACAGCACATGATCAGGGCGGTACCGAAGAACCTTCCGAAGGTTAAGGAGTGAGGAGAATATCCGTTCGTAATACCGGTTGAGCGCGCTTAAGTGAAGCCTCGCCAGGGTCTCAAAGCGCCTGAGAAACTGTTTATCCTGCTGGACGCCGAGCGTTATCGCTTCGCTCCACAGTCTTAACAGCAGGTATTCGCCGGCGAGCACACCAGGCTTCTGATTATTTTCGGACTGGCCCCACACCAGAAGCACAGCCCAACCCATTGCCGCTGCGGCAGCACGTTTGAGAAAGCGCTTTTTTCTGGTGTTCACGGAACCGTCATCGGCCCCTTCAGGTGCTGCTACACAGTCCTCCACAAACCTGATGAAGCGACTGAAGGACGCTTGCGTATCTTCCAGGCCCGCCAGGGCAGCTCTGAGATCCGATTTACCCCTCTCTAGGAGTAAGGCATCATCAAACAAATGCTGCTCTATG
Organism: Pseudomonas pudica; assembly: GCF_015680405.1. Taxonomy (GTDB): domain Bacteria; phylum Pseudomonadota; class Gammaproteobacteria; order Pseudomonadales; family Pseudomonadaceae; genus Aquipseudomonas; species Aquipseudomonas pudica. The sequence continues at coordinate 68,023 of NZ_JADLJS010000003.1, forward strand.
AGCGGACTTAGTCGATCCATGCCCCAAAAATCCAGCGAGCACAGCGGGTTGATCTCCGAAACCTCTTTGGTGAGCGCGGCATAATCTGACTGTGCGTCTTGCTTAAGCTCACCGTTGGAGACCACGACGATCGTTTTCTTGCACTGGCGCAGGTTCGCCGGCAACCGATTCTGAATGTATTCCGAGGCAGCCTGGCGAACGCTGGGCTGGATAGCCTGCTGCCCACTGTAGAAGTCATTCCGGCTTACGTTGCCAAATTTGATCACGTACAGGAATGCTTCCACTGTTCCGTCAGCGTCGGTAAGGGTAGACAGAACGTCTACGCCGCCTTGATTGACGCCCACCTGTGGGCGGCTTTCCACCGAGTGCCCCATGGCCAGCAGTAGATCGGGCAGAAGCGCGTCGAGTTCTTCTCGTTCGCGTAGGCCTGATAGGTAATGAGAGAGGACTAGCTGGATGCTCATTCGTCAGATCCGTTCCAGAGTGAGTTCATCATCAGCGCGTAGCGCAGTGGGTCGGCGATCCAGGTTTGCGGCAACTCAAGACTCATCTCATGAGTGAACATGGGAACTGTCATGTCGGTAGCCTCGCCATTCGCCACGTACTCCATGGCGATGCTGGATGCGTATTTGAAGTGCTGAGCTGTGACCGTACCGAACAACGAATGCTCATGCGCATGGTCTGTCACCGTGCGGCTTTCGTTGCGGCGTAAATATCGGAAGCTGCGCTCCATCGCAGGGGGCATCTCAAGCTCGGTTAGATAAGGAAGGTCTTCCAGTGCGGTACCGGCAGCGACAAGTCGCTCCAACGCGTCCTGCGCGATCTGTGAATGAGCGAACGGTGAGTTTTCCGACTTAAGAAGGCGCATGCATGTGCCTGGATACTCCGTAGTCAGGTGACCGACAATCTTTGCGGTTGTGCTTGTGAGCCGCGAGCTAGTGGGTAGATCTTCATTCAGACTGAGAATCCAGCCGAGGGACACAGGCACCGGCACATTCATTACGCACATGCGGCTGGCTGCACTTAAGGCGGATAGCTCCAGCCCCTCAGGCAACTGAAACCTCAGCAATTCTGGGTGCTGCAGGTAGCGGACGCTGACATGATGAAGCAATGGCTTGCTGATCCCCACGCGCCCTAGCTCCCCGATCCATTTACAAGCTGCCAGAGGAAAGAGCCTTGTTTCGGCGATGCGATGGAAGCAGTCGTCGGCCTCTTCATTCAGGGTGTCGAGGTCAATCCCGCTCTCCTCTGCCTCGCTCCATAGGGCAAAGAACTGGTCTAGCAATTCCTCGCCGTTAGCCTGAAGGTCTTCGGTGTACAGACGCAGATAAAGGTCGTGAAACCTCATCATATCCATGTGCCTTCATCTCCTGTTATAAGAGCACAAATAGGCCTGTAGGTTGCCCGGAATTGATCGGTGCGCTGATCCAGGACGACTCCCCAAAACTGTCTAACTACGGCCTCTAATGGTGGCCAAGCGCCTCATTGAACGACACACGCTACCTTGGAATGCCCAGCTACGCCAATGCTCCACGGAACAGGATATCAACAGTGCTTCCAGATGCATTAAATCGTAACGAGGAGCCCGTCTGGGCTGGCGAATTCAGCCATGAGGAATGGGAAGGCCTGAAAGCCCGGAGCCTCACTGACGCTTTTGCATTCAAGATGGCCTGCTGCAACGCCAGGGCGGTGCTCAAAACCAGCATCAATGGTCTCCAGTTCTTCGCGCATTATTCTGACGAGTGCGCCACCGCTCCCGAAACGGTCTGGCACATCGAAGGCAAGGATTTAGTCTTCGGCGCCCTGAAGTTTTTTGGAGTGAAGCCTAGAAGTGAGGTGCCTGGCGGTACAGCTAAAGATCGGTGGAAGGCAGACATCTATTTTGAGATTGGAGAACGAAAGATTGCAATCGAGCTCCAGCGATCGTACCAACACTTGCGCGACTATGTCCGTCGGCAAGAGCGCTACGCTCGGTATGGGGTGGAATGCTATTGGCTGGTTCGTCCGGAAGCAGCTAGATCGCTGATGAAGTCGATCATGAACAAGCGATGGAAAGAGGAATTTGAGCGCAAGATGCCGCCATTTGGTCATATGATCAATACAACATCCGCCTTCTACTTCGGGATCCTCACGCCAGATAAAGAAATGAGTATTGTCTCCCCGGGGCTGGCCCTAAATCACCTCGAGTTCTTGGCACATGTCATCAATAACGATGTGCATTGGAATGGTCTGCAATGGTCGGTTTGACTGCCATAGTGGAGCCATTAGCCTGAAAGAAATGCGCCGGATAATTGCGCCCCCAACTTCATCCGCTCCACGCAGGCTTTCGACTGGAGCGCAATCAACTCAGTCAGACTTGCTACTTCAAGAATGAGAAATTGGCGACACTCGTTAGGTCGACGCAGAACCCAAAGCATGTCCAGATCAGCTGCAGTAACGCGTGTCAGCAGGTGCATCGAGCAAACTCACCGGGCAAGAAATCTAACCTCGCCCAAAAGCCCCTGCTCTCAGGGGCTTTTGATGGCCAGCCTTGATCTTACTTGGCTACCCAGCCTTCAACCTCATCGGCGCCGTACTGGGCTTTCCACTCTTTCAGCAGCTTATGATTGCCGCCCTTAGTCTCGATGATTTCCCCGTTGTGTGGGTTTTTGTACTGCTTCACCTGACGAGTACGACGCGGCGCCTTTTCCACAGCCGCAGGAGCAGCGGCGCGGCGACCGGACTGCGGATCGAGCAGGTTGATGATGTCACGAAGGCTAAAGCCGTACTTACTCAACAGATCACGCAGTTTTGTCTCAAACTCGATCTCTTTCTGAAGCTCACTGCTGCCCTTCATAGCTTCCAATTCAGCCAGTTGGGCTGCCAATTTCTGCTCAAGCTGCCTAAACTCTGCAAGACGCGACATGTGCATACTCCGTAATGTGTAGATAGTCTTAAGAGAAGACTAGCGCAGTTGAAGTTCAAAACCAAATGAAAAATTCATGGCCACCAGTCATCGTCTTGCTTACTGCTGCTCCAGTAGCCGTATCCTGAACTCGATAATTCCACGGATAGGTCAATAACTTTCGGGATATCTACTTTTAATGGATCAAGCAGCTCAACCTGTTGTCTAGCCCAGCTAACCCACATCGCTAATGCCATCTGAGTTGCTTCGTCCGGAGGCGAACCTTCAACTGTCGCCTGGATGAACGCTCGCAGCCGCTGAGCGCGCTCCCAGCTTTCTAGATTTTTCATCAGATTTTGACGCAGTTTGTCTAACCGACGCTGCTGGTCAATTACCTCCTTGCGCACCCGCTCCTCTTCTGCCCATCGGCGGCGACTAGCTTCATCGGATAATCGTTGGGCTTTCACGGAGGCGGCAATACGAACGAAACCTGTCAGGATCTGACCAAGCTTCAACTCAAGCTTCCCTGTCTTGCTGTCAGTCCAAGTTTTTTGAATGAGAACCTCGGATCGTGCATCGACGATGAGGGAAAATACGCCAGTGGGCTCCCACCCAAAACGAGCGGCCCTCATCGCTGTAAAATTAGGCTCCCATCGCTGTCCAGGCTTGGTAGGTCTGGGAGGGGGCGGTGGAATATCGAAGCGTTTTATGCGTTCCTGGATTGTGATCAGTAACTCTTCCCCGTCGACTCGCACGAAGCTACCGTTACTACCAATACCCCAGGTGTACCCCAACGACTCACTGGCTTTGATCAAGCTGTCGTAGAGAAGCGCGCAGCGATCCACTTCATTCCGGGATATGTGCGAGTTCAATACCTTGCTTTTGTCCAATACCACTGCACTGTTGAGCTCCTTGGCCTTCCTCGCGGCACCAAGCCATTTATTTACCAACGGATGAGGGTCAGATAACTCCTTTGGCACGATCAAGATTCTAGGGTCTTTGATTACATTTTCTGGCTTCAGCCTTACAGCCTTCTCGACATTTAAAACGTGAAACGTGATTGGCGTGGTGGAGGCTGGGGGCTTTGGACGACGTGGACGTTTTGAGATTGGCTTGGCCCAGTGCCCTCGGGTAGGCAACGTGATGCCCGCTTTGCGGCAGGCCTTCGACAAGCCCACATCCGAGACACCTATTTCCTTTGCGATGATGAGAACAGGTCGCTCCCACACCATTTCAAATAGCTGTTGAGGAGTGAAGGTCTTTTCGACGTACATTACTCACCCTTTGTGGCATCCAAAGCGTTGTACCAATCAGCGTATGGCGAATGGTCTATCCGACAGCGATTGTAGTCCGGGCTGCCGTCGTCCCACCAAACGGGCCCCCGCTCGCCCAGTTCTACCTTGGCAGCATTCACTCGCGCACGCGCAGAACTGAGCATCCTCAAATCGTCAGCGCGCTTGGCCTCTTTGACATCTCGTCGAGCATCCATCAGGTCATGCACAAGGCGTTGCCGCTCTTGCTCAGTCAGCGAAGGGTTCGTGCAGCGCCAGAGTGACCTTTGACAACAAAATAGCGTCCGTCTGGTGTCGTTGGATGCATAGCGCAGATCTCGTGGGCGATACATGAAGGACACCGGATATGACTTAAAGGCTTCATACCGGAAGAAGACGGATCGCCACATTGCCTGAACTGTCGTTCGTGGGAGGCAGCGCAACCTGCCGGCTGCATGCACGAGACGGAGCAAGCCAGCTTTCACTAGCGCCATGGAGCACATTTGTACTCCTGCCTCTTCCTGTCGCTACATCCACCAAACTCCCCTACCCTGCGTGTTTTCCGGAGCCTCTTTGACACAGGGTATTATCGATGGCTGATCACTGAGAGTCACTGGCAGCGTATGACTGAACATAACCAGCACGACGTACCGTCAGGCGCTTTGACGGCGCGGGACGTCAGCCAGGTGTTGCGAGAGGCGGTGTTCGGGCGCCGGACAATGACCAAGATTGGCAGCCAGTCCTGGGAGCAGGTTAACGCCTGCCACTTCGAAGTGGATATAGAGGGATGGCGGATCACGATCTACAACGACTGTGACGAACTGGATTACTGCGAGCGGTGCGTTAGCCCGGATGGGCAGCGCTGGGATTTCGATCCTGGTGACCGGACAGATCCGGTTGCTCTGTTATCGACTTGGGAGCATCAGACACTGGAGCGTATGTTGAAAGCCCTGTAGAGCAATGAGGGGGTGCCCTCCCTGGCCCGGCTGTCGTGAACCGAGCCAGCGCCTAGCGACGTCTCGGCCCTTCGGGCTTCCATCCTTCACGCCGCCGCGCTACGCCCACGATTTCTCACTTTTTCTCCTCTCAAATTACCCCATGCCGCTAGAACGACTTGGCCTTCCAAGCGGCCCCCCTTGACCAAGTGTTACGGCGTTAGGTGGCTTTTACTAGTGACTAGTCTCGGATGGGCCGCCAAGTGCGCGCAGCTGATAGTCAGTAACGGCCTGAAACCTATGCTCAGCCAACAGCCGCAGGCGCTCGAGCTCCGCCCCGCTGACACCGTCGGCTTGCGCCTGGTGATAACGTTTCATAGCCTCCACGGCATCGGTGTACATCGGATGATCAGGAAGCAGGACGCGATTGGGATCCTTCATCATCGTGGTATTTCCTAGGGCCTATACGATTACATGAATCATAGCCTCGAATACGTCAGCTTCTGCGGTAACGGCTTCGCGCTCCATGAAGGCTGAGGAGAGCACCGCAATCCGCATGGCTGCGAATCAGCGGCCTTCCGATGCCACATCTCAACTCAATGTACCGACTTACCTAACGTACCGACTACGTGCAGGTGATAGCCGGCCACGGTCAGGTGATAGGCCTCGACGCAAAGGCGCTCGGACTTTGTGCCGGGTCGGCCTAGGGCGATCGCTTCACTGTAGACACGGATCGCCCCGAGCGCTTGCTTCACTTAGCCATTCCGGCAGAGCGTTTCCGTAAAAGTCACGATGTGGCTGGGTGGAAGCTGGGTGCAAGACACGCATCAATGAGTTGAGCAGTCTCGATCAGTCGCTGGCTCAAAGCTGGGAGAAGCGCCACTGCGACGATAGATCTTCGTTGAGCGAGTTCAAGGACGATATGAAGAACGGCATCGGAGTGCCGCATGATTTCTATCAAATGTAGCCCACTAGGCCCGTTGGCTCCAGAGATCCAATTTTTTGTCGTTCTTTCACTCGCGTTAGTCCAATTTCGCAGGGTCTTAATAGCTCTGTGTGAAGTGCCAAGCTCGTTCAGCAGCGCTGACGCCAAGGCATGGGCATACACGTCAGAGCTTATTGGAAAAGAATTGCCCATTTTCGCGATCATTTTTCCACCTCCCAAATTTATTATTTGATATGCGCCGATAGGCATACAGCAGTCTTGCCTAGGGTAATAGGTATGCCACAAACCAACTGATAGGCCTGCCAAATGCGACCGAGCACATCATTTAGCGCAGAAACCACTAACAGGGCGGCAGCTTATGTCAGGATGTCGACTGAGCATCAGCAGTACTCCACTGAAAATCAGCTGGACGCTATCAACATTTACGCGCAGACCCACAATCTCAATGTTGTGAAAATCTATACGGATGCAGGGAAAAGTGGACTCAGTCTAGATGGGCGCGAGGCTCTTCAACGTCTGCTTGCGGATGTAGAATATAGAAACTGCGACTTCGCCACCGTGCTCGTCTATGACGTCAGTCGGTGGGGACGCTTTCAAGACCCAGACGTCAGCGCAAGTTATGAAGTACGCTGCCGGCAAGCAGGCGTCAGAGTAGAATATTGTGCTGAACAATTTGTAAATGACGGCTCCCCCGTATCCAGCATCATAAAAAGCATGAAAAGAATGATGGCCGGCGAATACAGCCGCGAGCTTTCCGTGAAGGTATTTGCCGGACAGTCACGTTTGATTCAGCTAGGGTATAGGCAGGGCGGCACTGCAGGTTACGGTCTACGACGCCACCTCATAGACCAAACTGGCAGACCTAAGGCAACGCTTTCCTGCAAAGAATACAAAAGTCTTCAAACCGACAGGGTAGTTCTAGCGCCTGGGCCAGACGCTGAGCGAGAAGTAGTGCTAGAGATATATAACTCATTTATTAAAAAGGCTCTGACAGAAAAAGAAATTGCCGATTCATTAAACAGGCGCGGGCTACTTACTGACCTAAACAGGCCATGGACACGCGGTGTTGTACATCAAATTCTTGTGAATGAAAAATATATCGGCAACAACGTTTGGAACCATACCTCAGCAAAACTAAAGATGCCTCGCATCGCCAACCCCGCGGCTGAATGGATAAGAGCGGACGCAGCATTTCCAGCAATAGTTGACCGCTCGCTATTTATCGCTGCCCAGGCAATAATTCAGGCTCGTACACGCTTATGGTCAAATGAAGAAATGCTGACGAGTCTAAAAGACTTATTTCAAGAGCGAGGGTGTCTCTCAGGCCTTATCATTGACGAACAGGAGGACATACCATCAAGCAGCTGTTACCGAAAGCGCTTTGGTAGTCTGATTGACAGCTATCGTCTCATCGGATATGAGCCGGCTAGGGACTATAGTTTCATTGAAGCCAATCGTCATCTGCGAGAACGTTATCCTGAGATACTCACTGATACGCAGCAGAAAATTGAGGCTGTAGGAGGACGAATAACCATAGATCCGAGCACTCAACTAGTGCTTGTTAATGATGAGTTTACAATTTCCATTGTACTCTGCCGTTGCCAGCAAATAGGAGCGAATCGTCGACGCTGGCAAGTAAGATTCGACTTCAGCCTTTTCCCGGACATCACTGTCGCCGTCCGCATGCTTCCAGGGGAAGAAGAAGTACTTGATTACTACCTGTTTCCTATGATTGATCTGGTAGCGCCTAATTTGCGACTCGGCGACGCAAACCCCCGAGAACTGGAACTGTATCGCTTCGAAAGTTTGGAAATCTTGTCCACGCTGAGCAAGCGATTTCATCTGACGAGCGCCGCGTAATGAACGCGCCTCAGGAAGCTCCGCTGACACTACATGTCGCCCGAGCTTCGTCTATTGAACAAATCCCCTTAGAGCTCATCAAGGTTATTAACCCAAGGCAACGCAATAAGAAAGTTTTCGCCAGATTAGTTGAAAATATAGCAAATCTAGGATTAAAAAGACCTATAACTGTAGCCCGCACTAACACAGGCTTCGACCTAGTGTGTGGTCAAGGTAGATTTGAAGCCTTTAAGGTGTTAGGAGAGAGAAAAATCCCTTGCGTGGTGATAACCGCTAGTGAAGTGGACAGATATCTGATTAGTCTAGTAGAAAATCTCGCGCGGCGAAAGCACTCGAACCGCGACCTGCTAGAAGCAATAAATTCGTTACATGATCGCGGATACACCACCAAACAAATATCACAGAAGACGTGCCTAGACTATAACTATGTTGGCGGAATACTAATTTTACTAAGACAAGGTGAAGAGCGATTAATCAGTGCCGTAGAAAAAGGCTGGCTACCAATTAAAATTGCTATAACAGTCGCACGCTCAGATGATACTGTAACTCAAGCAGCCATGCTCGAGGCATATGAAAATGGGTTACTGAAGGGCGAGCAATTAATGAAAGTCCGCCGCTTAATCGACAATCGTCGCGCTGGCGGGAAATGCTTCAAACATCAGAAAACACCTGAAAAGATTACTACTTCCCGCCAGCTTCTTAATGCGTATCAATCTGAGGTGCGCAGACAAAGATTGATGGTAAAGAAAGCAGACATTGGCGAACAACGTCTATTATTTATCGTCACAGCATTAAGAAGGCTTCTCTCTGATGAGTATTTTTGCTCCCTGTTGAAGAGTGAAGGCATTGAGGACATGCCACAGGTTTTAGCCGATCGCGTCAAGGGAGAAATATGAACGAAATTAAAAGCGCGTTTGATGGCAGGCTATTAACTTTGGCAACATCTCAATTGCTGCCATCACGAATTATCCCGGCATCAACTCTCAGCTCGCCTAAGTATTTAACGATTCTAGCGTCCATACGAGAGCTCGGAATCATTGAGCCAATAGCTATACACCATGAGCCAATTGACTTGAATGAGCAACCATCGAGATACTTAGTACTTGACGGGCACCTACGACTAGCAGCGTTAAAACAGCTAGGCGCACAACATGCACTCTGTATGCTTTCGACCGATGACGAGGGATTCACGTATAATAGACAAATAAGTCGACTAACTCCCATTCAAGAAAGTAAGATGATAACTCAGGCTATCGAGAGAGGAGTTTCTGCCGAGCGAATCGCTGAAGTCCTCAACATTAGCCTTGATCGGATCCAGCTGAGGCAAAACCTATTAAAAGGAATAGCGAAAGAGGCCATCGAATTATTAAAAACAAGAATGGTTAGTCAGCCGGTCTTCCATGCACTTAGAAAAATGAAGCCAATGCGGCAGATCGAAGCTGCAGAAATGATGATTTCTGCAAACTGCTATACCGGACGTTACGCGCAGATGGTATTGACCGCAACAAGACCTGAGGACTTATTGGAGACTAAGACCTCAGTCGAAGGTGTATCTCCTGAAAATATCGTGAAAATGGAAAGAGAAATGGAGAGACTTTACCATGATTACCGGCTTGTTGAGGATACTTTGGGAGAAACCATGTTGGTTCTGGTTGTAGCAAAAGGCTATTTGACTAGAATTTTACGCAACGATTCAATTTCGGCGTATTTGCAACGTTTCGAGCCTGACTTAGCTCGAGAACTAATGGGAATTATGGATGCAGTCACAGCAGATGCGAGAAATCTAGAGCGGGAGTAAGGGCCCTACAGTTCAGCTTCCTATGGCCCCATGTCTATCTAATGTACCGACTCACCTAGCGTACCGGCTCTGTACAGTTGATAATCGACCACGGTCTGATACAGGTGATCCGCTGCAACGCGAAGGCGCTCGATCTCGGCTTCGGGTCTGCCCTGGGCCATTGCCTGGTTGTAGGCTCTGATGGCCTCCAGCGCTTGCTTCAGAAGAGGCTCACCTGCTTCAGCCATTCCCAGCAGTGTTCGCTTCATTTGGTTGCCTCTGCGTCGTTAATCATTCAATGTCGCGCTCTATAGTATGACTCTTAGCCCCTTCGGGGGATATGCGATGTGACGCAGCCGCGTGTACCCTATTTCTGACCGCTTCGCGCTCAAAGATTGGAACAGCGTTATTTACAGTAAACAGTCCAGAGCTCATCAACTCGAGTGGTAAAGCTCTGACTCATCATCTCCCGGCGCATACCCCAGCTTGGATCGACCGGCACGCTTGCCAGCCGCATCGTCCCCCTACCCCACCTAGCATTCACCGCATCGAGCACGCCCATCAACTTCTCGCTCGCCACAGGCTGAGCAGCCGCGAATAGGTCACCGGTAATCTCGTTTGGCTGGCTGAGGTCGAGGAGCAGCACCTCCGCCTTGCTGTAACGGAAACCTTTACGGAAAACCCGCTCCACGCCCTCCTGCGCAGCCTTTGTCAGCAAACGCGTGTCATCCGTTGGGTACGGCAGTTCGACAAGAACGCCGTTGGCATACTTCGCCTCATCGGGATTGAACATGCCGGTGCGGATGCTGACGCGTAGACGCTTGCAGAGCGACTGCTGCGCACGAAGCTTCTCGGCAGCCCTGGACGTGTAGGTCGCCACTGCCTCCTTGATAGGGGCCAGCTCAGTGAGCCGGGTACCGAACATGCGGCTGCAGCAAATTTCTTTCTTGGGGGGATCGGGCTCGTCTAGCTCCAGGCAGGTGGTACCACCAAGCTCGCGTACAGTCTTCTCCAGCACAACGCTGAACTGCTTTCTGAGCGACCAAGCGTCGGCATGTGCAAGCTCCCACGCAGTACGGATATCCATAGCCGCCAGGTGGGCGGAGAGACGACGGCCAATGCCCCAAACATCTCCTGCATCGCTCTTCTTGAGCACCCAGTTGCGCTTCAGTTCATCGCGCAGGTCTACAACGCCACCGGTATGGCTCTGCCATTTTTTGGCAGCATGATTGGCTAGCTTCGCCAAGGTCTTCGTCGAGGCAATACCGACGCCGACTGGGATGCCCGTGCGCCGGTATACCTCGACTCGAATCTGCCTGCCCAGCCTCTCTAGATCTCCAGACATACCCGTGAGCTCAGCGAAGGCCTCGTCGATACTGTAGACCTCAGCTGCTGGCACCATGGACTCAATGACGGTCATGACGCGCTCACTCATATCGCCGTAGAGCTCATAGTTCGACGAGCACGCCACGATGTCATGCTTACGGAGCTTGTCCTTTATCTGGAAGTACGGCTCACCCATCTTCACGAAAGGCTTGGCATCCGCCGAGCGAGCGATCACACATCCATCGTTGTTGCTCAAAACGACGACGGGCTTGCTGCGGATATCCAGGCGAAAAACGCGCTCACAGCTGGCGTAGAAGGAATTGCAGTCGATGAGGGCGAAGACTCGCTCAGGCTTTGTCATGACTGCGCACGCTAAAGGTGACAACACCCCATACCTGAAGCTCTTCACCCTCCAGTAAATACCTTGATGGGTAGCGCGGATTCTCCGATTTAAGCACCACTTGACTACCGTCACGGGCAAGGCGTTTGCAGAGCGGTTCGCAGTTCACTGCGGCGATGACAATGTGGCCTGGCTCAGCCTCGATGGAGCGATCCACGATCACGAGGTCGCCCGGGTAGATGCCGGCACCGATCATCGAGTCGCCCTCAACACGCACCAGGTAAATGTGCGGGGCGCGGACGTCGAGCAGCTCATCCAAGGAAATGCGTTTCTCCAGATGATCCGCTGCTGGCGAGGGGAAGCCCGCAGGGACATGAAATGAGAATAGCGGGAGCTTCACTCCGCTTGGTTCAAGGGGGCCGAGGATGGTGACCATGCCGAAAACACCTATACTGTATATTCGTACAGTAAAGCGTTTTCACCGGATTTGGTCAATCTAGAGCAGAGCAGATTAGATGGCCGGCACCTCAATCTCCTTTGGCAAGGGAGGGCCGTCGCCCATAGCGAACGCTTGGTTTAGTATCAAGTCAGTCGCGTTGCGCCCACTGCCCACGCGCTACGCTTAGTCAGGCTCAACGAAAAAGATACGCAATTAGGACGGAGGGCGGGCTGTATGCGGTTGTCGACATTCATCACTCAGCACATGGACACCATCCTCCAGGCCTGGGAGGACTTTGCTCGTACCGTTGAGTTACCTCGCGAACCGCTCAGTGACAAAGGCTTGAGAAATCATGCTGCCTTTATCCTGCAAGCCGTGGCTCGCGATATGGATACGCCGCAAAGCTTGCAGCAGGAGATCGACAAATCTCAGGGCTTAGGCCCATCTGTTGTGGAAGAAAGCGCTGCTGAGACACATGCTGCACTTCGCTTTCTGGATGGATTCACCCTCGATCAGATGGTGTCCGAATACAGAGCCCTCAGATCTAGCGTGCTAAGACTTTGGCTTTCACAGGGAGCCTCACTCGATCAAGCGGATCGAGTACCCGAAATCATCCGTTTCAACGAAGCTATCGACCAGGCGCTCGTCGAGTCCATCGCATCCTATGGCAAGGCTGTCGATACCACACGCAAAATGGTGCTGGGGGTACTGGGTCACGATCTTCGATCACCACTAACGGCCATTAAAATGGGAGCGGCCCTGCTTACCAAAGCGAAGCAGTGGGGAGAGCGTGAACAGAGCTTGGCGGTGCAGATCGACACCAGTGCCGAGCGCGCCAATCAGTTGGTAAATGATCTGCTGGATCTCGCCAGATGTAACCTAGGCCTAGGCATCACGGTACAACGTCAGGATATCAATCTGACTTCGTTGTGTGCCAGGGTGGTACAAGAGGTCTGCTTCGCCCATCCACAGGTTAACGTCGTTTTCGAACGTACCGATGCACTGGCGGCGAGCGTCGATCCGCTACGCATGAGTCAGGTGATATCCAATCTGATGGTAAATGCCATACGACACGGGGATGTTGAGCGACCAATCCGAGTAGGTGCAACCTGCGTTGAGAACATGGCCGTAATTGAGGTACATAACTGGGGAAAACCAATCTCTGCCGAGCAGATCACTTACCTGTTTGATCCTGAAGCACGCCTGACACGCGCAAGTCGTGCTGGCGGTGAGCAGAGCCAAGGTTTAGGGCTAGGTTTGTTCATAGCCAAGGAAATTACAGCCAGCCATGCCGGCACCATTCATGTTGTATCTAGTCCTGAGCAAGGCACGACTTTTAGGGTGAGTTTTCCGAGACAGCCAACGACATAAGCCCTCCCACTTTAACAAGCGAAAGCTTGCTCTTTGACTTTGGAGAGAAACCTTAAGGTTAGCTGGGTCGAAAGCCGTCGCTTGCCTGCGCTGCCGGGAGACTGGCCCAGAAAAACTATTTTGGTGACTAACGAAAAAAAGCCCGCGCTTTGGGCACGGGCCGCTCAGAGAGCAAGACCCGCCCTGATCAGTTATCCAGTTCGTCTTTGATAATCTTGCCGTCGTGCGGATCAACCTGGAATTCGTATTGCTTGCCATCACCCTTGATCCCCTCGCCTTCCCAATGACCATCGTCGGCTTCGATCTTGGTAATCTGGGTGTAGCCTGCGCCTTTCAAGGTGGCCTCAGCCTGATCCTTGTTCACCTTCCAATCAGCACCGGGCGTATCAGCCCATGCCGAAGTAGCCCCCATAGCACCAACTAATGCCAGGCCAGTGAACACTCGAGTCATCGCTTTCATCGCTAACATCCTTTTTTATGACAGTTAACGATCTGACCCGAACGCTGATCTTGACGTTCAGTTTGTGTTGAAAGCCGACACTGATTGCGGGCGCCCATCATGGTGAACGAGCTCTTGGAGGTCTCGTGAAAGCAAAGCAGCGGCTGTGGGCTTCAGCATGGTTGAGCTCAAGTCCTCCCAACAAGCCCACTTACAGGCGACGATGCCTCTGCCAAGCACGACGCTGCAACTGTCAGGTAAATCAGTCGCAAAAATGTGGTGAAGAACGTTGCCCACCTCGACGGTGCCCACAGCTTTTAAGCCTGAGCAATGAAGCGCGAGAGCCTTCCAAAGCTCGCGAGCAGCGGCAACGATTGGCGCCTCACCGGGCGCAAGCACGCCGCTTGGAAACTTCCATTTAGCACCCTTCCTGCGGACAAGTAGAACCTTGTCGTTTCGTGAGCAGATGATCGTGGCCTTAGCTCTGGGCGGGTGATGCTTGGCGACGCTCATGAGGGATCGCACCTGAAGAATGCGCGACATCCTGAACGCAGGGGCGGGCTTCCGTATGCTGATGACACCAACGTTCGGAAACGAGTTCAGGTCATCCGTCGGCGCTCGGAAATGGGGGTTAGAGATCATAGTGCTCGGTGTCACTACGAATCTTCAGCCATGGCCTACACACCTAGATCCAGCTCCTTCAAAGCCCAACTCGCGCCCGATATAGCTTGAGTCACCTTCTGTACAGGTTGATCCGCTCGCGCCGAATTGGTTGTTGCGACGGGCACATTCGTAATCCGCCTCGGCACGAGTAGGGAAATTCAAAACCAACCTGGTTTTGCTGTGGTTATCGTAGAGGTCGAAGCCTGCCCCAGAAGCATTGGGAACTCCGATGCGGCGAGGAAAAATCTCCTTTTCCGTGGGTACAGCGGGAACCACGACAAAGCGCATCTGCATGATCATCCCTCATCTAGCATGACCTAAGTATTAGTCTCCTTGTGCAGAAACCTCAAGACTACTCATGCTGCATGGCTGAGTTCACCGGCAAGCATCCACTGGAGCCGCCGCGCTTGTGGAATTAGGACAGGCACGGCTCATGGGCAATGATCATGCGTATGAAAGCTATTGGGGCAGTTCCAGCCTGGATGGCACCTAAAAATCACGAGAGTCATGTTTGAGCATGCACTGGAATGTCCTGAAATGATTGAGAACACCGACCTAGACGAAACGGACTAAGCTCGCTTGAAGGAGATGTAATCAGGAGGCAAGGATGCGACATCCAGGAACAGTATTTTGGGCAGGGGCTGATCCAGCCCTGCAGCACCATTCCCACGATGAATAGCTAGATGACGGAGCCAAACTCGATATTCAGGTTCGGCTCTCCCGCGCTGGGAACACTCAGTTGTTTATAGGGATCTATGAACGCTCGGGCTTGGCAAGGATTGAGGAAGCCTATGCAAAACGCCCCGGTGAATCGGTGACTCGAGCCATGGCGTGGGGTGCTCGCCGGGGTCGTGCGCTGGCTCCATCCACCTTGGAGCCAAAGCAGCACATGGGTTAGGAGGATAGGCATTGGTTGATCAGCTGGCCCACTTGGACGCTAAGATCGCGTTCCTAGATCAGGTAGCTGCCGAGCTGGAGCGCCAGGTTGGGCCCAGCCCTGTGACTCGCACTCTGGTCATCGCCTGGCTCACCGAGTGGGTGAAGAAGCCGGGCGGATTGAAACCCGATTTGCCTCACCTACCTCAGTCTCTCAAAGCGGAATATGCCGCCTGGACTCATCAAGCCGTGGATCGCTGAGAAAATTGCGCCCCACGGCTTCCAGCAGTGTGTTCAAGCAAGCCGTTGCGAAGGCTGGTTTCGCTCGGTAGCAAGGCACCTCGCACGGCCAACACCCTAGGCCAGAGCCCTGGTCATTGACTCTCCTGGGCGTGTGTCGAAGGCCTCCTCATGCAGCGCCATACCGCTAAAGGCATACACGCCTATGAACATTTGCGTGCTGCCCGTTCGCGATAACCGCACTTGGATATCCATCGTCGTACCGTCGTCCAGCGTCTCATCGTGAGTTCGGTGATGAAGCGTCGGATCTGACCATTTCCAGAAAATGTCACCGCGTATGCGCATGCCGCCCTCCTACGACTTTAGTCTTATGCCAGGGTGTCTGTACCATAGCGCAACTGAGCGGCAACGCATCCCCGCCGAGCGGAAAAGTCGTAGCAAGATGTCGAGATGTGACGTATGCAATGTCAATGCCTTCAGCAAAACTCGGTATGACCAAGAATCTTGAAAGCTTTCCGAAGATTGCTCCTCAACGCCGACCGGCACCACTCCCCCATAGCCAAGAGCGTGGCATGAGATTGGAGACGAGCTCGATCTAACACCACCTGCCCCCCGCGTTTCCTCATCAAAAATTTCGCTAGTTGCTCTTTAACGACGCTTCCGTCCTGGGCACAGGGCAGCTTGACTTCCAGTCCCCCGACCTGCGCATGGACGGAGATCCGCCTGGCACAGAGGGTGTCAAAGGCACAACGTAACAATTCACGGACGACACGGCGTTCTTTGGCTGAGCCTTCGTCAGCCACCGCCGCCAGGCAGGCCGCTACGAGTACCTCTGCCACCAATTGCTCGGCTTGTTCAACATTCTGACGCTGCATAACAAATCCTTGCCCTGAAACACGGCTAGTCCTTAGGCCGCTTCACGCTTTCATGCCGCTACGTTGCATCACCACAGCGGCTCATGAGCCCCTCGATTGGAGTTCTCTGGCGGAAGCTGGTTCACCTTGAGTGTGCCTACGAAGCGAACTGAATTTTCTGAGTAACCGCGATGTCGTAGTGATGGCGTGCTGCTACGTCTCGCTGAAATTCAGCAGATAGACCTGGATGTCTCTCCCTTCCAGCAGCCGCTCTCCCGAGTATGAGTAATGACAGAGCTGCACCCCGTCGCAAAAAAAGACCATCATGCCGTCCTCATCGTTGAGGACGAACCCTTGATTCGAGAGCTTTTGACCCTCTATCTGGAAGATTGGGGTGCCGTTGTCACAGCGGTGGCTACCGCTGATGCCGGTAAGTTGGAGTTAATGAAACAAGACTGGGCGTTGCTGCTCACGGACGTGCAAACGCCGGGCTTGCTGAATGGAGTCGACCTCGCCTGGATCGCTAACCAGCTAAATCCTGAGATTCGCCTCATCGTAATGAGTGGCTACTACGACTTCGTAGCTCGCGCTCTCCCTGACAATGCGCTGTTCTTGCCTAAGCCCTGGCCGGTAACCAAGCTCCAGGAAGTAATTTTTGACCAGCTATCAAAACTAGCAACGGCTGAGCCGGGGGACGTATTCAATCGCCTGGTTTCTACAGTTTGAAGCGGACGTGGATACAGCTTTTACGATCTGTCCGATCCACCTCAACAGCCGCGCTGCCGTAGCCGGAATAACTTTTGACCAAGCGCATGCCGAGGCCAGTGCCCGTCGGCTTAGGGTAATTATCAGGGAAGCCATCGCCTTCATCCCTGACAGTGAGTAAGGCATGGTCGCCGGCATGCTTGACGGTCACCTCGATGGCGCCCTTGCCGTACTTGAGGGCATTGGTGATCAGTTCAGAAATGACCAGTCCCAAGGGCGCCATTCTTTCTGGGGGCAAGACGAAATCGTCAGCCTCCAGCACAATTTTTCGGTCGGCCAAGGCTCTGCCCAGATCCCCCAGCAGCGCATTGAGGTAGTCACGAGCGCGTAGATCCTGGTCTTCGGCAGCTTGATAGAGCCGCTCGTGAACCGTTGCAATGGTCACCACTCGGCCTGCGGCGGTTTCAAGTTGCAATTTGACCGCTACATCAGACGTGAGATTGGCCTGCAGCAACAGCAGTGTGTTTACCAGGTGAAGGCTGTTCTTGACGCGATGGTGGATCTCTTCGAGATAGAGGTCGCTTCGGTTTTGCTTGCTATTCTGAGCATCGATGAGCGACAGCAATTGAGCTTCATATTGATGACGCTCGGTGATATCTCGCGATACGGCAATCATTCGCTCGACCTTGCCGTCCGCTCCGAGGATCGGCGCCACCGTCACGTCCCACCATTTTGGATCATCTGCAGAGATAGGGTGATAGGCCTCGAATCGAGCGGTTTCCGCGACGCTTACTTTTCCCATAGCCTCGCACACAAGTGAGCGAGATTCCTCGGGCCACAAGTCTTGCCACCGCTGGCCTTTCACGTCCGCCAGCTGGGTAGCCAGGAAGAGTAGCCCCGTTTCGTTCATGAACTCCATTTCGCCGCTTGAAGTCAGGATCTCGACCCAGTCTGGACTCGCGTTCAGAAGTGTTTCCGAATACGGGTCGGGAAGAGCGATATCTGTTCCCGCAGATATTCGCTCAAGGGCCATGGAAATTACGTTCGAGATACCCTCCAAAAATACAAGATCGCTCTCTACGAAATCGTCCCCGTCACTGCTATCAGCTTCGAGAACGCCAAAGGGGCTAAGCACGCCCCGGATCGGTACGTTGATAGCCCGTTCGATTCCGTATTTTTTTAGCAACTCCGGTGTTCGGAAGCGGTTCTCCATGCCCAGATGGTTCGAGAGCACTGGCCTGTAGGTAGCCAATGCATAGCCTGCCGGGCTTGCTTCATCAGCACCCACAGTAGCCTGACCGATGTCAGAAGCGTCCCAGCCCACGCCGTGTGACAAGATGAACCCTTCCCCCTCCTCTGCCGGCTGCAGCACCTTGGCGAAGCGAGTGCTCATCCCTTCAGCGACGACTTCACAGGCATGGGTCAACAACACATCCAGGTCAGTCACTTTCAAGGACATCACGCCGAACTCCACCACCAGTTCATGTTGGCGGTGCAGGCGAATGTGGGTCTTCTTCAAGGCCGCTCGGATAGTTTCGTCAACTGGTAGTTGCTGCATGGTCTTCCCTTCAGATTGACGGTATTCGCCCCGAAACCCGAGCAGAGCGTGAAGGCGGTTCGCTTGTCGCCTTCCTAAGATAGCCGCTAATCCCAAGCGACGCTTGGCGCACCACTCATCGCTTCGGAGCAACGTCGTATGGCCGGGAGGCCCTAACGCATACCAGAAGCGAGCTAACGACGCATGACCAAAACCATTTTGATCGTAGAAGACGACGAGCTACTCAGAGATCTCACCGCAGAGAGTCTCTCGTCACTTTTCGCAGTAACCATTACGTCCACTGCAAATGCTGACGAGGCGCTTCACCACCTTTCACATGAAGAAACCCCTGCCTTGGTAATGACTGATATCAACATGCCTGGTCGCATGGACGGATTAGGCCTGGCGCACGTCATTTGGCGCAGATGGCCTACCCTACCCGTGATTTTGACGTCAGGACACGCAATCATCGATACCCAATTACTTCCCGTGAGGGCGGCATTTCTGCCCAAACCGTGGGGGATTACCGATCTGGCCTCGCTGATTAACAAGCTGGTAACCCTGCCGGCCAGCGAGGCTTAAGCAAACCATGGGAGCGCAGATGACTAACAATCACTCACCACGGCAAAAGCGTTGAGGGCTTTACATATTGCGTCCGCTAGCTGGTCAATCGACCATGGCTTGAACAGGTAAATCACAGGCGGGGTCACCTGCGACGCGTCCAACTGATAGCCTGAGGTCAGAATTGCGGGCAGCCCAGGCCACCTCTAATGTGCCATGGAGATGAATTCCATTCCCTGAATGCTTCCAGGTACACCGTGATCTACAACGATCAGCGAGCATTCGTCTTTAAGGCCCAACATGTTGATCAAGGCATCTTCTGCATTATCGAACGCAGCGCAGGCGGCGCCCAATTCGCTAAGAATTTCCACCAGCAGGGTTCGAAGCGTCAGATCGTCTTCTATGACGATCATTGTCTTCCCTGACAGCGTCAAACCCTTGATGTCGAGTCTCATCAGACACTCCAGTCCATAGTCCAATCACCGAGTGTTTCACTCATGTGTCCGCACGGCGATGGGGGCTATAGGCCACCCTCTGCTCAGCGGCCTACCAACGTCGTCAAATGGGCCCGGCCTTCGCGCAGGAATATCTCCACCGTCTTAGGGCCTATACCCTCAAACTCCATTAGCCAGCGTTTAAAGCCCTCAATGCCTGTGGCTCCCTGCAGTGCCTCAACTTGGGCAGCCAGTTCCACCTCAAACTTGTTGGCAAGGGCATGCAACCGTCGGGCGGTGGATTCGTCGTATCGTGTGTACCCGGCCTGACCGAGTAAACTGACAAGGGCCGAATAAGAAGTTTGGAAAAGCTTCTGCGGCGTATTCAGCCCCTGCTCATGGACGAGGATTCGGTATGCCTTCACAGCCACGGTTGAGCGGATAGGCTTGCCCATGAGAAAACTGGCCAGCAACCATCTGAACAGGCCAAGGTCATCCGCGACCTCTATGCCGAGGTCACGGGCAGTTACGTCCTTCAACCTTTGCTACGACGCGGGTCATCTGAGCGGGGGTAGGTGCGCTCCTCTTCGATGGTGCCGTCGGCCTTGTGGATTTTTACCGACGCCGTTTTGCCTTGGAAAAATTCGGAAAGTGAGGCCACCAGCTCCTGCTTGGTGGTGCTGCGCTTCGAAGCCCGTTCAGCTCCAGCCTTCTTGAGCTCCCAACCTTCTGCAGTGGGACTGACGTGGTAGTTGTCCATGGTTCTACTCCTTCTGTTTCATGCCGATTCGCTGCCTCATCTCTGAGGTGATGAGTTGATTGGTGCCGGCCATGTCTGCCCAGGGATTATCACCGGCAAGCTCATCCAGGCGCTCCTGCAGATTGGTGATGTTCCACCTCGCTGCGGACTTAAGTTCGATGATCTCCTCCCGGTAAATCGGGACAGATACAGGTAGCCCTTCGCGAGCCCTGGCCGCATAAACATTGACCGTCGTGGCGCCTTTAGCGTTTCGTAAATAATCGATGAAGATCTTGCCGATGCGGTTTTTCGGCCCGAGCACAGCCGAAAATCGATCAGGGATGAGCTTGGCGATGTACTTCACTACGGCCTGACTAAAGGATTTCACCTCTTCCCAGGAAGCCTTTGGCGTGAGCGGAACCACAATGTGTATGCCCTTCCCTCCGCTGGTTTTAAGGAACGACTGCAATCCGAGCTCGTCCAGCACCACCAAGGTGAGCTGCGTGGCCTCAACCATGGCTTTCCAAGGCAGCACAGGGTCAGGATCGAGATCGAGTACGAAGCGATCTGGCTGTTCAATGTGAGCTGTTGTGCCGTTCCAAGAATGCAGCTCGATGGTGCTCATCTGCACGGCGCCGACCAGAGCCTCGACGTTGTTGATCACCATACCGGCTTTGCCTGCTTCAGCCTTTGGCACGGTCGTGATGTTGGGGATCGCCAGGCGATCAGCATTCTTCTGGAAGAACAGCTCGCCAGTAATGCCCTCAGGCGCTCGCACAAGCGCGATGGGACGATCTTTGAGGTGCGGTAAGAGCCATGGCGACACTTGGGCATAATATTCGGCCAGGTCACGCTTGGTGAGCCCGCTGCTCGGATCTATGACTCGCTCGGGGTGCGTGATCCTGACCTTTCCGCTTGATGGTTTGGACGGCTCCGTCTTGGCAAACTTCGCTGCCTTCGGCGCAGGAGCCGGCTTCTCCACAGTTATGTCCTTAGCGGGCTTGTCAGTTCGGATGCCATGGAAGACTGCGTGCCGCACCACACCATCCGAGGTGATCTCGGCGAACATGACCTCAGCCAGGAGCTCCGGCTTCAACCAATGAATGCCCCTGGCGTCGACGCCCTTTGGCGGATCCACCACGGGCACTTTTTTCTGTTCCAGGGGCTGCAGCTTTTGCAGGATGGTGGCAAGTGTCGACTCTGTGAACCCAGTGCCCACTTTCCCAGCGTAACGAAGCTCTCCACTGTCCTTATCGGTGAGAGCAAGCACCAATGCCCCGAAGCCGCTGCGAGCACCTTTGGGATCGGTGAACCCAACAATCACAAACTCCTGGCGATGCTTGCATTTGAGCTTGATCCACGAATCGCTGCGCCTTGATACGTAAGGACTACCGGAGCGCTTCCCGATCAGGCCCTCCATTTTCATTTGGCACGCACTGTTCATCAGCGCCTCCACGTCTTCGGTGAAGTCGTCCGAGAACCGAAGCAAGGGATGTTCGTTGCTTTCCATCACCTGTTTGAGAGCGCCCCGCCGCTGCTCGACAGGTACCAGGCGCAGGTCGGCGCCGTTGAGGTACGGAAGGTCGAACAGGTAGTAGATGATGCCCTGGCTCTTGCCCGCGTCGAACGCGTTCTGCAGCAGCTGGAAATCGGGTACGCCATCAGCGTTCGGGACAACAATCTCACCATCGAGCCAGGCGCTTTCCAAACCGAGCTGCTTGATTGCTGCGGCCAGCTTCGGCAGCTTGTCAGTCCAGTCATGTCCATTTCGAGTAAACAGCCGCACATCGTCATCCTCGACTCGGCAGAGCATGCGATAGCCATCGAACTTGATTTCGAAGCGCCACTCACTGCCCTGCGGACTCGACTCGACGAGCGTGGCCAACTGCGGTGCCAACTTCTCTGGGAGATCTGCAGGCACTGCATGAGCCGTTCGGAGCGGCTCGGCTTTATCTGGTGACTCAGTCGGGAATGAGGATTTCAGCTTGCCTCGTTTCTTGGGGATGACGGTTCGGTCGCTGAGCACGCTGTTCGGTTGCTCTGCCACGACATCAAACTCAGCGAGCGGTCTGGCCGACTCGTCCTGATGTTTGATGAGAAACCACTGCTCCTGCTTACCTTCGATATTGGTTCGAACCAGATTCCACAGGCCTGACAGCTTCTCGCCCAGCAGTTCGAACTTGAGTCGGCCTTTGCGGTAGGCCTCGTCCGGATCGCCTTGAGGGATCCAGATACCGCGATCCCAGACGATCACCTCGCCGGCACCGTAATGCCCCTTGGGGATAGTGCCCTCGAAGGTGGCGTAGTCGAGTGGATGGTCTTCAACGTGAACCGACAGACGCTTCACCTTCGGATCGAAGCAGGGCCCTTTCGGTATGGCCCAGCTCTTGAGTGTACCGTTGAGCTCGAGACGGAAATCGTAGTGGAGCCCGGTGGCGTCGTGCTTTTGCACGCAAAACAGCAAAGCCTGGGGCTCGGTGCGCTTGCTTCGCTGCCCGGCCTTGGATGACCCTGAAGGCTCGGGCGAGGCAGCGAAGTCGCGCATCCGGTTGTATTTCTCTAGGCCTGGAACTGTGTCCGGGTTATCTACGACTTCGCCCGACTGGCCGATAAGCTTCTGCACCAGTGCCTCGAGTGAAATCTCGAGACGATCCGCCTCGGCCTGCAGGATCTGCTTGACCATCGTATCCCGCAGGTCAGTCAAAGGCTCCCCGGCCTCAACGGCGTTCGCGTCGGTCAGAGTTTTAACTTCATCAACCGCTTCCGGATGTTCAATGCCAAAAACCAAGAAAGCCAAGGTGATTTCATGCATGTGACGATCCTCAGGGATGCGGTGCAACTCCTGCGTAGACGCACCATTTGAAAATTTGGCCGTCGAGTTGATTAGTACTTTTGATTCATCAGACCCGACCCTGGTTCAGCGGCTGAAGGCCTGAGCGCTTGAAGAGGGAACGGGACTTTGGGTCTGAAACCGTGGGTGGCTCAGCACTCGCATTACGGCTTAACAACCGGTGTAGCTTCGGTGAACACGCCCATGTAGAGCGGCTTATTGACGCAGGCTCGGACGGATTATACTATCTGTATACACATTGTATTTCGCCGGTCAGGGCTGATGTACGTGATTGGCCCAAATGCGGTTTTGCCGGTTCGGTTCGTCTCTGCGCAGCCCTGACCATTCCGTCAGTCCCGTTTGAATGAGATGAATTGAAGTGGCAGTTACACGAAGAAATGTGCTTATCGGTGCCGGCGTTGGAGCAGGTGTCATCGCGGCTGGTGGTTCCGCTTCTCTGCTCAGTGACGGTCTGCCGAAGGATCCCGACTCTCTGGTACGGGTTGATGCGCTGCCTCGTGACGATTCTTCCCCAGGCTGGTTCCACACTAGCCGCATGCGTCAACCGAAAGCTCCGCTAATCGGCGACGACAAAGCGCCATGGGTAGTTATTGGTGGCGGTTTTACCGGCTTAGCCGCGGCACGCCAACTAGCTCTGAATTTCCCTCAAGACCGGGTCATTCTGGTCGAAGCCCAACAGGTAGGCTTTGGTACCTCGGGCCGTAATGCGGGCTTCCTGATCGACGTCCCCCATGACATCGGTGCACCGGACTATATCGGCGACAAGACCAACGCCAAAAACATCCTGCATTTGAATCAGCGCGGCCAGGGCATCCTTCGTGACTTGGTTGAGCAGCACAACATCGTCGACGCCCACCTGCGCCACTCGGGCAAGTACCAGGCAGCCATTGAAGATAAGGGTATCGCGGTACTCAACGCCTACCGTGGTGGCCTCGAAGCCCTGGGTGAAAAGGTCGAGCTAATCGAAGGCAACGAGCTGAAAGATCACATCGGCACGTCGTTCTACCGCAAGGCGCTATACACACCTGGCACCATGCTGGTTCAGCCTTCGGCACTGGTCAAAGGTCTGGCCGACAGCCTCCCAGAGAACGTCACGCTGTACGAGGACACGGTGATAACCGCCGTCGACTACGGCCAGCAGATTGTTCTGCATCATCCGACCGGTCGCATCACTGCCGGAAAATTGATTCTCGGCAACAACCACTTCGGTCAGCATTTCGGCTTCCTCGAGAACCGTATGCTGCCTATCTTTACCTACGGAAGTCTGACCCGACCGCTGACCCCAGCCGAACAGGCCAGCATTGGTGGCCAGGAGTTCTGGGGCGTGATTCCGGCCGATCCGTTCGGCAGTACCCTGCGTCGTACACACGACAACCGCATCCTGGTGCGCAACAGCTTCAGCTTCAACCCTGACGGCCGCTCCAAAGATGGCTACACCGACAAGGTGCGTGTCGCCCACCGCCTGTCGTTCGAGCGCCGCTTCCCGACCCTTACCGACGTACCGTTCGAGCACACCTGGGGCGGTGGCCTGGGCATGACCCGCAACGGCGCAGGGTTCTTCGGCGAACTGCGCGAAAACGTTTATGGCGCACTGGCCTGCAATGGCCTGGGCACCGTGCGTGGCACAGCCACCGGCACCCTCCTGGCGAACATGCTGGCGGGTAAGATGGAGCCGCTGACGGAATTCCTGCTGGCAGCGCCGAAGCCCAACTGGAACCCACCACAGCCGGCGCTTTCGATCGGAGTGAACTTCACCCTACGCACGGGGCAAGCGAAGGCCGGGCTTGAAGCCTAAATTCTCCAGGCTGGTGCACCTGCACCAGCCTGACTTCCTCTTGTATCGCAGGAATGCCCTGACATGTTTGGCAAATTATCATCTGCTCTGATCCTCAGTGCGCTGGGTTCGATTGCGCTCGCCGACGCCCAGAAGGACTCGCAAGCCATAACCTATGCGATTGAAAATCCACTGCGACCCGGTGCCAAAGCGCCGCACTGCCCTGCTCAACAACCAGTCATTGATGGCTGCACGTTCCATAGCGTTGCTGGCGACACCTATGACGCGCATCTGCAAGTTGAACCCGGTGAACGATGGGTCGCCAGTACGCCGGATGCCGCTGTTATCGCTTTCCAATCCATCGCGAATACACAGCAGGAGACTGGCAAATTCAACCAGATCATCCGCATCACGCCGAATGATTCCGTGGATGCTGACACTACAGTCACCTTCGACCGGCTTGTTGGCCAGCCACCCTCATTGAGGGTCGTTGAGCGTCGCCGCATCAACGTGATGATTCACCCAGGCTGAACAGGAGAACAATATGGGTATTTTTGATTGGAAGCACTGGATTGTTCTGCTGGGCGTCGTCGTATTGATCTTCGGCACAAAGAAGCTGAAGCACCTTGGTAGCGATCTTGGCGAGTCGATAAAAGGCTTTCGCAAAGCAATGAGCGATGATGACAAGCCGATTGAACTGGCAACAACGCCCGGGCACTCCGCACAGGAAACACCGCGTAAAGATCAGGCTTGATCAATGTTCGGCATCAGTTTTAGTGAAATGCTTCTCGTCGGCCTCGTTGCGCTGCTAGTCCTCGGCCCCGATCGGCTACCGGGTGCGGCGCGCACGGCTGGCGTCTGGATCGGTCGGCTTAAGCGGAGCTTTAACGCGATCAGGGACGAGGTCGAGCGCGAGATCGGTATCGACGATGTTCGCGGCAAGTTGCTCAACGAAAACCTCCTCCAGCGAGAGCCCCCCTTGGCACCCAAGCCGCAGACCCCACCGACACACTCCGAACCACCCTTACCGCCGTAATCCAATGAAAGAAAAACCGAAAGACGACCAGCCGATGCCGCTGGTTTCGCACCTGACCGAACTGCGCACCCGCCTGCTGCGCTGTGTGGCGGTCTTCTTCCTGATCTTTGCCGGGCTGTTCTCCTTCGCCCAACAGATTTACACCTTGGTCTCGGCGCCGCTGTGCGAGCACCTGCCGGCCAATGCAACGATGATTGCCACCGATGTGGCCTCGCCGTTCCTGACGCCGTTCAAGCTGACCATGATCGTCTCGCTGTTCCTGGCGATCCCGTTCATCCTCCAGCAGATCTGGGGCTTCATCGCCCCAGGCCTGTACCGCCATGAAAAGCGCATTGCCATTCGGCTGCTGGTATCGAGCATCCTGCTGTTCTACGCCGGAATGGCATTCGCCTATTTCCTGGTGTTCCCGCTGATGTTCAGCTTCTTCGCAAAAGCCACGCCGGAAGGCGTATCGATGATGACCGACATCGCCGCCTATCTCGATTTCGTCATGACCTTATTCTTCGCCTTCGGTGTCGCCTTCGAGATCCCGGTGGCCGTGGTGCTGCTGGTGTGGATCGGCGTGGTCGATGTGAAGTATCTGAAAAAAATCCGCCCATACGTGATCATCGGCTGCTTCGTAGTCGGCATGATCCTGACGCCACCGGACATTTTCTCTCAAACCTTGCTGGCAGTACCGATGTGGCTATTATTCGAAATAGGCGTCATCTTCGGCAGCCTGATTAGTAAGCGTAACAGTTCCTACGACAACGCTGGCGAAGCCCAACCCCCATCGCATATGTAACATCCAGCCTCGTTCCCATATCGTGCACATCCTATTCACGGCGAAAGCGTTCATTACTTGATTTGATCACGGCATCCTGAGTCTCCCTGGCGGGCAGACGTCCACTTACCTACTGACTCTTACGGTTGGCTGCATGATCAACTTCGCTTTTGACTTCCTTTTCGGCGTTCTTATGGGCGCACTGGGTGGCTTTTTCGGGATTGGCGGAGGACTTGTTGCCATTCCTTTCATGACCCTGATCCTGGGCCTAAACCAGACCATGGCTCAGGCTACCGCTTTGGTCATGATGGTTCCGAACGTCGCCCTTGCACTCTGGAGGGATCAGCAGAGAAGCCCCATCCGCTGGTCGCATGCGTTCCCCTTGGCAGCCATGGGCTTCATCACCGCAGGGATTGGTGCACGAGCAGCGGTGCACCTCAACCCTCTCTACATCCGAATGGGCTTCGCAGTGCTTATGCTTGGCCTCGCAGCGCTCACCTTGCTCAGGAACCGCATCTCTCATCGGGAAAGCAAACCCAAGGCTCAACCATCTCCCCTCCGATTAGGTGCACTTGGGTCTGGCTGTGGAGTACTAGGTGGTTTTTTCGGAGTGGGTGCTTCCGTGGTGGCAGTTCCTGTCCTCACTGGTGTTTTCGGCCTCAGCCAACTGGCTGCGCAGGGCATGGCCCTGACGCTCGCGCTTCCAAGCACCGTGATTACGTTGGCGACCTACTGCTGGAATGGCCATGTGGATTGGCCTATGGGCCTAGCCATGGCGTTAGGAGGACTGTTGAGCGTTGGCTGGGGAGTGAAGTGGGCCTATCGGGTGCACGAGCGTCACCTCCGGATATTGTTCGCCGTTTTCCTGGTGGCATCGGCCACCATGCTGTTCATCAAGGGGTGAAGCAGCTAATTCACGAATCGTGCATCAAAGGTATTTACTTGGCATCTTTATTTAGAAATTTGACTCGATAAGCTGATACCACCACTGCTCGCCAGTGATCGTGATGCCTGCGGGCTGTATCAATAACAATATCGGGTGCCAATTCGCCATGAATACCCCAAAGACTCTTTACCAGAAACACATCGACTCCCACACTGTTTGCGAGCTTGATGATCAAGGGCACGTGCTGCTTTACATCGATCGCCAGGTTGCGAACGAGTACACCAGTCCTCAGGCGTTCAGCGGCCTGCGGGAAGCTGGTCGCAAGGTTTGGCGCCCCTCGGCAACCCTCTGTGTAGTCGACCACGTCAACCCGACCGCACCTGATCGCATCTCCGCAATGCCAGATGCTGGTGGAGCCTTGCAGGTCAACTACTTCGAAGAGAATTGCCGCGACTTCGGTATTGAACTGTTCGACGTCTTGGACAAGCGTCAAGGCATCGAACACGTAGTCGCGCCCGAGCAAGGATTCATCCTCCCTGGAATGGTGGTGGCGGCCGGTGACAGTCACACCACAACATACGGTGCACTGGGTGCATTTGGCTTCGGTATCGGCACCTCCGAAATCGAGCACCTCCTGGCGACCCAAACGCTGGTGTATAAGCGCCTGAAAAGCATGCGAGTGACTGTCGATGGCATCCCTGGGCCCGGTTTGGTTTCCAAGGACATCATCATGGAACTGATTCGCCAGATCGGCGCTTCGGGTGCGACTGGCTATGCCATCGAGTTCACCGGGCCTGCTATCAGCGCTCTGAGCGTCGAAGCACGAATGACCATCTGCAACATGGCAGTCGAAGCCGGCGCTCGCGGTGCGTTCATGGCGCCGGATGAGAAGGTATTTGCGTATCTCGCTGATAAGCCGCGGGCACCTAAAGGGGCCGTATGGGATCAGGCAGTCGAAAGCTGGAAGTCGCTGTACACCGACCCAGGTGCCGAATTCGACTTGGAAGTCCGCATGGATGTAGCAGACCTCCAACCGATGGTGACCTGGGGGACTAGCCCTGATCAAGCAGCTGCGATTTCTGACACAGTGCCTGATCCTATGGAACAGCCAGACCTGATCTTGCGCCGCGACCTGGAGCGGGCACTCCGCTACATGGATCTGCAACCAGGAACCGCACTTAGCAGCATCAAAATCAGCCATGCGTTCATTGGCTCATGTACCAATGCTCGCATCGAAGACCTTCGCGATGCCGCGCGTGTCGTTAAAGGGCGGAAAGTGGCCGAGGGTGTACGAGCCATGATCGTGCCTGGCTCCACTCTGGTACGTGACAATGCAGAAGCCGAGGGGATCGCTCAGATCTTCCGCGACGCTGGCTTCGAATGGCGTCAGTCAGGGTGCTCAATGTGCCTTGCCATGAATGACGATGTGCTTAACCCAGGGGATCGCTGCGCATCAAGCACCAACCGCAATTTTGAAGGGCGCCAAGGTCAGGGAGCTCGCACCCACCTCATGAGCCCAGCGATGGTCGCTGCAGCTGCGGTAACTGGACACTTAGTAGACGTACGTTCGTTGGTTCTGGAGGCCTGATATGCAGCCGTTTAACAAAGTAGAAGGTGTAGCGGCGCCAATCCTGGCAGCGAATGTCGACACCGACGTAATCATGCCCAAGCAGTTTTTGAAAGGTATTGACCGTAGCGGCCTCGACCGTGGAGCTTTCTTCGATTTGCGCTTCTTGGACGATGGCACTCCAAACCCTGAGTTTGTCCTGAACCAAACTCCTTGGAATGAAAGCAAATTCCTAGTCGTCGGCCCGAACTTCGGTTGTGGATCAAGCCGCGAACATGCGGTTTGGGGGATGAAACAGTTAGGCATCCGAGCGCTGATCGGTACGAGCTTCGCAGGCATCTTCTACGACAACTGCCAGCGCAATGGTGTACTCACGATCCAATTGTCCCCAGCAGAGCTCAAAGAGCTGGGTGCCATGGTGAGTCAGCCTGAGACTGCCAATATCGCTGTGGATTTGGAGGAGCAATTTATCCTCCTGTCTGATGGTCGCCGCATCGAATTCAAGATCGACGCGCTTCGGAAAGATGCTCTTCTCCAGGGACTTGACGCAATCGGCAGCACGCTCGTTCGAAGTGAGCAGATCCGTAGCTTTGAGCAGCGTCATCTGCAAGCGAACCCTTGGTTGGCCTGACCCCTAGTCGTCAGCCGACCCTGAAGGGTCGGCATCTGGAGATTCTCGAATGCTCGACGTAACAAACGATGGGGAATGGCCTACTGGCTACCGCATCAACCCCTCCGCTCCACCTCTCGAGGATAAATGGCGAGAAGCATTTGAAGGAATGCCTTCAGCCATCATCAGCGACTGCTTGGGACGAAATACCGGCGGCCTGGGACTTAAGCCATATCATGGATTCCGCCACCTCTGCGGAAGCGCCCTGACTGTCAGGATTCGACCAGGGGACAACCTGTTGTTGCTCAAAGCCATTCAAATGGCGCGGCCTGGTGATGTCCTGGTCGTTGACGGCAGTGGAGATCTTAGCCGTGCAGTGATCGGCGGCATCATGCGTGCCATGGCCATCAAAGCCGGCATTGCCGGGGTGGTTGTCAACGGCGCCATCCGGGACAGGGAAGAATGGCTGGGAGGTGAGCTGCCCGTGTTCGCGTTAGGGTATGTGCATCGAGGGCCAAGCACGGACGGCGGCGGAGAAATCAACGTTCCAGTTGCCTGTGCTGGAATGCTGGTGAGTCCTGGAGATCTCATCGTTGGCGATGCCGACGGAGTGGTGGCAGTCCGTGCAGATGAACTGCCGAAAGTCTACTCAAGGTGCACGGAACTGCTTGATCGTGAGGCAACCATCCTGAAATCCATCGCAGCGGGTACTCTCGACCCCGAACGCTTTGATGAGCAGCTTCGTGGTAAAGGCTGCCCAGTTTAAGAGCTGACTCGCTTTCTTAATCTGCTTTAAGACGACTGAAGCTCGCTTCAAGAAATTCCACGCATACCCGCAGCTTGGCGGAGTCCGCCAAGCGTGTTGGGTAAACAGCCCAAACGTTAGCACTCTGGCTATATTTGTGAAGCACTTGGACTAGGCGGCCTTGTTCTAAAAGCGGCTTAACGTCCCACATCGATCTCAGCAATAAACCACGGTGATTTAGCGCCCACTGGAGAACGATTTCGCCATTATTGGATGAAAGCCGGCCATTGACCCTTACGGTCTCTTCTTTCTGTGACTCAAGTAGCCGCCATACGCCGTATGGATTGTTTCTTTCCTTGAGTACAAGACAATCATGGTTTACCAGATCACTAAGCTTTTCTGGCGTTCCTCGCTGCGCGAGATACTCAGGTGTGGCGCATATTACTCGCTTATTCGCAACGAGCAGTCGACTTATATGATTATCGGGAATATCATCGCCGACTCTTATCTCTAAATCAAATCCCTCACCTACAATATCAACAACCCTATCGAAGACATCTAGCTTAACCTCCAAATCAGGGTATGCACTCGAAAGTTCTGCAACTGCCGGAGCTACATAATTTCGACCGAAACCAAAGCTGCTACATATGTGCAATAAGCCTCTGGGGGCTTTCCGCACCTGACTCAGCTCTCCCATGAACTCGTCAAGGTTATCCAAGATCCTCACGGCCCATTGCTGAGCTCTTTCACCAGACTCCGTGAGGGCAATCCGGCGAGGGCTTCGATGGAGCAGCCGTGTTCCAAGTGTTTCTTCCAGAATTTTGATGCGTTTGGTCACGTATGCCGGCGATTGGTCAAGCTCCAGCGCCGCGCCTGAGAAGCTACCCACACGAATCACAGTGAGGAAAACCCGTAGGTCATCTGGTAGCGGTGTTACTTCATGATTCGTGTTCATAGCGTGCATAGAAGGGCCGTTTCTTTACGTTTCAGCGAAGGATAGCATTTTATCAGCAAGGAAATTCCCGTGACCCCTGGCATTAAGCCTCCTCACACAAAAATAAACAGAGGAATTCAAAATGACCCTCGCAACCCAAGCACTGCCGGCCCGGCGTCGGTTCAGCGCGCTCATGGAATACGAAATTGGCGTAATCCCGCTGCCATATTTTCTCGGTATCGCCCTGATCGTTTTCCTTTCAGCTCATCTGGGCTATCTGCCCAAAACAATGATTGGTGGCCTAGCGGTCATCATGACCATGGGCATGCTGCTCGGACAGGTGGGTCAACGATTGCCTCTGCTCCGCGACATTGGTGGCGGGGCTATTTTGTGCCTCTTGCTCCCCTCTGTCCTGGTCTACTACGGGTTCTTCGGTAGCACCACGATCGATGCCACCAAAATGCTGATGAAGGACGCAAACTTCCTTTATTTTGTAATCGCAAGTCTAGTGGTAGGTAGCATCTTGGGGATGAACCGGACAATTCTTGTCCAAGGCATGATCCGAATGTTCGTTCCACTTGTAATCGGCACCCTGGCGGCAGTGGCGGTAGGTTTGGCTGTGGGCGTTAGTTTCGGCTACACCGTGCATCACACATTCTTCTATATCATTGTGCCAATTATCGGCGGTGGCATTGGTGAGGGCATCCTTCCCCTCTCGCTTGCATATTCGCACATCCTTGGCGGAACCCCGGAACAATACGTTGCACAGCTAGTTCCTGCCGCAGTCGTAGGCAACATAGTTGCAATCATCTGTGCCGGTACCTTGGCTCGCTGGGCAACTCGTAAGCCTAACCTGAATGGCGACGGCCAACTGATTCGCGCGCGTGAAGAGAATGACGCGTTCAAAGAAGAAGCTGAAGATGATAGCGCCATCGACTTCCGCTACATGGGAGCAGGTGTTCTACTCATCTGTGCCTTTTTCGTCTTGGGTGGTCTGCTCGAGAAAGTCGTGCATATCCCAGGCCCTGTGATGATGATTCTGGTAGCAGTAATCTTCAAATACATTCGCGTGTTACCTGAGAAGCTGGAGAAAGGCAGCAAGAAATTCTACAAGCTCATCTCCACTGCTTTCATCTGGCCTGTAATGATCGGACTTGGAATGCTCTACGTCCCTCTCGATAGCGTTGCAAGCGTGTTTTCTGTTGGTTACGTGATGGTCTGCGCTTCGGTAGTAATAGCGATGACTGCGGCGGGTTTCCTCATCGGCAACCTGTTGAAAATGTTCCCCGTTGAGTCTGCTATCGTAACCTGCTGCCACAGCGGCTTGGGCGGCACTGGCGACGTGGCAATCCTGTCCGCATGCAACCGCATGCAACTAATGCCGTTCGCTCAAATTTCGACTCGTATTGGCGGTGCAGCCACCGTAATCGGGGCCACCGTACTGCTGGGTATCTTCAGTTGAATAATCCCAGTCCCCTGGCTTAAGTTTTGCGCTCATGTCATCACCATCAGGCCACGCACCTGCATAGCGGTGGCATGAGCGTATCTAATGTGGTCACCTACCATTCACGCCCCAATGCCCCCATGGAAAGGCATTGCCTTTATCCCTCGCGACGGAATTTAGCCGCTCTCGGAAAGCTACAGTTGAGCCGATTACTGCCGCTGGCTGCCTAGGAGCGCTCGCCCCCAGGCTGTCATTTAAGACATCTCAGACCGTCCAAAAGCTGCCTTTTCAGGCAGACGACAACGCACCAGGTTCTGCCCTACTCCTCTGCATTGGCAAAGGTACCGACACCTTGCCGATCTCTGGCTCGTTCAGTGGTCGCTGACGAAGCACGATTCCAGCTGAAGATGCAGTAAAGAAAACCCGCCAAGACCAATCCAGCTATCCAGCTGACGTCTGCTCCAATCAGCTTCGCAAAGTAGCCCTCGAAGAATGAGAGTTTCATGAACGGAACGGTACCGATGATCGATACGGCATAAACGATCATGGTTTTCCGGTTCCAACGGCCATATCGACCTTGAGCATCGTAGAGATCATCGATGCTGTAGCTACCTCGCTGAACCACGTAGTAATCCACCAGGTTGATCGCGCTCCAGGGAATCAAGAGGTAGAGCTGGCCAATCAAAATGTCAGCGAAGAACGTGTCGAAGTGGTACTGGGTCTGAATAGCGATGACACAAGCCAGTACCGAGAGAACCGCCATCAGCAATGTTTTAGTGCCATGCCGCACATGCTGCAGCTTAGCGAAGCCACTGAAAATCGTTGTGGTGGACATGTAGGCGCTGTAAAGGCACAAAACGTTGTACTGAATGACGCCGAGCGCGACTATCAATAATGCGGCTTTCGCCCAAGGGCCAAACAGGTTGGCGATCGCAGTCCCTGGGTCGACATTAAGCGCGGATGGCACCACAGCAGCCAGGGTAGCCCCTAACGCCATCATCCCCAGAGAGCCTAGGGCGCAGCCAAAATAGGTCGTCCAGAACGTATCTTTGGTTCGGACGTCCGCTGGCAAGTAGCGGGAGTAATCTGCCACATAGGGGCCATAGCCCAGCGTCCAGGATGCAGCTTGTGCGATCACCAGATTGAACACCGGCATCGAGAAACCACCTGCATCGAAATGGATGGCCTCAGCAGAGCTCGCTCGGATCAAAATCAGTACCAAGGCAGCACCGAACACAATAGATGACAGCAAAGTCATCCACGCCCCCATGCGATGGATGAGCTCATAGCCAACGACTCCGATCAGGAACGTCGTGATGCCGACAATCAAGATCGCTTGGTTGTCCGAGACTGGGATCAGTGCCTTGAGCGGCTCTCGCATCAAGACGCCGCTGGCCGCCATGAACAGCACTGCGGCAGTCACCATCACCAACAGCGGGATAGCAGCTCCAAAGACGCCGAACTGGGCTCGGCTTTGGATCATCTGAGGCACACCCAGGTGCGGCCCTTGCGCCGAATGAGCTGCCATGAAGATGGTGCCCACCATGCAGCCAATCAATAAACCTGCGAGCGTCCACATCAGGCTCAGCCCTGAGGCCACACCCAATGTACCGACCATCAATGCTGTCACCTGCAGGTTTGAACTGAACCACACAGTGAACAACCGCCGTGGCCGACCATAACGCTCGTTGTGCGGTACGAATTCGATACTTCGCTTCTCGACTTTCATTTTATTGTCCTTATTTTCAGGCGAGCCTTTCCCCAGACAGGCATGGCCTGGCCGTTCAGACAACCCTTTCGAAGTGCCCCTTTCGGGGCAGGGTTACTTATTCAGAAAATGCTGGAACGCGTCGAAACCGGGTTTTCCATCAAGTGTCGTCACCCCATCAAACCAGGGCTTTACCTGTTCGGAGTTGGCTTTGAGCCAAGCAAACGCCGCGTCCCTTGGAGAAACTCGTTCCAGGATTGGCACCATCAGGTGGCTTACCTGATCGCTTTTGAAGGACAGGTTTTGTAGTAGCCGGCCAGAGTTGGGACAACGCTGTTCGTACCCATTGGCTGTCATCACCGAGACGGTCGCTGCGCCTTCGCCTGGGCCGAATACATCATCGCTTCCGGTGAGGTAGACCATGTCCAGCTGAAGGTTCATGGGATGTGGTTTCCAACCGAAGAACACTACCCACTCTTGCCTGCTCACGGCGCGCTTCACCGCCGTCAACATCCCCGCCTCACTCGATTCCATCAGAGTGAAACCTTTGAGACCAAACTGGTCGCTCTCGATCATTTTCGCGGTGATGCGGTTTGAGCCACTGCCAGGCTCGATGACGTAGATTTTGGAGTCGAGCTTGTCTTTGAATTTCGCGATGTCGCCAAAGGTGCGTAGTCCTGCATCGAACGCGTAACGCGGTACAGCGAAGGTGGACTGTGCATCGGGCAATGCTGCGGGAGCGAGTACCTGGATCTGCTGTTTTTGGATATAGGGAGAAGCAACCGGTTGCATGGTTGGCTGCCAATAACCCAGGAACGTATCCAGCTTTTTGTCAGCCAGGCCGGCGAGGATGATCTGCTGGGAAGCTGTTGTGAGCTTCACCTGGTAACCCAGCGACTCCATTGCGAGCTGAGCCATTGCAGAAGTCGCTACGGTATCCGACCAATTGGTCGATCCCAGTTTCACCATCTTGCACTCGGCTGGATCAGATGCCCAGCTGCCGCTACTCGACAGGGCACACACTGCCCCTGCAAGACCCAGTGCAATCCAGGATGGCGCACGTGGGCGCTTCTTAAGCCCTTGGAGATTGTTCATCATGGCGCCACCTGCGCTTTAACTTTCTCAAGGCCAGGCTGGCCATCCCATGTAGTCACCCCTGCTAACCAACCATCGAGCACCTGAGGGTTCTGCTTCAACCAGGCCCTGGCAGCCGCCTCCGGCTCCATCTTGTCGTAAAGGATGGAGCCCATGATTTGGTTCTCCATATCCAGGGTGAAGCTCAGGTTCTTGAGCAGTTGCCCAACGTTCGGACACTCTTCGGCGTAACCTTTACGAGTGCTGGTGTAGACCGTGGCATCGCCGAAATCAGGGCCGAAGTAGTCGTCGCCGCCAGTGAGGAACTTCATCTTGAAGCGGGTGTTCATCGGGTGTGGCTCCCACCCGAGATAGAGGATCGCCTGATTACGCCGCTGCGCACGCTCAACCTGTGCCAGCATGCCCGACTCGCTGGACGCCACCACCGTAAACCCAGCGTCCTTCAGGCCGAAAGCGTTATCACCGATGGCCTTGAGTACCGCATTGTTGCCGCCGTCGCCGGGCTCCAGGCCATAGATTTTTCCACCCAGCTCATTCTTGAATTTCGGGATGTCTGCAAAGTCCTTCAGCCCTTGATCCCATAAGGTCTGCGGAACAGCCAGTGTGTATTTGGCATGCTGCAGGTTGACCCGGATGATATCGATGGCACCGGCATCACGGTGCGGTTTGAGATCCGGCTCCATGGTTGGCAGCCAAGTGCCCAGGAATACATCCATGCTCTTACCGTCGGCCAGAGCCTTGAAAGTCAGCGGGACACCGACCAACGTAGATTTGGTTTGATAGCCAAGGCTTTTCAGCAGTGTGGTGGCGATGGCGGTAGTGGTTTGAATGTCAGTCCAGCCGGGATCGGACATCCGCACCAAGCGGCATTGAGGTGGCTCAGCTGCGTAGCTATTCGCAGACAGGGCCAAGGCGGAACAGAACATAACGCGCAGTGCATTTTTCATGACGCAAATCCTCTCTGTAGCAGCTATGGGGAGCGGCAGTTTTTTGTTATTCAGAGGCAACGCAGTCTTGTTGTTCTATGGGTGCAGCACAGATGCTTCAGCGACGAATGCCAATCACACGGCCGCAATAGCCCGGACGCGGCAGTGATCGATGAGATTCGTAAATCGCGCTGATTTTCGCTTCTACAGATGTGGCGAATTTAGCCGCACGCCCAGCCTCACTGGCGATGTTCATGAGCATCTGCTCACTGGCAGCCAAGAGTTCTCCGTCCTTGGGGCGATACAAGTGATGCACAATGTGCAGCCGCTTACTGTCATGGTCGATCACCTGGGTAAATACTTGCACCTCCTCCCCTAGCCGGGTTTCGCTCAGGTAGTTGATATGGGCCTCCAGCGTGTACAGCGTGTGGCCGTAAATGGCCCGGCCGTCGGCGTCGAGGCCGATGTGATCCATCAGCGCATCGGTGGCATGGCTGAACAGCAGGAAGTAGAAGGCATCGCGCAAATGCCCGTTGTAATCGATCCAGTCTTCGCCAATGGTGGCCTGGTGAATCAGCAGCAGGTTGTTCACGAGTAAATCCTTCCAGAAGTCATGGGC
Organism: Pseudomonas pudica; assembly: GCF_015680405.1. Lineage (GTDB taxonomy): Bacteria > Pseudomonadota > Gammaproteobacteria > Pseudomonadales > Pseudomonadaceae > Aquipseudomonas > Aquipseudomonas pudica. The sequence continues at coordinate 105,178 of NZ_JADLJS010000003.1, forward strand.
GCATTTCAGAGATCGAGAACGAGGCTTTCTGAGAGCGACCGGGAAACGCAGATCATCATCACGTCGTTCTTCTTGCGTTCGGCTGCTGTCAGCACACTGTCGCGATGGTCGGGGATACCATCCAGGACGCAAATTTCGCACGAGGCGCATGTCCCCTCCCGGCAAGAGCTCTCGACGCGAAGGCCGTTAGCCTCCAGTACCTGAAGAATGCTTTTGTCTGCAGGCACTTCGAACGACCTACCGCTCTTAGCCAGCTGAACAGTGAAGGCTTTATCTGCACCCGAGCTTTTCGGTTCCTTCGGCGTAAACCATTCGAAATGCACCTGCTCATCGGGAAAGCCGCTCGCTGCCGCTTCCACAGCAAGCATCAGAGGGGTAGGCCCGCAGGTGTAGAAGTGAACGTTGGACGGCTGCTGATCGATCGCGCCAGCGATATCGAACAATCCACCCGCCTCATCGTCAGCATGCAAGGTGACCCGATTGCCAAAAGCACGAAGCTCCTCAAGAAAGGCTGCACGCTGACGATTGCGCACCAGATAGAAGAGGTGCCAAGGACGCTTGTTGGCTTCGCACCACTGGATCATCGACCACACCGGTGTGATGCCGATACCGCCGGCAAAAAACACGAAACCTGGCGCGTCTTGCTCTAATGGGAAATGGTTTCGTGGTGGGCTGATCCTCAACGTGTCTCCCACGCGAAGCGATTGATGCACATGCCGGGAACCGCCACGACTGACGGACGAAAGGCCAACCCCAACGCAATAGCGGTGGTTCTCTCGTGAGTCGTTACACAGGGAATACTGGCGCACGATATCGCCAGGCAAATGCAGTTCGATATGGGCGCCGGGTTTGAAGGACGGCAGCGCATCACCCGAAGGAGAGCGCAACTCGATGACCATCACGCCTTTGGCTTCGGCGATCAGGTCGGTTATCTGTAGGGTCAATACGTCATCAGGCATGGCAAACCTCACGCAACGACAAACTGGCCCGAGACCGTATCCGTCTCGGGCCCAAACTCAACGGCGCCGCAGTGGCGCGGTTGCCTTCAACATGTGAGTGATCAGTTCATCCCGATTTGTCGCGAGAGAAGCCCAGCTGTTGGCCCCGGCTTCGTGATTAACGCCCTCCACGAGCATGGTGGCCGTTTCTGCATCAAGACGTGGGTCACCCAGGTCATCCCACCAGCCGTTGAAGCTGTCGGTGTATTTCTGGCAGAAGGAACTCAGGCCTTCCGACCCACCGCCCAGGTGGAACAGCATGGTTGGCCCCATTGCAGCCCAACGCAGACCTGGGCCCGCCCATACAGCCTTGTCGACATCTTCAACACTGGCGACACCGCTCTTGACCAGATGAATGGCCTCTCGCCACAGAGCGGCCTGCAGGCGGTTGGCGACATGTCCCTTCACCTCACGATTGACCCGGATGGTCACCTTGCCGACCAAGTCATAAAAGCGCTCAGCCTTCTCGACAACACCGGCAGCGGTCTTGTCATTGCCCATGACTTCTACCAGCGGGATGAGGTGCGGCGGGTTGAAGGGATGGCCGAGAATGAAGTGTGACGGATTCTTCCAACCCGCCTGCATCTCACCCAGGCGCAGGCCGGACGCGGACGAAGCTACGATGGCACCTGGCTTGAGGGATGCTTCCAGTTTGGCGAACAGATCGTGTTTGATCGCAATACGCTCCGGCACGCTTTCTTGCACGAAGTCAGCGTGCTCCACTGCACTCGCGACATCGCCATGGAAACTCAGCTGGCCCGGTTCGGCATTCGCCAGCCCCAGTTCACGGAGTGTCGGCCAGGCATTGTCGATGTAGCTACGAACATCAGCTTCCATGGTCGGCGACGGATCATAGACGGCAACGTTACGCCCGGACGCCAGGAACAGTGCGGCCCAGCTAGCACCGATGACACCGGCGCCAATCACCGCGACATTTTGAAATTCACTCATCAGAAAAACCTCGGTTGTAAGGGGGAAGCACTGGTCAGGCCGCCATCAACGACAAAGCACTGTCCTGTAATGAAACGCGCCGCGTCGGATGCCAACCACACCACCGTTTCGGCGATATCGTCAGGTTGTCCAAACCGGCCTGCTGGGTGACGGGCCAAAGCATCGGCTTTGGCCCTTTCAGGGTTTTCCGCCATGGCGAAGGCATCTTCGGCCATTGCAGTCATGATCCAGCCGGGGCATACGGCGTTACAGCGAACTCGTGGCCCGTGATCCACCGCAATCGAGCGCGTCAGCCCATGCACGAACGCTTTGGACGCGTTGTAGATCGCCATGGAGGGGTCAGCTGTTTGCCCTGAGATAGAGCCGAGGTTGATGATCGAACCCCCGCACTGAACCATGCTTGGCAGCACTGCCCGACACAGGTTGAAAGTGCCACGGGCGTTTATCCCCATGACCTCGTCCCAATCGGCATCGGTGGACTCCATCACCGTTTTTTCGATCTGTATCCCAGCGTTATTGACGAGAACGCCCACTCGACCAAAGCGCTGAACGGCGCGTTCGACGATGTAGGTGGCGTCATCCGATTTAGAGACATCAGCCTGTACCCACTCGACCGATGGATCCATGTGGCGAGGCCTGACTCCACGTCCGCAAGCCACGACCTGGCGACCTTGAGCAACAAACTTCTCGACGATCGCCAACCCAATTCCACGGCTGCCTCCTGTCACGATCACAGCGGATCTGTTCATGCTCAATCACCCGTGGGCCAGCATCACGTGACGAACACTCGTATACGCATCCAGCGCAAACACCGACATGTCGCAGCCGTGGCCCGAGCCCTTCATGGCCGCCCAAGGCATTTCTGGCGTTGCAACACCATGGGTGTTGACCCACGTGAAGCCATAACGCAAGCGGCTGCTGGCTTCCATTGCACGCCCACTGTCACGTGTCCACAGCGACGAGGCCAGGCCGTAACGGGTAGCGTTGGCGATAGCGACGGGGTCTTGATCCGGCGTGAACCGGGATACCGATATCACCGGCCCGAACATTTCCTGGGTGGCGATTTCGGCATGATGATCGACATCAGCGACTACAGTCGGGCTGTAGAAGAAGCCACCGCCAGGCTCGATCGATCCTCCAGTTACCACCTCAGCATAAGCCCGAGCACGGTCTACGAACCCGGCTACCCGTTGACGGTGCACCTCGGTCACGAGTGGCCCCATCTCTGTTCCGTGAGCCCTTGGTGCACCCACTTTGATTGTCGCCGCAGCTTCGGCAAGGGCACTGACGACGCGGTCATAGATCTTGCTGGCAACCAGCACCCTGCATGGCTGCGCGCAGTCCTGACCCGCATTGAAAAAAGCCGTGGCACGCAGAGTCGCGACCAGCTTATCGATGTCGGCATCCTCATAAACAATTACGGGGGCTTTACCGCCGAGCTCCACGTGAACCTGGCGCATCTGCTGCGCAGCCGCTCGCATGGCCGCACTTCCCGTTGCCGGCGAACCGGTGATGCTTACAGCCTCGATACCATCAGCGTTGATCAGGCGTGCCCCGGTCGAAGTACCAATCCCGTGCACGATATTGATCACACCTTTGGGTACTACATCCGCCAGTAACTGCCCCAGCCGCAGAGTCGATAGCGGTGTGACTTCCGAAGGCTTGAGTACCACACTGCACCCTGCTGCCAACGGCGCCGCCAACTTCCAAGCCGCCATCATCAGCGGATAGTTCCAGGGTGCGATGGCCGCCACTGGGCCGATCGGATCGCGACGAATCAGGCTGGTATGACCTGGTACGTATTCTCCGGCTGCCACACCAGCCATGGTGCGCGCAGCGCCTGCAAAGAAGCGAAAGGTGTCGAGGGTTAGCGGCATCTCATCGTCGAGTGCCGACGGCCAGGGCTTGCCTACGTTCTGGCTTTCAAGAGAGGCCAGCTCTTCAGCGTTTTCCTGAATTACCCCGGCGATGTCCTGCAAGAGAGCAGCACGCTGCGCTGGGGTAGTTTTCGAATAGGACTCGAACGCCTCATGAGCACTACGCACGGCGCTTCCCAACTGAGCATCGTCGGCCTGGCGAACATTGATGATCTCCTCGCCCGTGGACGGATCGATTACAGCCAGGGGCGCAGCGGCGCCTTCAACGAGCTCGCCGTTGATCAACATTTTGGTATGCATGGCGTATCCCCAATCACGAATCACAAGGTGATCTTGTCGCGACCCTTCAACCCAAGACGCGCTCGCGCTTCTTCAGGCGTGGCAACCTTGAGCCCGAGGTTTTCGACGATCGAACGGATCTTCAGCACTTGCTCGGCATTGCTTTTGGCCTTCTCACCGGCACCGATGAAGAGGCTGTCTTCCAGACCTACCCGCACGTTGCCGCCGAGCATTGCAGCCTGGGTGGCAAAGCTCATCTGGTTCTTGCCAGCGGCCAGCACCGACCATTCGTAGTCCTTCCCAAACAGCTTCTGCGCGACAGTGTGCATGTGCATCAGGTTGTCCAGGTCGGCGCCAACGCCACCGAGCACACCGAACACGATCTGGATGAGGAACGGTGGCTTGACCCAGCCCTGGTCGATCACCCACGCCAGGTTGTACAGGTGGCCCAGGTCGTAACATTCAAACTCGAACCGGGTGCCGTGGCCCTCGCCCAGCTCTTTGACGATGTATTCGATGTCGGCGAAGGTGTTGCGGAAGATAAAATCGCGGGTACTGTCGAGGAAGGCCGGCTCCCAGTCATGCTTCCAGTTGGAATACTTGGCCTTCATTGGAAAGATGCCGAAGTTCATCGACCCCACGTTCAGCGAAGCCATCTCAGGGCTGACAGCCAGTGCCGCTCGCAGGCGTTCCTCGCGGGTCATGCCCAGGCCGCCACCGGTGGATACGTTCAGCACTGCATCGCTCTGACGGTGGATTTGCCCCATGAAATCCTGGAACAGCTCGGGGCGAGGATCTGGCTTGCCGGTCTCGGGGTTGCGGGCATGTAGATGGATAATCGAGGCGCCAGCGTTGGCGGCTTCGATAGACGAATCAGCAATTTCCTGCGGAGTGATTGGCAGGTATTCCGACATGGTCGGAGTGTGTACGCCACCGGTAGTGGCGCAGGTAATGATCACGGATTTTGGCATGGCAAGGCTCACAATTTCATTTGTTGTACTTGGGCGGTCAGGCCACCATCGAGAATCCACAACTGGCCGCTGGCATAGCGGGCCTCATCACTGGCCAACCAGTAAACGAGGTTGGCGACGTCAGCTGGCGTGCCGTAGCGCCGCGTCGGATGCACATCGCGCACCGCGCTTTCGAGACTGGCGATGTCGCCGTGATCCTGGAAAAAACTACGAAGCATCGGTGTATCGATGTAACCGGGACATACCGCGTTGACCCGTATACCTTCAGGGCCGTGATCGCACGCCATGGCACGCGTCAGTGCATGTACCGCTCCCTTGCTTGCGCAGTAGGCCGCCAGACCAGGGTCAGCAATGAATCCGTCGTAGGAACCGAAATTGATGACGCTGGCTCCAGTGCTTTCGCGCAATAACGGCAAGGCGTATTTACTGACCAGAAAAGTGCCGGTGACGTTGACTGCGAACACCCTGTTCCAAACCTCAAGGCTGGTGTGCTCGATGGTGTGCTCCACTTCAATACCGGCAGCGTTTACCAGTACATCGAGCCGTCCCTGTTCCCCAGTCACTTGGTGCATGACAGTCTGCACTTGAGCCTCATCGCCAACATTCAGCTGCACCGGTACTGCGCCCGGCACTGGCTGCTTTTGCGAAAGATCGGCGGCATAAACCACAGCCCCTTCCTTCAGCAAGCGCTCGCATACAGCCCTGCCAATGCCGCCTGTGCCACCGGTAACCAAAGCGACCTTTCCCTTCAGGCCGCCGCTGCTCATGGCTTCACACTGCGTGCGTAAGCGTCGAGAACCAGACCGTGGAAGTGGTGCAGTGCATGCTCGGATTTACCAGAGCCATTCGGGTCAGTGACGATTCGCCCCTGATCGAATGCGGGGGTTTGCATCCCGCGCTGGACGTTCTCGACCAGCGAGATGTCTTCCACCTGGAGCACCTCATCGAGATAACGAATGGCTTCTTTTTCCATGTCGTCTGGCTCAGGTGTTTCCAGGAAGAAGTCGTAGGTTTCGAAGGTGCGATCAGGGCCCACTGGCACGATGTTCAGGACGATCATCGAGCTACGACCTGGGTAACGCATCAAGCAGGTGTTAGGCCATAGCCACCACACTGCGTGGGTGCGCACGCTGGCCTTGGATACGTCGTAGGCCGAGTTCTGCCCCTTGCCGGCCTCTGCCATGTGGCTTGAGTAGATACCGTGCGTCTCCACCTTGTAGGTGTCCATATCGACCAAGGTGCAGAAGTCTTTGTGAGCTGTCGGGCAGTGGTAGCACTCCAGGAAATTATCGACAACGTTCTTCCAGTTCGACTTGATCTCGTAGGTAAGCCGGTGGGCGAAGGTGAGCTTCTCGATGTCCGGTGCCCAATTCAGTATTTCCTTTGCCAGGTCTCCAGATTGCTGATGAAGCGGAGCGGCCTGCGGGTCGAGATTGACGTAGACGAAGCCACAGAACTCTTCGACCTGGACTGGGGAGAGGTGGATCTCTTCCTTGTTGAAGTCCTTCAATCCGCCAACATGCGGCGCTGCGACGAGGCTCCCGTTTAGGCCGTAGCACCAGGAATGATAAGGACAGACAATCCGGCGAGTCTTGCCCTCCCCTTGCAGCACCGGATGAGCACGGTGCTTGCAGACGTTGTAGAAGGCACGGAGCGTACCGTCCTGGTCACGAACTACAGCGATAGGATGCCCCGCAATATCTACTGTCGTGTAGCTACCAGGCTCGCGAACTTTCTCAACGTGACAGACCCACTGCCAGCTTTTCGCGATGATGGCCTGCTGATCGAGGCGGAACCACTCAGGGTCTACATACGCTTCAGCGCGCAACGAGTGAGAGACTAGAGGATCCGGATCGTAGCCCTGTTTGATCGATTCGAATTGACGAGGATGCAACAACTCAGACATGTCAACGGCCCTTTTATTATCACGAGCCGGGGGGGTGGCTCGCTCTGTGGCGTTGATAGTGGGCTGGTTGGATAACGGAGAATTTTCATATTTCGCCGATTTATTTGTTAATTTCGTCGGCGTCGTTTTTGGATAAGTAGAGGCAATTCGCGACAGAAATTATCGATCTTTACCGGCCTGATGCATTGGCCAGGCGCGGTAGTTGAAAGGCACGCGGCCCTCTTGCCTATCTTGCCGGGGCGTCAAACCGAAGCGTTCCCGATAGATCTTGCAAAAATGTGACTGATTGGGAAAACCTGAAGCGACCCCCACCTTGGTCAACGCCAGGCTCGTCTGGGTTACCAGACCACGGGCACGATCCAGCCGAATATCGCGGTAGTACAGCGCTGGCGTCTTATGGGTGACATCACGGAACAAACGGTCTAGTTGGCGCTGCGAGATGCCGACTCGCTCGCTGATCTCAGGAATGCTGATGACCTCTTCGAGGTGGGTTTCCATCAGCTTGATTGCGTGCATGACCGCTGGAGGAATGGTTTGTCCCAAAGGCTGATGGTCTTGAGGATTCTGCTGGGTATTGCCAGGGCGAAATTGTTGGTGGAACACATAACGGGCTGCCTCGTTGGAGACGGTTTCACCGTGCATCGTACGAATGAGTTGCAAAGCGGTGTCGGTTGCCGCGGCTCCACCACAACACGTGAACCGGTTGTCATCGAAGACATACAAGTCCTCGACGATTTTAACGTCAGGGTAAAGCTCTATCAGTGCATCTATGTGCTCGTAGTGCCCCGTTGCGCGACGCCCCGAAAGCAAACCCGCCTCTGCCAGCAAAAATGTACCGGTATCGATCGCGCCAAGCATGCAGCCTTTGGCAGCCCATCCTCTCAATAAGCCTTGCAAACGAGGACTGTGGAATTTCTCCGGCGTCCAGCTACAGGACACCACCACGAGATCCCAATTCTGATTCCGCACCTTGGCCAGTGACTGAGTAAACAAGTCCATGCCGTTGGATGCCCGGACGCCTCCTCCATCGAGCGAGGCGAACTCCCAGTAGTAATGGGTCTCCCCACTCAGGTAGTCAGCTGCACGAAATGGATCGACGAATGCGGAGGTGGCAGCAGCGTTGAAGTAGGGAAAGACGATGACTAGAAACCTGAACACACACATCTCCAATCGGGGGTTGCCGCTTAATCATACGCAGGATAAATGTAAATCGCCTTCCCCTGGTTCGGAGCAACTCATCCAAGACCATCCCGCGCTCAGCTTTACATTTCCAATCGCTAGCGAGCTGCGTAACCCGCACTGAAAGCTCACAAAAAAACCACTGCCCCAGCGGGCAGTGGTTCAATGGCGGCCGAACTCGGACGGATCAATGTAGATTGCGGGAGCCCAAACGGCTTACATCGCGTATCCGGTCATGAAGCGTTGATCCAGATGGTCTTCAGCTCCGTGTATTGGTCGTGGGCCCAGATGGACTTGTCGCGACCACCAAAGCCAGACTCCTTGTAGCCACCGAACGGTGTGGTCACATCGCCCTCGCCGAAGCAGTTCACCGTGACCACGCCGGCGCGGATTTCTCGCGACAGGCGCAGCGCATTGCGCAAGCTGCCCGTGTAGGCCGAGGCAGCCAGCCCGTAAACGGTATCGTTGGCCAGCTCGATCGCCTCGTCGATGGTCTCGAAGCTGGTCACGCTCAGCACCGGGCCAAAGATTTCCTCGACGAACAGTTTGTTGTCGGGGGCAACATTGTCGACGATGGTCGGCTGCACGAACACGCCTTCCTCGGTTTCGCCACCCTGGACGATGCTGAGGTTTTGCTCGGCAGCGTATTCGAGATACGACTTGACCTTCTCGAAATGCGACTTGCTGACCATCGCGCCCAAGCGGTTGTCCGGGTCGAGCGGGTCGCCCAGCTTCCAGTCCTTCAGGTGCTTGGCGATCAGGCCCAGCAACTCGTCCTTGACGTCTTTGTGGACGATCAGGCGCGAGGAGGCCGAGCAGTTCTCGCCCATGTTCCAGAACGCACCGGCGGTGACGAACTGGGCCACTTCGTCCAGGTCTTCGCAGTCATTCATCACGACTGCGGGGTTCTTGCCACCCAGCTCCAGGACGATGCGCTTGAGGTTGGATTCAGCAGCGTATTTCAGGAACAGTCGGCCGGTGTCGGTAGAACCGGTGAAGCTGACCATCGGGATGTCCATGTGGCGGCCGATAGCCTCGCCCACCTCACGGCCACCGCCAGGCACCAGGTTGAACACGCCCGCAGGAATGCCCGCTTCATGGGCCAGTTCGGCCACGCGCAGGGCACTGAGAGTGGTTTCCTTGGCCGGCTTGACCACGATCGAGCAACCGGCAGCCAGCGACGGGGCGATCTTCCAGGCCAGCATCAGCAGCGGGAAGTTCCATGGCAGCACCAGGCCGACCACACCGATGGCTTCACGCACCACCATGGTCACGGCAGCATTGCCGGTCGGGGCGGTGGCGTCGTAGATCTTGTCGATGAGCTCGGCGTGCCAGCGAATGGTGTGGATGGTTTCCGGCACGTCCACCGTCTGGCACTCGCTGACCGGCTTGCCGCTGTCCAGGGCCTCAAGCACTGCCAGCTCGTGGGCGTTGTCTTCCAGCAGCTGGGCGAACTTCTGCAGCACGTGCTTGCGGTCGTTCGGTTGCATCTTCGACCAAGTGCCTTCTTCGAACACGCGCTTGGCCGCAGCCACCGCCACGTTGACGTCGTTGACGTCGCAGGCGGCGATCTCGGCCAGCTGCTTGCCGGTGGCCGGGTTGGTAGTGACGAAGGTGCGACCGGAAATGGCATCGCGGAACTCACCGTCGATGAACGCCTGGGTGCGCAGCTGCAGGTCGGCGGCGATGGCCGCGTATTGTTCCTTACTCAGCAATTCAGCCATTTTCCAGTCTCCTTATTTGATCTGGGCGATGGTGGCCTTCAGTTCGGTGACCACACGCTTGAGTTCTTGCTTCTCGGCGTCATCCAGGTCGTACAGCGGCTTGCGCACGCCGCCGGTCTTCAGACCGTTCAGGGCAACGCCGTTCTTGATGGCCTGGACAAACTTGCCACCTTCGAGGAAGTCCATGAGCGGCATCATCGCGGCCATGATTTTGCGGCCTTTATCGAAGTTCTTCTCGATCACGCAGGCTTCGTACAGGGCGACGTGCTCACGCGGGATGAAGTTGGAACCGGCGCAGACCCAGCTCTTGGCGCCCCAGGCGAAGAACTCCAGAGCCTGGTCGTCCCAGCCGCACGACAGCTGGATGTTCGGGCGCTGGATGGCCAGGCGGTGCAGCTGGGCCATGTCACCGGAGCTTTCCTTGATGGCGACGATGTTCTTCACGTCGTCCACGGCATCGAAGAACTCCTCGCCCATGCTCACGCTCATGCGGCCTGGATAGTTGTAGAGCATGATCGGCAGGCCTGCGGCGGCGTCGACCGCTTTGACGTGCAGGGCAATCTCCTGCTGAGTGGGCAGCGCGTATGGCGGGGTACCTACCAGCAGCGCGTCGGCCTTGATTTCCTTGGCGTGCTGGGCGAAGGCCACCGCATCTTCGGTGCGGATGCCACCCGTGCCAACGATCAGCGGCAGGCGGCCATTGAGCACGTCCTTGGCCTGGGCGGCCAGTTCGATACGCTCTTGGGTGGTGTGGGCGTAGTACTCGCCGGTAGAGCCGCCGATGATGACGCCGTGGATCTTCGACTCGGTCAGGTACTCAAGCACTTCGGCGAACGCCGCTTTGTCGATCGAGCCGTCCGCTGCCAGTGGAGTGATAGCCGGTGTGTAGATGCCTTCAAATTTCACGGTGGATTCTCCGAGGTACATTGGGTAGTGAGAGCCGCGACGCAACGCGCCACGGCGGCTGTGTTTAAAGTCAGGCGAGTGAGGCAGCCTGTTGCAGATTCATCGATCGGGTTTCAGGTGCCAGCACGAAGGAAAACGCCAGGCCAACGAAGGTCACTGCTGCGGCGGCATACATGGTTGCGCCGATTCCATAGGTATCGAGTGCCATGGGTACCAACCAGGTGCCAACGGCGGCTCCGACTCGTGACATGGAAGTGCCGACTCCTACTGCACCCGCGCGAATTTCGGTGGGGAAGAGTTCGTTGGGGTACACCAGTTGCAGCACCTGGGCCCCACCTATAAACAGTGCGTAGGCGCCGAAAAGCACGAGGATGAGCATTTCAGAGCTCGTGCTGAATACACCCAGGCCCAGCAGCGCGAGCCCTGACCAAAGGAAGCTGTGCAGCAGTGTGGTACGGCGGCCAAGGCCGTTAATCAGGCGTGTAGCAATGATGCAGCCCACAACGAACAGACAGGTGATCGCGACGGAGCCGATCGAAGCCCACTCTCCTTTGAGATTGAGCGCACCAAGTACCTTCGGGGCGAAGGCATAGACGGCGAATACAGGAATGACAGAGCACGTCCAGAACATGGTGACGAACAACATGCGTTTGCCATAGCCCGAGTGCAGCAGGCTGAGGAAAGAGAGTTTCCGGGTTATGGGTTCTTCCGGCAGATTCGCCAAAGAGAAGTCATTGCCATACACCCGCTTGATCACTTGCTCTGCCTCGGCGCTACGCCCCTTGCTAATCAACCAGCGCGGCGATTCCGGCGTGCCCAAGCGCAGGGCGAACAGAACACTGCCCACCACCGCAGCGCTGGCGAGTACGAGACGCCATGCACCGTCACCACCGTGGTGCAGAATCGCCTCGCCCACCATGTAGGCCACGGCAGCACCAGCGAACCAAAGTACAGTCAGGGTAGCCAGACGCGGCCCACGGTTCTTCTTCGGCAGGAACTCCACAAGAAGCGAAGTCGCTACCGGATACTCGATGCCCACAGCGATACCAATCGCAAACCGCAGTAGAAAAAGCGCCAGAGCTGAATCAACCCAGAACTGCGCGACCGAGGACAGAATGAACAGGGTCGGCCCAACGAAGAAAACGCGTTTGCGGCCAAAACGGTCAGTCAACCATCCCCCGAAAAACCCACCGAAGAAAATGCCTATCAGCGCGGAGGCCGCGATCATGCCTTGCCAGAAGCTGGTCAATCCCAAGCCTACAGACATCTGCGCCATTGCAACGCCAATGATACTGAGGACATAACCATCAACAAATGAACCGCCACCCGAGCGAAGGGTCAGCAATTGATGGAAACGATTAATAGGTACTTCTTCGATTGATACATTGGAATTTGTCATTATTTTCTCCTGCCACGACCAAAGTGCGGCCTATTTACAGACGAACGACGCCTCGAAACTGACATTCCAGTCAGCTCCGTATCGCCGAGCGCGATGCTCGACCGCAAACAGCACGCAATAGAAACCGCAGGCCAGGCAATTCAATACCTGGCAAATATCAAATAAGTTATATCGACCTGGATGGAGTTAGCTTTCTTTTCCGGCGCGGTATTGCCCCCACCTAAGATTCAGATTTAACCCAAGTGAGACCAGCGGCGCTGGAGGATTTGCACAAGGGCCTGGCGCTTTTCGAACGAAATCGATAAGTTCGTTATTTTCCCCTGCCAGCCAGTCGGCGAGTAATTTGCCAGTGGCGGTACCACGGGTAACGCCTAGACCATTGCAGCAGAGCGCACCGTATACATTCGGCGCCAATTCACCAAAATAACCCATGTGATTGCGCGACATCGCAAGCGCCCCGCCCCAGGTATATTCGAAAGGCATCTCGGGCAGCATAGGGAAACGGCGATCAAAGGCGTCGCGATGACGCACAGCAAAGCGATCCAAGTATTTACGGTTGGCTCGGCCGTCGGGGTTGTAACTAAAACTGTTGCGAATTAGCAGCCGGTTATCTGGGGTACGACGCACAGTGGTTCCAAAGGGATCAGCGGGAATCACACCCCAGTATGGCTTTCCACCCAATCGCGCCTGCTCCTGATCAGTCATCGGCCGGGTCAGACTGGCATAGGTGAATACGGGCAACATGCGCCCCTTAAGAAAGCCAAAGCTCATGCCGAATGCATTTGTGGTAAGAACCAGTTTGTCGGCTGTAATCGATCCGTGGGCGTGCTTCAGCACGGTTTTAGCGCCGTATTCGATCTCAGTGATCGGCGTCTGTTCGTAGAGGGTGACGTTCAACGGTAAATTATCGGCCAGCCCCTTCACCAACGCCGAAGGTTGGATAAGTGAGGTGCCAGGGGTAAAAAGCGCCTTGCGGTAGAAATGGGTTCCGATGTGTTGTGGCAGGTCATCACCCTCGATCATTTCGTAGGGCTGATCAAGCTTGTCTAAACCACGCCGATAAGCTTCAAGCACAGCGATACCACGAGGTTCAACTGCGGCTTGGTATTTTCCGCAGTGCTTCATCTGACAATCGATCCGGTAGCGTTCCACTAACTCCTTGAGAAACGACTGACCGCTGAGATTGAGCTTGAGCGTAGTCTTGGCTATTCCGATGTCGCCGATATAGTCCTCCGCCCCGATGTCGTGAGGTAGGTCGATGGCGAAACCGGCATTGCGTCCCGACGAACCGAACCCCACTTCTTGGGCCTCCAGCAGCACAACCTCGTCTTCCGGGAAATTTAACGCCAACTGCCGTGCAGCCGCTAACCCGGTAAAGCCGGCGCCGACGACAACCCACCGCGCGGCGGTATGCCCACGGTGCGGTGCTTTAACTTGCCGTCCTTTGCTCAGGTGGTACCAACCGCACGTGGTGTCGTCAGCGGGCAATGAGGTGATCTTTGTCATTTCAGGAACCAGATATTGTTGTTAGCGTCTGTTCCTCATCACGCCTCGCCATACCCGGCATCCTGCAGGGTATCGGCGCGCGGTGAGCATTACTTCATAAGGCCAGTGCCACTTCCATTCCTTGGGGTGCCGCGTATTCGGCCATACGGCGACGGGACAACTCGAAATGCTCGCGCACCAGTTGTCCGGCAGTTTCAGGATCGCGACGCTCAATGGCCTCGATCATTTGATCGTGCTGGTTACAGGCGAGCTCTAGGTCGCGCTGCATATCATCGGTAGTCGGATGCCGGTAGAAGATTTTTCCCAGCCTCGTGTGGTCGATCAGAAGGCGCCGTAGGCTAGGTAACAAGTAGTCGTTATGCGCCATCCGGCCGATCTCCAGATGGAAGGCGTCGTTGTACAACACACGATTTTCAACATCGCGCTGTTCGATCGCCTGGCGGAACATCGCCTGAATGGCCTTTAGCCCCTCGATCTCATGTGCTGTGGCATGTGTCGCGGCCAACTGGGTCGTCGCTATGTAGATCAAAGGCGCTGCCAAGAAAAAGCTATGCAGTGAATCGTGATTCATCGCAGCCACCCGCGGAGCACGATTGGCCTCCAATTCGATGTAACCCTCTGCTGCGATCTGCCTGAGTAGCTCACGAACAGGCGGACGCGACAGGCCGAACTCGTCACACAGGGCGAGTTCATCTACTACTGCTCCTGGCGCCAATTCCATGCTCAGGATCCGTCGACGCAGCGCATCAGCGAGCACGCCCTTGCGATCCAGCGGCACGTCTCCGATCAGCGGATGGTTCTCTGCGGTAGGTTTAGTAGCGACTTTTTTGGTTGTCATTTTGTTATGTCTACAATTTGTATAACGAATATAGGGCCCATTAGACAATGTGTCTACAGGATTTTTGGGGCAATCGGCTGTGCGTTTGAGAGCTGCCAAAGCGGTCTTGCCCACCAGCGACGGTATCATGCCCATTTACGACAAAGCGGTGTGCTAGCGCAACGAGCGCCAACGCTGATGGTTACTGAGTTTGACGGTATTCTGATCGAATAATCTAGGTATACACAAAGAATACAATTGGATTGACCGCCTTTCAGTCCCGTGCGAGTCTGCTGAAAACAGTGATCGCTCCAGCGTCGTCGAACGGCGGGCCTACCATGAAAAGCGACAAGAATGAGCTGTATGAAGATCTGAAGAGCCAGATTCTGACCATGGAGCTCAGCCCCGACCAGCTGTTAGACGAACTGGGAATTGGTGAGCGTTATGGGCTCTCCCGGACTCCGGTGCGGGAAATTCTCCGTCGCTTGGCAGGGGAAGGTTATATCGAGATCCAGGAACATCGCGGCGCCCGGGTGGCATCAATGAACCACGATACGCTGCGCAATTTCTTTCTGGTCGCCCCTATGGTCTACGCGGCCATCGGCCGCTTGGCGGTTCAGAACTACAAACCCTTCCAGCTTCGTAACTTGCAGACGACCCAGGCACGGTTTCGTCGCGCCTGCGCGGCTCACGAAGCCCGGGCCATGGTTGTCGAAAACAATCGTTTCCACGAAATCATGGGTGAGATGTCCGCCAACACTTATCTCGAACCCAGCCTAGGTCGCCTGCTCATTGATCACGCTCGTATCGGCCACACCTTCTTCCGCCCGCACAACAGTGAAATGGAGCGGCACCTGATTTTGGCCATACGGCATCACGACAGCTTCATCGAAGCTTTTGAGAAGCATGACGAAGGAGCAGTGGTCGACCTCGTGTACGAACACTGGGAACTGTCGCGATGCAACATGCAGATGTTCATCGCCCCACGAAGCCCTACTAATGAATGATCCGCGATTCAACGGCGGCTAGCAGCGCCTTGCGCATCAAACGAGCAGTTCAACCCCTTTCGATGACGTCGACCAAGGGGCAGAAGGTGAAAGTCAAAACAACAGGGCGCCAACGCCCACCCACCACAACGCAGGAGCTTCACATGAATCGTATTCGCAAAGCGCTGTGCGCCATCGCTATTGTCGGCCTTGGGCTATGCCAGGCCAACGCTGAGGAAAAGGTCATCAACATGGGCACTTTGTCCTGGGAAGACCTCACCCCGATTACAGGCATCACCAAGAAAGTGCTCGAAGATGCCGGCTACACCGTCAAGGTGACCTCGTTCTCCGAATGGGGCATCGCCTATGCCGCGCTGAGCAAGGGCGACGTGCAGATTCTCGCCTCGCAGATTGACTACGTGGCTCAAGATTTCTGGAACCGTAATAAAAGCCGCCTGGAGAAAATTTCGCCGGTATCCCATGGACTTTACCAAGCGATCGCCGTGCCCAAATACGTGCCTATCGATTCGATCGAGCAGCTTAATGAAAACGCCGACAAGTTCAGCAACAAGATCGTCGGGATCGAACCTGGATCGGGCCTGATGAACGAAGCCGCCAACGCGGTCAAGGCCTACGACCTGAAGCTCAAATTGCTTGAAGGCAGTACCGCAGCAATGACCGCTGCGCTGAAATCAGCAGTCGATCGCAAGGAGTGGGTGGCAGTGACGCTTTGGGAGCCCACCTGGATGGCTTTGAAATACGACACCAAGTTCCTGAAAGACCCGAAAGGTGTGTTTGCGCCAGCCCAGGGTTACTACTGGATTGGTCAAAAGGGCTTCTCAGCTGAAAATCCGCAAGCCCGCGAAGTGATCGCCAGCGTCTATGTCCCGTTGTCCGACATAAGTGCCATTAACAGTGCTGTGAACGATGGCAAAACCATGGATCAGGCCGTGAAGGACTGGACGGACAGCCACGCAGACCTGCTCAAGCGCTGGGAAAACATTAAAAAGTACTGAGAGACGTGTCTAGTTTGCCACTGCCGAACTTGAAACAAGAACACACCAGAAAAATCTGGTTCGGGTGCACTTATGAATACCAATAGCGTCACTGAAACATTGATCGATTGCCGCAACGTCTGGAAGATTTTCGGTGACCGCGCGCCGGCAGCGATGCAGGCCTATCGTGAGCGCGGCCTAACGAAAACCCAAATCCTGCAAGACTACGGTTGCGTGGTAGGCGTCTCTAATGTCGACTTACAAGTCCGTCGTGGTGAAATTTTTTGCATCATGGGCCTTTCTGGCAGCGGTAAGTCTACGCTGATCCGGCTCCTCAACCGGCTCATTACTCCCACCAGTGGCGAAATTTTCGTCAAAGGCCGTGATATCGCTCAGCTGGATGCCGCAGCACTGCGAGACGTCCGCGCAAGGCATATTGGGATGGTGTTCCAAAGCGTCGCCTTGCTACCGCACCGCACGGTGCTGGAAAACGCAGCCTTCGGCCTTGAAGTTCAAGGCCAAGCCAAGGCAAAACGCCATGAAGTGGCCCAGCGTGCCTTGGCCAAAGTAGGGCTAAGCGACTGGGCCAACCGATTCCCTGCCGAGCTGTCAGGTGGAATGCAACAACGCGTCGGGCTAGCCCGTGCGATCGCTTCAGACCCGGAAGTGATACTTATGGACGAACCCTTCAGCGCCCTTGATCCGCTGATCCGTCGGCAGTTGCAGGATGAGTTTCGGCAACTCACTAAGTCACTCGGAAAATCCGCAGTGTTCATTACGCATGATCTAGAGGAAGCCATACGCATCGGCGATCGCATTGCCATCATGAAAGATGGGGTAATCATCCAGGAAGGCACAGCCGAGGACATAGTGCTCAGTCCCGCCGATGGCTACGTAGCTGAGTTCGTAGCAGGCATTTCGCGTTTGCACCTTGTTAAAGCCCGCTCGATCATGCACTCACTGGGAGATTATCGCGCCCGACATCCACACCATGACATTGAGCAGCTCCCCTGTGCCAGTCCGGAAAGTGATCTCGATACCCTGATCAATTTGTTGATTCGCTCAGGTCAGGATGCTGTGAGCGTGCGCGAGAATAGCGCGCTATTGGGTGTCATCAGCCAACGCGATCTGCTACGTGCCGTGCAGGGAATGCAGCATGACGCGGACACCGTGCCGTCGCTTACTTCAGCGGAGGGACTGGCATGAATCCTGAAAACTTCGCCTCATCTTTCGATGAAATTGTCGACAACGGATTGATGTGGCTCTCTGACAATGCCGCTGGCTTGTTCGACCTGTTTAATGACCTCCTTAAGGCCCTTTATCAAGCTGTTTACATGTTGCTCGAGGCGCCGCCTTTTTATGCCGTGGCGCTGATGGTTGCGCTACTTGGGTGGCGCCTCGCCGGCTGTCGGTTTGCCGTCGGCACGCTGCTCGCCTTGCTTCTATGCGCAGTGATGGGCTTGTGGACGCAGACCATGAGCACCCTCGCTCTAGTTCTGACCGCCACCTGTCTAGCACTGCTCATTGGCATTCCCTTAGGTGTGGTGGCCGGACTTTCCTCGTCCGTAAACCGAGTCTGCGAGCCGACCCTGGATCTGATCCAGACTCTCCCTCCCTACATCTATCTTCTACCCGCCATCGCCCTCCTCGGCTATGGCACCGGCACAGCGCTGGTTGCCACGGTAATTGTTGCGGTGCCACCGGTACTGCGTCTTACCGCACTGGGTATACGCATGACACCAAAAGCGTTTCTCGAGTTGGGGCACGCCACCGGTACCACGGGCTGGCAGCAATTCGCCAAGATTCGCTTGCCATTCGCCCTGCCAAGCATCATGACCGGCATCAATCAAAGTCTGATGATGGCCTTCGGCATGGTCGTGATAGCGGGCATCGTCGGTTCCGGCGGGCTGGGCGAAGTAATCTACAGCGCGATTCGTACACTGGACATTGCCCGATCGATCAACGCTTCAATCGCTATCGTGATCCTCACGCTGATACTTGATCGGCTGGCTCAAAGCGGCGTCCGCAGTGCCGAGGAGGCCCGTCATGGCGCTCACTGAACTGAACCTTTCGCCAGGCGCATATGTAGCTCCGGTTTTCGACTGGATGAACACCAATCTGCATGGGCTGTTCGCAGCCATCAGCCGCTTCGTCGAGGCAGTGCTTGGTGGGGTCGAAGTGCTTCTACTGATGCCGCCCCCCTACGTGATGGTGGCCGGAGTGTGCCTTTCGGCGGCACTTTTCATAAACCTGCGCAGCGCAGTTCTGGCCGGCGTGTTGCTGGGCTTTTGCTGGGTCAGCGGGTTTTGGAATGCCTCGATGCAAACCATCGCCCTGGTGTCGGTAGCGGTAATGATCGCGGTAGCCATAGCGTTTCCGCTGGGCATCCTCGCGGCACGGGTGAAACGCTTCGAGAACGCTATCAGCCCGCTGCTTAACATCATGCAAACCATCCCGCCGTGGGTCTACCTGATACCAGCGGTCATCATCTTCAGCCTTGGCAAGGTACCAGCCATCATGGCGACCATCATTTATGGCATTCCGCCAATGCTGCGCTTGACCACGCTGGGCTTTCGCCAGGTACCTAAAGACCTGCTGGAGCTCGGCCAGGCGACTGGTGCAAAACCCAGCACCATCTTGTTCAAGATCGAGCTGCCAAACGCCATGCCCACCCTGTTGGTGGGCTTGAACCAGTGCATCCTCATGTCTCTGGCCATGGTCGTGCTGGCAGGGCTAGTTGGAGCAGGCGGATTGGGCGCTGAGGTCACTCGAGGCCTGACCCGGATGGAAATGGGGCTCGGTCTCCGAGCGGGCCTGGCCATCGTCGCCGTCGCATTGCTGCTTGATCGGTTGTCACGCGGCCTACTTGACCGTCGCAAGAGCCTTCTTCCGCGCTAACTTCCACTGAGAAGGCGGGCAGCCCTGCCCGCCCTCTTCCGTTCGTTCAATGAAAGAGAAATACCGTTGCGCCCGACTCGTAGCTTCAGCAACGCCCTGAATGGGCATAACTCCCGGTTTACCCGCTCAGCAGAAGAACCCACTCGTGAACCAACGCGCGTGGGATTTCTTTTGCTAGATAATTTCTCGCTGCCTGCCTTTACCCAGGCGCTGGACACGCTTGTTACAGCGAACCTGATTGAGCCCTCAGCGTGTGTGAGCACCACCTTCAGCATCGACGGACGATCAGTGACGAGCGACTTGGGGATCGTCATCTGTCCCGCAGCATCAATGGAAACAAGCAGCAAGCAACCTCTGGATCTACTGGTGATTTGCGGTGGCCTACGCACGCCACTGAGTGCTTCGGCAAATCTAAGCGCTTGGTTGCAAGGTTTAGCGCGCAAAGGCGTTGCCCTGGCCGGGCTATGGAATGGTGCTTGGTTTCTAGGCCAAGCTGGATTGCTGGACGGATATCGTTGTGCAGTGCACCCTGAGCATCGCGGCGCAGTGGCGGAAGTTGCGCACCGGAGTCAAGTGACTACACAAAGCTTCCTGGTCGATCGCGACCGTTTGAGCGCGGCCAGCCCAGCGGGAGCGTTCAACATGGTGCTGGAATGGTTAGGCGAGCAAAGAGGAACCGCCCTGACGGATGGTATTACTGCCATCCTGGCTTTCGAAGCATCCCGCTACCTGCGCACCACCCCCGCCTTGCACGCCAACATCAGCGAGCCGCTGCGCGAGGCGATAAACTTAATGAGCGCAAACATTGAGGAACCTCTAAGCCAGGATCAGATAGCCGCGTACGTAGGTCGTTCGAAGCGGCAGATTGGCCGCTTGTTTCAGCACCAATTGGGCACAACGCCGGTACGTTATTACCTGGAGCTACGCATCACAGAAAGCCGACGCCTGTTGCAGTACTCCGACCTCCCCCTACTAGGCGTAGCTGTGGCTTGCGGGTTCGTCTCCGCAAGCCACTTCAGCAAGTGCTACGCCTCATTCTTTGGCTACAGCCCATCGAAGGAAAAACGCTTCGGCTGCGTCAGAGGCACGCATCGTGAGACAAGTTGAATGGGACGAACTCGCGCGACCTCGAGCCCTCCCGTCTCACTCAGGTTACCCGTGTCATCTGCGCTATAGCTACCTGCGCATGCCGGCGACTGTTGATCTTGCCGATCAGGAGGATCACCAGCGCCAAGCCAATTGTTACAGTTACTTCCAGTCGATGCTGGGGCATGACAAACATCACACCCAATGCGAACACGATGAAGCCAATAACGCCATACGTCAGCCATGGATACAGCCACATCTTGAACGCAATCGTCTGATTCTGTTTTTCAAGCACGGCTCTCATGCGCAGCTGGGAAAAGGCAATAGCAAGGTACACGAGCAACGCGATCGAGCCTGAACTAGCCAGAAGGAAAGCAAACACCTCGGACGGAGCGAAGTAGTTAACGATCGTTGCCACCATGCCAATCAGCGTACTGCCAACTACGGCAGCACACGGCACCCCTGCTGCTGAAGTCCGGCCGACGGAGCTCGGCGCATCTCCCCGCTTGCCCAGCGAAAACAGCATTCGCGATGCAATGTAAATGGACGAATTAAGGCAACTTGCAACTGCCACGAGCACTACCATGTCAACCATGAGCTTGGCATGAGGGATGTTCATCATTTCCAGCGCCCTCTGATAGGAGCCCTGTACCGGAAGCAGGGGATCGTTCCAAGGCACCACGGAAATGATGACGAAAATCGACAAGAGGTAAAACACGCTGATCCGCCAGATGACTGAACGCGTCGCCTTTGCAATATTACGGGCCGGGTCAGCTGACTCTGAAGCGGCGATGGTGACCGCCTCGGTGCCCAAAAAACTGAACATAGTAGTCAGCAAGGCACCGATGATCGCTGTCCAGCCGTTAGGCATAAATCCACCGTGGACGCCCATCAAATGCGCAAGGCCATTGACCTGGCTCGTTGGTAACGCGCCAACGAGTGCGAAAGCGCCTAGGGCAATGAAGCCGACGATGGCGATAACCTTGATCATGGCGAACCAGAATTCAAACTCGCCATATTTGGCGACACTAAACAGATTGGTGGCGGTGAGTAGCACTGTCATTGTCAAGGCGAAGCACCAGGGCTCGACCAGTGGGAACCAATTGTTGAGTACCACCCCGGCAGCGATTGCTTCGATCGGAATAACCAGTACCCAGAACCACCAGTACAACCAGCCGATCGTAAAGCCAGCCCAGCGGCCGATCGCGCGGTCTGCGTAAGTGGAGAAAGAGCCGGTATCCGGGCTAGCAACGGCCATCTCGCCTAGCATTCGCATAACCAGCACCACCAACGCGCCGGCAAGAGCGTAGGCCACAATTGCAGAAGGGCCCGCTGCTGCGATGGCGTGTCCCGACCCTACAAACAGCCCTGCGCCAATCACTCCGGCGATAGACAGCATGGTTACATGTCTTGGCTTGAATCCCTGCGCCAGCTGGTCACCGGCTGTTCCAGAGGTTGTCATAGTCATCCTGATCCCTACTTTTGCTCTTGTTATGGGTATGGTGCGCGTGCTGTTCGAAGCGCACGTTTTCACCATAGAGAGCGAAGGTAGGGATCAGTTGACCGGTTCGGCCATCTAGTTTACTCAGACGGACATTCGCATGGTGCTCACAGCCTTAATGAACCGACCCTTTTCGTCGCGCCCCAAGGATTGTGGCCAGTACCACCAGCAGTGCGCCCGCGCCCATACGTATCGACGGTTGTTCACCGAACAACCACCAGGCACATGCGATGGCGTATACCGGCTCCAAAGCAATGATCATCCCTGCGGTTCGCGCCTGCAGGCCATCCAGGCTTTTGACGAACAGGAACTGTGAAAGCCCGGTGCAGAAAACCCCCAGCAATGCCAAATTCACCCAGTCGCCAGCTTGCAAGCTGGTGCTAGGCAAATGACGAAAAGCAAAAGGCACCATCAGCAAGGCCACCACCACGTTTTGCCAGAACGCAACTTGCAGAGCCTTCATTCCTGCCGTGTGGCGACGATTTGATACTGCCAGCAGAGCAAAGGAAAAGCCCGATGCAAGCCCCCAAATCAAACCAATCGTGCCACTATCAAGAAGGTCGAACGAGGGTACGACGAGCACCAGCCCGGCTGTCACCATGATCAGCAACAGGCTTTCACTAAAGCCAATGCGCTCCCGAAAAAACAATCTATCTATTAGCGCGATGAATGCGGGGAAGCTGGCGAAGCCCAAAGTAGCGACCGCCACCCCCCCAACCTTCACGGCAATAAAGAACGTTACCCAATGGGCCGCCAACAACGTGCCGGTCAGGCCAATGACTGGCAAATTTCTCCAGCTCAGCGCGTCCAAGAGACGGGTACCCTTCAGACCGGCAACAAAACCCAGGGCGATGAATGCGAATGTTGCCCTTCCAAAGGTGATCAGGCTGGCATCAGCAAGAATCAGCGCGCCGAGAATGCCCGTGAGGCCAAAAAGCACCGCGGCGATGTGTGCGGCAAATAGTGCATTGCGATGTTCGGCAGCAGTGCCGGAACTGGAGATAGAGGTACAAATCATGGCAGTCAAGTCTTCATCAAGCGCGCAGCGCGAACCGCGCGGCGCTACGCTGCGGTGGTATGGAGATACCGGTTTTATCGTTATGAGGATGCTACCGGTAAGCCGGTGCAGGAGGCGCCGCAGCGTTGGAATTATGAAGCGAGGCTGCTTACTCGTGAAAACCACAGCGACTGGCCTATGGCGCGAGGCGAGCCGTTATGAGGATTATTGCTCGGAGCAGGGTTAGCAAATCGCTCTGGCAGGACATGCATTTGTCCGAAAAGGACGTCGCTTTTACAAAGTTCTGTCTCCGCGCGCACATTCCAGCGAAGGCGCGTCGAGAGGAGTGCATCTATTTGGTGCGAAACGAAAAGGGGCTCTGCCAGAGCCCCCTCCGATATCACTTAACGTTTTGCGCTATCGCTTTTTCGATACGCTGACGACCCGCGTGGGCAAGCTTACTAACCCCAGCCTCCTTTGCCACCGCGTAGACGAGCCCCTCTCCTACATGGCCCAGCTTGGTCATTTCATCTACCAAAGCCCGCAGTTCGGGCAAGCAGATGTCAGCGAGAGGGCGAATTGAATCGTCATCATTAGGTCTACGGAAGACGACGTTCGCCTCCGAGTGTAGATGCACGGGCCAGAAGAACGTTCCGGACTGCTCCTCTTCATGGGAACGGAATCGAGCCCGCGCAATTTGATCGACACGATCACGAATGCGTGAGCCGGTTCTGACCCAACCATGAGCACGCGCGATACGCCGTGCAAGTGCCGTATCAAGCACAGGCCCCTCTTCAGAAACCACGTGGGCGATCATCTGTTCCAAAGTAGCCGTGTAACTCGCTTCGAAGAATCGGTCTGGATCGATACCTTCCACAGCCTCGGCAGGGTCTGCTTCCTTGTAAACCAGGTGCTCCACTGGAACATAGGGAACCACAACTTCCTCTACTGGTTGAGGCGCCGCAGCTCTAGCGTATTTCAACTCAGGTAATGCGCCAGACGGGTCGTTGGCTTCAACAACAGAGGCCGAAGCTACAACAGAAACCTGATCCACCACCTCAATAACTTCAGCCATCGCGGCATCGATTTTCAAGCGCTCCGCCTCATGCGCAGCGTCGATGATGGCTTGCTTGGCTCTCGACTCAGTCAGGAGCTCCGTCAATTGTTGATGAACCTTTTCCGCAGTCCCTACAGCATCAACCCACCAGTCGGTCGACCAAATTCGCACGATCTCCCAGCCAAGCCCGCGTAATACAAACTCCCGCAACTTGTCGCGATCACGCGCAGTTGCACTGCGGTGGTAGGTGGCACCATCGCATTCAACGCCGGCAAGGAACCTTCCAGGTGCATCGGGATGAACGACTCCTAAATCGACTCGGAACGACGAGACGCCAATCTGGGTGTGAACTTGCCAACCCTTCTTGGCCAAGGCAGCTGCAACCGCCTCTTCAAACGGGCTGTCGAACCCACCTACGCTGCCGAAGTTGGCTTCTGCCAAGGCCTGTGTGCCCCGCTCTGCAAACTCGAGGAAGTGTTTCAGGTCACGCACCCCAACCGCTTGCGTCCGGGCAAGGTCAATGTGCTCTGGACGAAGGGTCGAGAACAGCACCAATTCCTGGCGAGCACGTGTGATAGCAACATTCAGGCGACGCTCGCCTCCAGGACGGTTCATCGGGCCGAAGTTCATCGACATCACGCCGGCAGCGTCTTTCCCGTAGGTAGTCGAGAAGTAGATGATGTCTCGCTCATCGCCCTGAACACTCTCCAGATTCTTCACAAACACAGGCTCCAGCTCAGACTCAGCGAAATACGAGTCGAGCGACGGATCCTTCCGGCATGCCTCATCAAGCATATCCATGATGAGCTTCTGCTGCTCTCCGTTGAACGTGACCACACCCACGGTGCGTCGGCGTTCACGGAAGACTGGCGACTGAAGGCGAGCGACGAGGTCAGCGACCAGGGCTCTCGCTTCGATCAGGTTCGTACGTGAACCGCCCTTGTCGTAGATGCCTGCTACTGGACACAACCGCACGGCCTTATCAGTCGTGAATGGTGATGGGAACGTCACCAGCTTCGAGCTGTAGTAACGCTGATTCGAGAAGGCGATCAAGCTCTCGTGACGGCTACGGTAATGCCAGTTCAAATTCCGCATCGGCAGGTTTGCGCTGATGCATTCATCCAGAATGCTCTCGAGATCAGCCTCGACGTCCTCATCATCAGCCGTAGACTCCGCACGGTCGAAGAACGAGGTCGGCGGGAGCTGTTTCGGGTCGCCCACCATTACGACCTGCTTTCCTCGCGCCATCGCACCAATCGCATCCCAAACTGGAATCTGCGAGGCCTCGTCGAAGATAACCAGGTCGAACGGGGTCGATGCGGGCGGCAGGTATTGGGCAATCGAAAGCGGGCTCATCAGTAAGCAAGGCGTAAGCTTCGTTAACGCTTCTGGTGCTCGCGTCATAAGCTCGCGTAAAGGGATGTGCTTGGTCTTTTTGCCCATTTCATGACGCAGCAAGCCCCACTCAGAAGAGCGGCTCACGCTGTCCTGACTTGGCAGGTCAGCACACAGCCGAGCACGGAGCCAGTCCTTCGTCAGCTCGGTGAACTTGTCATCCAGCGCTCGGAAATCGCGAATACGCTGTTCGTGCTCAACACTGACAAACGTCCGGATCACTTCCTCATTATCGACAGTGGTATTCAGCCACCAGCGAGCGTAATTCACCTCGAAGACGCGGCGGACTTTTCCGGAGGTGATTGCTCCGCTTTCCATAGCTTGGACAATTGGGGCGAGGCCAACGGCGAAAGCCTCATCGCGCACCTTTCTCCAAGCACACCATGCCTTGAGTCGCGCCTCGGAAGAAACGACGGTCTCGCAATTTTTCTTGAGGTCATTCAACGAAAGATGTGCGGTCTCATCAGCCCCGGCCTCGGTGAAGTGACCGATCGAAGTCAGATGCGATGAACGCTCCTGCAACAACGCAAGCTTTTCACGAAGGGCCACGCCTGCGAGAGCTATCGCACCTTCAGGCTCTAGCAAGGCGTTGCCATCTCCCAAGAGCGTTTGGAGGGGAGCCTTGTAAGCTGCGATGTGCTCCGGATTCAGCGCGAGCTTCGCAATAGCCGTTGCTACCTGCCCTTGGAACACCACAGCCTGACGTGCAACTTCAAGCTTGGTCTTCAGGTCACTCCAGACCGGTACCAGCTCTCGCAGGTCAGCCAGGTCGGACAGATCACGTTCAACCGCTGCCCGCTGCTTTAACAGGTCGAAGTCACCTTTAAGCAACGCTCCACAGCGGCCCTCCTGCACTTCTGGGTGATCATCAACAAGGCGACCACGCTCTTCGATATCTCGACGCTCAGCCTGGAAACGCAGCGCTGCAGTAAGGAGTTCAATGTTTGTGTCCTTGCCGCACCAAAGCTGCTGAGTGGTCGGGCCAAGGTCGGACAAGGCGGCCATATCGCTATTAAGGCGCGTCAGCGTGCGAAGTCGTCGCAGCTCTTCCTTCAAGGCGTCACCCAGCTGGCCTTGCTCGACCAACTGGAGCCCATCATCAATCCAGTCCGAGTCTGCTTGCTGGAGCCGAATGGCCTCTTGAAGCTTGATCGACGTTGAAAGCTGCTCAGCCACAGACTTTGAACCTTGCCAAACGGCAACGCACTCGTGTCCGGGCTCAAGCTCATCAATAGCACGGCGCACGGCGCGGATTTCTGCCCAGATGGCCAAATCTTTACCGTGATCGGCCTCGCCTGCAGTGGTTTGAGTCGGGGCTAGCAAACCTGCGATACGACGCTTACCGAACCAGGACTTTGGCCAGAACGATTCCTCGGCCTCTTTCCACTCACGCAGCAACAGATCGATGTCGAGCGATTCGATGGTATCGCCATAGGTCGCACTGAGCTGCTGCTTGAGCTCTTCTATTTGGCCAAGCAGTGCCACCGCCTGAGCAAGGACATCGGTGACACTCGCCGGCCAGGCTGGGCTGAGTTCACCGAAGGTGATGCGACGTTGCTGTAGCAACTCGATACCCTGCTTCGCTTCCGCCACAACGCGTGAAGGCCAGAGCGGCGAAAGCTTGCCGTTGAGTTCTCGGTGTTGTTCAACCCACGCACAGCCATCGCTCAGTCGTTGGGATATGGAGCGGGCATCAGGCCGCAACGCGAAGCGCCAATCCTGCCCTGCTGCCGCGGGTAGTGCCTGGGAAAGGACTGACAACCCCTCCAGTGCTGTCGCGGTGTATTCCGAAGTCGGGAACCCAACCAACTCAACGAACCGATCAGCCGCCCGCTGCACATCCAGCACAGCAGGCAATACATCGCGAGCTGCCTGCACCAGCTGTTGCTGCCAATGGGGTGACCATTCCGCCTGGCCTATAGCGGACAACGCATTGCCCACTAAAAGGCCGTATCCCACAGCCTGCGCGTTCACTTCGAGGCGATCGGCCAACTCACGAAGCTCTAGTATGGCTTTCTGGTCATGCGTGTCAGGTGACGCCCAACCAACAGGAGCAACAGCTTCATCGCCACCCGAAGTGACGGTGCCAATCGCACCGTAGATGGTGTAACCGTTGCGATGACGCTGGTGCAGCCGCTCCACGTAAATGTTCAGGCTATCGCGCAGCGTTGCGAGGCGCTGAGCCTCAACCTCCCATGCAGCAGAGTCGACCTGCCCTTTCGCCTCCCAAGCGGACTGCAGCTGGGCCAGCACATCAGTTTTCCGAGCCTTGCTTGAGTGCAACTCGAGGCAGAACTCACCCAAGCCAATCTCACGGAGGCGACGATACACGACATCCAGCGCGGCGATCTTTTCCGAGACGAACAGCACGCGACGCCCTTGGGCAATCGACTGAGCGATCATGTTGGAAATCGTCTGGCTCTTGCCGGTACCGGGTGGGCCAATCAATACGAAGTCTTTGCCCTTGGCTGCCGCCATCACTGCAGCCAACTGAGATGAGTCTGATGGCAGTGGGCAGAAAACATCGGTCGGGCCGTAATCACGATCCAGCGATTGCGCCTCTGGGAACGGTGTATCCGAAACGAACGAATCGCGTGGGGTATCCAAAAGGTGCTGAACGACAGGGCTCTGCCGCAGATGCTCAGCGTTCTCGGCCAGATCCTTCCACATGAGGTATTTGGCAAATGAAAACATCGACAGCACGACGTCTTCGCTCAACTCCCACCCTGGGATGTCCTTGATGGCATGTCCGACCTTGTTCCAAATGCCGGCGATATCAAGACCAGAATCGTCCCGAGGCAACTCGTGCTCCAGGGAACCCAAGCCCAACTCGAAGTCCTGCCGAAGCATTTCAATAAGGGTTGGGTTGAAGCGCGGCTCATCATCGTGGAGCACCATGGTGAATCCGGAGCGAGCGCTCTTGCGCTCCAGCGTAACCGGAACCAAAACCAATGGCGCCTTGTACTTCTGCCCTGCCCTGTCCTCACGAGTCCAACTCAAGAAGCCGATGGCCAGGAAGAGCGTATTGGAGCCGCCTTCTTGCAGCGCTGTGCGAGCACCTCGGTACAGTTCGGTGAGTCGAACATCCATCTCGTTGGATGTCAGCGCAACGAACACCTCTCTGCGCTTAAGCGCATCCTCGGCATGCCGGCGACGAACATCCTCACGCTCGCGTTGCTCATACAGAGCGCGCTCCCTCGGATCAGCACCATCCATGAGGTCTGGACGGGTGAGCAGCTTCAGCGACTGACCACTGGCCAGTACATCCTCAAGAGCACCCGGGTCTGGAGACTCGAGCTTCAAAGCCCGCTTGCCCGTCTTGAAGTTGAGAAGGTTATTTCGAAGCGACAGATCCAGCAGTTTGCGCTGCCAGCGGCCTAGACGATCAGCAGGATCGAGTTTGGAAAGATCTTCGACGACCACCTCATGCACTTCATCTGGCATGTCCAGGCCGTCTTCAACCAGCAGCGGTGCGGCCTCGTCCGGGACTTCCAGAGCAACTCGTGGTATCTGAGCCTCGGAGCTCGCCAGGGGCTTGATGCGCTGCAGACGTGCGCGACGTATGTCTAGCAGCATCTCGAAGTCGCTGTCTGAGTCTTCAGCTATCTGCTTCGCTCCGCGCTCGACGGCATAGGAGAAAGACGGAGCAAGGTTCTGAGTAACGAGGGTGGTCTCGAAAAGCACCAGCTCGCGCAGCTTCACCCGTTTGCGCACCGCGGTCACATCATCCACCAGCGCCGTCGTAAACTCTTCCGGCTTCATCCACAGCCCCACGAAGGCATGCCCCCGGGTAAAGACGATCACCGGGTTCAGCCCAATTTGCTCAAGAGCTGCACAGAAAAGCAGAGTGAGATCCATACAGGTCGCCAAACCAGTGTCGGCGATTTGGCTGGGACTGCGCACCTTTTGGCCAGTCTGCTCAAAGCTCGCCGGTGGCAACGCGTAATCAAGCTTCATTCGTGCCACGGCGCCCCAGACTGCTGACGCCAGCTGCCAGACACGCTTCGCACCACCCTCGTAGCCATCGAGCGCCGAAGACTTCTCACTGAGACGTAGCAATTCAGCCGTCTGCTTCAACAACCGTTCAACTGCCGGATCATTGGGTTGTACGAAAGCGGCAGTCATATCTGGGATATGACGAAGCCCACCCCACTGGTTACGCGGCAAAAGGTCTACAACCTGCTCTAGGCGAGCAACTTCCTTCCGACCACTCTCGGACGCCTTGTCATCGGTCTCAAGGACAAAGGTAAAAGTCGAAAGCTCCGCCTCTGTGAGACGACTGAGCAAGGGGCCATCCAAGACCAGATCAAGCCCCGGAATAACTCGAAAGCTGTCAGGTGCGACTTCGTCGATTCGCCAGACCTTGGCCTTGAACACCTCAGGCTCTGAGGTCAATGTCAGGGTCACATTGACGAAGCGTTCTTCGGTCTCGTTCGCGATGCGAAGTTCCCGAATCACGGGAATGGCGTTCTGGAAGTCGGCAAGGTTCAGCTTCGCCACCAACGTGGCCAGAATCTTGACTTCTTTAGGCGGGATTTCTTCTTGAGCAGCGAGGGGCTGAACGATGTCGTCCATGCGCAACCTTCCTTGTCGTTATGCCCAAGGGAGTGCCGGATTAGGCCGGCCAAGGAGCCCCTCTTGAGCTGATGGCGGGATGATAGCGCTTCCAGCTTCAGGCGTAATGATCCTTTGGTCGTTGTAAGGCGCACGAATCCATGCGACAGCCAGGATAGGCAGGTGAGCCACGACGAACAATCTGGGGCATGTCGATCGGCTAGGTGACCGCAGATCCCCCAGCCGTGACCGACTTCAGTGAGAACAGGGAAAAAGTGTGACGCTCATCACATTTCAAAAATAAGTCGTCGTTTTGGTCTGTCAATTTTTTTTGTGAGACGGAGTTCTATATTTGAGACCCAAAGAAAAGCGAGATCTGCTCCGCTGCATTTCTTCCGTCTCTCCCGCGATCTTGGCCACATGCTTTTCGATGCCGTTTTGCTTCTAATCTCGTGTTGCAACGATGGAACTGATACAGATCGGCCCCTTGGGGCTCGGGGCAATCGCTTCATTGGCCGCAGGCCGCTGCTTTTCATTTTGCGTTCAATGCCAAGGCGCGCAGCGCTCGGTGGATGAATCCGTTCACAATGGGCTGAAATTTCCGGTCGGTGACAGACAACAGGTTATTAGCCTGTCGATGATTCGCTTAGAGGTGCCGTGAAAACCGCATCCCGTCCAATAGATCGCATCAAACGCCGATTTCGAGAGCCAGGAGATCCTCAGTGATGGCTTCGGGCGCCAACCCACTCGTCACCAGTCGATGCTGTATGCCCCTGCAGATGTGCGTCCATAGACGCGATCGCAGCTCGATATGCCAGCCCTGGTCGTAGTACCTGACATTCCGGCGAGATTTTGCATTCAGGGCTACGACTAGTGAAGTGTAAGCATCCTGGCCTACCCATTCGGCAGTGATTCGAACAGGCTCGTCTTTGCCAGGTTTACGCTCATATTCGTCGAGCAACCCGCTCAGAACGTGGACGAATTCGTCGCCGCAACAAGCCGAGGCGCGCCTCCAGATTTCAGTGATGATCGTGCTGTCCATTTCAGGCGCTCGGTCGCCCAGGAGGCCATGATGGCTGCGCAGGGCAAAAGGCCATCAATATGCGCGCTGGTACTGAAACCGCATTAGCCCGAGTGATCGCGGTGATAGTCGGCGCTCCCCCTCATCTGGCCCAGCTGATGTGAGCGCTGGAACCTTGACGAAAATCTCTTCACTGGCTGGTCGATGGTCGACCACTCAACGGTGGTGCGGGCCCTGGAAGTAATCGTCCCGGTCAACCAGGCCCAAATCAGCACTCTCAGCAAACGGCTCATCATTGAACAGGTGCTGAACACGTCGCTCTTGCTTCACGTACGCCAGGGTCTGGAAAAAGCAGTGCTCACAGAGGTGTACCTCAAAGCGCTGGCCATCGTGGTCGCTGCCATATCCCCAGTGGGCTTGCAGGGTTCCATATTGGTAACTGCCCGCGGCCATGCGCGTAGAGCTACCGCAGACGTCACACGTGACATCAGTGATGGCCTCAATCTCGACCAGCCCGGTAATTTTCACTGTTGGCTCCTAGAAAATGGCTTCGCCCCATGTTGGACGGCAGGCTGGCGATCGGCGACCAGGCGAACCGAGCTCAACCGCAGTCTCGTATGCCGAAGCGCTTCACCGAATGCGTGCGTTCTTGGTCATGCGCGTGATAATAGGAGGAATAGAGAGGCCTTGTCAGCCGTCCAAAGGCTTATAAGATCCGTTAAACTTCCCTACCTGCAATGTTAGAGTCAGATGTTTATGCCTCAGTAGATACCGGTCATGGCAGCATTGGCTGACGTGGATGCTCTGGATGCGGTGGGCCTGGCAGGCATTATGTTAGGTCGGACGGAATCTACCTGCGCCCATTTCCAGCGCACTCGCAAGCTCATCGAGCGCATAACGCAAACATTGATCCTCTATTGCGTCGCCAGAACTGGGTTGTAGCTGACGAGAGTGCCTGATGAGCGCTTGGAGATGCTTTACACTGAGTTCCAGTTCAATCAGCACGCGATCTTCAAATGAAAGCTCCTCAAGTCGGTCGAAGAAAACAGGTACTACACGAGTCCCAGTGAATCCCCCATCTCTCGGAGAGCCTAGTAGGTATCCATAACAAATATTGTCTTGAACTAGCACAACCATCAGTAGCTTGTTAAGCTCGCGACGCCTCCCCACAATCCAATCTTCAAGGAGTCGCGGAGAACCGGTCGAATCGGCAATAAAAATATTTAGTTCCATCATCGACTTGGGCCATACGCTCTCCGAACAGTTCGTACCAAAGGCAACAGGGACTAGCAAGCAATACCCTTCCCTTAAGCTCGCAATGGCCTCGTTGTGGTGGAAGGTAATGGGTAACGGGTCGATTTCGTAATATGGTACGAAAAATAGCGTGCCAATCATTTTCTTACCGCCAGAGAAATTGGCCGCAATTCGAAATTCCGCTACCCCATCAGACTGGGGAAGGTCAACGCGAGGGGATGCAAAATCTGAGGCTTCTGTCACCTGTCGATACCTCAAACAAAAACGGCCCCACTCGGAATATAAATCATTCATTCCGGCCCTCCAGGAATGACGGACAGATTGAATTCAGTGATACAGCGCTTAGTGAAAGAAAATTTCTCCCTGCCCCTAATACCTGCCACTGTGCGAAGCGCGATTTGAAGCCTGGATTTATACATGTTTTTGAGCCCTAGAGTTAACCGCCCCCGCGAAGATCCGACTAGGATACGAACCCGTGTTCGATGCGATCTAGCACACCTCTGACTCTTCGATATCCCGCCTCATCGCGTACGCACTCCAATGCGGTGGCGCCACTGAAAACAGTCCTAGGCTGCGACAACCAAATGTTGGCCTTGGCTTTGCTGCCAAACACTTGCTCGGCTTGATGCTGAATTAGCTTCTCAAAATTCATGGCTGCTCCGAGCACGCTAACGTCGAGCATGGGGGTGGACGATGAATTCCAAGAGTTTTCATGACGCCACCTTACTTCGTAGCTCTAAGAAGTCGATAAAGTGATAAAATTTGGCGCAGTGTATGGTCAGATCTCTATCACGAAATCAGGAGCAAACCCCGTTCGCTCACCTGGATAGCCCTTGGGATTCGAGACCAAGCGGCAGCCCAAGACTTCAGTGTCGATAGCATGATGTGTGTGACCGAAAAACCACGCATCCGCCTGCTCGATCAAGTCGTGCCATTGGTTGTAGTAAGCCGCCGCAAGGTGGCCTTCATGGCCATTTCCGGCTACCTCTGCAATCGGGCAATGGTGTGTAACCACTATGGTCTTGCCGTCAAAATTCTTGGCCAGTTCCGCGAGCAGGAACTCACGACTGGCGATGTTCCGAGCAATGAGGTCGGCTGGCCGAAGCTTCCTGTAATCCTCTCCGATTCGAATACGCCTGAAGTCACTCATCCACTCAGCACAGTCTCTCATCGCAGCGTTGTAGTCACCCGTCGAGGTAAAGTCTGTCCACGCGGTCGCCACCAGAAACCGGCTCCCACCGATGATCAGACATTGGTTATCTAGGACATGGACATGCTCCGCAGCTGCAGCTCGCATTTTGATCAGCGTTCGATCAATGTGCGATTTGTAAAATTCGTGGTTGCCGCAGACATAGATCACCGGGCATCGGAACGTCTCATTTGCCCATGTCACCCCGCGACAACGCATCGATATGTCGCCAGCTAATACGACCAGATCAACCTCTACCGGAGGTGGCTCAAAGCCAACAAACTCCAAGTGCAAGTCTGAGTAGATCAGAATCCTCATCAGGTGCCCGTGCTCCGTGTGGCTTAGGGTGGGTCGCCTCTTCAAGTCGCGTCCTGAGTAACCTCGCCCACGTTATCGAGCGTAAGCACTGCCGTTAGACTCGTGTACTTTCGAAAACCCGGCCCTGCCAGGTAGTAAAGCGTGTCCTTGCTCTCAAATACCGACTCAACCAGTGCATGCATGAAGCTCGACCTCAGCCCACCTGGCCGTGAACCTTGAGTGCGACTGTCGAAAACGATCTCGCGCCCTAGCATGACTGTAGGATGTAGGCCCTGATCCTCCAGGGTTCTTTCGTCTTTATCCGAGACCATCACGTCGAGCAGTATCCAGCTCCTTATCACGCAGAAGGGTTTTGCTCCGAAGCGCTTCTTGGCCACCTCAACCAGCTCGTCATCCGCCAATGGCAGGCCCTCCACATGCTCTGCGCCATCGAGAAAGAAATGCGCCAATTGTGCTGCTTCCACCTTCCCACCTTTGTTGTTGTCAGAACCGATACCTGAGTGATTAGCCATCGCTTTCGTTCGCGATTTGCCAGAATTATTTCCACCGCCTATCAAGAGCTAGCGCGAGCCTTCAACGCTTTGTCTGTGATCAATCCGCCGACCGTTTTCGCTGGTATACCCTGCCATGAAGTCTGAAACTCGCAGCCTCAGTGCCGCTGGAATCCATCAGATCTCAACCTCGAATTCAGGACGGAACTGCAGCCCCTCACCGGGATAGCCCCTAGGATTCGACACCACACGGCAGCCATATTTGACGAGGTCAACCGGGTGATGCGTGTGACCAAAGACCCAAAGATCTGCCTGCGCAACGAGATCCGGCCAATGATTGGCGTAGGCTGCCATCAGGTGCTCACGCGGCCCACCGACTAAACCGATCAGCGGGGCATGGTGTGTTACCACTACCGTACGCCCAGGAAACGGAGTGCTTAGCTGCTGGGCAAGCCAGGCGCGCGATGCTGCATTGCGCACGACCAGATCTGCAGGCGTTAAGCGGCGGTCGCTGGTATCGACGCGAATGGCCATAAAGTCATTCATTCGCTCATGGGCCGTTCGCATCCCAAGATCCCTTGAGCCCGTTGATGAAAAGTCAGTCCACGTTGTCGAGCCCAGGAACCGGGTTTGTTTCCAAACCCAGCATTCGTTCTCCAAGACGTGCACGTGTGGTGCTGCGACCACCTTCATTTTTTCGAGCGTTTTATCCAGGTGACCACCATAAAATTCGTGATTTCCACAGGTGTAAATGACCGGGCAACTGAAGGTCTCGTTGGCCCACTTTACACCCCGTGCTTTAGTGCCGATGTCACTGGCCAGGATGACCAGGTCAGCTTCCGTCGCCGGCGGCGTGAACGCCTCGAATTCGGTGTGTAAATCGGAATAGACCAAAATTTTCATACAGCTACCCGCAGGACTGACTCAGTCCCGGTGTCTTCGATTAAGCGATATATTGAAATTGTCCATGGCTTGCGCTTGGACGGGCCAACCTGCCCTCACGGACGCGCAGCGAATCGCAACAGTTCCATTCATTTGACTATACGACATTGAGCGGAACTGCGCAAACCGGGCATACAGTCGGATTTTAGGGATACTCCCGAATGCTCAGGCAAGCGATCGCCGCAGCGTTGACCCACGTTCGCCAGCAACAGCGAGTGGTGCTTACTGACCTTGAGGAAGGCGTCACCGCCGCTCACCTCAGCCGGATCGAACGCAGTGAACGAGGAGTTACGGTCGAGAAGCTGGATGAGATCGCACGACAGCTGGGTGTACATCCCCTTACCCTCCTCGCGCTTGCATACGGGGCAGATGAGGTTGTGCGACCTACCGATCTCTTAAAGCAGGTATCCAAAGAGGTGGGCACCCTGGGTGGGTCGATCGCCCCGCTCGCGATCAGGCCTGAAACCAGGACACATTCCAGAGTGGCAGCGGCCAATGAGCGTCGGGAAGAGGTGCAACGACTGAAGAGCCAAGGGTTGACCAAGGCTGAGGTGGCTCGGGAGCTTGGGGTTTCCAAGCAGACTGTGGGAAGGCATTGGTAGATGATCCCTAGTGCCTTGGTCGCTAGCTGACTCGCTTCAAAAATGATGAGCTGTAATTTGTCTTGGGTCTTACGGGCTCACCGTCGTCCTACCAGACGGCTCCCCTCGCCCAAAGAGAGTCTCGCCTGATCGACGTGCGGCTCTGACATCAGAGACGGATCAGCTTCGTCGGCAAACTAAGCCTGTCTGATGCCACGCCAAGCGACCGCCATGCGTAGGCCATTTGCTCCCTAAGCTCAACTACGGCTAAGGAACATTGCGCAACCATGCCCCCTTCATCGGCACAAGGGTGCTCAACCCCCTTGTCAGTGGCGAACCAGAGGTTGATGCCCTAGCGCTGCAAGCTGGTAGTCGCTGATGGACTGAAATAGCTGTTCTGCAGTCAATCTCAGCCGCTCTACTTCTACATCGGCCTCCCCTGCTTCTTGGGCTTGGTGATAACGCTTCATTGCCTCGATGGCTTCCCGCATAACGGGATCGTCGGGCATGAGCATTGACGCAACATTCCTTTTCATTGCTGCTCCATATGCGTCTCATCGGTAACCAACAGAGTAGCGCTAACGAGCAGCCCACACTCTTCAATTGATGATTGCAACAATGGACTTGTACGTCGCTCAGCATGTCACTGACGCGGCTTGACGGACACAGAGGTAGATGCCAATTTAACATCAAGCCGAGGAGTCAAGGAGTGACGCGTGAAGATCACTATAAATGTGTTCTTGCTCAAGGAGGGGCGAACCGTCCAGGACGCGCTTTCCGATGAGGTCAACCTACGACCTATCGCCTTTGCATTGGGCGAAGTTGAATGCCTTTTCTACCACCAGAGGAATCCTTCCCATCCAAAGTGGACGCAGCTCTTTGGCGCAGTCCCGGAGGTGGCCGACCTCGACTTGACCGGTAGATCGCTCAAAGCCCTGCTCGTTCTGGCAATCAACGACAGGGTCTTTTGCTTTACCTTTGGCCATGCCAGGCACCTGATTGATCCGCTCGCGATTGAGCGCTACTTCGGGCTACGTACAGCGCTCAGCTTGACCGATCCACTGCTGATCAAGTCCGTGGAGAAATCCAACATTGACCGCACCCCGCTGCGCTCAAAGGCGCAGTCATCAAGGCTGTTGTCGATATCGGAGTTCGACTTCAAGTTCGATTCGGAGATCCTCAAATCTCTGACCGGGATTGTGGAGAACGACCAGGATGAGGGGGAGTACGTCAGCGGGTCGGACTCATTGGCGCTCCATTCCGATGTAAAGCTCGAAGAATTCCCTGAAATCGCGCTCCGCCTGTTGACAGCGTACGAGGATGAGCACTGCAAGGAAAAATATCCTTGGATGGACTTCATCGTCCCAGTCCGCGACGCTGCCCTCAAAGGACAGTTGGACAGGGTGCTGGTAGAAGCGATGAATGCCGAGCGGTTCGACTGCGTCCGCGCAGCGGCACCTGAGCTGCTTGGTAATGACGTCAGCGGCTTCGGCTATGTTAAACACAGTGCCCGAGCGCACAATGGCCCAGCAATCTCATTCGATCTGGATCTTCGTCAAGCCCTGCTCGCTAAGCACCTATTAGGAGGCATAACTCGCCCACTTCTTGATTCCGAACGCATCTACCTCTACGGCGCGGACGAACAACGACTCGCCACTTGGCCTTTGTACATGTGCTTGGAGGCGGAGATCGAGCACGAAGGAAAAATATATCTGCTGAGCGAAGGTGACTGGTACCAGATTGATCGCGACTACACCGAGCAAGTGAACCACTTTTTTGAGGCCGCAACACCGTGCAACCTGGTGTTTCCTCCCTACCGCACTGACCATGAAGGCGCCTACCTTCGGCGCATTGCTGACAACGTCAATTTCTATCTACTCGACCAAAAACTGGTGAGACTAACTGGCGCAGGCGGCCCGTTCGAGTTCTGTGATTTGCTCACACCTGATAACCACATCATCCACGTCAAGAAGTACTCATCGTCGAGCGTGCTGAGCCACCTCTTCTCACAGGCCTATGTGTCCGCCGAGGCGCTGATCAATGCACCGGATGTGGTTACCCAGGTGAACGCACACCTGGCAGAGCTGGGTGGTTTCCAATTCGCCTTCAACCCGGCCACCCAGCCGCGCAACAAAATCGTGTTCGCGATCATGCAACCCAATGCAGAACTGCACATGCCGTTTTTCTCGAAGGTCAACTTCAGGCAATTTGCCCAGCGGCTTACTGCAATGGGCTACCAAGTCGAGGTGTGCCGGATTAGCAATAGAGACGTTGACGCAGCCTGAACATTCTACGACAAGGCCTCAAAGGACGGTGCATCACATATTTGTGAGCAGCGCCGCCACACTGCACGCCCGCCTACCATCTCCTCAAACTCGAAGAGGCGGGCGTCCAACTGTCCGACGAAACAGTGCGCAGATGGCGCATGAATGACAAGTCGAAACGAGTGGCGCCAAAAGTTTAGCAGGCCATCAAACTGGAAGCCCATAGATCTTGAATTATCCAGGGTACCACTGATGTAATATGGCTCCTCCTACTTGGCCTAATCATAACGATTAAGGCATCTACAAAACCAACGCGACTCGGATTAATCATACACGGAGCCACATACTCTTAACTTTTACACGAGCCCGCCAGGCAATTTCTGCGTGTCTTGCCCAGCGCTAACGGCCACACCAAAAGCTTGTAAAGATAAAGCCCTTACATCAATACTGGCATTACCAGAGACGGCAGACTCTATGACCAGCAACTAACTAAACCAATTCCTACAGATTTTTAGTCCACACAGGCAACTCCATCCATAGATTACTAAAACTGACTGAGCGCTTCCCTCCCCGCACAGCAGTGTGCGTAAGCGATGCTGACACCTAGCAACAACCATTCGTCCGATACTTGGCAACTATCAATATATGCTTAAATAGAAAAAAGTTGGTAACCCCACGTCCTGGCTCAAGTTTTTTGCTCGACCCTTCTGCATCTACCTGCCTTCCCTAACGAGACGCTGTGGTCGCACTTGCAAATATGGAGCGACCAATTATCCTCGCTCGAAACATCTACTCGCGAGCATCAATCATGTCACAGGTAGAATCGGTCACCCTGCAGCGCAGAGAACCCCAGATTGCCCGGTGCTCACGATTCTTTTTCGCTGAGCACGACCTGCTTGATCGCAAAGACGGACGTATGGTCTGCTCGATTTACTCTACCCACCAACACATGGATGCAAACGGACGTTATCGCTTGAGCGTGGGCATTCAAACATTTGCCGTACTTTGGGAGTTAGACGGCACTGATTCGAGACTATTCAACGTCATTGAAGAAGCCATAGCGTGCGACGTGCTCGCACCCGTCCAGCTGATTCATCATTCAAAAGGCCTGCTGACGCTTCTCGTGGATCCTTCATTTCGTCAAATCACAGGGCAGTTCGAGGAGTTCTGGCGTTGCATCGCGACCAATGTCATCTGTGATAGCTGGGAGTTACGCATTCTGTTCGAGCAGGACATCCAGCCCTCCATAGAGGGCCGTAGGTTTCGCGAATACGCTCAAAGTATCCTCGCCGTAGAGAGCTTAGGGATTGAGGATATCAGCCTAGATCACTTCCTATTCAGGGAAGAGTGGAATCAGGTCATGGATGACATTGCGAGCAGCCAGCGGGCTGAGTCGGAAATGAATGATGGCCAGTCAGCACTTGACTCTTCTGATAACGACAAATTAGACGACGAACCGCCCTTCTAGCACACACTAATATCGCCCTCATTCTGACTCCAGTTAGCAACCCAAAACTTCCCAGGTTAAAGCACCCAATCTATACCCAGAGGAGATACCAACTCACAAACACAATTCCTACCAATCCACTTGTTAATACCCCACCGCCATATACGAAGACGTCAGCCAATAGGAAATAAGTAACCAAGCTTCAACTCTCGCCCCGTCGAAAGCGCAACTCTCACATAGAGGCCCAGCATTGAGATGATAACCTTCACGCAAATTTGGCTACACAACCTGACCGAGCATGATGAAAGAAGCGAGGGGGAGAATTTTCCGAAATTCCTGAACGACGGGAGCCCGATCGATATCCGCCGTCGTGGCCTAGCAGCCTTTCGGACATATCTGGGAGTCATGCGCATTACTGATGAAAACAACATCAATTATGATGAGCTTATGGCATTCAGAGGATTTTTAAACGTGACTATGCAGCTTGAAAAAACTGAGGTTGCGAATGTATTACGGGCCGTTTGCGCTGAGCAGGCTTCTAACGTGGCCATCGACGTTCAATCTGCAGCCAAAATCATCGAAGAATCTCAGTATGAATGCAACATGATTTACTTGTTATTTCGCGACCCCACCCAACTAGAAATCAGGCGCTACGAGTCGTTATTTGAATGTACCGAGGCCAACAAGGTGATCCGTCTCGATTTTGGCGCTCTGAGAAACACTCTCAACGAAGAAGATTTTTCTTACTTTAGCCAATTGCTCGCCGCATACCTTTCTAAGCTACCTCAAGATGAAGGAACTCAAGAGGGCAATGCGATCTGCGGTTTGATGCAGGGATTGGTGACACGCCATCCTAATGTAAAACTGTCTCAACTCCATCTTGACGAAAATAGCTCTGCAAGCTTCATGAGGTATGCAGAGTATGAAGCAGTTGAGCAGGCGATAAGGGCTGGCTATTCGGAGCCATTGGCCTTTGAGAATCGCAATATCGTCAGACACTTGCTTATAAACTTCTTTGCTTACAACAGCTTT
Organism: Pseudomonas pudica; assembly: GCF_015680405.1. Taxonomy (GTDB): domain Bacteria; phylum Pseudomonadota; class Gammaproteobacteria; order Pseudomonadales; family Pseudomonadaceae; genus Aquipseudomonas; species Aquipseudomonas pudica. The sequence continues at coordinate 145,699 of NZ_JADLJS010000003.1, forward strand.
CTCATCATCGAAGAGTAGCTGCCTCCCCATATTCGTCTCGCGTTGAAATTCATGTTCGGTCATTCTTCGCAGTTCGCCTCTGCGCTGAACACAGCATCTACCAAGGAGCACATCATGAGCAATGGCAATCAGCAGACACCCACAAGTGTAACTTTACCTCCCTCGACCTCCCCAAACAGGAGCTTAATATTAAATAAGACGCTAGCAAAAACAACAACATCCAGCCTCCTTCACAAAAGCTCGCTCATGACAGCCTGCTACACTTGCGAAAGATCCATATCACTTGAAGCCTTTTTAAAATACACACCAATAAAACTCACCAGCAATCTACTTCGCTTCACTCAACTTGACACGTGGGCAATATTAAATACCATTACACTCCTAAAGGATGAAAAGTTTTTGCTAGCAGAATTGAAAGATACAGCTACCCAACACCAAGAAAAATCTTATTTACTTCCGTTTGTGATGTTAGCTGACCGACGTGGTCGGCCGGCAGTTCCCGAGACAACACTGGCGCTGTTTCGTAAAGCGTTGACTCCGGGCAAGACTATACACGGCAAGAAGAAGATGCATGTTAACGTCATTGTACCTGAAATAATCTGGGAAGCATTTCTCATCAAGGCGCTGGGCTGGTGGGTCGAATCTGGAACCGCACCGGAGCATTTGGTTGAAATGAATTTAGAGTTGGATCTCGGGCTCTGACTCACGCTTTTTGGACAGAGAAAACCACTGTGCTAGGATTTATGATTGATTAGCCTGAATCATGCGGTCGGCTCGCAAAGGCATTAGCCACAGGTGCTTCATCCTCCGCATGCCCTCTCGCATGCTTTCTACGGAAGTCAGAAACAGCCGACATTCTGACAACGGAGAAATGCCATGCGCTTTCCTATGTTACAGTCTGATCTACTCCGTACCGGAGCCTTCAAGCAGACCGCCAGGAGAATTCAACGGGGTTGGCCAGGTGCTAATGGGTTGAGTCTTATGGAAGCACAGGAGATATTGGCACGAGGGCTTGGTTACGAGGATTGCCATCATCTCCAGCAGTCTCTGATCAAAGAATCCCCCCCTTCTAGCTCAGACTTGATCCATGCACCCAGTGAAACTGAGGTTAGAGTAAGCATCCGAGCGTTCATCATTGCGCATTTCAAAATTGAAGGTGCCTCAATAGCTGATGTGGATGCGTTACTGGCCTCACTCTCGCTGCATCGCCTCCAGGCTTACCAAAATCTTAAGCTGCAAGATGTGCATACAAAGGTGCAGCATACGACAGCGCAGTCAGCTGTTGGGCCTGGGCAGCCCATTGAAGAGTTGACGAAGCCTCACGAAGCTTTCAAGAATCGCCTTGATTGGAAAAATCAGATATTGACCGAGCAACAGCTTGCACAACTGGAAATTGTGGTCAAAACATCTGCAAACCTAAAAGAGAGATGCATGTATGTGCTGCTAGCTAAAGGCCTCCGAGCCCGAGAGGTTGTCACCGCGCAGGTAGGCTTCCCTATGAGTATTTACATGTTGAAGGATAAGTATTCTAGGCTCCTTAATGTCCATTTGTCTCCAGCCCAGATCGACCTGTTCTATCAGTACATTAAAGATGCGGGCCTCAAACGAGGAGACTATCTGTTCATCAAAACACCTGATGATCTGGGCTCAGGTATTAAGACGCTTACTCGCATGTTTGAAGGGTGGATTCAGAGGGCAGGAATTGAAGGGAAGCACCGTGTGCGCGCCATGCGTCTCTCGGCAGTTTTGTTGTATAGCAGGTGAAGTGGCTGCATCAATCAGCGCCCCTTCTCTACTCAAGCTTCCTACTCCACATCCAAAAAGCGCATTTCCAAGTGAATCTCAATCGGCGCGGGGTGGCGTTCGCCACCTCGCCTCCTTGGCTCTTTGGCTCCCTCCCCCAGCATGAGTGAGTGGGTTCGGGTGATGAGAGCTGAGCTGCTGCGATCAGCCTACAACCCCGAAGCGGTAGCTGACAGGCCAGTACTCTCACTGGGCGGGCAGAAAAATGTGCGGATTAATATTTCAGGAAAGAGGCAATCATTCAGTCCAGAGTGCTGCTTCCTCGTCAAAGAGTCGAACGCAGATTTAGGATTGGACAAAATTTCAGTCCCAGAAATACTCCTAAAAATAGTCCCCGTAGAACAACGAGTTAGATCGTGGCGGTGGAGTTGTGGGATGTCCTTGGGATCACTATCCACGATTCGGGCGACCCGCTGGCCTGGGCGGAAAAGGCCATTGCCCACTATGAGCGGCTGGGGATCGACCCGAAGAGCAAGACCCTGATCTTTTCCGACGGGCTGGACCTTCCCAAGGCGCTGGGGTTGTACCGGGCGTTGCATGAGCGGATCAATGTGAGCTTTGGCATTGGGACCAGGCTGACCTGCGATATCCCGGGGGTGGAGCCGATGAACATCGTGATCAAGATGACAGCGTGCAATGGGGCCCCGGTAGCCAAGATTTCCGACAGCCCGGGCAAGACACAGTGCCGGGATGAGAACTTCGTGGCCTATCTGAAGCATGTCTTTCGGGTGGATTGAGGCCTGCACAGTCACCCCACCTCTTGCAGACCAACACACAACTCCAGAAACCGCGCCGCAGCCCGCGAGGGGGTGGCGGCATGCGGCACCAGAATTGAAAACCGCCGCACCAGCGCCTGCGGCACGACCTGCAACCGCTGCAAAGCCCCATCCTCATGCCGGATCGACATCGCCGATACAAAACCGATCCCCATCCCGGCCCGCACCGCTTCCTTCACCCCTTCCACCCCGGCAATTTCCAGCGCCACGCGCATCGCCACGCCGCTGCGGGCAAATGCCCGCTCGACGATCTGCCGCACACCCGAGCCGCTCTCGCGCAACACCAACGGGTAGGCCCCCAGTGATGCCAGTGTCTGCCGGTCACTGCCAGCCAGCGGATGAGCACGCGGCACGATGGCCACGATCTCGTCTTCCCGCCACGCCGTCACCGACGTGCCCAATGGCAGTTCCTGCCCAGGCGGCCCTTCGATCAGGGCGATATCGACGCTATCCAGCGCAGCGACGATTTCCGCCGTGTTGCCGTTGGAAGTACTCACCAGCACTTCCGGATAGCGGGCATGGAAATCGGCAATCAGGTAAGGCAGCAGGTAGCTTGCCGGCGTGGTACTGGCGCCGATGCGCAAGGTGCCGCGCTCCAGCCCGCGCATGGCCTCGCGCAATGCCTGGGCCTGACGGAAGGTTTCGCGCAAGCGCTCGGCATGGGCCAGCAATTGCTCGCCGGCTGCTGTCAGCCGCACACCACGGCCGGCGCGCTGATACAGAGGCTCGCCAAAGGCCTCCTGCAGCAACTTGAGCTGGCCAGACACCGCCGGCTGCGACAAGTGCAGGGCCTGGGCCGCATGGCTGATGTTGCCGTGCTCGGCGACGGTAGCAAACGTTATCAGTTGTTCTGGGGTCATGAATGAAAAATATCAGCTAAACGGATATTTTCCATCCTAAATTACGATTTTTTATAAGCTTATAACCAGACTAACGTAAGCCATGTCGAAACACTTTTCCGGAGGACTCACATGGCCACGGCTCCGTCCAACCCCGCCTTTGCTCCTACCCTCTCTACCCGAGGGCGGCTCAATGGCATCCTGTTCGTCGCGCTGTTCGCGCTTGCGGTCACCCAGTTGGCTGCCCTGCCCGCCATTGCCAACATGGGCATCAGCCCGCTGATCGTCGGTATCGTCGCCGGTGCGCTTTACGGCAATGCACTGCGTGACGGTGTACCGGCAAGCTGGGCGGCGGGTATCAACTTTTCGGCCCGCGGCCTGCTGCGCATTGCCGTGGCCTTCTTTGGCCTGCGGGTAAGCCTGCAGGAAATTGCCGAAGTCGGCTGGTCCGGGCTCATCGTGTCGTTGCTGGTGGTGTCCAGCACACTGCTGATCGGCCTGTGGTGCGGCATGAAGCTGTTCAAGCTGGACCGCGATACCGCCTTGCTGACCGCAGCCGGCAGCGCCATCTGCGGCGCCGCCGCGGTACTGGCCTTCGAGTCGGCCCTGCGCAGTGCACCGCATAAAAGTGCCATGGCGGTAGGTAGCGTGGTGCTGTTCGGCACCCTGTCGATGTTCCTCTACCCATTGGCGATCAATGCCGGCTGGCTGCACCTGGACACCATGGGTGCCGGGCTGTTCCTGGGAGGCACCATTCACGAAGTGGCCCAGGTGGTCGGTGCGGCCAGCAACGTCAGCCCCGAGGCCACGCATATCGCCACCATCGTCAAGATGACCCGGGTGATGTTGCTGGTACCGGTACTGCTGGTGGTGGGCCTTTGGATCAGCCGCGCGCGCCAGCCGGGCCAGGCACAGGGCAATGGGCGCATCGCCATGCCCTGGTTCGCCTTCGGCTTCCTCGCGCTGGTACTGGTGAACTCGCTGCAGGTGTTGCCGGGCAGCCTGACCCAGACGATCAACAGCCTGGATACCTTCGCCCTGACCATGGCCATGACCGCGCTGGGGATGGAGACGCGCCTCAGCCAGATTCGCCAGGCCGGGCCGCGGGCACTGGCCACCGGGGCGATTCTCAACCTTTGGCTGGTGTTTGGTGGCGTGGCCATTACCCTGGGTGTGCAGAAGCTGTTGGGATGACTTGAGACCGAGTCGCCTGCTTCGCGGGCTTGCCCGCTCCTACAGGTCCAGCGCAAGCCTGAAAGCGGCGCGGCCCCTGTGGGAGCGGGCAAGCCCGCGAAGAAGCCAGCCTGGTCTCAAGCTTTTTCCACTCCCCCCTCGTTGCCGTCCACATTTCTCGGTATGGTGTTGTCAAAGAAGGATGTTTTACCCGCACAGGAAAGACTTAGATGCCTCAACGCAATGTCATCAATGCATCCGTCAGCCCCAAAGGCAGCCTGGAGACGCTGTCACAACGTGAAGTGCAGCAACTGAGTGAAGTCGGTACCGGTAGCCTTTACACCCTTTTCCGCCAGTGCGCCCTGGCCATCCTCAACACCGGCGCCCATGTCGACAATGCCAAGACCATACTCGAGGCCTATCAGGATTTCGAGGTACGTATCCATCAACAGGACCGCGGCGTGCGCCTGGAGCTGCTGAATGCCCCGGCCGACGCCTTCGTCGATGGCGAAATGATCGCCAGCACCCGTGAAATGCTGTTCAGCGCACTGCGCGACATCGTCTACACCGAAAGCGAGCTGGCCAGCCAGCGCATCGACCTGGAAAGCTCCCAGGGCATCACCGACTATGTCTTCCACCTGCTGCGCAACGCCCGCACCCTGCGCCCGGGCGTGGAGCCGAAGATGGTGGTGTGCTGGGGTGGCCATTCGATCAGCAGCGAGGAATACCAGTACACCAAGAAGGTCGGCCACGAGCTGGGCCTGCGCAAGCTGGACGTGTGCACAGGCTGCGGCCCGGGTGTGATGAAGGGCCCTATGAAGGGCGCCACCATTGCCCACGCCAAGCAACGCATGCACGGCAGCCGCTACCTGGGCCTCACCGAGCCGGGCATCATCGCCGCCGAAGCGCCCAACCCGATCGTCAACGAACTGGTGATCCTGCCGGACATCGAGAAGCGTCTGGAAGCTTTCGTCCGGGTCGGCCACGGCATCATCATCTTCCCGGGCGGTGCCGGCACGGCCGAGGAGTTCCTCTACCTGCTGGGCATCCTCATGCATCCGGACAACCAGGACCTGCCTTTCCCGGTGGTACTCACCGGCCCGCGCAGCGCCGAGCCGTACCTGCAACAATTGCATGCCTTCGTGGGCGCCACCTTGGGTGAAGCGGCGCACCGCCTGTACGAGATCATCATCGATGACCCGGCTGAAGTTGCCCGGCACATGGTCGAAGGGCTCAAGGCGGTAAAGCAGTTCCGCCGCGAGCGCAACGATGCCTTCCACTTCAACTGGCTGCTGAAGATCGAGGAGAGCTTCCAGCGCCCGTTCGACCCGACCCACCAGGCCATGGCCGACCTCGACCTGCGCCGCGAGCTGCCGGCTCACGAACTGGCCGCCAACCTGCGCCGGGCGTTTTCCGGCATCGTTGCTGGCAACGTGAAAGACAAGGGCATCCGCCTGATCGAGGAACACGGGCCGTACCAGATCCGTGGCGACAGCGCCGTGCTGGACCCACTGGGCCGGCTGTTGCAGGCGTTCGTCGACCAGCATCGGATGAAGTTACCTGGCGGCGCGGCGTATGTACCGTGCTACCAGGTGGTGACCTGAGTCGCCATTCTTGCTGAGGCCCCACGGACGGGGCCTGCAGCTATTTGGCTTTTTGGATATGGCTAACTGAGATCGGTCATCGGTCGTTCGACGAAGCGGATGCTGTCGCGCCCACCGCGCTTGGACTGGTACAAGGCGACATCCCCCTGCTCGATCAAGGCTGCAAGGCTCGTCGGCGGTTGGTCGAACAGGTTGGCGCCGATGCTCAAGGTGACCGGCTGCGGCGTAGGTACCGTCTTGCTGGCATACTGCTGGAACTGCTCGCGCAGCAGTCCTCCCAGCTCCATGACCCGCTCGCTGCTCGCACCACACAGCAGAATGACGAACTCATCACCACCCAGCCGCGCCGCCAGCGAGCGCTCGGGCAGCACCGCACGAATCATCTCGCTCAGGGCAATCAGCAAGCGGTCCCCCGCAACATGCCCGTGCAGGTCGTTGACCAGTTTGAAATTGTCGATGTCGATCAATAGCAAGGCCCCGGGTTGCGCCGAGTCCACTGCCTTGAAGAAAGGCCCCGCCCGCACCTCCAGTGCACGTCGGTTGTACAGCGCTGTCAACGGGTCACGGGCTGCCAGGCGGGCAATCCGCTCCTCGCGCCGGTAGCGCACGGTGCCAGTCATCGACAAGGCAATCAGCATGATCGCCATCGCACCTTCGACCAACGAAACCTGAATGATCAGCCCGCCGAAGGTGGCCAGGTCAATCAACGTACCCGGTGTGATCGCAATGATCGCCTTGGCCACATAGAACAACCCATGAACCAGCAACACATAGCGCAACTGCACCGCGCCAACACTCAGCGACCTGCCATGCGGCCGCAACAGCCAGCTGGCCTTGAGCGTCAACAGCGCCACCAGCAACGAGTTGACCATCAGCATCACCTTCGACCACTGCGGCCCCACAGGCAACAGCAGCAAGGCGAACCACACCAGCACGACCGATAACCAGATACGCGACAGCCGCTCCTGGGTAAAACGCAACACACCCATCAGGAAGAACCAGTGCGCCACCACCAGCAGGCCGTTGGCGAACCAGATACCGATCAGCAACAAACCGATGCCGCGCAGCAAGGCCAGGGTGGAACCAATCGTGATGGTGGCAAAGCCTGCGCTCCAGAACAGCAGTGACGGCTCGCGGACGCTGCGCCACTCGATCGCCAGGTACAACGCAGCCGCGGCAGCCAGGGCGATCGAGATAGTCAGCATCGTGGGTGGATCAAGCGCCATGAACGGTTTGGCCTATCTGGTTGACGAGGAAAAGGCCCGATTGTATGCGCTCGTGATGACTTTTCAGAGGAGCCTTACACCACCAGCCTGCAAATGATAGCCCAGCCCTGGCCAATACCGTGCGGGCGAAATGTCATATTGACATCAGCCAGTCATTTGCACCACAAAAACTGCTGTCGTTATGACAACACACCAGCGTAACACCCCCATCTGCAAGGGCTGCCCAGCTGGCACGAAAGCTGAACCATTCTCTTCGCCACTACCTGCCTTGCGGAAATAACCATCATGAAAAATATCCTTCTCCCTCTGGCGATGTCCCTGTCCATCGCCCTGCCCGCCTGCGCCGACGAGGTGCTCTCGGAAAGCCCCGACAACACGGTGGGCCATGGCGTCGGGGGCGTCACCGGCCTGATGGTCGGTGCCGCGCTCGGCGGCCCGTTCGGCGCCATCGCAGGTGCAGCCCTGGGTGCATTTGGCGGAGCCGCCGTGCAACAAGGCAGCGGACACAGCGATGCAGCCTACGTGGTACGCCATGACGACGGCAGTACCCAGCGCTATCGCTCGCCCAATGCCCGCTTCAAGCCCGGTGATCAGGTGCAGGTGAGTGGTATTCGCCTGGCCCCGGCGCAGTAAGCCGTTGCCCGGACAAAAAGGCCGCTCCCACAAAAACGCTTGAATTCCCTCAGAGCACCCGTTTGATCAGCGGCTCCAGTCGGCTATAGCGCAGCCGCCGCAGGAACCTGCGCACTTCCTTGGGGTGCTCGGCCTTGACTCCCAATTCCTCTGCCGAGCCGATCTTCGGCGCATGCCGGCGCAACTCGGCCAACTCTGCCTCCCGTGGCCCCAGCCATTGCTCTTGCGGGTCATCGATCAGCAGGCCGTTCTCCAGGTCCAGGTTGAAGCCGCGCGGGTTCAGGTTGTTGCCGGTCAGCAGCGAATAGCGCTGGTCGACCCACACGCCCTTGGCATGGAAGGTATGCCCGGGGTCGTTCCAGATCCGCACCTGCAGCTGGCCGCTTGCAATCGCAGCGTGGCGACGTCGGGTGAAAGCGCGCAGGTTGTCTTCGTACAGGTAGGGCAACGCGCCGCTGGCGCTGAACGGCTCGCCAGGGGCGATATAGAAATCGTTGGCCGTGCGATCACCAACGATCAGCTCCACCCGCACGCCACGCGCCAGGGCATGGTCGAGCTCGCGCATCAGCACCCGGGGTGGGTTGAAGTACGGCGTGCTGATGATGACCTGTGCGCGCGCCGCCGCCAGCAAGGCGCACAGCGCCCGGTTCAGCGGGTTGCCACGGCCCACACCCAACAGCGGAATAACCCGCAGGCCCTGCCCTGCTGCGCTGGCCGGTGCCTCATAGGCCATGCGCCGCAGCCGCGCGCGCAAGCGCCGGATGTCACCGCGCAGGCTGCGGGTAGAGGGTGGCGCCGGCAGGTCGAGGCGCGGTGTGGCGGTGTGGTGCAGCAGGCGTCGCACCAGCCCGACCATCGCATCGGCCAGCTCTGGTGACTGGAACAGGTGGTAGCGGTCCAGGCGGTAACGGTCGAAACGGTGCAGGTACACGTTGTTGAGGCTGGCGCCGGTGTAGATCACGCAGTCGTCGATGATGCTGCCCTTCAGGTGCAACACGCCGAACAGCTCGCGGGTCTGGACCGGTACGCCATGGATGACGATGTCCAGCCCATGGTGCTGGCGCTGTGCCTGGTACCAGGCGGCGTTACCCGGCTGGCGGCCGGCGCCCAGCAGGCCACGGCGGGCACGGAACCAGTCGACCACGATGGTGATTTCCAGCCCTGGCCGCGCGGCCTTGGCCTGGTACAGGGCATCCAGCACTTCCTGGCCAGCCTCGTCTTCCTGCAGGTACAACGCAACGATGACGATACGCCGGGTTGCGGCGCGGATGCGCTCAAGCAGGCAGGCGCGGTAGGCCTTGGCATCGGGCAGCACCTGGATGGACTCTGCCGACATGGCGTAGCCTGGCAATGCCGCCAGCATGGTTTCGGGGTTCACGAACGATTACCTTCTGTGTGCAATCACTGTCGTGCACCAGCTTGCACAGGAAGATTGAAATGGTCCAGCCCCCGGAGAGCATGGGGGCTGCTTCGCAGCCCCCATTTCTGACGAAGCTATTTCAGGTCAAAGCGATCCAGCTCCATCACTTTCTCCCAGGCCGCCACAAAGTCCCGCACGAACTTGTCCCGGCCATCACTGCTGCCGTACACCTCGCTCAACGCCCGCAACTGGGCATGGGAACCGAACACCAGGTCAACCCGGCTACCTGTCCATTTAACCTGCCCGGTCTTGCGGTCCCGTCCTTCGAAGGCTTCGTTATCCGCCGAGGTCGGCTTCCACTCAACGCCCATGTCCAGCAGGTTGCGGAAGAAGTCGTTGCTCAGGGTACCGACCTTGTCGGTGAACACGCCCTGCTGGCTGCCGCCATGGTTGGCACCGAGCACGCGCAGGCCGCCGATCAGCACGGTCATTTCCGGTGCGGTCAGGGTCAACAGCTGGGCCTTGTCCAGCAACAGCTTCTCGGCCTTGACGCTGTAGCGGGCCTTGGTGAAGTTGCGGAAGCCATCGGCCAGCGGTTCCAGCACGGCGAACGACTCGACGTCGGTCTGCGCCTGGGAGGCATCGGTACGCCCCGGGCGGAACGCCACGCTGACGTTGTGCCCGGCGTCCTTGGCAGCCTTTTCCACTGCGGCGGCGCCAGCCAGAACGATCAGGTCGGCCAGGGAGATTTTCTTGCCACCGGCATTGAACTCGGCCTGGATCTTCTCGAGCGCCGCCAGCACTTTGCCCGTGCCTTGGTTAGCCGGCCAGTCCTTCTGCGGCGCCAGGCGCAGGCGGCCACCATTGGCCCCGCCACGCTTGTCCGAACCGCGGAAGGTCGACGCCGCCGCCCAGGCTGTGGCCACCAGCTCGCCAACGCTCAGGCCCGTCGCCAGCACCTTGGCCTTGAGCTCGGCAACGTCCTGCTCGCCTACCAGCGGATGGTCGACTTTTGGCAGCGGGTCTTGCCACAGCAGCTCTTCGTTGGGCATTTCCGGGCCGAGGTAGCGCGCCAATGGGCCCATGTCGCGGTGGATCAGCTTGTACCAGGCGCGGGCGAAGGCGTCTGCCAGCTGGTCAGGGTTGTCCTTGAAGCGGCGGGCGATCGGCTCATAGATCGGGTCGAAGCGCAGTGCCAGGTCGGAGGTGAGCATGGAAGGCGCGTGGCGCTTGGCCGGGTCATGGGCATCCGGCACAGTGCCTGCCCCCTTGCCCTCCTTCGGCCGCCACTGGTGGGCACCGGCCGGGCTCTTGGTCAGTTCCCAGTCGAAGTTGAACAGGTTGTTGAGGTATTCGTTGCTCCATCGGGTGGGGGTCGAGGTCCAGGTCACTTCGAGGCCGCTGGTGATGGTGTCGCCACCTTTGCCGCTGCCGAACTTGTTGGCCCAGCCCAACCCCTGCTGCTCCAGGCCTGCTGCTTCCGGCTCGGGGCCGACGTTGTCGGCAGGGCCGGCACCGTGGGTCTTGCCGAAGGCGTGGCCCCCGGCGATCAGCGCCACGGTTTCTTCATCGTTCATGGCCATGCGGCCGAAGGTGTCACGGATGTCCCTGCCCGAGGCCACCGGGTCGGGGTTGCCGTCCGGGCCTTCCGGGTTCACGTAGATCAGGCCCATCTGCACGGCAGCCAGCGGGTTTTCCAGGTTGCGCTCGCCGGCCAGGTCCCGGCTTTGCTCCTCTGCGTGCTTGGCTGGCTCGGCTACCAGGTCACCCTGGCCTGGCGGCTGGGCCTTGACCTGCTCATTGCCATAACGAATGTCTCCGCCCAGCCAGACCTTTTCCGAGCCCCAGTACACGTCCTCGTCCGGCTCCCAGACATCGGCACGCCCGCCAGAGAAACCGAAGGTCTTGAATCCCATCGATTCGAGGGCGACGTTGCCGGTGAGCACGATCAGGTCGGCCCAGGAAATCTTGTTGCCGTACTTCTGCTTGATCGGCCACAGCAGGCGCCGGGCCTTGTCCAGGCTGACGTTGTCCGGCCAGCTGTTGAGCGGGGCGAAGCGCTGCTGGCCAGAGCCTGCACCACCCCGGCCATCGCCGATGCGGTAGGTGCCGGCGCTGTGCCAGGCCATGCGGATGAACAGCGGGCCGTAGTGGCCGAAGTCGGCGGGCCACCAGTCCTGGGAGTCGGTCATCAAGGCGGTCAGGTCTTGCTTCAGGGCCTGGAAGTCGAGGCTCTTGAACGCCTTGGCATAGTCGAAACCCGGGTCCATCGGGTCGGACTTGGAGGAATGTTGGTGAAGAATTCTCAGGTTGAGCTGGTCAGGCCACCAGTCACGGTTGGTGGTGCCGCCACCTGCGGTTTGATGGAACGGGCATTTCGATTCGTTCGACATCTGCGGGTACCTTTGGGTCGGTTATCCAGATTTCCGGTCATTGCCAGGTGTTCTTTCAGCCGAGCGCGTGGGCTCGTGCAACCCCTCATCAGGTCTACACGGGGCTTGCGAAGCTGTCACGATGGGGTTGGTGCGGTCTTGCACGCAGGTGCTGACACGCCGCCCGCTCGCGGAACTCGCGGGGCCAGGGGAAAGACTAGCCGAGCTTGGACAGAGTTCTAATAGAGTGGCTATTGAGGGGTGATAGGTTGGCTCTGTCAGCTTTCCCATGATGATCCTGTAGGAGCGGGTTTACCCGCGAAGAGGCCGGCACATCCATACAAGGCAATCAGGCTGGCCACATGCTTCAATACACCGCCACCCCCTCTACTCCGGAACCCGCCCACTCATGAACCGCAACGACCTGCGCCGCGTCGACATGAACCTGCTGGTACTGTTCGAAGCCCTGATGATCGAACGCAACCTGACCCGGGTCGGCGAAAAGCTGTTCATCACCCAACCCACCGTCAGCGCCGCCCTCGCCCGCCTGCGCGAGCTGTTCGACGACCCGCTGCTGATCCGCAACGGCCGGGCCATGGAGCCCACCCCACGGGCCATGCAGATCTTCGCCGAGCTGGGGCCGGCCATGGACGTGATTTCCGCCGCCATCAGTCGCGCCCGCGAGTTCGACCCGGTCAACAGCTGCAACGTGTTCCGCCTCGGCCTGTCGGACGATGCCGAGTTCGGCCTGTTCCCGGCCCTGCTGCAGGCCCTGCGCGAAGAGGCCCCGAACATCAGCGTGGTGGTGCGCCGAGCCAACTTCCTGCTGATGCCAGGGCTGTTGGCCAGCGGCGAGATCTCGGTGGGCGTGAGCTACACCACTGACCTGCCGGCCACCGCCAAGCGCCGAAAGCTGCGTAACATCGGCGTGCGGGTGCTGCGCGCCGATGACCGTCCAGGCCCGCTGACCCTCGACGAATACTGCGCCCGCCCACATGTAATGGTGTCGTTCTCCGGCGACATGAGCGGCAATATCGACCTTGACCTGGCACGCATCGGCCGTTGCCGCAAGGTGGTGCTGGCGGTGCCGCAGTTCGGCAGCCTGCGCGCCCTGCTGCGCAACACCGAACTTATCGCCACGGTGCCGGACTACGCCGCCTGCGCCCTGGCCGACGACGGCAGCCTGCGCGCCGACCCGGCGCCGTTCGACATCACCGAGGCTGAACTGTCGATGGTCTGGAGCGGCGCCCAGGACAATGACCCCGCCGAGCGCTGGCTGCGCGAACGCATCCTGCAATTCATGGCCACGCAGTGATTCATCGACCTCATCGATAGCTACCATGAATGCCATCAAGTTCCGCTGCGAACAGCCCGGTTGGAAGATGGCGGCATTCACTGATTGATGAGGCCTCCCATGAAAACCGGCATGATCGCAGCCCTGCTAGCCTTGCTGGCCGCCCTTGGCGGTTGTGCCAGCCCGGCGGCTACCGACACGCAGCCCTACGGGCACTTCTATTCGGCCACGGCCATTTCCAGTGTCATCCTGGGCCCTGGCCAGCGGGTGGCCGTGCTGCTGGGACGTGATGCCGCAGCGACCCTCGAATACCTCGGCAGCCATCGCACCCAGGCCACCGCGCCGGCCCAGGGCCAGCGCGTCCCGGTGGCGCCCCTGCGCAGCGAGAGCCAGGCGTATGACTGGCTGGCGCGGTCACTGGCGCAGCAGTTTGCCGAAGTGACGTTCTATGACGACCTGGACACGCTGCTGGGCGACCACCCGGATGTGATCGTGCTGCTGGACACCGAAAGCCGTTTGGCCAGCGCGGATATCGAAAGCCGGGTGGTAGCTCGCTTTTTCGATGACCAGTTGACCTATATCGGCCGCGCTGAAGGACGGGCCAGCAAGCGCCTGGGCGATGTGGCGCGGGTGGTCGAGGATGAGCGGGCGGTGCAGGCAGATGCGCTGCGGGACTTTGACGATTCGTTGCAGGCGTTGTTGAAGGGTCGCGTTTGAGGGCCTTCCACTGGTCTAGCGCAATGCTTGGGCACAGCTCCTACAGGTCGGTGCTGTAATAACGGCCTTCTACTTACCCCGCTGCATCCACGCCGCCCCCAGCCCACTCAGGCAGATCACCGAGATGCCCACCAGGCTCAAGGTATCCGGCACCTGGCTATAGGCAACCAACCCAAGCAAACCGGCAAACACGATCTGGCAATAACTGAACGGCGCCAGCAACGCCGGTGCCGCATGGCGGAAGGCCTGGGTCAGCAATAGGTGCGCAGTCATGCCAAAGCCACCCAGCGCCAGCATCAGCAGCGCATGGTCCCAACGCGGCATCTCCCAGAAGAACGGCACCAGCGCACTCATCGCCAGGGTGTTGCACAACCCCGCATAGAAGTTGCTGGTGGTCGGGCTGTCGTGCGAAGCCAGGATACGCGTCAACAATTGGTAGAAGCAGAAGCCCAGCGCCGAACCGAACGGATACAGGATGGCCGGGGTGAACATCGCCCCGCCCGGGTGCACCACCACCAGCACGCCGATGAAGCCCATCACCACCGCCACCCATTGCCCCACCGTCACCCGCTCCTTCAGCAGTGGTGCCGACAGTGCGGTGACCAGCACCGGGGCGAGGAAGTTGACCGCCGTGGCTTCGGCCAGCGGCAGGTACTGCAGGCCGGTGGTGAACAGCAGGCTGGTGCTCAGCAGGCTCAGGGCACGTAACGTCTGCAACAGCGGGCGGCGGGTACGCAGCACGTTGAGGCCGGCCTTTGGCAGAAAGATGCCGGCCATCAGCAGCGTATGCACCACATACCGCGCCCACACCACCATGATGATCGGGTACAGGCCGCCGAGGAACTTGGACAGGGCATCGTGGCTGGCGAACAGGAATGTCGCCACCACCACCAGGGCGATGCCGCGCAGGGGTTGGTTGACTCCGGACAGCGGTGTGCTGGAACTCATGGCACTCTCGATGACGGCGCGGCTGGATGCGGCGCCCAGTGAAGGCCGCGCAGGCACAGCCTGGCGGATGCAACAGCTCGGATTCTAGAAGAGATGCCAAAGAATAAGGAAGTTCAATTGCCGCCAGCCAAGGCCGACTGCAGTTTCTGTTCGCTGATCGACCACTTTCCGCCCCGCGCGCATGGCCCGTGCCGTGCTGATCGCCGACCATCCAATGCGAACCCTGCACACCCTACAAGGAATTTACATGCAAAGGCTCACCACCCGAAACGGCCTGGACCTGCCCGCGATCGGTCTGGGCACCTGGCCAATGACCGGCAGCGAGTGCACCCAGGCCGTGCGCCAGGCGCTTGAAGTGGGTTACCGGCATATCGATACCGCCACTGCCTATGAAAACGAGGCCGCCGTCGGCCAGGCCCTGCGCGACAGCGATGTACCGCGCGAGCATATTCACCTGACCACCAAGGTATGGTGGGATCGCCTGGCGCCCAAGGCCATGCGCCAGTCGCTGGAGGACAGCCTGCGCGCGCTGGGTACCGAGCAGGTCGACCTGTTCCACATCCACTGGCCCGCCCAGGACTGGGACCTGGCCCGCAGCATCGAAACCCTGGTGGCCCTGCGTGACGAGGGCAAGGCGCGCAGCATCGGCGTGGCCAACTTCCCGCTGGGGCTGCTGCGCCAGGTGGTGGAAACGCTGGGCGCACCATTGTCGGCGATCCAGGTGGAATACCACGTGCTGCTCGGCCAGCAACCGCTGCTGGACTATGCCCGCCGCCACGACCTGCTGCTCACCGCCTACACCCCGCTGGCCCGTGGGCAGGCGGCGGCGCAGCCGGTGATCCAGGCGATCGCCCGCAAGCATGGCGTGCTGCCCAGCCAGGTGGCGCTGAAGTGGTTGCTGGACCAGGACGGCGTGGCGGTGATCCCCAAGGCCGGCAGCCGCGAGAACCAGCTGGCCAACCTGGCGGCCTCGACCGTGCAACTGGATGACGAGGACCGCGCGGCGATTGCCGGGTTGCCGAAAAACCAGCGGGTGGTGAGCCCGGCGTTTGCGCCGGACTGGAACAGCTGATTGCTGCTCAATATCTGAAAGCTGGCACGATCTCTGTGGGAGCGGCCTTGTGTCGCGAAAGGGCCGCAAAGCGGCCCCGGCAATTTTTGCGGCGAAGCTGAAAATGTTGGGGGCGCTGCGCGCCCCAATCGCGACACAAGGCCGCTCCCACAATGGGCCGCGCAAACCGTTATGCCGGCGTCATGACCTGCTTCAAGCGCTCGTTCGCCGGTGCAGGTCGCCCGTACAGGTAGCCCTGGAAGTGCGAGCAACCCTCCGCCGCCAACCGGCGCATCTGCTCCTCTGACTCCACGCCCTCGGCCGTCGTCTTGATCATCAGGCTGTTGGACAGGTCGGTAATGGCGCGGATGATCGACATCGCCTCGCGGCTGTCGCACATGTCATGCACGAACGACTTGTCGATCTTGATCCGGTCGAACGGGAACGAACGCAGGTAGCCCAGCGAGGAATACCCGGTGCCGAAATCGTCCAGCGAAATGGCCACCCCCAGGTCCTTCAGTGCACGCAGGGTACGCACGTTTTCCTCGCTGTTGCCCAGCAGCACCGACTCGGTGACCTCCAGCTCCAGCCGCTGTGGCGGCAGGCCTGAGTCGGCCAGCGCCAAGGCCACGGTGTGCACCAGGTTGGCATTCTTGAACTGCACCGCCGACAGGTTGACCGAGACCGTCTGCTCGCTGTCCCAGCTGGCCGCCTCCTGGCAGGCCAGGTTCAGCGCCCGGGCGCCCAGTTCATGGATCAGCCCGGTTTCCTCGGCGATGGGGATGAAGTCCATGGGCATGACCATGCCGCGGGTCGGGTGCTCCCAGCGCAGCAGCGCCTCATAGCCGGTAACGCTGCTGGTCTGCTGATCGACCACCGGCTGGTAATGCAACTGCAACTGGCCCAGGTGCAACGCGGTGCGCAGGTCGGTTTCCACCAGGCGGCGCTGGCGGGCGGCGACGTCCAGTTCGACGTTGAAACACTCGTAGCGGTTGCGGCCATTGCGCTTGGCCTCGTACAGCGCCATGTCGGCGTAGCCCAGCAGTTGCTAGGCCTGGTCGCTGTCGTCAGGCGCAATGGCAATACCGATGCTCACCCCCACCGTGAACTGGTGCCCCTCGATCTGGAACGGTGGGCAGACCGCGTTGATCAGGCGCTGCGCAGTGTTGCATGCGGCCTCCCGGCCTTCCAGGCCGGTCAGCACCACGGCAAACTCGTCGCCGCCCAGGCGGGCCAGGGTGTCGTGTTCGCGCAGCTCGCGGCGCAGGCGCTTGCCCAGCGCGCGCAGCAGCTTGTCGCCAAAGGCGTGGCCCAGCGAATCGTTGATGTTCTTGAAGTTGTCCAGGTCCAGGCACAGGGCGGCGGTCAGCTTGGCGTGCTCGCTGTCACGCACCAGCGCCTGGCGCAGGCGTTCGTTGAACAGGGTGCGGTTGGGCAGCCCGGTCAGCGCATCGTGGTGCGCCATGTGGTGGATCTGCGCGTGGGCAGCCAGCTCTTCGGTGGCGTCTTCGGCAACGAACAGCACATAGTCGGCCTGGCCTTCACGGTTCTGGCTGAGCAAGGTGCGGCTGCGCAGGGTGCGTGGGCCGCAGGCTGTGTCGACCCGGGTTTCGGCGGCATGGCCCTTGGTGCTGCGGGCGCCACGGGCCAGTTGCTGTTCCAGGTAGCCGGCAGCACCCGGTGCCAGGCATTCGCCGGGCAGCTGCCCGATCATGCTGCGCTGCGGCCCGCCGAACAGGCGTTCGGCCTGCTGGTTGGCCAGCAGGATGCGCTGGCTTTCCAGGTCCTGGACAATGACGCTGGCGGGGATATTGGCAATCACCGAATCAAGAAACTGCGACAGCTTGGCCATTTCCTGGCTGTACTGCTCGGCCAGTTCCTTGGCCTGCAGCAGTTCCAGCTCTTGCCGGTGGCGCTCGGAAATGTCGCGGGTGACCTTGGCGAAGCCCACCAGTTGCCCGGCATCATCGTAAACCGCGTCGATCACCACATGGGCATGGAAGGTCGTGCCGTCCTTGCGCAGGCGCGAACCGACCTCTTCGAAGCGCCCGGTGCTGCGCGCCTGCTCAAGATTGAGCGCGGGCAGCCCGGCGGCGCGCTCGGCATCGGTGTAGAACAACGAGTAGTGCTGGCCGACGATTTCCTCGGCCAGGTAGCCCTTGGCGCGCTGGGCGCCGGGGTTCCAGTTGGCGACGATCCCTTCGGGGGTGAGCAGGTAGAAGGCATAGTCCACCACACTCTGGATCAACAGCCGGTACATGATGTCGGGGCTTGCGACTAGCGACATGAACTTTACCTGGGCCTTCGAAAGGCGTGAAAAGGATTGGTGGCATTATGCCTCCGATGACGATTTTGTGAAGTAGCTCACAAAAAGCCACGATCCCTTCAATTTGCGAACGAAGGCTGGCCACCCTCAATGACGTGCGCCCGTGACCAGGAAATTGAGCAAGCCTGGTCCGTCATCCAGGGCTATGGGCTGCGCCGGGCGCGACAGCTCGGCCAGCACGGCATTGCAGAAGGCCACGGCAGGCGCGTCCTTTGCGTAACAGCGCATCAGCCAATCACCATCGCCGCCCAGCAGCTGCAACGCCACCGCCCGGCCGATGCCCTGTCGGCGGTACTTTTTCAGGATGAACAGGTCGGCCAGTTCGAACGCATCGATGCCCGGCAGTTCGCTGCGCTCGACCAGCACGAAACCGGCGATGAAACCATCTGCCAGCACCAGATACGCGCCCCAGCCATCGGCCTGCCAATATCGTTGCAGGTGCTCGTCATGGATATAGAAGCGGCCGTCCACTTCGACGTCTTCCTGCTCCCAGTCCGAGGACTCGTAGGCGTAGAACTGGTAGAGGTTGCGAATCAGCGGGGCCTGGTCGGCAGTGGTCGCCAGCAGTTCGATGGGCAGCATGATGCGAAGGGCTCGGGTAAAAAGGCGGATTCTAGATCAACAGCCCCTGGCAGCAAAAAGCCCAGGCCCTCCCCGCACGGAAAGGCCCAGGCCAAAACCAGTCATCGATTGATAGGGCTCAACTGTTTTGCAACGCACGCGGGCGATGGCTGCGTGCCTCGGCGTCTGGCGCCTTGGCCGCCTGCAGATGGAAGTCGAACGTCAGCTCGGCAAAACGCTCACCTTCTACGCCGCGATCACGCGCCGCCGCAGCATCCTCGACGAAGCACAGCTCGCCGACCAGCCCGTCACGGGTGGCATAGGCGAAGTCATCCCACAGGTACTTGTCACCAGCCAGGTTTATCTGCGTGGTCAGATGGCGGTGCCCCGGCGCCGAGATGAAGAAGTGCACGTGCGCCGGGCGCTGGCCGTGACGGCCGAGCAGGTTCAGGCATTCCTGGGTCGGCCCCTGCGGGTCGCAGCCGTAACCCGACGGCACGATGGAGCGCGCGCGGTAGCGCCCTTCGGCATCGGTGATGATGCGCCGGCGCAGGTTGTACTCGGTCTGGGTCGAGTCGAAGTACGAATAGGTACCTTGGGTGTTGGCGTGCCACAGGTCGACGGTGGCGCCGGCCAACGGCTTGCCTTCGGCATCGAACACCTGGCCCTGGAGGAACATCACCACACCCGGGTCGCTACCGTCATCCATTCGCGCTTCGCCCTGCGCCAGCGGCGCCCCTGCCACATACAGCGGGCCTTCGATGGTGCGCGGGGTGCCGCCAGTCAGGCCGGCCTCGGCGTCCTTGGCATCCTGCAGCAGGTCGAGGAAGTGCTCGATGCCCAGGCCCGCCGCCAGCAGGCCGGCTTCGTTACGGCCACCCAGGCGATTGAGGTAGTCGACGGCATGCCAGAACTCGTCTTCGGTGATTTCCAGGTCTTCGACCAGGCGTGCAGTGTCTTGCAGCACACGCAGGATGATCTGCTTGAAGCGTGGGTTGCCTTCGGCATGGCCCAGGCCGGCCACTTCCTTGAAGAACGCCTGAACATCGGCAGTATGGGAAATTGTCACGGTCATCGTGCTTGCCTCATCTTGTTCTTGTCAGGTTGACAGGTGCGTCTCAGCGGTCGTCGCTGTGAATCGACGAGGGGTGCCGGCACAGGCCGTCGACCTCGATGTCCATGTAAGGGAACAGCGGCAGCTGCATCAGGGTGTCGTGCAGCGCCTCGACACTGGGCACGTCGAACACGCTGTAGTTGGCGTAGTGCCCGGCAATGCGCCACAGGTGGCGCCAAGTGCCTTCGCGTTGCAGGCGCTGGGCCAGTTCCTTTTCGTCGGCCTTGAGCCGGGCAGCCTTGGCCGGGTCCATGTCGACCGGCAGTTTCACGGTCATCTTCACGTGGAACAGCATGCTGGTATCTCCTTTTTCTGATTTGGCGCGAACACTGTGGGAGCAGGTTTACCCGCGAACACGGGCGAAGCCCGTGCCATCCACCGCGTCGCCTGTTTCGCGGCCAAAGCCGCTCCCACAGGGGTTGTGTGTTCTTTCAGCCAGCGTGACTCAGCGGCGGGCGAAGCGCGCAAGGCGCTGTTCGTCCAAGGTCAGGCCCAGGCCCGGTGTGTGTGGCACGTGCAGCTGGAAGTCGCGGTACAGCGGCGGCTCATTGACGATTTCTTCGGTCAGCAGCAGCGGCCCGAACAGCTCGGTGCCCCAGGTGAGCTGGCGCAGGGTCAGAAAGGCGTGAGCCGAAGCCAGGGTGCCGATCGAGCCTTCGAGCATGGTCCCGCCATACAGGGCGATGCCGGCAGCCTCGGCGATTCGCGCGGTGCGCAGTACGGCGCGAGGGCCGCCGTTCTTGGCTATTTTCAGGGCGAAGATGCTGGCCGCGCCGTCGGCTGCCAGGCTGAAGGCGTCCTCGACGCTTTCGATCGACTCGTCGGCCATGATCGGCGCCGGGCTGCGCTGGTTGAGGCGCACCTGGCCGCTGCGATTGATGCGCGAAATCGGTTGCTCGACAAGGTCGATGCCGTTGTCGCCGAGCACCTGGCAGGCACGGATGGCCTGGGATTCGTCCCAATACTGATTGACGTCGACCCGCACGCTGGCGCTGTCGCCCAGTTCGCGCTTGATCGCCACCACGTGTTTGAGATCCTGGGCCAACGGGTTGGCGCCGATCTTCAGCTTGAACACCCGATGCCGACGAATCTCCAGCATGTGCAAGGCTTCGGCGATGTCGCGGGCGGTGTCGCCGCTGGCCAGGGTCCAGGCCACTTCCAGGCTGTCACGCACGCGGCCACCCAGAAGTTCGCTGACCGGCAGGCCCAGGCGCTTGCCTTGGGCATCGAGCAAGGCACTCTCGATACCCGACTTGGCAAAGGTGTTGCCCTTGGCCAGCTTGTCCAGTTTGAGCATGGCGGCGTTGATGTTGTCTGCCGGCAGGCCGATCAGCGCCGGCGCCAGGTGCGCATCGATGTTGGCCTTGATGCCCTCGGGGCTTTCGTAGCCATAGGCCAGGCCGCCAATGGTGGTGGCCTCGCCGATGCCTTCCACACCATCACTGCAGCGAACACGCAATACCACCAGGGTCTGCTGCTGCATGGTGTGCATCGCCAGCTTGTGCGGGCGAATGGTCGGCAGGTCGACGATAATTGCCTCTATACGTTCAATCAGCGCGCTTGTCATTGTTGCCAGGTCCCGTAGTTTCGGGCTGCCAGCCGCAGGCCCGAGTGGTGCATTTACTTGCTTGTTCAAGGATTGCGCGAGACCCTGATAGCCGTCCAATATCGAATGAATCTCCCACCATACCCTGGAGGTCTGATGGAGCTGCGCCACCTGCGTTACTTCAAGGTCCTGGCCGAAACCCTGAACTTCACTCGCGCCGCCGAGCTGCTGCACATTGCCCAGCCACCGCTGAGCCGGCAGATCAGCCAGCTCGAGGACCAGCTCGGTACTTTGCTGGTGGTGCGCGAGCGCCCGCTGCGGCTGACCGAGGCGGGTCGCTTCTTCTACGAGCAGAGCTGCACCGTGCTGCAGCAGCTGGAGAACATCAGCGACAACACCCGTCGCATCGGCCAGGGCCAGCGTCAGTGGTTGGGGATCGGATTTGCCCCCTCGACCCTGTACAAGGTGCTGCCGGAGCTGATCCGCGAACTGCGTCAGGACAACGAGCTGGAGCTGGGCCTGAACGAGATGACCACGCTGCAGCAGGTGGAGGCGTTGAAAAGCGGGCGCATCGACATCGCCTTCGGGCGCATTCGCATCGATGACCCGGCCATTCACCAGCAAGTGCTGTGCGAAGACCCACTGGTGGCCGTACTGCCCAAGGGCCACCCGCTGGGGAGCAGCCCGCTCACACTCGCCCAGCTGGCTGGCGAGGCGTTCATCCTCTACCCGGCCAACCCGCGGCCCAGCTATGCAGACCATGTGCTGGCGCTGTTCGCGCACCACGGCATGAGCATCCGCGTCAGCCAGTGGGCCAACGAACTGCAGACTGCCATCGGCCTGGTGGCCGTCGGCGTAGGCGTCACGCTGGTGCCGGCGTCGGTGCAGCAGCAGCACCGCACCGATATCGAATATGTAAGCCTGCTCGACAGCGGCGCCGTCAGCCCGATCATCCTCAGCCGGCGCAAGGGCGATGTGAGCCCGATCGTGCGGCGCTGCCTGGCATTGATTGCGCAGCAGGCCGAATGAGCGTGCGCTCCCCGGTCATCATCAACCAACAGGAAACCCAGCATGATTCACGGCAAGACACTGCAAGCATGGTGCAGCTCCCATCCTCTGATCGAAGACCTGGTGGCCCTGCGCGAAACCCGTTGGTTCAACCCGCACATCGCCCCTGCCGCCCAGGCCCTGGCCGATGTCGGCCTTGGCGCCGCCGATGTCAGTGCCGCCAGTGCCCGGCTGGCACGCTTTGCCCCGTACCTGGCCAAGGTGTTCCCGGACACCGCCACCAGCGGCGGCATCATCGAGTCGCCGCTGCGCCCGCTGCCCACCCTGCACGCCACCTTGCTGCAGGCAGCGGGCCTGCCCGCCAGCGGTTCACTCTGGCTCAAGGCCGACAGCGAGCTGCCGATCTCCGGTTCGATCAAGGCCCGGGGCGGTATTCATGAAGTACTCAAGCATGCCGAGGACCTGGCGCTGGAGGCCGGCCTGATCCACCTCGACAGCGATTACCGGGTACTGGCCAGCGACCAGGCCCGGCAATTCTTCAGCCAGTACAAGGTTGCGGTCGGCTCGACCGGCAACCTCGGCCTGTCGATCGGCATCATGAGTGCCAGGCTGGGCTTTCAGGCCACCGTGCACATGTCGGCCGATGCCCGCCAATGGAAGAAGGACAAGCTGCGCGCCCACGGCGTGTGCGTGGTCGAGTACGAAAGCGACTACAGCGTGGCAGTGGAGCAAGGGCGCCAGCAGGCGGCGGCGGACCCGAGCTGCTACTTCGTCGACGACGAGAATTCACCACACCTGTTCCTTGGCTATGCAGTGGCGGCCGAGCGGCTGGCCGCCCAGTTCGAGGCTGCGGGCATCAAGGTAGACGCCCAGCACCCATTGTTCGTCTACCTGCCCTGCGGGGTCGGCGGCGGCCCAGGTGGCGTGGCGTTCGGCCTGAAGCTGATCTGGGGCGACCATGTGCACTGCATCTTCGCCGAGCCCACCCACTCGCCGTGCATGTTCCTGGGGGTGTATAGCGGTTTGCATGATGCCACCAGCGTGCAGGATTTCGGCATCGACAACCTGACCGCCGCCGATGGCCTGGCGGTGGGCCGCCCTTCCGGCTTTGTCGGCAAGGCGATGCAGCGTTTGCTCGATGGTTATTACACGGTCAGCGACGAGGCGCTGTACCGGCTGTTGGTACTGGCCCATGACCAGGAGAACACGCGGCTGGAGCCTTCGGCGCTGGCGGGGATGCCGGGCATGGTCAAGGTGCTTGAATCACCTGAGTACCTGGCGCGCATTGGCCTGTCGGCCGGGCGCATGGAGCGGGCCACGCATCTGGTGTGGGGGACCGGTGGCAGCATGGTGCCGGAGGCAGAGTTTGCGGCCTATCTGGCTAAAGGCAGGGGCTGAGAATTATAGGGGGGGGCAGCGCTGTACCTGTGGGAGCGGGTTCACTCGCGAACACGGGCGAAGCCCGTGCCATATACCGCGGTGCCTGCTTCGCGGGTGAACCCGGCTCCCACAGGGGACCGCGCCAGCTTTCAGATTTGAGCAAGGCAGTTGCTCCTTTGCTGCTAGGCCGGCAGATGATCGCCGCGCAGCCAGTCGATAAACCGCGCAAACAACTCCGACTGCGAGTTGATCTGCAGCTTCAGGTACAGGTTCTTGCGGTGCATGCGCACGGTTTCCGGCGAGATGCCCAGCTCCAGCGCGGTGGACTTCACCGAATGCCCGCGCAGGATCATGTGCGCCACCTCCCGCTCACGGTCGGTCAGCACCTGGCAGCCGAAACTGTCGAACGCCGCCTGCAGGCCGCCACGCTCCGCCGGCGCGGGGCCGGGCTCCAGATGGTGCCGGGCATAGCGCCCCAGCAGTTCGCGCACCATCGGCTCCAGCGCACGCAGCAGGTCGATCTGGCCCGCGCTCAGGCGCGTGCCGCTGCAGCCTTGGAACAGGCTCAGCGACAACTTGCGGCCAGCGCTCAGGTCGACGATGTAGTAGCTGTCTTCACTGCAACCAGTGCCCAGGTAATAAGCCTTGTAGTAATCGCTGTCGAAGAAGTTGTCCGGGGCGATTTCCTGCAGGTGGTAGAAGCCCTCGGCCAGGCCGCTCTGCACGGCCAGGCAGAACGGGTCGAGCAGGTAGCCGGCAGTGAAATAGCGCTCCAGCACGGCGGCGCGGTGCAGGTCGGGGATGCCTTGCTGGTACAGCAGTTGCGGTGCCCGCCCCTGGCACTCGAGGCTGATCATCATCGATTCCACCTGCACCAGCTGGCCGATGGCTGCCGCCACATGGGCCAGCGCCTCGGGCGTTTCGCTGTGGGCCAATGCGCGTTGCAGCGCCGCATGCCATTGCTGCAGCGCGCCCAGTGAAAGGGTAAGCGGGGTGTCGGGAGAGGCCTGGGTCATGCCCGGCAGTCTAGCCTGCCAGGCACGCCCGCGCACAGGCCTTTGCGCCAGGTTCATCGGCCCTGGTACAGGCCAAGCGCCGTGAGTTCGCGCGCGGTTTCGATGATGCACTGGCGCAGGGTTTCGACGATCTCGTCCACCTGCGCATGGGTGACGATCAACGGCGGCGACATCACGTTCAGGTGCATGATCGGCCGCACCAGCAACCCCTTGGCCTGGGCCTTGCTGTGGATGCGTTCGCCAATGTTCACCTCGTCGGCAAACAGCGCCTTGCTGGCCTTGTCGGCAACGAACTCGACACAGGCCATCAGCTTCATGCAGCGCACATCCCCCACCAGCGGCAGCTCGCGCAGGCTTTGCAGGCGCTGTTCCAGGTAAGCGCCAACGTCCTTGACATGCTCCAGCAAATGCTCGCGCTCGATGATCTCGATGTTCTTCAGCGCCGCGGTGCAGCACACCGGGTGGCCACTGTAGGTGAAGCCGTGGGTGAAACAGCGGCCCTTGCCCGGCTCGGCGATCACCTGCCAGATGCGCTCGGAGAAGATGCATGCCCCCAGCGGCAGG
This sequence comes from Pseudomonas pudica, assembly GCF_015680405.1. Lineage (GTDB taxonomy): Bacteria > Pseudomonadota > Gammaproteobacteria > Pseudomonadales > Pseudomonadaceae > Aquipseudomonas > Aquipseudomonas pudica. The sequence goes on from NZ_JADLJS010000003.1 coordinate 171,010, forward strand.
TAGGCCGAGGTCAGGCCCTTGGCGGTAGTGATGATATCGGGAGTTACGCCGAACAGTTCCTCGCTGGCGAAAAAGGTGCCCAGGCGCCCGAACGAGGTCACCACTTCGTCGGCGACGAACAGGATGTCGTAGGTCTGGCACAGCTGCCACATGCGCTGGAAGTAGCCCTTGGGCGGAATGATCACCCCACCCGAGCCCATGATCGGCTCGGCGAAGAACGCCGCCACGTTGTCGGCCCCCAGCGAGAGGATCTTGTCCTCGAACTCGGCCACCAGGAAGTCGAGGAACTCGGCCTCGTCCAAGTCGTGCGGGGCACGGTACGGGTTGGGGTTGGACACGTGGTGGATCAGGTCGTGGTGATAATCGAACTCCGGCACCCGGTCAGCGGCCTTGTTGCCGATCGACATGGTCAGCGTGGTGGAGCCGTGGTAGGCGTTGTAGCGGGCGATGATGTGCTTCTTGTGCGGCTTGCCACGGCAGTTCTGGTAGTACTGGATCAGCCGGTAGGCAGTGTCGACCGCGGTCGAGCCGCCGGTGGTGAGGAACACATGGTTCAGGTCACCCGGCGCCAGCTGCGCGAGCTTCTGGCACAGCTCGATGGCCACATCGTTGGCCATGTCGGAGAACGGGTTGGAATAGGCCAGCTGGCGTACCTGGTCGGCGATGGCCAGGGCCATCTCCTCACGGCCCAGGCCAATGTTGGTGCACCACATGCCGCCGACTGCATCGAGGAAGCGGTTGCCGTGGGTATCGCGGATGTAGGCGCCCTCGCCGGCAACGATGTTCAGCGCGCCTTGCTCGCGGTGCTCGTCGAACACATGGTAGCCGTGCATGTAGTGGGCCTTGTCGGCTTCCACCAGCGGGTCGTTGGCAGTGGCGAATGCTTTGCTTGGGGTAGCCATGGGCAGCTCCTTGGCAGTGATCGTTGGGCGGTGTTCAGAAACCGGTCTTGACCGTGCTCCAGACCCGGGTGATGGCGCGCATGTCCTTCGGGCTCTGGGTTTTCTGCGCGAACAGGCGCTCGCGGGTTTGCGCGTCGGGGTAGATGGCCGGGTCCTGGCGGATCTCCTCGCGCACCAACGCCGTGGCGGCAGCGTTGCTGTTGGCGTAGTGGATGTAGTCGGTGACCTTGGCCATGGTCTGCGGCTGCAGCAGGAACTCGATGAAGCGGTGGGCGTTGGCCACGTGCGGTGCATCCTTGGGGATGTACAAGTTGTCGAACCAGATCAGCGAGCCTTCCTGGGGGATGAAGAACGACAGCTTGATGTTCTTCTTCGCTTCCACCGCACGAGCCTGGGCGGTGGCGTAGTCGCCGGACCAGGTCAGGGCCAGGCAGACATCGCCGTTGGGCAGGCTGGTGAGGTAGTTGACCGAGTCGAACTTGCGAATGTACGGGCGAATGCCCAGCAGCAGTTGTTCGGCCGCCTTGAGGTCGGCAGGCGATGCGCTGCGTGGGTCCTTGCCCAGGTACTGCAGGGCCAGCGGGATGACTTCGGTCGGCGCGTCCATCAGGGTGACGCCACAGTCGGCAAAGCGCGAGACGATCCTGGGGTCGAACAGCATGGCCAGCGAGCCGATGGGGGCATCGGGCATGCGCGCGGTGATCTTGTCGACGTTGTAGGTTACCCCCGAGCTGCCCCAGGTGTAGGGCGCCGAGTATTTCAGGCCGGGGTCGTAGCCTTGCAGGTTGTTCACCACCTGCTGGTCGAGGTTGTGCCAGCTGGGCAGTTGCTGCTTGTCCAGTGCCTGGAACACTCCGGCACTGATCAGCGGGGGTACCAGGGAAGCATTCAGCATGACCAGGTCGTAGCCGGAGCGGCCGGTGAGCAGTTTGGTCTGTACCGTTTCGTAGCCGTCGAAGGTGTCGTAGATGACCTTGATGCCGGTGGCCTTCTCGAAGTCGGCCAGGGTGGTTTCGCCGATGTAGTCGGTCCAGTTGTACAACCGCAACGTGTTACCGCTGTCCACCTCTGCCGCCTGGGCCAGGCTGGCGCCAGACGCCAGCAGCAGACCGCCAATCACCTTCAGTACCTTGCGCATGGCAACTCCATCGTGTGAATGCTCGGGATCGAGCCGATGCAGGCACTATCGAGGGATTTGCCGAAGGGGAACATACCCCGAATGTGTGGGTGGTCGTTTTTTGGCAGGTGGATCTCAACAGCCTGCCGAATCTTTGGGGGCTGCTTTGCAGCCCTTTCGCGACACAAGGCCGCTCCCACAGGTTCACTGCCAGCTTCGAAGGCTGCGCAGTCCTTGTGGGAGCGGCCTTGTGTCGCGAAAGGGCCGCAACGCGGCCCCAGTGGCTGGCACAGGAGAAAGGTCAGGTCAGCGGGTACAACGCCTCATCAAACTGCTCAAGGCGCGGGAACACCAGAGGCTGGTCGTCCGAGAGCTGCTCCAGGCGCTGTCGGTACTGCTGCAAAAAGCCCTGCCGCGCCTCGTCACTGATGTACGGCACATGCCAGGCCACGAACGGCGGCAGCACCTCGAAGCCGACGTAGGCCAGCGTACCGCGCAAGATCGGCCGCAGCATGTCCTCCAGCGGCCCATGAATCGCCCCGTCGCCAAACATGTGCTCGCGCCCGCCCAGGGTCACGGTCACCAGCGCTTTCTTGCCTGCCAACCCGCCCTGGTCGTAGAAGCGCTTGCCGCCATAGCACACCCCCGACACCAGCACGCGGTCGATCCAGCCCTTGAGCATGGCCGGCGCCGAGAACCAGAAGATCGGGAAGTTCAGCACCAGCAAGTCGGCCCACAGCAGCTTGTCCAGCTCCTGCTGGATATCCGCGGCAATGGCGCCACGCTTGACCCCCTGGCGCTGCTCCAGGGCATACACCAGGTACTCGGGGTTCTCGCGCTGGGTGAAATCATCGGCACTGGCCACTGGGTTCCAGCCCATGGCGTACAGGTCGCTGACCTGCACCTGGTGGCCCTGGGCGCGGAAGGTTTCCACGGCCTGGTCACGAAGGGCGGCAGTGAACGATTGCGGCTCGGGGTGAGCGTGGACGATCAGTACATTCACAAACATTCTCCTCACACAAAACAGGTTGTCTTCCAGCTGTGGCTCAGCACTGCACCGCTTTCACCTCGACGAACTCCGCCAGGCCCTCCTCGCCCCACTCGCGCCCATTGCCAGACTGCTTGTAACCACCGAACGGTGCCTGGTAGTTGAACCCACCACCGTTGATGAAGCACTGCCCGGCGCGTATCTGCCGCGCCAGGGCCAGGCCGTGTTCGCGGCAACCTGCCCACACCGCGCTGGACAGGCCGAACGGCGAATCGTTGGCCAAGGCCAGCGCCTGGGCCTCGTCGGCATAGGGGATCAGGCACAGCACCGGGCCGAAGATTTCCTCCTGGGCGATACGCATGCAGTTGTCGACATCGGCGAACAAGGTCGGCGCCACGTAGAAGCCACGCTCGAAGCCGGCTGGCGTATCACCGCCGCACAGCAGGCGCGCGCCCTCCTCCTGCCCCAGGCGAATGTAGTCGAGCACGGTGCGCCGCTGGCCTGCCGAACACATCGGGCCTAGGAAGCTGGCCGGGTCACGCGGGTCGCCCATGACCAGCGCACGGGTCTCGGCCTCGGCAATCTCCAGCGCCTCGGCGTAGCGGCTGGCCGGCAGCAGCATGCGGGTCAGGGCCGTGCAGGTCTGCCCCGAGTTGATCATCACGTCCTGCACGCCATGGCGCACCGCCGCGTGCAGGTCGGCGTCGGCGGTGATCAGCAGCGGCGACTTGCCGCCCAGCTCCAGGCACACCCGCTTCACCGTCGGCGCGGCCGCCTGGGCCACGCGCACCCCGGCACCGGTGGAACCGGTGAACGACACCATGTCCACCTGCGGGTGCCGGGCAAGGGCCTCGCCAACCTTGGCCCCCGGCCCGCTGACCAGGTTGAACACCCCGGCCGGCAGGCCGATGGCCTCGATCATCTCGGCCAGCAGGAACGCGTGCAGCGGTGTTTCCTGGCTGGGCTTGACCACCACCGTGCAGCCGGCGGCCAGGGCCGGCGCCAGCTTGCCGATCATCTGGTGCAACGGGTAGTTCCACGGGTTGATGAACGCGCAAACGCCAACGGCCTCGCGGTACACCAGCGAGTTGCCGACTTCGCGCACCTCATCCATCAGCCCGGCCAGTTCGGCATACTGCTCCAGCCCGGCAATCGGGCCCTCGACCTGTACCGCCTGGCACCACTGCACCGGCATGCCCAGTTCATCGGTGATGACCGAGGCCATTTCCGCCGCGCGGCTTTTCAGCTGTGCGGCCAGCGCCGTTATGTACCCGGCACGTACGCCGGACGGTGTACGCGACCAGCCATCGAAGGCCCGCCGCGCGGCCGTCACCGCCCGCTCGACATCGGCCTCCGCGCCCAGCGGCACCCGGCCGATGACCTGTTCGGTGGCCGGGTCGATCACCTCGGCCATGCCCTGCCCGCTCGGTACCTGCCAGGCGCCGTCGATGTACAGCCGCGCATACTCACGCATGGGCCTGCACCTGCATCGATGCCGCGGCGCAGCGGGCAATGCGCTGGCAAGCGTCGGCCAAGGCCTCGTTGCCCAACACCAGGCCCAGGCGGATATGCCCGGCAGCGCTGGGGCCGAATGCTTCGCCGGCGAGCACCGATACGCCCTGGCTGTCGAGCAGGCGGTCGGCGAAGGCCTGGGCGCTGAGGCCGGTCTCGCGGATGTCGACCATCACGAACATGCCGCCATCGGGCTTGAGCACCTTGATGCCCGGGCAACCGGCCAACTGCTCGCACACCAGGTCGCGGCGCTGGCGATAGGCCTCGCGCATGCTGTCGAGCTCGGGCAGTTGCTGCTCCAGTGCCACCACGGCGGCGTCCTGGATGAAGTCCGGCGAGCCATACAGCATGCACAGCGCCAGGTTCTCCAGGTGGGCGGCCAGTTCGCTCGAACCAACCACCCAACCCACCCGCCAACCGGTCATGGCATGCGACTTCGACAGGCTGTTGAGGGTGGCGGTGCGCTCGGCCATGCCCGGCAGGCTGCCGGGGCTGACATGCTCGCCGTCGTACAACAGCTCGCTGTACACCTCGTCGGAGATCAGCCACAGATCGTGGGCGATGCACAGTTCGGCCAGCGCTTCCCAGGTGGCACGCGGCAGGCTTGCCCCCGAGGGGTTGTGCGGGCTGTTCAGGGCCAGGGCGCGAGTGCGCGAGGTGATGCGCGCGGCCACGTCACGGGGGCAAACGCGGAAGCCGTTCTCCGGCTTGACCGGCACCGGCACCACCTTGGCGCCACAGGCCCCGAACACCGCCTCGTAGGTCACGTACATGGGCTCGGCGACAATCACCTCGTCACCCGGGTCGAGCACGCACTGGGCCACGCAGTACAGCGCACACTGGGCCCCCGCCAGTACCGTCACCTGGTCGGCATCGACGGCCTGGCCGCTGCGCTGGCGGTGGCGGTTGGCGATGGCCTGGCGCAGCGCCAGCTTGCCGCGCACATCGGCGTAATGAGTGTGGCCCGCCCGCAGGCTGTCGATGGCCGCCTCGACGATCGGCGCGGGGGTGTCGAAGTCCGGGTCACCCACCGACAGCAGCAGGATATCCTTGCCCTCGGCCTGCAGCGCCAAGGCGCGGTAGTGGATGTCCCAGGCCGCGGCCCCGTCGCCGGCGATGCGTTGAGTGAGCTTGGCGTAGCGCATGGCAATCTCCCTTCATTGGCGGTTTCAGTCGACGAGAATCTTCGGGTTGGAACTGCCCCATACGGTGTAGAGGTCGGCGAGCAGCGCGCCGTTGATTTCCTCTATCTCGGCCTGTGTGATCTCTCCCCCGGCCTGTTTGCCGAACAGCACCACTTCGTTGCCACCCTTGACATCGGGGAAGTCGGTGACATCGACCATCAAGGTGTTCATCGACACCTTGCCCACTACTGGCACACGGTGGCCGTTGATCAGCACATGGCCTTTGTTGGTGAACACCCGGCGATAGCCATCGGAGTAGCCGACGGTGATGTTCGCCAGGCGCGAATCACGCGCCAGGGTAAAGGTGCGGTCGTAGCCGACGGTGTTGCCAGCCGGGTAGCTGTGCACCGCTGCCACGTGCGACTTGAACTGCATGACACGTTGATATTCGGTATGCGTCGGCACGGTGTCGCCGAACAACGCGCCGCCGGTGCGCACCATGTCCAGGCGCGCTTCGGGCACTTCCAGCGTAGCGAAGGAGTTGGCGGCATGCAGGGTGAGCTTGCTGCGATCAAGTTTGGCGTGCTTGATCAGCCAGTCGGTCTGTTCGTTGAACGCTGCCAGGCCTTTGCGCACATCGTCCTTGTCTTCCACGGCAAAGTGGGTCATCAGCGCGACCAGCTGGAGGTGCTTCTGGTCGGTGATCTGCAGCGCTTCACCACGGCCGGACCAGGTAGCCATCTCCACGCCGTTGCGGCTCATGCCACTGGAATTGAGCGCCAGATGGATGCGCAGGGTCTTGCCGTGGCGTTCGGCGAGGGCATCGAGCTGGCGGGCGAACTCGGCGCTGCCGACCAGTTCTTCCATGTCGTACTGCAAGGCATCTTCAACTTCGCCGAGGCTGGCCAGGCGTACCCGCACCAGTTGCCCGGTAAAGCCACTGGCGCGCACCACCCGGGCCTCTTCGTTGCTGGCCACCGCCACGCAAGGCACGCCCTGGGCGATGATCGACGGCATCACCAGACCGATGCCATGGCCATAGGCATCGGCCTTGAGCACGGCGCACAGTTTGGACTTGCCGCCCAGCTCGGCCTGCAGGGTGCGGATGTTGTGTTGCAGGGCGCCGGCACTGATTTCGACCCAGGCGTTGCTGTTCTGCACGGTCAGGGCCGTGGTGCCGTTGTCCATCGACAGGGGTGGTGCGGCGTACAGCGGGGCCTGGCCGGTGATCAGCAGAGCGAGGGATGCAGCCAGGAGGGTACGGCGAAATGGCATGGTGGTTTCTCTTGTTGTTCGTGGTGTCTGCCGCTTAGCAGACGCAGGTGTGTTTGAGCTCGATGAAGGTGACGCCGGGGGTGGCGAAACCGCTGGCCAGATCGGCCTGCAGCGCATCCAGATCACGCGGCTGGCGCACCGTGCAACCAAAGGCACGGGCCAGGCCGATGAAGTCCGGATTGCGCGGCAGTACGCCGACCGGCTCGATGTCCAGGCCAAGCATGTCGTCACGGATCTGGCCAAGGGCGTCATTGTTCCACAACAGCACGACCAACGGTCGGTCCAGCTCCTCGACTGCCGTGGCCAGTTCCTGGACGGTGTAAAGGAAGCCGCCGTCGCCCACCAGCACCAGGCCTGGGCGGTGGTCGCTGGCGAACATGCCGCCGATGCCGGCCGGCAGGCCGTAGCCGAGGGTGCCGTAACCGGTGGGGTGCAGCCAGCTGCGCGGCGCCCGGCTGGCGAAGGCGTAGTTGCCGGTATAGGCCAGTTGGGTCATGTCGCTGCTGATGAAGGCGTCATCGGGCAGCACGGCGGCAATACGGTCGAGGATTGCCTGGTGCACGGCCTGCAGCGGCGCATGCCCGTTGCGGATGGCCAGCCGCAGGTTGGCCACGGCTTCGCTGGCCTGGGCCGGGTCACGGTCCAGCGCTGGCAGGTGCTCGAGCAGGCCGGCCAGGGTTTGCCGGGCATCGCCGTGCAGCGCAATGGCACAGGGGTAGAAGTCATTGAACTTGCGCGGATCGATGTCCACGCGCAGCAGCTCGCCGCTGATCGGCAGGCGCTCGCGCCAGAAGTCGGTGTCGGCCATTTCGGTACCCACTGCCAGCACCACATCGGCCTGGCTGATCAGCTGCCAGCCGGGCTCGACGCACAGGCTGGCGCCGGCATTCAGTGGTGCGTCCGCTGGCAGCAGGCCCTTGCCGGCCACGCTGGTGAACAGTGGGGCTGCCAGCCGGGTGCTCAGTTGCTGCAACTGCTCGGCCGCGTGCAATGCCCCACCACCGGCAATGATCATCGGGCGCCTGGCGGCTGCCAGCTTCACGGCAGCCTGGTCGAGGATGTCACGGCACGGCTGGCCGCGCCCGGGGCGGCGCACCACCTCATCGCTCCAGTCACGGCTGACCGGTGCGGCCAGCACGTCCAGCGGCACCGAGATATGCACCGGGCGCGGCCGTTCGCTGTCGAACACGGCCCAGGCACGAGCGATCAGCTCGGGCAGATCGTCACCGCGCAGGGCCACGGCGGAGAACGCGGTAATCGGCGCGGTCATGGCGCGCTGGTCCTGGGTTTCGTGCAGGCAGCCCCAGCCCTTGCCCAGGCTGGCAGTGTGGTTGACGCTGGAAATCACCAGCATAGGGATGGAGTCGGCATAGGCCTGGCCGATGGCCGTGGCGGCATTGGTCACGCCCGGGCCGGTGATGACGAAGCATACCCCCGGTTTGCCGCTTACCCGGGCATAGCCGTCGGCCATGAAGCCGGCGCCCTGCTCGTGGCGGGTCAGCACATGACGGATGCCACTGCCCGGCAGACCGCGGTACAGCTCCAGAGTGTGCACGCCGGGGATGCCGAATACCGTTTCCACGCCATAGTTGGCCAGCAGGCGCACCAACGCCTGGCCGGCGGTCGGGGTGTGCTTATTCATGTCGTTCTCCTTGCGCCTGGCCGAGGCGGATCAGCGCATCGACCGCAGTGGTGCCGTGGGCACCTACCATCAATGGGTTCACATCCAGCTCCAGTAATTGCCCGGCGTTTTCGCAGGCGTAGTCGGCCACCGCGCGGATAGCCGCAACCAATGCGTCGAGGTCGGCGGCCGGGCGGCCACGGAAGCCTTGCAGCAGGCTGGCACTGCGCAGGCCGAGCAGCGCGCCACGGATGGCGTCGTCGGTGGTCGGCAACAACAGGCTGACGCTGTCCTTGAGCAGCTCGACCAGCACGCCACCGGCACCGATCACCAGGGCCAGGGCGAAGTCGTGCTCGCGCTTGATGCCGACGATCAATTCGGCCAGCGGCGGCTCGGCCATCGGTTCGAGCAGCACCTGGTCGAACGCTACCTGCGGGGCGTAGGCGGCGATGCGCTGGCGCATCTGCACCAGCGCAACCTCGAGGGCAGCGGCATCGCGCAGGTTCAGCGCCACCGCGCCGGCTTCGGTCTTGTGCGGCAGTTGCGCGCTGACCGCCTTCAATACCAGCGGGTAGCCGACGCGGGCGGCATCTGCCACGGCACGCTCGGGTGTGCTCAACACCCCTGCCGGTACCGGCAGGCCGAAGGCACGCAGGGCTTGCTTGGATTGCCATTCGTCCAGCAGCTGGCCCTCGCCCGCGATGGTCTGGGGGCACAGCGGCACCCGTGCGGCCTCACCCTGTTCCAGCAGCCGCTGGCGGTTGCGCTGGTAGGCGACGATGCGGCCCCAGGCTGCCAGGCCATCCTCCACACCCTGCAGGGCGGCGATGCCACGCGCGTGCAAACGCTCGCGCGCGCAGGCGGGCAACAGCTCCGGGAATGCCGAGGTGACGAAGCCGATCTTGCCGTGGCGCTCCAACGCATCGCAGTACAGTGCCAGCAGCAGGTCGCATTCCTTGCGTTCGCCGGTGAACGCCGCCGGGTAGTCCAGCACCAGCATGGCCGCGTCGGCTGCGCCGCTCAGGGTGCTGTCGAGCATGCGTTGCAGGGCCGCTGCATCACCCCAGATGGCAGTGGTGAAATCCAGTGGGTTGACCAGGTTGGCATAGGCCGGCAGCACCTCGGCCAACTGCGCCACCTGTCCTTGTTCGAGCTTTGGCAGGACCAGCTGGTTGCGCTCGGCATAGTCGGCGATCAAGCCGGCATCGCCACCGGAACAAGCCAGGGCTATCAGCTCGCCATTCACCGGCAGGCGGCCACAGGCGGCGGCCTTGAGGGTTTCGACGAAGCTCACCGGGCCACTGACGCGGATCACGCCCAGGCGCTGGAACAGGCTGTCGTACAAGGCATCGGAGCCGGACAGCGAGCTTGTGTGGCTGAGCGCCAGTTCGGCGCCGATCTGCGACACGCCGGTCTTCAGCGCAATGATCGGCGTGCCCTGCTGCAATGCCTTGCAGGCGGCACGGGCGAAGCCCGGCACGTTCTTCAGGCCTTCCAGGTGCAGGCCGATGGCGGTTACCCGTGGGTCGTCGAGCAGCACGTCCATCAGCTCGGCCACGCCCAGTTGTGCCTGGTTGCCGACAGAGGCCATGTAGGCCACCGGCAGCGAGCGGTCGCTCATCGACAGGTTGTAGGCGAAGTTGCCGCTCTGGGTGAGGATCGCCACGCCCTTCTCCACTTGCTGGCCACCATGGGCCACCGGCCACAGGGCAGCGCCGTGCAGGTAGTCGAGCAGGCCGTAGCAGTTGGGGCCGAGCAAGGCCATGTTACCGGCGGCGGCCAGCAGGCGCTGCTGCAGCTGGCCGCCCTCTTCGCCGCTTTCGGCAAAGCCTGAGGCATAGCAGATGGCGCCACCGGCGCCGCGTGCGGCCAGCTCGGCAACGCACTGCAGAGTCAGTTCGCGGTTGGTGGCGATGAACACCGCGTCCGGGGCATAGGGCAAGTCGGCCACCCGCGCCACACAGGGGATACCTTCGAGGCTGTCATGCTGCGGGTTGACCAGCCACAGCTCGCCGCCAAAGCCACCTTCGGCGCAGCGCTTGAGCGCCCGCGCCATGCTGCGCCCGCCGACGAAGGCCAGGTGCCGGGGTGCCAGCAGGCGCTTGAGGTTGTCACGAATCGAATGCGACATGGGTGTTCTCCTGGCGCTCAGCGCAGCAGCGGGCGCAGCAGTTCGCGGGCGATGATGTGCCGCTGGATTTCCGAGGTGCCTTCCCAGATGCGCTCGATGCGTGCGTTGCGCCAGATGCGCTCGACCGGCCCTTCATCCATCAGGCCCATGCCGCCGAAGATCTGCACGGCTTCGTCGGCAACCTTGCCCAGCACTTCGCTGGCGAACAGCTTGGCCATGCCGGCCTCGCCATCGGTCATGCTGCCCTGGTCCATCTTCCAGGCGGTGTGCAGGGTGAGCATTTCCGCAGCGCGAATCTGCGTGGCCATGTCGGCCAGCTTGAACGACACCCCCTGGTAGCTGCCGATGGCCTGGCCGAACTGCTTGCGGTCGGCAGCCCATTGCAGCGACAGGTCGAGGGCACGCTGGGCCTGGCCCACGCAGTTGGCGGCGACCATCACCCGGCCGGCGGTGAGCCAGGCGTTGGCCACTTCCCAGCCCTTGCCGACCTCGCCCAGCACCTTGCTGGCCGGCACCCGGCAGTCGTCGAAGAACAGCTCGTAGGTGTGGTAGCCACGGTTGCTCACGCACTTGGGGCCACGGCGAATGGTCATGCCCGGCGTGCCACGGTCGACCAGGAAGGCCGTTACCGCGTTGCGCTTGCGCCCGTTGTGCTCGTAGGTGTCGGTGACGGCGAAGACGATGGCGAAATCGGCGTGGCCGGCATGGCTGATGAAGTGCTTGCTGCCGTTGATGACGAAGTCGTCACCCTGGCGCACGGCACGGGTCTTGATGGCGTTGGCATCGGAGCCGGCGCCCGGCTCGGTGAGGGCGAAGCAATCGATCTTCTCACCCTGCACGCAGGGCAACAGGTAGTCGTTGATCTGCTCGTCCTTGCAGGCCATGAGGATTTTCGATGGCCGCGCGACGAACACGTGCAGGGCCCAGGACACCTTGGACAGTTCGCGCTCGATCAGCGCCTGGGACAGATAGTCCAGGCCACCGCCGCCGACCTCCTCGGGCATGTTGAAGGCATAGAACCCGGCGGCGATGGCCTTGCCGCGGATCTGCGCAGCCAGCTCGGGCGACACGGCATCGGCGCGGTCCACTGCCTCCTCATGGGGCAGCAGCTCCTTGGCGACAAAACTGCGTACCGCTTCCACCAACATTTCTTGTTCTTGGGTCAGTTGGAAATTCATCTGCGAAGGTCCTGGTGAGGGTCGGTTATCGGGTTACTGGCCGGTGAAACGGGGTGCGCGGCGCTCCACCGACGCTCGCAGCGCCTCGGCACCGTCCTGGCTGCGGCCGCACAGCAGGCCGGCCTGGCGCTCGGCTTCCAGCTGCTCGGCCAGGGTGCGCCGGGCGCCATCGCGGATCAGCCGTTTGGTCTGCGCGTAGGCGAAGGTAGGGCCATTGGCCAGGCGCCCGGCCAGCTCGGCGGCCACGGCGGGCAGTTGCTCGTCGGCACAGACTTCGCTGACCAGCCCGGCCGCCAAGGCACGTTCGGCACCCCACAGCTCATCGAGGAACAACAGGCGCTTGGCCTGCTCGCTGCCGATCAGCCGTGGCAGGTGCCAGCTGGCACCGGCGTCGGGGCTGTAGCCCATGCTGGTGTAGCCGGCCTTGAAGCGCGCCGAGGCCGCGGCGATGCGCAGGTCGCAGCACAGGCTGAGGTCCATGCCACCGCCCACGGCGGTGCCGTTGATGGCAGCGATGGTGGGCTTGTCGAGGCTGTGCAGGCGCAACATCAGTGCGTGGGCGGTTTCGGTCCAGCCGTAGCTTTCCAGGGTGCCCTGGGCCTCGGCCGCGGCCCATTCGGCAAGGTCGGCACCGGCGCAGAAGCTGCGGCCGCTGCCGGTCAGCACCACCACGCGCACGGCCGGGTCGCTGTTGCAGGTTTCCAGCAGAGTGTGCAGTTGCTTGAGGGTGGGGATGTCCAGCGCATTGCGCTGCTCGGGGCGGTTGAGGGTGATCCAGGCAACGCCGGCTTCGACCTTGCTCAACAGTGACGACGACGGGGTGGTCATGGGGGGCCTCGGTGTTGTTGTGATGGTTTGAGAGGGCTTGATGAGGGAGATACTAAACGAGTGTTCAACAAGGCGGCAATTGGGCGGGGATGGGGCTGTAACAACGCTTGAAAACGATATATGTCGTTGTTTTTATTAGTCTTATTTGTTGGATCAAGGTTGAGATAGGAGGTGGTTGTTACAACTTTGTACAACTGGCGGATTGCTGGGGGCGCATTGCGCCCCATCGCGACACAAGGCCGCTCCCACAAGTCATTCGCAGACTTCAGGTCTGCGCGTTACCTGTGGGAGCGGCCTTGCGTCGCGATGGGCTGCGTAGCAGCCCCGAGATTGAAACCTCAAACCCCCGGCACGCTCGGCTCGAAGGCCCCCTGCCGACGGCGGTTGACGAAGAAGTACGCCGCATAGCACAGGGCAATGAAGCCAAAGCCCCAGTACAACGACGGCCGCTGGGTTTCATCCAGCGCCAGGAACACGAACAGCGAGCTGCACAGGGTGATGCACAGCAGCGGCACCAGCGGGTAAAGCGGCGCCTTGTACTTCAGGTCCTGCAGCTGCCCACCATCACGCAGGTAGACCTTGCGGAAGCGGTACTGCGCCAGGGCAATGACAATCCAGGTCACGGTGCCTGACATGCCACTCACCGCCATCAACACCATGAACAGGGTGTCGGCAGCAATGAAACTGGTCATCAGCGAGATCAGCGCAAAGCACAGGGTGATGCTCAGCGCCCGCAACGGCACGCCACGCTTGCTCAACGGCGACAGGCTTTTCGGCGCCATGCCGCTCTTGGACATGGCCCAGAGGATGCGCGTGGAGGCATACAGCCCGGAGTTGCCCACCGAAAGGATGGCGGTGAGGATGACGAAGTTCATCAGGTCGGCGGCAAAGGGAATGCCGACCATGTCGAACACCTGCACGAACGGGCTTTCCATCAGCCCGGCCTGCTCGAACGGCACGATGGCCGAGAGCACGGCAATCGCCAGCACGTAGAAGATCAGCACGCGGAACACCACGTTGCGCACAGCCCGCGGGATGCTCTTTTCCGGGTGCTCGGTCTCGCCGGCCGCCACTCCCATGATTTCACAGCCCTGGAAGGCATAGACCACGGTCATCATCACTGCGAACACTGCCGACAGGCCATGGGGGAACAGCGACTCGCCCACCAGGTTGTCCAGCATCGGGGCCGGCGCCCCGCTGCTCAGCGGGATGGCGCCAAAGATTACCAGCAGGCCGATGATGATGAAGCCGAGTATGGTTGCCACCTTGATCCCCGAGAACCAGTACTCCGCCTCGCCGAAGGCACGGGTGGCCAGGGCGTTGAGGCCGAACAGCACGACCACGAACAGCGCCGACCAATACCATATCGGCACCTCCGGGAACCAGCGGGTCATCAGCATGCCGGCGGCAGTGAACTCCAGGCCCACGGTGGTGGCCCAGCTCATCCAGTACACCCAGCCGATCATGAAGCCGGTGGCCGGGCCGATGAACCTGGTGGCGTGGGCCTGGAACGAACCGGACACCGGCATCTGCACCGACAGCTCGCCCAGGCAGACCATCACCAGGTACATCAGCAAACCCGCGACCAGGTAGGCCAGGATCGCGCCTATCGGGCCACCCTGGTTGATGGTCACGCCCGAGCCCATGAACAGCCCGGTGCCGATCACCCCGCCCAGCGACAGCATGAAGATGTGTCGGCTTTTCAGCGCACGGGTGAGCTGGATCTTTTCGCGGTTGTCAGTCATGGCGCACCTCGCCTTTGCGGCCGGTGCCAGGCCGCGCGGGGGTGCCGCGCGTTGTGGTAGGAAGGAGGGGCTGAGCGCTACGGCATGTCATTATTCTTGTCTCCAATAAGCCTCATGGACCGCGTGCAACACGGTTGCCATGGATTATTGGAAACGGATGTAAGGTGCCGTTGTACGAACGGATCGAAGATGTAAAAAGTCGTAAGTATTTTGTACGTCAGCTCTGGATCAACTGTTCCAGGGTGGCGCGGGCCTGGGCAAGCTCCATGGCCAGCGGCTCGCCGAGCGCGTTCAATGCCTGTTCGTCATGCTGCCGGGCAGCGTCCTCAAGACGACGCAACAGCGCAGCCATGCCAGAAAAACCCAGGGAGTCGCAACTGCCGGCCAGGCGGTGGGCCAGGTGCAGCACTTCGGTATGGTCCTGGGCCGGCAGCGCCTCGGCCAATGCCGTGGCGTGATGTTCCAGCGACTGGCGCAGCACCTTCAACAGGCCTTGCAGCTTCTGTTCACCCAGCAGCGAGCGGTGGGTGTCCAGCAATGACCAGTCCATTCTCGCGTCCATACACGCCACCTCGGTGGGCACCGCTTCGGCCAGCGCCTGGCGCAGGTTGTCCAGCCGCAGGGGCTTGGCCAGCACTCCCTGCATGCCGGCATCCAGGTACCCTGGCACTTGCCCCGGTTGCACGCCAGCCGTCAGTGCCAGGACCCGGCTGTGGCGGTTCGGCCCGGGCGTGGCACGCAGTTGCCGGCAAAGCTCCACCCCGCTCATGCCGGGCAGGTGCACGTCGAGCAGGATCAGGTCGAAGCGCCGCTGCGCGCAGGCCAGCAGGGCTTGCCCGGCGTCCTCGGCAAAGCTCACCCGGTGGCCATCGCGCAGCAGCAACCCACCGGCCACCTCGCGGTTCAATTCCACGTCCTCGACTAGCAGGATGTCCAGGCTTGCCAGGGGCGAAGGGGCTGGTGAGTTGGCCTTCACTGGCTGCCCGCAGGCCATGTCGAGTTCGAACCAGAAGCGACTCCCCTGTCCTTGCACGCTGTCCAGGCCAATGCAGCCCCCCAGTTTTTCTACCAGATGCTTGCAGATCGCCAGGCCCAGGCCGGTGCCGCCATAGCGCCGGGCCACCTCCTCGCTGGCCTGGACGAAGCGGTCGAAGACCCTGGCCTGCACAGCCGGCTCGATGCCGATGCCATTGTCGCTGACCGACACCCGCACGCGCTGCGCGCCCTGGTCACTGGCCAGTACCTGCACCACAAGCCGCACCTGGCCGTGTTCGGTGAACTTGATGGCATTGGCCAGCAGGTTGCTGAGCACCTGGCGCAGGTACTGTTCGGCACCGTGCTGGTACTCGGCCAATTGCTCGTCGATGTGCAGCTGCAGGGCGTCGCCATTGTCCCTGGCCATGGGTTCGAGCAGCGTCAGCACTTCCTGGCACAACTGGCGTAGCGAGAATCCGACCAGCTCGGCGCGGCTCTCGCCTTCCTCGAGCCGGGCGAAATACAGCACTTCGTTGAGAATCGCCAGCAGCCCCTCGCCGGCCTTGTACAAGGCCTCGACGCGCTGACGGTCGGCCACCTCCAGCCGGCCGCCGCGCAGCAGCTCGGCCATGCCGAGAATGCCGTTGAGCGGTGTGCGCAACTCATGGCTCATGGTCGCCAGAAAGCGTGACTTGGCCAGGTTGGCGGCTTCGGCCTCGTCCTTGGCCCGGGCCAGGCTGGCGGTGCGCCGCTCGACCATGGCCTGCAGTTCGTCGCGCTTGTCCTGCAGCGCCAGACGGTCGCGCTCGCGGCGCTCGATGTCGCTGAGGATGGCGCGGCGCATGTCATCCAGGGCATTGGCCACGGTATCGATCTCGTCCGGGCGTGTCGACGGGCGGCGCCCCAGGCGCAATGGTTCCTGCCACTGGCCGGCACCAATTCGCCGGGCGAACTCGGCCATCACTTGCAGGTGGCGGGTGACCAGGCGATAGAACAGCCCCGACAGTGCCACCGCCAGGCCACACAGGAACACGCCCATCCACAGCAGGCTGGCAAGGCCAGTGGCATACAGCCGCCTGTGCACCGCGCCCAGGTCGATGCTCACTTCCAGCTCGCCAAGGTGCCTGGCCGGCCCCGAGGGCGGCTGGTAATCGAGGGGGAAGCGTTCGATGCGCAGCGGCCCCTTGGGCTCGGCGGCGCCGCGCAGCAGCTGGAAATCGTCGCTGACCAGGCGCACCCGGGCGACATCGGAAAAGTCCACCAGGCCGCGCAGTTGTGTGTCCAGCTGGGCCTCGTCCAGGTCCCACAGGCTGCGCTCCAGGCTGGCCAGGTAACCGGCGCGGATCAACGCCATGCGCGCCTCGATATCGCGCATCTCGCGGCGGTACTCGAAATACAGCTGCACCGAGCTGGCCAGCACGGTGAAGCACAGGCTGAACAGCAGGATGAACAGCAGCAGGCGGCGCAGCAAGCCATCGGTGCGCAGGCGGATCATCGGGAGTCCGCCGGCAGGTTGACCATGTCGCGGTAGGTCACTTCGCTCTGCTCCAGCCAGCGCTCGATCTCGCCGGTCTGGTTCATGCGCAGCAACTGCGCGTCGATTTCGTCCATATGCTGGCTCAAAGGCGATTGCCGTGATATCGCAACGCGCAGGTAGTCCACGCTCAGGGCCGTGGGCAATACGCGGATGTCCTGCGCCCCGGGCAGGTTTTCGATGAACAGCTGACCGGTGCGCCGCTCCTGGATCACGTAGTCGATGCGCCCACGGATCAGCTTGCCGAAGTTCTGCTGACTGGACGACACCCGTTCGATGTTCTGGTGGCGGGCGACGAAGCGGTCGAAATCGGCGCCGTAGCTTTCCCCGTAAAGCAGGCCGCCGCGGTAGCCGGCCAGGTCCTCCAGGCGCTGGAACTGCACTGGCCGCAGGCGGTTGTAGAACACCGCCACTTCCTCACGCACCACCGGCACCGTGGAAAAGCGCATGCGTTGGTCACGCTGGTCGCTGTTGTAGGCCAGCACCACGTCCACCCGCCCGGCAGCGGCGTCCATCAGGCAGCGCTTCCAGTTGCCCAGCACCACGGTCTGCACTTCGTAGCCCATGCGCGCGAACAGCTCTCGCACCACGGTGGGGGCCAGGCCACGCACCTGGTGGCCGTCACTCCAGGAAATCGGCGGGTACACCGGGTAGTCGCAATAGCGCACTGGCTGCCTTGCACTGGCTTGCAAGGCGAACAATGCCAAGGCCAGCACCCAGGCTCTGCGGGTCATGCCGCCACGCTGGCGGTGAACAGGTAGCCGGTGCCGTGGATGGTGATGATCAGCTGGGGCTCGGCCGGGTCATCGTGCAACTTGCGCCGCAGGCGGCCGACCAGCACGTCGATGGAGCGGTCGTTGGGTACCCACTCGCGGTTGCGGATCTGGTCCATCAGCTGGTCGCGGCTGAGAGTATGGCCGCTGTTGCGCAGGAACACGCTGAGCAGCTGAAACTCGCCATGGGTCAGCAGGGTTTGCCCGCCACGGGCGTCTATCAGCCGTCGGCGGTCGGTGTCCAGCGCCCAGTCGGCGAACTGCTTCAGCGATTGCGCGCAGGCCGGCGCCGGGTGCACCTCGCGGGCATGGCGCACGCGGCGGATCAGGTTCTTGGCGCGGGACACCAGTTCGCGGGGGTTGAGCGGCTTGATCACGTAGTCGTCGGCGCCGCATTCCAGGCCGACGATACGGTCGATATCGTCGTTGCGGCCGGTGATGAGGATGATGCCGACCTCCGAACGCACCCGCAGCTCGCGGGTCAGGGTGAGGCCGTCCTTGCCGGGCAGACGGATATCCAGCAGCACCAGGTCGACATCCTGGCTGCCGAGCAGGGCTTCGGCCTTTTCCGCGGTGTCGGCGCAGTGCACGTCATAGCCTTCCTGGGACAGATAGGCCTGCAGCAAGTCACGAATAAGCGGATCGTCATCGACGATCAATACCCGAGGCGTCATTGCGTGTCGTCTCTTTTTTTTTATTGGTTTGTTCTACACACTCGCGACAGCAGCGTACTCGTTACTGAACAGGCGATCAACAGCCCTCCGGCAGGCTGAAGCGGCGCCGGCCACCGGCCTGCAGGCCATCGACCCAGGCCTCGCAGATCAGCACGCCCTGCTCGGGGGTGAAGGTACCGGGGTTGAGCCCCGACTCCAGCCACAGGCCATCGAGCAAGGCGCTCAGGCTGATGGCCGCCAGGTCGGCATCGAAGCCCTGCCAGCCCTCCTCCCCGGCCAGCGTGGCCAGCAGCCCGCTCAGTTCATTGCGGTATTCGCCATAGGAATGGTCATGCACCTGGTTGATCGCATCGGCGGTCTTCACCGCGCCCCAGAACGCCAGCCAGGCGTCGAGCAATTGCGGGTCGAGCAGCTCGGCGCAGAACGAGGCGCGGAAGAACGCCGACAACCGTTCGCGGGCATTGGGCGCAGCCTGGGCCATGGCCTCGCGCAGCAGGCCCATCACTCGGCCGGTGACCGCCATGTAGGCTTCGGCCACCAGCTCATCCTTGCCTGCATAGTGATGGCTGATCAACCCGACCGAAACTCCGGCCTCGGCCGAAATCTTGCGGATCGACGCGCCCTGGAAGCCATGGCGCTTGAGGCATGCCAGGGTTGCCTCGACCAGGTTGGCTTTGCGCAATTCCGGCAGCATGCGGTGGTAGCGGGCTTCCTGGTTCATCGGCGGCTCTCGGGCTATGGGCTGGGCTGAACGACTGTACAACAAGCCGGACTGCGTGATAAACCCTTGCCACCCTTGCCTACAACAACAAAAGCGGCTGCCATGAACGACCTGATCACACGTGACCTGGACCAGGGCCTGCTGACCCTGGCCTTCAACCGCCCCGACAAGCTCAACGCCTTGAACACCGCCATGTACCAACGGCTGGGCGACCTGCTGCTGGCGGCAGGTGAAGACCCTGATGTCGAAGCCATCATCATCACCGGTGGGCCGCACTGCTTCAGCGCCGGCAATGACTTGCGCGACTTCCTCGACAACCCGCCTGCCGACCTGGACAGCCCGGTGTTCCGCCTGATGCGGGTGGTGATGGGCCTGGACAAACCGCTGATTGCCGCGGTCAGTGGTGCGGCAATCGGCATTGGCGCCACCTTGCTGTTGCATTGCGACCAGGTACTGGTCAGCCGTACCACCAAGCTGCGCATCCCTTTCGCGCCCTTGGGCGTGTGCCCAGAGTTCGGTTCCAGCCTGCTGCTGCCGCGTTTGCTTGGCCATGCCCGGGCAGCTCGCCTGCTGTTGGCAAACGAGTTGCTCGACGGCGCACAGGTGGTGGCCTGGGGGCTGGCCAATGAACTGCATGAAGACGGGGAACAGTGCCTGGCGGCTGCCCGGCGCCTGGCCCGCCAGCTGCAAGGCTACCCGCAGGCGGCGCTGCGCATCAGCAAGCGGCTGCTCAAGGATGGCCAACGGGCCGAGCTTGAGACGACAGTGGCGCGGGAGGCCCGGTTGTTCATCGAGTGCTTGCGCACTGAAGAAGCGCGAGCGGTGTTGCGAGGGTTGATCAAGGATTGAAAACCTGGGGCCGCGTTGCGGCCCATCGCCGGCAAGCCAGTTGCTCCCACCACAAATATCGCTCGCTTGAAGCGTCCTTTGTAGGAGCAGCCTCACTGAACCGATGAGCCCTGGGTTGTTCCATGACAGCTGGCTTGCCGGCGATGGGCTGCAACGCAGCCCCGGTAAAACTCAGAAACCCCCAGTATTGCTAATAGCCGGTCATCTCCAGATACCCACGCCCACCCGCACTCCCGGTCAAGCGTACCGGCCCCTCCCAATACGGGAACCGCGTTTCCATCCAGGCTTGCGATTCCACAGCCTCGACCTGTACATCCACGCCATGCCCCGGCACCTGCACCCGCCATCGCGTCGGCACCTGCTTGCCGTTCTTCTGCCGGGCCCAGGCCAGCGCCTGCAGCTGGATCTGCGCACCCTGCAGTGCCACCACCTTACCCTGCGGGCCAACCCAGGTCCCGGCGCGATACGCCTGCCCCTGCACTTCGCGCACCTGGAACAGCATCAATCGGGCACCACTGTCCAGGTGCAGGGAAAACCAGTCCCAACCCGTCTGCCCGGCAGCCAGCGGCTGGCTGCTCCATTCCCGGTCCAGCCAGGCCAGGCCGCTGACTGCAATGCATTGGCCGTCACGCTGCACTTCCCCACTCACCCGATAGAACGGCTGACTGTAATAGTACGAAGCCTGTCCCTTGCCGGACTTCTCGCTGTAGCCCTGGTCCCCGTGCAGCACCAAGGGCCGCTCGCTGTGCAGTTGCAGGTCATAGCGAAAGCCGTCACCACCGGCGAGCATTTGCAGATTTTCGATGCCACTGCTGCCCTGCAACGACCAGTCATTGATCCACGCCCGGAACGGCTGGGCCTGCACGCCGGCCTGGCCGATACCTCCACGCGCCAAGGTTTCGCCGAACTGATGGCCACCGGGACCGGTCAACGCCGCATGTCCCATCCACAGGTTCGGGCTGTTCCAGCCGGCAGTCTCGGGGCCTGGGCGCAGGGCCGAGCGAAACAGCGTCCACTGCGCGCCCCAGTCCCGCCCCAGGAAGTCCTGGAGGTTGGCGGTGACATACCACCATTCGATGCGAAAGCCATCGTGGGCCCCGTGGTCACGCGGAAATTCCAGGCGATGGCCGCGGCTTACCTGGCTGAATTCGCCCGCCTGCTGCCCGAGCCCGGCATAGCTCTGCTCGGCGGGCTGGTCACAGCCGCCGAGCAACCCACACAGCAACAGCCAGGCGCTACGTTTCATCGGCAAACGGCCTCAACAGTTCGCGCGGCTGGCGACGCGCCAGCTGCCACAGTGGCCAGGCGCTGGCCAACAGGCTGGTAAGCACGCCCAGCAGTGTCAGGTGCAGCAGTTGCCCAGGGAACACGTAGAGCGGCAAACGCCAGCCGAATGCCTGCACGTTCACCACCGCTACCAGGCACCAGGCCAGCAGGATGCCCAGCGGGATCGCCAGCAGCACGGTAAGGCTGCTCAGCAACAGTGTCTGCCCAAGGCTCAGCCACACCAGGTGCGTACGCCGCACACCCAGTGCCCACAGCGGCGCCAACTGGCGCAGGCGGGTCTGGCCCAGGGTCAGCAGGTTGATGAACAGCGCCACGCCTGCCACGCCAAGGGTGAGGCTGTTGAGCGCGGCAGTGGCGGCGAAGGTGCGGTTGAACACGTCGGTCGACCAACGTTTGAGACGCGCCTGATCGACCACGCGGCTGTCGTCCAGGGCAAAGCGCTGTTGCAATGCAGCCTCGAGCGCCGACACCTGATCGCCCACCAGATCGACACTCAAGCCGGTCAGGGTTGCCTGTGGCCAGTGCCCGCGCAGCCAGCCGGCGTTGACCAGCATGTGCCCTTTGGGGTTGCCATAATCGGCATAGATGCCCACAACGCTAAGGGCTGGCGAAGTGTCTGCAGGCAGCCTCAGGCGATCGCCCAGTCGCAGGTTCAGTCGCCTGGCCAGCTGTTCACTGAGCATCACGGCCTGCCCGGCAGCCAGTTGCTGCCAGGCGTGCTTTTGCTGCGCCAGCAATGGCCAGCGTGTGCGATAGACGGGGTGATCGACGATGCCCTGGACCTGCACCGGCCAGCCCTGCAGCTGTGTTTCCTCACGCCAGCCGGGCAACACCACACCCACCGAAGGTTGCTGCCCAAGCCACTCGGCTATCTGCATGCCCTGGGCGGTGTCCCTTGGCGTGACATACAGGTCGGCGGACAGGCGCAAGTCAAGCCAGCCGACGAAGGTCTTGCGAAAGCCCTCGGTCATGCTGCCCACCCCGACACTGGCCGCCAGCGCCAGCAGCAGTGCCATCAACGCCAGGCTCAGGGCCGGCAATTGCTGGCGGCTGTCGGCGACGAACCATTGCGCCAAAGGCCGCCGGCAATGGCGCGCCAACCAGGCCAGCACCCGGTCGAGCAAGGCCGGTAGCAGCAGCGCCGCCGCCAGCAGCAAGCCTGCCAGCAGGCCGAACGCGCTGGGCAGGCTGTCGCCCAGCACGCCACAGCCCAGGGCCAGCAAAAGCAACAGGCCGGCCACCAGGGCCTGGCGCCGCAACCAAGGCCCCTGCGCCAACCGCCACGCCTGAGGTTGCGCCAGCGCCAGCAACGGCAACCGCGCCGCACGCAGTACACTGCCCAAACCCGCCAGCAGCGCCCCCAGCACGCTCATCAGCATGCCCAGCAGCCACCACCCTGCGGGCAGGCTCAGCGCCCCGGCGACCTGGGCGCCATACAGGCCGCGCAAGCTGGCGGCCACATCGGGCAGCAACCACGCGGCCAGCCCGTAACCACTGGCCACGCCGGCCAGCCCGCCCAGCACCGCGAACAGCCCCAGCTCCAGCACCAACGCGCACAACAGGGTTTGCAGGCCGATGCCACAGGCGCGCAGGTTGCGGATCAGGCCGCGCCGCTGTTCCAGTGCCAGACCGATTGCGGCATGGGCTATGAACAGGCCGACGACGAACGCCAACAGGCCAAGGGCGGTCAGGTTGAGGTGGAAACTGTCGGTCAGCCGCTGCAAGCCGCCATCGTCCTGCCGGGGTTGCAGCTCAAGGTAAGGCGCGATATCCGCCGGCAGCGGCCTCGGCGTGCCGGCCACCAGCAGGCGCGACAACTGCCCGGGTGCATGCAGCAACGCCTGGGCATGGCCGATATCCACTACGATCAACCCCGGGGCCAGCGCTGGCTGCAGAACCAACGGCGGCAGCAGTTGCCCTTCGCTGTCGCGTACTGACGCCCCGGGGCCTGCATTCAGCTGGCGCAAGGTGTCCGGCCCGACCCAGGCTTGCCCGGGCATGCCGACAAAGGCCTGCAGATCGAACGTTCCGGGCTGCACACCGGCGATGCTGCTGGCCGGCGGCAGGCTCAACGGCTCGATGCCGATCAACCGCACGCTGCGCGCCGGCTCACCAGCAAAGCGCAAGCGCCCTTCCAGTACCGGCGTCACCGCCCAGCCCTGCCTGCGCAACTGCACGTACAGTGCCTGGTCGAAGCGCTCGCCTCCCCGCGGCACCAGTTGCGCCTGCAACGGCCCGGCCAGCACGGCGCTGGCCCGGGCATAATCGCTGCGTGCCTGGCTGTTCAGCGCCTGCACGCCGGTCCACAGCGCCGTGGCCAGCCACAGGCCGGTGAAGATGCTGAAAAACTGCACGCGATGGCGCCGCCAGTGGCTGAGCAGCGCCAGCAGGGCCAGCGATAGAAGCCTCATCCGCCCAGCTCGGGCCGCACGCGGCCGGCCTGCAGGTAACAACACTGCTGCAAGCGCGCCGCCAGCCGCGGGCTGTGGGTCACCAACAGCACCCCACTGCCAGCCTCGGCGACCAGCTGCAACAGCAGGCTCAACACCTCATCGCTGCTGGCTTCATCAAGGCTGCCGGTGGGTTCGTCGGCCAGCAACCAGGCCGGGCGTCCGGCCAGGGCGCGGCCGATGGCAACCCGCTGTTGCTGGCCGCCAGACAACTGCTCCGGGTAACGCGCCAGCAAATTTGCCAGCCCCAGGCGCTGCGCCAGGTACGCCAGCCAATCGGGATCATGCCGAGCGGCCAGCCGGGCCTGAAACGCAAGGTTGGCCCCCACGTCCAGGCTGCTGATCAGATTGTACTGCTGGAACACCAGGCCGATGCCCTCCCGCCGCCACAGCGCCAGCGACGCCTCGGAACGGCTGTCGAGCGGGGTGTCGTCGATCAGGATGCGGCCACTGTCGGCACGGTCCAGACCGGCCACCAGGTGCAGTAACGTACTCTTGCCGCTGCCCGACTCGCCCATCAGCGCCAGGCTGCTGCCGCGCGCCAGGCGCAGGTCGACACCCTGCAGCACGGGGAGCGGGCCCTGGGGGGTGGGGAATGATTTGTGCAGTTGCTCGATGACCAGCATCGACGGGCCTTGGTGAGTTCAGGGGTCTTCTTAGGAATAGCAGGTTCATCGCGGTGTGAACGAACACTCGTCGTTTTCCTCGATAAAGCAATTTCCGACTCTATTCGAAAAGCGGTATCCAGCTTCAACTCTCGATGAACTTATTAATTCCACAACCCTGAAAGCCTTACCGAAAAGTCAATATAAACA
Organism: Pseudomonas pudica; assembly: GCF_015680405.1. Classification (GTDB taxonomy): domain Bacteria; phylum Pseudomonadota; class Gammaproteobacteria; order Pseudomonadales; family Pseudomonadaceae; genus Aquipseudomonas; species Aquipseudomonas pudica. The sequence goes on from NZ_JADLJS010000003.1 coordinate 195,509, forward strand.
GCCCCGTGCCAATAAAAAAAGATACTTCCTACAGAAAGTTCTTTTTATTGGTCGATATCCACTTTCAAACGAAAAAACAATGACCTGAATCAGAAACCATCGACTACGATCAGCATTCACTTCGCCCCCGTTAGTTACGGCAAGAGACTCAACCATGGAAAAACCAGTAGTTCCGCACGCCGCTGGCCAGGTCGATATCGCTTTGGAAAGCGCCCACCAGTACGCCTATTTCCAGCTACTGGAATTGCTGTATCACGTACACGACGACGATCTGGAACAACGCCCACTTGCTCGAGAGACGAGACGCCGATTACGGCTGGAAGTGTCCCCCAGTCTGTCTTTCCCTGTTGCCGATGTGTTGCGCGCCGATCGCTTGAAGGACGACTGCTACCGCATCCAGGCAAGTTTTCTGGGCCTGCATGGCACAGACTCGCCATTGCCCACTTACTACCTTGACGAGATCGCCTACGAAAACGCACACGGCATCGGTTTACGCCCGGCTTTCCTCAATTTCTTCAACCATCGCCTTCATACCCTGCTCCATCAAGGATGGCGCAAATACCGCTACTACGTGCGCTTCCAACCGGGCGCGAAGGACGGTTTCTCCCGCTATGTCTTCGCCCTGATCGGCCTGGACGACTCAGCACTACGCGGCGCTACGCCGCTACCCTGGAGCCGCTTGCTCAGTTTCGTGGGAATGATCGCCAGCCGCAGCCGCTCGCCCGGCATGGTAGCCGGCATGATCGCGCATTGTTTCGACCTCCAGCAGGTTGCCATCCGCGAATTCGAAAAGCGCACCGTGTCCATTCCCACTTCCCAACGCAACTGCCTGGGGGCCAGAAACTACCAACTCGGCAACAACTTCCTGGTTGGCGACAGCATCGAGTCACGCAGCAGCAAGTTCACCATTGTGATCGCAGGCCTGGATCAGCAGCAGTTCCGCGAATTCCTGCCCAGCGGTGACAACTACCAGAGGCTGGCGCGGCTGGTGGAGTTCCTGCTCCGTGATGTCGGGGCCTATGACCTGGAGTTACGCATGTGCGCCGAGCAAGCCCCACCCTTCAGCCTACGGGCCGCGCATGGCACCCACCTCGGTTGGACAAGCTTCATCGCCAACCGCAATGACCCCACGCCTCCCCCTGTTCGCATCACGGTACGCACATGAGTACAAATGTTCTCCCCTCCAGCATCACGCTCACCGTCCTCAACCCGGAACAACTCTTGCACGGCAGCGAACCGCGGCATCGCTTCGATCGGGCTGGCGGCTCCATCGGCAGTCAAGGTGCTTGGCGCTTGGATGATCGGGGCGTTCGCATCCTGCCGGTGCACTGCGAAATCGGCTGGCATGAAGGCCATTTCTGCATCATTGACCACAGCGGCAAAAGTTTCATGAATGGCAGTGACTCCCAGTTGCTTTCGGGTACGCCTATCCGCCTCAGGCACAACGACAGACTGCAGATGGGTGACTATCAGATTGCCATACACCTGGGCGAGGACGAGGTAGAGCCGGAGCCGCATACCGGCAGAGACCCACTCTGCGAGCTAGGGGTTAATCAGCAGATGTGCCCGCTGCAGATACTTGGCGTACCGATTACGGATATCGCCGGATTTTTCCAAACCTCAATGCCTGGGCCTGTGGATGAGCTTGATCCGTTGGCCTATCTGGACAGGGCCGCACAAGCCCGGGTTGACCCGGCCATAGCCGAAATATTCGGCAAGGAGGTGCAATGAACAAGCCTGTAGGTTTGCTACTGGCCTGCCTGGCGATCAGTGGCTGTACTTCGATCAGCAAGATCTACCAGGTGGCGATGGATCCGTCTTTGCCAGTCGGTGGCCCCAACAATGAAATCAGCCACCTGGCGCTGAGCCTCTACGCCGCAGACGCGCCTGCGCCTGTCAGCCTCGAACCGACAGATTCAGGCGAACAAATACCGCTGCATGGCCACCCGGAACAGCTGGTGGCCAACCTCAGCGCCACAAGTCCTGTCGAGTTGACTGACAAGCTGAGCTCATTGGCGGAGCAGCTGCACCGCAACTACCCCGCTTCTGTCGAGGGCAAGCAAGCCATCGTCGGGCCGAAGGCGCCTGCGGCATTGGCCAGTTACGCAACGCCCCAAACCGGTTTGCCTGAGGAACTCGACCTGCAATCACAACACCAAGCCCCGTCATCCATCGTTTTCAAGGTACTTCAGCTCCGTGACGATTCGTTGTTGCTGGATGCCACTTATGAGCAAGTCGAAGAAGACCTGGATAAAGCGCTGGGCACCACGCTGATCAGCATCGATGACTACCGTCTGACCCCTGGCCAGTTCAAGTTCATCGAACACGAAGAAATCAACGAGCGCACCCGCTACATCGCCGTCGTTGCTCGCCTGGGCGATAACTCCAAGGGCCGCTGGAAAGATGCAGTACGCATCCAGTCACGCGGTTACAACCATACCGTACACGTTCACTTCGAGAACAACACCGTTGAACTCAGGCAAGACAGTGAATACCGTCGTGACAAATGATCCGTCCAAATAAGAAATGAGCATCCTGTGAAGGCCGGACCAGGCACCGGAACAAACAGACAACGAATCCCGACCCAGGCCACTGGTATCGGGGTTCTTGGGTGGCCTGCGCCAGGCCCTATCGCCCGGCCACTTCGCTGGCCGTGCCGTCACGCAACAACCGCTGCGGCAGGGCAAACCCTGCAAAGAGCTGGCGGGTGAAGGGGTTGTTTGCGCCCGTGGTGTGAACCTTGTAGCGCGCCGTATCGCCGGCAATCATGAAACCGAGATCGATACTGGTGGATGTACGGGCATTCAGCCCAGCGCGGCTGAGCAGGCGGTAGAGCGACCAGGGGCCGTGATAGCCCAGGCTGACTGTGGTCCCCGCAACCTGCACCAAGGTGACACGGCTATGCCCACTCTCCCCGGCAGGGCCCGGCCAGGTCATGCCGATCGGCTCCTTGCCCCGGTCCGCAAATGCATGCAGCTGCCCATCCAGGTCGAAGACACTGCCGCGCAAGCCACCGCTGATCGCCAGGGGCTCGAGGCCAAAGCTCACGTTCAGCTCCCCGCGATTGTCGAAAAACGCATTGCGTATGGCTTCAGCCTGCTTCAGCTGCACCATGACTTCGGGGCGGACCAGGTAACCTTCATCCGCACGGGAGTAAAGGGCATCGAGGTTGTCTTCGAGAAACACCGCAAGGTACTGGTCCTGGAAGCGCTTGAGCTGGCCTTGCGGGCCAAAGAAGGCTTCAAAATCCTTGAGTGACACATCCGGCCCGGCCGGGTCGATGGGATAGCGTGAGGCCAGTCGTTCCTGGTAGACGCTGTAAACCTCGGCATCCCAACGCTGCTCCAGCTCCCGTAACGCCATGACCATCAGCACCTGCGAAGTCTGCTCCGCCAGCTGGCGAACATGCCGATTGAGGGGTTCCGGCAGGCCCGTGGCAATGCGCTGAAGGTTGCGAATGGGGTCGGGCGCCGTTTCCGAAAAACGGCTCAACACTAGCGCCAGGGCGGCCTTGCCCCGGTCAGGGCTGTCCTGCACCGCCTTCAGGTGGTCGTGTACAGCGCTGATCGCCTGGAGTGTTTCGTCATGGTAGGACGGTTTGTCACCCCGCCCGTCGAGCATCCCCGAAAGCCCCGCGAAAGACCGATAGATACCCATGGCCTGCATGCGAACCTGCGGATCGGCTTTCGATTCCTTCTCGCTGTCCGCGGCCTGCGGATAGATCAGCGTATTGCTGCGCACGGTTTCCAGCAGCCGGCGTATCGGCGCTGCCGGGCCGCTGACTTGTTCCAGAACACCCAAGGCATGCGCAAGATCGCTGAATTCGGCAACCGAAAACTGGTTCAGCACACGCCGCCAACTGTCGATGTAGTCGGCGCTGTACAGGGCTCGCAGACGCTCCGCCAGGGCCTGGCGGTCCATGTCGGAATAGTCGAGGCTACGCCGCTCCCCTAGCACCCACTGGTCGACCAGGGCGAGGTCGGCCACGTTCTGGCTATGCTGGTCGAAATAGTCGCGAAAGCCCGTCGCCGTCAGCAAAGGTGGCAGGGACAAATTGGCGTCGACGGCCGCCTGGTGATCGCGCTCGGCCAGTGGCCTGTAGACGATATCGAACGCTGGGCCGATCTCGTTGCGCAAATCCAGCTCACCGTGCAATTGCTCCCGAGCCTGCTGCCTCAAGCCGATGTAGACACGCTCGGCCAGCGGCAGCTTGCGCAACTGCTGCTGCGCTTGGGCAACGACTTTCCGATACTCCGGCAGCTCGACATCTGCGTAGGCCAAAGCGTACCTGAGGTGGCGCATCAGCGCGGCCTGCAGCTGGCCCTGGCCCGGATACGCCCTTTGCCACTCGCGAGCCATCCATTGCTCGACCATCTCTGCCCGACGATTACCGCGATCCTCGATCATGCGATACACGCGCAATGCCGCCAACTGCTCGTCGCTACCGGGGGCGGCTTGCTTGACAGACGCTGCCACGCCGCCCGCAATCACCGGTAGAAAGCGCTGGGCCAGGGCATTCAGGTACGCCTGGTCCACTTGCGGGCCAATGGCTTTGCCCTGGTACAGCCCCATATCCGTGAACACGCTCCAACCAGAGCGATAATCGCCGTACAGGCTCACTGCATCACGGATCTCATTCAACGGCAGCAGCAGGCTGCGCCCGGTCAAATCATCCTTGGCGTCCGTGCTGGTGTTGCTGAACGCAAGGCTTTTCTCCAGCACCTGCTCTGCCTTGTCACGGTTGACGCTGTAGAAGTACGCCCAACCACCGGCCATGGCCAACCCGCACACACTCGCCGCCACGGCGCCGCCCTTCAACAGGCGGCCCTTGCGCCGGGCGACCTTGCGGTTGTCGCCCGCCAGGCCGGCCTCGGGGTAGACCACGCGTTGCAACAGCCGCTGCGCGAAATACACCACGGAGGTGCCTCGCGGCTTGGTCGACAAAGCCGGGGCAGCGAAGGCAAAGGCGCGGGCAGAAGCGTCCGCGAGCAGGTTGCGCACTTCGCCTCGCTGGTAGACCGAGGAAAAGTACAGGCCACGCACCAGTGGTGGGGTGCTGTAGCGGTCACTGGCCAGTACATTACCGAGGAAATTCAACAACATCTCCTGCGCCCCGCTCAGTTCCCGAAGCAGCGAGCAGGCGCTCTTGCCCGTGCTGCCAGGCGCTTCCACGGTAGCGCTCATCAGATGCCTGCCAAGGCGCCCCAGGAAGCCCTGATAGGCTCCCTCCAACTCCTGCAGCCAGGCATCGAAGTCCTTTACCGAACCCAGCGTGAAGGTAAAGCCCTGCACCTCTTCCCGCTCACGGGCCGGGAGCGCGGCGAACAGTTCCTCGAAACCGTCCAGCAAGTCGAACTTGCTCATCACCACGTACAGCGGCAAGCGCGTACCCAATTCATCACCCAGCTCCGTCAGGCGCGCACGCAGCATGAATGCCAGGTCACGTCGTGCCTTCGCCGATCGCCCGAACAGGTTGACCATATCCACCAGCAAGACCACGCCATTGAGTGGCCGTCGGCTGCGGTTCTGGGCAAGCCAGCCAATCATGTGCCGCCACAGGCGTCGCTCGACGCCCGCCGGCAGGCCTGAGGGCTCGGCCGGCGCTCTCGCCGTCAGTGCAGCCTCCTGCACTGCTGGCAGCGTGTTGTCATCGCCCCCCTCCTCAGCCGCTGTCGGCGGCTTGATGGGCTTGACCACATACGCCGGGCGCTCGGGCTGGCTGATGAACTCGCCCGGCGGATCGATCAGCACCGCGTCGTCACCTACCCACCAGTCGATGCCAAAAGCCAGGTCCTGATCCGTACTGGCCCGCTGGGTGGCGCCATCGGTGCGGGTGAGTGCAAAACGCTGATCCGAACGGCTGACGAAGCTCGACTTGCCCGCATTCTGTTCGCCAAGGATGAGGTACCACGGCACATCGTAACGGTGCCCGCGGCCACCTTGGCTGTCGCGCAAGCGGGCCAGGCTGCTGTCGAGGGAGCGCTGCTGGGCCTGCAGATACACCAGGCACGGGTCTTCCACCTCGCGCCGCTGCCGTTGCTGTTCGCGTACGATCGAGCGGTTGCGCCGATGCACCCACGCGCTCCATGCCAGCAATGGCAGCATCACCAGCAGCACGGTTGCCGCAATCCGCACCGGCAGGTCAACCAGCGGTTGCTGCTCACGCCAACGCCATTCAGGCCCCAACCACCATAGCCAGACCACTGCGGCAGCAACGCCGAGCAGTACCACGCCAACAACTACCGGCATTGCCTGACGCTGCACCAGCAATACACCGCGCAGCAGACTGTCCTTGTTCACTTTCATAGCGGCAAACCTTACCGACTGCATTTCCGAATGATTTAAGGCACCTCACAGTGCACACTGCCAAAAACAGTAGCAGCATTGAAAAACACTATTCAATGATATCAAGCAAGAAATACCAGCTAACACTTTTCTTGCAGACGCCGGTGACTTTCCTGAATTATTAAATAAAAAAGCACTTGCTTCAGAAAAGTTAATAACCCATCAACTTGTGGGAACTTTCCTACAAATAAGCCAAGTGCACTTTTCATCAACACCGGCACATGCCACCAGATAGAGCGTCCAACGCGATAAACATGAAGTTCAAAGACTGGTTCATGCAGGAGCAGCAGACCCTACGGGAATTGGGTGACGACTTTGTCGAGGACGACCCGCGTCTGGCGCCTGTCCTCGGTCGCACCGCCTCGGACCCGGCCAGCGAGTACCTGATGGAACACTTCGCCTTCCTGACCGCTCGCCTGGTCATGAAGATCGAAGACCATCTGCCCGAGCTGACCCACCCGTTGCTGCAGCTGCTCTACCCCAATTTTCTGCGTCCGCTGCCGAGCATGACACTGATGCAGTTCCAGCCTGTCGACCACGCGCTGAGCGAAACCCAGGTGTTGCCCAAAGGCACCCCTGTGTTCTCCCGAGCCGTTGACGGCGTAAGGTGCGAGTTCCGCACCTGCGCGGACCTGGCTATCGCGCCGCTGGAAATTCGCAGCATCACCACGCAACCCAGTGCCGAAGCACCGGTAGTGCGCATAGGCCTGGGCGCCTTGTCCGAGCAGCCGCTGCGGCAGATGAAGTGCGACCAGCTTCGGTTTCATCTGGCTGGCAGTAAACGCAATGCGCTCACTCTCTACCAGTGGCTGGCGCAGCACCTGGACAAGCTTGATCTGCATATCGGCCAGCACCGCTTTGCGCTACCACCCTCAGTGGCCTTCGTCGGTTTCGAGGCAAACGAAGCGCTGCTGCCCAGCCCCGGCGAGCAGATGGATGGCTACCGCATCCTGCACGAATTCTTCTGCTTCCCGGAGCGCTTTCATGGGTTTCGCATTGACGGGCTCGGCAGCTACTGGCCTGACGAGGCCGCCGCTCATATCCAGCTGGAGTTCGGTTTCAGCGCGCCCCTCCCGCCCGACATACAGATCGACCAGACAACGATCCTGCTCAACTGCATCCCTGCCATCAACCTGTTCAGTTGTACGGCAGAGCCCATCCCGTTGAATGGGCAGCCACTGTGTGAAACCGTGCGAATGGAGCGCCGGGGCGGCAAGGAAGGTGAGATTTTCAGCATTGATCGTGTCAGCAGCCAGCGTCAGAAATCCAACGATCACGTACAGGACTTCAAACCCTTCGAAGCCCTGGACCGTGACTTCCCGTTGGCCGAGCCGACGCCCGCCCGCTACTACAAGCTGGACATCGAGCAGGAACCCGTCAATGACAAGGTGCAACACAAGATTAGCCTGGTGCATCACAACCTTGCGCCCTACCTTGGTCTGCACGAAGAACTGAACATCGACCTTACCTGCAGCAACGGGCCCCTTGCGCAGCAGCTCAGGGTTGGCGAGGTCGATGTGACCACCCAGGACACCCCCTCGTTCGTCACCTATCGCAACCTCACCCGCCCTACCCGCAGCTACCCGCCGATGCTGCAGAGCGGTGGCCAAGGTGAGCGCCACTGGGCGCTGCTCTCCAACCTTGCGCTGAACAACCTGTCGCTGTCTTCTCCTGCAACCCTTGCCGCGGTACTGCGGGTTTACGACTTTGTCGCCGCCCACGACCTGCAGCAGGAGCGCAATACCACCCAGCGCCTCGACGCCATCAGACAGGTGGACAACGAGCCCTGCGATTGGCTGGTCAAGGGCGTGCCGGTTCGGGGCATGCGCACCATCCTGCACATCGACCCTGCCGGCTTCGAATGCGAGGGTGAGGTGCAGCTGTTCGGCAACGTGCTGTCCCATTTCATGACGTTGTACGCCAACAGCAACTCATTCCATCAACTGCAGATCATCAACACCGCCAACGCAACCCGCCAGCTGTGGCCTGCCCGGACCGGGCGGCAGCCGGTGATGTGACCAGGAAGTCCGCCCTATGACCGTTACATCCGCTCAATCGTATGACAAGGACCAAAAAGATACGCGCGGGTCGCCCCCACTCAGCGAACTGTTCCCTCATGTCGACGCGCTGGGGTTCGACACCCGCTCGAACACCACATTCCCCCTCTTCGACATCGCCTCTCCCCTGTTCGGCCTGGTCATTCGCCTGGAAGGCACCGAACACTACGACCACGTCGAGCAGTTGCATGCCCACGTCAAGAACATGATCCACGGCATGGTCGAGCAGGTACGTCAGCTTGAACACTGCGACGAAGGCGACCGCGTAGTGTTTTCCTACTGCTTGTGTTGCGTGGTCGATGAAGCCGTGATGACTACGTCCTGGGGGCGCGACTCGTCCTGGAAAGCCCAGTCCTTGCTCAGCGCCATCCATCAGGAAACCTGGGGCGGCGAGAAATTCTTCAGCGTGCTCGAACGCTTGCTGGACGCCCCCGAAAAGCGCTACGACCTGTTTGTGTTCCTGTTCTGGTGCCTGGCACTGGGCTACCGCGGCAAGTACGCCAACCAGACCAATGGCGATGAGCAACTGGCCGCCTGGCTCAAGCGGGTCCATGACCGGATCGTTGAACTGCATGGCCCCGAAGCCGAATCGCAACCCCTGACCGACCCTCTGGCCCATGTCGCGCCCCGGCATTACCGCATGAACCGCCAACTGCCCTGGTGGACGCCCTGGGCCGTGATGGGCGTGTTCTGCACAGGCCTGTATCTCTACTTCGCCAGCAAACTTGACGGCATTACCCAGCAAGTACTGGCATCACTGCAGGCGATGCTGCAGCCATGAACTCGACAACATCGAACTGACATGACGCAACAGTCACTGTGCCGATGGGCGCAGCAAGTAAAACTTTGCCCGAAACAAGATAGATCCTGCATTTAGCGAAACTTCCTACAGGTTTTTAGGAAGCAACTTTCACGACTAGGAACGGATTCCTCATTACGGCCGTGAGCACAACTAATGCCTCGCGTCCTAGGACGCGTCCGGTTTCATGAACCTGCCCGATGGGACGAACCGCAGGAGTACGCATGAGCAACCTGAATGATGTGCGCTTTACCTTCACTACCCCAGCCGACGAAGCCATTCAGTTTGATGTCGTGTCATTCGAGCTGACCGAAGGCGTCAGCCAGTTGTATCGCCTGGGAGTCGAACTGGTGAGTTTCGCCGACGATGCCGACTTCGCCACCCTGCTCGACCACCCCGCGCTGCTGACCATCTGGCAGCAGGAGCAACCGGTGCGTCACGTGCATGGCCTGATCAGCAGCTTCGAACAGGGCAAGACCGGCCACCGCCGCACCCGCTACCGCGCCATTGTCGAACCGCAGCTGGCCCGCGCCGGCCTGCAGTCGGACTGGCGCATCTTCCAGCACCGTCCCGTGCCGCAGTTGCTCGAGGAACTGTTCCGCGAGCGCCGCTGGGGAGCGTTGACCCAGTACCTGGTCAACCCGCACCAGACGCGTGAGTTCTGCGTACAGGCCGGTGATCTGGACCTGGATTTCTTTTGGCGGCTATCGGCAGAAGAAGGCCTGATCTCGATCTTCGAGCACAGCCAAGGCAGCCATGGCGTGATCCAGGCGGACCAGATCAGCCAGTTCGGCAGCCTGGAAGGCGACCCGGTGTTGTATGTGGCCAACCGGGGTGGCACGGCGCGCCAGCCCTGCCTGCATGACTTCCGCTATCGCGAACAGGTACGCACCAGTATCCAGGTCCAGCGCGACTACACCTTCACCCACCCGCGCTACAACCTGGAACACACCCTGTACCCCAGGGACATGGGCAACCAGGGCAACGAGTACGGGCGCTACGACTACCCCGGCCGCTACAAGCACGACAACGCCGGCAAGCCGTTTACCCAGACCCGTATCAACGCCTTGTTCGGCGATGCCCGGGTGGCCCAGGTCAAAGGCGACGACGCGCGCCTGCAGCCGGGCATTGCCTTCCAGCTGGCCGGCCATGCCCGTGAGGACCTGAACATCCTCTGGCGGCCGATGCAGATCACGCACATGGGGCAGCAGTTCACAGCGCTGGAAGAGGATGCTGCCGAAGCCGAAGTCGGCACGTCCTACACCCTCACCGCCACCTTGATTCCAGCCCGGGTCGAATGGCATGCCCCTGCTTGCCCCAAGCCCGTGATCGACGGCCCGCAGATGGCCAAGGTGGTCGGCCCGCCCGGCGAGGAAATCTACTGCGACGAGCACGGCCGCGTGCGCGTGCAGTTCCCCTGGGACCGCCTGGGCCAGGACGACGACAAGAGCTCCTGCTGGGTGCGGGTGACCCAGGCCTGGGCCGGTGCCACCTGGGGCCATATGGCCATACCCCGCATTGGCCAGGAAGTGGTGGTCAGTTTCCTCGACGGCGACCCTGACCAACCGATGATCACCGGGCGTAGCTACCACATCGTCAACCGCCCGCCGTATCGCCTGCCCGAGTTCAAGGCGTTGAGCCCGATCCGCAGCAAGGAGCACCACGGCAAGCGGCACAACGAACTACGCCTGGACGACACCACCGGGCAGATCAGCGCGGCGCTGATGAGTGACCACGACAACACCGCGCTGCACCTGGGTTACCTGACCCATCCGCGTCACTTCGGTGGCCAGCCCCGTGGCCAAGGTTTCGAGCTGCGCACCGATACCCACGGGGTGATCCGCGCAGGCGGCGGCCTGCTGCTGACCACCGAACTGCGCGCCCGCGCCGTCCAGCACCACACCGACCTGGCCGAAACAGCCGAACGCCTGCAGACCGCACAGCAGTACCACACCACCTTCGCCAGGGTCGCCCGCGACCACCTGGCCCAGGAAGGTGGCGATCAGGATGAGGTCGGTGAAGCGCTCAAGGCACAGCACGACGCCATCTGCGGCTACGGCGGCAACCCTGAAGCCAACCGGTTTCCGGAGCTGGCCGACCCGCAGCTGGTGCTCGCCAGCCCGACCGGCATCGCGACCACCACCCCGGAATCCACCCACATCGCCAGCGGCGAACATCTGGGCCTGAGCACGGGTGGCCACACCAGCCTGGCCATCGGCAAGCGCCTGCTGATCAGTGCCAGCCGAGGGGTACGCCAGTTCGTCCAGAGCATGGGCTGGCGACTGGTCGCGGCCACCGGCGACATCGACCTGAAGGCGCTCAAGGACAACATCAACCTGCTGGCCAAGCTCAAGGTCAGCGTAACCGCCGAGCGCATCACCCTCAGCGCCAAGGAGGAATTGGTCATCCAGGGGGGCGGCAGCAGTACCACCTACACCGCAGGGGGAATCCTGCATGCCACCGCTGGCCAGTACACCGCGCACGCGACTGACTTCATCTACAAAGGTTCGAAAAGCCAGGCGGCGGCGTTTCCGGAGGAGCCCAAGGCAGGCCAGGGAACACTGGAACTGCTGCAGCAATACGCTAATGCCCTGCCATTCAAAAAAGGCAAGTACGAAGTTGAAGACGCCCTCGGCCATGTCTTCAAAGGCAACCTTGATGGCGATGGAAAAGCCAGCGTAGCCAACGTTGCGCCGGGCCCAGCCAAAGTACGCTTCAGCGATGACGATGTGGATGTCTGGCACGACCCAGGATTCCCCGGTCCTCACGAGCAGATATCGGGTGAGTTGACCACACCTTCTTCATCAAAGTTGAGCGCCCAGGCCGCGGGAATTCTAAAGCAGCTCACATCAACCCTATCTGGCGCAAAGCTGAAAGATAGTTCTCTTCGCTTGGGAGCTGATCTAGCTACTGACGCAGCAAAGCCCACCCTTAAAGGCGCCGGTGTTCCCGAGACGCTGATCAGACTCTCGGAGAAAGCACGATGACCGTTCCTGCTCGGGCACCTCAACAGGCCACAGGCCCAACGAACACCGCATCCGTCAACGACATCGAAGCCGGCAAGGAAAAGCTGGATCAGTGGATCCGAAAAATGACGGGGGGCGCCATCGGTTGGACTGCCGTCAATGCCGCAGGCTCGGTCATCCCAGGTGTGGGCACCGTATTCGCAGCGGTGGATGCCATTGGGGACCTACTGACGCTTATTGATGGTAACCACGATGATTTCCTGACATGGGTCAGCTTCGGCATCAACGTGGTTGGGCTCGTCTCCTTCCCAGGCGTAGGGCCTGCGCGTCTGGCCATACGCACTACGCTCTCGGCGGTCAGACGCGATGGCATCGCGATGATTTCTGACGCCCTGTTGAGCGCACTTGAGAAAAACTTAAACGATAAAACGCGAGGATCACTGGAAGCCTTCGCCCAAGCCATTGAAAGCCGCCTGAATGAGCTGCTTACCAAGATTGCCGCAGAGATCAAGAAAGCGTGCACCTCCTTCGCTCAGATGCTTCGGGGGGTAGCCAGCGACCAAGGGCAAAAGGCCCTTGCCAAGAAAACCAAGCAAGCCTCCATTTTCTTCGGACCTGTTGCGGCAATAGCCGCAAACTTCCTGATCGAGGACCGACTGCTTTCATCGAATACCTGCCAGCAATTGCTCAATGCCGCCAATTTGGCAGATCAGATAGGTCGCAACGCTTCAGCCAAAATACTGGGCATGGCGGACGCTGGGAAGGTCGGAAGCATCGGCTACCTAGTGATGTCATTGGCGAATGCACTCAGAAACCGCAAGCGCCGCAGACCAATAGCAGCAACATCCCACAGCAACAAGCCTAGCCAAGCACAACATACGCAGCAGCAAAACGGTCTGACAACACGGGGCACCGAGCGCCCGGCGGTCAAGGATCCCAACTGCCGAAACCTTGCAGCAGCCGGCACCGGCGCGAATATCAGCTTTGCGACAGGCAGCGAATCGTTCACACATACAGACTTCTCTTTGCCGGGATGCTTCCCGATCGAATGGGCCCGAACCTATCGCTCCAGCCTGGACGCATTGGACACCGGGCCATTTGGTGCTCGATGGATCACCCCCTACACGATCTTTGTGGAATGCACTGATGATGGAGGCCTTGCCTACCGGGATTCGGACGGCCGAAGTCATCGCTATCCAGATCCAGACGTTGGCAAGTATCACTACGATGCAGTCGAAGATGTCCTACTGATTCGAGCCTCGGAAAGCGAACTGGTCGTTGCACGCGGTCATGACACTCAAGAGCATTTTCAAAGGCAAGGCGCCAAGTATCGCCTTACTGCCATCCAATACCGCAACGGTGCAAGGCTAAACCTGCACTACGAGCACATCCACAACGACAATCCGCTACTTTCGGACCTGCTCACGTACCAGGATGACCGCCAGCAGCACCATCTACACCTTGGGTATGGCGAGAACGGGCTGATCTGTTCGGTATGGCTAATGGTAGATGGCCTTGCGCAACGTCAACTTGCCATCTATGAACAGAATAATGCGGGAGACTTGATCAACGCACACGATGAAAACGGCGCGCAGTGGCACTATGCGTACCACCGTCATCTGGTCACCCGTTATACAGATCGAACGGGGCGCGGTTTCAATCTGGAATGGGATGGTGATGGCCCCGGTGCGAAAGCGATACGGGAGTGGGGTGATGACGGAAGCTTCGAGACCAGGCTGGAATGGGATAAAAACATCCGGCTTACCTATGTCACAAACGCTCAGAAGCAGGAAACCTGGTACTACTACGACATTCTCGGGTTTACGTACCGCATTGTGCACCCAGATGGGAATGAAGAATGGTTCTACCGCGATGATGCAAAAAACGTAATTCAACATATCCATACCGACGGCAGTTCGGAGCAATTCGCCTACGACGAGCGCGGAAACTTACTGCAGCATACCCGCGCCGATGGCAGTTCCGTTCACCATGCGTACGATGACCTGAGCCAATGCTTCAAGACCCGCGATGCCGAGGGCGGCCTGTGGAAGTACGATTACGACCAGCGCGGCAACATCATCGAAACCCAGGACCCACTGGAGAACAAGACCCTCTATACCTACAACAGCGACAACCTGCCCGTCGCCATCACCGACGCCAACGGCGGTGAGAAGAAGTTGGCCTATAACCCTGATGGCCAGCTGACGAGCTACACCGATTGCTCAGGCAAGACCACGCAGTGGAAATACAACGCGTTGGGGCAACTGGCCAAACTGATCAACGCCGCCGGCGATGTCACCGAATACCAGTACGAAGCCGGTCAGCTGGTGTTGCTCATCCACCCGGACAAGACCACCGAACGCTTCGAACGTGATGCCGAAGGCCGCTTGCTCAGCCATACCGATGCCCTGTATCGACGCACCCGCTGGACCTACAACGAAGCAGGGTTGATTCACCAGCGCCACAACGCCAACGACACCACCCTCACCTACCACTGGAACAAGCTCGGCCAACTGGTACGCCTGCGCAACGAGAACAACAGCGAAGCCAGCTTCAAATATGACCCCGTCGGGCGGCTGCTCAAGGAAACCGGCTTCGACAAAGAGACCACTCATTACCTCTACGACAACGGCAGCAACCTGCCCACCCGCCGGGTGGATGGCGACCGGACCACGCACTTCGAGTACGACCCCATGGGCCGGCTCATCCAGCGCAAGGCCGCTCGGCGTGGCGGTGACAAGTGGGAGGTTGAAACCTTTGCCTATGACGGCAATGGCAACCTGCTGGCGGCCAACAATAAGGCCTGCAGGCTGCAATGGTTCTACGATGCTGCCGGCAACAACACGCGCGAGCATCAGTGGCTGGATTATCTGGTCAAGCCACAGGTTGCCGTGTTCAGGCATGAGTACGACACCCTCAACCAACGCATCGCCACCACCCGCCCCGATGGGCATCGGGTCAGTTGGCTGACCTACGGCAGCGGCCACCTGCTTGCGCTCAAGCTCGATGACCAGGAGCTGATCAGCTACGAGCGAGATGATCTGCACCGGGAGATCGGCCGCGTGCAAGGCAATGGCCTGGTCCAGCGCCAAACCTGGAGCCCGAATGGCCAGTTGCTGGGGCAGACACTGGTTCGCCAAGGTGAATCCAGACGCATCGCGGCGCGCAGCTACCGCTATGACGAAGCCGGCCAGCTGTGCCACATCGACGACCTCAACCGTGGCGACCTGCACTATCGCTACGACCCGGTTGGCCGTTTGCTTGAAGCCAGCCGCAACCACGAGAAGGAAACCTTCGCCTTCGACCCGGCGAGCAACCTGCTGGACCCCGAGGCACCACCCAATCCTAATCCGCACTCGCCGCACAAGCTGATGGACAACGTGCTGCGCAGCTACTGCGGCACGCAGTATCGATACGACGAGCGCGGCAACCTGCAGGAGCGGATTGAGAACGGCAAGACAGGCAAGTTTACCTGGGATCTGTATGACCGGCTGCGGCGCTACGAGGATGAGCGGCTGGTTGTCGAGTTCGGGTATGACGCGTTAGGCCGCCGAGTGTACAAGGACTCGCGCTCGAAGTACCGCAAACGGATACAAGCTGGGCCGGTCTGGAACGAGAATGCGCGGCGAGCGCTGGATGAAAAGCTGGGCTGTGATTTGACGCTGTTCATCTGGGACGGCGATACGCTGGCGTTCGAGCAGCGCGGGCGGGATGGCAAGGGGCGGACTACGCACTATGTGTTTGAACCGGGGACTTTCGTTCCGGTCGCGCAAGGGGTGATGAATCACATCGAGGAGATGCTGCATCAGCCGAGCTATGGCTTCCCCTATGACATTGATCGGGATCTGGTATGGCAGGAAAAACCAACGCCGAAGCCTTTTGACACTGTGGGCTGGTACCAGTGCGACCATTTAGGCACCCCCATGGAAGTTACGAGCGTAGAAGGACATGTGGCATGGCATGGAATTTACAGCGCCTTTGGCTCAGGTAGCACCTATAATATCAACACAAACTCGCTACCAGCCAATAATAATCTACGCTTCCAAGGCCAATATTCAGACCTTGAGACCAACCTGCATTATAACCGACACAGATTCTATAGCCCCCAAACTGGAAGATTTTGCGAAAAGGATCCAATCGGGTTATTGGGGGGACTCAACCTATATCTATACGCCGCCAATCCAATAAGCTGGGTGGATCCACTCGGCCTGAAACCATGCCCAGAAGACTGCAATAAAATTTTGTCCGAAGCTGGCGTTGACATCGACACCCATGCCAACCTTAGCACCGACGCTAAACACAAAGGATCTCTTTATGAATCCCACCACATCTACCAACAGGCCGCTCTACTTGATAATAAAACAAAACAACCCCTTATTAACGGCTATACATCAGGCAATGCAATCGCAATCAGGCTTGTTGGAAAAAATCCTGATAGATCTCGAACTGGTACCCCACACTATAAAGCGACGCTATCTCAAAATTCAGCATCATCTGCAGGATTACTTGGCAGTGAGACCGTAGTAGCGTTCAACGCACTGAGAGCAGCAGGGCTAAGCGCCCCAGTTGCAAAGTGCGCCACGCTAAAAGCCCGCGGTCAATTATCACATCTTGGCGCCCACGCAGGTACACCCACGCTGACCCCAAGATCCAGGAGAAAATGAAAATGCCAGCAAATCTAGACACCAATAAGCACGCTTTATTGAGCGGATTCATTAAGGCCATCTCCGAGAATGACACAAAAACCTTGTCCACTAAGTTCGGCCTATCGCATGCAGTAATTTTAGAGATTCAAGATCTCCTACCAATCTATTTCCATGCAGGAGCAATACTGTCCGCACCACCATTAGGCAGCCAGGACTCTCAAGTCAACAAAGCACCATTAATAACCGTGTACGACACCGGTGATGGAGATATCGCCGTGGAATGTTTCATCCTAGAAAACAACGAACCTAGCGAAGCAATCCTTCATGTAAGCTTTTCCGCATCCAATCCAAACACATTGAGCTATGAATTCATAGACTCGTAAAACTTAACACAATAGAAGATACGAAAATCCATAATGAGAAATATAATACGACTTGGAAATACCACTGATCACGGCGGAACCGTGATCGACTTCATTCCGCATACCAATCTCAACAGCAACCCTATGGCCGACAAAGGCAACATGGTTTTCTGTCCTTTATGCAAAGGAGAATTCCCAATCATCGAGGGCAGTGATACCTACCGCGTCAACGGAGTTCCTGTCGCACTCGATGGTATGAAAACCGCGTGCGGCGCCAGCTTGATCGCCAGCGCATCACGCGGCAGCGTGCATCGCTGAGTCAGCCAGGCCAAGTGGAGCTGGCGAACAAGAGACATCCCAGAAGTATGTCTGTTGCCGCCGCTCCCGACCTAGAATTGAGAGCTGATACCTACAACAGCGACAACCTGCCTATTGCCATCACCGACGCCAACGGCGGTGAGAAGAAGTGGCCTATAACCCTGATGGCGAGCGGATCTTGGGAGGGTCACAAAAAAGCAGCAACCGATATAAAAATAGGCACACTCGAAATCCCATCCAGCCTCGAAAGGCAGCAACAATGAATGCAACTTTTGATGACCTCATTTTAATACTGAGCACTGATAGCTTTTGTGGCGAAATACTTGACACAACGACAAGCACGAATCTCTAAAAATCAGAGAAATAGCGCGAAATATCGTCAAAACAATCATTAACGGTGGCGACAATTATTACATGTGCGCGGATTTTTCCTGCCACCGCATAAAGAAAACTGAAAAAGATTTTTTTGAACTCGCCCAAAAAAGCAACATCCCCAAGCAAACGCTAGAAAAGATAGATAACCTTCACAAAATCCTTAAGAGTAATTCCGACGAGACAAACACCGCCTCATATGTCATCAACTCAATAGCAAGCCGGCTCTACTGGCTTGTGATCGACGAATTCAACACACCAATCACACCAGAGCTTTTGGAGCTAATTCCTGAAATCGAACCACTCGGATTGGACGTAAAACATTACGCATGTGAATGGCGAGATGTTTGGTTAGAAAGCCAGTCCGATTGGGATAAGTATATAATGTCACTAATGGACGGCATAGACGAAGCCCCATACCTTACCTTCACAAAATTGAAGAGCAATTTAGCTCCGCTAGATTTTCTCCGCAAATGGAACACCCATCTCGGCCCGAAGAAATTTTCACACATCAAGAATTTCATTAACACCGAGGCGCATCATGAACTTGACAAAAAAAAATGCACGCGCAGCCGAAAAGATAGACACACTAATTAATTCACTCTAAACAAAGGACCGAATCAAACAACACGCCAACAATACATAGACCTCAACCACAATGAAGAAAATAGTTCGACTTTACGACAAAACCAACCGTAAAGGTATCGTGATTGGCTCCATAGACAGTACAGGCCTTAACGGCAAACCGATGACCGGCAAACGTAACATGGTTTTTTTCCTCAATGCGAAGGCGAGTTGCCAATCATCGAGGGCAGCGACTCCTACCGCGTCAATAGCACTCCTGTCGCGCTTGACGGAATGAAGACCGGCCAGCGCATCACACGGTAGCGTCCATCGCTGAGTCAGCCAGGCTAAGTGGAGCAGGCGAACAAGGGACATTCCAGGAGTGTGCCTGCTGTCGCCGCTCCGGACCTAAAATTGAGAGCTGATCAGGCCCCCAAACATACGCCTGATCCGCATCGTAAATACCAACGGTATTGGGGCCAAAAACAATCATCTAATTCGAGGCAAATCAAAAACCGCCAGAGACTATTAAGGAGGTTTAACCGATGAATTTCACACCAGAGTGCCTGACCTATATCAACACCCACCTTTTTGAAAGACAAGATGAAGTTTTGAAAAAGATTGGAGAACTACTGCCAGCAGGCCCTTCGAAAATCCACTGGGAGAACATTCCCAACAGAATTGAAATAGGCCATACCCAAAGGGACAGACTGATAGTCGAAATATTGGGCGCAGCATCAACCATAGAATTAAAAAATTCAGAAACCATAATCATTATCAACATAGATGATGCCTTCCCAGCAATCAGCACAACACTAGAAGAATGGCAGAAATTTGCAAAGGAACTCGATTACGCAAACACCATCTACCTAGACGAAAATAACTTAAAAATAATCCACTGGGATTTTTACAAAAATCTGTACGCACTTAAATTACCCCACAGAAGCGACGATTAAATTTCGCAGTAGAACCAGCAAGAAAAAATAGACACCCCATAAACAGAATAGCTCACAAGCACGGAATACATACTTCAGCAGTACAGGAACTTAATCACAATGAACCAAATAATTCGACTGGGCGACACAACCGACCACGGCGGAATAGTACTTGATGCCATTCCCCACACAAACCTCAACGGAAAACCATTGGCTGGCAAAGGCAGCATGGTATTTTGCCCACTCTGTAAAGGAGAATTCCCAATCATCGAGGGTAGCGACACCTACCGCGTCAACGGAGTTCCTGTCGCACTCGATGGCATGAAAACCGCGTGCGGCGCCAGCTTGATCGCCAGTGCATCACACGGCAGCGTCCATCGCTGAGTCAGCCAGGCCAAGTGGAGCAGGCGAACAAGAGATATCCCAGCAGTATGTCTGTTGCCGCCGCCCCCCACCAACGCACTGCCGCCATGAACAAATCTTCATTTTGCTGGCGAGCGCCCTGATTGCGGGCGTGGCAGCCCTCTTCGCTTCTGCAGCCGCAGGCCTTCACCTTGAGGGGGCTCACTACCTTGCGTAGCATCACCGCCCCCCGGGGCCGCTGCGCGGCCCATTCGTGGGCACGCCCGCTCCCACAGGCGCGTGCCCACAGCGCTCACACCTCACCCAGCCACACCATCAGCAGACAGAACCCCGATGCCGCAACCCATCCCCCTCAAGGACCACGAAAAGGAAAAGCACCTGGTCAACCGCCGGCTTCTGGCCTGCGCCGCCCTGGTCTTCAGCCTGGTCGCCGTCCTGGTGGGCCGGCTCTATGTGCTGCAGGTGCTGCAGCACGACCAGCAGACCGCCGTATCGGAAAACAACCGCGTGCACGTGCTGCCCATCGCCCCCGAGCGCGGGCTGATCTACGATCGCAACGGCGTGGTGCTGGCCGACAACAAGCCCAGTTTCGACCTGACCATGACCCGCGAGCGGGCCGGCGGCGACACGGCCAAGGTGCTCGATACCCTGGCCCAGGTGCTGAGGCTGACCGACGACGACCGCAAGCAGTTCGACAAGGACCTGCGCCGTGGCCGCAAGCCGTTCGAACCGGTGACCCTGATGGTCGGCCTGAGCGAAGAGCAGATCGCCCTGGTGGCGGTGAACCAGTTCCGCCTGCCAGGCCTGGAGGTAGAACCACAGTTCATCCGCGAGTACCCGCTGGCCGAGCATTTCGCCCACTCGGTGGGCTATGTGGGGCGCATCAACGAGAAAGAGGCCAAGACCCTCGACAGCACCGAATACCGGGGCACCCAGTCGATCGGCAAGACCGGCATCGAGCACTTCTACGAAAGCCAGCTGCATGGCCACGTGGGCTACGAGGAGGTCGAGACCAACGCCCAAGGCCGGGTGATGCGTGTGCTCAACCACAAGGCCCCGACCCCAGGCCAGGACATCGTCCTGACCCTGGACGCCCACCTGCAACTGGCCGCGGAAAAGGCCCTGGGCGACCGCCGCGGCTCGGTGGTGGTGCTCGACCCGGCCAATGGCGACGTGCTGGCGATGGTCAGCAACCCCAGCTTCGACCCCAACCTGTTCGTCAAGGGCATCAGCTTCAAACAGTACGCCGCCCTGCGCGATTCCATCGACCGCCCGCTGTTCAACCGCGTGCTGCGCGGCCTGTATGCGCCCGGTTCGACGGTGAAGCCGGAGGTGGCCATCGCCGGCCTCGACAGCGGCGTGATCACCCCGGGCAGCCGGGTGTTCGACCCGGGCTACTACGAGCTGCCCAACTACGACCACAAGTACCGCAACTGGAACCGCAGCGGCGATGGCTGGGTGGATATGTACACCGCCATCATGCGTTCCAACGACACCTACTTCTACGACCTGGCGCACAAGCTGGGCATCGACCGCCTGCATGACTACATGGCCGAGTTCGGCCTGGGCCAGAAGGTGTCGCTGGACATGTTCGAGGAAGCGTCCGGGCTGATGCCGTCGGCCGAGTGGAAGCGCGCCACACGGCGCCAGGCCTGGTTCCCGGGCGAGACGCTGATCCTGGGCATCGGCCAGGGTTACATGCAGGTCACCCCACTGCAGCTGGCCCAGGCCACCAGCCTGCTGGCGAGCAAGGGCGTGTGGCACCGCCCGCACCTGGCCATGACCGTGGGTGGCGATGCGCCGGTAGACCCCAACCCGATGCCCGATATCGTGCTGCACGACAGACACGCCTGGGACCAGGTCAGCCAGGGCATGCAGATGGTCATGCACGACCCGCGCGGCATCGCCCGCGCGGCCGCGGCCGGTGCGCAATACCGCATTGCCGGCAAGAGCGGCACCGCGCAGGTGGTGGCGATCAAGCAGGGCGAACGCTACAACCGCGACAAGACCCTGGAGCGGCACCGCGACAATGCCCTGTTCGTCGGCTTTGCCCCGGCTGATCACCCGAGTGTGGTGGTGGCGGTGATGATCGAGAACGGTGAAGCCGGTGGGCGGGTGGCAGGGCCGGTGGTGCGGGAGGTGATGGATGCCTATCTGCTGGATGAGCAGGGGCATCTGAAGCCGCAGTATGCGGGTGGGGTAGTGCCTCGCAGCGTGCCGCACACTTAGGATCTTTGGGGCCGCTTTGCGCCCCATCGCGACACAAGGCCGCTCCTACAAGAGACCGCGTCCGCCTGTAGGAGCGGCCTTGTGTCGCGATGGGCTGCGAAGCGGCCCCTGGTTCTCAATCCCCGTACACCGCCCTCCCCACCATACCCACCCGCCGCCGCGTCACGCACACCAGCAGAATGAATACCGTCACTCCAGCAGTCATGAGTGCTTCATAGCGGTAAGCATCACTAAGCAGCATGTACCCCAGCACCATCAGGATGGCGCCGATAACCAGCCATGTCAGCCACGGGAACAGCCACATTTTCAGCTCCAGCTGCACACCGTCGCGTTCTGCCCGTGCCCGCATGCGCAGCTGCGAAATTGCAATCACCAGATACACCAGCAAGGCAATCGCGCCTGTGGTGGACAGCAGGAAGCTGAACACCTTGCCGGGGAACACGTAGTTGACCAGGCAGCCGGCAAACCCGGCCAGGGTCGACATCAGTACCGCCACCACCGGAACACCATTCGCGGTCACCCGCCGGGTAATGGGCAGCGCCTCGCCACGCGCCCCCAGTGAATGGAGCATGCGCGAAGCGGTATAGAGCCCCGAGTTCATACAACTGGTCACCGCCACCAGCACCACCACATCCACCACCAGCTTGGCGCCCGGCACGTTGAGCACCTCCAGCACCCGCTGGAACGAACCCACCGCGACCAACGCGGGGTCATTCCAGGCCACCAGCGACACGACCAGAAAGATCGACGCCAGGTAGAAAACGGCGATGCGATACACCACCAGGTTGGTGGCGCGGCGGATCTTGGCCTGCGGGTTGGCGGTTTCGTCAGCAGCGATGGTGACGATCTCGGCACCAAAGAACGAGAAGATGGTGATCAGCACCCCACCCAGCACCGCACCCCAGCCATTGGGCGCGAAACCGCCATTGGCCCACAGGTGGCTCACGCCTGAGGCCTCGGCCAGTGGCCAGACACCAAACAACGCCATGCCACCGATGACGATGAAGGCCAGGATGGCTATCACCTTGACCAGGGCGAACCAGAACTCGAACTCACCGAAGTTCTTCACGCTGACCAGATTGCTGGTGGCCAGTACCGCCATGATCAGGAAGGCGAACAACCAGGATGGAACCGCCGGGAACCACGCGTGCAGGATATCGGCGCCGGCAATGGCCTCGACGGGAATGATCAGCACCCAGAACCACCAGTACAACCAGCCGATGGTGAAGCCGGCCCAGGGGCCGATGGCTTCGGCGGCATAGGTGGAAAAGGAGCCGCTGGTGGGGTTGGCCACGGCCATTTCGCCGAGCATGCGCATGACCAGCAGCACCAGCAGGCCGGTCATGGCGTAGGACACGAGAATGGCCGGGCCGGCCGAGGCGATGGCCTTGGACGAACCGATGAACAGGCCGGCGCCGATGATGCCAGCGATGGAAATCATGGAAACCTGGCGCGAGGTCAGGCCGTGTTGCAGGGATACTTGCGACATCGTTAAAACCTTTGGGGGGGCCTGGCCGGGGCGGAAATCGGGTATGGCCTTACCGGCCTCTTCGCGGGCAAGCCCGCTCCCACAGGTACTGCACAGGTCCCAAGGGCTGTGAAATACCTGTGGGAGCGGGCTTGCTCGCGAAGAGGCCGGCAAGACAAACACCACACCCCAGGGCAGATCCTCTTGTCATTGTGAATGGATCATTCGCCCAGGTAGGCCTTCTTCACCTGGTCGTCATGCAGCAAGGTCTTGGCACAGCCTTCCAGGCTGATGCGTCCGCCATCTATCACATAGGCGCGCTGGCAGGTCTGCAGTGCCAGCCGGGCGTTCTGCTCCACCAGCAGCAATGTCACCCCGTCCTTGACCACCTCGACGATTGTCTCGAAGATCTTCTGCACGATGATCGGCGCCAGGCCCATGGACGGTTCGTCCAGCAACAGCAGCTTGGGCCGCCCCATCAGCGCCCGGGAAATGGCCAGCATCTGTTGCTCGCCACCCGACATGGTGCCGGCCAACTGGAAAGCGCGCTCCTTCAGGCGCGGGAAGATGCCATACATGCGTTCGATATCGGCGCCGATGGCATCCTTGCCGTCACGCCGGCTGAAGGCTCCCATCTCGAGATTTTCGTGCACGGTCAGCTTGGGGAAGATGCCCCGCCCCTCCGGCACCAGCGCCAGCCCTTCGCGGATCAGGTCATGGCCCTTGATCGCCGCATGCGCCTTGCCATCGAAGGTAATGCTACCGGCGCTAGGTTTCAGCAACCCGGCCAAGGTTTTCAGGGTGGTGGTCTTGCCTGCACCGTTCGCGCCAATCAGCGCCACCATCTCGCCCTCGCCCACTGTCAGGTCGATGCCCTTGATGGCCTGGATGGCGCCATAGCTCACCTTGAGGTCGTTCACTTGCAGAATGTTTTTCATGCCACTGCCTCCGCACCGAGGTAGGCCTCGATCACTCGTGGGTCCTTGCGCACGTCGGCCGGCAGGCCGTCGGCGATCTTGCGGCCGAATTCCAGCACGGTGATGTGGTCGCACAGGCCCATCACCAGCTTTACATCGTGCTCGATCAACAGCACCGTCTTGCCGTCCGCCTGCATCTTGCACATCAGCTGGCGCAGGCCTTCGGTTTCCGAGGCATTCATGCCCGCCGCCGGTTCGTCGAGGGCGATCAGCTTGGGCTCGGTGGCCAGCGCCCGGGCGATTTCCAGGCGACGCTGGTCGCCATAGGAAAGGCTCTTGGCCAGCTCCCCGGCCAGGTGGCCGATGCCGACGTAGTTCAACCAGTGGCGCGCGGCCTGCCGGATTTCGCGCTCTTCACGCACGCAGGCCGGAGTACGCAGGATGGCGCCGAACACACCGCTGCGAGTGCGCACATGGCGGCCGATCATCACGTTTTCCAGGGCGGTCATGTTGTGGAACAGGCGGATGTTCTGGAAGGTGCGCGAAATGCCAGCTTCCACCACCTTGTGCGGCTTGCTGATACGCAGCGGTTTGCCGTCGAACATCACCCGCCCCTGCTCGGCCCGGTACAACCCGGTGAGCACGTTGAACAGGGTGGTCTTGCCGGCGCCGTTGGGGCCCAGCAGGCCGCGGATCTCGCCACGACGAATGCTCAAGTCGATGCCATGCAGGGCCTGCAGGCCACCGAAGAACTTGCTGACCTGATGCAGCTCGAGAAGGATGTCGCTCATGCCTTGTCCGCCTCTTTGATCGGGAGCTCGAAGGATGCTTCACTGGCCGGAGCATGCACTGCGGTGCTGAGCGCCGCAGGCATCGGCTCCGCCTCTGGGTCACCATCGTGCAGTTCGGCACGGCGGCGGTCAGACGGCCAAAGGCCTTCGGGGCGAAAACGCATCACCAGGATCAACGCCAGGCCGAACACCAGCATGCGCAGCGTCGAGGCATCCAGTACGTTGCGCAGGATGTCGCGGCTGATGAAAGTGACATTGTCCATCACCCATGGCTGGACCCAGTTGACCAGGTCGCGGAACAACTCCGGCATCACCGACAGGATCAGCGCGCCCAGCACCACGCCACGGATCGAACCCATGCCACCGAGCACCACCATGGCCAGGACCATGATCGACTCCATCAGGGTGAACGACTCGGGGCTGACAAAGCCCTGGTAGCTGGAGAACAGCACGCCGGACACGCCGCCGAAAGTGGCGCCCATGGCGAACGCCAGCAGCTTGAGGTTGCGCTTGTTCAGCCCCATGGCCTCGGCAGCCACTTCGTCCTCGCGCAGGGCCATCCAGGCACGGCCGATACGCGATACTTCCAGGCGTTTGGACAGCACGATGCTGAGGATGACGATGGCCAGGAAGAACAGGTAGTAGCTGATCACCGGCGACACTTGCAGACCGAACAGGCTCCAGCTCTGCTGCAGCGACAGCAGCGGCGCTGCACCCTCCCCCGGGGCATGCGCCCATGCTGCGCCATCCACGTGCAGCGGAGCGATGTTGCTGATGCCCTGGGGGCCATTGGTGAGGTTCACCGGTTGGTCCAGGTTGTTCATGAAAATGCGGATGATCTCGCCGAAGCCCAAGGTGACGATCGCCAGGTAATCACCGCGCAGCTTGAGCACCGGCGCGCCGATCAACACCCCACAGATGGCCGCGGCTACTGCCGCCAGCGGGATGATCACCCATACCGGCCAGTCCAGCACGCCTTCGACCAGGCCGGCCATCTGCAGGTGCGGCGAGGCAAGCAAGGCGTACAGGTAGGCACCGATGGCGTAAAAGCCGATGTAGCCCATGTCGAGCAAGCCGGCGTAGCCGATGACGATGTTCAGGCCCAACGCCAGCAACACGTAGAGCATGGCGAAGCCCAGGATGCGCACCCAGGTCGGGCCGAGCATGGGGATGGCCTCGACCAGGAACGGCAAGGCAATGAAGCCGAGGATCAACAGCAAGTATTGGCTCTTGAGGTTTTTCATGGCCGACTCCTTACGCCCGGTCAGCCTGGCGTTCGCCAAGCAGGCCGTTCGGGCGGAACAGCAGCACCAGGATCAGCACCGCGAAGGCGAAGATGTCCTGATAGTTGGCACCGAGGAAGCCACCGGTGATCTGCCCGGTGTAGCCCGCTGCCAGCGACTCGATCAGCCCCAGCAACAGGCCGCCGGCCATGGCCCCGAAAAGGTTGCCAATGCCGCCGAGCACTGCCGCCGAGAATGCCTTCAGGCCCAGCAGCAGGCCCATGTAGGCATCGGCCTGGCCGTAGTTGACCGCGCGCATTACCCCGGCGATGGCGCCCAGGCTGGCACCGATGAGGAAGGTGGCGCTGATCACCCGGTTGATGTTGATGCCCATCAGCCCGGCCACCTCCTGGTTCTGGGCGGTGGCACGCATGGCCTTGCCCAGACGGGTCTTGTCCACCAGCAGCCATAGGCCGAGCATGATCACCACCGCAATCAGCATGATCGACAGCTGCACGTTGGTAATGGTGGCGCCGAACACGTCCACCGGCTGGGTCTCGACCACCTCGGGGAAGGTCTTGTAGCCGCGCCCCCAGATCATCATCGCCAGGTTCTGCAGGGCGATGGAAATGCCGATGGCGAGAATCAGCGGGGTCAGCCGCGGGGCTTTGCGCAAGGGCCGGTAGGCGTACTTTTCCATGCCCTGGGCCAGCAGCATGCACACCACCACCGCAGCCATGATCGCCAGCAGCAAGGTGATGATGCCTGGGGCAAAACCTGCGCCCGCGAGCATCGTCAGTACCGAAATGGTCACCATGGCGCCGACCATCACCACCTCGCCATGGGCGAAGTTGATCAGGCCGATGATGCCGTAGACCATGGTGTAGCCCAAGGCTACCAGGGCATAGATGCTGCCCAGCACCAGGCCGTTGAGGACCTGTTGCAACAAGATATCGAAATTACCGTCCACGCGCTGAATCCTCGAAACTGCGTTGTCGTCGGCGCGCGGCGGCTCAGCGCCACACGCCGACAGGCCTGGCAGGTGGGAAAAGTCTTCTTGTTATGTGGCAGGCCGGCGCCTGCTTGTTATGGGGGTGGCGCTCAGTCGCGCTGGACCGACAGGGTTTTCCAGCCGCCGTCGGCGAACTGGAACACGGTAGCCGCCGGGTTCTTCAGGTTGCCTTGATCATCGAAGGCGATGGTGCCGGTGACGCCTTCGTAGCTCTGGCTCTTGAGCACTGGCAGGTACACTTTGGGGTCGTCGGAGCCGGCCTTGACCATGGCGTTGATCGCTGCCCAGGTGGCGTCATACGCGGCTGGCGACGACTGCACTACGCCCACGCCGAACTTGTCCTTGAGCTTCTGCTCGAAGGCCGCGCCCTTGGGCATGTCCAGCAGCGGCGTGCCGTAGTTCCAGGCGTAGGTGCCCTCGGCGGCGCTGCCGGCCATCTGCCTGAACGAGTCGTTGGGCAGGTTGCCGATGTTCATGAAGCGCGCCTTCAGGCCAAGATTCTTCATCTGCTTGGCCATCGGTGCGGCCTGGTAGTCGAGGGCGGCGAAGAACACCGCATCGGCCTTCTGTGCCTTGGCGGTGGTGAGAATGGCGTTGAAGTCGGTGGACTTGTCGTTGGTGTACTCGCGCACCACCACATTACCGCCGGCAGCCTTGACTGCCTTGGTCACCTCGTCGGCCAGGCCCTGGCCGTAAGCGGTGCGGTCATCGAAAATGGCGATGCGCTGGGCCTTGAGCTGGCTGACCAGGTAGTTGCCAGCGTAGCGGCCCAGGGTGGCATCGTCGTTGACGGTACGGAACACCGAAGGGATGCCCTGGCGGGTCAAGGTGGGGTTGGTGGCCGAGGGCGAGATCTGCGGGATGCCGGCGGCGGCGTAAATCTTCGAGGCGGGGATACTGGTGCCGGAGTTGTAATGGCCGATCACCACCGCCACTTTCGAGTCCACCAGGCGTTGCGCGACCGCCGTGCCGGTGCGCGGGTCGGCGACATCGTCTTCGGAGACCAGTTTGAACCGGGCGACCTTGTCGCCGATCTTCAGTTGCTGTTCGTTGGCTTCATCAACGGCAATCTGGATGCCGTGCTCGACATCCTGTCCCTGGTGCGCCGAAGGGCCGGTCAGGGGGCCGGCGAAGCCGATCCTGACGATTTCACTGTCTGCTGCGTTTGCCGTCCCCATGGCCATCAGCAACGTTACCGCGGTCGCGAGGGCTGCACGCCCTCCCTTGTTGTTATTCATGCTCAGCTCCCAGTAGTGATTGGACGAACCTCGACATCGCTTACCGCATGCGAATTGGCCGGAACGCCATCGCACTTGTAAGATAACAGTCAGCAGGCAACTGTCAATGGGTGTATGCTTGAGCCGTGGTTAAAATTTACAGGCATGCGTGGAGACCTGCTCGGGGGGGAAGCCCGCTCCTACAGATCAGATGTTTGATAACATATGCCTACAACATCACCGCTGGTTGGCTACGGATCCCGCCGCAAGGGGCATGAGGGCTGCGCGCAACCTGCCGGAGAATCAACCGTGATGAGCCAATCAGTTTCAGGAGCAACTCTTTTATGAATGCGTCGTTAGGCACGCGTCGCGCCAATCTGGCGGAAACCGTGATCCAGGAGCTTTCCGGCCGGATCGACAACGGCACCTACGGCCCGGGCGACAAGCTGCCGTCCGAACAGGAGCTGTGCAAGGAATTCAACGTCAGCCGCCCGGTCATCCGTGAGGCGGTAGCCTCGCTGCGCCTGGGTGGGCGCCTGATCGCCCGCCAGGGCGTGGGCGTCTTCGTGGTCGAGCAGGACGTGAAACGCATCGGCTTTGCCATCGACAGCGTGGTTGATGACGTGCGTGCCGCCGCGCAGATCCTGGAACTGCGCCTGGGGATCGAAACCGAGTCGGTGGCCCGCGCAGCCGAGCGCCGCAGCCCGGCCAGCATGGCGGCAATCACCGAGGCATTCGACCGTTTCAACTCACTGGACGGTGCCACGCAGGAGGAAGAAGCCAGGGCCGACTTCGAATTCCACCTGGCAATTGCCCGTGCCACCAACAACCCGCACTTCACCCAGCTGCTGGAAGCGCTGGGCCCGGACATCATCCTCGATTTGAACCTCAAGCATGGGCAGGTGACGGGCAAGAACCGCCAGGCGCACATCAAGAAGATCGGCCGAGAGCACGGGGCGATCCTCTCGGCAATCAGCATGGGCGATGTGGCCAGTGCGCGCACGGCGCTGCGCAAGCACCTGGAAGAAAGCTTGTCGCGGTATCAGCGGTTGCTCGACAGCAAGGCCTGATGGCTATCCTGTACCGGCCGCGCAGAGGCCAGCACAGGCAGCATCAGCGGCCCGGAATCACCTCAAAGCCCCAGGCACACATACTTGACCTCGAGGTAATCCTCGATCCCGTAGCGCGACCCTTCCCTACCCAAGCCCGAAGCCTTCACCCCACCAAACGGCGCCACCTCGGTCGCCACCACGCCGACGTTGACCCCGATCATCCCATACTCCAACGCCTCGGACACCCGCCAGATTCGCCCGACATCCCGCGCATACAGGTAGCAGGCGAGGCCGAACTCGGTGTCGTTGGCCTGGGCAATCACCTCCTCCTCGCTACCGAAGCGGAAGATCGGCGCCACCGGCCCGAAGATCTCCTCGCGTGCCACGCGCATGTCCGGCGTCACATCCGCCAGCAAGGTAGGCTCGAAAAACGCCTCGCCCAGCGCATGCCGGCGCCCACCGGCCAGCACACGTGCCCCGGCCTCCACCGCTTCACCCACCAGCCGCTCGACACCACTGGCAGCACGCCCGTCGATCATAGGCCCGACCTGGGTCCCGGGCGCATCGCCCCGCCCCACCACCAGCTCAGCCACGCGCTCGGCAAAGCGCGCCACGAAGCGCTCGTAGATACCACCCTGAACATAGAACCGGTTGGCGCACACGCAGGTCTGCCCGCTGTTGCGGAACTTGGCGATCAGCGCCCCCTCCACGGCTTTTTCCAGGTCGGCATCATCGAACACGATGAACGGCGCATTGCCACCCAGCTCCATGGTCACCTTCTTCACCGTCGCCGCCGACTGCTGCAGCAACTGGATGCCGATGGGCGTGGAGCCGGTGAACGACAACTTGCGCACCACCGGGCTGGCCGTCAGCTCCCCGCCGATGGCCGCCGAGTCACCAGTCACCACGCTTAGCACGCCCGCAGGGATACCAGCGCGTTCGGCCAGCACGCACAGCGCCAGCGCGCTGAACGGAGTTTGCGAGGCCGGCTTGAGCACCAGCGTGCAACCCGCCGCCAAAGCCGGCGCCGCCTTACGGGTGATCATCGCCGCCGGAAAATTCCATGGCGTAATCGCCGCGCAGACGCCAATCGGCTCTTTGGTGACGATCAACCGACGATCAGCGCTCGGCGAAGGAATTACATCACCATAAATGCGCTTGCCCTCTTCTGCATAAAACTCCACATAGGCTGCCGCAAAGGCAATCTCGCCACGGGACTCGGCTAGCGGCTTGCCCTGTTCGGCCGTCATGATGCACGCCAGATCCTCCTGGTGGGCGAGGATTTCGCGGAACCAGGCCTGCAGCCGGGCGGCACGCTCCTTGGCAGCAAGCGCCCGCCAAGCCGGCAAGGCACGTTCGGCAGCGGCGATGGCGCGACGGGTTTCATCCGCCCCCATGCGCGGCACATGGCCGAGCACTTCGCCGCTGGCCGGGTTGGTCACGGCAATGCGCTGACCACTGTCGGCCGCCAGCCATTTTCCGTCGATATAGCAAACTTCACGCAGCAGATCACGATCGGCAAGGTTCATGTCGATTGACTCGTTCGAAAAAGGAAAAAAGGTGGGGCCGTACCGCGCCCCACCTGAGGCGAATCAGCGCTTGGCTTGCATGGCCTTGTCGCGGATCTGGCTGAGGGTCATGCGCGGGGTCAGGGCTTCGGGGTCGACCTGCACTTCGATCAGCGCCGGCTTGCCAGAAGCCTGGCAACGCTCGAAAGCGGCAGCGAAGTCCTCGGTGCGGGTGACGGTTTCACCGTGCAGCCCATAGGCACGCGCCAGGGCGGCGAAGTCAGGGTTGTGCAGCTCGGTGCCGGACACCCGCCCCGGGTAGCTGCGCTCCTGGTGCATGCGGATAGTGCCGTACATGCCGTTGTTGACCACCACGGTGATCAGGTGGGCGTCGTAGTGCGCCGCCGTGGCCAGCTCCTGGCCATTCATCAGGAAGCAGCCGTCACCGGCAAATGCCACCACAGTACGTTGCGGATAGGTCAGCTTGGCTGCCACCGCCGCCGGCACGCCATACCCCATGGACCCGTTGGTTGGCCCGAGCAACGTGCGGAACACACGGTGCTGGTAACCGCGATGCACCCAGCCGGTGTAGTTGCCGGCACCGCAGGTGAGAATGCTGTCGGCCGGCAGGGTCTTGTTCAGCCAGGCAATCACTTCGCTCATCTGCACATCGCCCGGCGAGCGTGGCGTTTCGAAGTTGCCACGGTAGCCGCTGTTCAGGCTGGCGACCCAGTCGGCGAACGCCTCGGGGCGCGCGGCTGGCAACGCAGCCGCCTGGCTCAGGAAACTGGCCGGCCCGGCATTGATGCCCAAGGTCGGCTGGTACACCCTGCCGATTTCCTCGGCACTGGCGTGCACATGCACCAGCGCCTGTTTCGGCGTCGGAATGTCGACAAGCGCATAACCGCCTGTGGTCATCTCGCCCAGGCGCGCGCCCACCACGATCAGTAGGTCCGACTGCTTCACCGCCTCGACCAGTACCGGCCCGGCAGCCAGCCCGAGGTCGCCGGCATAGTGCGAGTCGGTGTTGTCGAACAGGTCCTGGCAACGGAACGAAGCTGCCAGCGGCAGGTTCTGCACCTGCACGAAGCGCTTCAGGTCGGCCACCGCCTGGTCGTTCCAGCCGCCTCCACCGGCAATCACCAGCGGCTTGCTGGCGTTGCCCAGCAGGGCCTGCAGCTCGCCCAGCGCCTGTGGCGCCGGGGCGGCTTCGACGCGTCGCGCCGGACGCGCATCGGCCACCTGCACCAGGTCGGTCAGCATGTCCTCCGGCAAGGCGATCACCACCGGGCCGGGGCGGCCGCTGATGGCACGCTGAAAGGCCTGGTTGACCAGCTCGGGAATGCGCGCGGCATCGTCGATCTGCACCACCCACTTGGCCATCTGGCCGAACATGCGTCGGTAGTCCACTTCCTGGAAGGCTTCGCGCTCGATCTGGTCGCGGGCCACCTGGCCGATGAACAGCAGCATCGGCGTAGAGTCCTGAAACGCCGTGTGCACGCCCACCGAGGCATTGGTGGCGCCGGGGCCACGGGTGACGAAGCAGATGCCCGGCTTGCCGGTCAGCTTGCCGTAGGCCTCGGCCATGTATGCCGCACCACCCTCCTGGCGACAAACGATCAGGTCGATTTCATCCTGCACATCGTGCAACGCATCCAGCACTGCCAGGTAACTCTCGCCCGGCACGCAGAAGGCGCGCTCGACACCATTCACCCGCAGGGCATCGACCAGCACCTGGCCGCCACTGCGCTTCACTTCGGAGTTGCTCATTGTTGTTCTCCCTCAGGCGCTGCGGTCAGATGACCGAATCTTCCAGGAACGGTTTGTTGTCGATTACCCGCTGGTAACTCAGCGCACCCAGATCAAGCGAACGGTAGCCGCCATAGGTGATGAGCTCGGACAGCCCACGGCCGATGGCCGGTGCCTGCTGCAGGCCATGGCCGCTGAAGCCGTTGCAGAACAGGAAGTTGCCCACCTCGTTGTGCGGGCCGACGATGGCGTTGTGGTCGAGAACGCAGAAGTCATAGTGCCCGGCCCAGAAGTTGACCACCTTGATGCCTTCGAACGCCGGCACGCGCTCCGCAAGAATCGGCCACACCTCCTCGTCGAACTCCTCGTGCAATACGTCGAAGTCTTCGAAGTCGACTTCCGGGTCGTTTTTCGGGTAGGTGCCGCCCAGGTAGAACTTGCCTTCAGGGCGGAAGAACACACCGGTCGGGTCGATGGTCAGCGGCACGGTACCTTCCAGCGGGGTGCGGCAGTCGAACACGAACAGCGAACGGCGGCGTGGCTCAACCGGAATATCCAGGCCGGCCATACGAGCGACCTTGGTGCCACGTGTGCCGGCGCAGTTGACCAGCAGGCCGCAGCCGATACGCTCGCCACTGCCCAGTTGCACACCGGTGATGCGCTCGCCTTCACGCTGGATACCGACCACTTCGTTCTCGATATACTCGATGCCCATCGAGCGCGCCTTGCGGCGGAAGCCATTGAGCATGCCCAGGCTGTCGAACCACCCTTCGCCGCTCTGGCCATAGCTGGCACCGGCCAGGCTGTCGATGTTGACCCAGGGGAACTTGCGTTGCAGTTGCTCGGGGTCGAGCAGACGTACATCGGCACCGTGGGATACCTGGGTATCGTGCAGGCGGCGCAGCACTTCATAACCTTTGTCGTCACCGAGGAACAGGTAACCGTTCTCGTGAAAGGCCAGGTCCGGGCGATCGCCGTCCACTTCCATCACCTCCGGGAAGTTGCGCACGAACTCGGCGCCGAACCTGGAGATCTCGATGTTGATCGGGTTGGAGAACTGTTGGCGGATCGAGCTGCTGGACAGCGCGGTGGCTGACTTGTTGTAGGTCCAGTCGCGCTCGATGACCAGCACCGAACCTTTGAAATCCGGGTTGTTGGCCAGGAAATAGGCGGTGGCGCTGCCGTTGACCGCGCCGCCGACGATCACCACATCGTAATTCTGTTGTTTAGCGGTGGAAGCCATGTAATGCACTCTCTGCTGATGTGGAGATATCTACTTGTCTTCGAAGTGCCCGGCACCAGCGAAGTTGCCGCCGTGGTAGCGCGCGGCCGGTTCGTTCGGGTGCAGCGGCGGGTGCTCGGCCAGGACCTTGTCGCGGTAGTCGTCAGCACTGTCCTTGGGCACGTAGCCAAGCGACGAAGCCAGGCGGTTGTCCCACAGGCTTTCGCGGTTGGCCGACATGCCATAGACAATCATGTGCCCGACCCGCGGCGCCAGCAGCGAGCGCTCGGTGAGCTGGGCGAAGTCGTCGAACGACAGCCAGGTGGCGAGCATGCGCCGGTCCAGAGGCTCGGGGAATGACGAACCGATGCGCAGGTTGACCGACTCGATGGCGAACTTGTCCCAGTAGTAGCGGCCCAGGTCCTCGGCAAAGCACTTGCTGACGCCATACAGGCTGTCGGGGCGGTGCGCAGCGGTAGCGTCGATGGTCTCGGTGCGGTCATGGAAGCCGATGGCGTGGTTGGAGCTGGTGTACACCACCCGCTTGACGCCATTGCGCCGCGCAGCTTCGTAGATGTTGTAGGTACCGACGATGTTGCCGTTGAGGATCTTCTCGAAAGTGTCCTCCACCGGCACGCCACCGGCATGCA
The DNA here is from genome assembly GCF_015680405.1 of Pseudomonas pudica. GTDB lineage: Bacteria > Pseudomonadota > Gammaproteobacteria > Pseudomonadales > Pseudomonadaceae > Aquipseudomonas > Aquipseudomonas pudica. Next base: position 230,274 of record NZ_JADLJS010000003.1, read on the forward strand.
CGATGGCGTCGACACCTTCGGTCAACGGCAGCACGTCGTTGAAGTTGGCCAGGTCGCAACGCACCAATTGCTCATGGGGTGCAGCGTGGCCCATGTCAGCGATGTCGGTCAGGCGCAGCTCATCGGCGAAGGCTGCCAGGTGCTTGCGCAGCACACTGCCCAGGCGCCCGGCGGCGCCGGTGATCAGCAGGCGTTTGAAAGGCTTGCTCATGTGTTACCTCGATTGCTTGGTGGGCTCAGGACAGCGCCGCGAACGCGTCGCGCAGCTGCCCCAGGGCTTGTTCCAGTTCCTGCCGCGATGTGGCGAACGACAGACGAATGTAGGGCTCCAGGCCAAACGCCGAACCCGGCACGGTGGCGACCTTGCCGACCCGCAACAGGTAGGCCGCAAGGTCCGCATCGTTGCCAATGACCTGGCCATCTGGCGTGCGCTTGCCAATGAAGGCACTGACCTCGGGGAACGCATAGAACGCGCCCTGCGGCATCTGCAATTGCAGGCCCGGGATCTGCGCCAGCCCCTGTACCACCAGCGCACCGCGCGCCTGAAACTCGCGGTTGGCGTCACGCACGAAGTCCTGCGGCCCATTCAACGCCGCCACCGCCGCCAGCTGCGAGATGCTCGACGGACAGGTGGTCGTCTGCGACTGGGTCTTGTTCATCGCCACGATCAGGTCCTTGGGGCCTGCCGCGTAACCCAGCCGATAACCGGTCATGGCATAGGCCTTGGAAACGCCGTTGATCAGCAAGGTGCGCTCGCGCAACTGCGGGCAGGCGGTAACGAAGGACACGAACGGCTGGTCGCCCAACACGATGTGCTCGTAGATCTCGTCGGAAATCACCAGCACCTTGGGGTGGCGCTCCAGTACCTTGCCCAGTGCTGCGAACTCTTCACGGGTGAAGATCGCCCCGCTCGGATTGTTCGGCGAGTTGAGCATCACCCAGCGGGTACGCGGGGTGATCGCCGCCTCCAGCTGCTCGGGGCGCAGCTTGAAGCCCTGCTCGGCAGTGCACGGGATGACCCTGGGCACGCCACCGTTGAGCATGGCCATGTCGGTGTACGACACCCAGTAAGGTGCCGGGGTGATTACCTCGTCACCCGGCTCGAGGGTGGCCAGGAAGGCGTTGAACAGCAGTTGCTTGGCACCGTTGCCTACACAGATTTCGTCCAGCCCATAGACCAGGTCGTTTTCCCGAGCGAACTTGTCGACGATGGCTTGGCGCAACACCTCCAGGCCGTTGGGCCCGGTGTAATGGTTGTTGCCTGCCAGCATCGCCTGGTAGGCGGCTTCGATCACATGAGCCGGTACGTTGTAATCCGGCTCGCCGAGCGCCAGGTTGATCACCGGCTCGCCCTGGGCCAGCATCTGTTTGGCCAGCACCGACACGGCCATGCTCGGTGAGCTTTTTACCGCGCGCACGCGGCTGCTTTGCACATCCATCGTCTAGCACTCCTGGGCGGCATCGAAGCCGTAGTCGTTGCGCGCCTGCTCGGCGCTGATGTAGCCAAAGCGCAGGTCACGCTCGACCTGCTGGCGGTCGCGTTGACGCGGGTCGCCATAGCCACCACCACCCGGCAGGCGCAACACCAGGCGGCGCTCGGCCGGCACGAACTGCTGGCCCTTGCCGCGCAGCAGGCTGCCGTCATCCAGGCCGACATAACCTTCAGCGCCCTGCTTGCCACCCTCCAGGCCGCGGGCGGCATGCTGGATGCGATCGAACATGGCGCTGAAGCGGAAGCTGTAGCCCGCGGCCGCCGACACTTCAATCTCCTGCCCCAGGCCGCCGCGCAGTTGGCCGGCACCGCCGGAGCCTTCACGCAGCTCCTTGCGCCACACCACCACCGGGCCGGCGTGTTCTGTGGCTTCCACCGGCATGGTGTGCACACCACTGGGGAATGCCGTGGCGCTCAGGCCATCCATCGCTGAACGCGCCCCCATGCCGCCGCTGTTGAACATCAGCATCTCGGCGTTGCGACCGTTCGGGTTGCTCTCCAGCGGGCGCACGCTCAGGTGCAGGTTCCACAAGGCGCTGGCCCCCTCGGCCGGCACCTTGCCCGGCAGGCACTTATGCAGTGCCCCCAGCACCAGGTCGGGCACGAAGTGACCCAGCACATGGCGCACCGACACCGGCGCCGGGTGCTTGGCATTGAGGATGCAGCCCTCGGGCGCAGTGACCTCGAACGGCGCCAGCGAGGCAGTGTTGTTGGGGATTTCCGGCGCCACGATGCACTTGAGGCCATAACAGGCGTAGGCCTTGGCATAGCCCAGCGGCACGTTGATGCCGAACTGGCTCATGCCCGATGTGCCTGTGAAGTCGCTGTTGATGCCATCGGGGCCGACAGTGATGGTTACCGCCAGGGTCACAGGCACGTCGTAGCCATCGAGGGTCATGCTGTTGCTGTAGGTGCCATGCGGCAGCGCCTTGAAGCACTCCAGCGTGGCGCGGCGGCTGTGTTCGAGGATGAAGCCACCAATGTGCTCCAGGTCATCCAGCCTGAACTCTTCGAGCATGTCGATCAGGCGCTTGTGACCAGTCTCGTTGCACGCCGACAGCGCATAGAAGTCGCCCACCACCCGGTCGTTCTCGCGTACGTTGTTGCGCAGTATGTTTATCAGGTCGCGGTTGACCTTGCCGCGCTCGAACAGCTTCATGATCGGGATGAACAGGCCTTCCTCGTATACCTCGCGGGCGTCCGGGCCAAAGCCACGGCCACCGATGTCGACCACGTGGGCGGTACTGGCAAAGTAACCAATCAGCCTGCCCTTGTAGAACGACGGCGAAACGATGGTGATGTCGTGCAGGTGGCCGGTACCCTTCCACGGGTCGTTGGTCACATACACGTCGCCTTCGAAGATGTTGTCTTCGCCGATGTCGTTGATGAAGTGCACCACCGCCTCGGCCATGGTATTGACGTGGCCGGGGGTGCCGGTGACGGCCTGGGCCAGCATGTTGCCGGCGCGGTCGAACACCCCGGCAGACAGGTCGCCGGCCTCGCGCACGCTGGTGGAGAATGCGGTGCGGATCAGGGTCAGGGCCTGCTCTTCGACCACCGAGACCAGGCGGTTCCACATCACCTGCATTTGAATGTCGATCAAAGTATCGCTCATGGTTCTGGCTTCCGAATTCAGGCGTTAGCGGCGCACGACCAGCAGGCAGCCGTCTGGCTGGACCGTGGCGGTGAAGTTGGAGGTGACGAAGGTCGAGGTTTCGCGCTCGACGATGATTGCCGGGCCATCGACGCGGGCACCGACCTGCAGTTCCTCGCGCGGATGGATGCCGGCCTCGACGAAACCGCCGGCAGCCACGTCGAACACCTGGCGGCGGGCGACTTCATGGGAGCGGTAGGCGGCACCCACTTCTTCGATTTGCTGTACCGGTGGCAACGGTGAACTGGCCTTGACCGACCAGCTGACGATTTCGATATCCGGCCCTTCGATAGGGCGACCGAAGAAGCGGGTATAGGCTTCTTCGAAACGGGCCTTGAACTCCACCATATCCGCGGCGCTGAAGGCCTTGAACGGCAGGGCAACCGGAATTTCCCAACCTTGGCCGACATAGCGCATGAACGCGGTGCATTCCATTTCCGGCTCACCGGTTGGCATACCTTGACGCAGGAAGCCCAGCGACTCGGCTTTCATCTCGTCGATCAGGCCATTGACCTGCACGGCCTCGAATTCGGACAGGCGCACGAAGGCACTGCGCACGGCTTCGTAGCCGAATGGCGCACGCAGGAAGCCGATGGCCGAGCCCACACCGGCGCCGGCCGGGACAATGAAGCGCGCCACGCCCATCTTTTCGCACAGCCGTGCAGCGTGGAGCGGACCGCCGCCACCGAAGGTGATCATGGTGTAGTCGGCGATATCCTTGCCACTCTCCACCGCATGCACGCGACCAGCGTTGGCCATGTTCTCGTCGACCACTTCGCACACGCCAAAGGCTGCGGTATCGGCCTGCATGCCCAGCGGCTGGCCGATGACCCGAGCCATGGCGTTGGCGGCATTGTCGGTGGAGAGGCGCAACGCGCCACCGGCAAAGTTGTCGGCGTCCAGGCGGCCGAGCAGCAGGTTGGCGTCGGTGATGGTCGGCTCCTGACCGCCACGGCCGTAACAGGCCGGGCCTGGCTCGGAAGCCGCGCTATGCGGGCCAACGCGAATCTGGCGCATGCTGTCGATGCTGGCAATGGACCCGCCGCCGGCGCCGATCTCGACCATCTCGACCACCGGAATGGAAATCGGCATACCACTGCCCTTCTTGAAGCGATAGGTACGTGCAACCTCGAAGGTTTTCGCGGTTTTCGGCACCTGGTCTTCGATCAGGCAGATTTTTGCCGTGGTGCCGCCCATGTCGAATGACAGCACGTTCTCCAGCTGGTACCGGCGAGCGATATCGGCAGCGAAGATGGCGCCGCCGGCTGGACCGGACTCCACCAGACGTACCGGGAATTCAGCGGCACTCTGCACCGAGATGATGCCGCCACCGGAGTGGATCATGAAAACCGGGCAGTCGGCGCCGGCTTCCTTGAGGGTGACCACCAGGCGGTCCAGGTAGGACTTGATCAGCGGCTTGACGTAGGCGTTGGCGCATACGGTATTGAAGCGCTCGAACTCGCGCATCTGCGGCGAAACTTCGCTGGAGATGGAAATTGACAGTTGCGGCAGACGCGCCTGCAGGGCATCGCGCAACTGGCGCTCGTGGGCACCATTGACGTAGCTGTGGATGAAGCCGATAGCCACGCTCTGGTAGTTGCCTTCGGCGATACGCTCGACCAATGCGTCGATCTCGGCCTGCGCCGGGGCGATCAGTACCTGGCCTTTGACATCCAGGCGTTCGCGCAGGGTGTAGCGGTGTTCGCGGTCGATTAGCGGCGGCGGCAGGACGATGTTGATGTCGTACTGCTCGAAGCGGTTTTCGGTGCGCATTTCAAGGGTGTCACGGAAGCCTTCGGTGGTGATGAAGGCGGTGCGTGCGCCACGGCGCTCAATCAGCGCATTGGTGGCAAGGGTGGTGCCATGGATCAGCTGATCGATGTCCGACAGCGACAGGCCCGCCTGCTCCACCACTTGGCGCACGCCAGTGAGGATGGCCCGTTCCGGCAGCTCGTAGTCGGTCAGGATCTTGGTCGAATGCAGCACGCCGTTCACGTCCAGCGCGATATCGGTGAAGGTCCCGCCTATGTCCACGCCGACCCGGCATGATGTCGCAGTCATCGTCATATCCCCTGCAATGCTTTGTAGTTGTCTCGATCCGCTGAAGCGGTCTTCATGTAAGTTATATGTTGTCTTACATGTGGTCAAGCACCTATTTGCTGAAATCTGCTGCGCCAGTGCCGGCCTCTTCGCGGGCATGCCCGCTCCCACAGGATCACCACAGACCTTGAGAGCAGTACAGTACCTGTGGGAGCGGGCGTGCCCGCGAAGAGACCTGCACAGCCAATACAACTAGCGGATCAACCGCCGGTCTTGACCATCCGCCCGCCGCCCACCGCCTGCGCCGTGGGGAACACTTCCAGCCGCGACACATCCACCTGCCGCGGCATCTTCAGCGCCGCCAGCAACAGCTGTGCAATATCCTCCGGCTGGATCGACTCATAACCGTCATACAGTTCGCTGCCCGCCGCCTGCATGCCCATGGCGGTCTTGTACAGCTGGGTCTGCACCCTGCCCGGGGCAATCTCGGTCACCCGCACCCCGCTGCCCAGCAAGTCACAGCGCAAGGCATCGCAGAACAGGCTTACACCAGCCTTGGACGCCCCGTATACAGCAGCCCCCGGGTGCGGCGCGCGGCCAGCACTGGAGCCAATGAAGAACAGATGCCCCCTGCCCCGTCCGACCATGCCCGGCAGCACCTGGCGCGCCAGGTGCAGCGGCGCCTTGAGGTTGATGTCGAGCATGTTGTCGATTTCGGCTTCGTCGATGTCCTGGAACGCCGCACGGGTGGAAAGAATGCCCGCGTTGTTGACCAGCACATCCACCGCTTGCCCTTCCAGCGCAACAGCCAGCGAACGGTAGTCGCGCACATCCGCCTGCAAGATGGTCACACCCGGCTCGCCAGCCAGCTCCGCGAGCGCTTCCGGGCTGCGCCCGACCGCAATCACCTGCAGGCCGGCGTCACGCAGCGCCAGTACGATGGCCTTGCCGATACCGCTGGTAGCCCCAGTCACCAGCGCGCGCTGGTAGCCCTCGGGAAATGCGACTTCAGGCATAGATGTAACCCCCGCTGACGATCACGTTTTCACCGGTGGCGTAGCTGTTGCGGCTGCTGCCCATCATCACGATCCACTCGGCGATTTCTGCTGGTTCCGCGGCGCGACCCAACGGGTTGGCCGCTGCCAGTTCACCAAGGAAGCCCAGCTGCTTGGCGCGCTCGGTGGCAAAACCGGCCGGGGCCACCGAATTGACCAGGATCTGGTCCTTGGCACAGGCCTGGGCGAACGACTTGGTCAGGCTCACCACCGCAGCCTTGGTCGCCGCATAGTGGGCGTTTTGCGGGTGGGCCTTGAAGGCATCAACCGAAGTGACGTTGACGATGCGCCCGGTCACCGCCGGGGCTGCCACGTACTGCTGCATGTGGCGCACCGCAGCGACCATCATGTGGTAGGTACCCTTGATATTGACGGCGTTTTCCAGGTCCCACTCTTCGTCAGTGATCTCGAGGATATCCTTGCGCGGGTAGATCGCCGCACTGTTGACCAGGCAATGCACCCGGCCCATGCCTTCGACGATCTGGTCGAAGGCCGCGTGGGCAGTGTCCTTGCGGGCGATGTCACCCACCGCGATCGCCACCTCCACACCCTGCCCGCGCAGCTCTTCTGCTGCTTGCAGCAACAATTGCTCGTTGCGGTCGATCAGGCCGATCTTGCCAGCGCCACGCTTGACCATCAGCCGGGCTGTTTCCAGGCCCAGACCTGAGGCGCCACCTACGATCACCACCGTTTGATTTTCCACAAAACACCTCCGTGATTGAGTCTTTACGTAAGATGCCTGTTGTCTTACATTTGGTCAAACATCAATTCGTCCACAGGTGCTGCCATGCCCGCCTCCAGCCACCCGCCCGTACCCGCCCCGCATGCCCGGGACCGCTTGCTGGAGGCGGCGAGCGCGCTGTTTGCCAGCCACGGCTACCAGGCCATCGGCCTGCGCGACCTGGCCAGCCACCTGGGGCTCCGAGCCGGGTCGCTGTACCACCATATCGAGAGCAAACAGGGCCTGCTGTTCGAACTGATCGAATCGAGCCTGACCGACCTGCTGTATGAAACCCGACAATGCCTCAAAAGCGCCCGTACCAACAGTGAACGCTTGCCGTGCTTCGTCCAGGCGTTTGTTGCGTACAGCCAGGCCAACCCGGACAAGCTGGTGCTACTGACCCGCGAAGCCATGAACCTGAACGAAGAGCAACTGTTGCAGGTTGAACAGTTGAAGGCGCAATACAGCGGACTGCTCAGCGAAATTGTCGCAGCCGAGTGCGGCTTGACGGCATCGCGCGCGCGTTCGATCGCCCAGGCGGTACTTGGGTTATTGTGCGGTCAGGCCCAGTGGGGAACGGTGATGGCCGCCAGAGAGCAACTGGTGGCGTTCGTACAAGGGATTGTCGGAACCGGTAAGGCGGCGGCATGCCCGTAAAACACAATTCGCATAAGAATATGAATTCTTATTCTTTTTTAACCATCAAGCATTGCTCTATAACTGTCCTCACTGCACAGCCGCCAACACCCGGCCAACTGTCTGCAGCGCAACACACGATCAACAGGCAACGCCCGCACGGCAACAGCGCCGCAACCATCAGAAAAGCGCTAACCCGTTGAAATAAAAGCACATTCATACTCGGCACGACGATTGCTCAAGCAAAGTCCCCCGCTCAACCAGCACCGGAGACCTGCCCATGAGCACCCCACTGAACGTCGTAGCCCTGTCCGGCGGCACTGCCCGCCCATCGCGCACCCTGGCCCTGACCGAGGCGATCCTCGCCGAACTGGCCCAGCACCTGCACATCAAGCCGCACCTGATCGAACTGGGCGAGATCGCCCGCCCGCTGGGCAGCGCCCTGTGGCGCAGCGAACTGCCCGAGGCCGTCGAGCAGCAACTGCGCCTGGTGGAAAAAGCCGACCTGCTGGTGGTGACCACGCCGGTGTACCGCGGCAGCTTCACCGGCCACTTCAAGCACCTGTTCGACCTGATCGGCCAGGACGCCCTGGTCGACACCCCGGTGCTGCTCGCCGCCACCGGCGGCAGCGAGCGCCACGCGCTGGTGCTCGACCACCAGCTGCGCCCACTGTTCAGCTTCCTGCAAGCCCTGACGCTGCCCATCGGCGTGTTCGCCAGCCAGGCGGAAATGGCCGACTACCGGGTGTCCAGCGCAGCCCTTGCCGCCCGCATCCGCCTGGCCGCAGAGCGCGCCGTGCCGCTGTTCGGCGCTCATCATGCGCTGCGCAAGAGCGCCTGAGGAGCGGCCATGAATGCACCTGTGAATACCGCCCAGCGCCCTGCCCTGATCATCGCCCGCGAACTGGCCGGGCAGTTTGCCCAGACCGCCGTCGAACGCGACGAGCGTGGCGGCACGCCAAAAGCCGAGCGCGATGCCCTGCGTGACAGCGGCCTGCTGTCGCTGGTGATCCCGCAGGCCTTCGGCGGCCAGGGCGCCAGCTGGCATGACACCTTCGCGGTGGTGCGCGAGTTCGCCCGGGTCGACAGCTCCATCGCCCACGTGTTCGGCTTCCATCACCTGATGCTGGCCACCGTGCGCCTGTTCTCGCGCCCGGACCAATGGCAACCGTGGTTCGAGCAGACCGCCCGCAAGCAGTGGTTCTGGGGCAATGCCCTGAACCCGCTGGACACACGCACCGTGGTCAAGCACTTCGATGGCTGGTGCGAGTTTTCTGGCAAGAAAAGCTTCTGCTCCGGCGCCAGCGACTCGGAAATGCTCATCGCCTCGGCGGTGGACGAACGTGCCGGCGGCAAGCTGCTGATTGCCGCCATCCCGAGTGGCCGCACCGGCATCAGCCTGCACAGCGACTGGAACAACATCGGCCAGCGCCAGACCGACAGCGGCAGCGCCACGTTCGAGCGGGTACGGGTGGAGCACAACGAACTGCTGCTCGACCCTGGCCCCCTGAGCACGCCGTTCGCCGCCCTGCGCCCGCTGATTGCCCAGTTGCACTTCGCCAACCTGTTCCTCGGCATCGCCGAGGGGGCGTTCGAGGAGGCCCGCCAGTACACGCTCAAGGAAAGCCGGCCGTGGTTCCGCTCAAGCGCCGCCAGCAGCGCCGAAGACCCCTACGTGCTGCGCCATTACGGCGAGTTCTGGGTCGGCCTGGAGAGCGTGCGCCTGCTGATCGAACGGGCCGCACGCCAGCTCGATGCCGCCTGGGCCAGGGAACACGCCCTCACGGCGCAAGAGCGCGGCGACCTGGCCCTGGCCATCGGCACCGCCAAGGTCGCCGCCAGCCGCCATGGCCTGGACATCTGTAACCGCCTGTTCGAGGTCACCGGCGCCCGTGCCACCCATGCCTCGCTACGTTTCGACCGGCACTGGCGCAACCTGCGCACGCAAACCCTGCACGACCCAGTGGACTACCGTATCCACGAACTCGGCGAGTGGGCCCTCAACGACAAGCGCCCTGCCCCATCCTTCTATTCCTGAGGATTGCCCATGCAACTGCTGACCCTCCCCCCGTCCCCGACACTGGCCACCTCGATCCGGGCCACCGCACAGGTTTTCGAAGACCCCAGGTCGCAGGCGCTGCTTGCCCACCTGCAACAGGTCGCCCCCAGCGAGGCCAGCGTGCTGATCATCGGCGAAACCGGCACGGGCAAGGAGCTGGTCGCACGCCACATCCACAACCTCAGTGGCCGGCGCAACGGCCCGTTCGTCGCTGTCAACTGCGGAGCCTTCTCCGAATCGCTGGTCGAGGCGGAGCTGTTCGGCCATGAAAAAGGCGCCTTCACCGGTGCCCTGGCGGCCAAGGCCGGCTGGTTCGAGGAAGCCAACGGCGGCACGCTGTTCCTCGACGAAATCGGCGACCTGCCGTTGCCGATCCAGGTCAAGCTGCTGCGCGTGCTGCAGGAGCGCGAAGTGGTGCGGCTGGGGTCGCGCAAGAGCATCCCGATCAATGTGCGGGTACTGGCGGCGACCAATGTGCAGCTGGAAAAGGCCATTAACGCCGGGCATTTTCGCGAAGACCTGTACTACCGGCTGAACGTGGTGACCTTGCAGTTGCACCCATTGCGCGACCGCCCGGGCGACATCCTGCCCTTGGCCCGGCACTTCATCCGCAGCTACAGCGACCGGCTGGGCTACGGGCCGGTGGAACTGAGCGCCAAGGCCCAGGCCAAACTGGTGGAATACAGTTGGCCGGGCAACATCCGCGAGTTGGAGAACGTGATTCACCACAGCTTGCTGACCTGCGGCGACGGCACGGTGCAGGCGCAGGACCTGCGCTTGTCCAACCTGCGTATCGAACGGCAGGAGGAAGAGCCGGCGGGCAATGGTGTGGAGGATCTGCTGCAGCGGGCGTTCAGCCGCTTGTTCGAAGAGCAGTCGGGTGACCTGTACGAAAAGGTGGAAAATACCCTGCTGCGGTCGGCGTATCGGTTCTGCCATTACAACCAGGTGCATACCGCGCAGTTGCTGGGTTTGTCGCGCAACATCACCCGCACCCGGCTGATTGCGATCGGTGAGTTGGTGGTGAACAAGCGGCGGGGGCAGGAGCAGCAGGTGCTGGATAACCGGGTGGTGCGGTTGTCGATCTGAATGGTGTATGGCCTGTTCGGGCCTCTTCGCGGGCACAGGCACCCAAACTGCTAGTTCTGGTCGCCTCCGCGATCATCCCCAACATCATGGTCAGCCCCATCATCAGCGCCATGCCCTACACCGTGTGGCTCGCCCACGTCGTGATTCGCTTCGTGATTCGCCTCATGGTTGGCTTCATGATTTGCTTCGTGGTTGGCCTCGTGGTCGGCACCATCATCAGCACCATTGCGCCCGCGGCCATCATGACCCGGGCCACCATGCCCTCCACCATCGCCACTGTGCCCGCTGCCACTGCCGCCGTGGCCACCACCCGAGCCACCGCCGCCGCTACCACCACCTCCACCGCCATGACCACCGCCTCCGCCGCCATGGCCACCGCCACCGCCGCTGCCTCCTCCACCGCCACCGTGACCACCGCCACCATCCTTCGCGTACGCGCTGGAGGTAACGCCAAAGGAGTCAGGCACCAACACGGCCGAAGCCGACAATACTGCACCGATAGCCAAAGCCAACAAGCATTTCCTGAGCATCATGAGCCTCCGCTTGGAGTAACACCGGGTTGCATTACGCACCCTGTGATTTCCGGCCCCCATGGGGCGACTTGCTAGCCAGTGCGGCCTTCCATCTGCAGCGGTGAACGAGATCCTTCAGGGCCTTGCCGGCCAAATATTTCAGGATGTTTCTTGATTTTTTGAGCGTAGCCACGCCGCTGCGCTTGTCACCGACCGGTCATCAGAATGGCTTGCTCGCCAAAGGCCACTGCACCATGGCCTGGCGAGCCGGATTGCTCAGGATGCCGCGCGGGGCATCAGCTCATACGGGTGCTTCCACCCTGGCAACGTCTGGATTCGCGCCTTCCATGCCTCGATGTGGGTGAACTGCGCCAACACAATGCCAGTGTCCTCAGGCATGAACACATACCCGGCCAACGACAGGTCAGCGATAGTCAACCGGCCACCGACCATGAACGGCGTCTTCGCCAGGTGCGCGTCGACAATACGGTAGGCTGCCATGGCACGTTCACGCAGGAACCGGGTCACGTCCGTTTCACCGGTTTTCTTCAGGCAGAAAAGAAAACGCAGCGCCGCGTAGTAACTGGTGAACTTGTGGTTGTCGAACAGCATCCAGCGCCAGATCTCGCGCTTTTCGTCTTCGTCGCGGGGGCCGAACTGCCCGGTTTTCTCCGCAAGGTAGTCAAGGATCAGCGCAGACTGAGTGAAGGATTTGCCGGCGTGCTCCAACACCGGCACCTCGCCCTGCTCGTTCACTTCGTCGCGCCAGGCTTGTTCGCGAGTCTGGCCATTGAAGAAATCGACGAACACCGGCTGCCAGTCCAGGCCTGTGAGCTCAAGCATCAGGGCAGCCTTGTAGGCGTTACCGGATTCGGCGAAACAATGCAGCTTGTAGTCGGGCATGGGTGAGAACCTTCAGTATCCATTGAATGATTGGGCCATCAGCCCGAGCAGATCACGCCTGGCCCGCAACGGTCAATGGTCCCAGTTGGAGCTGGCTTGCCGGCGATGGGCTGCGCAGCAGCCCCGGCAATCTCCAGCGTTGAACAAGGGAACTACCACCCCACCTGCGCTTTCTTAAACACTGAGTGGTTCAATTACTTGGGCTTCATGCTACTGGAGAACACACCATGCGCCACCTACTCCTCGCCCCTGCGCTGCTGCTCCTGCTGCCTGCCGGTGCTGCCCTGGCTGACGTCGACGCAGGCGACGTCGCAACCTCGGCCGGTGTTTCCGCCTCGCTTTACTCGACCTTCAAGGACGACAAACGGATCATCCCGGCGCGTGACGAGCTTTCGGCCTACGTCGCCAGCGGTGGTGCAATCCGTGGCGCCTATGTGGAGTCGGCGCTGGAACAAGCCCGCAAGGACAACCCAGGCCTGCAGGCCAATGATGAAGAGCTGGCCCGGGCCCTCCTCTCGCAGGATGACCGCATAGCCGATCATTGATTGAGGTAATCCTGCACCGGCCTCTTCGCGGGTAAACCCGCTTCCACAGGAACCGCACCGACTTCAAACCCAGTGCGGTCCCCCTGTGGGAGCGGGTTTACCCGCGAAAGTGCCGGCACAGACGAAACTTCAACCCCAGCCTTCAACCCCAGCCATCCATGCGCATGGTAGCCCTTACCAGGCGCTGCTCCTCCTGCTCGATCTCCCGCAAGCTGTCGCGGATGCCGTTGATGTGTTCGCGCGCCGCGCGCTGCGCCTGCTCGGGCAACTGCTCCATCACCGCGTGATACAGCCGCGCATGCTGGCGATCGATCTGGCGCTTCTGCGCCGGCCGGCAATACAGGTTGTTGACCGAGGCGAACACCGTGCTCAAGGTCAGGTCACTGAGCGATTGCAAGGTATGCACCAGCACCGGGTTGTGCGACGCCTCGCTGATCGCCCGGTGAAAGGCATGGTCGCGGCGGGCATGTTCACGGGCATCGATCGCTTCCGGGGCTTCGTGCGCAGCCAACATTTCTTCATAACGCCGGCGGATCAGCAAACGGTCGACCTCGGTAGCCCGCAACGCCGCCAGGCGCGCCGATTCGGCCTCCAGCAACGCCCGCACTTCCAGCAGGTCGAACAGCGTGCGCGGCTGCGAGCCGAACAGGTGCATCAAAGGCGTGGCGCCCGCATGGCCCGTCAGGTCGGCAACGAACGAACCGCGCCCCTGCTCGGTGTCGATGATGCCGCGCCCGCGCAGGATGCGCAGGCCTTCGCGCAGCGCCGAGCGCGAGCACCCCAGCTTGTCCACCAGGCGCCGCTCCGACGGCAGGGCCTGGCCCACCTTGAGCACGCCTTCGACGATCAGCCGCTCGACCCGTTCGGCCACCTGGTCGGCAACCTTGGCCTTGCCTTCAGTACCCACTGCGTACCCTCCTGCTGGTAGGACCACTTAGACCGCTTGCCTCAATCTAGCCGGGCAAAGCCATCAATAACCAGTACTCACGGCAAAAACTGGTAGGACCAGTTCAACCCGTACTCGACCCCTGCCGTGGCCACGCGCAGGCTGCAAGGGTGAGCGCTTTGCCAACAACAACAAAACCGTTGCCGAGTGAGCCGATGAATATCCTGTACGACGAACGCGTCGATGGCGCGCTGCCCGATGTGAACCGGGCGGCGCTGCTGCAAGCGCTGCGCGCTGCCTTGCCCGACCTCGAGATCCTGCACCGCGAGGAAGACCTCAAGCCCTATGAATGCGACGGCCTCTCGGCCTACCGCACGGTGCCACTGCTGGTGGTGCTGCCCGAGCGCCTGGAGCAGGTGCAGACGTTGCTCAAGCTCTGCCACCAGCGGGGCGTGCCGGTGGTGGCACGCGGCGCTGGTACCGGCCTGTCGGGCGGCGCTTTGCCACTGGCCAAAGGCATCCTGCTGGTGATGGCACGGTTCAACCGCATACTCGAAGTCAACCCGCAGGGCCGCTTCGCCCGTGTGCAGCCCGGCGTGCGCAACCTTGCCATCTCCCAGGCGGCCGCGCCCCACGGCCTGTACTACGCGCCGGACCCGTCCTCGCAAATCGCCTGCTCCATCGGCGGCAATGTCGCCGAGAACGCCGGTGGCGTGCACTGCCTCAAGTACGGCCTGACCGTGCACAACCTGCTCAAGGTGGAAATCCTCACAGTCGAGGGCGAACGCCTGACCCTCGGCAGCGATGCCCTGGACAGCCCAGGTTTCGACCTGCTGGCACTGTTCACTGGCTCCGAAGGCATGCTCGGCATCGTCACTGAAGTCACCGTCAAGCTGCTGCCCAAGCCCCAGGTAGCGCGGGTGCTGCTGGCCAGCTTCGACAGCGTCGAGGACGCCGGCCGGGCAGTGGCCGAGATCATCGCTGCCGGGATCATCCCCGGCGGCCTGGAGATGATGGACAACCTGGCGATCCGCGCGGCCGAGGACTTCATCCATGCTGGCTACCCGGTGGACGCGGCGGCGATCCTGCTGTGCGAGCTGGATGGCGTCGAGGCCGATGTGCACGACGACTGCGAACGGGTCGCCGCCGTGCTGGCCCAGGCCGGCGCGCGTGATGTGCGGCTGGCCTGCGACGAGGCCGAGCGCGTGCGCTTCTGGGCCGGGCGCAAGAACGCCTTCCCGGCGGTGGGGCGCATCTCCCCGGACTACTACTGCATGGACGGCACCATCCCGCGCCGCGAACTGCCACGGGTACTCAAGGGCATCAGCGAACTGTCAGGCGAATACGGCCTGCGCGTGGCCAACGTGTTCCATGCCGGCGACGGCAACATGCACCCGCTGATCCTGTTCGATGCCAACCTGCCAGGCGAGCTGGAACGTGCCGAAGCCATTGGCGGCAAGATCCTCGAACTGTGCGTGGCCGTGGGCGGCAGCATCACCGGCGAACACGGTGTGGGGCGCGAGAAGATCAACCAGATGTGCGCGCAGTTCAACAGCGACGAAATCACCCTGTTCCATGCGGTCAAGGCCGCTTTCGATCCACAGGGCCTGCTCAACCCCGGCAAGAACATCCCCACCCTGCACCGCTGCGCCGAATTCGGCGCCATGCACGTGCACCATGGGCAGTTGCCCTTCCCCGAACTGGAGCGTTTCTGATGAGCATGGACCGCGACAACAGCCAGGCCCTGCTGGAGCAGGTCAACCAGGCGCTGAGCCAGGCCACGCCGCTGCGTATCCAGGGTGGCAACAGCAAGGCCATGCTCGGCTGCCCGGTGGCTGGCGAGGTGCTCGACACCCGCAGCCACCGTGGCATCGTCAGCTACGACCCGACCGAACTGGTGCTGACTGCCCGCGCCGGCACGCCGCTGCGCGAGATCGAGGCGGCGCTGCACGAAGCTGGCCAGATGCTGCCCTGCGAACCACCGCACCTGGGCCCAGAAGCCACCCTGGGTGGCATGGTCGCTGCCGGTTTGTCCGGCCCCAGGCGGCCGTGGGCCGGGTCGGTGCGCGACTATGTGCTGGGCACGCGGGTGATCACCGGCCACGGCAAGCTGTTGCGCTTTGGTGGCGAAGTGATGAAGAACGTTGCCGGCTACGACGTGTCGCGGCTGATGGCGGGCAGCTTCGGCTGCCTCGGGTTGCTGACCGAGGTGTCGCTGAAAGTGTTGCCACGCCCGCGCCAGTGCCTCAGCCTGCGCCTGCCGATGGGCCGCCACCAGGCACTGGCGGAGCTGGCTGAATGGGGCCAGCAGCCGCTGCCGATAAGCGCGGCCTGCCATGACGGCGACGCGCTGTACCTGCGCCTGGAAGGCGGCGAAGGCTCGGTCCAGTCGGCACGCCAGCGCCTGGGCGGCGAGGCATTGGACAGCCGCTTCTGGAGCGACCTGCGCGAGCAGCGCCTGGCGTTCTTTGCCGGCCCCGCGCCACTGTGGCGCTTGTCCGTGCCCATCGTCACCGGCGAGCTGGAGCTGCCCGGCCAGCAGCTGATCGACTGGGGTGGTGCGCAGCGCTGGCTCAAGTCCACGGCGCCGGCGCAGCACATCCGCGATCAGGTTGCCAAGGTCGGCGGCCACGCCACCTGCCATGCCCCTGGCCCTGCCAGCAGCCCACCGCTGCCCACCGCGCTGATGCGCTACCACCGCGCACTCAAGCAGCAACTCGACCCCCAGGGGGTGTTCAACCCCGGCCGCCTGTACCCGGACCTGTGAGGCCAGACCATGCAAACCAACCTGAGCGAAACCGCCCGGCACCTGGCCCGCGCCGACGAGGCCGAAAGCATCCTGCGCTCCTGCGTGCACTGTGGTTTCTGCACCGCCACGTGCCCCACCTACCAGCTGCTGGGCGATGAGCTGGACGGCCCACGCGGGCGCATCTACCTGATCAAGCAAGTGCTCGAAGGCGCGCCGATCACTGCCAGCACCCAGTTGCACCTGGATCGCTGCCTGACCTGCCGCAACTGTGAAACCACCTGCCCTTCCGGGGTGAAGTACCACGACCTGCTGGACATCGGCCGCGCCGTGGTCGATCAACAGGTGCCACGCCCGCTCGGCCAGCGCCTGCTGCGCCAGGGCCTGCGTGCAGTGGTGCCACGCCCGGCGCTGTTCAAGGCACTGACCCGTAGCGGCCAGGCTTTGCGCCCGCTGCTACCGGCCACGCTCAAGCGCAAGCTGCCAGCGCGGGTCACCGCCCCCGGCCACCGCCCCGCACCGCGCCATGCGCGGCGGGTACTGATGCTGGAAGGCTGCGTGCAATCAGCCCTGTCGCCCAACACCAATGCCGCCGCCGCACGCCTGCTGGACCGCCTGGGCATCAGCGTGGTGCCGATCCAGCAGGCCGGCTGCTGTGGCGCGGTGGACTATCACCTCAATGCCCAGGAGCAAGGCCTGCAACGGGCGCGTCGCAATATCGATGCCTGGTGGCCAGCCATCGAAGCCGGCGCCGAGGCCATCGTGCAAACCGCCAGCGGCTGCGGCGCGTTCGTGCGTGACTACGGCCATCTGCTGGAAAAAGACCCGCGCTACGCCGCCAAGGCCGCACGGGTCAGCGCCCTGTCCCGCGACCTGGTGGAGGTGCTGCGTGACGAGCCGATTGAGCAACTGGGGCTGTGCGCCGAACAGCGCCTGGCCTTCCATTGCCCATGCACCCTGCAGCACGCGCTGAAGCTGGGGGGTGTGGTGGAGGCACTGCTGACACGCCTGGGCTTCACCTTGACTCCGGTACCGGACGGCCACCTGTGTTGCGGCTCGGCCGGCACCTATTCGCTGACCCAGCCCGAGCTGTCGCTACAACTGCGCGACAACCGCCTCAACGCCCTGGAAAGCGGCAAACCGCAAGTCATCGCCACCGCCAATATCGGCTGCCAGGCCCACCTCGACGGGGCCGGGCGCACACCGGTGCGGCACTGGATCGAAATCGTCGAAGCAGCCTTGAACCCGGAGAACCACCATGCATAGCAAATCCGTGATCGGCCAGGCCGAAGTCACTCGCGTGCTCACCGCCGCCCGTCAGCAAGCTCAGGCGCAACAATGGAACGTGACCATTGCCGTGGTCGACGACGGGGGCCACCCGCTGGCCCTGGAGCGCCTGGACGGCTGCGCGCCGGCCAGCGCCTACATCGCGATGGAAAAGGCCCGCACGGCCGCGCTGGGGCGCAAGGAGACGCGGGACTACGAGGAGATGGTCAATGGTGGCCGTACCGCTTTCGTCACCGCGCCGCTGCTGACCAGCCTGGAAGGCGGCGTGCCGCTGCGGGTGGATGGGCAGGTGGTGGGGGCGATCGGCGTGTCCGGGGTCAAGGCCGAGCAGGATGCCCAGGTGGCCAAGGCCGGGGCGGCTGCCCTCTGAATCCTGTGCCGGCCTCTTCGCGGGCTTGCCCGCTCCCACAGGGCCTTCACAAGACCTGAAACCTGTGCAGTACCTGTGGGAGCGGGCAAGCCCGCGAAGAGGCCGGTACAAGCAAAAACTTTCCAGAAGCCTGAACACCGAGCGAACAGACAATGCCAAACCATTCACTCCAGATCGCCCCCACCCTGCAGCGCTTCATCGAAGACGAAGTGCTCCCCGGCACCGGCATCGAAGCCCCCACCTTCTGGCAAGGCTTCAGCAGCCTGGTCCACGACCTCGCACCGCAAAACCGCGCCCTGCTCGCCGAACGCGAGCGCCTGCAAGCAGAACTGGACAACTGGCACCGCCAGCACCCCGGCCCGATCCGTGACATGGCCGCCTACCAGCACTTCCTGCAAGGCATCGGCTACCTGGTCGAGCCCCCGGCAAGCGTGCAGGTCAGCACCCGCAACGTCGACCGCGAGATCGCCGTGCAGGCCGGCCCGCAACTGGTGGTGCCACTAAGCAACGCCCGCTACGCCCTCAACGCCGCCAACGCCCGCTGGGGCTCGCTGTACGATGCCCTGTACGGCACCGATGCCATCGCCGAAACCGATGGTGCCGAACGCGGCCAGGCCTACAACCCGCAACGCGGCGCCAAGGTGATCGCCTATGGCCGGCAGTTCCTCGATACCTCTGCCCCGCTCGACGGTGCGTCGCACAACGACGCCAAGGCCTACGCGATCAACCAGGGCATGCTGCAGGTAACCCTGGCCGATGGCCGCCAGGTCGGCCTCAGGCAGCCCGCGCAACTGCGTGGCTACCAAGGTGAGCCGAACACGCCAACAGCGATCCTGTTGCAGCACCACCAACTGCATTTCGAAATCCAGGTCGACCCGGCCAACGCGATCGGCCAGCAGGACGCGGCCGGGGTCAAGGACATCCTCCTGGAAGCCGCGCTCACCACCATCATCGACTGCGAGGACTCGGTAGCTGCCGTGGACGCCGACGACAAGGTCAACGTCTACCGCAACTGGCTGGGCCTGATGAAGGGCGACCTCAGCGAACAGGTCAGCAAGGGCGGCAGAACCTTCGAACGCACCCTGGCCGAAGACCGCCACTACCACGGCGCAGACGGCCAGCCACTGACCCTGCCGGGCCGCTCGCTGCTGTTCATCCGCAACGTCGGCCACCTGATGACCAACCCGGCCGTCCACGACCGTGATGGCCAGGAAATCCCGGAAGGCATCCTCGATGCCGTGGTCACCAGCCTGATAGGCCTGCATGACCTCAAGCGCCGTGGCAATTCCCGCGAGGGCAGCCTGTACATCGTCAAGCCGAAGATGCACGGGCCGGCCGAGGTGGCCTTTGCCGACCAGCTGTTCGGCCGCGTCGAAGCCCTGTTGGGCCTGCCCGCACACACACTGAAGATGGGCATAATGGACGAGGAGCGGCGTACCAGTGTCAACCTCAAGGCCTGCATCGCCAGCGCCGCATCACGGGTGGTGTTCATCAATACCGGCTTCCTCGACCGCACCGGTGACGAGATGCATACGGCCATGGAAGCCGGTGCCATGCTGCGCAAGGGTGACATGAAAGGCAGTACCTGGATCCAGGCCTACGAGCGCAGCAACGTGCTGGTAGGTCTGGCCTGTGGCCTGCGCGGCAAGGCGCAGATCGGCAAGGGCATGTGGGCCATGCCCGACCTGATGGCGGCCATGCTCGAACAGAAAGTCGCCCAGCCCAGGGCCGGCGCCAACACCGCCTGGGTGCCCTCGCCCACAGCCGCGACACTGCATGCGCTGCACTACCACCAGGTGGATGTGGCGGCCGTGCAGCAAACGCTGGAACAGGTTGACCTGACTGCCCAGCGCGCCGAATTGCTGCAGGGTCTGCTCAGTGTACCGGTCAGCCCCGAGCGGCCCTGGAGCGCAGCCGACATCCAGGCCGAACTGGACAACAACTGCCAGGGAATCCTCGGTTACGTGGTGCGCTGGGTCGAGCAAGGGGTCGGCTGCTCCAAGGTACCGGATATCCATGACGTGGGGCTGATGGAAGACCGCGCAACCCTGCGGATTTCGGCGCAGCACATTGCCAACTGGCTGCACCACGGGGTGGTCGATGCCGAGCAGGTCGAAGCGACCTTGCAACGCATGGCCGGCGTGGTCGACCAGCAGAATGCCGGGGACCCGGCTTATCGGCCGATGGCCGCCGGTTTCGAGGCATCGCATGCCTTCCGCGCTGCGCGGGAGCTGGTGTTCAAAGGGCGGCAGCAGCCCAGTGGCTATACCGAACCGTTACTGCATGGCTGGCGCTTGCGCTTCAAGCAGGAGGTCGGGCGCTGAAGCTGACAGGGGCCGCTATGCGGCCCCCACTGCATGAAAACAGGTGGCATTCCGGCACCTTCAGAAATTTCCTATTCGGCGCTCGGAAGCGTCCTACTTGTTGCCTCTGCCCTCGGAAAACATGATCGGCACTGGATGACGCAAGGTAGCGATCCAGAGGAGGTTCCGCATGCACCTGTACGCCCGCCCCACTGCCGAACTGCGCAGCACCCTGCGCGAACTGCTGGCCCATGACATGAACAACCCCGATGACGACCCGCACCTGTCGGGGGTGATGTTCTTCTGCGCTACCGATGAACGCTCCCGCCAACTGATCGAGCGTATAGAGTTGCTGGCCAGCGAGTTGTTCTTCGACCCGAACGGGCGGGCCATTACCGAGCATATGAAAGCGGCGGCGGTGGAAGGCGTGCGCATCAAGCGCAACCGCAAGGCGCCGGTGGACGAGACGGTGATACGTATCGCGCTGGCGGACAAGGGCTACATCACGGTGAGCACTGCCCGGATCTGAGTTTGCGCTGGCTTTCTGGGGGTGCTTTGCACCCCATCGCGACACAAGGCCGCTCCCACAGGACATCACAGACTTTGAATGCAGCGCTGTACCTGTGGGAGCGGCCTTGTGTCGCGATGGGCCGCAAAGCGGACCCATGCCCTTCCCCGGCCAATCCGCTATCCTGAGCACTTCCCCGCTCCGGACCGCTCCATGGAACTGCACATTCGCCTGGAAGGCCGCAAAGGCCTGGCCGACCAGCTTTACCAGCAACTGCGCGCCGGCATCGACAGCGGCCACCTGGCCGCCGGTACCCAACTGCCGCCAAGCCGCCTGCTGGCAGAGCAGTTGGGTGTGTCGCGCAAGACCGTGTCCGAGGCCTATTCGCGGCTGACCTACGACAACCTGCTGAGCGGCGTGGTCGGCCGGGGTACCTTCATCACCCCGCGCCAGCCGCTGCGCAGCAGCGAGTCGAGCGCCATTCCCCTGGCCGCTGCCGCGTCGCTCGAGCGCTGGCAGCAGCGCGCCACCGTGCTGAGCCAACGTCAACTCGAGGCGCCCTCGCGTTACGACTTCATCGGCGGGGCCTCGAGCAAGGCGCAGTTCCCGTTCGACCAATGGCGCAGCTGCCTGAACTATGCCCTGCGCCGCAGCCAGCGCCACCCCGAGCGACAGTTCCCCGCCCAGGGCCTGCCAGACCTGCGCGAAGCCATTGCCCATCACATCGCCTACGCCCGCGGCGTGCACTGCAGCGCCGCCGACCTGCTGGTGTGCAACGGCGCCCAGCAGGCTCTGGACCTGATCGCCCGGGTACTGGTCGAGCCGGGTTGCCAGGTGGCCATGGAAGACCCGGGCTACCCGCCGGCGCGGCAACTGTTCCTGGCCCTTGGCGCGCGCCTGCAATCGGTACCGGTGGACGATGAAGGCCTGTGCGTGGAGCAGATCGCCGACGGCACCCGGCTGATCTACGTGACGCCCTCGCACCAGTTCCCGCTGGGCATGCCGATGAGCGAGCCGCGCCGGCACGCCCTGCTGGCACGGGCCGCCGAGCTGGGTGCGTTGATCATCGAAGACGACTACGACTGCGAGTTCCGCTACCACGGGCCAGCCGCGGACGCACTGCAGCGCCTCGACCGCCACGGCCTGGTGGCCTATGTGGGGACCTTTTCCAAGACCTTGCTGCCCGAGCTGCGCCTGGGCTACGCCGTACTGCCGCCCGCCGTGTTGAAGGCCGCTTGCGTGGCCAAGCATCTAAGCGACTGGCACAGCCCGACCCTGTTGCAGTGGGCACTGGCGCGGTTTCTCGGCGAAGGCCACCTGAACAAGCACATCCGCCGTTGCCACGAGGTCTACAGCGCCCGTCGCGAACGCATCCTCGCGCGGCTGGGCGGCGACCTGGCACCGTGGTTCAGCGCCATCCCCGCCAGCGCCGGGTTCCACCTCAGCGCCCTGGCCAAACCTGGGGTCGATGTCGAGCTGCTGGCCAACCTCGCACGCAAGGTGGAGGTGGGCCTGTACTCGCTGGCACCGTTCTTCAGCCAAGTGCCAGTGCGCCCGGGGCTGTTGCTGGGCTTCGGCGCCATCGAACTGCTGGACATCGACCCGGCGCTGGACCGGGTGCGCGACACCCTGCAACGCCTCAGTTGACCTGCGCGGCCTTGCCCGCCGCTACCGGGCGGGCAATGGCCGCGGCATAACCGCGTGGGTTGAAGCACGCGGTAACCAGCAGCATTGCCACCACGGTCACGGTCAGCAGCGTCCACGAAGCCTGGAAATCACCACTCATGTCGCGCAACCAGCCCGTGACGTACGGCACGATGCCGGTGATGATGAAGCCGATGCCCTGCACGAACGCCGCCAGGCTGCCAGCCTCGGCAGGTGTCTTCAGGTGCTCCAGGGTCAGCGTCAGGCTCTGGCTGAAGCAGGCGCCCAGGCCGAAACCGATCATCGCCACCCAAACCCCCGAAGCCAGCGTGGGTACCAGCAGCAGGCCTAGGAATCCCACCAGCTGGATCGCCAAGGCCAACCACAGGCCCGGGCGCCGGTCTGCCCAGCGCCGCAGCAACAGCGGCAGACCCAGTGCGCCAGCCACCTGGAATATGGTCATCAGGCCCACCAGGTCGGCACCGCCCTGGGCGCTGCCGCCATGCTCGATGTGATAGGCCGGCAACCAGGCCACCATGCTGGTGTAGCCGCCGTTGATCAAGCCGAAGTACAGCGCCAGCAACCAGGCCCGGCGCGTGCCGAACCAATGACCGCCGGCGGCACCGGCCAGCCTCGGCGCTTGCTGGCGTGGCCGCAGCACGGCCCAGGCCAGCACCGCCAGCACCGCCGGGATCGCCCACACGCCCAGGCCGACCTGCCAGTGGCCGAAGTAGCCACTGATGTGCGGCCCGAGCACGGCGGCCAGGCCGCCGCCGCTCATCAGCGCTGCCGAATACAGGCCCATCGCCCCCGCCAGGCGGCTGGGGAACCAGCGGTTGACCAGCCCCGGCATCATGCCCTGCACGACCGCCACGCCCAGGCCGGCGACCACCGCACTGGCAATCAGTGCCCAGGCGCTGTCCAGTTGCAGGCGCCACAGGCAGGCCAGGGCGATGGCAGACAAGCCAGCGAGCATGCCGCCATGTTCGCTGATCCAGCGCCGCAACCAGGGTTGCAGCAGGGGCACCAGGCCCATGCACAGCACCGGCAACGCCGTCAGCAAGGCCGCCTGCTGGTAACCCAGGCCAGTGCTGGCGCGCATGGGTTCGAGCAACGGGCCGATGCTGGTCAGGATCGGCCGCAGGTTCACTGCCAGCAGCATGACCAGCAACAGGTTCAATGCCGCTCTCATTGTGCGTTGGCCTGTTTCCATTCAAGGTACAGACCGGCTTCGCCGCTGGGTTTCAGGGCGCGCAGCGGCAGGCTCTGCTGCTGGGGCGGGCGGGCCATCTGCGCGTATACCGTCGCGGTGGACAAGCCATAGGGTTCGCCCTCGGCGTTGTCGTAGGCAAACCAGGCCCGCTCGATGCCGCACAGGTGCATGGCCGCCAGGCACATCGGGCACGGGTGGCCGCTGGCGTAGATTTCGGCACCATCCAGGCGCGCCTGGCCCAGGGCGTGGCTGGCCTTGCGGATGGCCTGCATCTCGGCGTGGGCGGTCGGGTCCTGGGTGTTGTGGATCTCGTTGACCGCACGTGCCAGCACCTGCCCCTGGTACACCAGCACGGCGCCGAAGGGCCGGCCACCAGCCTTGATGTTGGCGCGGGCCAGGTCGAGCGCTTCGCGCATGTAGCGTTCTTCGGACATGAATCGGTTCTCCTGTTGCAAGACCTGGTCATTATCCGGGCTTGGGCGGCCTGGCAGAAATGAAGAGATTGGATGCCTGTCAGTGGTCTCCCAAATGGCCGATTGGCCTCCAGCTCATGTGCGTGATTGGCTATCGGGGAGGCCAACGTGCGGCGCTACAGTAGCGCCATCCCCACCCCACACCCTTTGGAGACAGCCATGCACAACCGTATCGAATGGGCCAAGCACGCCCCCGAGGCCTACAAAGCCATGGTCGGCCTGGAGCAGGCCCTGGCCAAGAGCGGCCTGGAGAATTCCCTGCTGGAACTGGTGCGCCTGCGGGCCTCGCAGATCAACGGCTGCGCCTACTGCGTCAACCTGCACGCCAACGACGCGCGCAAGGCCGGTGAGACCGAGGCGCGCCTGCAGACCTTGTGCGTCTGGCAGGAGACCGCCTACTTCACCCCGCGCGAGCGTGCTGCTCTGGCCTGGGTGGAGAGCCTGACCCGGCTGCCCGAGCACGGCGCGCCGCAGGGGGAATATGAAGCCTTGCAGGAACACTTCGAGCCGGCCGAGGTGGCCAACCTGACCCTGGCAATTGCCACCATCAATGCCTGGAACCGCTTCGGGGTCGGGTTTGCCATGGTGCCGGCCTGATCATTGATCGGTAGCCTGTACCGGCCTCTTCGCGGGCTTGCCCGCTCCCACAGGGATCGCACAGGGCCTGAAAGCTGTGCTGCACCTGTGGGAGCGGGCAAGCCCGAGAAAGGGCCGGTGCAGGTGAACGCTACCGCCCGGCCAACCGCGCCCGGTAGCTGCCGGGGCTCTGCCCGGTCCACTTCTTGAACGCCCGGTGAAACGCACTGGGCTCCTGGAACCCGGTCTGCTCGGCAATCTCGGCAATGCTCAGTTCCCCTTCGCGCAACCGCTCGAAGGCCATTGCCCGGCGCACCTCGTCCTTGATCTGCTGGTACGAACGCCCCTCCCGCTCCAGCTGGCGACGGAAAGTGCTGGCACTGATCCCCTGCTGCTGCGCCAGCGCCGCCAGGGTCGGCCACTGCCCATAGCGCCGCGCCCGCAGGTGCCGGTACACCTCGGCCACCAGCCCGTTCTGGTTGCGAAAGCGAATCACCAGCCCCTGCGGCGCGCTGCGCAGGAAGGTTTTCAGGGCCGCCAGGTCCTGCACCACCGGCAGGCGCAGGTAGGCGCTGTCAAATTCCACCTCGGTGCGCCCGCTGCCCAGGCGCAGGTCCGGCCCCCACAGCAGCAGGTCGTCCTCCTGGGCCGGGCGCGACACCGCCAGCTCGGTGCGGTCGATGGCGATCCGCCGCCCGGCCAGCCAGCACAGCATGCCGATCATCAGCACCAGGTAGGTTTCCTCGGCATACACCCGGGTCAGCGGGTCGGCGATGCTCGACTGCACACTGATCAGCGCCCGCCCGCCACGCAGCGTCAGGCTGCCGCGCAAATCGCGCAGGAACAGGCCAAAACCGCCCATGCACTGGCGCAAGGCCTTCTCCAGGTTCGGCTCCAGGATCAGGCCCCGGCAGATCAGGGCGAAGCTGCCCGGTGGCATGCCATGGCTGTCGAGGCGGAAGAACTCGTCGTCCAGGTGCTGGATCATCGCCAGCCACAGCTGGGCGAAGGCCTTGGCCGGTACACGAGCCTGGGGTTGCTCGAGCAGTTGCGGGTCGATGCCCACCGCGCGCAGCTGCGCATCGCGTTCGGCGGGGCAGTCGCGCAGGGCGTGGAGCATGGCATTGAGGAAGTACACGGCGACCGAATCGCTATCGCGCATGGCGGTTTTCGCTGTCTATGCTGAGTGGCAAAAAGTGCCAGGTTGTCTGAACAGTTCCGGCATAGGCTGCAACAGAGCCTTTGCCTAGACTCGGTCCCACTCCGGGATCGCCGGCCATTCTCGCAGAGCCTGGCCCGGTCCCGCCATGCCTTCGCAATCGGAGCCCCTATGAGCAGCGCAGAAATCTACGTCGTCAGTGCCGTCCGTTCAGCCATTGGTGGCTTTGGCGGTTCCCTCAAGGACCTGCCGCTGGCCGACCTGGCCAGCGCCATCACCCGTGCCGCCATCGAGCGCTCGGGCGTGGCCGCCGAGCAAGTCGGCCACCTGGTGATGGGCACGGTGATCCCGACCGAACCACGTGACGCCTACCTGGCCCGCGTGGCGGCAATGAACGCCGGCATCCCCAAGGAAACCCCGGCATTCAACGTCAACCGCCTGTGCGGCTCGGGCCTGCAGGCCATCGTATCAGCGGCACAATGCCTGCTGCTGGGCGATACCGATGTGGCCGTGGCGGCGGGCGCCGAATCCATGAGCCGTGGCCCGTACCTGCTGCCGCAGGCACGCTGGGGCGCTCGCATGGGTGACCTGCAAGGCATCGACTACACCGTCGGCGTGCTGCAGGACCCGTTCGAGCACTTCCATATGGGCATCACTGCCGAGAACGTTGCGGCCAAGCACGGCATCACCCGCGAAATGCAGGACGAACTGGCCCTGACCAGCCAGCGCCGCGCCGCCCGCGCCATTGCCGAAGGCCGCTTCGCCAGCCAGATCGTCCCGCTGGAACTGAAAACCCGCAAGGGCAGCGTGCAGTTCAGCACCGACGAGCATGTGCGTGGCGAGGTGACCGCCGAACAACTGGCAGGGATGAAGGCCGTGTTCAAGAAAGACGGCACCGTTACCGCCGGCAACGCCAGTGGCATCAACGACGGCGCTGGCGGCCTGGTACTGGCCAGTGGTGATGCGGTGCGCCGCCTGGGCCTGAAACCGCTGGCACGCCTGGTGGGCTATGCACATGCCGGCGTGGAGCCTGAACTGATGGGCCTTGGCCCGATCCCGGCCACCCGCAAGGTGCTGGAGAAGACCGGCCTCAAGGTGCAGGACCTGGACGTGATCGAGTCCAACGAAGCCTTCGCCGCCCAGGCCTGCGCCGTGGCTCGCGAACTGGGCTTCGACCCGGAAAAGGTCAACCCCAACGGTTCGGGCATTTCGCTGGGTCACCCGGTGGGCGCCACCGGCGCGATCATCGCCACCAAGGCCATCCATGAGCTGCAGCGCATCCAGGGCCGCTACGCCCTGGCCACCATGTGCATCGGCGGTGGCCAAGGCATCGCCGTGGTCTTCGAGCGCGTCTGAGGGAGACTGACACATGAGCATTGAACAGATTGCCGTGATCGGCGCCGGCACCATGGGCAACGGCATTGCCCAGGTGTGTGCGGTGGCCGGCTACCAGGTGCTGTTGGTGGACGTTTCCGACGCTGCGCTGGAGCGCGGCGTGGCCACCTTGAGCAAGAACCTCGAGCGCCAGGTCGGCAAAGGTACCCTCGACGCCGACAAGGCGGCAGCCGCCCGCACCCGCATTCGCACCAGCACCGACTACACCCAGCTCAGCAGTGCGCAGATGGTGATCGAGGCCGCCACCGAGAACCTGCAGCTCAAGCAGCGCATCCTGCAGCAGGTGGCTGCCAACGTCGCAGCCGACTGCCTGATCGCCACCAACACCTCGTCGCTGTCGGTCACCCAGCTGGCGGCCAGCATCGAGCACCCCGAGCGATTCATCGGCGTGCACTTCTTCAACCCGGTGCCGATGATGGCGCTGGTCGAGATCATTCGCGGCCTGCAGACCAGCGACAGCACCTACGCCCAGGCGCTCGTGGTGACCGAAAAGGTCGGCAAGACCCCGATCACCGCCGGCAACCGCCCGGGGTTCGTGGTCAACCGCATCCTGGTGCCGATGATCAACGAAGCGATCTTCGTGCGCCAGGAAGGCCTGGCCAGTGCCGAGGATATCGACACCGGCATGCGCCTGGGTTGCAACCAGCCGATCGGCCCGCTGGCCCTGGCCGACCTGATCGGCCTGGACACCCTGCTGGCAATCATGGAGGCCTTCCATGAAGGCTTCAACGACAGCAAGTACCGCCCTGCCCCGTTACTCAAGGAAATGGTCGCGGCCGGTTGGCTGGGGCGCAAGAGCGGCCGCGGTTTCTTCACCTACTGAGGAGCGAACGCCATGCCCCCGGTCAATGCCGCGATGCGCTGTGCCAATTTCGAAGAGCGGCGTGACCGGGCCATGGCGCTGTTTGCCGAAAAGGGCTTTGGCCAGGTCAGCATGCGCGAGCTGGCAGCCCATGTTGGGCTTACCGCAGGCTCGCTGTACCACCACTTTCCCAGCAAGCAGGACTTGTTGTACGACCTGATCGAGGAGTTGTACGAGGAGTTGCAGGCCACCCTGGACCAGGGGCGGCGGGCCATGGCACGCGGGGCGTCGGCGCTGAGCAGCCTGATCGCCGCACATTGGCAGCTGCATGCCGAACGGCCCATGCAGTTTCGCCTGGCAGAGCGCGACTTCTGTTGCCTGAGCGAAGACCAGCAGGCACGCCTGGCCTTGTTGCGCAAGCGCTATGAGGCGGGGTTGCTGAGGTTGATCGCACCGCAGGCGAAGTTGCAAGGGGAGGCCCTGGTGGCCACGGCGCATGTGGTGGCGACGCTGCTGAACCAGTTGCCGGGGCTGTTGAAGGCCTTGCCTGAAAAACAGGGGCTGGGGTTGATGGAAAGCATGCTGGTGGGTGGGCTGGAGCGGACACTGCGCTAGTCTGTTCGGGCCCTTTCGCGGGTAAACCCGCTCCCACAGGAACTGTGCAAACCTTGAGACTTGCACAGTTCCTGTGGG
>NZ_JADLJS010000004.1 GCF_015680405.1 Pseudomonas pudica
GGGCGAGTTCTCCCACGGTCTGTACTGCTGTGAACAGTCAGATTCGGCTTTTTCGTCCCACCACCCCTTCGAGTATCACCATACAAGCGGCCTTGCGTCGCGATGGGCCGCAAAGCGGCCCCAAAAATGCCTCAGGCAGAAGCAGGCTCGAAGGCCCCGCGCCGCCGGGTCAACACCACCAACCCCGCAGCCCCCGCAGCCATGAGCAACGGCAACGCATGCCCGCTGATCCACTGGCTGCCTGCCCCGGCCAACAACGGCCCGAGCAGGCAGCCAATACCCCATAGCTGCGCCACATGGGCATTGGCCCGCACCAGTTCATCATCGCGGTAGCGCTCGCCAATCAGCACCAGCGACAAGGTGAACAAGCCCCCGGCACTGGCGCCGAACAGTACCCACAACGGCCAGATCGCCGGTGTATGCAGCAGCAGCGGAATCGCCAGGCTGGATACCAGCAGGGTCACCGCACAGCCGGTGAACAGGGTACGCCGCGACATGTGATCGGCCAGCGCGCCGATGGGCAGCTGCAGCACCGCATCGCCCACCACCACGGTACTGACCATGAACAGGGCGATTTCGGTGCTGAAGCCCTGCTGCAGGCAATACACCGGCAACAAGGTCAGGATCATTGCCTCGAACGAGGCAAACAGGGCAATGGCCCAGGCGATCACCGGCAAACGCCGGCAGAAGGCGAACAGGTCGCCGAAGGTGACGCTGCAAGCCTCTGTGCTGGGCGCACCGCCACGGCCAAGGAGAATCAGCGGCGCGACCAGCAGCAGGCCGGTCGCGGCCCAGAAGCCGAAGTCGTCATCCGAGCCGAGAAAGCCCAGCACCAGCGGCCCGGCCAACTGGCTGAGGGCGTAGCTGCTGCCATACAGCGCCACCAGGCGGCCACGCCATTGCTCGACCACCAGTTGGTTGATCCAGCTTTCGCCGAGGATGAACACCACAGTCAGCGACATGCCGATCAGCAGGCGCAACAGCAGCCACAGCGGGTAGCTAGGCAGCAGTGCGACCAGGCCGATCGACAGCGCCCCGCCCCAAAGGCACAGGCGCATGGCCGAGGGCACGCCGACCCAGCCGGCCAGGCGACTGGCCAGGCTGGCACCCAGCAGTACACCCAGCGCCGGCATCGCGGCCATCACACCGATGGCGAAGCTGCCGTAGCCCCAGGCTTCCAGGCGCAGGGATACCAGCGGCATGCTCACGCCGAGTGCCAGCCCGACGCTTAGCACCGATGCCAGTACGGCGAAGTAGGTACCCCAACGCATTGCAGCCTCCCAGGCAGAATTCTTGAACAGCAAAAACGACGAAGCCGGGGCAGCGTGAGCCGACCCGGCTATTGTTGGGGCTGCTGTGCAGCCCATCGCCGGCAAGCCAGCTCCCACAGGTACAGCACTGGCCTCAAGGGCTGCGAATAACTTGTGGGAGCTGGCTTGCCGGCGATTGGGCCGCAAAGCGGCCCCTTACGATTACAGCTTGATCCAGGTCGCCTTCAGCTCGGTGTACTTCTCCAGTGCATGCAGCGACTTGTCACGGCCGTTGCCCGACTGCTTGAAGCCACCGAATGGCGCGGTCATGTCGCCGCCGTCGTATTGGTTGACCCAGACGCTGCCAGCACGCACGGCACGGGCGGTCTTGTGGGCCTTGGAGATGTCCGAGGTCCAGATGCCAGCGGCCAGGCCATACGGCGTGTCGTTGGCAATGGCGACGGCTTCTTCTGCGGTATCGAAGGCGATCACCGACAACACCGGGCCAAAGATTTCTTCCTGGGCGATCTTCATGGCGTTGGTCACGCCGTCGAAGATGGTCGGCTCTACATAGGTGCCACCAGTTTCTTCCAGGGTACGCTTGCCGCCAGCCACCAGCTTGGCACCGTCCTTGTGGCCAGCTTCGATGTACGACAGCACTGTGTTCATCTGCTGGGTGTCGACCAGGGCACCGACAGTGGTCTGTGGGTCCAGCGGGTTGCCTGGCTTCCAGCCTTTCAGGGCCTCGACCACCATTGGCAGGAACTTGTCCTTGATCGAACGCTCGACCAGCAGGCGCGAGCCGGCGGTGCACACTTCGCCCTGGTTGAAGGCGATGGCGCTGGCGGCAGCTTCGGCGGCAGCTTGCAGGTCCGGAGCGTCGGCGAAGACGATGTTCGGGCTCTTGCCGCCGGCTTCCAGCCAGATGCGCTTCATGTTCGATTCGCCCGCATAAACCATCAGCTGCTTGGCGATCTTGGTCGAACCGGTGAATACCAGGGTGTCGACGTCCATGTGCAGGGCCAGGGCCTTGCCCACGGTGTGGCCGTAGCCTGGCAGCACGTTCAGCACGCCAGCCGGGATACCGGCTTCGATGGCCAGCTGGGCAATGCGAATGGCAGTCAGCGGCGATTTTTCAGACGGCTTGAGCACTACCGAGTTACCGGTGGCCAGTGCCGGGCCGAGCTTCCAGCAGGCCATCAGCAGCGGGAAGTTCCACGGTACGATGGCACCGACCACACCCACCGCTTCGCGGGTAACCAGGCCGAGCTGGTCATGCGGAGTCGGGGCGACTTCGTCGTAAACCTTGTCGATGGCTTCGGCAGTCCAATGGATGGCATTGGCCGCGCCAGGTACGTCGATGCTGGAGGAGTCGCCGATCGGCTTGCCCATGTCCAGGGTTTCCAGCAGCGCCAGCTCTTCGACGTTCTTGCGTAGCAGGTCGGCGAAGCGGATCAGCTTGGCCTTGCGCTTGGCCGGAGCCAGCTGCGACCACACGCCGGAGTTGAAGGTGGCACGGGCGTTTTCCACAGCGCGGTTGGCATCGGCCAAATCGCAGCTGGCAACCTTGGCCAGGAAGCGTCCGTCGACCGGGCTCAGGCACTCGAAGGTTTCACCGGATGCGGCATCGGTGTATTCGCCGTTGATGAAGGCACGGCCTTCGATCTTCAGTTGCTGGGCACGTTGTTCCCAGTCCGCACGAGTCAGGGTGGTCATACGAAACTCCTCCTCTTGTTTAGGTGCAACGCCGCACTGAGGACTCACAGGCGTTGTCAGAATTCTGGCCGGGCGACGAGCGCACACTGGCAAGCGATACCCTAAACCAGCCCGGGTAAACTATCAATATATTTGACACAGAAGGCTCAAAAGCCTACTGATGTGCATTTTATTAAACAAAAACAGGAGCCGCACCATGAGCATCGACAGCATCATCGACTTCGCGCAGGTCATCACCGAGGCCGAACGCTACCGCCCGGCAGCTGAAAAAATCCTCAAGGGCGAGCCAGACCAGGCGGTCTACAACCATTATTCCAGCCCCTGCGGGCAGTTTGCTGCAGGCGTGTGGGAAGGCGAGGTGGGGCAGTGGACGGTGAACTACACCGAGCATGAGTACTGCGAGATCGTCCAAGGCGTTTCGGTGCTGCGTGACCAGGATGGTGGGGCCAAGACTTTGCGTGCCGGTGACCGGTTTGTCATCCCGGCGGGGTTCAAGGGCACCTGGGAGGTGCTGGAGCCTTGCCGCAAGATCTATGTGATGTTCGAGCAGAAATGATCTGAGGCCCGAACAGGCAAAAAAAAACCCGCATCCTTTCGGAGGCGGGTTTTTTCAGGTCGCCGATCAATTACTTGATCTTGGCTTCCTTGTACACCACGTGCTTGCGAACAACCGGATCGTATTTCTTGATCTCGATTTTGTCCGGAGTGGTGCGCTTGTTCTTGTCGGTGGTGTAGAAGTGGCCAGTGCCAGCACTCGAAACCAGACGGATCAATTCACGCATGACGTTCTCCTTAGAACTTTTCGCCGCGAGCGCGCAGCTCGGCCAGCACTACGTCGATACCACGCTTGTCAATGACGCGCATGCCTTTGGCAGATACGCGCAGACGCACGAAACGCTTCTCGGATTCAACCCAGAAACGGTGGTGCTGCAGGTTCGGCAGGAAACGACGACGGGTTTTGTTGTTTGCGTGGGAAATGTTGTTCCCGGTTACTGGACCCTTACCAGTAACTTGACAGACTCTCGACATGACTCAGCCCTCTAAAACCACATGCCCAACCCGGCATGGGTTGGCCGCTTAATCTCTCAGTCTTTGGCGCCTGGGCGCCGTGATTCTGGAGGTCTTACCGACCGGATACGCTGACGCGACAGGCCGAGCCCCTAGAAAAGAGCGCTGCTTTATACCAGAAAGACTTGGCCACAACAACAGAAGATACGTTTCCGGCGCCGGCCAAGCGCGCCGGGCCAGCATAGCGGCAGGCCCCGCCAGCCGTCGACCGCTCGTCGCCAGTTTTGTAAAAAAGGGTGTGGTCATTTCCCTACGAGCACACTAGGGTAGGCCTTTTCCAGACTGCACTGGCAGATGGGCCACTGACAGCCAAGGAGCCACCATGCGTGCTGCCGCCCTTTCCTTATTGTTCAACTCCTTGTTCGCCGCAGGCGCCCTGTTCGCCGCCGGCGTTGCCCAGGCCGCCCCGCTGAGCGTCTGCAGCGAGGCCAGCCCCGAAGGCTTCGACGTGGTGCAGTACAACTCGCTGACCACCACCAACGCCACGGCCGATGTGCTGATGAACCGCCTGGTGGAGTTCGACGCGGCGCAAGGCAAGGTGGTGCCGAGCCTGGCGGCCAGCTGGACGGTATCGGCCGATGGCCTGATCTACGACTTCACCCTGCGCGATGACGTGAAATTCCACACCACCGCCTACTTCAAGCCAAGCCGCGCAATGAACGCCGACGATGTGCTGTTCAGCTTCCAGCGCATGCTCTACCCCGCCCATGCCTGGCACAAGACCGCGCCGGGCGGCTACCCGCATGCCCAGTCGCTGCAACTGGGCAGCCTGATCAAGGCGATCGAGGCGCCGGCACCGAACACCGTGCGCTTCACCCTCAGCCACCCGGACGCCACCTTCCTGGCCACCCTGAGCATGGGCTTCGCCTCGATCTATTCAGCCGAGTACGCCGACAAGCTGCTCAAGGTCGGCACGCCGGAGAAGCTCAACAGCCAGCCGGTCGGCACCGGGCCGTTCATCTTCCAGCGTTTCCAGAAAGACGCCGTGGTGCGCTACCGCGCCAACCCCGACTACTTCGGCGGCAAGCCGGCGGTCGACCCGCTGATCTTCGCCATCACCACCGATGCCAACGTGCGCCTCCAGAAGCTCAAGCGTGGCGAGTGCCAGGTCGCGTTGTCGCCCAAGCCGCTGGACATTGCCGAAGCCGGCAAGGACGGCAACCTCAAGGTGGCCACCACGCCGGCGTTCATGACCGCTTTCGTCGCCATCAACAGCCAGCACCCACCGCTGGACAAGCCGGAAGTGCGCCAGGCCATCAACCTGGCCTTCGACAAGCAGGCCTACCTCAAGGCCGTGTTCGAAGACTCCGCGGTGGCGGCCAACGGCCCCTACCCACCCAACACCTGGAGCTACGCCAAGGACCTGCCCGGCTACCCGCTGGACCTGAAAAAAGCCAAGGCCCTGCTGACCAAGGCTGGCCTGGCCGAGGGCTTCAGCACCACGATCTGGACCCGCCCGTCGGGCAGCCTGCTCAACCCCAACCCCAGCCTCGGTGCGCAGATGCTGCAGGCCGACCTGGCCAAGATCGGCATCAAGGCCGAGATCCGCGTGATCGAGTGGGGCGAGCTGATCCGCCGCGCCAAGGCGGGCGAGCATGACTTGCTGTTCATGGGCTGGGCGGGTGACAACGGCGATCCGGACAACTTCCTCAGCCCGCAGTTTTCCTGCGCGGCGGTGCAGTCGGGGACCAACTTCGCACGCTTCTGCGACAGCCGCCTGGACCAGTTGATCAGCGCCGGGCGCACCACCAACGACCAGAGCGTGCGCAGCCGGCTGTACCAGCAGGCGCAAACCTTGATTCAGCAGCAGGCGCTGTGGGTGCCGCTGGCGCATCCGACGGCGGCGGCACTGCTGCGCCAAGGGGTGGAGGGCTATCAGGTGAGCCCGTTCGGGCGGCAGGATTTCAGCAAGGTGTCAGTGAGCAAGTAAGCCTGCACCGGCCTCTTCGCGGGACCGCGCCAACTTTCAACATGGCGCTATCCCTGTGGGAGCGGGTTTACCCGCGAAAGGGCCGGGACAGGCAGCACAATTGCCTAAGCCACAATCCACCCATGCTCGACCATCGACAGCGGCTCCCCGTCACCGATGATGATGTGATCCAGCACCCGCACATCGATCAACGCCAGCCCTCGCTTCAACGACAGGGTCAAATGCACATCGTCCTGGCTGGGCTCACTGTTGCCCGAGGGGTGGTTGTGGCACAGGATCAAGGCCGCTGCGTTATGCAGCAATGCCCGCCGCACCACTTCCCGCGGGTAGACACTGGCCCGATCTATCGTGCCTCGGAAGAGGATTTCAAACGCCAACGGCCTGTGCTTGGTATCGAGAAACAGGCATCCAAACACCTCGCTGACCTCATGTCGCAGCATCGCTTTCAGATAGCGCCTCACCGTTGCCGGGCTGTCCATCGCGGATTCACGCTCAATTGACGTTGCAAGATGCCTGCGCCCGATCTCCAGCAGCGCCTGCAGCTGGCTGTACCTCACCGGGCCCAACCCAAGCTCACCGACGAAGGCCTCACGGTCGGCCTCCAGCAACTGGCGCAAGCCTCCGAACTTCACGAGCAGACCTCGCGCCAACTCCACGACATTGCGCCCACGCACACCTGAGCCGAGAAACACAGCAAGCAATTCCGTATCCGTCAGGCTTGCGGCCCCACGCTGCAGCAACTTCTCTCTCGGCCGCTCTTCAGCCGGCCACTCCCTGATATTCATCCCGTCCCTCTGCCCTTGCTGCGGCCCATTTCGGCCCTGTGTTAATCTATTTCGCCTCGTACATGCGACGTTCTGCCGCAGGCATCTTCAAACGTCGCCGCCCGCTCTCACTGGAAAAAGGCAAGCCTATGCAGCGGCTGTATCGCAAGCGCATCGTTCTCGGCGTGGGTGGCGGCATTGCCGCCTACAAAAGCGCCGAACTGATTCGCCGACTCCTGGAGCACGGCGCGCAGGTGCGCGTCGTCATGACCCGTGGTGGTGCAGAGTTCATCACCCCGCTGACCCTGCAGGCGCTGTCGGGCCACCCGGTGCACATGGACCTGCTCGACCCTGCCGCCGAAGCGGCCATGGGCCACATCGAACTGGCCAAGTGGGCCGACCTGGTGCTGATCGCCCCGGCCACCGCCGACCTTATGGCGCGTATGGCCCAAGGCATGGCCGACGACCTGCTGACCACCTTGGTACTGGCTACCGATGCCACCGTCGCCGTGGCCCCGGCCATGAACCAGGCCATGTGGCGCGACCCGGCCACCCAGGCCAACCTCGAACTGCTCAAGAGCCGGGGCATCCAGGTGTTCGGCCCGGCATCCGGCAGCCAGGCCTGTGGCGACGTTGGCCTGGGCCGCATGCTCGAAGCCACCGACCTGGCCTGGTGTGCCGCGGAAAGCTTCAAGCGCCAGGCACTGACCGGCAAGCACGTGCTGATCACTGCCGGCCCGACCCAGGAAAACATCGACCCGGTGCGCTACATCACCAATCATAGCTCCGGCAAGATGGGCTTCGCCCTGGCCGAAGCGGCCGCCGAGGCCGGGGCTCGGGTCACCCTCGTCACCGGCCCGGTGCACTTGCCGACCCCCGACCGGGTCAGCCGGATCGACGTGGTCAGCGCGCGGGACATGCTCGCGGCCTGTGAAGCGGCCATGCCGTGCGACCTGTTCATCGCCTCTGCGGCGGTTGCGGACTACCGCCCGGAAGTCGTTGCCACGCAAAAACTCAAGAAAGATCCTACGACCGGCGACGGCATGCTGCTGCAGATGGTGCGCAATCCCGATATCCTTGCCACCATCGCTGGCCGCGCCGACCGCCCGTTCAGCGTCGGCTTCGCCGCCGAGACCGAACACTTGCTCGATTACGCCACGCGCAAGCTCAAGGACAAGAACCTCGACCTGATCGTCGCCAATGATGTGGCCAACCCCAGCATCGGCTTCAACAGCGAGGAAAACGCCTTGACCGTGATCGACCGCCAGCAGCACCAGACCCTCTTCGCGCAGACCAGCAAGGGCAAGATTGCCCGGCAACTGGTCGCCTTCATCGCCGAACGGCTCAATCAGGTTCAATAAGTTACATGCACGCTCTTCAAGCCAAGATCCTCGACCCACGCCTGGGCACCGAATTCCCACTGCCGCAGTACGCCACCCCTGGCTCCGCCGGCCTGGACCTGCGCGCCCTGCTCAAGGAAGACACAGTCCTCGAGCCAGGCCAGACCCTGCTGATCCCCACAGGCCTGTCGATCTACATCGGCGACCCGGGCCTGGCGGCGGTGATCCTGCCGCGCTCGGGCCTGGGCCATAAGCACGGCATCGTGCTGGGCAACCTGGTCGGGCTGATCGACTCGGACTACCAGGGCGAGTTGATGGTGTCGTGCTGGAACCGCGGCAACACCCCGTTCACCATCGCCGTTGGCGAGCGCATTGCCCAGCTGGTGCTGGTACCGGTGGTACAGGCCCATTTCGACATCGTCGAAGCGTTCGATGAAAGCCAGCGCGGCGCTGGCGGCTTCGGCCATTCCGGCAGCCACTGAGCCGAGAAATGACCGTTCAGGCCAAGGATGGCGAACTCTCTGGCGAAACCACCGTCCAAGCGTTCAGTTTGCGCCTGCCCAGAAAGCCTTTGACTAATGGAGCTTCCAGAGATGAACGACATGGCCCACCTGGCACCCGCCGCACTGCCAGACAGCATTTTCCGCGCGTATGACATTCGCGGCGTGGTCGGCAAGACCCTTCACGCCGAAACCGCCTACTGGATCGGCCGCGCCATCGGCGCGCAGAGCCTGGCACAGGGCGAACCCCAGGTTTCGGTCGGCCGCGATGGCCGCCTGTCCGGCCCGATGCTGGTCGAACAGCTGATCAAGGGCCTGGTCGATGCCGGTTGCCATGTCAGCGACGTCGGCCTGGTGCCCACCCCGGCGCTGTACTACGCAGCCAACGTGCTGGCCGGCAAGTCTGGTGTGATGCTGACCGGCAGCCACAACCCGTCGGACTACAACGGCTTCAAGATCGTCATTGCCGGCGATACCCTGGCCAACGAACAGATCCAGGCCCTGCTGACCCGTTTGAAAACCAACGACCTGACCCGCGCCGAAGGCCGCGTGGAAAAGGTCGAGATTCTTGACCGCTACTTCCAGCAGATCGTCGAGGACGTAAAGCTGGCCAGGAAGCTCAAGGTGGTCGTGGACTGCGGCAACGGTGCCGCCGGGGTGGTCGCGCCGCAATTGATCGAAGCCCTGGGCTGCGAAGTGATCCCGCTGTTCTGCGAGGTCGACGGCAACTTCCCCAACCACCACCCGGACCCGGGCAAGCCGGAAAACCTCGAAGACCTTATCGCCAAGGTCAAGGAAACCGGCGCCGACATCGGCCTGGCCTTCGACGGTGACGGCGACCGCGTCGGCGTGGTGACCAACACCGGCAGCATCGTCTACCCCGACCGCCTGCTGATGCTGTTTGCCCAGGACGTGCTGTCGCGCAATCCGGGCGCCGAGATCATCTTCGACGTCAAATGCACCCGTCGCCTGACCCCACTGATCGAGCAGCACGGCGGCCGCGCACTGATGTGGAAGACCGGCCATTCGCTGATCAAGAAGAAGATGAAGCAGACCGGCTCGTTGCTGGCCGGCGAGATGAGCGGTCACATCTTCATCAAGGAACGCTGGTACGGTTTCGACGACGGCATCTACAGCGCCGTGCGCCTGCTGGAGATCCTCAGCAAGGCCGGGCAGAGCGCCGAAAACCTGTTCGCCGCGTTCCCGAACGATATTTCCACGCCGGAAATCAATATTGATGTGACCGACGAGGGTAAATTCAGCATCATTGATGCACTGCAACGCGACGCCGACTGGGGCGAAGCCAACCTGACCACCATCGACGGTGTGCGGGTGGACTACGCCCACGGCTGGGGCCTGGTTCGCGCCTCCAACACCACCCCGGTGCTGGTGCTGCGCTTCGAGGCCGACAGCGACGCCGAATTGCAACGTATCAAGGATGTTTTCCGTACCCAGTTGCTGCGGGTTGAGCCTGAGCTGCAACTGCCGTTCTGACCGACTATCTGTTCCTTACAGGAGCCCTGCATGACCCTCGATCGCGATGCCGCTTCCCATGTAGCCGAAGTTTTGTCCGAAGCACTGCCTTACATCCGCCGCTTTGTCGGCAAGACCTTGGTGATCAAGTACGGCGGCAACGCGATGGAGAGCGAGGAGCTCAAGACCGGCTTCGCCCGTGACATCGTGCTGATGAAGGCTGTGGGCATCAACCCGGTGGTGGTCCACGGTGGTGGCCCGCAGATCGGCGACCTGCTCAAGCGCCTGTCGATCGAAAGCCACTTCATCGACGGCATGCGCGTCACCGACTCGGCGACCATGGACGTGGTGGAGATGGTGCTGGGCGGCCAGGTCAACAAGGACATCGTCAACCTGATCAACCGCCACGGCGGCAGCGCCATCGGCCTGACCGGCAAGGACGCGGAGCTGATCCGCGCCCGCAAGCTGACGGTCAGCCGCCAGACGCCCGAGATGACCACCCCGGAAATCATCGACATCGGCCACGTTGGCGAAGTGGTCAGCGTGAACACTGACCTGCTGAACATGCTGGTGAAGGGTGACTTCATCCCGGTGATCGCGCCGATCGGCGTAGGTGCCAACGGTGAGTCGTACAACATCAACGCCGACTTGGTGGCAGGCAAGGTAGCCGAGGCGCTGAAGGCCGAAAAGCTGATGCTGCTGACCAACATCGCCGGCCTGATGGACAAGCAGGGCGAGGTACTGACCGGCTTGACCACCGAGCAGGTCAACGAACTGA
The DNA here is from genome assembly GCF_015680405.1 of Pseudomonas pudica. Taxonomy (GTDB): domain Bacteria; phylum Pseudomonadota; class Gammaproteobacteria; order Pseudomonadales; family Pseudomonadaceae; genus Aquipseudomonas; species Aquipseudomonas pudica. The sequence goes on from NZ_JADLJS010000004.1 coordinate 10,820, forward strand.
TCGCCGACGGCACCATCTACGGCGGCATGCTGCCGAAGATCAAGTGCGCGCTGGATGCGGTGCAGGGCGGTGTGAACAGCTCGCACATCATCGATGGCCGCGTGCCGAATGCGGTGCTGCTGGAGATCTTCACCGACAGCGGCGTGGGTACCCTGATTACCAACCGCAAGCAGCGCTGATCGTCAACCTGTCCCGGCCTCTTCGCGGGTAAAACCGCTCCCACAGGTACAGCACCGCCTTTGAGGGCTGTGGAGATCCTGTGGGAGCGGGCTTACCCGCGAAGAGGCCGGGACAGGCGAAACAAAAAAGGCGACCCTCATGCGAAGGTCGCCTTTTTCATTTCCGGGCCCGGATCAGATACCGTACTGCGCCCGGTAAGCCTCGACAGCTGGCAGATGCTGCTTCAGCTGTGGGTCATCGGCCAGGAACTCCAGCACCTGGGTCAGAGAAACGATGCTGACCACCGGAATACCGAAGTCACGCTCCACTTCCTGGATCGCCGACAGCTCGCCATTGCCACGCTCTTCGCGGTTCAGCGCGATCAGCACACCAGCGGCCTTGGCCTGCTGGGCATTGATGATCTGCATGACCTCACGAATGGCGGTACCGGCAGTGATCACGTCGTCGATGATCAGCACGTCACCGGCCAGCGGTGCGCCGACCAGGCTGCCACCTTCACCGTGGTCCTTGGCTTCCTTGCGGTTGAAGCACCATGGCACATCGAGCTGATGCTGATCGGCAAGGGCCACTGCAGTAGTCGCTGCCAGCGGGATACCCTTGTAGGCCGGGCCGAACAACACGTCGAAGGGGATCTTGCTGTCGACGATGGCTGCGGCATAGCAACGGCCCAGTTCGGCCAGGGCGGAACCGGTGTTGAACAGGCCGGCATTGAAGAAATACGGGCTGGTACGCCCCGATTTCAGAGTGAATTCACCGAAACGCAGTACCCCGCGATCGATGGCAAAACGGATGAAGTCGCGCTGATACGGCTGCATGGATAGTCCCGGACACCACGGATTTAGCTAAATGGGTTGAGCTCGGGTATCATACACGCACGAGATTTTTGGGGCCATTTATGCGGATCATCAGTGTGAACGTAAATGGCATTCAGGCTGCGGCCGAGCGTGGTTTGCTCAGCTGGCTGCAAGCCCAGAATGCCGACGTCATCTGCCTTCAGGATACCCGCGCCTCGGCCTTTGAACTCGATGACCCAGCTTTCCAGCTCGATGGCTATTTCCTTTATGCCTGCGACGCGGAGGTGCCTGCCCAAGGTGGTGTGGCCCTGTATTCGCGCATGCAGCCCAAGGCAGTCATCACCGGCCTGGGCTTCGAGACAGCCGACCGCTACGGGCGTTACCTGCAAGCAGATTTCGACAAAGTCAGTATTGCCAGCCTGCTGCTGCCTTCGGGTATGAACGGCGACGAAGACTTGAACCAGAAGTTCAAGTTGATGGACGACTTCGCCAAGTACCTGGACAAACAGCGTCGCAAGCGTCGCGAATACATCTACTGCGGCTCGTTCTACGTGGCGCAGCAGAAGCTCGACATCAAGAACTGGCGTGACAGCCAGCAGTCGCCGGGCTTCCTGGCTCCGGAGCGTGCCTGGATGGACGCGATCACTGGCGAGATGGGTTACGTCGATGCCTTGCGCGAAGTCAGCCGTGAGGGCGACCAGTACAGCTGGTGGCCGGACAACGAGCAGGCCGAGATGCTCAACCTGGGCTACCGGTTCGACTACCAGATCCTCACCCCGGGCCTGCGTCGCTTCGTGCGCAACGCCCGCCTGCCGCGTCAGCCGCGCTTCTCCCAGCATGCGCCGCTGATTGTCGACTATGACTGGACGTTGACCATCTAAAAGCCGATTGGGGCCGCTTTGCGGCCCATCGCGACACAAGGCCGCTCCTACAGGATTACGCATTCCCCTGTAGGAGCGGCCTTGTGTCGCGATAGGGCTGCAAAGCAGCCCCAGCATTATTTGATCGGCCGCCAGATCATCGGGTAGCGATACGGCTTGCCTTCATTGGCCCGCACCGCGGCAATGATGATCAGCACCAGCACCGCCACCATCAGCATGGCGAACAGCATCAGCCCGATGAACACGAACATCAGCAGGAAGCAGATAAACCCGGCAATGGTCACGCTGATCTGAAAATTCAGCGCCTCTTTGCCCTGGGCGTCGATGAAAGGGTCTTGCTCGCGCTTGAGGTGCCACAGCACCAGCGGACCCAGCAAGTGCCCGAGCGGCACCACCAAACCCAACAGCGCGGAGAGGTGGCAGAACATCGCCCACTGCCGGATTTCGGCATTGGGCGGGGTGATCGACAGGTTCGATTCGCTCATGCCCCGCACCTCCATGGCTGGGTCAGTCGGCCAGTGCCGCCTGCTGCAGTTCGAAGATCTCGTTCATGCCCTTCTGTGCCAGGGCGAGCATGGCGTTGAAGTCTTCAGGCTGGAACGGCGCACCTTCGGCAGTACCCTGCACTTCGATGAAGCCACCGGCGCTGGTCATGACCACGTTCAGGTCGGTTTCGGCTGCGGAGTCTTCCAGGTAGTCCAGGTCGAGCACCGCTTCGCCCTGGTACATGCCCACCGACACTGCGGCGATCATGTGCTTGAGCGGGTTGCCAGCCTTCAGGCCACCGCGCTTCTTGATCACCGCCAGGGCGTCACACAGGGCGACCATGGCACCAGTGATGGACGCGGTACGGGTGCCACCATCGGCCTGGATCACGTCGCAGTCGACGTACAGGGTGATGTCACCAAGCTTGCTCATGTCCAGCGCGGCGCGCAGCGAACGGCCGATCAGGCGCTGGATTTCCAGGGTACGGCCACCCTGCTTGCCACGGCTGGCTTCGCGCTGGTTACGCTCGCCGGTGGAACGCGGAAGCATGCCATATTCGGCGGTCAGCCAGCCTTGGCCCTGGCCTTTGAGGAAGCGCGGCACACCGTTTTCCACGCTGACCGTGCAGATGACTTTGGTGTCACCGAACTCGACCAGTACCGACCCTTCGGCGTGCTTGGTGTAGTTGCGGGTGATGCGGATCGAGCGGAGCTGATCGGCGGCGCGACCACTTGGACGTTTCATCTGGGATACCTGTACTGGGACTTTGAATCTGCCGAGCATTATAGAGCCCACGGCCCGGGGAAGACATGCCTATTGTCGCGCCCGCCACAGCCCGTCGCCTTTTCCTACCGGCCAATCCACCCGTCGGTAACATGGGTGGATTGGGCGCCAAGGCCCCACTGCGCTACAATCCTGCGCCTTGCAGCCGAGAGGCTCCCACCGTTCATTCATATACGCGAGGTACTCCCCATGGTGCACAGCATGACCGCTTTTGCTCGTGTCGAGCGCGCCGGCAGCCAAGGCACCCTGGTCTGGGAGCTGCGTTCGGTCAACCACCGTTACCTGGAGCCGCACCTGCGCCTGCCCGAGGCCCTGCGCGACCTCGAAGGCGCTGTGCGCGAAGGCCTGCGCCAGGGCCTGTCGCGGGGCAAGGTGGAATGCACTTTGCGCCTCAACGAAGACAGCAACGGCAAACCGCTGAAGGTGGACCGCGAGCGCGCCGCGCAGCTGGTTGCCGCCGCCGAGGAAGTGGCCGGCCTGATCAAGCAGCCGGCACCACTGAACCCGCTGGAGGTGCTGTCGTGGCCAGGCGTGCTGGTGGCCGACGCCAGCGACCCGCAGGCACTGAATGCCGAAGCCATGGCGCTGTTCGATCAAGCGCTGGCCGAGCTCAAGGCCGGGCGCCAGCGTGAAGGCCAGGAACTGGCCCGACTGATCAACGAACGCCTGGACAACATGGCCAGCGAAGTCACCACCCTGCGCGCCCTGGTGCCGCAGATGCTGGCAGCTCAGCGGCAGAAGATCCTCGACCGCTTCGGCGACATGCAGGCCGAACTCGACCCACAGCGCCTGGAGCAGGAGATGGTATTGCTGGCCCAGAAGAGCGACGTGGCCGAGGAACTCGACCGCCTCAACACCCACGTCACCGAAGTGCGCCGAGTGCTCAAGGGTGGCGGTGCCGCCGGCCGGCGCCTGGACTTCCTGATGCAGGAACTCAACCGCGAGGCCAACACCCTCGGCTCCAAGGCCTTCGACCCACGCAGCACGCAAGCGGCGGTCAACCTGAAGGTATTGATCGAACAGATGCGTGAACAAGTACAGAACATCGAGTAAGGCCACCCCGACCATGAACCACAGCAGCGGCACCCTCTATATCGTTTCGGCCCCTTCGGGCGCCGGCAAGACCAGCCTGGTCACCGCCCTGATCAAGGCCGACAAGCGCGTAAGCGTCTCGGTCTCGCACACCACCCGCGCCATGCGCCCGGGCGAGCAGCACGGCGTGAACTACCACTTCGTCAGCCATGACGACTTCAAGGGGCTGATCGCCAAGGGTGACTTCCTCGAACACGCCGAAGTGTTCGGCAACTTCTACGGGACTTCGCGCAGCGCGCTGCAAGAGGTACTCGACCAGGGCAATGACCTGATCCTGGAAATCGACTGGCAAGGCGCCCAGCAGGTACGCAAGCTGATGCCCGAGGCTTTGTCGGTGTTCATCCTACCGCCAAGCCAGCAGGCCCTGCGCGAACGCCTGGATGGCCGCGGGCAGGACAGCGAAGAGATCATCGCCGGGCGCATGAAGGAAGCGGTCAGCGAGATGGTGCACTACGACGAGTATGACTACGTGATCATCAACGATGACTTCGACGTTGCGCTGGAAGACTTGAAGGCGGTATTCCGCTCGAACCGCCTGCGGCTGAAGAAGCAGCAACAGCGTCATGCGGCATTGCTGAAGCAAATGATCGGCTGAAGATTGCCGGGGCCTCTTCGAGGCCCTTTCGCGACACAAGGCCGCTCCTACAACAGTACGGCGTACGCCTTCCGATGTAGGAGCGGCCTTGTGTCGCGAAAGGGGCGCGAAGCACCCCCAGCCTTATTCCTGCAGTGGCAAGGTAGCCTGCTGACGCAGAGTAGCCCCCAGGAAGTACGCCGGCGCGCGCAGGCGCGACAGCATCATCAGCACGATCCCCAGCACCGAGATGATGGCGGCAATCACGAACACCAGCCCCAACCCGCCCACATGCGAGCCGCTGCCGAAGTCCGGCGAGGCGCTGTCGATGGCGGTACGCACGAAGATCACCGACAAGATCACCCCACCCACCAGCGGGCACAGGCCGCGCATCAGGAAGTGGCGCAAGCTGTCGAAAAGGCTGTGGCGGAAGTACCAGACACAGGCGAAGGCCGTCAGCGAATAGTAGAAGCAGATCATCATGCCCAGTGCAGTGATGGTATCCGCCAACACATTCTCGCTCAGGGTGCGCATGGTCACGTAGAACAGGCCCGCAGCCACGCCAGCGCAGATAGTGGCGTAACGCGGGGTCTGCGAACGAGGACAGACGCTGGCAAACTTCTGCGGCACCGCACCGTAGTAACCCATGGCCAGCAGAGTGCGCGCCGGCGACACGAAGGTAGACTGCAGCGATGCTGCGGTACTGGCCAGCACCGCGATGGACATCAGGATCGCCAGCGGCCCCATGACCGGGCCTGCCAGGTGGGCGAAGACGTTTTCCTGAATGCGGGGGTTGTTCAGACCCAGGCCTTGTTCGCTGATACCAGCAAACTGCAGGGTGGCAATGGCGGTGAACAGGTACAGGCCGAGGATAAGCAGCACGGTCCAGGTGGCCGCCTTGCCCGGTACCTCGTCACTGCCGACCGACTCCTCGCTGACAGTCAGGCAGACGTCCCAGCCCCAGAAGATGAAGATCGACAGCGACAGCCCGGCGGCAAAGGCCGAGAACGATTCGACGCCGAACGGGTTGAACCAGGCGAAATCGAATTCCAGCGGTGGCGGCGCGGTGGTTTCGCCGAAAGCGGCAAAGGCAAAGCCGATCAGCACCAGCAACTGCAGGGCAACCAGGCCGTATTGCACGGTCATGGTGGTGGTCATGCCGCGACAGCAGATCCACACCGCCAGGGCGATGAACACGCAACAGGTGGTTATGTTGATGAGCAGGTTGTCGGCCAAGGCCGCCAGCTCGTGCTTGCCGGTGATCTGGCCAAGGAACAGGTAGAAGAAGTCGACCGCCACCCCTGCCAGGTTCGACAACACGATGGTGGTGGCGACCACCAGGCCCCAGCCGCCGATCCAGCCGATCATCGGGCCGAAGGCACGCGCCGACCAGGTAAACGAAGTACCGCTATCCGGCTCCGCCGAGTTCAGTTCGCGGTAGCCCAAGGCCACCAGCAGCATCGGCAGAAAGCCGACGATGAACACCGCCGGCAGGTGCGCTCCCACTTCACGCACGGTCGGGCCAAGGGCGCCGGTAAGGGTGTAGACCGGGGCGATGGTGGAAATGCCCAGCACCACGCTGGCCAGCAAGCCCAGCCGGCCGGTGGCCAGGCCCTTGCTGCGCTGGGTGTTGCCCGCGTCGGCCGCCACATCGGGTGGGCGGCCGGCTTCTGTGTAATTGCTCATGAGTATTTGCCGTAAATTTTGGAATTGTTTTCACAGGCCTTGCGTACAAGGCCCGCTTTCACTCATTGAAAGCTTGCTGCCGGGAACAAGTCATCCGAGACCTTCGGGTGACGTCAGAATGCCTCCTGCCGTGCGCCCTCCCGTGTAGCGTAAGCAATGCAGGCCTCGCGAAACGCCTGGAACAGGCGCAGCGAGACCGGGTTTTCGGTAAATCGCCACTCCGGGTGCCACTGCACGCCGAGCACAAAACCTGGCGCCGCAGGCATGGACACCGCTTCGATCAGGCCATCCGGGGCCCGTGCCTCGACACGCAGGCCTGGGGCCAGGCGGTCGATGCCCTGGCTGTGCAGCGAGTTGACCTCGAACTGCGCCGCCAGGCCCAGGCGCTCGAACAACCCGCCAGGCTCTATGCCGACAAGGTGACGAGGGCCGTATTGCACCTCCAGGGGTGCGTCCTCAGGTTCACGGTGGTCAAGGTAGCCAGGCAGTTCCTGCACGCGCTGGTGCAGGCTGCCGCCCAGGGCTACGTTCAATTCCTGGTAGCCGCGGCAGATACAGAACACCGGCACACCGGCGGCAATGGCCGCCTGCAACAGCGGCAGGGTCAGGCGATCGCGTGCCAGATCATGCCGGGTACCCGCCGCGCTGGGGGCGCCATTGTAATGATGCGGTTCGATATTTGAAGGTGAGCCGGTAAAAACAATGCCGTGCAGACGGGCCAGCAGCGCCTGCGTGTCGCTGCCCCCGTCACGGGCCGGCAAGATCAGTGGCAAGCCGGCAAAGCCGGCCGCCTCGACATACTTGTCGCCTACCGTGTGCGACGAGTTCTTCCCCACCTGCTGACGGCAGGCGCTGACACCGATCAAGGGGACCGCATTTGCGCTCATGGGCTTACACCGTGTGCAGGTACCAGTTGTACTCGAGGTCGGAAATCGACACTTCGAACTCGGCCAGTTCGCTTTCCTTGCAGGCCACGAAGATATCGATGTAGTCCGGGCTGATGTATTGGTTGAGGACTTCGCTGTCGTCCAGCGCGCGCAGGGCATCGCGCAGGTTGTTCGGCAGGCTCTGCTCCAGCTGTTCGTAGGAGTTGCCTTCGATCGGTGCCTGCGGCTCGACCTGGTTGGTCAGGCCGTGGTGAACACCGGCGAGGATCGCCGCGAGCATCAGGTAGGGGTTGGCGTCGGCACCGGCCACGCGGTGCTCCAAGCGCACGTTTTCGCTACTGTCGGTGGGCACGCGCACCGCCACGGTGCGGTTGTCCAGGCCCCAGCTTGGCGCATTGGGCACGTAGAACTGCGCGCCGAAGCGGCGGTAGGAATTGATGTTCGGGCAGAGGAAGGCCATCGACGCCGGCATGGTCTCCAGCACACCACCGATGGCATGGCGCAGCGCGTCGCTTTGCAGCGGGTCGTCGCTGGCGAAGATGTTCTTGCCGGTTTTCTTGTCCAGCAACGAAATGTGCACGTGCAGGCCATTGCCTGCCTGGCCCGGGTAGGGCTTGGCCATGAACGTGGTGTCCATTTCATGGTCGTAGGCAACGTTCTTGATCAGGCGCTTGAGCAGGATCGCGTAGTCGCAGGCCTTCAGTGGGTCGGCCACATGATGCAGGTTGACCTCGAACTGTGCCGGGGCGCTTTCCTTGACGATGGCGTCGGCGGGCAGACCCTGTTCCTTGGCCGCTTCGAGCATGTCCTGCAGGCAGTCGGCATATTCATCGAGGTCGTCGATCAGGTACACCTGGGTCGATTGCGGGCGCTTGCCGGAAATTGGCGAGCGCGGCGGCTGCGGGCGACCGTTGAGATTGTCCTGGTCGATCAGGTAGAACTCCAGCTCGAACGCGGCGCAGATATCCAGACCCAGGTCATCGAACTTGCTCACCACCTGGCGCAGTACTTCGCGCGGGTCGGCGAAGAACGGCTGGCCATCCAGTTCGTGCATGGTCATCAGCAACTGGGCTGTGGGGCGCTTCTGCCACGGCTCGTCCGACAGCGTGCCGGGGATCGGGAAGCAGATGCGGTCGGCATCGCCGATGTCCAGGCCAAGGCCGGTGCTCTCGACGGTGGACCCGTTGATGTCCAGGGCGAACAGCGATGCCGGCAGGTTGATGCCCTTCTCGTACACCTTGTGCAGGCTGGCCCGCTCGATGCGCTTGCCACGTACCACGCCATTCATGTCGGAGATCAGCAGGTCGACGTACTGCGTGTCCGGATGGGCCTGGAGGAAGTCATTCATCTCGCTGGAAGAACTGGCGCACGGGGTTACCGACGTCATGGCTGTACATCCTTTGATTTGCTGCGGCGATGTGGGGGATACGGCTGGCGCCTCACGGGCGACGATGGTTGCAGCTGTTGTTCTTTTCACTTTCCCATCGTGGGGATTGGTTACCCGACCGGGCGCATTGATTCCCGGGGGCCGTTTCACTATAAAATGGCCAAAACGCAACAGACATTGGCAATTCGGCAAGCAGAGCGTGCACCAATGCAATATCAGATTACCCATGCCGACCTCTCCCTGGTCCTGGCCCTGGAACGTGGCCGCTCGCTGGCCAAGGCTGCCGAGTTGCTCAAGGTCGATGTGTCGACGGTGTTCCGCTCGATCCGCCGGCTGGAATCGGCGCTGGGCACCGCCTTGTTCGTCAAGAGCCGCAAGGGCTACTTGCCGACCGACACCGCCCAGGCCCTGGCCGAGCAGGCCGAGCGCGCCGAGCAGGCGCTGGAGGCGGCGCGCATCGCCATGACCAGTGGCGAGCAGGTGGTCAGCGGCACCGTGCGCCTGACCTGTACCGAGGCGGTGATGCACAGCCTGCTGCTGCCGGCGTTGGCCGAGTTCATGCCGAACTACCCGGCCTTGTCGCTGGAGATGGGCACCTCCAATACCTTCGCCAACCTCAGCCGGCGCGATGCTGACATTGCCCTGCGCCTGACCAACACGCCGCCGGAGCACCTGGTGGGCCGCAACCTGGGGTCCACCTCTTACGTGGTCTGCGGCCAGCCGCAGTGGCGTGAGCGCCTGGCCGAGTCACCTGCCAGCGTACCGTGGATCGCCCCCGACGACTCGATGCAGGACCACCCCACGGTGGTCTGGCGCAACCAGCAGCACCCGGGCTTGAGCCCGCGTTACCAGTGCAGCGGCATGTCGACCATCGCCCAGCTGGTCACGGCCGGGCTCGGCGTGGCAGCGTTGCCAGACTACATGGTGCACGCGCTGCCCGGGGTGGATGCGCTGAGCGGACCGCTGCCGGGTTGCGACACCCAGCTGTGGCTGCTGACCCGCCCGGACTGCCGGGCGTTGCGCTCGGTGCAGACCCTGTTCGAGGAGCTGACCCCGCGGTTGCGTGACGCGATGCTCTGAGGTTATCGTCGGGCTCAGGTATCGAGGGTGTCTGTTCCGGCCCTTTCGCGGCTGACGCCGCTCCCACTGGGTGCGGTGATGAGCCTGAGGACAATGCGGCCCCTGTGGGAGCGGCTTCAGCCGCGAAGAAGGCAACACAGGGCTTGAAGGTGACCACCCGACAAAACAGCGCTTCCCTATTGGCTGGTGATTTTTTAAACTATCGAGTCCGCCTGCCCATTATTGGGCTGCACGCCCACCGCAATTGCTACTGAGGAAGACCATGGCCCGCGTAACTGTTGAAGACTGCCTGGAACACGTGGATAACCGCTTTGAGCTGGTCATGCTCTCGACCAAGCGCGCTCGCCAGCTGGCGACCGGCGGCAAAGAGCCACGCGTTGCGTGGGAAAACGACAAGCCGACCGTTGTTGCCCTGCGTGAAATCGCCGAAGGCATCGTCACCAACGAGTTCATCGCCGCTGAAGAGATCGTCACCGAGGATCCGGTGTTCGCCGCGTTCGAGGACGAGAACAACGAGGCTGTCTGATTGATGCCAGGTCGACGTCGCACGGCGCAAGGCCCTCTTCCTCGGCAGGAGGTGAACCCATGCCGGGTATAGAAGCCTTGGCCGAACGGCTGTCGACCTACCTTGGCCCCGAACAGGTCAACCTGGTCCGGCGCGCCTATTTCTACGCCGAACAGGCCCACGATGGGCAGCGCCGTCGCAGTGGCGAACCCTACGTGACCCACCCGCTGGCCGTGGCCAGCATCCTCGCTGACATGCACATGGACCATCAGAGCCTGATGGCAGCCATGCTGCACGACGTGATCGAAGACACCGGCATCGCCAAGGAAGCCCTCAGCCAGCAGTTTGGCGAGACCGTGGCCGAACTGGTCGATGGGGTCAGCAAGCTGACCCAGATGAACTTCGAGACCAAGGCCGAGGCGCAGGCCGAAAACTTCCAGAAAATGGCCATGGCCATGGCCCGCGATATCCGCGTGATCCTGGTCAAGCTGGCCGACCGCCTGCACAACATGCGCACCCTGGAAGTGCTGTCCGGCGAAAAACGCCGGCGCATCGCCAAGGAAACCCTCGAGATCTACGCCCCCATTGCCAACCGCCTGGGCATGCACACCGTGCGCGTGGAGTTCGAGGACCTCGGCTTCAAGGCCATGCACCCGATGCGTTCGTCGCTGATCCACCGCGCGGTGAAAAGCGCTCGCGGCAACCGCAAGGAGATCGTCGCCAAGATCGAGCATTCGCTGGCCAACTGCCTGGCCGCCGACGGTATCGAGGGCGAGGTCAGCGGCCGGCAAAAACACCTCTATGGCATCTACAAGAAGATGCGCGGCAAGCGCCGCGCCTTCAACGAAATCATGGACGTGTACGCGTTCCGCATCGTCGTCGACAAGGTCGACACCTGTTACCGCGTTCTCGGCGCGGTGCACAACCTGTACAAGCCGCTGCCCGGTCGCTTCAAGGATTACATCGCGATCCCCAAGGCCAACGGCTACCAGTCGTTGCACACCACACTGTTCGGCATGCACGGCGTGCCCATCGAAATCCAGATCCGCACCCGCGAGATGGAAGAGATGGCCAACAACGGCATCGCCGCGCACTGGCTGTACAAATCCAACGACGACGAGCAGCCCAAGGGCAGCCACGCCCGTGCCCGCCAGTGGGTCAAGGGCATCCTCGAACTACAGCAACGTGCCGGCAACTCGCTGGAATTCATCGAAAGCGTGAAGATCGACCTGTTCCCGGACGAGGTCTACGTGTTCACGCCCAAAGGCCGCATCATGGAGTTGCCCAAAGGCTCCACGGCGGTCGACTTCGCCTACGCGGTGCACACCGACGTCGGCAACAGCTGCATCGCCTGCCGCATCAACCGCCGCCTGGCGCCGCTGTCCGAACCGCTGCAAAGCGGCTCGACGGTGGAAATCGTCAGCGCCCCGGGCGCGCGGCCGAACCCGGCCTGGCTCAACTTCGTGGTTACCGGCAAGGCGCGCACGCACATCCGCCACGCGCTCAAGCAACAGCGCCGCTCCGAGTCCATCAGCCTGGGCGAACGCCTGCTAAACAAGGTGCTCACCGGCTTCGACAGCAGCCTGGAGATGATCCCCCAGGAGCGTATACAGGCGATTCTCGCCGAGTACCGCCTGGAGCTTATCGAAGACCTGCTCGAAGACATCGGCCTGGGCAACCGCATGGCCTACGTGGTAGCGCGCCGCCTGCTGTCGGCCGAAGGCGAGCAGCTCCCGGCACCGGAAGGCCCGCTGGCGATCCGTGGCACCGAAGGCTTGGTGCTGAGCTACGCCAAGTGCTGCACGCCGATCCCGGGCGACCCGATCGTCGGCCACCTGTCGGCAGGCAAGGGTATGGTCGTGCACCTGGAAAACTGCCGCAACATCAGTGAAATCCGCCACAACCCGGAGAAGTGCGTACAGCTCTCCTGGGCCAAGGACATCACCGGTGAATTCAATGTCGAGTTGCGCGTCGAACTGGAACACCAGCGCGGCCTGATTGCCCTGCTGGCCAGCAGTGTCAACGCCGCCGACGGCAACATCGAGAAGATCAGCATGGACGAACGCGACGGCCGTATCAGCGTGGTCCAACTGGTGGTCAGCGTGCACGACCGCGTGCACCTGGCGCGTGTGATCAAGAAGCTGCGTACCCTGACCGGTGTGGTCCGCATCACCCGCATGCGTACGTAGTCCGCCAACCGCAAGGAGTCATCATGAGCAAGACCGTCATCAACAGCGACAAGGCCCCTGCCGCCATCGGCACCTACTCGCAGGCGATCAAGGCCGGCAACACCGTGTACATGTCGGGCCAGATCCCGCTGGACCCGAAGACCATGGAACTGGTCGAAGGCTTCGAAGCCCAGACCGTACAGGTGTTCGAGAACCTCAAGGCCGTGGCTGAAGCCGCTGGCGGTTCGTTCAAGGACATCGTCAAGCTGAACATCTTCCTCACCGACCTGAGCCACTTCGCCAAGGTCAACGAGGTGATGGGCCGCTACTTCGAGCAGCCTTACCCGGCCCGCGCCGCCATCGGCGTTGCCGCGCTGCCGAAAGGTGCCCAGGTCGAAATGGACGCCATCCTGGTCATCGAGTGATGCCTCCGGTGACGGGTGCCCTGCCCGTCACCTTCCCTTCTCTGCAAGGTTACCCCGTCATGCGTCAAGCACTGCCCATCGTGCTGGCAGCCCTGCTTCTGGGCGGCTGCGCCAGCCACAAACCTGAAGACCTGAACGGCACCTGGATCAACCAGAAAGCCATCGATGAGGTGGTCGAAAGCGGCCGCGTTACTCAAACCCTGAACAAACACGGCATTGAACTCGAATGGAAACTGGACGTTGCAAACCAGAAAGCGAGCTTCAGTAACGGCTTCGAAGGCGTGGATGGTCAGCTGATCCTCAATGAGGACCAGTGGCAGGTTAGTACCGAAGGTGAAGAACCTGCCCGATTGACGCTGCGTGGCGACGAATTGAAAGTGGCAAACCGCACCTTTGGTGAACAGACTTTCGTGCGCGTCAAATCTCCACCTGCAGCAAATGCACCACTAGGCGGTAGCTTCGAGAAAGCACTGTACCAGGCCTACCTGGGCGGCAACTGGAAGATCGTCGAAGGGCAGGGAAAAGGTGCCAGCGTGCGCTTCGGCGACACCGGCAATGTCACCGGCCTGCCAGGGCCAGATCGTTTCGCCCTGTGCCTGGCGGGCGACTGCGCGACCATGGGTGGCAGCAATGACAGCCTGTGGCTGGAGCGGAACCAACGTGGCGCGCCGTTCATCCTCAAGCGCGATGGCGACAAGCTGGAGATCTTCCAGGCGGTGAACAGCGCGCAACCGGATGAAATGCCAGTGTTGGCAGCCGGTAAACGCCAGTGGCTGCTGGAACAGGACTGAAACCTGCTGAGATCGTGGTCGAACACACTGGTCTCTTCGCGGGTAAACCCGCTCCCACAGGTACACCGCCAGGCTTGAAACCAACGGTGCACCTGTGGGAGCAGGTTTGCCCGCGAAGAGCACAGTAGACTCAGCACCCGCCTTTCAGGATCGCCGCATAGCCTTCCTTGTAACTCGGATACATCGGCGCCCAACCCAACGCCCGCGCTCGGGCATTGCTGCAGCGCTTGCTGCCGGTACGCCGCACTCGCTGCTCATCCGACCACTCGGTTACACCCATGTACGCCCGCAGCCAGGCCACCACATCGGCCAGCGGCGCCGGGTCGTCGTCGACACCGATGTAACAGTCCTCAAGCACCTTGCCGTCGGCATCTGCCTGCAACAGAAACGCCAACAGGCTTGCAGCATCCTCGGCATGGATGCGGTTGCCATACAGCGGTGGCTCCTCGGCCACGCGGTAGCCCTGGCGCACCTGACTGAGCAGCCACTCGCGTCCGGGACCATAGATGCCGGTCAGGCGCACCACGCTGGCCGGGATGCCGCTGGCCAGTGCCAACCGCTCTGCCTTCAGCATCAATCGCCCGGAATATCCTTCAGGCTCGGTGGCCGCGCCTTCCTCGATCCACTCGCCTTCCTTCTGTGCATACACGCTGCTGCTGGACACGAACAGCAGGCGCCGTGGGCGTTGGCCGCGCTCGGCCAGCCAGTCCAGCACATGGCGCAAACCGTCGACATAGGCTGCCTGGTAACCCGCCTCGTCGTGCTGGCTGGCCGCCACGCAGTACACCAGGTAGTCCGGCGCGCGCTGCGGCCAGGCGTCAGGAATCGATGGTTCGGACAAGTCCGCCGCCACCGGCACGACTCCCGCAGGCAACTGCCCGACCGAGCGACGCAGGCCGCTCACCTGCCAGCCGCGCGCAAGCATCTGCCGGGCAAGGCGCCCGCCTACATCACCACATCCCACCACCATCACGGAATGGTCTGACATCTCTAAACTCCCTAGACCAATTGATCAGGCCGACCACGCTACACGATGGATGGCTAGACCATAGGCGAAAAAAGCAACAAGATTACTTTTGTTAACAAGAATTACTTGCAATAATGGCCGCCAAATTGTTCTCGGCCTACCTCGAGGCCTTGGAGAACGCTCACTTCATTCTTCATCAGGTCCGGCCAGCATGACACGTACTCAACCTTCCGCTTCGCCAACCCCGTCGCGCGCCTGGCGCGCCATCGCCGCGCTAACGCTCAGCCTGGTGCTGGCCCCGGTGGCCATGGCCGATGAGCCAACCGCCAATGCTGCCACGCCTGCTGCCGCTACTGCACCAGCTGCACCGGCCGTTGCCCCAGCCGCAGCACCGGCTGCCGACGCAGTTGCTGCCCCGGCCGCAGCAGACCCGAGCGTCGAAGCCCTGGTTGAAGACACCTCGCTGGGCATGGCCCACGACCTGTCCCCATGGGGCATGTACAAGAACGCCGACGTGGTGGTGAAGGCGGTGATGATCGGCCTGGCCATCGCCTCCATCATCACCTGGACCATCTGGATTGCCAAAGGCTTCGAGCTGATGGGCGCCAAGCGTCGCCTGCGTGGTGAAATTGCCCTGCTGAAGAAATCCGCCAGCCTCAAGGAAGCCAGCGACGTTTCCAACAAGGAAGGCACCCTGGCTCACACCCTGGTCCACGACGCGCTCGAAGAGATGCGCCTGTCGGCCAATGCCCGCGAAAAAGAAGGCATCAAGGAGCGCGTCAGCTTCCGCCTGGAGCGCCTGGTACACGCTAGCGGCCGCACCATGAGCAGCGGCACCGGCGTACTCGCCACCATCGGCTCCACTGCACCATTCGTCGGCCTGTTCGGTACCGTATGGGGCATCATGAACAGCTTCATCGGCATCGCCAAGACCCAGACCACCAACCTGGCCGTGGTTGCCCCAGGTATCGCCGAGGCCCTGCTGGCCACCGCCCTGGGCCTGGTCGCCGCAATCCCGGCCGTGGTCATCTACAACGTCTTCGCCCGCTCTATCGCCGGCTACAAGGCCCAGGTGTCTGACGCCTCCGCCCAGGTACTGCTGCTGGTCAGCCGTGACCTGGACCACCAAGGCAGCGAGCGTGTTGCCCCGCACATGGTGAAAGTGGGGTAAGCCATGGGCCTGCATCTCAACGAAGGTGGCGACGACCTCGCCGAAAACCACGAAATCAACGTTACGCCGTTCATCGACGTGATGCTGGTGCTGCTGATCATCTTCATGGTCGCAGCCCCGTTGGCCACGGTCGACATCAAGGTCGACCTGCCGGCCTCGACTGCCAAGCCGGCGCCGAGGCCCGAGAAACCGGTGTTCGTCAGCGTCAAGGCCGACCAGAAGCTGTACGTCGGCGACGATCAGGTCCCTGCCCCCGACCAGCTTGGCCCGATGCTCGATGCCAAGACCAAGGGCGACAAGGAAACAACCATCTTCTTCCAGGCTGACAAAGGCGTGGATTACGGTGACCTGATGGAAGTGATGAACAACATGCGCGCGGCCGGCTACCTGAAGGTCGGTCTGGTAGGTCTCGAGACGGCAGCCAAGAAATGACAAGAACGCGCTCTAACATGGCGCGCTACGGTGGCAGCCTGGCGATCGTGCTGGGCGTGCACGTGATCGCCGTGCTGCTGACGCTCAACTGGTCGGTGCCCCAAGCCATCGAACTGCCACCGGCAGCCATGATGGTCGAGCTGGCGCCGTTGCCGGAGCCTGCGCCACCACCGCCCCCTAAAGCGGCGCCGCAGCCACCGGCACCGGTCGAGGAACCGCCGCTGCCGAAGCTGGCCGAGGCACCAAAGCCCAAGATCGCCATTCCCAAGCCGCCCAAGCCGAAGGCCAAGCCACAGCCGCCCAAGCCCGAGAAAAAGCCTGAGCCGCCGAAGGAAGCACCGCCGACCGAACAAACGGTAGACGCACCGCCCAGCAACACGCCGCCGCAGAAGTCCGCGGCACCGGCGCCGAGCATTGCGTCCAACAGCAACGCCCTGCCGACCTGGCAGAGCGACCTGCTGCGTCACCTGGCCAAGTACAAGCGTTACCCGGAAGACGCGCGCCGTCGCGGCCTGCAGGGCATCAACCGCCTGCGCTTCGTGGTCGACGCCGAAGGCAAGGTGGTGTCGTACTCCATGGCCGGTGGGTCGGGGAGTGCCGCCCTGGACCGGGCGACCCTGGAAATGATCCGTCGGGCCGGCACGGTACCCAAGCCGCCACCCGAGTTGCTGAACAATGGCACGATCGAAGTCGTGGCACCGTTCGTCTACTCGCTGGACCGCCGCTGAGACTTTTGTTTCTGTCACAAATCGGCAAGTCTGATAACGTGCGTCTATCGATTGCAGCCGCTATGCTGGGCTCGCAACTTCATGGACGCACGTTATGACCCTCACAGAATTACGCTACATCGTCACACTCGCCCAGGAACAGCACTTCGGCCATGCCGCCGAACGCTGTCACGTGAGCCAGCCGACCCTGTCGGTCGGTGTGAAGAAGCTCGAGGATGAGCTTGGCGTGCTGATCTTCGAGCGCAGCAAGAGCGCGGTCCGCCTGACCCCGGTCGGCGAAAGCATCGTCGCCCAGGCGCAAAAGGTACTGGAGCAGGCCCAAGGCATTCGCGAGCTGGCTCAGGCCGGCAAGAACCAGCTGACTGCCCCGCTCAAGGTCGGTGCCATCTACACCGTAGGCCCGTACCTGTTCCCGCACCTGATCCCGCAGCTGCACCGCGTGGCGCCGCAAATGCCGCTGTACATCGAAGAGAACTTCACCCACGTACTGCGCGAAAAACTGCGCAACGGCGAACTGGACGCGGTGATCATAGCCCTGCCGTTCAACGAAGCCGACGTGCTCACCTTGCCGCTTTACGATGAACCGTTCTGCGCCCTGATGCCGGCCGACCACCCGTGGACCGCGAAAAAGACCATCGACACCGCCATGCTCAACGACAAGAGCCTGTTGCTGCTCGGTGAAGGCCACTGCTTCCGCGACCAGGTACTGGAAGCCTGCCCTACGCTGAACAAGGGCGGTGAAGGCTCCAAGCACACCACGGTGGAGTCCAGCTCGCTGGAAACCATCCGCCACATGGTGGCCTCGGGCCTGGGCGTGTCGATTTTGCCGCTGTCGGCGGTGCACAGCCACCACTATGCCCCCGGCGTCATCGAGGTCCGCCCACTGACTGCACCGGCACCATTCCGCACCGTGGCCATCGCCTGGCGCGCCAGCTTCCCGCGGCCGAAGGCCATCGAGATCCTCGCCGACTCGATCCGCCTGTGCTCGGTCGCCAAAGTCCCTGCGGAACAACCGGCCTGAGTCATGAGTGAGCTGTCGAAGGTCCCGGTCACGGTACTCAAGGGGGTAGGCGAGGCCATGGCGGAGAAACTCGCCAAGGTCGGCCTGGAGAACCTGCAGGACGTGCTGTTCCACCTGCCCCTGCGCTACCAGGACCGCACCCGCGTGGTGCCGATAGGCCAACTGCGCCCTGGCCAGGACGCGGTGATCGAGGGCGTGGTCAGCGGCGCCGACGTAACCATGGGCAAGCGCCGTAGCCTGGTGGTGCGCCTGGGTGACGGCAGCGGCGTGCTGAGCCTGCGCTTCTACCACTTCAGCAACGCGCAGAAGGAAGGCCTCAAGCGCGGTACCCACCTGCGCTGCTACGGCGAAGCCCGCCCCGGCGCTTCGGGCCTGGAAATCTACCACCCGGAATACCGTGCGCTGAACGGCGACGAGCCGCCGCCACCGGTCGAGCAGACCCTGACGCCGATCTACCCGTCCACCGAAGGCCTTACCCAGCAACGCCTGCGCCTGCTGTGCCAGCAGAGCCTGGGTCTGCTCGGCCCGCGCAGCCTGCCGGACTGGCTGCCCGAAGAGCTGGCCCGGGACTACCAGCTGGCGCCGCTGGACGATGCCATACGCTACCTGCACAACCCGCCGGCCGACGCCGACCTCGACGAACTTGCCGAAGGCCAGCACTGGGCCCAGCACCGCCTGGCCTTCGAAGAACTGCTGACCCACCAGCTGTCGCAGCAACGCCTGCGCGAAAGCCTGCGCAGCCTGCGCGCGCCGGTGCTGCCCAAGGCCCAGCGCCTGCAGGCGCAGTACCTGGCCAATCTGGGCTTCCAGCCGACCGGCGCGCAGCAGCGGGTGGCCAACGAAATTGCCTACGACCTCAGCCAGCACGAGCCGATGATGCGCCTGGTGCAGGGCGACGTGGGTGCCGGCAAGACCGTGGTCGCCGCCCTGGCTGCGCTGCAGGCGCTGGAAGCCGGCTACCAGGTGGCCTTGATGGCACCCACCGAGATCCTCGCCGAACAGCACTACATCACCTTCAAGCGCTGGCTCGAACCGTTGGGCATCGAAGTGGCCTGGCTGGCCGGCAAGCTCAAGGGCAAGGCCCGGGCAGGCGCCTTGGAGCAGATCGCCAACGGTGCGCCAATGGTAGTCGGCACCCACGCGCTGTTTCAGGAGGAGGTGAAGTTCAAGCACCTGGCTCTGGCGATCATCGATGAACAGCACCGTTTTGGCGTGCAGCAACGCCTGGCCCTGCGCAAGAAGGGCGTGGCCGGGGAATTATGCCCGCACCAGCTGATCATGACCGCCACGCCAATTCCTCGAACCCTGGCCATGAGCGCCTACGCCGACCTGGACACCTCGGTGCTCGACGAGCTGCCACCCGGGCGTACCCCGGTGAACACCGTGCTGGTGGCCGACAGCCGTCGCTTCGAAGTGGTCGAGCGGGTACGCGCCGCCTGCGCCGAAGGGCGCCAGGCCTATTGGGTGTGCACCCTGATCGAAGAATCCGAAGAGCTGACCTGCCAAGCCGCCGAAAGCACCTACGAGGAGCTGGGCAGTGCCCTGGGTGAGCTGCGGGTGGGGTTGATCCACGGGCGCATGAAACCGGCGGAAAAGGCCGAGATCATGGCCGAATTCAAGGCTGGCAACCTGCAGTTGCTGGTCGCCACCACGGTCATCGAGGTGGGCGTGGATGTGCCCAACGCCAGTCTGATGATCATCGAGAACCCCGAGCGCCTGGGCCTGGCCCAGTTGCACCAGCTGCGCGGCCGCGTTGGCCGTGGCAGCGCCGTCAGCCATTGCGTGCTGCTGTACCATCCGCCACTGTCGCAGATTGGCCGCGAGCGGCTAGGGATCATGCGGGAAACCAACGACGGCTTCATCATCGCCGAGAAAGACCTGGAACTGCGTGGCCCGGGCGAGATGCTCGGCACCCGCCAGACCGGCCTGTTGCAGTTCAAGGTCGCCGACCTGATGCGCGACGCCGACCTGCTGCCGGCCGTGCGCGATGCCGCCCAGGCCCTGATGGCTCGCTGGCCGGAGCACGTCAGCCCACTGCTCGATCGCTGGCTGCGCCATGGCCAGCAATATGGCCAAGTGTGACGCTAGTCCCATAATGGATCCAGTTCTGCGCCCAGGCTGGTTATACTTCGCGTTTAAAAGAATCAGTGGATACGGACCATGACTGAAGTTGCCCTGGACACCGCAACCCCACACGCTCCCTCGGTCATCCGGCTGCTGCTCGACAAACTCGGCGTGGCCTACCGCGAGGTGGTCGAACATCCGCAGCTGCCGGCATCGTCGCGGGTACAGGCCGTGCTGCTCGACGACGAGGTCGGCGCCCTGATGGTGCTGTTCCCGCAGAGCCAGCTGCTGGACCTCAACCGCCTGGCCGAACTGACCGGGCGCAAGCTCACCGCGGTTTCGGTGCCACGCCTGAAGCAGATGCTGGACAAACACCAGCTCAAGGCCCTGCCAGGCATCCCGGCGCTGACCAGCTCGCCGTGCCAGTACGAAAAGAGCCTGCTCGACGCTGAAACCGTGTTTATCCAGTCTGGCGAAGCCGGTCTGCTGCTGGAAATCGAGCGCGCGCACTTCAAGCGCATGCTGGCCAAGGCCAGCGCCAGCAGCTTTGGCCAGGAATTGGAGGCCATCAGCCCCAACCTCGACCGCCCCGATGATGACACCCGTGAAATCACCAACGCCGTCCAGGCCTTCACTGCACGGCGCATCCAGAAGCGCCTGGAAGAAACAATCGAAATCCCACCGCTGGCCGATACCGCGCAAAAGATCATCAAGCTGCGGGTAGACCCCAACGCCAGCATCGACGATATCACCGGCGTGGTCGAAACCGACCCGGCGCTGGCAGCACAGGTGGTGAGCTGGGCGGCATCGCCCTACTACGCCTCACCTGGCAAGATCCGCTCGGTGGAAGATGCCATCGTGCGTGTGCTGGGCTTCGACCTGGTGATCAATCTGGCCCTGGGTCTGGCGCTTGGCAAGACCCTGAGCCTGCCGAAAGACCACCCGCAACAGGCCACGCCGTACTGGCAGCAGTCGATCTACACCGCCGCGATCATCGAAGGCCTGACCCGCGCCATGCCACGGGCCGAGCGCCCCGAGGCCGGCCTGACCTACCTGGCCGGGCTGCTGCACAACTTTGGCTACCTGCTGTTGGCGCATGTTTTCCCGCCGCACTTCTCGCTGATCTGCCGCCACCTGGAGGTCAACCCGCACCTGTGTCACACCTACGTGGAGCAACACCTGCTGGGCATCAGCCGCGAGCAGATCGGTGCCTGGCTGATGAAGCTGTGGGACATGCCGGAAGAACTATCCACCGCGCTGCGCTTCCAGCACGACCCGGCCTATGAAGGCGAGTTTTCAGCGTTCCCCAACCTGGTGTGCCTGGCTACCCGCCTGCTGCGCTCGCGGGGGATTGGCTCGGGGCCGCAGCAAGAGATTCCAGACGAATTGCTGGAGCGGCTGGGGATTACCCGGGACAAGGCCGAGGATGTAGTGAACAAGGTGCTCGAGGCAGAGAGCCTGCTGCGTGAGCTGGCTTCGCAGTTCCACGCACCGCACTGATATCAAAAGGGGCCGCTTTGCGGCCCAATCGCCGGCAAGCCGGCTCCCACAGGTTCGACACTGGCCTGAGGGCAGTGCTATCTCTGTGGAAACTGGCTTGCCGGCGATTGGGCTGCAAAGCAGCCCCTACAATTTCAGCCCTTCTTCTTCGGCTTCAGGTACTTCATCAACCCCTGGAACCACATCACCAGCGCCGGGTTGCCCTTGATCTGGATGTGCTTGTCCTGAATCCCCTGCATGAACGCCAACTGCTTGTTACCTGCCTGCATGGTGGCGAAGCCATAGGCGGCATCCTTGAAGGCAATGGCGAACGCCGGCTGCGGGTGCGCGCCGCCCTTGCTGCTGACGCGTTCGTTGTTGACGATGAAGTGCCGGGCGACCTTGCCGTCCAGGGTCTGCATCTGGAACACCAGGTCCTTGCCCTTGAGCTGCTGCTGGAACGCCGGGTTGTTTCGGCTGGCCCTGGCCATCAACAGCCCCATGGCCCAGAGAAGAAAGCGGAACTTCATCAACGCGCCTCGAATTAAAAGTGACTAAGGCGCGCAGTCTATCCTTTTCCGGAACTATTTATGCAAGTTCGAAACATTTTGCCTGCAGAAAGCACAACGGGCGCCCTGGGGCGCCCGCTTGGCTGACACTGGGGTTGTCAGGGAGCGATCACTTGCCTTTCTTGGCCGGCTTGACGGGGGCGTTGACGCTGTCGCGCAGGTTCTTGCCTGGCTTGAAGGCCACGGTATTACTGGCCTTGATCTTGACCGGTTCACCGGTTTGCGGGTTCTTGCCGGTACGCGCACCGCGATGACGTTTTTCGAAAGTGCCGAAACCGACCAGGGTCACGGTGTCCTTGTCCAGGGCACCCGTGATGCTGTCGAGAATCGCGTTCAAAACCTGATTGGCCTTTTCCTTGGTCAGATCGGCCTTTTCGGCGATGACGGCGGCGAGTTCTGGTTTGCGCATAGTGAAGCCTCTTTGACGGAATTCTTGTTGTTATGCCGTGCTGCCCTGGGAGCAGCGCTCAAGGCACCGCAGGCTCTAATCTGCGGCAGACGGAAGTGAGGATGGCACGTGCACAGGGGCCGCGCCAGTATCTGGGCGGCCATTGTGCAAGCAACAACAGGATAAATCCGACAGAACACCAGCTATTTACGCCATCACGGCCGGCAGCTGGCGATTCAGGGCCAGCTTTTCCATCACGGCCGCCCCGGTGAGGGCGTAGCCCAGCAGCTTGCCCTCTGCATCAATGCAGAGCACTTTGAGGTCACTGCCCTGCCCCTCTACCTGCCAGGTGCCTTCATGAACCTGGGGCGGCGGCGAGACCACCAGCGGGCAGGCCGGGGTTTTCACGGTGATCGGCATCGGCCCGTAGGCGACCGTTGTCGGCTTGCCGGCCAGGGTTTGCGCCAGGGCTCGGGCACAGCTCATCAGCGGCATCACATAGAGCAGGTTGATGCCATCGACTTCGGCACAGTCGCCAAGGGCAAAGATGTTGGCGTGGGACGTGCGCAACTGGCGGTCGACGCAAACGCCGCGGTTGGTCTGCAGGCCGGCAGCGGCGGCCAGGTCGGTGCGCGGGCGCAGGCCGATGGCCGAAACCACCAGGTCGCAGGCGATCACGCTGCCGTCGGACAGGTGCGCCTCCAGGCCCAGGGGCACCTGCTGCAGGCGGGTCAGTACCGGGCCAAGGTGAAAGCGCACGCCCAGACCTTCCAGCCCGGCCTGCACGGCAGTGGCAGCGGCCGGGTGCAGCAGGGTCGGCATGACTTGCTCGCACGGCGCCACCACATCGACCTCGAAGCCGCCCAGGCTCATGTCGTTGGCGAATTCGCAGCCGATCAGGCCGGCACCGAGGATCAACACACGCTGTTTGCCGACGGCGGCGGCACGGAAGCGCGCGTAGTCTTCCAGGTCGTTGATCGGGAACACCCGATCGCCGCCATCACCTTCGATCGGCACCTGCACCGTCTGCGCGCCCCAGGCCAGCACCAGATCGCGGTATTCCACCGCCTCTTCACCTATCCACAAACGCTTGTGGCCCGGGTCGATGCCGCTGATGCGGGTATGGGTGCGAATCTCGGCATTCAGTTGCTCGGCCATGGCACCCGGCTCGGCCATGCACAGGCCGTCGGCGTCCTTCTGCTTGGCAAAGCCGGTGGACAGCATGGGCTTGGAATAGGACCGACCGTCATCGGCGGTGATCAGCAGCAGCGGCGTCTGCGCATCGAGCTTGCGAAACTCACGGGCCAGGTTGTAGCCCGCAAGGCCGGTACCGATGATTACCACAGGGGACGTCATGTCGTGCTTTCCTCGATTAGCCGATGGAGATCATTTCAAAGTCGCTCTTGCCGACGCCGCAGTCGGGGCACAGCCAGTCTTCCGGCACGTCTTCCCAGCGGGTGCCGGGGGCGATGCCGTCGTCGGGCCAGCCTTCGGCTTCGTCGTAGATCAGGCCGCAGACTATACATTGCCACTTTTTCATGGGGGGTGGTTTCCTCGGTTCAGGCTGGGGCTTTGTGTTGCTGCTGATGGCCCTTTCGCGGCTGAAGCCGCTCCCACAGGAACCGCACAGCATCAGAGGTTGTGCGGTCCCTGTGGGAGCGGCTTTAGCCGCGAAGAAGCCGGCGCGCAATGCGTGGGGCTTTGTAGCGGCCCTGTCGGCAGTATGCAAGCAGTTGGGGCAATCATGCTAAGCTCGCCGCCTCTCTGGTTGTAACAAGCAGACCGACGTGTCGTACGAATCCCCGCAAGCAGCCGCTGTCGCGTGGCTGCCGTATTCACAGCTGGCCACCGACATCGACCAGCCCACCCTTGACTGGCTGTTCGACGAAGGCTCGCTGACCCGCCGCCTGACCCGCCTGTCCGACGACCACTTCTCCGTCACCCCGCTGTTCGAAGGCTGGCAACCGCTGCGCGATGACGAATGCCAGGCACTGGGCATCGCCGCCGGTGCCGAAGGCTGGGTGCGCGAGGTGTACCTGCGCGGCCATGGCCAACCCTGGGTATTCGCCCGCAGCGTCGCCAGCCGCAGCGCCCTGGAGCGCGGCGGGCTGGACCTCGAAACCCTCGGCAGCCGCTCGCTGGGCGAGTTGCTGTTCTGCGACCAGGCGTTCATCCGCCACCCCATCGAGGTGTGCAGTTATCCACAGGCCTGGCTGCCCGACGAAGCCGCCCACGCATCGCTGTGGGGCCGCCGTTCGCGCTTCGAACGTGGCGGCCTGGACCTGCTGGTGGCGGAGGTGTTTCTGCCAGCATTGTGGCAAGCGGCCAAGGAGGAAAACCGCTGATGTACCTGCAACTGCTCAAGTCGCTCAACCGCCTGCACCCACGGGCTTGGGACTTCGTCCAGCTCAGCCGCATGGACCGGCCGATTGGAATCTACCTGCTGCTGTGGCCGACCTTGTCGGCGGTGTGGATTGCCGGCAACGGTTCACCAACCCTGGCCAACGTGCTGATCTTCGGCCTCGGTGTGGTGCTGATGCGCGCCGCAGGTTGCTGCATCAATGACTTTGCCGACCGCAAGGTGGACGGCCACGTCAAACGCACCGCCGACCGCCCCCTGGCCAGTGGCCGGGTCCGCCCGCGCGAAGCACTGGCGCTGTTCGCCATCCTGGTCGGAGTGAGCTTCCTGCTGGTGCTGTGTACCAACAGCCGCACGGTTTGGCTGTCGTTCGGTGCGGTGGCACTGGCGTTCTGCTACCCGTTCATGAAGCGCTACACCTATTACCCCCAGGTGGTGCTGGGGGCGGCGTATTCCTGGGGCATTCCCATGGCCTTCACCGCAGCGGGTGGCGAGCTGCCGGCCAGCGCCTGGCTGCTGTATATCGCCAACCTGCTGTGGACGGTGGGCTACGACACCTACTACGCCATGGTTGACCGTGATGACGACCTGAAGATAGGCGTGAAGTCGACCGCTATCCTGTTCGGCGACGCCGACCGCACCATCATCCTGACCTTGCAGCTGCTGTCGCTGGGGTGCCTGTTGCTGGCCGGCAGCCGCTTCGAGCTGGGTGGCTGGTTCCATCTGGGGCTGCTGGGCGCGGCGGCGTGCTTTGCCTGGGAATACTGGTCGACGCGCAAGCTGGACCGGGAGTCGTGCTTCAAGGCGTTTCTGCACAACCACTGGGCGGGGATGCTGGTGTTCATTGGTGTGGTGCTGGATTACGCATTGCGTTAAGGCTGATTGCCCTATCGCCGACAAGCCAGCTTCCACACGTACAGCGCTGCCTTTACAGCCTGCACATAACCTGTGGGAGCTGGCTTGCCGGCGATGGGCCGCAAAGCGGCCCCGGGACCTCAAGGCTTGGCAACGTGCCAGACATCCTTCACACCATCGCCGGTCTTGTCCCCGGCCTTCTTGTCCTTGATGAAGGTGTAAAGCGGCTTGCCGTCATAGGCCCACTGCTTGCTGCCATCATCGCGCATCACCACTGTCCACTTATCCTTGGCCGGTTCGTCATTGGCCTTGACCATCAGCGGCGGCCAATTGGTGGCGCATTCGCCATTGCACATCGACTTGCCGCCCGCATCCTTGTCGAAGGTGTACAGGGTCATGCCGGCATGATCGACCAACATGCCGCCCTTCTCCATCGCATGGTCGGCCAAGGCCACCCCCGGGAGCGCCAGCGCAGTGAAAAGGGCCATCCAGCTCAGCGTTTGTCGTGTCATTGGATTCACCATTGTTTCGGGGGGTTTTAAGTTCTGATTGCCACAACTACGGCCCTTTCAAGCCTAGTTCAGTCATGGAATGTCGCCAGAACGGCCAACACCCTGTCACACAGCTGCAATAATTCCGTTATCTAATGCGGGCCAAGACACCGTATCCAGGAGAGGTTTTGAGCATGGTTGGCAGGAACATTCTGATCGTCGACGACGAAGCACCGATTCGCGAGATGATCGCCGTTGCCCTGGAAATGGCCGGCTATGACTGCCTGGAAGCGGAAAACTCCCAACAGGCCCACGCGATCATCGTCGACCGCAAACCGGACCTGATCCTGCTCGACTGGATGCTGCCGGGCACCTCTGGCATCGAGTTGGCCCGCCGCCTCAAGCGCGACGAGTTGACCGGCGACATCCCGATCATCATGCTCACCGCCAAGGGTGAAGAGGACAACAAGATCCAAGGGCTGGAAGTGGGGGCCGACGACTACATCACCAAGCCGTTCTCGCCGCGTGAACTGGTCGCCCGTTTGAAAGCCGTTCTGCGCCGCACCGGCCCAAGCGATAGCGAGGCACCGATCGAAGTCGGCGGCCTGCTGCTCGACCCGATCAGCCACCGCGTGACCATCGACGGCAAGCCAGCCGAAATGGGCCCTACCGAATACCGCCTGCTGCAGTTCTTCATGACCCACCAGGAGCGCGCCTACACCCGTGGCCAGCTGCTGGACCAGGTGTGGGGCGGTAACGTCTATGTCGAAGAGCGCACCGTCGACGTACACATCCGCCGCCTGCGCAAGGCGCTGGGTGAAGCCTATGAAAATCTGGTACAAACCGTCCGGGGCACCGGCTACCGCTTCTCGACCAAGAGCTGATCGAGCTGAAAAGCGCCAAGCTGCACGTCGTTGTACAAGGACCGTCAATTGAACCAGAACTGGCACGCGACCCTGATTCGCCACCTGCTGCTGCTGATAACCGTCTGCCTGATCGGCGGGCTGGTCAGCGGCTACTATGGCTGGAGCCTGGCCATCGGCCTGGCGCTCTACCTGGGCTGGACCCTCAAGCAACTGCTGCGCCTGCATGACTGGCTGCGCAACCACCAACCCGACGAAGCACCGCCCGATGGCTACGGCCTGTGGGGCGAGGTGTTCGACAGCATCTACCACCTGCAACGCCGCGACCAGCGCGTGCGCGGCCGCCTGCAGGCGGTGATCGACCGGGTGCAGGAGTCTACCGCCGCGCTGCGTGACGCGGTGATCATGCTGGACAGCGACGGCAACCTGGAATGGTGGAACCGCGCCGCCGAAACCCTCTTGGGCTTCAAGACCCCACAGGACGGCGGCCAGCAGGTGACCAACCTGGTGCGCCACCCGCGCTTCAAGGAATATTTCGAGGCAGGGAACTACCTTGAGCCGCTGGAAATCCCCTCGCCGATCAACGACCGCATGCGCGTACAGCTGCACATCACCCGCTATGGCAACAACGAGCACCTGATGCTGGTGCGCGATGTTACCCGCATCCACCAGCTGGAGCAGATGCGCAAGGACTTCGTCGCCAACGTATCCCACGAGCTGCGCACACCACTGACGGTGATCACCGGGTATCTGGAAACCTTGCTGGACAACGTCGAAGACGTGAACCCGCGCTGGAGCCGAGCCCTGCAGCAGATGAGCCAGCAAGGTTCGCGCATGCAGACGCTGCTAAACGACCTGCTGCTGCTGGCCAAGCTGGAGGCCACCGACTACCCGTCGGACAACCAGCCAGTGGCGGTCGATGCCTTGCTCGCCGCGATCAAGAACGACGCCCAGGCGCTGTCCGGGCCCCGCAACCAGCGCATTACCCTGGAAGCCGCACCCGGCGTACAGCTGAAAGGCAGCGAGTCGGAGCTGCGCAGTGCTTTTTCCAACCTGGTGTTCAACGCGGTCAAGTACACCCAGGACGAAGGCAGCATCCGTATTCGCTGGTGGGCCGATGCTCAGGGCGCGCACCTGTCGGTGCAGGACTCGGGGGTGGGCATCGATGCCAAGCACCTGCCACGCCTGACCGAGCGCTTCTACCGGGTCGACTCCAGCCGTGCCTCGAATACCGGTGGCACCGGGCTGGGGCTGGCGATCGTCAAACATGTGCTGATGCGCCACCGCGGCAAGCTGGAGATCAGCAGCGTGCCGGGGCATGGCAGTACCTTTACCTGTCACTTCGCGCCGGCACAATTGGCTAACGGCAAGGCTTGAGATCGGGGCTGCTGCGCAGCCCTTCGCGGGCACGCCCTCTCCCACAAGGACCGCAATAAGTCCGCCACCCTTTGCTTTTACGGCCCCAGCCGCTACATTGGACCCCCTGTGCCAGCAAGAGCTGGCACTTTTTTTCTCTCTATCTCGAAGACGGACCCCGTAAAAACTCCATCATGGACCCTTCCCCTGGTATCAGCCTCACCTCGTTATTCGCCGATTTCGGCATGATCATCTTTGCCTTGCTTCTTGTGCTGCTCAACGGCTTCTTTGTTGCCGCCGAGTTCGCCATGGTCAAGCTGCGCGCCACCCGCGTCGAGTCCATCGCCGAGCTGCATGGCTGGCGTGGCAGCATCCTGCGCAAGGTACACAACCAGCTCGACGCCTACCTGTCGGCCTGCCAGCTGGGCATCACCCTCGCCTCGCTGGGCCTGGGCTGGGTCGGTGAACCGGCGTTCGCCCACCTGCTCGAGCCGCTGCTGGCCTACCTGGGCGTGGACACGCCCGAGCTGATCAAGGCCATCTCGTTCTTCGTCGCCTTCTTCGTCATCTCGTACCTGCATATCGTGGTCGGCGAGCTGGCGCCCAAGTCCTGGGCCATCCGCAAGCCCGAACTGCTGTCGCTGTGGACCGCCGTGCCGCTGTACCTGTTCTACTGGGTGATGTACCCGGCCATCTACCTGCTCAATGCCAGCGCCAACACCATCCTGCGCATTGCCGGCCAGGGCGAGCCCGGCCCACACCACGAGCACCACTACAGCCGTGAAGAGCTCAAGCTGATCCTGCACTCCAGCCGTGGCCAGGACCCGAGCGACCAAGGCATGCGCGTGCTGGCCTCGGCCGTGGAAATGGGCGAGTTGGAAGTAGTCGACTGGGCCAACTCGCGCGAGGACATGGTCAGCATCGATGCCCATGCGCCGTTGAAGCAGATCCTGGCCCTGGTGCGCCGTCACAAATTCAGCCGCTACCCGGTGTACGACGCCGAGCGTGAGGAGTTCACCGGCCTGCTGCACATCAAGGACCTGCTGCTGGAGCTGGCCGAACTCGAGCACCTGCCCGAAACCATCGACCTCGACGACCTGGCTCGGCCACTGGAGCGCGTGTCACGGCACATGCCGCTGGCGCAGTTGCTGGAGCAGTTCCGCAAGGGCGGTGCGCACTTCGTACTGGTGGAGGAAGCCGATGGCAAGGTGATTGGCTACCTGACCATGGAAGACGTGCTGGAAGTGCTGGTAGGCGACATCCAGGACGAACACCGCAAGACCGAGCGCGGCATCCTTGCCTACCAGCCGGGCAAGCTGCTGGTGCGCGGCGACACGCCGCTGTTCAAGGTCGAACGTCTGCTGGGCGTCGACCTTGACCACATCGAGGCAGAAACCCTGGCCGGGCTGGTCTACGAGACGCTCAAGCGCGTGCCTGAAGAAGAGGAAGTGCTGGAGGTCGAAGGGCTGCGCATCATCATCAAGAAGATGAAAGGGCCGAAGATCGTGTTGGCCAAGGTGCTCAAGCTGGATTGAGGGTCATTCGCGGGCTCGCCCGCTCCCACAGGATCGCCAAAGGCCGGGCCTTTCAGATTACCTGTGGGAGCGGGCGAGCCCGCGAAGAAGCCGGCACGGATCAAGGGTTACCCGCAGTGAAGTCAGGCAACCCGCTAATCGGCCTGTCGAACCGATAAGGTATCGACTCCAGCGCCAACCCCACATTGCGCTGCACCACGAAATGCAGGTGCGGCCCGGTGCTGTTGCCGGTATTGCCCGACTTGGCCAGCATCTGCCCCTGCCGCACCCGTTGCCCCTCCGCCACCACCACCGAACCGCGCATCAGGTGCAGGTATACGCCCATGGTGCCGTCCGGGTGCAGGATCCTGACGAAATTGCCCGACGGGTTGGGGCCGCGCCCGCTCTGGCTGTTCTCCGTCTTCACCACCACCCCTTCCCGCGCCGCAACGATTGTGGTGCCCTCGGGCATGGCGATATCCATGGCATAACGCCCTTTGGGCCCAAAATGGCTGATCCGGCCATTGGGGCCCTGGGTCACGCGGAACGGCCCGCCGATCCAGGGGAATGCATAGCGGAAGCCTTGGGGCCGCTTGCCCGGGTCGCCCATGGCCTGCAGCAGGGTCGAGCGGTAGTTCAGCAGCATCCCGGGCCGCCCCCTGAGCACGCTTAGCATTTGCGTGGTGCGCGGCGGCAGTACCCGGCGCACGGTACGCGGGGCATTGCCACCTTGAGCGTTCACCAGGTTGTCCAGGCGCAGTTCCACCTCCACCGGCACATGCATCTGGTTGCGGGCCGAAAAGCTCACGCCGCCGTTGAAGGTTATCGCGTTCAGCAGCACCTGGCCTTCGGGCACCTCGACCATGGGCACGCGCCGCACAAAGGTTTTGGCACCGGGGCCGGGCCGATCGGAATAGGAGGTCACACGGCCGTCATCGGTGATCTCGTAGATGGTCATGCCCAGGCTCGACGCCGAGGCCATGAGCAATGCACAGAACAGCAGCAGGCGGGCGGGCATGATAGTGGCTTTTTGACAGTTATGATTTGTCGAAGCCTAGCAGGGGGTTTTGTGGCGGGTATGACAGTTGGTCGGATGGCCCTGGGTTGCGCAGCGTTTTTGTAGGAGCAGCCTTGTGCTGCTCCTACAAAAAGTGCGGTGTGAGGCTGCGGTCAGGCGCCGGGGGTGAAATGCTTCTGCGCCGTCCCGCGGGCAATCAGCCGCGACAGGTAGTCGAGCTTCTGGGCATCCTGGTCGACGAACTTGAAGGTCAGTTGCAACCAGTCACTGTCGGGTTTGGGTTCCAGTGCCGCTACGGCATGCAGGTAGCCGTTCAGCCGCGCGACTTCGGCGTTGTCGCCCTGCTCCAGGTCCAGCACCGCGCCTTCCAGCACCTGGGGCAGCGCTTCGCCACGGCGCACCACCAGCAAGGCCTCTTTCAAGCTCAGCGCCTTGATCACGCACGGCTGCATGCCGCCGGCCAGCCGCAACTGGCCCTGGCCACGGCCGGTCGGCGCTGGAGCGGCGGGCCGGGGGGCACTGGCCACTGGCCTGGCGGGTGCAGGCGCCGGCGCTGGAGCCGTGACTTTCACCGCTTCAGGCTTGCCGGCTGTCAGCGCATTCAGCGAGTCATTGGCGAACGCCGAGTTGACCCGTGCCGGACCGCTGGCCATCAGGCTGTCGAGCTTACCGATCTTGGTCAGGGCCTTTTTCACCTTGGTCAGCAATTGCTCGTTGGTGAACGGCTTGCCGACAAAATCGGAAACGCCCGCCTGAATCGCCTGGATGACGTTTTCCTTGTCGCCTCGGCTGGTCACCATGATGAACTGCAGGCTCTTCAACTCCGGCTGCTGGCGGCACCAGGTGAGCAGCTCCAGACCGGACATTTCCGGCATTTCCCAGTCGCACAGGACC
This sequence comes from Pseudomonas pudica, assembly GCF_015680405.1. GTDB lineage: Bacteria > Pseudomonadota > Gammaproteobacteria > Pseudomonadales > Pseudomonadaceae > Aquipseudomonas > Aquipseudomonas pudica. The sequence continues at coordinate 42,708 of NZ_JADLJS010000004.1, forward strand.
AGGTCGAACGCTTCCTTGCCCAGCATGGCCATGGCCTTGCGACCGTTGACGGCGTCGTCGATGGTCATGCCCGGGAAGGCATTGCGCAGGCATTTGCGGACCAGGTCACGGATAAACGGGGCGTCATCCACGACCAGCACATTCACTTTACTCATCGATACTCCTTCTGAATCCCGACTAGCCTACCGCCGAATAATGGCCACTTGCTACAACCTGGTCACGCCGGGACTTCTTCACATCGTTCGCGGGTGCCTGCCGGCTCCTCGACCGCAAACGAAAACGCCCGGCCAAGGCCGGGCGTCGATGCTCGGGAGCAACCTTACTTATCGTCAGGTTCGGCCGGAACATTAGCGTTTTCGCCGTCGGAAACAGCAGTGCCCTGCACTTCTGCCGTCATGCGCTTGAGGCCCATGTGACGCACGTCTGTGCCGCGCACCAGGTAGATCACCAGCTCGGAGATGTTGCGCGCATGGTCGCCGATACGCTCCAGTGAACGCAGCACCCAGATCACGCTCAGTACCCGCGAGATCGAGCGCGGGTCTTCCATCATGTAGGTCACCAGCTCACGCAGGGCGGTCTTGTATTCACGGTCGATGGTCTTGTCGTACTGGGCCACCGACAGCGCCAGGTCGGCGTCGAAGCGGGCAAAGGCGTCCAACGCGTCGCGGACCATGTTGCGCACCTGATCGCCGATGTGACGCACCTCGACATAGCCGCGCGGCGACTCGCCTTCCTCGCACAGCTGGATGGCGCGACGGGCGATCTTGGTCGACTCGTCACCGATGCGCTCCAGGTCGATCACCGACTTGGAGATGCTGATGATCAGGCGCAGGTCGGAGGCCGCCGGCTGACGACGGGCGAGGATGCGCAGGCACTCCTCGTCGATGTTGCGCTCCATCTGGTTGATCTGCTCGTCGACTTCGCGCACTTGCTGGGCCAGGCCCGAGTCGGCTTCGATCAGCGCAGTGACTGCGTCGTTGACCTGCTTTTCGACCAGGCCGCCCATGGCCAGCAGGTGGCTACGCACCTCTTCGAGCTCGGCGTTGAACTGCTGGGAAATGTGATGCGTAAGGCTTTCTTTGTTGATCATCGTTCGCTCCGCGAAGAAGCTGCAAGCTTCAAGTAGTTCGTGTCGTGCCCTGGCTGGCCAGGCTTAGCCGTAGCGACCGGTGATGTAGTCTTCGGTCTGTTTCTTCGCCGGGTTGGTGAACAGGGTGTCGGTATCCCCGAATTCGACCAGTTTGCCCATGTACATGAATGCGGTGTAGTCCGAAACACGGGCCGCCTGCTGCATGTTGTGGGTCACGATGACGATGGTGTACTTGGATTTCAGTTCGTAGATCAGTTCCTCGACTTTCAGGGTCGAGATCGGGTCCAGTGCCGAGCACGGCTCGTCGAGCAGCAGCACTTCCGGCTCCACGGCGATGGTGCGGGCAATGACCAGACGCTGCTGCTGGCCACCGGACAGGCCCAGTGCCGAGTCGTGCAGGCGGTCCTTGACCTCGTCCCACAGGGCCGCGCCCTTCAGCGCCCACTCGACCGCTTCGTCCAGCACGCGCTTCTTGTTGATGCCTTGGATGCGCAGGCCGTATACCACGTTTTCGTAAATGGTCTTGGGGAACGGGTTGGGCTTCTGGAACACCATGCCCACACGGCGGCGCAGCTCGGCCACATCCTCGCCCTTGCGGTAGATATTGTTGCCGTACAGGTTGATGGCGCCCTCCACGCGGCAGCCGTCAACCAGGTCGTTCATGCGGTTGAAGGTGCGCAGCAGGGTCGACTTGCCGCAGCCGGACGGTCCGATGAAGGCGGTCACACGCTGCTTGGGGATGTTCATCTGCACATCGAACAGCGCTTGTTTGTCGCCGTAGAACAGGCTCAGGCCCGGCACTTCGATGGCTACGGTTTCTTCGGCCAGGCGCAGGCTCTGCTTGTCGCGGCCCAGGGCAGACATGTCGATGCCGTGGGCATGGGATTCTTGCTGCATGGTCAACTCCATACGCTAACAATTCGTTTCAAAGGGCCACCCGGCTCACGGGCGGCACGCTTGCAATCAGGATCAACTGTCGAGAGCCTTGTACTTCTCGCGCAAGTGGTTGCGGATCCACACGGCCGAGAGATTGAGGGCCGCGATCACCAGCACCAGCAGCAACGCGGTGGCGTATACCAACGGCCGCGCGGCTTCGACGTTGGGGCTCTGGAAGCCGACGTCATAGATGTGGAAGCCCAGGTGCATGATCTTCTGGTCCAGGTGCAGGTACGGGTAGTTCCCGTCCACCGGCAGCGACGGGGCCAGCTTCACCACACCTACCAGCATCAGCGGTGCCACTTCACCGGCAGCGCGGGCCACGGCGAGGATCATGCCGGTCATCATCGCCGGGCTGGCCATCGGCAGAACGATCTTCCACAGGGTTTCGGCTTTGGTCGCGCCCAGGGCCAGCGAGCCTTCGCGCACGGTACGCGGGATACGCGCCAGGCCTTCCTCGGTTGCCACGATCACCACCGGCACGGCCAGCAGCGCCAGGGTCAGCGATGCCCACAGCAGGCCAGGAGTACCCAGGGTTGGAGCCGGCAGCGCTTCAGGGAAGAACAGGCGGTCGATCGAGCCACCCAGCACATAGACGAAGAAGCCCAGGCCGAACACGCCGTAGACGATCGCCGGTACACCGGCCAGGTTGTTCACCGCGATGCGGATCAGGCGGGTCACCGGGCCCTGTCTGGCGTATTCGCGCAGGTACACGGCAGCCAGTACACCGAACGGGGTGACGATAACAGCCATGATCAGGGTCATCATCACGGTACCGAAGATGGCCGGGAAGATACCGCCCTCGGTGTTGGCTTCACGCGGATCGTCGCTTAGGAACTCCCAGACCTTGGTGAAGTAGGTACCCAGCTTGGTGAACCCCGACATGGCGTTCGGCTGGATGGCGTGCACCACCTTGCTGAGGTTGATTTCCACTTCACGGCCGTTGCCATCGCGGGCCACCAGGCTGTCGCGGGCGAAGGCCTGGTGCAGGCCGGTCAGGCGGTCTTCAATGGCCTTGTAGCGGCTGTTCAGCTCGGCGCGTTCGGCGTCCATGTCAGCCTGAGCGGCGGCGTCCAGCTTGCCGTCCAGTTCCAGCTTGCGCGCCTGCAGGCGCAGGCGCTCGAGGCCATGATTGATGGCACCGATGTCTTTCTTTTCGAGGCTTTGCAGCTCACTGTTGAGCTGGTTGGCACGCTTGAGGCGGGCCTGCAGTTCGGTCCAGGCGGCAGCACCTTCGGCGACCACGCGGCCTTCTTCCTTGACGCTGACCAGGTAGCCGTAGAAGTTGCCCCACTCGCGGCGCTCCAGGGCGATCAGGTCGGTCGGGTGCTTTTCGTCGACCAGCCAGTCGCCGACCACCCAGGTGAAGTCGCTGCCGTTGAGGTCGCGGTTGCCCACCTTGATCAGCTCACGGGTCATGAACTCCGGGCCTTGATCAGGCACTGGCAGGCCGGCGCCCTTCAGGCGGGCACGAGGTACTTCTTCCTTTTGCACCACTTCGCCAATGACGACGTGGTCGGCCTGGCCCGGCACCTTGTAGGTGGCCTGGACAAGATCGGCCGGCCAGAAGTGGCCCAGGCCGCGCACGGCAATTACCGCCAGCAGGCCAACGGTCATGATCACTGCCATGGCCACCGCGCCGCCGCTCATCCAGACGCCTGGGGCGCCGCTCTTGAACCAGCCTTTGAGGGAATCCTTTTTCACGGATCTCTACCTTTCTATCAAAGCGACGAGTATTTCTTGCGCAGACGCTGGCGAATCAGCTCGGCCAAGGTGTTCATGATGAAGGTGAACATCAGCAGCACCAGCGCGGCCAGGAACAGCACGCGATAGTGGCTGCCGCCGACTTCCGATTCCGGCATTTCCACGGCCACGTTGGCGGCCAGGGTGCGCATGCCCTCGAACAGGTTCAACTCCATCACCGGGGTGTTGCCGGTGGCCATAAGCACGATCATGGTCTCGCCCACCGCACGGCCCATGCCGATCATCAGCGCCGAGAAGATACCCGGGCTGGCGGTGAGGATGACCACGCGGGTCAGGGTCTGCCAGGGCGTCGCCCCCAAGGCCAGGGAACCCAAGGTAAGGCTGCGCGGTACGCTGAACACGGCGTCTTCGGCGATGGAGTAGATGTTCGGGATGACCGCGAAGCCCATGGCGATACCCACGACCAGGGCGTTGCGCTGGTCGTAGGTTATCCCCAGGTCATTGGTGATCCACAGGCGCATGTCGCCGCCGAAGAACCAGCTTTCGAGGTGCGGGCTCATGGTCAGGGCGAACCAGCCGGTGAACAGGATGACCGGGATCAGGATCGCCGCCTCCCAGCCATCCGGGATACGCAGGCGAATCGACTCGGGCAGGCGGGTCCAGGCGAAGCCGGCCAGCAGGATACCGAGCGGCATCAGCAGGAACAGGCTGAACACGCCCGGCAGGTGGCCTTCCAGGTACGGGGCGAGGAACAGACCGGCGAAGAAGCCGAGGATCACCGTCGGCATCGCTTCCATCAGTTCGATCACCGGCTTGACCTTGCGGCGCATGCCCGGGGCCATGAAATAGGCGGTGTAGATGGCCGCGGCAATCGCCAGCGGGGCCGCCAGGATCATGGCGTAGAACGCGGCCTTCAGGGTACCGAAGGTCAGCGGCGACAGGCTCAGCTTGGGCTCGAAGTCGGTGTTCGATGCGGTCGATTGCCAGACGTATTTCGGCTCGTCGTAGTTCTCGTACCACACCTTGCCCCACAGCGCGCTGAAGGAAATTTCCGGGTGCGGGTTGCGCAGGCTCAGCGGCAGCAGCTTGCCGCCTTCTTCGATGATGATTCGGTTGGCACGTGGCGACAGGGCCAGGATGCCAGGGCCTTCGGCGGCCGGCTCGACCAGCAAGGTACGGTGTGCGGTGCTGTGGAACACGCCCAGCTCGCCTGCGGCGTCGAGGGCGACGAAGCCCTTGCGGCGCTCTTCGGCGTCAATCTGCACGACCGCTGCCTTGCCCATCTGGAAGGTGCGGATCAGCTTGAAGCGCGATTCGCCATCCGGGTCACGGGCCATGAACCACTGGGCCAGGCCGCCCTTGGAATCGCCGATGATCAGCGAGATGCCGCCGACCAACTGGGCAGTGGCGGTAATTTCGGTGTCGGCGCTATCAGAAAGCTTGTAGCGGCCGTTCAGGCTCTTGTCGCGCAGGTTGAACACGTCCGCGGTGGCGCGACCGTTGATCACGTACAGCCAATGCTGACGAGGGTCGATGAAGATGTTCTTCACCGTTTCGGTCATCTGCGGCAGTTCGATGCGGTTCTGCTCGGTGGTGACCTCTTCGGTCATCATGTTTTCGGTGCGGGTCAGCTCGACCACCTGCAGATGCGCGCCGGTGGAACCGGCCATCAGCAGGGTGTCGCCATTGACGTTGACGCTGACATGTTCCAGGGCACGCCCCTGCTCGTCGAGCACGAACGGCTGCTCGCCGTACGGGTAGTCGATGTCGGGGGCGATGGTTTTCTTGTTGTCCGGGTAGGTGATCTTGTAAGTGTGGTGGAACACCAGCGCCTGGCCATTGGACAAGCCCAGCACCACCAGTGGACTGCCCGGCTGGTCGGCACTGATCGAAGTGACCTGGGTGCCTGCCGGCAGTGGCAGGTCGACACGCTTTAGCTCGTTACCAGTCTTGGTATCGAAGAACAGTGCCTGGCCCTTGTCCGAAACGCGCATGCCCACCAGGTTCTGCTCTTCAAGCGCGATCATCAGCGGCTTGCCGGCATCCTGTTGCAGCCAGGTCGGCTCCAGGGCTTTCTTGCTGGTCAGCTCGGCGCCCTGGAACAGCGGCAGCACCACATAGGCCAGATAGAAGAAGATCAGGGTGATCGCCGCCAATACGGCAAGCCCGCCCACCAGTACATACCAGCGGGTCAGGCGGTCCTTGAGCGCGCGCATGCGGCGCTTGCGTTGCAACTCCGGCGTATTGAAATCAATCCGCACGGGCTGGGAGTTTTGGGTCATGTTGGAGTTGGCCAGATCATTCATGCGCACACCCTAGCGGTCCCGTGTGACAAAAACATTACAAAGTGATGACGCACGAAAGCCCGCCGCACAGGAAACCTGGCTTCGGACTGGAAATTCGTGGAGGAAGCCGGGCATCAGCACCGGCCTCCCCTCAGTTACTTACTTTTTTGCAACGTTACCTGCGTGGGACAGACCCAGGTCAGCCAGCGTCTTGTCGACGACTTTGGCCGGCAGCGGGATGTAGCCATCCTTCACCACGACCTGCTGGCCGGCTTGCGACAGCACCAGCTTGACGAACTCGGCTTCCAGCGGGGCCAGAGGCTTGTTCGGGGCCTTGTTGACGTAAACGTACAGGAAGCGCGACAGCGGATAGGTGCCGTTCAGGGCGTTGGCTTCGTTGTCTTCAACGAACTCGCCACCTTCCTTTTTGGCCAGGGCAACGGTCTTGACGCTGGCGGTCTTGTAACCTATGCCCGAGTAACCGATGCCGTTCAGCGAGGAGCTGATCGACTGCACGACCGAAGCCGAGCCAGGTTGTTCGTTGACGTTAGGCTTGAAGTCGCCTTTGCACAGGGCTTCTTCCTTGAAGTAGCCGTAGGTGCCGGATACCGAGTTCCGGCCGAACAACTGTACTGGCTTGTTGGCCAGGTCGCCGGTCACGCCCAGGTCACCCCAGGTCTTGACGTCGGCCTTGCCACCGCACAGGCGGGTGGAAGAGAAGATGGCGTCGACCTGGGCCATGGTCAGGCCTTTGATCGGGTTGTCTTTGTGCACGAACACAGCCAGGGCGTCTACGGCGACCGGGATGGCGGTCGGTTTGTAGCCGTACTTCTGCTCGAAGGCCTGCAGCTCGACGTCCTTCATCTTGCGGCTCATCGGGCCGAGGTTGGCGGTGCCTTCGGTCAGCGCGGGTGGCGCGGTGGAGGAGCCGGCAGCCTGGATCTGGATGTTTACGTTCGGATATTCCTTCTTGTAGGCCTCGGCCCACAGAGTCATCAGGTTGGCGAGGGTGTCCGAACCGACGCTGGAGAGGTTGCCCGAAACACCGGTGGTCTTGGTGTAGGTCGGGATCGCAGGATCGACAGCGGCTACCGCGTTGGCGGTTGCAACGCCAGCGGCGGCAAAGGTGAGGGCCGCCATCAAACGCTTCAGTTTCATGCCTTGCTCCTAGCAGGAATATTGGGGTGTTGGATGGAACGGGCCCAAGTATCTGCAGGCCGCATGAATACGATATGACTCGAATATGACAATTGGATGAAAGGCCATCATCAAAAGCAGGTCTGGCCTCTTCGCGGTTAAAGCCGCTCCAACGGGTGCGGCATTGCCTTGGAACCGATGCGATTCCTGTGGGAGCGGCTTTAGCCGCGAAGAGGCAGCAGCCTTAACGCTTGTTGGCCAGGAGGTACACGCCCACGACCAGACCAACGGCACACAACCCCGCCACATAGTAGGCAGGTGCCATTGGGCTCACTTTCAGCAGCGCAGTCACCACCATCGGCGTCAGCCCGCCGAAGATCGCGTAGGCCACGTTGTACGAGAACGACAGCCCACTGAAGCGCACCACCGCAGGGAATGCCTTGACCATCACATAAGGCACCGCACCGATGACTCCCACGCACAGGCCGGTCACCGCATACAGCGGGAACAGCAGCTCGGGTCGCGCAGGCAGGCTGTGGTAGAAGGTCCAGGAAGTCGCCAGCAGCAACAGGCTACCGATCACGAACACCCGGCCCGCGCCAAAACGATCGGCCAGGCTGCCAGCGCCGATGCAGCCGAAGCTGAGCAGCACGATGGCAAGGCTGTTGGCCTTGAGCGAGTCGGTGGGGCTGATGTGGTAGATGCTCTGCAGCAGCGCCGGGGTCATCAGGATGAGTACCACGATGGCGGCCGACAGCATCCAGGTCAGCAGCATCGACAGGATGATCGCGCCACGATGGTCACGCAGCACCGCGCGCAACGGCAGCTCTTCGGCCAGCGCCTTGCGCTGCTGCATCTCGGCGAACACCGGGGTTTCGTGCAGCCAGCGGCGCAGGTACACCGAAAACAGGCCGAACACACCGCCAAGCAGGAACGGGATACGCCACGCGTAATCAGCCACTTCCTGTGCGCTGTAGACGCTGTTGATCAGGGTCGCCACCAGCGATCCGAGCAGGATGCCCGCGGTCAGGCCTGCGGTGAGGGTGCCACAGGCATAGCCGGTGTTGCGCTCTGGCACGTGCTCGGACACGAACACCCAGGCGCCCGGTACCTCGCCACCGATGGCCGCGCCCTGGATCACGCGCATCAGCAGCAACAGGATCGGTGCCCACATGCCGATCTGTGCATAGGTGGGCAGCAGGCCCATGATCAGCGTTGGCAGGGCCATCATGAAGATGCTCAGGGTGAACATCTTCTTGCGCCCGAGCAGGTCACCGAAGTGGGCCATGATGATGCCGCCCAGCGGCCGCGCCAGGTAGCCGGCGGCAAAAATGCCGAAGGTTTGCATCAGGCGCAGCCATTCGGGCATGTCGGCGGGGAAGAACAGCTTGCCGACCACCGTGGCGAAGAACACGAAGATGATGAAGTCGTAGAACTCCAGCGCGCCGCCCAGGGCGGACAGTGAAAGGGTCTTGTAGTCACTGCGGGTCAGCGGCCGCGAGGGCTGCTCGATACTGCTCGGCACGGAAGTCATCGCTGATTGTTCTCTTTGTAGGCATTCAGGCCGCTTGGCACGCGGCTTCTGGATTGGGAGACAGGCGAAGATAGCAAATTGCTGAGCTGCGCCGGAAGCGATACAAAATCCCTACACATATTCATGAATGCGCGGTCGTCGCTGGCCGTTATGCTCTATATACTGGCAGTTCGTAGGAAATGGTTGCTGCTAGCGTGGGATGTTGTGCGAAAACGCCGGTCATTATGTCAGGCGGTTTCGCAGAGTTTCCCTACGGCCGCTCAGTGAAACGAAATCGGCGTAGTATGTTTCAAGCTGAATCGTTTACCCGGCCTTTGCGCCACATCAACGAAAGCGTCACGGGTCAGAGGCCCCATCGCATGATTGAGCTCGAACAAGAAGATCCTATCCCGCAAGGTGACCTTGCCTTGCAGATCACCGCATTGCCGCGCGAGACCAACGGTTTTGGCGACATCTTCGGCGGCTGGCTGGTCGCCCAGATGGACCTGGCCGGTACCGCCATGGCCAGCCGTGTCGCCGGCGGCCGCGTGGCCACCGTAGCCATCGACCGCATGGCCTTTCTGGTCCCGGTCGCCGTCGGGGCGCAGCTGTCGTTCTATACCCAGACCCTGGAAATCGGCCGCAGCTCGATTCAGATGATGGTCGAAGTGTGGAGCGACGACCCGCTGTCCAGCGAATGGCGCAAGGTCACCGAAGCAGTCTTCGTCTTCGTCGCCATCGACGGCAGTGGCCGCACCCGCTCCGTACCTCGTCGCTGAGCCAAGCCGGCGGTAAACTCATTGCATGTGCCCGGGTCCAAGGCCCACTGGCAATCAATGAGATGAATGCAATGGCTACCTTCCAGGTCGTAACCGAGCAACATGGCGAACTCAACTGCTGGCGTATCAGCAGCGACCGAGCCGAACTACTGATCGCCCAGCAGGGCGCGCAGATCCTCAGCTACCAGCGCGTTGGCCAGCCACCGCTGCTGTGGCTGAGCGACCAGGCCATCTTCCGTCAGGGCAAGTCGGTACGCGCCGGTGTGCCGGTGTGCTGGCCGTGGTTCGGCAACCTGCAGCGCAACCCACAGGCCGTGCAGGCCATGTACCATGGCGAACAGCCACCCGCCCACGGCCTGGCGCGCGCGCGCGACTGGCAATTGCTGGGTATCGAGGAAGCGGGCGAAGGCCTGCGCATCGAATTCGAACTGCCGGAAGCGCAGGGTGACCTGCCTGGCTGGCCTCATGATGTCGAGCTGAAGCTGGTAGTGAAGCTGGGCGAGGACCTGCAGCTGAACCTGACCAGCCGCAACATGGGCAATACCCCCGTCACCATCAGCCAGGCTCTGCACAGTTACTTCGCGGTCAGTGATGTGCGCCAGGCGCGGGTCGAAGGGGTGGAGGGGCTGAGCTATATCGAGACCCTGGCTGACTGGGAGCAGCGCCAGCAACAGGGGCCGCTGGCGTTTGCCGGGGAGACTGACCGGATCTACCTGGCGACCCCGCAAACCCTTAGCATCGTCGACCCGCATTGGGAGCGGCGCATTACCTTGACCAGCAGCGGGTCGCGCTCGGCAGTGATCTGGAACCCATGGACTGAACGGGCCAGGGAACTGCCGGACATGGCCGACGATGGGTGGCAGCGGATGCTTTGCATCGAGACGGCAAATGTGTGGGATGACCTGGTGGAATTGAAACCTGGGGGCAGCAGCTCGCTGGGGGTCAGGATTGGCTGTGAAATGATCTGAGTTTTGCAGGGCCTGTTCAGGCCCCTTCGCGGGTAAACCCGCTCCCACAGGGCCTCCACAACCTTGAATATTGTGGAGACCCTGTGGGAGCGGGTTTACCCGCGAAGGGGCCGGTGCAGGCAATCAGAGGTCTGCATCCTCCACCACCCTCACCTTCTCGGCATCCAGCGCATAGGCCGCATCGGCCAGGTCATTGCTCACCTTCTCCACCTTCAGCTTGCCGCTGACCCACAGTGGTGTGTAGATATCATCGATCTTCAGACCTTTCGGGTAGCGCACCAGCACCAGCTGGTTCGGTGGTGGTGGCGGCACATGAATGCACGCGCCCGGGTAAGGAACCAGGAAGAACAACGTGCTGTTACCCTTGGCATCGCTCTCCAGAGGCACCGGGTAGCCGCCCAGGCGAATATCCTTGCCATTCATGGCCGCCACGGTCTTGGTCGAGTACATCACCGCCGGCAGGCCCTTGCTCTGCTTCAGGCCGCCCTTGTCGGTAAAGGTGCCCATGGCTTCCGGCGAGTTGTGGTCGATATCAGGCATTTGCTCGAGCGCCTGCTGGTCCGACTTGGGCATCAGCTCCAGCCAGTCGGTTTCAGGCAGTTCGGCATGGGCAAGGGCGCTGGCCAACAACAGTGGGGCGAGGAAAAAGGCACGCATGAAAATGCTCGGCAACTCGAATGAATTGCCGTGCATTCTAACCAGTATTCAGCGTTTCTTGATGAATCCGTAGATTACCAACAGGATCACCGCGCCGATCAGCGCGCCAAGGAAACCAGCAGCCTGCCCGGCCTGGTAGATACCCAGCGCCTGGCCGCCGTAGGTGGCGAGCAGCGAGCCGGCAATCCCCAGCAAGATGGTCATTATCCAGCCCATGCTGTCGTCGCCCGGCTTGATGAAGCGGGCCAGCAGGCCGACGATAAGGCCGAGGAAGATGGTTCCGATGATACCCATGGCAATCCCTCTGCAGTGAAGATGGAACAAGCCAAAGCCTAGACAGCGCTTTGGCTCGTTGCCATTTCAGAGGGCAAGCCGCTGGTAGAAGTTCGATCAGTTGCCGATCAGGGCTTCTACTTCGGCAATCTTGCGCTCGAGGGTGGCCATGTCGTGGCAGCGCAGGGTGGCGTGGCCAACCTTGCGCCCGACCTTGAAGGCCTTGCCGTAGTGGTGCAGGTGGCAGTCACCGATGGCAACCACCTTGTCCACCGCCGGCACTTCACCGATGAAGTTGAGCATCGCGCTCTCGCCGACCTTGGCAGTCGAGCCCAGCGGCAGGCCGGCGACGGCACGCAGGTGGTTCTCGAACTGGCTGCACTCGGCGCCTTCGATGGTCCAGTGCCCGGAGTTGTGCACGCGCGGGGCGATCTCGTTGGCCTTCAGGCCGCCGTCGACTTCGAAGAACTCGAAGGCCATCACGCCCACATAGTCCAGTTGCTTGAGCACACGGCCCACGTAGTCTTCGGCCAGGGCCTGCAGCGGGTGCGCCTGGCTGGCGACCGACAGGCGCAGGATGCCGCTTTCGTGGGTGTTGTGCACCAGCGGGTAGAAGCGAGTTTCGCCATCACGGGCACGCACGGCCACCAGCGACACTTCGCCGGTGAACGGCACGAAGCCTTCCAGCAGGCAAGGTACGCTGCCCAGCTCGGCAAAGGTACCGACCACGTCCTCAGGTGTACGCAGCACCTTCTGACCCTTGCCGTCGTAACCCAGGGTGCGGGTTTTCAGCACAGCCGGCAGGCCGATACTGGCCACCGCGGCATCCAGGTCGGCCTGCGAGAGGATGTCGGCAAAAGCAGGGGTAGGAATACCCAGGTCGCGGAACATGCTCTTCTCGAACAGGCGGTCACGGGCGATGCGCAGCGCTTCGGCGCTGGGGTACACCGGCACGAACTGCGAGAGGAAGGCCACGGTCTCGGCCGGGACGCTTTCGAACTCGAAGGTGACCAGGTCGACTTCGTCAGCCAGCTGGCGCAGGTGATCCTGGTCGCCGTAGTCAGCACGCAGGTGCTCGCCCAGCGGTGCAGCACAGGCGTCCGGCGCCGGGTCGAGGAAGGCGAAGTTCATGCCCAGCGGGGTTCCCGCCAGGGCCAGCATGCGGCCCAGCTGGCCGCCACCGATTACACCGATCTTCATGGGTTGAGCCTCAAGCCTGGCGCGGGTCTGGGTTGTCCAGCACGGTGTCGGTCTGCTCCGTGCGGAACTGCTTGAGCGCCGCGTGGTACTGCGGGTACTTGGCGCCGAGGATGCTGGCCGACAGCAGCGCGGCGTTGACCGCACCGGCACGACCGATGGCCAGGGTGGCAACCGGCACGCCGGCCGGCATCTGCACGATCGACAGCAGCGAATCGACACCCGACAGCATCGACGATTGCACGGGCACGCCCAGCACCGGCAGGTGAGTCTTGGCGGCGCACATGCCTGGCAGGTGGGCTGCGCCACCGGCACCGGCGATGATCACCTCGATGCCACGGCCCTCAGCCTCCTCGGCATACTGGAACAGCAGATCCGGCGTACGGTGGGCGGAAACCACCTTCACCTCGTAGGGAATGCCGAGTTTTTCCAGCATATCGGCGGTGTGGCTAAGGGTGGACCAATCGGACTTGGAGCCCATGATCACGCCAACCAGTGCACTCATCGTCGAGCCTCTTCGCTTGTGCGCCCTTGGGCGCGTCAAAAAACAACAAGCCACGCGGGACGACCGGCGTGGCTTGTTTGCTGATCAGGACCGGACGCATCCGGTCGAAAGGCTGCGCAGTATACCGTAAGGTGGTGCGTTTAAGGCACCCCGGCGACCAACTGTCGCCCCTTATTTTTCGGGGCTTTGACTGACTTTTGGGTCAACCATCGCCGCCCCCTCGAGCTTGCGCCATAACAGCCTTACATTGGCCTTGCGCACCAGAGCGCAGCGGTACAGGCGGATTTCCAGTGGCACGTGCCACTGGCTGCCGCCGCAGATCGCCAGCTCGCCCCGTTCCAGTTCGCCACGCATCGACAGGCGCGGCACCCAAGCGATGCCCATGCCCTCCAGCGCCATGCTCTTCAGACTGTCGGCCATGGCGGTTTCATAGACGGTGGTATAGCGCAGGTTGCGCTGACGCAGCAGCAAGTTGACCGAGCGACCGAGGAATGCGCCTGCGGTATAGGCCAGCAGCGGCACGCTGCCCTCGCCTTCCAGGTCGAACAACGGCTTGCCGTCAGCATCCACGGCGCATACCGGCAACATCTCAGTGGTGCCCATGTGCAGCGACGGAAAGATTTCGGCATCCATCTGCAGAGCGGCATCCGGGTCATAGAAGGCCAGCATCAGGTCGCAGCCACCTTCGCGTAATGCATGCACGGCATCTCCGACGTTGGTCGCAACCAGGCGGGTGGCGATGTTCAACCCGTCGTTGCGCAACTGGGCCACCCAACGCGGGAAAAAGCCCGATGCCAGGGAATGTGCCGCAGCCACTTGCACCACTTCACCCTGCCCGCCTTCCAGATGATGCAAGTGGCGGAGAATTTCGCTCAACTGGTCGACAACAGTGCGTGCCGTGACGAGAAACAGCTGGCCGGCCTCTGTCAGCTCTATAGGCGTGCGGGAACGATTCACCAATTGCAGGCCCAAGGCTGCTTCCAGGCTGCGAATGCGCCGGCTGAAGGCCGGTTGGGTGACGAAACGCCGCTCTGCCGCCTGGGAAAAACTGCGGGTGGCGGCCAGCGCGCTAAAGTCTTCCAGCCATTTGCTTTCAAGGTTCACGAAGCACATCTCCTGGCGTGCACCAAAATGGAACACGCTCGAATGTCAATTGGCGTCACATGAAACACTATGCCGTTTGTGCATAGGTTAGCGTGCAACAGCATTGGCCGCAAAATCACCTTCAGGCCTAGGATTGGCGCCATTCCGGCATGTGCCGGGTCAAAATCGAGATGATATACATCATGTCCTCCGCTGCATCGTTCCGCGTCGAAAAAGATTTGTTGGGTACCCTTGAAGTTCCTGCAGATGCCTACTACGGCATCCAGACCCTGCGCGCTGCCAACAACTTCCACCTCTCCGGTGTTCCGCTGTCGCACTACCCGAAGCTGGTCGTGGCCCTGGCCATGGTCAAGCAGGCTGCTGCCGACGCCAACCGTGAGCTAGGTCACCTGAGCGATGCCAAGCACGCTGCCATCACCGCAGCCTGCGCCCGCCTGATCAAAGGCGATTACCACGACCAGTTCGTGGTGGACATGATCCAGGGCGGTGCTGGTACTTCTACCAACATGAACGCCAACGAAGTCATCGCCAACGTCGCGCTGGAGGCCATGGGCCACCAGAAGGGTGAGTACCAGTACCTGCACCCGAACAACGATGTGAACATGGCGCAGTCGACCAACGACGCCTACCCGACGGCCATCCGTCTGGGCCTGCTGCTGGGCCATGACGCCCTGCTGGCCAGCCTCGACAGCCTGATCCAGGCCTTTGCTGCCAAGGGTAAAGAGTTCGACCACGTCCTGAAGATGGGCCGTACCCAGCTGCAGGACGCCGTACCGATGACCCTGGGCCAGGAATTCCGCGCCTTCGCCACCACCATGACCGAAGACCTGCAGCGCCTGCGCTCGCTGGCTCCGGAACTGCTGACCGAAATCAACCTGGGTGGTACCGCCATCGGCACCGGCATCAACGCCGACCCTGGCTACCAGGCCCTGGCCGTGCAGCGTCTGGCTGCCATCAGCGGCCAACCGCTGGTACCGGCTGCCGACCTGATCGAAGCCACCTCTGACATGGGCGCCTTCGTGCTGTTCTCCGGCATGCTCAAGCGTACCGCCGTCAAGCTGTCGAAGATCTGCAACGACCTGCGCCTGCTGTCCAGCGGCCCGCGCACCGGCATCAACGAGATCAACCTGCCAGCGCGTCAGCCAGGCAGCTCGATCATGCCAGGCAAGGTCAACCCGGTTATCCCGGAAGCCGTCAACCAGGTGGCCTTCGCCATCATGGGCAACGACCTGGCCCTGACCGTCGCCGCCGAAGGTGGCCAGCTGCAGTTGAACGTTATGGAGCCGCTGATCGCCTACAAGATCTTCGACTCGATCCGCCTGCTGCAACGCGCCATGGACATGCTGCGCGAGCACTGCATCGTCGGCATCACCGCCAACGAACAGCGCTGCCGCGAACTGGTCGAGCACTCGATCGGCCTGGTAACCGCCCTGAACCCGTACATCGGCTACGAAAACGCCACCCGTATCGCCCGCGTTGCCCTGGAAACCGGCCGCGGCGTACTGGAACTGGTGCGCGAAGAGAAGCTGCTGGACGACGCGATGCTCGACGACATCCTGCGTCCGGAAAACATGATCGCTCCACGTCTGGTTCCGCTGAAGGCGTAACCAGGCCGCTGTAAACAGTCTCACCAGGTCGAGGGACTAGACACCTCTCAACCTTTCCAAGGCCCGAGCCTATGCTTCGGGCCTTTTTTTTGCCTGAGGATTTTGGGGCTGCGTTGCAGCCCATCGCGACGCAAGGCCGCTCCTACAGGGACCGCGGCTTGCCTGGCCCTCCGTACTCCGGCACACAACTTGCTCCATAATGCGTCCCAGCCCAACGGGATTACCCAGCATGCTGCACAGCCACCTGACCACCCTCAACGCGGTTTCGCTGATCCTCAACGTCTTCCAGGCAGATGGTTGCGAGGCGTCGGCGCTGCTGGCCGGCAGCGGCATCGGCCCGGCAGACCTGGGCCATGCCGACGCACGCATCACCACCCAGCAGGAACTGCAGGTGTGCGCCAACGCCGTTGCCCGACGCGAGGATATCGGCCTGGAACTGGGCCGGCGCATGCATGTGTCGTGCTACGGCATGCTCGGTTACGCCCTGCTCTCCAGTGCCACTTTGGGTGACGCCTTGCGCCTGGCACTGCAGTATCCGGCACTGCTGGGAACAGTCTTCAAGCTGCGTTTGCTCGACGACGGCCAGCGCGTCTGGTTCAGCGCCAGCGACTACCACGACAGCCCGACGCTGACCGCCTTCAACGCCGAGTTCTGTCTGGTGTCGCTGAAGGTGATCTGCGACGACCTGCTTGGCCGCCCGCTGCCCCTGCTGGCAGCCCGTTTCGAACACCCACGGCCCGGCTACCACGCACTCTATGCCGGGGCATTCCAGTGCCCGGTCGGTTTCGACGACGAGGACAATGCCTTTGCCTTCGAACGGCGCTGGCTGGACACGCCACTGCCGCTGGCAGACCCGATTACCCACAAGGCCATGAGCGAACGCTGCCGGCGCCTGAACCTGGAGTTCACTGGCCGCCAGGCTTGGCTGGGGAGGATTCGCCAACTGCTGGCCCAGCAACTGGATGCAGCGCCCGGGCTGGAAGGGCTGGCGCGGCAGATGAACTGCTCATCGCGCACTCTGCGCCGGCATTTGCAGGCGCTGGGCAGCAGTTATCAACAGCTGCTGGATGAACTGAGGTTCGAGCGGGCCAAGCAGTTGCTGGCTGATGAGCAAATGCCGATTTATCGGATTGCCGAGTGCCTGGGGTTCAGCGAGACCGCCAGTTTTCGGCATGCCTTCCAGCGTTGGAGCGGTGTAGCGCCCAGCCACTTTCGCGGTTGACCTGTACCGGCCCTTTCGCGGGTGAACCCGTTCCCACAGGGATTGCACACACTCAAGTGCAACACTGTACTTGTGGGAGCGGGTTCACCCGCGAAGGGGCCAGTACAGGCCACCAACAAATTCAGCCAATGAGCTTGGCCACATCGATCCCCTTTTGGCCACTTGCGTCGTTCTCCCCCACTGGCCCGCCCATGAAAATGGGCCCACGCCAGTACCCACCGGAGAACAACAATGCTGACGATCTATTCCGATGACCACCGCCTGCACCACGGCCGCTGCGAGCTGATCGACGGCAAGCTGATGCCGTGTTTCGAAATGCCGTCACGCGCCGACCATGTGCTCGACCA
The DNA here is from genome assembly GCF_015680405.1 of Pseudomonas pudica. Lineage (GTDB taxonomy): Bacteria > Pseudomonadota > Gammaproteobacteria > Pseudomonadales > Pseudomonadaceae > Aquipseudomonas > Aquipseudomonas pudica. Next base: position 60,032 of record NZ_JADLJS010000004.1, read on the forward strand.
GGTAAAGAAGCGCAACCTTGGCGACATCCAGGGCCCCAGCGACTTCGGCCGCGCACCGTTGCTGCGCATCCACAGCGCCGGCTACCTGGATTTCTTCGAAGGCGCCTGGGCGCGCTGGGCCGCACTGGGCCAGGAAGGCGACCTGCTGCCGTTCACCTGGCCCGCACGCACCCTGCGCCAGGTAAAACCCACCGGCCTGCATGGTGAGCTGGGCTACTACAGCTTCGATGCCGGTGCACCGATCACCGCCGGCACCTGGCAGGCCGCCTACAGCGCTGCCCAGGTCGCCCTGACCGCCCAGGCGGCGATCCAGCAAGGCGCACATTCCGCCTTCGCCCTGTGTCGCCCGCCAGGGCACCATGCCGCCGGCGAAGTCATGGGTGGCTATTGCTACCTGAACAACGCCGCTATCGCCGCCCAGGCCTTCCTCGACCAGGGCCGGCGCAAGGTCGCCATCCTCGACGTCGACTACCACCACGGCAACGGCACCCAGGACATCTTCTACAACCGCAACGATGTGTTCTTCGCCTCGATCCATGGCGACCCGCGCGATGAGTTCCCGTTTTTCCTCGGCCATGCCGATGAAACCGGCGAGGGTGCCGGTGAAGGCTGCAACATCAACTACCCACTGCCGGCCGGGAGCGACTGGGCCGCCTGGAGCGCTGCCCTGGAGGACGCCTGCCAGCGCATCGCTGCCTATGACGCCGATGTGCTGGTGATCTCGCTGGGCGTGGATACTTTCAAGGACGACCCGATCTCGCAATTCAAGCTGGATAGCCCGGACTACCTGGAAATGGGCAAGCGCATCGCCCAGCTCGGCAAGCCGACCCTGTTCGTGATGGAAGGCGGCTACGCTGTGGAAGAAATCGGTATCAACGCGGTCAATGTGCTGGAAGGCTTTCAGCACGCCCAGCCAGGAGCCCGGTAATGGTCCGACTCAAGCGTCTGCTCGCCCCGTTCATCGCCGCTACCCTGTTCTCCTGTGCCCTGCACGCCCAGGCCGAACAGCGCACCCTGCGGGTGTACAACTGGTTCGACTACATCACGCCGCAAACCCTCACCGAGTTCCAGAAAGAAAGCGGTGTGAAGCTGGTCTACGACATCTTCGACACCAACGAGGCGCTGGAAGCCAAGCTGCTGACCGGCAACTCCGGGTATGACGTGGTAGTGCCGTCCAACGTGTTCCTCGCCAAGCAGATCGAAGCGGGAGTGTTTCAGCCGCTGGACCGCAGCAAGCTGCCGAACTGGCAGCACCTGGACCCGGCACTGATGAAGCTGATCGAGGCCAACGACCCCGGCAACAAATTTGCCGTGCCCTACATGTACGGCACCGTGCTGATCGGCTTCAACCCGGCCAAGGTCAAGGCTGCGCTCGGCGACAACGCGCCGGTGGACAGCTGGGACCTGATCTTCAAGGAAGAGAACATCGCCAAGCTCAAGCAGTGCGGCGTGGCCCTGCTCGACTCGCCGTCGGAGATCATGCCGCTGGCGTTGCAGTACCTGGGCTTGCCACCGAACAGCGACAAACCGGCTGATTACAAGAAAGCCGAAGCGCTGATGTTGAAGATTCGCCCGCACATCACCTACTTCCATTCCTCGAAATACATGGCCGACATCGCCAACGGCGATATCTGCGTGGCAGTGGGCTACAGCGGCAGCTTCTCGCAGGCTGCCAACCACGCCGTCGAGGCCAAGAATGGCGTGGTGGTGGACATGCGCCTACCCAAGGAAGGTGCACCGATCTGGTTCGACATGCTGGCGATTCCGAAGAACGCGGCCAACCCGGAAGATGCCCACGCGTTCATCAACTACCTGCTGCGGCCCGAAGTGATTGCGCCGATCAGTGACTTTGTCGGGTACCCGAACCCGAACAAGGATGCGACCGACAAGGTGAGCCCGGCGATTCGCAACAACCCCAACCTGTATCCGACAGCGGAGGCGATGGCCAAGCTTTATACCCTCAAGCCCCTGGCGCGGGATGCCGAGCGGGCTCGGACCAGGGCTTGGACGCGGATCAAGTCCGGTACCTGATTTAGAGCCGGGGGCTGCTTTGCAGCCCAATCGCCGGCAAGCCAGCTCCCACAGGAGCTCCACTGTTTCGAAGCAGATGCAGTACCTGTGGGAGCCTTGCCGGCGATCGGGCCGCACAGGGGCCCTATTCACTTCCTCCAGGCCTTGCGCAAGCGCATCAAAGCCTCGGCAATCTCCCCCTCCGGCACCGCAGCAAACCCCAGCACCAGCCCCGCGCGCTTATCCACAGGCTGCTCGCTGTCCACCAGCCAGAAATTGCTCAGCGGCGTCACTTCCACCCCCACCGCTTCAGCCTTGGCCACCAGCTCCTGCTCCCGCGCAAAGTTATCCACATCGACCTTCACATGCAGCCCGGCCGCCACCTCCGGCATGCCGCCCAAACCCGGAATATCCACAGGCCAGCCAGCCTTCAGCACATTGCGCCGGCTCAACGCCGCCTTGCGCATGCGCCGGATATGCCGCTGGAAGTGCCCCCGGGCCATGAACTCGGCCATCACGCACTGGCTGCTGACCTCCGAATGCCGCACCGCCAACGCCCTGGCCTGGCTGAACGCCTGTGCCAGTTGCGGCGGCAATACCAGGTAGCCCAGGCGCAACGCCGGAAAGGCGATCTTGCCGAAGGTTCCGACGTACAGCACCCGTCCGTGCCGATCGAGCGCCGCAAGCGGGGCCAAGGGCGCACCGCTGTAACGGTACTCGCCGTCGTAGTCGTCTTCGATGATCCAGCCATCGCTGTGCTCGGCCCAGGCCAGTAGCTCCAGGCGGCGCGCCAGGCTCATGGTCACCCCGGTCGGGTACTGGTGAGCTGGCGTGACATAGGCCAGCCGGCAATCCATCAGTTGCCCGAGCCGGTGACAGTCCATGCCATCCTCGTCCACCGGCACGCCACACAACCTGCCACCGGCCAGCGCAAAGGCATGCCCGGCTGCGCGGTAACCCGGGTTTTCCACAGCCACACCGTCGCCGGGCTGCAACAGCAACTGTGCACAAAGGCTGATGGCCTGCTGCGCACCACTGGTGATCACAATTTGTTCAGCCGTACAACTCAGCCCACGGGAGCGACGCAGGTAGGCCGCGATCAGTTCGCGCAACAACGGCTCGCCTGCCGGGTCACCATAACCCAATTGCGCCGGAGCCGGGTTGCGCCAGAAACCCGCCTGCAGCTTGGCCCAGACGTCAAACGGGAACAGATCGAACGCCGGAATACCGACACGAAAAGCACGCGGGGCACCGCTTCTCGGGGGCTGAAGATGGTTACTTTTCAGGCGCTCCAAAGGCTCGCTGGAACAGCGCCTGCTGGATAAATCCTCAGTATTTTCCGAGGAAAATGTGGATAAGTCTGTTGATAACCACTGGGATAACCCTGTGGATACTTGTGTGGATAGTTTTGCAGTGGAGAGTTTCGGTAACTGGCTGACATAGGTGCCGTCGCCTACCCGGCTTTCGATGTAGCCCTCGGCATATAGCTGGTCATAAGCCCGCACCACGCTGTTGCGTGACAGCGCCAGCATGGCGGCCAAGTCACGAGTGGCCGGTAGCCGCGTGCCACTGCTCAGGCGCCCGTCCAGCACCCGCGCACGTAGCGCCTGGTATAGCTGCTGGCTGAGCCCGCGACGGCGATCGAGGGCGATCCCGGCAGGGTCGAAAGGCAATACGAAGGGGCGCTCGCTCACGGTATTGGACCTATAAAAACAGCTGTCAATGGCTCTTACTATGAACCAATAGCCTGCCTAGGATGGAGCCATATCACAAGGAAACCGAGCATGTACAACAGCAAACCCCATCAGGAACACGACCTCGGGCGCCTGCACCAGCACATGCTCGACACCCGCCTGGCCATCCTGGTCAGCCAGGGCGAACAAGGCCTGCTGGCCACGCACCTGCCAGTGCTGGTCGATATCGCCGAAGGCAAATTCGGCACCGTCTATGCCCACCTCGCGCGGGCCAACCCCCAGTGGCACGACCTGAAGCAAGGTGGCGAAGCCCTGCTGGTGTTCCCCGGTGCCGATGCCTATGTCAGCCCCGGTTACTACCCGAGCAAGGCCGACAACCCCAAGGTGGTGCCAACCTGGAACTACCTGGCCGTGCACGCCTATGGTCCGGCCGAAGTGATCCACGACGCCGAACCATTGCTGGCCATTGTCAGCCGCCTGACCGAGCGCCACGAGCAAGGCCGCGGCGAACCGTGGAACGTCACCGATGCCCCGCGTGACTACCTCGATGGCATGCTCCGAGCCATCGTCGGCATCCGCTTGCCCATCGCCCGCCTGCAAGGCGCGCGCAAGCTCAGCCAGAACCGCTCCGAGCAAGACATTTCCGGCGTGCGCGAAGGCCTGAGCGCCAGCCCCGATTACCTGGATAACCAACTCGCGGCGCACATGCGCCAACTCTGAAGGAATAGCTCATGTCCAGCGTTACCCTGCGCCCTGTCACCACCCAAGACCATGCTGCCTGGCAGGCCCTGTGGCAGGCCTACTTGCACTTCTATGAGTCCGAATTGACCGAGGAGGTCAGCCTCAGCACATGGCAACGCCTGCTCGACCCGAACGAACCGACCCATTCGGCCTTGGCCTGGGTCGATGGCAAGGCAGTGGGCATGGTCAACTTCATCTACCATCGTACCAACTGGAGTATCGGCAACGCCTGTTACCTGCAGGACCTGTACGTAGACAGCATGCAACGTGGCCTGGGTATCGGCCGCCAGCTAATCGAGCATGTCTACGCTGCAGCCAAGGCCGAAAACTGCAGCAAGGTGCACTGGCTGACCCACGAGACCAACGCCACCGCCATCAGCCTGTACCAACAGGTTGCCGAGCGCTCGGGCTTCATCCAATTCCGCAAAGAGTTCTGAACCGAACATGACCGACGCATTGAACTGGAAACCCGCCGCAGCCCCCCAGGCCGAGCCCATCGACGGCCGCTTCATCCGCCTGGAAAAGCTCGACCCGGCGCGCCATGGCGAAGACCTCTGGGAGGTGCTGCAAGGCCCGGCGGCCGACCCGGTGCTGTGGGACTACCTCCCTTATGGCCCATTCACCGAACGTGCCGCCTTCGACCGTTGGCTGGAAGGTAACGCCGCTGGCCGCGACCCGCTGTTCTACACCGTCATCGACCGCCCCAGCGGCCAGGCCCAAGGCATCCTGAGCCTGATGTCGATCGTGCCCGACCACGGCCGCATCGAAATCGGGCACGTCGCCTTCGGCGCCGCCATGCAGCGTACGCCCAAGGGCACCGAGGCGGTGTACCTGCTGGGCAAGCTGGGCTTCGAGCTGGGCAACCGCCGGCTGGAGTGGAAGTGCAACAACGCCAACGCACGCTCCAAGCGTGCGGCTGAGCGGTTTGGCTTTGTCCATGAAGGAGTGTTCCGCAAGCACCTGGTGGTGAAGGACCACAATCGAGATACGGCGTGGTATTCGATTACCGATGAGGAGTGGCCGGCGCTGGCGACCGCGTTCGAGCGCTGGTTGAGTGAAGAGAACCAGCGGCCGCAAGGCCAGGTGCGGACACTTGAGGACTGCCGTAGGGGGTGAACGGCATAACCGATCACGGGCCGGCAGGCCCGCGATCGGTTATGCCGGTTATCTGATCGGGCTCGCACGCCTGACGACGCCCATCTGCAAACCGAACGGTTTGAATACCGCGTTCAACGATTTGAGCGTGGGGTTACCGTCCCCCTGCTCGATCTGAATGAGCGTTCGCACGGAAATCTTGCACATCAGCGCAAACTGGGTCTGCTGCATCTTTGCAACTTCTACGCGCAGGCGGCGAACGGCAGCACCCAGCTCGATTGTGCCGTCGGCAATACCTTCGCGCACGCCATCGATCATCAGACCTCGGGCATCGATGGAAACCGTCATGCCAACCCCCAGTCCGCCATTCGGCGCTCAAGCTTGCCCAGCGCAATCGCCGGGTGATTCATCACTACCTCCGGGAGCCCAAGGCCGGACAAGATATCAGGCAATGCCAATAGGTGCCGGGCCTCCTGACGCAGACGCTGGTAAGCCTCATCCGGATCGATGAATTCGGCCAGCGCAACACAGGCTGCCTGCCAGTCGATTTCGCCTGCTCTTTCGATCAAAGCGGGCCACTTCGTCTGTTCACTGGCCACCGTCTCGATGCCAAGCTGCTGCAACGCCCTGTAATAGAGGTACTCGGCCCGCAGGATCTCCTGATCATCGGCCAAGGCCTGGTGCCTGGCGAACTTGATGAACCAATGGCGACAGGCCCTCTCATCCGCAAGCACCGCGTCCGGGTACAGGTGGCCGTTTTTATCTTCGGTCATCAGCAGCTTTGGCGCCTCTCCACCGGCGCCTGTCGCGCCACCTATGGCCGCGCCCTGCTCGTAGGCGTACTCCAGAGTCATGTAATTGGAGCGTGAGTCGGTACATAAAAAAAGGGGAGCATCCGCTCCCCCGAGGTAAACCGCCAGTAGATGAGGGCTTATCTCAGCCTTCGATCTCGATCAGGATCTCGCCCGGTGTCACGCGGTCGCCCTTGGCCACGTGGATGGCCACGATCTTGCCAGCGATACCCGCCTGCACTTCGGTCTCCATCTTCATCGCTTCGGTGATCAGCACAGCCTGCCCGGTCTTGACCATGTCGCCTTCCTTGACCAGCACATCGACGATGTTGCCCGGCATGGTGGTGCTGACGTGGCCCGGGGCGCTGGCCTGCTTGCGCTTGCTGCTGCCGCCACCGACGAATTCGTTGAGCGGCTCGAACACCACTTCTTCCGGCATGCCGTCGATCGACAGGTAGAAGTGGCGCTTGCCTTCGGCCTTCACGCCCACACCGGTGATGTCGACACGGTAGGTTTCGCCGTGCACGTCGATGACGAACTCGGTCGGTACGCCTTCACCGCTGTGGGATGCTACTGCGCCCGCTTCAGGAATTGGCAGCAGGACTTCAGGGGTCAGAGTGCCGGCTTCGCGTTCTTCGAGGAACTTGCGGCCAATGTCCGGGAACATGGCGAAGGTCAGCACGTCTTCTTCGCAACGGGCCAGGGCGCCGATGTCGGCACGCAGCTTGGCCATTTCCGGCTTCAGCAGATCGGCCGGGCGTACGTCGATCACTTCTTCGCTGCCGATCGCCTGGCGGCGCAGCTGCTCGTTGACCACACCCGGGGCCTTGCCGTAACCGCCTTGCAGGTACAGCTTCACCTCGTTGGTGATGGTCTTGTAGCGCTCGCCGGCCAGCACGTTGAAGAACGCCTGGGTGCCGACGATCTGCGAGGTCGGGGTCACCAGCGGCGGGAAGCCGAGGTCTTCACGCACGCGCGGGATCTCTGCCAGCACCTCGTTCATGCGGTTTAGGGCGCCCTGCTCCTTGAGCTGGTTGGCCAGGTTGGAAATCATGCCGCCCGGTACCTGGTTGACCTGCACGCGGGTATCCACAGCGGTGAACTCGCTTTCGAACTGGTGGTACTTCTTGCGCACGGCATAGAAGTACAGGCCGATTTCCTGCAGCAGTTCCAGGTCCAGGCCGGTATCGAATTCGCTGCCCTTGAGCGCGGCAACCATCGACTCGGTGCCTGGGTGGCTGGTGCCCCAGGCGAAGCTGGAGATGGCGGTGTCGATGTGATCGGCGCCGTTTTCCACAGCCTTCAGCTGGCACATGGCGGCCAGGCCGGCAGTGTCATGGGAGTGGATGAACACCGGCAGCGACTGCTCTGCCTTCAGTGCCTTGACCAGTTCGCCGGTGGCGAACGGGGTCAGCAGGCCGGCCATGTCCTTGATCGCGACCGAGTCGCAACCCATGGCTTCCATCTGTTTGGCCTGGTTCACGAAAGCTTCGATGGTGTGTACGGGGCTGGTGGTGTACGCGATGGTGCCCTGGGCGTGCTTGCCGGCAGCCTTGACCGCTTCAATGGCCACGCGCAGGTTACGTACGTCGTTCATGGCATCGAAGATGCGGAACACGTCGATACCGTTGACCGCTGCCTTGGCGACGAACGCCTTGACCACGTCGTCGCTGTAGTGGCGGTAGCCCAGCAGGTTCTGGCCGCGCAGCAGCATTTGCAGGCGGGTGTTGGGCAGCGCCGCGCGCAGCTTGCGCAGGCGCTCCCACGGGTCTTCCTTGAGGAAGCGTACGCAGGCGTCGAAGGTGGCGCCACCCCAGACTTCCAGCGACCAGTAGCCGACCTTGTCGAGCTTGTCGCAGATCGGCAGCATGTCTTCGGTACGCATGCGGGTGGCCAACAGGGACTGGTGGGCGTCGCGCAGGATCGTGTCGGTTACGTGAATTTTCTTGGACATTATGGGGTTCCTCACAGGCCTGCGTGGGCGGCGATGGCGGCAGCGATGGCCAGGGCCAGCTCTTCGGGTTTGCGCTTGATCGAGTAGTTGGTCAGTTCAGGGTGGCTTTCGACGAAGCTGGTGTTGAACTGGCCGCTACGGAATTCCGGATTGCGCAGGATTTCCTGGTAGTACGCGGCGGTGGTCTTCACCCCTTGCACGCGCATGTCGTCCAGGGCCCGCAGGCCGCGGTCCATGGCTTCTTCCCAGGTCAACGCCCACACCACCAGTTTCAGGCACATGGAGTCGTAGAACGGCGGAATGGTGTAGCCGGTGTAGATCGCCGTGTCGGTACGCACGCCCGGGCCGCCGGGGGCGTAGTAACGGGTGATCTTGCCGAAGCTGGGCAGGAAGTTGTTCTTCGGGTCTTCGGCGTTGATGCGGAACTGCAACGCGTAACCGCGGTGCTGGATGTCTTCCTGCTTGACCGAGAGCGGCAGGCCCGAGGCAATGCGGATCTGCTCACGGACGATGTCGATACCGGTGATTTCCTCGGTGATGGTGTGCTCCACCTGCACTCGGGTGTTCATTTCCATGAAGTACACCTCGCCATCGGCGAGCAGGAACTCCACGGTACCGGCGTTCTCGTAGTTGACCGCCTTGGCCGCACGCACCGCCAGGTCGCCGATGTAGGCGCGCTGCTCGGGGGTGAGCTGGGGGCTCGGGGCAATTTCGATGAGTTTCTGGTTGCGGCGCTGGATCGAGCAGTCGCGCTCGAACAGGTGCACGACGTTGCCAAAGCTGTCACCGAGGATCTGCGCCTCGATGTGCTTGGGGTTGACGATGCACTTTTCCAGGAACACTTCCGCGGAACCAAAGGCCTTGGTAGCCTCGGAGATGACGCGAGGGAAGTTCTGTTCCAGTTCTTCACGGCTGTTGCAACGGCGAATACCACGGCCGCCACCACCAGAGGTGGCCTTGAGCATGACCGGGTAACCGATGCGGTCACCTTCGCTCAGGGCTTCGTGAATATCGGCAACGTTGCCTTCGGTACCCGGAGTTACCGGTACACCGGCGGCGATCATGGTGCGACGCGCTTCGGTCTTGTCGCCCATGCGGCGAATGACCTCGGCGGCCGGGCCGATGAACTTGATACCTCGCTCGGCGCAGATCTCTGCCAGTTCAGCGTTTTCCGACAGGAAGCCATAGCCCGGGTGCAGGGCATCACAGCCGGTTTCCACAGCCAGGTTCACCAGCTTGCGCGGGTTCAGGTAACCGGCCAGCGGCTCGGCACCAATGCTGTGGGCTTCGTCGGCGCGCTTGACGTGCAAGGCATGACGGTCGGCATCGGAATAGATCGCGACAGAGCGAATGCCCATTTCGGCGCAGGCACGGACAATCCGAACTGCGATTTCACCCCGGTTGGCGATCAGGATTTTTTTTATCACTGGAGTCTTCCCAAAGCCGTAGGAACAGTCGAGCCGGTTCTACCGGTCGGCGCGTGACCAGACGTTGCTGGCCAGTCGCACATTCACCCTAGCGCTGTAGGTTGATAAACAAAAATCAATATTTGTTAGGGGCTGTATTAGCAAAAGCTTATAGTGCGGTAACAAGGTGTTGCCGAAGGGCGGATAAAAATGCGTAAGTCCTTGATGCGTATGACTTTGCGTCAATTACAGATCTTCAACGAGGTGTGCGATTTGCGTTCGTACAGCCGTGCGGCGGAAGAGATGGCGCTGACGCAACCCGCCGTAAGTCTACAGATCCGCCAGCTCGAAGAGCTGATCGGCCAGCCGCTGTTCGAGTACGTGGGCAAAAAACTCTACCTGACTGAAGCTGCCGAGGCCCTGCAACGCGCCAGCCGCGATATCTTCGGGCGCCTGGAGAGCCTGGACATGCAGTTGTCGGACATGCAGGGCTCATTGCAGGGGCAGTTGAAACTGGCTATCGAATCCAGTGCCAAGTACTTCGTGCCACACCTGTTCGCGGCCTTCAAGCAGCGTCACCCGGAGGTCAACCTGACCCTGACGGTGGTCAATCGCGCCCAGGCAATCCGCCGCCTTTCGGACAACCGCGATGATCTGATCATCATGTCCATGGTGCCGCAGGACATGGGCCTGGAGTTTCTGCCATTCCTCAACAACCCGATCGTCGCGGTGGCGCCGCCCGAGCACCCGTTGTGCAAGCTGGAACAACTGCGCCTGCAGGACCTGGAGCCTCATACCCTGCTGGTCCGCGAACAGGGTTCGGGCACGCGCAAGGCTTGCGAGGAATACTTCAAGGACAAGCGCGTGCATTTCACCCAGACCTTGGAGGTGGCTTCGGCCGACGCCCAGCGCGAGTGCGTGATTGCCGGCCTTGGCATTGCCCTGCTTACCCGCCATGCGGTCAACCTGGAGCTGGCCACCGGGGTGCTGAGGGAGCTGCCTGTGGAGGAACTACCGCTGTACCGCAGCTGGTGCGTGGTGCAGTCCAAGGCCAAACGGCAGTCGCCGGTGGCCTTGGCCTTCCTGGCGTTCATCCGTAGCGAACGTGCACTGATCAGCGCACTGGTTGAGCGTTTTTCGGGGAAGCTGCTGCCGACGCCTGCCAGACCGTGAGCTCTCGCAGCTCGGGGTAGTCCACGAGTTCGCGAAGCAGTTGACGTTGGTCGCAATAGCTCTCGATCGCGCGGCGGTATTCCATGCGGCGCTGATCCTTTTCCTGCTGCTTGCGAGCCTTGGCGCTGGGTTGGTACGTACCGTCGAAGTCACGAGCCATTGCCTGTCTCCCTGATAGGATGCGGGGAGTTTCAGACTGGCTTTGATGGTTTACGGTTTGGCTGTGGAATTGTGACAAAACCGTGAATTTTTACTGCCTGTGCTGGCCCTATCGCCGGCAAGCCGGGCTCCCACACAGTCACCACAGGCCTCGAGTCCTGTGGAGTACCTGTGGGAGCTGGCTTGCCGGCGATAGGGCCAGCACAGGCAATGCAGATCAGTCGTCGGTAGCCTTGATCGACTTGGGCGACAAGCGCAGGCTGCGCAAGCTGCGCTTCACGCTCTTCAGGTGGTTGACCAGGCTCGGCCCGCGCGCCATGGCCACGCCCATGGCCAGCACGTCGATCACCACCAGGTGGGCGATACGCGAAGTCAGCGGGGTGTAGATTTCGGTGTCTTCATGCACGTCGATCGCCAGGTTGACCGTCGACAGCTCCGCCAGCGGGGTCTGGCTGGGGCACAGGGTAATCAGGTTGGCGCCGCTCTCACGGACCAGGTTGGCAGTGATCAGCAGGTCCTTGGAACGGCCCGACTGGGAAATGCATACCGCCACATCACCCGGCTTCAGGGTCACCGCCGACATCGCCTGCATGTGCGGGTCGGAATAGGCTGCCGCGCTGAGCAGCAGCCGGAAGAACTTGTGCTGGGCATCGGCCGCTACCGCACCGGAGGCGCCAAAGCCATAGAACTCCACGCGCTGCGCCTGGGCCATGGCGGTCACTGCCTGCTGCAGCGCCTGCGGGTCCAGGTGCTCGCGCACTTCCATAAGGGTGTGCAGCGTGGTGTCGAAGATCTTCAGGCTGTAGTCGGCGACCGAGTCGTCTTCATGGATAGCGAACTGGCCGAAACTGGCTCCCGCAGCCAGGCTTTGCGCCAGCTTCAGCTTCAGGTCCTGGAAGCCCGAGCAACCGATCGCGCGGCAGAAACGCACGATGGTCGGTTCGCTGATACCCACGCTGTGCGCCAGGTCGGCCATGGAGCTGTGCATGACGGCAGCCGGGTCGAGCAGCACGTGGTCGGCTACTTTGAGTTCCGATTTGCGCAGCAGGTGGCGCGATTGGGCGATATGTTGCAACAGATTCACAGGCTGGACTCGGTTATGATCGGCTGGCCGGGTTGTAGCTTTCTTGTAGTTATACTACATGGACGCCAACCCGCCCAGTTAAACGAACGTGGAGAGTGGTGGTTTGACTATTCCTTGCGACATTCTGGTCTTCGGCGGCACCGGCGATCTGGCCCTGCACAAATTGCTTCCGGCGCTCTACCACCTGTTTCGCGAGGCCCGTTTGAACAACGCCGTGCGGATCATCGCGCTGGCACGACGCAACTTGCCACGTAACGATTATCTCAAGCTTGCCGAGCGCCATTGCCGGGCACAGATTGCCCGCAACGACTTCGACGAAGAGGTCTGGCAGCGGTTTTCAGCACGAGTCGACTATTTCGCCATGGATGCTTCGCAAAGCGCCGATTTCGGCCGCCTGGCGCGCTACCTGGGCGAGCCCGGCGGCTTGACGCGCATCTTCTACCTGGCCACCGCTCCCAACCTGTTCGTGCCTATTGCCAAGCACCTGCATAACGCCGGCCTGGCCGACGCCGAAGCGCGCATCGTGCTGGAAAAGCCGATCGGCCACTCGCTGGAATCGGCTACCGCCATCAACGAAGCGATTGGCGCAGTGCTGGAGGAAAACCAGGTATTTCGCATCGACCACTACCTGGGCAAGGAAACCGTGCAGAACCTCATGGCCCTGCGTTTTGCCAACGCCCTGCTGGAGCCGGTGTGGCGCAACAACCAGGTCGACCACGTGCAGATCAGCGTATGCGAGACCTTGGGGGTAGAGAACCGCGGCGCCTACTACGACCGCGCCGGGGCGACCCGCGACATGCTGCAGAACCACTTGCTACAGCTGCTATGCCTGGTGGCCATGGAGCCCCCCGCGCAGTTTGAAGCCGAAGCGGTGCGTGACGAGAAGGTGAAGATTCTGCGGGCTCTCAAGCCCATCACTGGCCAGGATGTGCAGGACAAGACCGTACGCGGCCAGTATGGCGCCGGGCGCATCGGCGGCCAGGAAGTGCCGGCCTATTATTTCGAAAAGGACGTCGACAACGACAGTGACACCGAGACCTTCATCGCCATCGAGGCGCACATCGACAATTGGCGCTGGGCGGGCGTGCCCTTCTACCTGCGTACGGGCAAGCGCATGGCACGGCGCTCATCGCAGATCGTCATCCAGTTCAGGCCGGTGCCCCACGAGCTGTTCAACGGTGGCCAGGTCAACCAGCTGCTGATCCAGTTGCAACCGGACGAACGCATCAGCCTGCGCATGATGACCAAGAGCCCGGGCAAGGGCATGCGCCTGGAACCTGTGGACCTGGATCTGAACCTGGCCCAGGTGTTCAGCCAGACCCGCCGCTGGGACGCCTACGAGCGCCTGCTGCTGGATGTACTGGAGGGCGACTCGACGCTGTTCATGCGCCGCGATGAAGTGGAAGCGGCCTGGGCCTGGATCGACCCGATCATCAAGGGCTGTGAAGAGCACTTCCAGGCACCGCGCCCGTACCCGGCAGGCAGTAACGGGCCGGAGCAAGCCAACAGCCTGCTGGCCAGGCACGGCAGGCACTGGCATAGCTGAAGCACTGCCCTGCTCCCGTGTCAGGCGAAAGGGCAGAAAGTAGCCCCAGCGCGCTGGCGCTACTTTCAACCCTAGACAGGAGCAGACAATGGCTACTATCACCAACCTCGTTGCAATCAACGACATCGCCCACGGCAAGCAGGTTTTCAGGGTTCATGGCACGGTTACGGTCGCCTCCCCGGCCATCGAACCGGTACTGGTCGAGCCCAAGGTGCGCCACAGGGGTGGCTGGGAAGTGCTGGAGCTTCAACTGCTGGATAGCGGCGCAATCACACCGCAGGTGCTGACGGAAAAAACCGTGGTCTTCGAACGTGCAGGCGGCACTGGCTGGAAAACCGTGGAGATAATCCATGCCGACAGTTCGCAGCGCTGCGAAATTCGCACCATCGAGGCGATTGACTGAGCCGCTGCCGGCCAGGTCGCCCGAGCGGTGGCCTGGCACCTGCCATCAGCTCGATGAACGGGCATGCGGCAGGTGAATATTTATACAGTGGAGGTTTGCCCCATTTCCTGCCGCGCCCTAGAATGGCCCGATGCGCACAGACGACCTCTCCCTCCTGCTGAATTCCCTCAACGATGCCCAACGCCAGGCCGTAGCGGCCACGCTCGGGCGTCAACTGGTGCTTGCTGGCGCCGGTTCCGGTAAAACCCGCGTGCTGGTGCACCGCATTGCCTGGTTGATCCAGGTGGAGCAGGCATCGCCGCACTCGATCCTGTCGGTGACCTTCACCAACAAGGCTGCGGCAGAAATGCGCCAGCGGATCGAGCAACTGCTGGGCATCAACCCGGCAGGCATGTGGGTCGGCACCTTCCACGGCCTGGCCCATCGCCTGCTGCGGGCCCACTGGCAGGAAGCACGGCTGGTGCAGAACTTCCAGATCCTCGACAGCGACGACCAGCAGCGCCTGATCAAACGGGTGATGCGCGAGCTGGGCCTGGACGAGCAGAAATGGCCGGCACGCCAGGCCCAGTGGTTCATCAACGGGCAGAAGGACGAAGGCCTGCGCCCACAGCATATCCAGGCCGGGGGCGACCTGTTCCTGTCGACCATGCGCGACGTCTATACCGCCTACGAGCAAGCCTGCGAGCGCGCCGGGGTCATCGACTTCTCCGAGCTGCTGCTGCGCGGCCTGGACCTGTGGCGCGACCATCCGGGCCTGCTGGAGCACTACCAACGGCGCTTCCGCCACGTGCTGGTGGACGAGTTCCAGGATACCAACGCCGTGCAGTACGCCTGGCTGCGCCTGCTGGCGCGCGGCGGTGACAGCCTGATGGCGGTGGGCGATGACGACCAGTCGATCTACGGCTGGCGCGGTGCCAAGATCGAGAACATTCACCAGTACACTGCCGACTTCCCCGACGCCGAAATGATCCGCCTGGAGCAGAATTACCGCTCCACCGGCGGCATCCTCAAGGCTGCAAATGCGCTGATCGCCAATAACAGCGGGCGCCTGGGCAAAGAGCTGTGGACCGACATGGGTGAAGGCGAACCGCTGACCCTGTATGCGGCCTACAACGAGCATGACGAAGCGCGCTACGTGGTAGAAACCATCGAGAGCCTGGTCAAGCAGGGCAATGCACGCAACGAGATCGCCATTCTGTACCGTTCCAACGCCCAGTCACGGGTGCTGGAAGAAGCACTGCTGCGCGAACGCATCCCCTACCGCATCTACGGTGGCCAGCGCTTCTTCGAGCGCGCGGAAATCAAGAACGCCATGGCTTACCTGCGGCTGATCGAAGGCCGTGGCAACGATGCCGCCCTGGAGCGGGTGATCAATGTGCCGCCACGTGGCATTGGCGAAAAAACCGTCGAAGCCATCCGCGAGCACGCCCGCCACAGCCAGCTGTCGATGTGGGAGGCCATGTGCCAGCTGCTCGCCGCCAAAGCCCTGAAAGGCCGCGCCGCCAGTGCCCTGGGTGCGTTCATCGAGCTGATCGAGGGGTTGGCTGCCAAGGTCGTGGACATGCCACTGCATACCATGACCCAGACCACCATCGAGCAGTCCGGGCTGATCATCTATCACCAGGAAGAAAAAGGTGAGAAGGGCCAGGCACGGGTAGAAAACCTTGAGGAACTGGTCAGCGCAGCGCGCAACTTCGAGTCCACCGACGAAGACGCCGACCTCTCGCCACTCTCGGCATTCCTCGGCCACGCCTCGCTCGAGGCAGGCGATGCCCAAGCCGACGAGCATGAGGACAGCGTCCAACTGATGACCTTGCACAGCGCCAAGGGCCTGGAGTTCCCGTATGTGTTCCTGGTGGGTATGGAAGAAGGCCTGTTCCCGCACAAGATGAGCCTGGAAGAGCCTGGCCGTTTGGAAGAGGAACGCCGCCTGGCTTATGTGGGCATCACCCGCGCCATGCGCCAGCTGGTCATGACCTACGCCGAAACGCGTCGCCTGTATGGCAGCGAGACCTACAACAAGGTTTCACGTTTCGTACGCGAAATTCCGGCGGGCCTGGTTCAGGAAGTGCGCCTGTCCAACAGTGTCAGCCGCCCGTTCGGCGGTGCAAAGACGGCCACGAACAGCAACCTGTTCGCAAATGCCAGCATTCCGCAGACCGCGTTCAACCTGGGCCAGCGTGTGCAGCATGCGGTATTCGGCGAAGGCGTGATCCTCAACTTCGAGGGCTCCGGCGCCCAGGCGCGGGTGCAGGTGAATTTTGCCGAAGGCAGCAAGTGGCTGATGCTGGGGTATGCCAAGCTCGAGGCTATCTAAAAGCCTGCGCAGGTCCTTGTAGGAGCGGCCTTGTGTCGCGATAGGGCCGCAAAGCGGCCCCACCATAGTGGCGTTGACGCTGATATCTTGGGGCTGCTTCGCAGCCCTTTCGTGACACAAGGCCGCTCCTACAAGTCCGTCAAAAGCACGTTGTAACACTCAGGCAAAAGCTAGAAACATTATGTCGCTGGTCATGTGCCCGGGAACCTGTGCACCATGACGCGCGTGCAATCCACAACAGGGGATATCCCATTTATGCAACGTTTTCTTAGCATCGCTCTGGCGCTCTGCGTCGGCCTGACGCTGAGCCTGGACGCCAACGCCAAGCGTTTTGGCGGCGGCAAGAGCTCGGGCTCCGCGCCTATTCACCAGACCCGCCAGGCCACGCCAACCACGCCTGCCGCCGCGCCGACCGCACCTGGCCGTGCCGCTCCGGCCGCCAGCGGTGCTTCGCGCTGGTTGGGCCCTCTGGCCGGCCTCGCCGCAGGCGGCCTGCTGGCTTCCATGTTCATGGGCGACGGTTTCGAAGGTTTCCAGATCATGGACTTCCTGATCGTGGCGCTCATCGCCTTCCTGGTGTTCCGCTTCATCGCAGCGCGCCGTCGCCAGCAGCAGCCACAAATGGCCATGCCGGGCCATGCGCCGATGCAGCGTGAAGCTCACGCACAGCCTGCCCAGCCATCGATCTTCGGTGGTTCGGCTGCACCTGCTGCCGCAGCCGCACCGGTGATCAACGCCCCGGCCTGGTTCAACGAGCAGAACTTCCTGGCTGCTGCCCGTAACCACTTCCAGGCGCTGCAGCAGCACTGGGACGCTAACGAGATGGACAAGATCGCCGAGTTCGTCACCCCTCAGATGCTCGAGTTCCTCAAGCGCGAGCGCGCTGAACTGGGTGATGGCTTCCAGTCCACCTATATCGACAACCTCGAGGTGCAGCTGGACGGTGTCGACGACCGTGCCGACCGTACTGACGCCACCCTGACCTTCCGTGGCGTGTCGAAGAACTCGCGCTTCGACCAGGGCGAAGTGTTCAGCGAAAGCTGGCACATGGTCCGCGCCCAGGGCGAAAACCAGCCTTGGCTGGTGGCCGGTATCCGTCAAAACGGCTAACCGCTGCGTGCTGCACAAAAAACCCCGGGCCTGCCCCGGGGTTTTTGCTTTTGCCAGAGTGGCCTACTAGGGTATAACGCGCAGCGTTGTCATCTAGGTCAGAGGAAGTGAACCGTGGAAGAAGTGATCGAGCAACTCCGTGAAGCCAATGAGCCAGTGCCGGTGCCCCTTGAGCTTCCCGATGAGGACCAGCTGGTCGAGATCGAAGAAGAGCTGTTCATCAACATTCCGTTCGTGTTCAAAGAGTTCCTGCTGACCGTCAGTGACGTGGTTTATGGCTCACTGGAGCCGGTGACCGTTACCGACCCACAGTCGCATACCTACCTGCCAGAAGTCGCCGCCAACGCCTGGGATGCCGGCGTACCACGTGACCTGATTCCACTATGCCAGGACGGCGACAACTACTACTGCGTCGAAGAGGATGGCACCGTGGTGCTGTGGGATGCCGAAGAGCAAATCGTCGGTGAAGACAGCTGGGAATCGGTGTGGCACTGGGCGCGGGATGTCTGGTTGGAGAGCTGATTTCGATCTCTGATCTGGTGCTGCTTGTGCCGGCCTCTTCGCGGGTTTACCTGCGTAGAGGCCGGCACAGAAATGGGAATTTATGGCCTAATGCCACTGGTATAGTTAAGATCGCCAGGCTTTCTGCGCATGACGACATCGCTACCGCTCCATCCCCTCGGACGACGGTGAAATCTTGCGCAGGGAGCATTGCCCCTTCAGTGCGTATTCTCGCGGCTGTTCTCCAGCGTCTCCAGCAAGGCAATCTGCATGCGCGTATGCACGCGGATAAACCAGCGCCACAGCAAGGCCACCACCACCGCAGCCACCACGGCAATCACCAACAGCAGCTCGCTGGTCGGCAGAATGCTCGCCGACAGCGCCGACAGCAGCAGGAAAATTACCAGCAGCGACAAAAGCGGGATTACCTCGGCAATCACACGGCGCACCCGCTGGGTATGCCGCCCGGCCGTTTCCGGCTTGACGCCCATCTCTGCCAGTAGCATCGACAGCGCCTTGAGCTTGCGATAGGCAGCAATCAGGAATGGCAACGACAGCAATAACGCTGCGCCCCAGATCAGTGCTTTCTGTTGGCTGGCATCGCTGACCCACTCGCTGAGCCAGTTACCGATACGCCCGGCGAAATAGCCACCACTGAAGAAGATGGCGATCACCAGCGCCAGGTTCACCCCAACCTGCAACAGGATGCGCCGGATCATCGCCGCGAGCATGGCGCCCTCGCCCTGCGGCTGGATGCTGCGCAACCATTCGCCATACAACGACAGCACCCGCGCCAGACGGCTGGGCACTACCTTGCCCAGCTTGAGCGACAGCGGGTCGGCGGCACGGATCAGGTAGGGTGTCAGCAGCGTGGTGATTGCGGATACAGCCACCGCCACCGGGTAGAGGAAGTCGCTGGTCACCTGCAGGGTCATGCCCAGCGCGGCGATGATGAAGGAAAACTCGCCAATCTGCGAAAGCCCCATGCCCACTCGCAGCGATGTACGCCCGTCATTGCCGGCAATGAACGCGCCCATACCGCACGAGAGCATCTTGCCCATCACCACCGCCAGGGTAATGACCACGATCGGCCAGGCATAGTCGATCAGCACCTGGGGGTCGATCATCAGGCCGATGGCGACGAAGAAGATGGCGCTGAACAGGTCGCGTACCGGTTCGATCAGGCTCTCGATCTTCAGCAACTGGCGCGACTCGGCCATGATCGCGCCAATCAGGAAGGCGCCAAGCACCATGCTGTACTCGAGCTTCACCACCAGCAGGCAGAAGCCGAAGCACAGGCCCAATACGGTTATCAGCAGCATCTCGTTGCTTTCGAACTTGGCCACGTAGGCCAGCAGCCGCGGCACCAACAGGATGCCGACGACCAGCGCGACGATCATGAACAGCGACAGCTTGCCGACAGTGGAGAACACCTCGCCCGAGCTGACCGTACCGCTGACGGCGATGCCCGACAGCAGGGCAATGATGCCGATACCGAGGATGTCCTCGACGATCAGCACGCCGAATATCAGCTGGGCGAAACGCTCGTTCTTCATTTTAAGGTCATTGAGCGCCTTGACGATGATGGTGGTCGAGGAAATCGCCAGGATGGCGCCGAGGAACAGCGAATCCATGGTGTTCCAGCCGAACCAGCGGCCAATCTCGAAGCCGATCCAGATCATCAGCACGATTTCCAGAAACGCCGCGATGAACGCCGTGGCGCCTACCTTGAACAGCTTGCGCAGGCTGAATTCGAGCCCCAGGCAGAACATCAGGAAAATCACCCCCAGCTCGGCGAGGGTCTTGATGGTGTCTTCGTCGTGGATCAGGCCGAACGGTGGAGTGTGCGGGCCGATGATGAAGCCGGCGACGATGTAGCCCAGCACCACAGGCTGCTTGAGGCGGTGAAAGAGAATGGTGACCACGCCAGCAACCAGCATGATGACTGCCAGGTCCTGGATAAAGCTGATGGCATGCATGGCGTGATACTCCTTTTCTCGTCCGTTGCCGGGTGCCTGGGCAGACCGCTCCTCCGCCAAGGCAACCCTGAGCGAGCAGCAAGTACATACTGTTTTAATGCAGGAAAAGCCCATGTTGCATGGGTGTAGTCAGGTTAACATCGCACCCCGCCGCAAAAAGGCGGTGCAATATGCAGAAACAGATCGGCTGGAAAAGCGCCGGTGATGGCATGATCGGCGTGACGATGGAGCGTCAGCCAACGTCCCGTACCAGGAAGGCAAATTCAAAAGAGGGGAACAGAAGTGTCTGCAGATAATGCCCCCCATTCGCCCGATTCAGCGCAACCTCACCGTGAGCACACTATGGAACCTGGAAACGCCCAGCTGAGCATGACCGTCCTGATGACCCCGGACATGGCCAACTTTTCTGGCAACGTACATGGCGGCACACTGCTCAAGTACCTCGACGAAGTGGCCTATGCGTGCGCCAGCCGCTATGCCGGCAGCTATGTAGTCACCCTGTCGGTCGACCAGGTGATCTTCCGCGAGCCCGTGCACGTGGGTGAACTTGTGACCTTCCTGGCATCAGTAAACTACACCGGCAACACCTCGATGGAGGTGGGCATCAAGGTGGTGACCGAGAACATCCGCGAGCGCTCGGTGCGCCATTCCAACAGTTGCTTCTTCACCATGGTCGCGGTCGACGACAACCGTCGCCCGGTGCAGGTGCCGCCGCGCCAGCCGCAAAGCAGTGAAGAAAAGCGCCGCTTCCTGCAGGGCCAGCAGCGCCGACAGATCCGCCAGGAGCTGGAAAAACGCTACCAGGATCTGAAAACCGACGCGATTTAAAGCGCCAGCAGCTGTGCCTCGAAGCGCACCCTTGGGTGCGCGATGCGGTCCTGGGCCCGCACCAGCTGCAGTTCATAGCTGGCACAGGCCTGGGTTTCCAGCAGCACTTCGTGTACCGCCGCAGCGGTGAATTCGAACGCCTGCACCCAGCTGTCGCCAAGCAGGGCTCGGGCCAGGAACAGGCCTGAAGTCAGGTCCCCCACCCCTACCGGCTGCCGCGGGAACGCCAGCAGCGGGCGGCGCAGGTGCCAGCTTTGCTCGGCGGTCACCAGCAGCATCTCAAACTGATCTTCGGCGCGTCCGGGGTAGGCCAGGTGCTTGACCAGCACCACCTGCGGCCCGCGCTGCAGCAGGCTGCGCGCCATGTTCACGCAGTCCTCCAGCGACTGCGCTCGGCGGCCACAGAAGCTGTCCAGCTCCAGCTGGTTGGGGCACAGGATGTCAGCCCTGGCGGCCGCCTCGTCGAGCAGGAACTCGCTGACTTCTGCTGGCACGATGCAGCCCTTCTCCGGGTGCCCCATGACCGGGTCACACAGGTACAAAGCCTTTGGGTTCACCGCCTTGATCCGCTCGACGCCGGCCAGAATCGCCCGACCTTGTTCGGCACTGCCCAGGTAACCGGACAACACCGCGTCGCAATGTCCCAGCTCGCCGATGTTGGAAATGCCTTCCACCAACGCAGGAATTTGCGCAGGGGCAAGCACTTCACCTGCCCACTGGCCATACTGTGTGTGATTGGAGAACTGCACGGTATTGAGCGGCCACACGTTGACCCCGATGCGCTGCATGGGAAACACCGCGGCGCTGTTGCCGGCGTGGCCGAACACCACGTGGGACTGAATGGCGAGCAAGTGCGGGGTACGTTTCATGCGGGAGGTTTCCAAAGCTGTTTCAGGGATTGTGCGCAACGCAGTATGAACTTGATTGCCACCTGTACGACAGGCCAGGGACGCAGTTAAGCTGGATCGACCTGTTTGGAGCATATGCAAATGTTGACCCTGGAAAACCTCTTCGTCCTGATGCTGGTCGCCACTGCAGGCGCCTGGTTGTGGCACAACCATGGGTTGCGCGAGAAAGCCCTGGAACGGGTCAAACAGCATTGCGCCAAGCTAGACCTCGAACTACTCGACGACGCGGTCGCGCTCAAGCGAATCGCCTTTGTCCGTGACGCCAACGGCCGCAAGCGCCTGGCGCGCGTCTACGCCTTCGAGTTCACCGTCACGGGCGAACAGCGCCACCCCGGTACCGTGACCCAGTTCGGCGCCCACAGCGTGCAGATAGAACTGGCGCCCTACCCGTTCGAGATCAAGACCCCACCGCGCACCGACAATGTCATCGAGATGCAGCAGTGGCGCCAGGAGCACAACCGCTGGCGCAATTGATCAGCTGACACGACATTCGCTCAACCCGGCCTGCAGCACTGATTGCGATTGCGGCTGGTCGAAAATCAGCTCGATACGCGTATCCCTGCGCCAGTCGCTGGGCTGCCAGGCGGGCATGTCCCCATTCAGGCCATTGAACGACTGCCAGCCCTCCACGCTGTGGATAACCCCCTTGGCGCGCCGCCATGGCCAAGTGCGCAAGAATGCCTGCAGCCGTTGTGGATAAAACTGCTGGCCAGGGTGCCATCGCCAGCCAATGCTCCAACCCCCCTCTCCCTGCTGGGCAAGACAGATAGGCTGGCCGGGATCAGCCCATAGCGCCGGTGGACTTCGAAAATTGTCGGTAATCCTGTTATCCACAACCAAGCTGTCGACCATGCCATGGGTTACATCGGGAAGGTCCGACAAGGGCAGCTTCCCTTGGACGGTCCAGAATATTTTCTTCCCAGATAATTTATTATTTATCAATGACTTATATTTTTCATCCACAACCTCGGATTTGTTCAAGACAATCCAATCAGCAGCATCGAACGCCTGCCGTTGAGCCTCCAGAAGCTGCTCGTTCCGGACCATGGACTGTGCGTCCACGACCATCAGTAATGGCTGTATTTTCAGCACGCCAGCCCAAGGAGGTTGTTGCAACTGAGCAAGCAACTGCAAAGGATGACCCAGCCCGGACGGCTCGATGAACAGCCGGTCAGGGCGGGACTTGCGCAGCAGTCGACCCAGGCCCACCTGGAACGGCATGCCATTGACGCAGCACAGGCAGCCACCTGCGACCTCACCGATGGCGATGCCGTCCTCGTCACGGCTTAGCAAGGCCGCATCCAGGCCTACCAGGCCGAATTCGTTGATCAATACAGCCCAGCGCTCATTGGCCGGGCGCTGGGCCAGCAAATGACGGATCAGGGTGGTTTTGCCGGCCCCCAGCGGGCCGGCAATCACGTGAGTTGGAATGTTCTGCAACATGGGGCGGCTTCGGGCGATGTTGATGCCTCACTATGCGCCGTCAGGCCAGCCAGTCAAGGCTGAGCAGCAGGCGCCCCAGCTGCCCCGAGGGCGAACGATGCACCAGGCCCGCGCCTTCGTTGCCCTGCCACTTTTCACCTTTGAGCACCGCCACGTCGCCAGCTTGCAAGTGCTGTACGTTATCCACAGGCGGCACTGCTGTGTGTAAGTCACCCCGAGGGCTCGCGTCCTCTTTCAACCACTCGCTACCTGGGCCAGCGTAGGTGGTGAGCAGGCGCAGCGGAACGTTATCCACATGGAAGCGCGGGCACATGGGACCTGTCAGTACCCGCAGGCGCAGACCGACCCGCTGCGCACCCACCAGGCAGGTATAGGCCGCCACCAGCCAGGCAACATCCGACACGAATGCCTCATAGCCGTGCAAATCGGCCGCTTCGCGCAAGAGTTCGGTGAATACCGGCATGCGCTGCTCGTCCACATCGATGACGCGCTGGTCAGCCAAGGGCTGGCCAAGGCTGACCACCAGCGCGGCAAAGTCCTCCAGTTGTGGCGGCAGACGTCGTCGCCATACCGCCAGGTTCACGCCATCCTGCAGCACATCGGTCAGCACCTGCGGTGTCTCGCCAAATACCTGGAAAATATCCACAGGCTTGCGTGCAGGGTTCATGCTGCGGCCTCCTCATGCCATGGACCAAACGGATCGGGCAGGCGCAACCAGCCCATGTGCCCCAGCTCCATTTCCTGATCGGTCAAAAGGCATGCATCGAGTTCTGTGGATAATTTTTCGAAGTCGATATTCTGTCCGATGAACACCAGTTCCTGCCGGCAATCACCGCTCTCGGCAACCCAGTTCTTCAAGATTGCGGCAGTGTTATCCACGTCCTGTGGCCACTGCTCGCGCGGCACGAAACGCCACCAGCGGCCCGCCAGGCCATGGCGCATCATGCCGCCTGCCTGCGACCAGCTTCCGGCTTCCTGGTATTTGCTGGCCAGCCAGAAAAAACCTTTCGAACGCAACAGTCGGCCATTGCTCCAGGGCGTGTGGATAAAGTCGAAAAAGCGCTGTGGATGAAGGGGCCGCCGGGCCTGCCAGGTGGTGGCGGCAATGCCGTACTCTTCGGTTTCCGGCACATGCTCGCCACGCAACTCCTGCAGCCAGCCCGGTGCCTGGGCAGCCTGGTCGAAGTCGAACAGGCCGGTATCGAGGATGCGCTCCAGCGGTACCCGGCCCATGACCATGGGCACGATCTGTGCCCGGGCATTGAGGCTGCGCAGAATGGCCATGAGTTCTTCGCGCTCGTGCTGGCTGATCAGATCGATCTTGCTCAGCAACAGTACATCGGCGAACTCGACCTGTTCGATCAGCAAGTCACTGATCGAGCGCTCGTCCTCCTCACCCAGGGTTTCGCCGCGGCTGGCCAAGCTGTCTGCTGCCTGGTAATCACGTAGGAAGTTCAGCCCATCGACCACGGTGACCATGGTGTCCAGGCGCGCCATGTCGGACAAGCTGCGGCCCTGTTCGTCCCGGAAGGTGAAGGTCTCGGCCACCGGCAGTGGTTCCGAGATCCCCGTGGACTCGATAAGCAGATAATCAAAGCGCCCTTCTTCGGCCAGCCTCGCGACTTCCTCAAGCAGGTCTTCACGCAGCGTGCAGCAGATGCAGCCATTGCTCATCTCCACCAACTTCTCCTCGGCACGGTTGAGGCTCACGTTGCGCTGCACCTCGCTGGCATCGATGTTGATTTCGCTCATGTCATTGACGATGACCGCAACCCGCAGGTTGTCGCGGTTACGCAGTACATGGTTGAGCAAGGTGCTCTTGCCGGCGCCAAGGAAGCCGGACAGCACGGTGACAGGGAGACGGTTGGACATGGCGAAACCTCTTCAGGCGAGCGCATTCGAAACGATGCATTGCACAATGTTATAAAGTAACAATACAATTTCGCCAAGCCGTTCTCGATGGACGCGTGCTCCTCCTCTGTTTGGAATGCCAAATGACCCAGCTCAAGCTCCCCGACATTGCCGCACAAACCCAGGAATACGCCTTGCCTTTGAACTGGGTGGGCATGTGCGGGATCGCCCAACCTGTGCAATTCGAAGGGCGCACAGCAGCTGCTACTGTCGACGCAGGCGTTAGCCTGGTAGACGGAAGCTCACGCGGTATCCATATGTCACGGCTTTATCTCGCCCTGGAGTCTTTGGAGCACCAACCCCTGTCGCCGCTCACAATACGCAAACTGCTGGCTGACTTCCTGAGCAGCCACGAAGGCCTTTCTTCCGCAGCTTATTTGCGTCTGCGCTTCGAGCATCTGCTGAAAAGACCTGCTTTGATCAGCCCATTGGAAGGTTGGAAAAGCTATGCCGTCGCAGTCGACGCAAAAATCGAAAATGAAATGTTCCACGTGGAACTATCCGTTTCCATCCCTTACTCCTCGACCTGCCCGTGCTCGGCCGCACTTGCACGTCAGCTGATTCAGCAGCAGTTCCAAGCGCATTTCAGCGCCGAGCTGGTCGATAAATCAGCGGTACTACAATGGCTTGGCAGCGCCGAAGGCATCGTAGCGACGCCCCATAGCCAACGTAGTTACGCGCAAATTCAGGTAAGGTTGCGCAGCAATCAGCAGGTTCTGCCAATCACCGAGCTGATCGACCGCATAGAAGCAAGCCTTGGGACAGCGGTGCAGACCGCAGTCAAGCGCGCAGACGAACAAGCCTTTGCCTTAGCCAACGGCCAGAACCTGATGTTCTGCGAAGACGCCGCGCGTCGCCTGTACAAGGCGCTACGGCAAATAGAATGGAGCACGGCTTTCAAGCTGCGCGTGGAACATGCAGAAAGCCTGCATGCCCACGACGCTGTCGCGGCCAGCCAGTGGCAATGGGACGTCAGCTGCGCGGCTTGACCGAGCCGCAGTCATTGCCCAACCACACGGCACGGGTGTTCATGCTGCCTTGCTGCTGTACACCCGACGCGTTGAACGTACCGTTGACCTGGGTAGTGAATTCCCGGTCACTGAGGAAAGTCGCCTGACCGCTGCCCTGCGCTTTGGGACAGCTGAATTGAAACTTCCACACATTGCCGGTGCGATCGGTGATCTTCTGGGTACAGCCTGACTTCGGATCCTGCAGCGGGATATCGTTGGTTGCCACCTGTTCTGGCGTGAGGCACGAGCGCACCCCCTTACCCCCTACAGTCACCCCCTGTTTGGCCAGCACCCCTTCCATCATCGCGCGCTGCTCCGGCGGCAGGTTCTTCAACTGGCCGAGCATGAACTCCATGTCAGGTAACGGCTTGCCATCGACCTGCATGTTGCTGGTGGTCAGCTCCCACAAGCCAGGCTGCAACATCTGAGCATGCACCAGCGGGCTGCTCACACCTAGGGCCAACGCCAACAGTGGCAGACGAATCTTCATGGACGAACGCTCCTGAAAAAAAGCCGGCCAAGCGGGCCGGACTGAGCCTTAGACGCCAAATCAACCTGCAGGTTGCAAGGCGGACCGGGAACGTGTTCTGTTACTCAAGTGTACTCGGCAAGCAGGATGCATATGGACTACCACAGCCCCTACTTCTTCGGTTATCTACTCGGCCTGGTTCACCTGCTGGGTATTGTCGCCGCACTGCACGCATTGTTCACCGTGCGCACAGCCCAAGGCGCCATCGCCTGGGCAATGCCGTTGTTTTTCATCCCCTACCTAACCCTGATCCCTTACCTGATCTTCGGTGCGCGCTCGTTCTATGCCTACATCAAGGCCCGGCGCCAAGCTAACCAGGAAATGCATGTGGCCATGGCCAACCTCAACTGGCGGCCTTGGGTAGAAGAAGCACTTACCGCCCGTGAGTCGGAGAGCTATGCGGCGTTGCGTGCCATGCCCAAGCTCGGGCGCATGCCCTGTCTTGCCAATAACGAGGTGAAACTGCTGATCGATGGCGGGGCCACATTCGACGCAATATTCGCAGCCATCGAAAAAGCCCGCGAAGTGGTGCTGGTACAGTTCTTCATCATCCATGACGACAGCGTAGGCAAAGCGCTGCAACAACTGCTGCTGCGCAAGGCCGCCGAGGGGGTGCAGGTGTTCGTGCTGTATGATCGCGTCGGCAGCCATGCCTTGCCGGCAAGCTACAGCCAACTGCTGCGCGACGGCGGTGTACAGATTCATGCCTTCGCAACCCGTCGTGGCTGGTTCAACCGCTTCCAGGTGAACTTCCGAAACCACCGCAAGATCGTGGTGGTGGATGGCCTGCTCGGTTTCATCGGCGGGCACAACGTGGGCGATGAGTACCTCGGTGGCCACCCGCAGCTCTCACCCTGGCGCGACACCCATGTGCAGATCAGCGGGCCGGTGCTGGCCTGCCTGCAGGAGTCGTTTGCCGAGGACTGGTACTGGGCCACACGCCAGCTACCGCCCCTGATTCTGCCGGACGCCTACCCGGACAACGGCGTGCTGTGCCAAGCCTTGGCCAGCGGCCCGGCCGACCCACAGGAAACCTGCTCGCTTTTCTTCCTTGAGGCGATCCATTCAGCCACCCGCCGCGTGTGGATCACCAGCCCGTACTTCATCCCCGACGAGGCAGTGTTCGCCGCGTTGCGTTTGGCGGTACTGCGTGGGGTCGATGTGCGAGTGCTGATTCCGTCACGCCCAGACCATCGCATCGTCTATGCCGCGTCCAGCCTTTTCGCCTTCGAAGCGGTACGTGCAGGTGTACGCATGTTCCGCTACCAACCGGGCTTCCTGCATCAGAAAGTGGTTCTGGTGGATGACGATGTCAGCGCGATCGGCAGTGCCAACCTGGACAACCGCTCGTTCCGCCTGAACTTCGAGATCACCCTGCTCACGATCGACCGCAGCTTCGCCGATCAGGTCGAGCGCATGCTGATCAATGACTTTGAACAGGCTCGGGAAATTACTGCGGAGGACAGCCGCGATACTCATCGGCTGCAGCAACTGGGGATGCGGATTGCGCGGCTGATTTCGCCGATTCTCTGACGTGTCGCGTACATTGTGGGAGCGGGTTTACCCGCGAAGACGTCAGCGGCTGTACCGACGCATTCGCGGGCCAACCCGCTCCCACAGGGTTCGGTGTCGCGCTTGCGTGCTTTGTCGCAATTCAGCGATACAGATCCTCGCGCGTCCAGGGTAAGTCATGATGCCCATCCGCGTAAGGCTTCACGGCCAGAATCTGATGCAGGTTGATCCAGCCCTTCTGGAAGGCATAGGCACACCCGGCCAGATACAAGCGCCAGATGCGCAAGGTCTTCTCGGGCACCAGCGCCGCCGCCTTGTGCAACTGGTTCTCCAGGTTCTCGCTCCAGTGGTGCAAGGTCTTGGCGTAGTGCAAACGCAGGCTTTCCACGTCTACCACCTCCAGCCCCGCCTCACAGATGCTGGCACTGATCATCGACAGGTGCGGCAGCTCGCCATGGGGGAACACGTAGCGATCGATGAACTCACCAGCGCCACGCCCGACCGGGCGGCCATCGACGTGCTTGGCGGTGATACCGTGATTCATCACCAGGCCGCCTTCCCTCACGGCACCGAACAGCTTCTGGCTATACAGCGCCAAGTTGGCATGCCCGACATGCTCGAACATGCCGACGCTGACAACCTTGTCGAAGCGGCCATCCTGAGGCAGGTCGCGGTAGTCGAGAATCTGCAGGTCGACCTTCTCAGCCAGCCCCTCGGCCTTAACCCGCTCACGGCCGAGCTTGAGCTGCTCCTTGCTCAAGGTGATACCAAACACCTTGGCGCCATACTCACGAGCAGCGAAACGCGCCAGCCCGCCCCAGCCGCAGCCTACGTCGAGCAGGTATTCACCCGCTTCCAGGCGCAGCTTGCGACACAAATGATCGAATTTGTCCTGCTGTGCCTGATCCAGCGTGTTGTCTGGCTCGCGGAAGTAGGCGCAAGAGTAGGCCATGTCCTGATCCAGCCATAGCTGGTAGAACGCATTGGAAACATCGTAATGGTAGGAAATGGCTTCGGCGTCGGTGCTCTTGTCATGGGCCAGGCGCTGCGGTGGGGTTTCGTCCTCATCGGTCAGCAGCGCTTCGCTAAGCTCATCGCATACGCGGATGGCTTCACCAATATCGCCCTCCAGCTCCAGCTTGCCCTCGACGAATGCCGTGCCCAGCTGGTCCATGCTCGGGTGGCTCAACTGGCTGATCAGCTGTGGCTCCTTGACCAGGATAGTGACCTGCGGGCTAGGCCCCAGATCGAACTGGTTACCGTCCCACAGTTTCAGCCGCAGCGGCAGATGCAGGCTCTGCAGTGCCGGTGGAAGTTGCGCAAGCATGAACGACCCTCCTGTCCGTATTTGGCCACGACGCCTGATATTTCGAACGTCGCCGGATCAGAGTAGTTCATTCGTGGGATGTTTCCTCTAAACGAGACCATGGTCTAGAGCCGACTGATCTTATCCCCACATCAGATTGTATACAATTTTTGCATCTCAGCTTAACCTTGTGCCCCCTCTTGTGCTTCTTCATCCTGGAGTTGAACCCATGAAATCCTATGACGTGGTGATCATCGGCGGTGGCCCTGGCGGTTATAACGCAGCCATCCGTGCCGGCCAGCTGGGCCTGAGCGTAGCCTGCGTGGAGGGCCGCTCCACCTTGGGCGGCACCTGCCTTAACGTGGGTTGTATGCCCTCCAAGGCGTTGTTGCATGCTTCCGAGCTGTACGAAGCCGCCATTGGTGACGAGTTCGCCCACCTCGGTATCGAAGTCAAACCTACCCTCAACCTCGCCCAGATGATGAAACAGAAGGACGAGAGCGTGACCGGCCTGACCAAGGGCATCGAGTACCTGTTCCGCAAGAACAAGGTCGACTGGGTCAAGGGCTGGGGTCGCCTGGACGGCGTCGGCAAGGTGGTGGTGAAGGCTGAGGACGGTAGCGAAACCACACTACAAGCCAAGGATGTGGTCATTGCCACCGGCTCCGAACCTACGCCCCTGCCGGGCGTGATCATCGACAACCAGCGCATCATCGACTCGACTGGCGCGTTATCGTTGCCACAGGTGCCCAAGCATCTGGTCGTCATCGGCGCCGGCGTGATCGGCCTCGAGCTGGGTTCGGTATGGCGCCGCCTGGGCAGCCAGGTCACGGTCATCGAATACCTCGACCGCATCTGCCCGGGCACTGACGAAGAAACCGCCAAGACCCTGCAGAAGGCCTTGGCCAAGCAAGGCATGGTGTTCAAGCTGGGCAGCAAGGTGACACAGGCCAGCGCCGGCGCCGATGGCGTTAGCCTGACCCTGGAGCCGGCCGCCGGCGGCACCGCAGAAACGCTGCAGGCTGACTATGTACTGGTCGCCATCGGCCGCCGCCCCTATACCAAAGGGCTGAACCTGGAAAGCGTGGGCCTGGAGACCGACAAGCGCGGCATGCTCGGCAACGATCACCACCGCACTTCCGTGCCGGGTATCTGGGTGATTGGCGACGTCACCTCCGGCCCGATGCTGGCGCACAAAGCCGAAGACGAAGCGGTTGCCTGCATCGAACGCATCGCCGGCAAGCCTCACGAGGTCAACTACAACCTTATCCCTGGTGTGATCTACACCCGCCCGGAGCTGGCTACCGTGGGCAAGACCGAAGAGCAGCTCAAGGCCGAAGGGCGTGCCTATAAAGTCGGCAAGTTCCCGTTCACGGCCAACAGCCGCGCCAAGATAAACCATGAGACCGAAGGCTTCGCCAAGGTCATCGCCGATGCCGAGACCGATGAAGTGCTGGGTGTGCACCTGGTAGGCCCAAGTGTCAGCGAGATGATCGGCGAGTTCTGCGTAGCCATGGAGTTCTCGGCCTCGGCGGAAGACATCGCCCTTACTTGCCACCCCCACCCGACCCGCTCCGAGGCCTTGCGCCAGGCAGCGATGAATGTGGACGGGATGGCGATGCAGATCTGATGCGAGATAGCCGGGGGCTTCCTTACTGCCCATCGCGACAAGGCCGCTACAGGAAAACGAGATTCCGTAGCGGCCTTTCGCGATGGGGCGCGGAAAGCGCCCTGGCTTCTGGCTTACTCGACCGTAACCGACTTGGCCAGGTTACGCGGCTGGTCCACGTCGGTACCCTTGAGCACCGCCACGTAGTAAGACAGCAACTGCAGCGGGATGGTGTACAGGATCGGCGCCAGGGCGTCGGCGATGTGCGGCACCTTGATCACGTGGGTACCTTCGCCATTGGTCATGCCGGCCTGCTCATCGGCAAACACTACCAGCTCGCCACCACGGGCGCGTACTTCCTGCAGGTTGGATTTCAGCTTCTCCAACAGTTCGTTGTTCGGCGCAACGGTTACCACTGGCATGTCGCTGTCCACCAGCGCCAGCGGGCCGTGCTTCAGCTCGCCTGCCGGATAGGCTTCGGCGTGGATGTAGGAGATTTCCTTGAGCTTGAGTGCACCTTCCATCGCCACCGGGTACTGCGCACCACGGCCGAGGAACAGGGTGTGGTGCTTGTCGGCGAACAGTTCGGCGATCTTTTCGACGGTGGCGTCCATGGCCAGGGCTTCGCCCAGGCGGGCCGGCAGACGGCGCAGTTCTTCGACCAGTTCGGCCTCTACACCGGCTTCCAGGGTACCGCGCACTTGGCCCAGAGCCAGAGTCAGCAGCATCAGCGAAACCAGCTGGGTGGTGAAAGCCTTGGTCGAGGCCACGCCGATTTCCGGGCCGGCCAGGGTCAGCAGGGTCAGGTCCGACTCACGCACCAGCGAGCTGATACCGACGTTGCAGATCGCCAGGCTGCCGAGGAAGCCCAGCTCCTTGGCGTTGCGCAGCGCGGCCAGGGTGTCGGCGGTTTCGCCAGACTGCGAGATGGAGACGAACAGGGTGTCCGGCTGCACTACCACCTTGCGGTAACGGAACTCGCTGGCCACCTCGACCTGGCATGGGATGCCAGCCAGGCTTTCCAGCCAGTAACGGGCGACCATGCCAGCGTGGTAGCTGGTACCGCAGGCAACGATCTGCACGTTGCGCACCTTTGCGAACAGTTCGGCAGCCTGCGGGCCGAAGGCCTGGACCATCACGTTGTCCTTGCCCAGGCGGCCTTCCAGGGTGCGCTGCACCACGCTTGGCTGCTCGTGGATTTCCTTGAGCATGAAGTGGCGGTAGGCACCCTTGTCGGCAGCTTCGGCACCTTCGTGGTACTGCACGGTTTCGCGCTGGACCTTATGGCCATCCTGGTCCCAGATGGAGACCTGGTCACGGCGAATTTCAGCGATGTCGCCTTCTTCCAGGTACATGAAGCGGTCAGTGACCTGGCGCAGGGCCAGTTGGTCGGACGCCAGGAAGTTCTCGCCCAGGCCCAGGCCGATGACCAGCGGGCTACCACTGCGTGCGGCTACCAGGCGGTCAGGCTGCTTGGCACTGATCAGAGCCAGGCCGTAAGCACCATGCAGGCGCTTTACCGCGGCCTTCAGGGCATCAGCCAAGTCCGGAATGCTTTTCAGGGTGTGGTGGATCAGGTGGACGATGACTTCGGTATCGGTCTGTGAAGTGAAGACATAGCCAAGGCCCTTCAGCTCTTCGCGCAGTTCTTCGTGGTTCTCGATGATGCCGTTGTGCACCACGGCCACTTCATTGCCCGAGAAATGCGGGTGGGCGTTGCCCTCGGTCGGCGCACCGTGGGTGGCCCAGCGGGTGTGGGCAATGCCCAGCTGGCCGGCCAGTGGCTCGGCGGCAACAGCGGCCTCCAGTTCACTGACCTTGCCGATACGACGACGGCGCTGCAGTTCACCGTTCTGGGTGAGGACAGCCAGGCCGGCGCTGTCGTAGCCGCGGTACTCAAGGCGCTTGAGACCTTCGATCAGGATGGCTGTGATGTTGCGCTCGGCGACGGCACCAACGATTCCACACATGGTTTATTGCTCCTGGCTGATCGCGGCGCAGATCAGGTTGATGCCGCGGGCTTGAATTTGTTCGCGTGCCGCTGCGGGCAGGCGTTCGTCAGTAATGAGAGTGTGTACGCTGCCCCAGGGCAGCTCGAGGTTGGGGATTTTGCGCCCTACCTTGTCCGATTCGACCATCACGATCACTTCGCGAGCGACTTCGGCCATGACCCGGCTCAACCCAAGGAGTTCGTTGAAGGTGGTGGTACCGCGGCCGAGGTCGATGCCGTCGGCACCGATGAACAGTTGGTCGAAATCGTAGGAGCGCAACACCTGCTCGGCCACCTGGCCCTGGAACGACTCGGAATGCGGGTCCCAGGTGCCACCGGTCATCAGCAGCACCGGCTCGTGTTCGAGGTCGCAGATGGCGCGGGCCACGTTCATCGAATTGGTCATCACCACCAGACCAGGGTGGCGCCCCAGTTCGGGGATCATGGCTGCCGTGGTGCTGCCACTGTCGATGATGATGCGCGCATGTTCGCGGATACGTGCCACCGCAGCGCGGGCGATAGCCTTTTTATAGGAAGACACCGGTTGGGCAGGTTCACCGAGCAGCTCTTGTGGCACCGGGACCGCGCCACCGTAGCGCCGTAGCAACAGGCCGTTGGTTTCGAGGGCAGCAAGGTCCTTGCGGATGGTGACTTCCGAGGTAGCGAAACGCTTGGCCAACGCGTCCACACTGACCTCGCCCTGCTCGCTGAGCAAAGCCAGGATGTTGTGCCGCCGCTGTGGGGTGTTTCGTTTCGACATAAGCGCTTAAGTTTCGATTCGAAAGATAATGATGGCAATCAAAACCTAAGATGAGCGATTCGTCAAGTTGTGGATAAACCCCAACGGAAAATGGGCACCCTGTGGGAGCGGGTTCACCCGCGAAGAAACCAACGCAATGATATGGCACCGGCTTCGCCGGTGTTCGCGGCTGAAGCCGCTCCCGCAGAGATCGTGCCAGCCCTTAGAGACGATTCGCCAAAAAAAGCCGACTTATTCACATAAGTCGGCTTTCGATCGAAACAGCTGTGTATAACTCAGCTCTTCTTTATCTTTTCCGGCCGCTTCCAGCCCGAGATGTTGCGCTGGCGCGCACGAGCCACTGCGAGGTCGCCTGCTTCCACAGTCTGGGTAATGGTCGAACCGGCAGCAGTGGTCGCACCAGCCTTGATTTCCACAGGCGCTACCAATGAGTTGTTCGAGCCGATGAAGACGTCCTCGCCCATCACTGTCTTGAACTTGTTGGCGCCATCGTAGTTGCAGGTGATGGTGCCGGCGCCGATGTTGGTCCGTGCACCGATTTCGGCATCGCCCAGGTAGGTCAGGTGACCGGCCTTGGCGCCTTCCCCGAGGTGGGCGTTTTTCAGTTCGACGAAATTACCCACATGGGCCTTGGCGTCCAGCACACTGCCCGGGCGCAGGCGGGCGAACGGGCCGGCATCGCTGCCCTCGCCCATCACGGCGCCTTCGAGGTGGCTGTTGGCCTTGACCACTGCGCCTTTGCGCAGGGTGGTGTTCTTGATCACGCAGTTAGGGCCGATCTGCACATCGTCCTCGATGACCACCTTGCCTTCGAGAATCACGTTGATGTCGATCAGCACGTCGCGGCCAACGGTCACTTCACCGCGGACATCGAAGCGCGCCGGGTCGCGCAGGGTCACACCCAGGGCCATCAGGCGACGGCCTTCGCGCATCTGGTAGTGGCGCTCCAGTTCGGACAGCTGGCGACGGTCGTTGGCGCCTTGCACTTCCATCGGGTCGTGCGGCTGTTCGGTAGCCACCACCAGGCCATCGGCCACAGCCATGGCGATGACGTCGGTCAGGTAATACTCGCCCTGGGCGTTGTTGTTCGACAGGCGGCCCATCCAGTCGGCCAGGCGCGCGGCTGGCAGTGCCAGGATACCGGTGTTGCCTTCCTTGATCGCTCTCTGCGCATCGTCGGCGTCCTTGTGCTCAACGATGGCCGTCACCTTGCCCTGCTCGTCACGCACGATGCGGCCATAGCCGGTCGGGTCGTCGAGGGTCACCGTGAGCAGGCCCAGCTGCTGCTCGTTGGCCTTGGCCAGCAGACGCTGCAGGGTTTCCACTTCGATCAACGGAACATCACCGTACAGCACCAGTACGGTTTCGGCGGTCAAGGCCGGTAGTGCCTGGGCAACAGCATGGCCGGTACCCAGCTGCTTGTCCTGCATGACAAAGTTCAGATCGTCGGCGGCCAGGCGCTCGCGAACCAGCTCGGCACCATGGCCAATGACCACATGAATACCTTGCGGCTGCAGCTGGCGCGCGCTGTGGATAACATGGCCGAGCATGGAGTTGCCGGCCACCGGGTGCAGCACCTTGGGCAGCGCCGAGCGCATTCGGGTGCCTTGGCCGGCGGCGAGAATAACGATATCGAGTGACATTACTGGCTACCAATCCTGGGTGGTCAGTGAAATGACCGGGAGGGAGAAATCAGAAAAAGAAAAAGGGTAGCCGAGGCTACCCTTTTACTCAATCGCAACAGAAGTTATCAGCCGAGGGCCGATTACTTGCCTCTGCGCATTTGCTGGACGGTACGCAGCTGAGCTGCGGCTTCGGCCAGACGTGCGGCGGCGGCGCCGTAGTCGAAGTCCGCGCCTTTCAGATTCAGGGCGTTCTCGGCAGCCTTGAGGGCTTCCTGAGCCTGAGCTTCATCCAGGTCTGCAGCACGTTGCACGGTATCGGCAAGCACCTTGACCATGTTCGGCTGAACCTCGAGGAAACCACCAGAGATGTAGAACACCTCTTGGGCGCCACCCTGCTTGGTCAGCGTGATCGGACCAGGCTTGAGATTGGTGATCAGCGGCGCGTGGCCCGGAGCGATACCAAGATCACCCAGGTTACCGTGCGCAACTACCATCTCGACCAGGCCGGAGAAGATCTCTCCTTCCGCGCTGACGATATCGCAATGGACTGTCATAGCCATCTGCTTGCCTCAACCTGATAGCGCCCCTCGCGGGGCGCAGGAATTACAGTTTCTTGGCTTTCTCGATCGCTTCGTCGATGCTGCCGACCATGTAGAACGCTTGTTCTGGCAGGTGGTCGTAGTCACCTTTGAGGATGCCGCTGAAGCCAGCGATGGTGTCTTTCAGGGAAACGTACTTGCCTGGCGAACCGGTGAAGACTTCGGCCACGAAGAACGGCTGCGACAGGAAGCGCTGGATCTTACGAGCACGGGCTACCAGTTGCTTGTCGGCTTCGGACAGTTCGTCCATACCCAGGATCGCGATGATGTCCTTCAGCTCTTTGTAGCGCTGCAGAACATACTGAACCTGACGGGCAGTTTCGTAGTGTTCGTTGCCGATCACGTTCGGGTCCAGCTGGCGCGAAGTCGAGTCCAGTGGATCGACCGCTGGGTAGATACCCAGGGAGGCGATGTCACGGGACAGAACGACGGTGGCGTCCAAGTGGGCGAAGGTAGTGGCTGGCGACGGGTCGGTCAGGTCGTCCGCAGGTACGTATACGGCCTGGATCGAGGTGATCGAACCTTCTTTGGTCGAAGTAATACGCTCTTGCAGAACGCCCATCTCTTCGGCCAGGGTTGGCTGGTAGCCTACTGCGGAAGGCATACGGCCCAGCAGTGCGGATACTTCGGTACCGGCCAGGGTGTAACGATAGATGTTGTCGACGAACAGCAGAACGTCGTTACCTTCGTCACGGAACTTCTCAGCCATGGTCAGGCCGGTCAGCGCTACGCGCAGACGGTTTCCTGGTGGCTCGTTCATCTGACCGTAGACCAGCGCTACCTTGTCGAGAACGTTGGAGTCCTTCATCTCGTGGTAGAAGTCGTTACCCTCACGAGTACGCTCACCCACACCGGCGAACACGGAGTAACCGCTGTGCTCGATGGCGATGTTACGGATCAGTTCCATCATGTTAACGGTCTTGCCGACGCCGGCACCACCGAACAGACCAACCTTACCACCCTTGGCGAACGGGCAAACCAGGTCGATAACCTTGATGCCGGTTTCCAGCAGGTCGTTGCCGCCTGCCTGGTCAGCGAAGGAAGGAGCCTTCTGGTGGATACCACGACGCTCTTCTTCGCCGATCGGGCCAGCTTCGTCGATCGGGTTGCCCAGAACGTCCATGATACGGCCCAGAGTGGCCTTACCAACAGGAACGGAAATGGCAGCGCCGGTGTCGACGACATCCAGACCGCGCTTCAGGCCTTCGGTAGAGCCCATCGCAATGGTACGAACCACGCCGTCGCCCAGCTGCTGCTGAACTTCCAGGGTGGTTTCCGCGCCTTGTACTTTCAGCGCGTTGTAAACACTCGGCACGACGTCGCGTGGGAATTCCACGTCGATGACGGCGCCGATGATTTGAACGATACGTCCGCTACTCATAGCTGGATCCTCTGAATTTTTGAACCGTTAAACCGCGGCAGCGCCGCCGACGATTTCCGAGATCTCCTGGGTGATCGCAGCCTGACGCGCCTTGTTGTAGATCAGCTGGAGTTCGCTGATCAAATCACCGGCGTTGTCTGTGGCGTTCTTCATGGCGATCATCCGGGCCGCTTGTTCAGCAGCGTTGTTCTCGACCACCGCCTGGTACACCTGCGACTCCACGTAACGCACCATCAAGCCGTCCAGCAGCTCTTTTGCGTCGGGTTCGTACAGGTAGTCCCAGTGATGCTTGAGATCCTGATCCGGGGTTGCCACCAACGGTACCAATTGCTCGACCGTCGGTTTTTGGGTCATGGTGTTGATGAACTTGTTCGAAACCACCGAGAGGCGATCGATGCGGCCGTCCAGGTAGGCGTCCAGCATCACTTTGACGGAGCCGATCAGATCGTTGATCGATGGCTCTTCGCCCAAGTGGCTGATCGCGGCTACGACGTTGCCGCCAAAGATGCGGAAGAAAGTCGCACCCTTGCTGCCGATCACGCACAGGTCGATTTCCACGCCCTGTTCGCGGTTTTCGTTCATGTCCTTGACCAGGGCCTTGAACAGGTTGGTGTTCAAGCCACCGCACAGACCGCGGTCACTGCTCACCACGATATAACCGGCGCGCTTTACAGGGCGCTCGATCATGAACGGGTGGCGGTATTCCGGGTTGGCGTTGGCCAGATGACCGATCACCTGGCGGATACGCTCCGCGTAAGGACGGCTAGCAGCCATGCGCAGTTGTGCCTTGCGCATCTTGCTGACCGCCACTTTCTCCATGGCGCTGGTAATTTTTTGCGTGCTTTTGATGCTCGCAATCTTACTGCGAATCTCTTTTGCGCCTGCCATGTATCACCTATCAGGTTAGCAAGCGGGGGCCGCAGCCCCCGCTGCGGCTTACCAGGTCTGGGTGGCCTTGAACTTCTCGATACCGGCTTTCATGCCAGCGTCGATTTCGTCGTTGAAGTCACCCTTCACGTTGATCTTCGCCATCAGTTCGGCGTGATCACGGTTGAAGTAGGCGATCAGAGCTTGCTCGAAGCTACCGACCTTGTTGACTTCTACGTCGGTCAGGAAACCACGCTCAGCGGCGTACAGCGACAGAGCCATGTCCGCGATGGACATTGGCGCGTACTGCTTCTGCTTCATCAGCTCGGTAACGCGCTGACCATGCTCCAACTGCTTGCGGGTCGCTTCGTCCAGATCGGAAGCGAACTGGGCGAATGCAGCCAGTTCACGGTACTGAGCCAGAGCGGTACGGATACCACCGGACAGCTTCTTGATGATCTTGGTCTGAGCGGCACCACCTACGCGGGATACCGAAACACCGGCGTTCACTGCAGGGCGGATGCCCGAGTTGAACATGGCCGATTCCAGGAAGATCTGACCGTCGGTGATGGAGATCACGTTGGTCGGAACGAACGCGGAAACGTCGCCAGCCTGGGTTTCGATGATCGGCAGGGCGGTCAGGGAACCGGTCTTGCCAGTGACTGCGCCGTTGGTGAACTTCTCGACGTACTCTTCCGAAACGCGCGATGCACGCTCCAGCAGACGGGAGTGGAGATAGAACACGTCACCTGGGTACGCTTCGCGTCCTGGTGGACGACGCAGCAGCAGGGAGATCTGACGGTAGGCAACGGCCTGCTTGGACAGGTCATCGTAAACGATCAGGGCGTCTTCGCCGCGGTCACGGAAGTACTCGCCCATGGTGCAGCCGGCATAAGGAGCCAGGAACTGCAGCGCGGCCGATTCCGAGGCGCTGGCAGCAACAACGATGGTGTTGGCCAGGGCGCCGGCTTCTTCCAGCTTGCGCACAACGTTGGCGATGGTCGACTGCTTCTGGCCTACGGCCACGTATACGCAGAAGATACCGCTGTTTTTCTGGTTGATGATCGCGTCGACCGCCATGGCGGTCTTACCGATCTGACGGTCACCGATGATCAGCTCGCGCTGGCCACGGCCAACCGGGATCATGGCGTCAACCGACTTGTAGCCAGTCTGTACAGGCTGGTCTACCGATTTACGCCAGATAACACCCGGAGCGACCTTTTCGACCGCGTCGGTTTCGGTGGTGGCCAGAGGACCTTTGCCATCGATCGGGTTACCCAGAGCGTCGACGACGCGGCCCAGCAGGCCTTTGCCGACCGGAACTTCCAGGATGCGACCGGTGCACTTGGCGCTCATGCCCTCGGCGAGGGAGGTGTACGCACCCAGTACCACCGCACCTACGGAGTCTTGCTCCAGGTTCAGTGCCATACCGTATACGCCGCCCGGGAACTCGATCATTTCGCCGTACATAGCGTCGGCCAGACCGTGGATCCGTACGATACCGTCGGAAACGCTTACGACGGTACCTTCGTTACGGGCTTGGGAGCCGACATCGAGCTTCTCGATGCGACCCTTGATGATTTCACTAATTTCGGAAGGAT
Organism: Pseudomonas pudica; assembly: GCF_015680405.1. Classification (GTDB taxonomy): domain Bacteria; phylum Pseudomonadota; class Gammaproteobacteria; order Pseudomonadales; family Pseudomonadaceae; genus Aquipseudomonas; species Aquipseudomonas pudica. The sequence continues at coordinate 99,874 of NZ_JADLJS010000004.1, forward strand.
TGAGTTGCTGCATTGCTCTGCTGCCCCTTCAAACTCAAGATTTCAATGCTTCGGCCAGTTTCGCGATCTTGCCGCGAACCGAGCCATCGATTACCAGGTCGCCGGCGCGGATGACGACGCCGCCGATCAGGCTGGCATCCTCCGACGCGTGCAGGCGCACTTCCCGGCTGAGCCGTGCACTGAGAACCTTGGCGAGTTTGTCTTGCTGTTCTTGGTTCAACGCAAAAGCACTGGTGACTTCCACGTCCACGGATTTCTCTTGCTCGGCCTTGTACAGGTCGAACAGGGCGGCAATCTCCGGCAGAAGCAGGAGACGGTCGTTTTCCGCGGCAACATGAATGAAATTCTGTGCCTGTGCATCGAACTTGTCACCGCACACTTCAATGAATGCGGCGGCCTTTTCTGCGCTTGTCAGTCGCGGGGCCTTGAGCAGGCGCTGCATGGTGTCGTCTTCCGACACCGCAGCAGCCAGGCCGAGCATGGCTGACCAATTGGCCAGTTGCTGATGGGCCTGGGCATGCTCAAAGGCAGCCTTAGCGTAAGGTCGGGCCAACGTGGTCAGTTCTGCCATGATCGCCCTCGCTTAAATTTCAGCGGCCAGTTTGTTAACCAGCTCCGCATGCGCGTTTTGATCGATTGTGGCGCCAAGGATCTTTTCAGCACCGCCAACAGCCAGGGCACCCACTTGGGCACGCAGGGCGTCTTTGACGCTGTTCAGTTCCTGTTCGATCTCGGCTTGAGCCTGAGCCTTCACACGGTCAGCTTCGACGCGAGCCTGTTCACGGGCTTCCTCGACAAGCTGAGCAGCGCGTTTCTTGCTTTGCTCAATGATTTCGGCTGCCTGTGCCTTCGCTTCACGCAGTTGCTGACCCGCTTTCTCTTGGGCCAGCTCCAGGTCGCGAGCTGCGCGGTTGGCAGCGTCCAAGCCGTCGGCAATCTTCTTTTGGCGCTCTTGCAGGGCAGTGATGACCGGAGGCCATACATACTTCATGCAGAAGAGTACAAAAATCAGAAAAGCAACGGATTGGCCAATCAGGGTTGCATTAATGTTCACGCCAACACCTCGCTCGGTCTTTGTCCATCACACCAATCAACTCGTAGAAACGAGTGATTAGCCGGCGATCTGACCAACGAAGGGGTTCGCGAAGGTGAAGAACAGAGCGATACCAACACCGATCATGGTTACGGCGTCGAGCAGACCGGCAACGATGAACATTTTGACCTGCAGCATCGGAACCATCTCAGGCTGACGAGCAGCGCCTTCCAGGAACTTGCCGCCCAGCAGGCCGAAACCAATGGCGGTACCCAGAGCACCCAGGCCGATCAGCAGAGCAACAGCGATAGCGGTCAGACCAACTACAGTTTCCATCTTTCCTCCCGACTTTTACGTCGTATTGGTTAGGTTTTTAGTTTGAAGCGGTAAAACAAATCGTTTGGTACAGCATGCCCTTGCGGACTTTTTAAGCCCTCCCCCCAAACGAGCGGGGAAGGCTATCAGACACGCCAGGCGGTCTTAATGGTTATCTTCGTGAGCCATCGACAGGTAGACGATGGTAAGCATCATGAAGATGAAGGCTTGCAGGGTGATGATCAGGATGTGGAACACAGCCCACGCCCACTGCAGCACCACACCCAGGCCGCTGAGCCAGAGGATACCGGCGCCGAACATCACGGCGATCAGGATGAACACCAGCTCGCCGGCGTACATGTTGCCGAACAGACGCAGTGCCAGCGAGATCGGCTTGGCGATCAGGGTGACGAATTCCAGCAGGAAGTTGACCGGGATCAGCAGGATCTGAACGAAGATGTTCTTGCTGCCGAACGGGTGCAGGGTCAGCTCGCCGATGAAGCCGCCCAGGCCCTTGACCTTGATGCTGTAGAAGATGATCAGGGCGAACACACAGAAGGCCATGGCCAGGGTCGCGTTCGGGTCGGTGGTAGACACGGCGCGGAACGGAATGTGCGGATCACCGGAGATCAGGATGGCCAGCTGAGGAATCCAGTCGACCGGTACTAGGTCGATGGCGTTCATCAGGAACACCCAGACGAAAATGGTCAGCGCCAGCGGAGCGATTACCGGGCTACGGCCGTGGAAGGAGTCCTTCACGCTGCCGTTGACGAAGTCTACCAGCACTTCAACGAAGTTCTGCAGGCCGCCAGGTTGGCCCGAAGTCGCCTTCTTGGCCGCCATGCGGAAGATGAACAGGAAGATCAGACCCAGCGCGACGGACCAACCCAGGGTGTCCAGGTGGAACGCCCAGAAGCCCATTGCCTTGGCTTCTGCAGCCGAATGGGCGAAGCCCCAGCTGCCGTCTGGTAGTTGACCGTAGGTCAGGTTCTGCAAGTGGTGCTGGATATAGCCCGAAGCGGTTTCTGCTGCCATGGTTGCCTCAAACGCCCTAAGGTCTCGAAAGTCTTTTATTCATCAGCAGGGGCGCGAACCAGCTGACCAAAAGGGTCAACACGAAGACGCCGAATACTGCTAACGGCGCCAGTGGCTTCACTCCTGCGAAGGTCAGTGCAAAAAGCACTGCCGTCAAAATCATCTTGCCTGCCTCGCCAGCGTAGAACGACTTGACGATGGCTTGTGCCGCCCGGGCCCCGCTGAAGCGAAAAGCCTTCCAGGCGAAATACACATTGGGTAGCCAGGCAATCAAACCTCCGCAAAGGCCTGAATATCCACTGACCGCCCCTTTCCACTGCCACAACACCAACGTTGCCAGCAGCAGTACGACGAATTGAGCCAGCAGTACCGGGAAAACCGCCCAGCGATGGAAAGGCAGGCGGTTTGGCGTGCGGATTTCCATCACAACTGCTCCTCGGAAGTCGACCAGCAAGTCAGTTATGACTTGGCATAATTTGTGCCGACAAAATGCGCGCAGAGTATAGGGGTGGATTAACCCCTATTCAACTATTCGGTAGTGATTTCCGACTGCGCGCTACAACGGGAATTGTTTCAGCGGATGTGAGCAAGCACGCCTTGCAACTCGTCAAGCGAGTTGTAGCGAATAACCAATTGGCCTTTGCCCTTGTTGCCATGGCGGATCTGCACGGCCGAGCCCAGGCGCTCTGCGAGCCGCTGTTCAAGGCGTGCGATATCCGGATCAGGTTTGCTCGGTTCGACCGGATCAGGTTTGTCGCTGAGCCATTGACGAACCAGTGCCTCGGTTTGGCGCACGGTGAGGCCACGTGCGACAACATGACGCGCCCCCTCTTCCTGACGGTGTTCTTCCAGCCCGAGCAGTGCACGGGCATGGCCCATCTCCAGGTCACCATGGGCGAGCATGGTCTTGATCGCATCGGGCAGGGTGATCAGGCGCAGCAGGTTCGCCACGGTCACCCGCGACTTGCCGACGGCATCGGCCACCTGTTGCTGGGTGAGCTCGAACTCTTGCTGCAGGCGCTGCAGGGCCAGAGCCTCTTCCAGCGGGTTGAGGTCTTCGCGCTGGATGTTCTCGATCAGCGCCATGGCTATGGCGGCTTCGTCGGGCACTTCGCGGACCATCGCCGGGATCTTGTCCAGGCCAGCCTGCTGGGTGGCGCGCCAGCGGCGCTCACCGGCGATGATCTCGTAGCGGTTGCCGTCGATCGGGCGCACCACGATCGGCTGCATGACGCCATGGTTGCGAATCGAGTGCGCGAGCTCTTCCAGCGCCTCCGGATCCATGTCCCGGCGCGGCTGGTACTTGCCACGCTGGATCACCTCGACCGGCAGGTGTTGCAGTTCTTTCTGGTCGATCTTCACAGCCTGCTCTTCGAGCGCGCTGACGGAAGGACCACTGAGCAGTGCATCCAACCCACGTCCGAGACCCCGTTTCTTGACGGCCATACGGATTCCTTAAGTTGTTTGTGCAGTGCGGGATTGACGGCGTTGACGGCGTACCAGTTCCCCGGCCAGGGCCAGATAAGCCAGCGCGCCTCGCGATTGCTTGTCGTAGGCCAGGGCCGGCATGCCGAAGCTCGGGGCCTCGGCCAGGCGAATGTTGCGCGGAATGACCGTGTCGTACAGCTGCGGACCAAAGTGCTCCTTCAACTGCGCCGATACGTCGTTGTTCAGGCTCAGGCGCGGATCGTACATGGTCCGCAGCAGGCCCTCGATCTTCAGCTCCGGGTTAAGCCGGGCGGCGATGCGTTTGATGTTATCCACAAGGTCGCTGAGACCTTCCAGTGCGTAGTACTCACACTGCATCGGGATGATCACCCCATCGGAGGCGACCAGGGCATTGAGCGTGAGCATCGACAAAGACGGAGGGCAGTCGATGAGGATGTAGTCGTAGTTCTCGCGGATCGGCGCCAGGGCGTTGCGCAGGCGGCTCTCCTTGACCTGCATTTCCAGCAGCACCACTTCGGCGGCGGTCAGGTCACGGTTGGCTGGCAGCAACTGGAAACCCCCGTGCTCGGAGTAATGCATGGCCTGAGCCAGGTCGCATTCCCCGATCAACAGGTCGTAGACCGAGTGCTCGAGCTCGTGCTTGTCCACACCGCTGCCCATGGTGGCGTTGCCCTGCGGATCGAGGTCGATCAGCAGCACACGACGCTTGGTCGCGGCCAGCGAAGCAGCGAGATTGATACAGGTGGTTGTCTTGCCCACACCACCTTTCTGGTTCGCGATTGCGAATACCTTAGCCATTGTTGCGTGTGTTCCCAGTCATGCCTTGCGGCGCAGTATCAGCAGATGGCGCTGGCCCTGGCAACCTGGAACGGTCAGGGCCTGCTCGCTTTCCACTGTGAAGTCTGCGGGCAATGCTACCAGTTCATCGGCAGGATGCAGCCCCTTCATTGCAAGCCATTGCGTCCCGGTGTCGCCAAGGTGGCGGGTCCAGTTGGTGAAGTTCTCCATGCTGCTGAAGGCGCGGGAGATGATTCCGCTGAACGGTTGTGTAGGCTGGAAGGCTTCGACCCGGCTGTGGATAACCGTGAGGTTGTCCAGCTTGAGTTCCATTTTCACCTGGGTCAGGAAACGGGTCTTCTTGCCATTGGCGTCCAGCACCGTCACGCGCTTGTGAGGATGCAGGATAGCCAACGGGATACCGGGCATGCCACCGCCACTTCCGACATCCAGCCAGTTGTCACGCTCGCTGTGGATAAACGGCATGACACTGAGGCTGTCGAGCAGGTGACGCGACACCATCTCGTCGGGGTCGCGCACGGCGGTGAGGTTGTAGGCTTTGTTCCATTTGATCAACAGGGCCAGGTAGCCGAGCAGCTTTTCATGATGCTCGGCGTTCAGCTCGACACCGAGCTGGCGCGCACCTGTGGACAACTCTTCAGCGTGTTGCGGGGTGACCAGGGAACTCAAGCGCTTTGCTCCAATTCGCGGCCAGCGCCGCGTTTTTTCAAGTGAATCAGCAACAAGGAAATCGCTGCCGGGGTCACGCCCGGGATGCGCGAAGCCTGGCCCAGGGTTTCCGGACGGGTCTGGCCAAGCTTGCCCTGGATTTCCTTGGACAGGCCGGAAATCGTCGAGTAATCGATATCCACAGGCAGGCGAGTGTCTTCACTGGCGCGCAGACGTGCGATTTCATCCTGCTGGCGGTCGATGTAACCGGCGTACTTGGTGCGGATCTCGACCTGCTCGGCGACCTGTGGATCGATCGCTTCGCCACCGGTTGCCTCGATCAGCCCGGCGTAGTCGATTTCCGGGCGGGCAAGCAGGTTCAGCAGGCTGTACTCGTGGCTGAGCGGGGTACCGAACTTATCCACAATGGCCTGACCTTGCTCGGTGTTCGGGCGTACCCAGGTCGACTTCAGGCGCTGCTCCTCGCGTTCGATGCCGTCGCGCTTGGCGCAAAAGGCAGACCAACGCTGGTCGTCGATCAGGCCGAGCTCGCGGCCCTTTTCGGTCAGGCGCAGGTCGGCGTTGTCTTCGCGCAGGATCAGGCGGTACTCGGCACGCGAAGTGAACATGCGGTACGGCTCCTGGGTACCCAGGGTAATCAGGTCGTCGACCAGTACGCCGATGTACGCCTCGTCGCGGCGCGGGCACCAGCTGTCTCGGCCCAGCGCCCGCAGGGCTGCGTTGGTCCCGGCCAGCAAACCCTGAGCGCCGGCTTCTTCGTAACCGGTGGTGCCGTTGATCTGGCCGGCGAAGAACAGGCCGCCGATGACTTTGGTCTCGAGGCTGTACTTGAGGTCACGCGGGTCGAAGTAGTCGTATTCGATGGCATAGCCCGGGCGGACGATGTGGGCGTTCTCCATGCCGCGGATCGACCGTACCAACTCCAGCTGCACGTCGAACGGTAGCGAAGTGGAAATACCGTTGGGGTACAGCTCATGGGTGGTCAGGCCTTCCGGCTCGATGAACACCTGGTGGCTTTCCTTGTCGGCGAAGCGGTGGATCTTGTCCTCGATCGACGGGCAGTAGCGCGGGCCGACACCTTCGATCACACCCGAGTACATCGGCGAACGGTCGAGGTTCGAGGCGATGATCTCGTGGGTGCGCGCATTTGTGTGGGTAATCCAGCAGCTCACCTGGCGCGGGTGCATCTGGGCATTGCCCATGAAGGACATCACAGGAATCGGCGTATCGCCTGGCTGCTCGGTCATCACCGAGAAGTCCACCGAACGGCCGTCGATACGCGGCGGAGTACCGGTTTTCAGGCGGCCGACGCGCAACGGCAATTCACGCATGCGGTGGGCCAGGGCGATCGAAGGTGGATCGCCGGCGCGACCGCCGGAATGGTTTTGCAGACCAATGTGGATAAGGCCGCCAAGGAAGGTACCGGTGGTCAGTACCACCGATTCGGCGAAGAAACGCAGGCCCATCTGGGTCACCACGCCTTTGACCTGGTCCTGCTCGACGATCAGGTCGTCGCAGGACTGCTGGAATATCCACAGGTTCGGCTGGTTTTCCAGGATTTCACGCACCACTGCCTTGTAGATAGCGCGGTCGGCCTGTGCACGGGTGGCGCGTACGGCCGGGCCCTTGCGGTTGTTCAAAACGCGGAACTGGATGCCGCTCTTGTCGGTGGCCAGCGCCATGGCGCCGCCGAGGGCATCGATCTCTTTGACCAGATGGCTTTTGCCAATACCGCCAATGGCGGGGTTGCAGCTCATGTGACCGAGGGTTTCCACGTTATGGGTCAGCAGCAGGGTTTTCACACCCATGCGTGCAGACGCAAGCGCAGCCTCGGTACCGGCATGGCCGCCGCCGATGACGATCACTTCAAAACGGGAAGGGAAATCCACCACGCACCTCGTGCCTGTTTTTGCGAATAGAGAAGGTAAGCGGACAAGTATAGGGACTTCACACCCTTTAAAGAAACCGTCTGAGCAAATTTTGACCAGTCTGTGGATGAGTGGCAGCCAACAGAAATCAAAAAGGAGAAAGTTAAAAAAGCTTTGTTTTTATGTTTATTCTTATGCACAAGCTTTTCTGTGGATAAGCTCATGCAGGCCTTTACCCATGCTGTGTAGAGCAAAATTAAACCCTGTGGCTGGAGTACCATGAGGGCTCTGGATAAGACGATTTAGCCTGTGGATTAAATGGCTTGTTACCCACAGGCGGGTTTATCCTCAGAAAAAAATCCTGCTTATCAACGGAGCTGAAGGCGAGTTTTCCACAGGGCTCCTGAGAGAAGATTGGGGTAGGTGAATGAAAAAAATATGAACCTGCACCGGCCTCTTCGCGGGTGAACCCGCTCCCACAGGGTTCTGCACAGCCTTCAGGTGCGGCGCGATTTCCGTAGAAGCTGCGAAATTTGAGGTAAAAAAAAGCCGCTCACGAAGGAGCGGCTCTTGGTTTTGCCTGGCTGTGAATTACTTACCGATGCAGAAGCTGGAGAAAATCCGCCCCAGCAGGTCGTCAGAGCTGAATGCCCCGGTAATCTCCCCCAGGGCCTGCTGCGCCTGGCGCAGGTCTTCCGCCAACAGCTCACCCGCGCCAGCCAAGGTCAGTTGTGCACGGCCATGTTCCAGGTGCTCACTGGCCTGGCGCAGGGCATCCAGATGGCGCCGGCGAGCGCTGAAACCACTCTCGGCCGTCTGTTCATAACCCATGCAGGCTTTCAGGTGGTCACGCAACAACTGCAGCCCTGCATCGTCCCCTTTGGCACTGAGGGTGATCGTTACATGGCCGTCATCGCACTGTTCCAGCGCTACCTGCTCACCACTAAGATCGGCCTTGTTCCGAATCAGCGTCACCTTGGCCGGGTCTGGCCGCTGGTCGAGAAATTCTGGCCACAGGGCGAACGGGTCGCTGGCCTCGGGCGCGGTGGAATCCACCACCAACAACACCCGGTCTGCCTCGCCAATGGCCTTCAGCGCACGTTCCACGCCAATCTTTTCCACATGGTCATCGGTGTCGCGCAAACCGGCAGTATCGACCACGTGCAGCGGCATGCCGTCGATGTGGATATGTTCGCGCAGGATGTCCCGCGTGGTGCCGGCAATATCGGTGACGATGGCCGCTTCCCGCCCCGCCAGCTGGTTCAGCAGGCTCGACTTGCCAGCATTCGGCCGACCGGCGATGACCACGGTCATGCCGTCGCGCAGCAAAGCGCCCTGCCCGGCTTCCCGCTGCACTGTGGACAACTCGCCGCGAACGTTATCGAGCATCGAAAGTACATGGCCATCAGCGAGGAAGTCGATTTCTTCCTCGGGGAAGTCGATCGCCGCCTCGACGTAGATGCGCAGGGCTATCAGTGCTTCGGTCAGGCTGTGCACACGCTTGGAGAACTCGCCCTGCAGCGAACGCAGTGCGTTGCGCGCAGCCTGGCTGGAACTGGCTTCGATCAGGTCGGCAATGGCTTCGGCCTGGGCCAGGTCGAGCTTGTCATTGAGGAATGCACGTTCGCTGAACTCACCCGGGCGAGCCAGCCGGCAACCAACCTGTACACAGCGCTGCAGCAGCATATCCAGCACCACCGGGCCACCGTGGCCCTGCAGTTCCAGCACGTCCTCGCCGGTGAACGAATTCGGCCCGGGGAAGAACAGCGCGATCCCTTCGTCCAGCACCAGGCCTTCCTCGTCGCGGAACGGGCCGTAATGGGCGTGGCGCGGGGTAAGCGTACGGCCGGTGATCAACTGGCCGGCCTTGGCAGCCAGAGGGCCGGACAACCTGACAATACCCACACCGCCACGGCCTTGGGCGGTGGCGATGGCGGCGATGGTTTCACGCACAGTGTTCATGCTCGAAAGCCTCTACGACAAAAACGACAGATAGCAAAAACGCCCCACTAGGGGGCGTTTTTTATTCACAGGCTAGCGCAGTAGCCTGTCAAGCAGCAGCTTTTTTGCTGGCTGCTTCGATGCTGCGGGTGATGTACCACTGCTGTGCGATCGACAGGCAGTTGTTCACAACCCAGTACAGCACCAGACCAGCCGGGAACCACAGGAAGAAGAAGGTGAAGATGATCGGCATCATTTTCATCACCTTGGCCTGCATTGGATCCGGCGGCGTCGGGTTCAGGCGCTGCTGGATGAACATGGTGGCGCCCATGATGATCGGCAGGATGAAGAACGGATCCTTGATCGACAGGTCGGTAATCCACAGCATCCATGGAGCCTGGCGCATTTCCACGCTTTCCAGCAGTACCCAGTACAGGGCCAGGAACACTGGCATCTGCACCAGGATCGGCAGGCAGCCGCCCAGCGGGTTGATCTTCTCCTTTTTGTACAGCTCCATCATCGCCTGGGACATCTTCTGGCGATCGTCACCGAAGCGTTCCTTCAGTGCAGCGAGCTTCGGCGCAACGGCACGCATGCGCGCCATCGAACGGTAGCTGGCAGCCGACAGCGGGAAGAACAGGCCTTTGATCAGCATGGTCAGCACGATGATCGACCAGCCCCAGTTACCCAGCAGGCTGTGGATATGTTGCAGCAGCCAGAAGATCGGCTGGGCGATGAACCACAGGAAGCCATAGTCGACGGTCAGTTCCAGGCCTGGGGACAACTCTTTCAGCTTGGACTGGATTTTCGGGCCGGCGTACAGCATGGCGCTGGTTTCGACCTTGCCGCCAGCAGGCACGCTGATGGCCGGGCCGGTGTAGCCGATGATGTAGTTGCCCTGGCTGTCCTTGCGGGTCTGGACAACGTTGTTGTCCGACTTGGCCGGAATCCAGGCGGTCACGAAGTAGTGCTGCAGCCAGGCAACCCAGCCGCCGGACACATTTTCTTTCAAACTACCTTTGTCGATGTCCTTCATCGAGACCTTTTTGTAAGGCTCGGAAGCAGTCCACAGGGCAGCGCCCAGGTAGGTGGCGGTACCGGTGGCGGTGCTCGAAGACGGATCGGAGCTGGCGTCACGCTTGAGCTGGGCAAACATGTTGCCGCTCCAAGCCTGGCCGCTCTGGTTGTCGATCAGGTAGCTGACGGTCAGGTCATATTCGCCGCGCTTAAAGGTGAAGCGCTTGATGTAGTTGACGCCGTTGTCGCTGAACTTCAGGTCGACCACCAGTTGTTCCTGGCCATCGGCCAGCTGGTAACCCTTCTTGTCGGTAGCGTATAGAGGGCGACCGGCAGGACGGGCATCCGGACCGTTTACGCCGGTCAGGCCGCTTTGTGCCAGGTAGACACGCTCGCCACCGTTGTCGAACAGCTGGAACGGAATGTCCGGGTGATCCTGGCGACGTGGGTATTGCGGCAGGTTCAGCTGGACGATGTCACCGCCAACCGGATCGATAGCCAGCTCCAGGACATCGGTCTTGACCCGGATCAGGTCCTTGCTGACCGCAACCGGTGCCAGTTCGGCTGCGCTGGTTTCGGCGTTGGCGCTTGGCACATCGGCGCTGGCGCCGGCATTACCGGCCGGTACGCCATCCGGCAAACCCGGGGCAACGGTGCTGGCAGCAGTATTCTGAGTCGGCAGGGCAGCCTGGCCGTAGTCCTGGTTCCACTTGAGGACCATGACGTAGGACACGATTGCCAGGGCGACGATCAGGATCGTGCGTTTAATATCCATGATTACTCGGCTATCGAAGAAGTTCGGGAGGAAGGAGCGGGAGGAACGGGATCGAAACCGCCGTCGTTCCACGGATGACAACGCCCCAGGCGACGAACGGCTAGCCACCCACCACGCCAGAGGCCGTGGTTTTCGATGGCTTCATAGGCATAACAGGAGCAACTGGGGAAGAAACGACAGTGGTTGGCCATCAGAGGACTAATGGCGTAACGGTAAAACTGGATCGGAACGAGCGCCAGTTTACGCATCTTGGCTGTCTACCCCTGCGGAATTGGCGGTCACTGCTGGAGTGGGCCGGCTGCGCGCCAGGCGTTTCCAGAGTTTGCCAAAGTGTTGGTGCAATTCCGGGTTTTCTATCTCACCCAATCCCTTGCGCGCGACGATCACAATGTCCAAACCGGCAAGCAAATGCTGGTTCAGGCGAAAGGAATCGCGCATCAAGCGCTTGAGGCGGTTGCGTTGAACGGCGAGCTTGACGCTCTTCTTGCCGATCACCAGGCCGAGGCGTGGGTGATCGAGGCCGTTCTCGCGAGCAAGGATCAGCAGGTTTTTCCCTGGAACCTTGCCGGTTGGGGAGTCGAAGACCGCTTTGAAATGTCGGGGTGTAAGCAGTCGCTTTTCCCGACTGAAGTCCTGACTCACCACCTGTGCCGAAAAATCAAATGGCCAGACGCTTACGGCCTTTGGCACGACGACGCGACAGAACAGCGCGGCCGTTCTTGGTAGCCATACGGGCACGGAAGCCGTGGGTGCGCGCGCGCTTGATGGTGCTTGGTTGGAAAGTACGTTTCATGGCGTGTTACCTGGTTTGTCGACGACGGGCCGGGATGGCCCCCTTTTTAAGAGACCGGCGATTCTAGAGAAAGCAAGCCCGTAGGTCAATTTCCAACCAGTCTTTCCATATAGAGCACGTGATGGACGGTGCGTGCCTGCCCTCCCCCAGGGGGTGCTTGATCGGACACACGAATTGGGGACAACATGAAAAAAAAGAAGAGGCATATAAAAAGCTTTTCTAAAGAATCTATAAATCTTAAGTGGATAACCTTCTGTGGATAACCTGATTTAGGCCAGAAAATACGGGCTGTACAGAGTTTTACAACTGTGTTCTCAACCGGTGCTGCGCTTGTTTTCTTCGTGGGCAGAAGCTGTGGATTAAAAGGCTACTTACCCACAGGTGAGTTATCAACAGGCCTGACCTCAGGGTTGTGCATAGCGCTCATGACTGCTTATCCACAGGGCTTATTCACAGTGCGATGAAGCTGTTTTGGTCGATAAATGGCTGTTTTGTCATGGTTCCTAACGTGTCCACATGTGGATAACTGAACGCTCGACCGGTACAATGGCGGTTTGTTTTTGCCTCATCCGGCTTTCAAACTCAGGGGATATCCGTGTCAGTGGAACTTTGGCAGCAGTGCGTGGAGCTTCTGCGCGATGAACTGCCTGCCCAGCAATTCAACACCTGGATCCGTCCGCTACAGGTCGAAGCCGAAGGCGACGAGTTGCGCGTCTATGCGCCTAACCGTTTCGTTCTCGATTGGGTCAATGAAAAGTACCTTGGTCGTTTGCTCGAGCTGTTGGGCGAAAACGGCAGCGGCATTGCGCCTGCCCTTTCCTTGTTGATCGGCAGCCGTCGCAGCTCTGCGCCACGTGCCGCACCCAACGCGCCAGTAAGTGCTGCGGTGGCCGCCTCGCTGGCCCAGAGCCAGACACCGAAGGCAGTGCCGGCAGCGGTCGAACCCGTCGCCGTCGCGGCGGCCGAGCCTGTGCTTGTCGATGAACTGGCCGAGCCATCCTCGCGTGATAGCTTCGATGCCATGGCCGAACCGGCTTCTGCGTCGGCTGGCAGTGCACGGACCGAACAGCGCACCGTGCAGGTTGAAGGTGCGCTCAAGCACACCAGTTACCTGAACCGCACCTTCACGTTCGATACCTTCGTCGAAGGTAAGTCGAACCAGCTGGCGCGCGCGGCTGCCTGGCAGGTGGCAGACAACCCCAAGCATGGCTATAACCCGCTCTTCCTTTATGGTGGTGTGGGCCTGGGTAAAACCCACCTCATGCATGCTGTGGGTAACCACCTGCTGAAGAAGAACCCGAATGCCAAGGTCGTGTACCTGCATTCGGAGCGCTTCGTCGCGGACATGGTCAAGGCGCTGCAACTCAATGCCATCAACGAATTCAAGCGTTTCTACCGCTCGGTGGATGCGCTGCTGATCGACGACATCCAGTTCTTTGCCCGTAAAGAGCGCTCGCAGGAAGAGTTTTTCCACACCTTCAACGCCCTGCTCGAGGGTGGCCAGCAGGTGATCCTTACCTCTGATCGCTACCCAAAGGAAATCGAAGGCCTGGAAGAGCGCTTGAAGTCGCGCTTTGGTTGGGGTCTGACGGTGGCCGTCGAGCCGCCAGAACTGGAAACCCGCGTGGCGATCCTCATGAAGAAGGCCGACCAAGCCAAGGTCGAACTACCGCATGACGCGGCCTTCTTCATCGCCCAGCGTATCCGCTCCAACGTCCGTGAACTGGAAGGTGCATTGAAGCGGGTGATCGCTCACTCGCACTTCATGGGCCGCGACATCACTATCGAACTGATTCGTGAGTCGCTCAAGGATCTGCTGGCGCTGCAGGACAAGCTGGTTAGTGTGGATAACATTCAGCGTACCGTCGCCGAGTACTACAAGATCAAGATCTCCGATCTGTTGTCCAAGCGTCGTTCGCGTTCCGTGGCGCGTCCACGACAGGTGGCCATGGCCCTGTCCAAGGAACTGACCAACCACAGTCTGCCGGAAATCGGCGACATGTTCGGTGGTCGGGACCATACGACCGTGCTACACGCCTGCCGCAAGATCAACGAACTGAAGGAATCCGACGCGGACATCCGCGAGGACTACAAGAACCTGCTGCGGACGCTGACGACCTGATGGCCGTCTGCGCAGCTAATTGAAGGCAAGGGACTAGACCATGCATTTCACCATTCAACGCGAAGCCCTGTTGAAACCCCTGCAACTGGTCGCCGGTGTCGTCGAGCGCCGCCAGACCTTGCCGGTCCTGTCCAACGTATTGCTGGTCGTGCAAGGCCAGCAACTGTCGTTGACTGGTACCGACCTGGAAGTCGAACTGGTAGGCCGCGTGCAACTGGAAGAGCCGGCCGAGCCTGGCGAAATCACTGTTCCGGCACGCAAGCTGATGGACATTTGCAAAAGCCTGCCGAACGACGCCCTGATCGATATCAAGGTCGACGAGCAGAAACTGTTGGTCAAGGCCGGCCGCAGCCGTTTTACCCTGTCGACCCTGCCAGCCAATGACTTCCCGACAGTGGAAGAAGGCCCGGGCTCGCTGACCTGTAACCTGGAACAAAGCAAGCTGCGCCGCCTGATCGAGCGGACCAGTTTCGCCATGGCCCAGCAGGATGTGCGCTACTACCTCAACGGCATGCTGCTGGAGGTTTCCCGCAACACCCTGCGAGCTGTGTCCACCGACGGTCACCGTCTGGCGCTGTGCTCCATGGGCGCACCGATCGAGCAGGATGATCGCCACCAGGTCATCGTGCCACGCAAAGGTATCCTTGAACTGGCACGCCTGCTGACCGACCCGGAAGGCATGGTCAGCATCGTTCTGGGCCAGCACCACATTCGCGCCACCACCGGTGAATTCACCTTCACTTCCAAGCTGGTCGACGGTAAGTTCCCAGACTACGAGCGCGTACTGCCCAAGGGCGGTGACAAGCTGGTGGTCGGCGACCGTCAGGCGCTGCGTGAAGCTTTTAGCCGTACTGCGATTCTTTCCAACGAAAAGTACCGCGGTATCCGCCTGCAACTGGCTGCTGGCCAACTGAAGATCCAGGCCAACAACCCTGAGCAGGAAGAAGCAGAAGAAGAAATCAGCGTGGACTACGAAGGTAGCTCACTGGAAATCGGCTTCAACGTCAGCTACCTGCTGGACGTCCTGGGCGTAATGACTACCGAGCAAGTTCGTCTGATCCTGTCCGACTCCAACAGCAGTGCCCTGCTGCAGGAAGCTGGCAATGACGATTCTTCCTACGTTGTCATGCCGATGCGTCTGTAACCCGTAGCAGGCGAAATGTCTCTTCGACGTATCATGGTCACCGCGGTGCGCAATTTGCACCCGGTGACACTCTCACCGTCCCCCCGCATCAACATCCTTTACGGCGCCAACGGCAGCGGCAAAACCAGCGTGCTTGAGGCCGTGCACCTGCTCGGGCTGGCGCGCTCGTTCCGCAGCACCCGCCTGAACCCGGTTATCCAGTATGAACAACCGGCCTGTACCGTGTTCGGTGAAGTGCAATTGGCTGAGGGTGGCAGCAGTAACCTGGGGGTTTCCCGGGAGCGGCAGGGAGAATTCACTATTCGCATCGATGGGCAGAATGCGCGGAGTGCGGCGCAACTGGCTGAGTTGCTACCGCTTCAGCTCATCAATCCGGACAGTTTCCGCTTGTTGGAAGGCGCTCCGAAAATACGCCGCCAGTTTCTAGATTGGGGAGTGTTCCACGTGGAACCTCGTTTTCTGCCAGCCTGGCAACGGCTACAGAAGGCACTGCGGCAGCGGAACTCATGGTTGCGGCATGGTACACTTGACCCAGCTTCGCAAGCCGCCTGGGACCGGGAATTGTGCCTGGCCAGTGCGGAAATAGATGAATACCGTCGCAACTACATCAAGGCCTTGAAGCCCGTCTTCGAGCGAACCCTGAGCGAACTGGTCGAGCTGGACGGGTTGACCCTTAGCTACTACCGAGGCTGGGACAAGGACCGGGAACTGCAAGAAGTACTTGGTTCCTCTCTCCTTCGCGATCAGCAGATGGGCCACACCCAGGCCGGTCCGCAGCGTGCTGATCTGCGTCTTCGTCTGGCTGCCAACAACGCAGCCGACATCCTGTCGCGTGGTCAGCAAAAGCTGGTGGTGTGCGCATTGCGCATTGCCCAAGGCCATCTCGTTAGTCAGGCTCGCCGCGGTCACTGTATTTATCTCGTGGATGACTTGCCGTCCGAACTGGACGACCAGCATCGCCGCGCGCTGTGTCGCTTGCTTGAAGAATTACGCTGCCAGGTGTTCATCACCTGTGTAGATCACGAATTACTGAGGGAAGGCTGGCAGACGGAAACGCCAGTTGCTTTGTTCCACGTGGAACAAGGCCGTATCACCCAGACCCACGACCATCGGGAGTGAATGCATGAGCGAAAATCAAACGTACGACTCCTCCAGCATCAAAGTGCTGAAAGGTTTGGATGCCGTGCGCAAGCGCCCCGGCATGTACATTGGCGACACCGATGATGGTAGCGGCCTGCACCACATGGTCTTCGAGGTGGTCGACAACTCGATCGACGAAGCCCTCGCCGGTCACTGCGATGACATCACCGTCATCATCCACCCGGACGAGTCCATCAGTGTGCGCGACAACGGTCGCGGCATTCCGGTCGACGTGCATAAAGAAGAAGGCGTTTCCGCAGCAGAGGTCATCATGACTGTGCTGCACGCTGGCGGTAAGTTCGACGACAACTCCTACAAGGTATCCGGCGGGCTGCACGGCGTAGGTGTCTCTGTTGTAAACGCCCTGTCAGAAAAACTGGTACTGACCGTTCGCCGTAGCGGCAAAATCTGGGAACAGACCTACGTTCACGGTGTTCCACAGGCGCCGATGGCGGTTGTCGGTGACAGCGAAACCACCGGTACCCACATCCACTTCAAGCCTTCGGCTGAAACCTTCAAGAACATTCACTTCAGCTGGGACATCCTGGCCAAGCGTATCCGAGAGCTGTCGTTCCTCAACTCCGGCGTTGGCATTCTGCTGAAGGATGAACGTAGTGGGAAGGAAGAGTTCTTCAAGTACGAAGGCGGCCTGCGCGCGTTCGTCGAATACCTGAACACCAACAAGACGCCGGTCAACTCCCAGGTATTCCACTTCAACGTCCAGCGTGACGATGGCGTGGGTGTTGAAGTCGCCCTGCAGTGGAACGACAGCTTCAATGAAAACCTGTTGTGTTTCACCAACAACATTCCGCAGCGTGATGGCGGTACTCACTTGGTGGGCTTCCGTTCCTCGTTGACCCGTAGCCTGAACAGCTACATCGAACAGGAAGGCCTGGCCAAGAAGAACAAAGTGGCGACCACTGGCGACGACGCCCGCGAAGGCCTGACCGCGATTATCTCGGTTAAAGTACCGGACCCTAAGTTCAGCTCGCAGACCAAGGACAAGCTGGTCTCCTCGGAGGTAAAAACCGCCGTGGAGCAGGAGATGAACAAGTTCTTCGCCGACTTCCTGCTGGAGAACCCGAACGAGGCCAAGGCCGTCGTTGGCAAGATGATCGACGCTGCCCGAGCCCGTGAAGCGGCACGTAAAGCTCGTGAAATGACTCGCCGTAAAGGCGCGCTGGATATTGCCGGCCTGCCAGGAAAACTGGCCGACTGCCAGGAAAAGGACCCTGCCCTTTCCGAACTGTACCTGGTGGAGGGCGACTCCGCGGGTGGCTCGGCGAAGCAAGGCCGCAACCGTCGTACCCAGGCAATCCTGCCGTTGAAGGGTAAAATCCTCAACGTCGAGAAAGCGCGCTTCGACAAGATGATCTCTTCCCAGGAAGTGGGCACGCTGATCACTGCACTGGGCTGCGGTATCGGCCGTGAAGAGTACAACATCGACAAGCTGCGTTATCACAACATCATCATCATGACCGATGCTGACGTTGACGGTTCGCACATCCGTACCCTGCTGCTGACCTTCTTCTTCCGGCAGCTGCCGGAGCTGGTCGAGCGCGGCTACATCTACATTGCCCAGCCACCGCTATACAAGGTGAAGAAAGGCAAGCAGGAGCAGTACATCAAGGACGACGAGGCCATGGAAGAGTACATGACCCAGTCGGCCCTGGAAGATGCCAGCCTGCACCTGGACGAGTCGGCACCAGCGGTTTCCGGCGTGCAGCTGGAAGCATTGGTGAATGAATTCCGTAGTGTCATGAAGACCCTCAAGCGTCTGTCGCGCTTGTATCCAGAAGAGCTGACCGAGCATTTCATCTACCTGCCGGAGGTGAGCCTGGAACAGCTGGGTGACCACGCTGTGATGCAAGCCTGGCTGGCCCAGTTCCAGGAACGTCTGAACAACAGCCAGAAGTCCGGCCTGGTTTATAAAGCCAGCCTGCGCGAAGACAAAGAACGAAACGTATGGTTGCCAGAAGTGGAGATCACTTCCCATGGCCTGGCCAGCTACGTCACCTTCAACCGGGACTTCTTCGGCAGCAATGACTACCGTACCGTAGTCAACATTGGTGCCAAGCTGTCCAGCTTGTTGGGCGAAGGTGCTTACGTACAGCGCGGTGAGCGCCGCAAGGCAATCGTCGAGTTCAAGGAAGGCCTGGATTGGCTGATGAACGAGACCACCAAGCGGCACACCATCCAGCGCTACAAAGGGTTGGGTGAGATGAACCCGGACCAGCTGTGGGAGACCACCATGGACCCGACCGTCCGCCGTATGCTCAAGGTCACTATTGAGGATGCGATCGCTGCCGACCAGATCTTCAACACCCTGATGGGTGATGCGGTCGAGCCGCGTCGTGACTTCATCGAAAGCAACGCGCTGTCGGTATCGAACCTGGACTTCTGATTCGCCTAGATCTACAGGCACTAAAAAGCCCGCGAAAGCGGGCTTTTTAGTGCCTGTAGAAAATCAGTAACCGCTGAGGACGTTGACGATCACACCACTGGCAATAGCAACCAGCACATAGTCTCCGTTCACATACAACCAGCGGTGATCACGGGGTGGTGCATACAGGTGGCGTGCTTTCCAGTCGGTCACCCAGTAACGGTCGCCACGGTAATGCGGGTCAACCACATAACCGCGATGCCACTGTTGATGCGGAACAGGCATGTCCGGTTGTGGGCGGAAGTTCGGGTCGCGGTAGGCGGGACCGTGGTCATTGTCGTGGCGGCCTTGGTGCTGCGGCTGCCCATGCGGTGGGTTGCCCTGGTGCGATGGACCGCCATCATGCCGGTCAGGTGGGCCTGGCTGCGCGAAACTGGCCAAAGGGGCGCTGAGCATGAGCGCGGCGCAGATCACGGTCAGGGTTTTCTTCATTTTGCGGTCCTCTGGATGTTGATGCCTGGCGAGAGCTGACGGGCTGCCAGGTTCGGTTAACTAATCAGACCACAATCATTCCCGCTTAATGTCAGGACAGAGGTAAAGGTCCGGTAAAGGTCTTAGGAGGCGCGGTGGATGGCACCGGCTTTGCCGGTGTTCGCGGGTGAACCCGCTCCCACAGGATGTGTGTTGCCGTCGGGTATACGCGGGCCCTTCTAGACCGCGTTAACCGAACGCCTCAATTCAGGCCAAGCTCCTTCAACCGGCGATATAGGGTTCGCTCGCTCAGGCCAAGGTGACGGGCCAGTTCACTGCGCGAGCCCTTGAACTGTTCCAGTGCCTGCGCCAGCTCACCCAGGTGATTGCGCCGGCCACCAGTCTTGATCGCCCCCGCTGGTCCAATATCCTCCGGCAAATGCTCGGGCCGGATCAGCCCGTCATCGGCAAACAAGCGCGCCCTTTCCAGAATGTTGCGCAGTTCGCGAATGTTGCCCGGGAATGGATGCAACCCAAGCTGCTGCAAGGCATCGTCGCTCAGCCTGGGTGTCGGCTTGCCTGCCATGCGCTGCAGCAGGCTCTGGGCGAGCAAGGGAAGGTCTTCTACCCGCTCGCGCAATGCCGGCAGACGGATCGGGAAGCCGCTGATGCGGTAGTACAGGTCTTCGCGGAAGGTGCCGTCCGCGACCATTTGCCTGAGGGGTTTATGGGTTGCCGACACCAGGCGAAAATCCGAATGCACCGTGCGCAGGCTACCCACCGGGCGGAAGCTGCCGGACTCGATCAGGCGCAGCAGCTTCACCTGCATCGCCAGCGGTACCTCCCCAATTTCATCGAGGAACAGGGTGCCGCCATGCGCCGCTTCAGCCAGGCCGATCTTGCGCTGGTTGGCGCCAGTGAACGCACCCTTCTCGTAGCCGAACAACTCGCTCTCGAACAGCGACTCGGTCAGGCCGGTACAGTCGACCACCACCAACGGGCCGTTAGCCCTGGGGCTTCCCATGTGCAGCGCACGGGCGAACAGTTCCTTGCCAGTACCTGACTCACCCTGTAGCAACACCGGGATCTGCGCCGGTGCCGCACGTTGCAGGCTGGCCAGGGCCGCCTTGAACGCTGGCGCCCGGCCGACCAGCCCCTGTTCCTGAGGCTGCGCCGACGCGAGGGTAATGCTGGTCAGGCGCTCGACAAAGGCCACCACCCTGCCCTGTTCATCCAGGATCGGCCGCAGCTCGACATCCACATGCTCGGGGCCGCGTGGCGTGTGATGAATGTGCAACACCCGCTCCGGAACCTTGCTTTGCCACGCTTTGCGCATCGGGCAATGCTCGCCGGCCTGGTCGCAAGGCACGGCGTAGTGGTGCGAGACCTTGTGGCATTTCTCACCGAGCGGCGCTTGCTCATGGCGACCAAACTGGCGGCGATAGGCAGCGTTGGCCGCCAGGATGTTGTAGTCGGTATCCAGCACGATGGTTGGCAGGGCATCGTGCTCAAGATAGGAAACCAAAGCTAGGATGAGGGGATGGGCTTCAGGCATGACGGCACCGATTGGATGACCGGCGCAGGGTAACAAGGACTGCCAAACACTGCCATGGGCTGACAGTCGACTGCCATCTGCGCTGTCACTGTCGTCGGCAACTGAGAGCAACGGGCCGGTTTCATTGGCCCAGGCGCAGGAAAATGCCTGGCATGCATCTTGATAAACCTCCTGGCACTGCCTACGCGCGTACAAGGCTGGGCGGATAAATTGGAGAACGCGATGATCATCGGCAACAACCTGCACGTGGACGCCTTTTACGACAAGGCGACCTCGACCATCAGCTACCTGGTCATGGACTGCGAAACCCGCAAATGCGCATTGATCGACAGTGTGCTGGATTACGACCCCAAGTCCGGGTGCACTTGCACTGCATCGGCGGACCGCCTGGTCCAGCGCGTGACCGAGCTTGAAGCCAGAGTGCAGTGGGTGCTGGAAACCCATGTGCATGCAGACCATCTTTCGGCAGCGGCCTATTTGAAGGAAAAGCTCGGCGGCCATACCGCCATCGGCGCGCACATCACCCAGGTACAGAAAGTGTTTGGTGCCTTGTTCAACGCCGAACCTGGCTTCGCCCGCGATGGCAGCCAGTTCGATGTGCTTTTCGAGGACGAGGAAGGTTTCCGCATTGGCAATCTGCATGCCCGCGCGTTGCACACCCCGGGGCACACGCCTGCGTGCATGAGCTTCATGATCGAGGACGCCGGCGAGACCGCGGTGTTCGTCGGCGACACCCTGTTCATGCCCGACTACGGTACCGCCCGTTGCGACTTCCCAGGGGCCGATGCCCGCACCTTGTACCGCTCGATCCGTCGCCTGTTGGCCTTCCCCGACCAGACCCGGCTCTTCATGTGCCACGACTACCTGCCGGGTGGCCGTGACATGCAGTACGTCACCACCGTGGCCGAGCAGCGCGCCAACAATATTCATATCCACCAGGGCATCGATGAGGACAGCTTCGTCGCCATGCGTGAAGCTCGCGACAAGACCCTCGAGATGCCCGTGCTGATCCTGCCTTCGGTGCAGGTAAACATGCGCAGCGGCCAGTTCCCCGCGCCGGAAGATAACGGTGTGAGCTACCTGAAGATTCCGCTGAACAAGCTGTGACCGCCCTGCCCCATAACCAGATTTACAGGATTTACCGCCATGCCTGCCTTGTTGTCCCCCGCCAATACCGACCACCACAAAGTGGTCATCGTCGGTGCTGGCGCCGCCGGAATCGCCATCGCTTCCAGCCTGATCAGCCGTGACCCGTCGCTGGACGTTACCTTGATCGACCCCGCCGACGTGCATTACTACCAGCCCGGCTGGACCATGGTCGGTGCGGGTGTGTTCAAGGCGCCAAGCACTGCTCGCACCATGGCCTCGACCATTCCGCGCGGCGTGCGCTGGATAAAGGCACGGGTGCAGAGGTTCGACCCGCTGGGCCAACTGGTCCTGCTCGAGGGCGGCCGCGCCATCAGTTATGAACAGCTGGTGGTCTGCCCGGGCCTCAAGCTGGATTGGGCAGCCATAGATGGCCTCAGCGAGACCTTGGGCCGCAACGGCGTCACCTCCAACTACCGCTACGATCTGGCACCCTACACCTGGGATCTGGTGCAGCAGCTCAAGCAAGGCCGAGCCCTGTTTTGCCAGCCGCCCATGCCGATCAAGTGCGCAGGCGCGCCGCAGAAGGCGTTGTACCTGTCTTGCGACCACTGGCTGCGGCACGGTCATCTGGGGGCTGTGAAAGCCAGCTTCTTCAATGCCGGCGCAGTGTTGTTCGGAGTGGCGGACTACGTGCCTGCACTGATGAAGTACATCGACAAGTACGCCGTGGACCTCAATTTTTCCCACCGCCTGGTCGCCGTGGACGGCCCGAACAAGCGCGCCACCTTCGTGCGCACCTTGGCCGATGGCAGCAGCGAAACCCGTATCGAGGCCTTCGACATGCTGCACGTGGTACCGCCGCAGGTGGCACCGGACTTCATTCGTGAAAGTCCGCTGGCCGATTGCGCCGGCTGGGTCGATGTCGACCCGCACACCCTGCGCCATCGCCACTTCACCAATGTCCATGCCCTTGGGGACGTGATCAACACCAGCAATGCCAAGACCGCCGCCGCTGCACGCAAGCAGGCTCCGGTCGTGGCCAACAACGTGCTGGTGGCCCTGGGAAGGTTGCCTACCCTCGCCCAGTACGATGGTTATGGCTCGTGCCCGCTCACCGTCGAGCGCGGCAAGATCGTCCTGGCTGAATTCACCTATGGCGGCAAGCTGGCTCCAAGTTTCCCCAACTGGTTGCTGGATGGTCGCAAGCCGACACGTCTGGCCTGGTTGCTCAAGGCGCAGGTGCTGCCACCCCTGTACTGGAAAGGCATGCTCAAGGGCCGCGAGTGGCTGGCACGGCCACAGCCGTTGGTAGCCGAGGGTCGGCAGTGATCAAACATCAATTACTGGGAGCGGGTCTGGGCGCGCTCATCGGTGCCGTGCTGGCGTTGACCGGTGCCGGCGGTGGCATTCTCGCAGTGCCTTTGCTGGTGTTCGGCCTGGGGTTGTCGATGGTCGAGGCAGCACCGGTCGGCCTGCTGGCAGTAGGCATGGCGGCGGCGGTGGGAGCAATGCTGGGCTTGCGGCAGGGCCTGGTGCGCTACCGGGCAGCGCTGTTCATCGCATTGATCGGTGTGGCAGCGGCGCCATTCGGGCTGATGCTGGCGCACCGCTTGCCGAACACGCCACTGCAGTTGGTGTTCGCTGTGGTGTTGGTGTATGCCTGCCTGCGTATCTGGCGCAAAGCGGCCAAGGAACTGCGCGGCGAAGCCAATGATGCCCATCGCTACATCGAACCCTGCGTGCTGAACCCGCTGCAGGGCCGTTTGCGCTGGACCCTGCCGTGTGCGCGCGCCCTGGCCTTCACGGGCGCATTGTCCGGGCTGCTGTCCGGCCTGCTCGGCGTGGGCGGTGGCTTTGTCATCATTCCGGCCCTTAACCGCTACACCAACCTGCGGATGGCCAGCATCGTCTCCACCTCGCTGGCGGTGATCGCGCTGGTGTCCACCGGCAGTGTGGTCAGCGCCAGCCTGGCAGGGGTCATGCACTGGCAGGTTGGCGCCCCGTTCGCTGTCGGCGCAGTGCTTGGTCTGCTGCTGGCGCGGCCGTTGGCGAACAGGCTGGCCGGGCCGCGCTTGCAGCAGATGTTTGCCGTGGCCGGTTGGGCCGCGGCTCTGCTGCTGGCCGGCAAGGCGCTATTGGGCTAGCAGCTCGCTCTGTTCCGCCGCGCACAGCGCCAGCAGGTAGTCCCACACCACCCGCAGTCGCACCGACTTGTGCAGTTCGCGGCGGGTGCAGATCCAGTAGCTGCGCTGGATGGTTTCGCCAGGTAGCACGCGCACTAGCGTCGGGTCGTGGCGGGCCATGTAGTTGGGTAGCACGGCGATGCCCAGCCCGGCGCGGGCGGCGGTTTGCTGGGCGATCACGCTGGTGCTGCGAAACACTACGCTGGGGGCCCGGCAGAAACTGTTGAGAAACAGCAGCTCCTGGCTGAACAGCAAGTCGTCGACATAACCAATCCAGCTGTGCCGGGCCAGGTCCTCGCGGTTGCGCAGCGGGGGCGCACGGTCCAGGTAGTCCTGGCTGGCATACAGGGCCAGGCGGTAGTCGGTGAGCTTGCGGGTGATCAGCAGGTCGGCGCTGGGCCGTTCCAGGTGGATGCTGATCTCTGCCTCTCGGTTGAGGATGCTGACGAAGCGCGGTACCGCCACCAGTTCCACTTCCAGGCCGGGATAGCGCTCGAACAGCGCATTCATGCGCGGGGTGAAGAACATGATGCCGATGCCTTCGGTCACCCCCAGGCGAATCTTGCCGAGCGGCGTGATGGCTTGGGTGATTTCTTCCTGTGCCAGCAGGGCGACGTTTTCCATGGCTTCTGCGTGCTTGAGAAGAGCTTGGCCCGAGGGCGTCAGTTCATAGCCCTGGGCATGCTGCACGAACAGTGCGGTACCCAGGCTTTGCTCGATGCTCTCGATGTGCCGGGCAACGGTGCTGTGAGTGGTGTTGAGGCGCTTGGCGGCGGTAAGCAGGCGCCCGCTGCGCTGCAACTCGAGGAAATAACGCAGATCGTTCCAGTCGAACATGCTGATCCTTTTTGGCAGTTCGTTCCGGCCTCTTCGCGGACACGCCCGCGAAGAGGCCGTTACAGACTTGCCACTGTGCTAAAACGCACAGCGGCTGCGCGAAATCTCGTGTTTCCTCCACGAAATTACTCACTAAGATGGATCGGGACAAGAATAATAATCAGGCCCGAGGTTGCACATGCCATCAGCCGATTCTGTCTTCGACTACGTGGTCGTGGGGGCCGGGCCCGCCGGTTGCCTGCTGGCCAATCGTTTGTCCGCCGACCCTTCCTGCCGCGTGCTGCTGCTGGAGGCGGGTGGCCGCGACAACTATCCCTGGATCCATATCCCCGTCGGTTACCTCTATTGCATCGGCAACCCACGCACCGATTGGTGCTTCAAGACCGAGGCGCAGCCCGGCCTGGGCGGTCGCGCGCTGGGCTATCCACGCGGCAAGGTTTTGGGTGGCTGCTCCTCGATCAACGGCATGATCTACATGCGCGGCCAGGCCGCCGACTACGACCTTTGGGCCGAGCAAGGCAACGACGGCTGGGCCTGGAAGGACGTACTGCCGCTGTTCAAGGCCAGCGAAAGCCACTTTGCCGGCGCCAACGAGCACCACGGTGGTGATGGTGAATGGCGGGTCGAGCGACAGCGCTACAGCTGGCCGATCCTCGATGCCTTCCGTGATGCCGCCGAGCAGAGCGGCATCGGCAAGGTCGATGACTTCAATACCGGCGACAACCAGGGGTGTGGATATTTCCAGGTCAACCAGCGCAGCGGTGTGCGCTGGAACGCTTCCAAGGCTTTCCTGCGGCCGATCAAGAACCGCCCAAACCTCACCGTGCTGACTGGCGTTCAGGTTGACCAGGTGCTGCTCAACAACACCCGTGCGCGGGCAGTAAAGGCATTCTGGCAGGGTGCCTGGCACGAGTTTGCGGCACGTCGCGAGATCATCCTCTGCGCGGGCGCTGTGGGCTCTCCCGGTATCCTGCAACGCTCCGGCATCGGTCCACGGCAGCTACTGGAAAGTCTGGGTATTGGCGTGCGTCATGACATGCCAGGCGTTGGCGGCAATCTGCAGGATCACCTGCAGCTGCGCCTGATCTACCAGATCCGCAATACCCGTACCCTGAACCAGATGGCCAACAGCCTGTGGGGCAAGATGGGCATGGGCTTGCGCTACCTCTATGATCGCAGTGGCCCGCTGGCTATGGCGCCGAGTCAGTTGGGCGCATTCGTGCGTTCAAGCTCGGAGCAGGCCACCGCCAACCTGCAGTACCACGTGCAGCCGCTGTCACTTGAGCGCTTCGGCGAGCCGCTGCACAGGTTCCCGGCCTTTACCGCCTCGGTATGCAACCTGCGCCCGGCCAGCCGCGGGCGTATCGATATCCGCAGCAGCGACATGAACAGCACTCCGCTGATCGACCCCAACTATCTCAGCGACCCCCAGGACCTACGCGTCGCCGCCGACTCCATTCGCCTTACCCGACGTATCGTCCAGGCCTCTGCCCTCGCTGCGTTCGACCCGAAGGAATACCTGCCGGGCCCAGCCCTGCAAACCGAAGAAGAGCTGTTCGAAGCCGCCGGCAAGATCGGCACCACCATCTTCCACCCGGTAGGCACCTGCCGCATGGGCAATGGCGAACTGGACGTTGTGGATAACCAGTTGCGCGTACACGGCATCCCTGGCCTGCGCGTGGCGGACGCATCGATCATGCCGCAGATCACCTCTGGCAATACCTGTTCACCCACCCTGATGATCGCCGAGAAGGCGGCGCAACTGATCCTCAAAGGAGCTGCGACCCAGACCTATCTGAACGAAGACGCGATACCGACGCCCTGAACGAGGGTGCGTGCAGTACCGGCAGCTGGCGGTCAGAAGCTGCCGACAGTGGAACAACAAGAATAATCACTGTGGCCTGCGGGCCGAGGACAGCAACGATGTCGGATTACATCCAAGAGCAGGGTGCGGCGGCCAGCAGCTCCAACCGTCGTGAAGAACGCAAGATCATTTTCGCGTCATCCCTCGGGACAGTTTTCGAGTGGTATGACTTTTTTCTCTATGGGGCGCTGGCAGCGGTCATCAGCAAGCAGTTCTTCGCTGGCGTGAACGACACCACTGCCTTCATCTTTGCCCTCATGGCCTTTGCCGCTGGCTTCCTGGTGCGGCCGTTTGGTGCGCTGGTGTTCGGCCGCCTGGGCGACATGATCGGGCGCAAGTACACTTTTCTGGTCACTATCGTGCTGATGGGCCTATCCACCTTTGCGGTGGGGCTGTTGCCCACCTATGCCAGCATTGGCATCGCGGCACCGATCATCCTGGTGGTCCTGCGCATGCTGCAAGGGCTGGCGCTGGGTGGTGAATACGGCGGTGCGGCCACCTATGTTGCCGAGCATGCGCCACCCGGCAAACGCGGCTTCCACACTGGTTTCATCCAGTCCACCGCTACCCTCGGCCTGTTGTTGTCGCTGGTGGTGGTGCTGGGCAGCCGTTATATAAGCGGCGACCAATTCGAAACCTGGGGCTGGCGCCTGCCGTTCCTGCTGTCGATCGTGCTGCTGGCGATTTCTACCTGGATCCGCATGAGCATGCATGAGTCGCCGGCGTTCGTGAAAATGAAGGCCCAAGGCAAGGTCAGCAAGTCGCCGATCCGGGAGTCGTTCACTTCCTGGCCGAACCTGAAAGTGGTGCTCACCGCGCTGTTCAGCATCAACGCCGGGCAGGCCGTGACCTTTTACACGGCGCAATTCTATGTGCTGTTCTTCATGACCCAGATGCTGAAGATGGACCCGGCGCAGGCCAACACCCTGCTGATCATCAGCGTGGTGATTGGTGCGCCGTTCTTCGTGTTCTTTGGCTGGTTGTCCGACCGTATTGGTCGCAAGCCGATCCTGATGCTCGGCCTGCTGCTGGCCACGGTGCTTTATTTCCCGATGTTCAAAGCGCTGAGCCACTACGCCAACCCACAGATCGACGCGGCCAGCCGCCAGGCGCCGATCGTGGTCACTGCCGACCCGCAAGGCTGCACCTTCCAGTTCGACCCGGTGGGCAAAGCGCGTTTCGACAGCCCGTGCGACAGGGTCAAGACCTTCCTGGTCAAGCAGGGCCTGCCTTACAGCTCGGTCGATGTGGCCGGCAGCGATGTAGTGGTGAACATCGGCGACAAGACCATCAACGGCTTCGACGAAGCGGCCATGCGTGCGGCGGTGGAACAGGCTGGCTACCCGGCCAAGGCCGACCCTGGGCAGGTCAATCAAGTGATGGTGGTGGTGTTGATCGTGGCGATGATACTGATCGCGACCATGACCTATGGCCCGCTGGCGGCGGTGATGGTCGAGCTGTTCCCGACTCGTATCCGCTACACCTCGATGTCACTGCCCTATCACATTGGCAACGGCTGGTTCGGTGGCTTCCTGCCAACGGTGTCGTTCGCACTGGTGGTGTATACCGGGGATATCTTCTACGGGCTGTGGTACCCGGTGCTGGTGACCGGGGTCAGCCTGGTGGTGGGGATCTTCTGCCTGAAAGAAACCAAGGATGTGGATATCGACAAGATCTGACGGTTGGCACGGGCTTCTTGTTGGAGCGGCCTTGTGTCGCGAAAGGGCCGCAAAGCGGCCCCGGGGCATCAGCAGTGATGCACAAATTGCTGGGGCTGCCTTGCAGCCCTTTCGCGACACAAGGCCGCTCCTACACCGATCACCAACACCCGCATGAGTCCATAAAAAAACCGGCTGTAAAAGCCGGTTTTCTTATGCCTCAAAAAAACTTATGCACGATTTTCAGAAAAATGTCATACGCAGAAATAAATAGCTAATTCAAAGACTTAGCGATCACTTCAGGGTTTTAATCCAAAAACAGTTCACAAGTTATCCACAGATGATCAAGCCATCTGCTCTTGGGGCTTTTCCTCTGCCGGCGGCAGCGAACCCATGGCCCGCTGGGTCGCTTCGTTCCACGCCGCGGCGCGGTCGTTGAGCTCGGCGATGGCCCGTGGTCCGGTGCCGTTGGCGTACATCGGTTCGCCAATCACCACCTCGATCGTGCCAGCGCGCTTGCCCCAGCCGGTCTTCGGCCAGAACTTGCCGGCATTATGGGCAATCGGCAGCACCGGCAGCCCGGCATTCACTGCCAGCGCGGTACCGCCACGCGAGAACTTGCCCATGGTGCCGAATGGCACGCGGGTGCCTTCCGGGAAGATCAGCACCCAGGTCTTCTGCTTGAGCAGCTCGTCACCCTTGCTGGCTACCTGGCGCAGGGCTTCCTTGGGGTTATCGCGGTTGATCGCTATAGGCCGCAGCATGGCCATGGCCCAACCGAAGAACGGCACGTACAGCAACTCGCGTTTGAGCACCTGGCTCAGCGGCGAGAAATACTGGGACAGGAAGAAGGTTTCCCACGTGCTCTGGTGGTTGGACAGAATCACGCAAGGTTCAGCAGGCACGTTTTCGGCGCCAGTGATCCTGTAGTCGATACCCAGGATGGTGCGCACAAGGAACAACGCGCAACGGCACCAGTACACGTTGATGAACTTGTAGCGCTTGGGGAATGACAGGAAAGGCGCGACGAAGAAGCTCAGCGAGCACCACAGCAGCGAACTGGTGCCCAGCAGCAGGTAAAAAAGAAAGATTCTGATCGCCTGCAGGATCGACATAGTGGCTTGTACCATTGCGGGGCATGCCCGCCTGAGAAAAATGCGCCCGAAGGCGCACTGTTTAAATTAGTTCTCTGGCGATAGCTGCCAGATCGTCGAAAATCAGTGTAGTTTCCGGGACGCCTTTTTCCAGGGTCCGCTCGCCCTTGCCGGTTTTTACCAGCACGGGTTGTGCACCGACGGCCAGGGCGGCCTCTAGGTCACCTTTGCTGTCGCCAACGAACCAGACGCCTTCCAGGCCGACCTGGTAATGCTGGGCAATCGCTCGCAGCATGCCAGGCTTGGGCTTGCGGCAATCGCAGCCTTCGTCCGGCCCGTGCGGGCAATACACGATGTGGCCCACCTCGCCACCCTGCTCAGCCACCAGCGCGCGCAGGCGCGCGTGCATGGCCTCGAGGGTGGCCAGAGCATAATAGCCACGGGCAATGCCGGACTGGTTGGTGGCTACGGCCACCGTCCAGCCCGCCTTGCTCAACTGCGCGATCGCTTCGACCGAGCCAGGGATCGGCACCCACTCGTCCAGCGTCTTGATGTAGGCGTCGGAGTCATGGTTGATGACTCCGTCACGGTCGAGAATCAGCAGTTTCAAGGCTTACCCCAGCAGCGAAATATCGGCCACGCCCAGGAACAGGCCGCGCAGGCGGCTGAGCAGGGCATAACGGTTGGCGCGTACCTTGGCATCCTCCGCGTTGACCATCACCGCCTCGAAGAAGGCGTCGACCGGGTCACGCAGGGCCGCCAGGCGGGCCAGCGACTCGCTGTACTGGCGTGCAGCAGCCATGGGTTGCACGGCCTGGTCGGCCTGCTGGATGGCCGAATACAGGGAGAACTCGTTGGCGTTGTCGAAGTACTTCGGCTCGACATGATCGGCGATGGCGCCTTCGGCCTTGCTCAGCAGGTTCGACACGCGCTTGTTCACTGCGGCCAGAGCCTCGGCTTCCGGCAGCTTGCGGAAGGCTTGTACAGCCTGCACGCGCTGGTCGAAGTCCAGGGCAGAACCTGGCTGCAGGGCACGTACCGACAGGTAGGTGGCCACATCGATGCCTTCGTCTTCGTAACGCGCACGCAGGCGGTCGAAGATGAACTCCAGCACCTGTTCGGCCAGGCCGGCGGCCTTGACCTTGGCGCCGAACTGCTTGACCGCGAACTCGACCGCACCGGTCAGGTCCAGGTCCAGCTGCTTCTCGATCAAGATACGCAGCACGCCCAGTGCGGCACGGCGCAGGGCGTACGGGTCTTTGCTGCCGGTAGGCAGCATGCCGATGCCGAAGATGCCGACCAAGGTGTCGAGCTTGTCGGCGATGGCCACGGCGGCACCGGTGAGGGTCTGCGGCAGCTCGGCGCCAGCACCGCGCGGCATGTACTGCTCGTTCAGGGCAAGGGCAACGTCTTCCGGCTCACCGTCGTTGAGCGCGTAGTAGTAACCGGCAACACCCTGCATTTCAGGGAATTCGCCGACCATCTCGGTGGCCAGGTCGCACTTCGACAGCAGGCCCGCACGGCCTGCGCGCTGGGCGTCGCCGCCGATCAGCGGGGCGATGAAGGCAGCCAGCCTGGAAACGCGCTCGGCCTTGTCGTACACGGTACCCAGTTGAGCCTGGAACACCACGTTCTTCAGGCGCTCGTTGAAGGTTTCCAGCGGCTGCTTCTTGTCCTGCTTGAAGAAGAACTCGGCATCGGTCAGGCGTGGGCGCACGACCTTCTCGTTGCCTTGCACGATCTGCTTCGGGTCGCGGCTCTCGACGTTGGCCACGGTGATGAAGCGCGGCAGCAGTTTGCCTTCGCTGTCCAGCAGGCAGAAGTACTTCTGGTTGTCCTGCATGGTGGTGATCAGGGCTTCCTGTGGCACTTCGAGGAAACGCTCCTCGAACGAGCACACCAGCGGCACCGGCCATTCGACCAGGGCGGTCACTTCGTCCAGCAGCGCCGGCGGCACGATGGCGCTGCCTTCCTGCTGCATGGCCAGTTCGGCGGTACGCTTGCTGATCAGCTCGCGGCGCTCTGCGAAGTCGGCCAGCACGTAGGCTTTGCGCAGGTCTTCGACGTAGTTGGCCGGGGTGGTGATGACCACGTTTTCCGGGTGGTGGAAGCGGTGGCCACGGGATTCACGGCCGGCCTTCTGCGACAGGATGGTGCAGTCGACCACCTGATCGCCCAGCAGCATCACCAGCCATTGGGTCGGGCGCACGAACTCTTCACGGCTGGCCGCCCAGCGCATGCGCTTGGGGATCGGCAGGTCGTTGAGCGAATCTTCGACGATAGTCGGCAGCAAGCCGGTGGTGGCCTTGCCCGGGATGTGCTGGGAGAAGCGCAGCTTGGCGCCGGTCTGGTCGATTTCCGACAGTTCCACACCGCATTTCTTGGCAAAGCCCAAGGCAGCCTGGGTCGGTTCGCCGTCTTTGAAAGCAGCCTGCAGGGGCGGGCCGTCGATATTGATGCTGCGGTCAGGCTGCTGCACGTCCAGCTGGCGAATCAGCACGGCCAGGCGACGCGGCGCGGCGTAAACTTGCTTGCCGGTGTAGTTCAGGCCAGCGGCCTGCAGGCCTTTCTCGATACCAGCCAGGAAGGCTTCGCCGAGGCTGGCGAGGGCCTTCGGTGGCAGCTCTTCGGTGCCCAGTTCTACCAGGAAATCTTGAGCACTCATTGTGCAGCCTCCAGCTTAGCCAACACTTCGTCACGCAGTTCAGGGGTGGCCATCGGGAAGCCCAGGCGTGCGCGGGCTTGCAGATAGCTTTGCGCCACGTCCCGGGCCAGGGTACGTACACGCAGGATGTAGCGCTGACGCTCGGTTACCGAGATGGCACGGCGGGCGTCCAGCAGGTTGAAGGTGTGCGAGGCCTTCAGCACCATTTCATAGGTCGGCAGCGGCAGCTCAAGCTTGATCAGGCGGTTGGCTTCGCTTTCGTAGAAGTCGAACAGCTCGAACAGCTTCTCGACGTTGGCGTGCTCGAAGTTGTAGGTCGACTGCTCTACCTCGTTCTGGTGGAACACGTCGCCATAGGTGACCTTGCCGAACGGGCCGTCGGCCCACACCAGGTCGTACACCGAGTCAACGCCCTGGATGTACATGGCCAGGCGCTCCAGGCCGTAGGTGATTTCACCGGTGACCGGGTAGCACTCGATGCCGCCTACCTGCTGGAAGTAGGTGAACTGAGTGACTTCCATGCCGTTGAGCCAGATTTCCCAGCCCAGGCCCCAGGCGCCGAGGGTCGGCGATTCCCAGTTGTCTTCGACGAAGCGAATGTCGTGGACCAGCGGGTCCAGACCGATGGCTTTCAGCGAGCCGAGGTACAGCTCCTGGAAGTTGGCCGGGTTGGGCTTCAGTACCACCTGGAACTGGTAGTAGTGCTGCAGGCGGTTGGGGTTTTCGCCATACCGCCCGTCGGCAGGGCGACGGCTAGGCTGCACATAGGCGGCGTTCCAGGTTTCTGGACCCACGGCGCGCAGGAATGTAGCGGTGTGGAAAGTGCCGGCGCCTACTTCCATATCGTAGGGCTGAAGCACCACACAACCTTGCTCGGCCCAGTAGTTCTGCAGGGCGAGGATCAGGTCTTGGAAGGTACGCACGGCTGGCGTAGGCTGGCTCACGAAATTCACCTGTATCTGGGGATGCGGATGTAAAGAGCGGGAGTATAACCTGATTCGCCTCGCCCTCTACTCATTGGAGCCTTATGCCACGCTGCTTTTGGTGTACCGACGATCCGTTGTACCAGGCCTACCATGACCAGGAATGGGGAACGCCCCAGCGTGACCCGGCGTTGCTGTTCGAGATGCTTTTGCTCGAAGGGTTCCAGGCAGGGCTGTCGTGGATCACCGTATTGCGCAAACGCGAGCGTTATCGCGAGGTGATGCACGGCTTCGATCCGGTGAAACTCGCCGTCATGAGCGACGAACGCATCGAGGAGCTGATGCAGGATGCCGGCATCATCCGCAACCGCCTCAAGCTCAAGGCTGCCAGGCGCAATGCCCAGGCCTGGCTGGCTTTGGACAACCCGGCCGAATGGCTCTGGTCATTCGTCGGTGGTGCGCCGAAGATCAACCACTTCAGGGGCCGCAGCGAGGTGCCAGCGGTTACCGATGAAGCCAAGGCTATGAGCAAAGCCCTGCAGAAAGCCGGCTTCACCTTTGTAGGCCCGACTATATGCTATGCCTTCATGCAGGCCACCGGCATGGTCATGGACCACACCACCGATTGCGATCGCTACGCCGCCTTGCTGCGCTGAGGGGTTACAATGCGCGCCTTGCTGAAATAAGGAATTCGCCTGTGGAAAAGTTCAAGGGCGCCCTGATGGTCGGGGTGCTGCGTCTGTTTGCCAAGCTGCCCTGGGGCGCTGTGCAGCGCGTTGGCGCCGGTATCGGCTGGCTGATGTGGAAGATCCCCAACGGCTCGCGCAATGTCGTGCGCATCAACCTGGCCAAGTGCTTCCCGGAGATGAACCCTGCCGAGCGCGAGCAGCTGGTTGGCCGCGCGTTGAAGGATATCGGTAAATCCTTCGTCGAAAGTGCCTGTGCCTGGATCTGGCCGCCGCAGCGCTCGCTGGAGCTGGTCAAGGAAGTGCACGGCCTGGAAGTGCTGGAGCAGGCCTTGGCCTCGGGCAAGGGCGTGGTCGGCATCACCAGCCACCTGGGCAACTGGGAAGTGCTGAACCACTTCTACTGCAACCAGTGCAAACCGATCATCTTCTACCGCCCGCCGAAGCTGAAGGCGGTGGATGACCTGCTGCGCGAGCAGCGGGTGCAGATGGGCAACCGCGTGGCGCCTTCGACCAAGGAAGGCATCCTCAGTGTGATCAAGGAAGTGCGCCGTGGTGGCCAGGTGGGTATTCCAGCCGACCCGGAGCCGGCGGAGTCGGCGGGGGTATTCGTGCCGTTCCTGGGAACCCAGGCGCTGACCAGCAAGTTCGTGCCGAACATGCTGGCAGGGGGCAAAGCGGTGGGGGTGTTCCTGCATGCCCTGCGGCTGCCGGATGGCTCGGGGTTCAAGGTGTTTCTGGAGGCGGCGCCGGAAGAGATGTACAGCACCGACGTGACCGTGTCGGCAGCGGCGATGAGCAAAGTGGTCGAGCGCTATGTGCGCGAGTACCCGAGCCAGTACATGTGGAGCATGAAGCGCTTCAAGAAGCGCCCGGCTGGCGAGGCGCGCTGGTACTGAGTTATCCACTGCTCTTCCAGTAGGCTGAATGCACTTCTGCCTGTGGTAGCAGGGACCTTGTGGGAGCGCGTTACCCGCGAATGCAATGTTGGCTTCACCGACGCATTCGCGGGTGAACCCGCTCCCACAGAGACCGCGTCAGCTTGAGATTTTGTCGAGCTTCTTCAGAAACACGGTCATCTCTTTTTCGGCCTGCTTGTCCCCATGGGCTTGCGCCGCCACGATCCCCTCCTCCCAGGCCTTGCGCGCCGCCGCCAGGTCCCCCTGCAACTGATGCGCCTTGCCCAGCAGCTTCCACGCTGCCGAGTACTTCGGGTCCTGTTCCACGCAGCGTGCCAGATGCACCGCCGCTTCAGCGCCATTGCCTTCGTCCAGCCAGGCCTTGCCCAGCCCGAACCTCAGCAGCGGGTTATCCACACCCTTGGCCAGCATCTTCTCCAGCGATTCGCGCATGCCTCGTGCTCCTAGAAGAAACTCAAGCCAACGTGGAACAGCTTCTCCACATCCCGAATATGCTTTTTATCCACAACGAACAGGATCACATGGTCGCCCGATTCGATCATGGTGTCGTCGTGGGCAATCATCACCTCTTCGTCACGAATGATCGCACCGATGGTAGTACCCGGCGGCAAGGCGATGTCTTCGATCGCCTTGCCGACCACCTTGCTCGACTTCGAATCCCCGTGCGCCACTGCTTCGATAGCTTCGGCAGCGCCACGGCGCAGCGAGTGCACGCTGACGATATCGCCTCGGCGCACGTGCGCCAGCAGGGTACCGATGGTGGCCAGCTGCGGGCTGATGGCGATGTCGATATCGCCACCCTGCACCAGGTCGACATAGGCTGGGTTGTTGATGATGGTCATCACCTTGCGCGCACCCAGGCGCTTGGCCAGCAGCGACGACATGATGTTGGCCTCGTCGTCGTTGGTCAGGGCCAGGAAGATATCGGCGTCGGCGATGTTCTCCTCCAGCATCAGGTCCTTGTCCGAGGCGCTGCCCTGCAGCACCACGGTGCTTTCCAGGGTGTCGGAGAGATGCCGGCAACGGGCCGGGCTCATCTCGATGATCTTCACCTGGTAGCGGCTTTCGATGGCCTCGGCCAGGCGTTCACCGATCTGCCCGCCACCGGCGATGACCACACGCTTGTTGGTTTCGTCGATACGGCGCAGCTCACCCATAACCGCGCGGATGTCCTTCTTCGCGGCGATGAAGAACACTTCGTCGTCTGCTTCGATAACCGTGTCGCCCCGCGGGGTGATCGGGCGGTCGCGGCGGAAGATGGCCGCAACACGGGTGTCGACGTTGGGCATATGCGCGCGGATCTGGCGCAGTTGCTGGCCTACCAGCGGGCCGCCGTAGTACGCCTTCACTGCCACCAGCTGGGCCTTGCCTTCAGCGAAGTCGATCACCTGCAGGGAGCCTGGGTGCTCGATCAGGCGCTTGATGTAGTTGGTCACCACCTGCTCGGGGCTGATCAGCACATCGACCGGGATATGGTCGTTATCAAACAGCTCTTCGCGGGTCAGGTAGGCCGACTCGCGCACCCGGGCGATCTTGGTCGGGGTGTGGAACAGCGAATATGCCACCTGGCAGGCGACCATGTTGGTTTCGTCACTGTTGGTTACCGCCACCAGCATGTCGGCGTCGTCGGCACCGGCCTGGCGCAGCACCGTAGGCAGCGAGCCGCGGCCTTGCACGGTGCGGATGTCCAGGCGGTCGCCCAGGTCGCGCAGGCGGTCGCCGTCAGTGTCGACCACGGTGATGTCGTTGGCTTCGCTGGCCAGATGCTCCGCCAGCGTACCGCCTACCTGGCCTGCGCCGAGGATGATGATCTTCATCCGCTACTCCCTACCCTTTGTTCTTATCCGCGCGAGGCGGCGATCTTGATCAGCTTGGCATAGTAGAAACCGTCGTGGCCGCCCTCCTGGGCCAGCAACTGGCGGCCGTGGGGTTGGCGCAGGCCGGCTTCGGTGGCCAGATCTAGCTCACGGGCACCTGGGGTGCGGGCGAGGAAGGCATCGATCACTTCGGTGTTCTCGGTCGGCAGGCTGGAGCAGGTGGCGTACAGCAGCATGCCGCCCACTTCCAGGGTCGGCCACAGGGCATCGAGCAGCTCGCCTTGCAGCGTGGCCAGGGCCGGGATGTCGTCGGCCTGACGGGTCAGCTTGATGTCCGGGTGACGGCGGATCACGCCGGTGGCCGAGCACGGTGCGTCGAGCAGGATGCGCTGGAACGGCTTGCCGTCCCACCAGCTGGCGGTGTCGCGGGCATCGCAGGCGATCAGCTCGGCGTCCAGTTGCAGGCGGTCGAGGTTCTCGCGCACGCGGGTCAGGCGCTTGGCTTCGAGGTCGATGGCCACAACGTGAGCCAGGCCGGCTTCGGCTTCCAGCAGGTGGCAGGTCTTGCCGCCTGGTGCGCAGCAGGCGTCGAGCACGCGCTGGCCGGGGGCCAGCTCCAGCAGGTCGGCGGACAGCTGCGCGGCTTCGTCCTGCACGCTCACCCAGCCTTCGGCAAAGCCTGGCAGGCCGCGCACATCGCAGGCTTCGGCCAACACGATACCGTCACGGCTGTACTGGCAGGCGCTGGCGCCAATGCCCGCCTCGGCCAGCAGCGCCAGGTAGGCATCGCGGCTGTGGTGGCGTCGGTTGACCCGCAGGATCATCGGCGGGTGGGCATTGTTGGCGGCACAGATGGCTTCCCACTGCTCCGGCCAGAAGGCCTTCAGCGACTTCTGCAGCCAGCGCGGGTGGGCGGTGCGTACCACTGGGTCGCGCTCCATGCCGGCCAGCAGTTCCTCGCCTTCGCGTTGAGCGCGGCGCAACACGGCATTGAGCAGGCCCTTGGCCCACGGCTTCTTCAGCTTGTCGGCACAGCCGACAGTCTCACCGATGGCTGCGTGGGCCGGGATTCGGCTGTAGAACAGCTGGTACAGGCCGACCAGTAGCAGCGCCTGCACATCGGCATCGGCGGCCTTGAACGGCTTCTGCAGCAGCTGCGCGGCCAGCAGGTCGAGGCGTGGCTGCCAGCGCGCGGTGCCGAACGCCAGGTCCTGGGTCAGGCCGCGGTCGCGTTCATCGACCTTGTCCAGTTGCGCCGGCAGCGAGCTGTTCAGCGAGGCCTTGCCACTGAGCACAGCGGCAAGGGCGCGAGCGGCGGCGAGGCGTGGATTCATTGGCCCAGCACCTTGCCGCTGGCGAATTTCTCGCGACGGCTGTTGAACAGGTCGCTGAAGTTCAGCGGCTTGCCGCCGGGCAGTTGCAGGCGGGTCAGGCTCAGCGCCTGGTCACCGCAGGCGACCACCAGGCCGTCCTTGCTGGCGGAGAGGATCTCGCCTGGGGCGCCTTTACCTGTGGACAGGTTTGCCGCCAACACCTTCACGCTTTCGCCATCGAGGGTGCTGTGGCAAACCGGCCACGGGTTGAAGGCACGGATCAGGCGTTCCAGCTCGACGGCCGGGCGGCTCCAGTCGATGCGCGCTTCGTCCTTGTTCAGCTTGTGCGCGTAGGTGGCCAGGGCATCGTCCTGAACTTCGCCTTGCAGCGAACCGTCGGCCAGGCCGGCAATGGTCTGGACGACTGCAGGCGGGCCCATCTCGGCCAAGCGGTCGTGCAGGCTGCCGCCGGTGTCTTCGGCGCTGATCGGGGTGACCACCTTGAGCAGCATCGGGCCGGTGTCCAGGCCTGCTTCCATACGCATCACAGTCACACCGCTCTCGGCGTCGCCGGCTTCCACGGCGCGCTGGATCGGTGCGGCACCGCGCCAGCGTGGCAGCAGGGAGGCATGGCTATTGATGCAGCCCAGGCGCGGGATATCCAGCACCACCTGCGGCAGGATCAGGCCATAGGCGACCACCACCATCAGGTCCGGCTTCAGCGCGGCCAGTTCGGCCTGGGCTTCGGCGTTGCGCAGCGTCGGCGGCTGAAACACTGGGATGTCATGGGCCACAGCCAATTGCTTGACCGCGCTCGGCATCAGTTTCTGGCCGCGCCCGGCCGGGCGGTCGGGCTGGGTGTAGACGGCCACGATCTCGTAGGGGCTGTCGAGCAAGGCCTTGAGGTGTTCGGCGGCAAACTCTGGAGTGCCTGCAAAGACGATGCGCATGGAGTTCTCGCTTCAAAAAAGAAAAAGGCTTGCCGGAGCAAGCCTTCTGGAAGGTGGGGATCAGGCTTGCTGGCGGTGCTGCTTTTCCAGCTTTTTCTTGATCCGGTCGCGCTTGAGCTGCGACAGGTAGTCGACGAACAGCTTGCCGTTGAGGTGATCGAATTCGTGCTGCACGCATACCGCCAGCAGGCCTTCGCACTCCAGCTCGTAAGGCTTGCCGTCACGGTCCTGGGCCTTGACCCGCACACGCAGCGGGCGGTCGACGTTCTCGTAGAAGCCAGGTACCGACAGGCAGCCTTCCTGGTACTGGCCCATGTCATGGGTCAGCTCTTCGACCGTGGGGTTGATGAAGACGCGCGGCTCGCTGCGGTCTTCACTGAGGTCCATGACCACGACTTGCTGGTGCACGTTGACCTGGGTGGCGGCCAGGCCAATGCCAGGGGCTTCGTACATGGTTTCAAACATGTCGTCGATCAGCTGACGCAGGGCGTCGTCGAACACCGTCACCGGCTTGGCGATGGTGCGCAGGCGCGGGTCCGGGAATTCGAGAATGTTCAAGATGGCCATAAGGTCAGGCAGTCACTGTGCGTTCGGTTGAAAACTGAGCACACATAATAAAGGGAAACGTGGATTTCAGCACCTGGCAAAGCTCGGCTAGGGTTTTCAAAAGCCGCTTATAGCCCATTCGATGGACAGGTTGTCAAAGCGTTATCAACAAAGTTATCCACAGTTTGTGCCACGTCGATGGCCCCGATTAGATCAAGGATGATCCTCATGCATACCTACCATTCGTCGCCTCTTCCGCCTGCCGAGCTGGAGGCGAGATTACGCCTTCACCGGCTGCCGGAGACGGGATTGCGTCGCTTTAACACCTTGCTGGAGGCCTTTGGCAGTGCTTCATCGGCACTGTGCGCACCGGCCGGCGCGTGGCGCGCATTGGGCATACCGCAGGCCACCATCGATGCACGGCGCAGTGCCGAAGTACGGGAAGGTGCACTGGCCGCAATGGCCTGGTTAGAGCGCCCGGGCCAGCATTTACTGATGTGGGACGGCCCTGGCTACCCGCCACTATTGGCGGAAATCGACGATGCCCCTCCACTGCTCTTCGTCGCTGGCAACCCGGCCTTGCTCGAGCGACCACAGCTGGCAATTGTGGGCAGCAGGCGTGCTTCACCCCCGGCGCTCGACACCGCTGCCGCATTTTCCCGCTACTTGGCGCAGGCCGGTTTTACCATTACCAGCGGCTTGGCTGTGGGCATCGACGGTGCCGCTCATCGGGCCGCATTACAGGCCGATGGGGGCACGATTGGCGTGCTCGGTACAGGGTTGCAAAAACTTTATCCACAGCGCCACAAGTCGCTTGCGCAAGCGATGATAGACAACGGTAGCGCGCTGGTTTCCGAGTACCCGCTGGATGCCGGGCCGCTGCCCGGCAACTTCCCGCGGCGCAATCGCATCATCAGTGGCCTGTCGCTGGGCGTGCTGGTGGTCGAGGCCAGCCTGGCCAGTGGTTCTCTGATTACCGCACGCCTGGCTGCCGAGCAAGGCCGCGAGGTGTATGCCATACCGGGCTCCATTCACCACCCCGGGGCCAAGGGCTGCCACCAGTTGATCCGTGACGGCGCGCTGCTGGTGGAGAGCGTGGAGCAGATATTGGAAAGCCTGCAGGGCTGGCAGAACCTGCCACCTGCGGTTGTGGATAAATTCGACCATCCCCTGCTCGCCCTGCTGCATGCTGCGCCACAAACCAGCGAAAGCCTGGCCCACTGCAGCGAGCTGCCGTTGGCCGACGTGCTGGCGCAGCTGACCGAACTGGAGCTGGAAGGCCGGGTCAGCAATGAAGCCGGGCGTTGGTTTGCCTGCGCGGGCTAAGTACACTGCTCACAAGCAAGGTATATAGGCGGAGTAACAGAAATGGTGAGCAGTTTTCGTGTGCAAC
The DNA here is from genome assembly GCF_015680405.1 of Pseudomonas pudica. Lineage (GTDB taxonomy): Bacteria > Pseudomonadota > Gammaproteobacteria > Pseudomonadales > Pseudomonadaceae > Aquipseudomonas > Aquipseudomonas pudica. Next base: position 140,320 of record NZ_JADLJS010000004.1, read on the forward strand.
AAGCCGCACGTGAGATCCGGGCGGGCGCAGTGATCGCCTATCCGACGGAAGCGGTCTGGGGCCTGGGCTGCGACCCGTGGAACGAGGACGCGGTGTATCGCCTGCTGGCGCTGAAGTCACGGCCTGTGGATAAAGGCCTGATCCTGGTTGCCGACAACATCCGCCAGTTCGACTTCTTGTTCGAGGATTTCCCCGAAGACTGGATCGACCGCATGGGCAGCACCTGGCCGGGGCCGAACACCTGGCTGGTACCGCACCAGAACCTGTTGCCCGAGTGGGTGACCGGGAAGCATGACACCGTGGCGCTGCGGGTCAGCGACCACCCGTTGGTGCGCGAGCTGTGTGCGTTGGTGGGGCCGTTGATTTCCACTTCGTGCAACCCGGGTGGGCGTCCGGCGGCGAAGACTCGGTTGCGGGTGGAGCAGTACTTCCATGGTCAGCTGGATCTGGTGCTGGGTGGGGCCTTGGGTGGAAGGAAGAACCCGAGTGTGATCCGCAACCTGGCCACTGGCGAAGTCGTTCGCCCGGGCTGATACCACTGGCGAGGGCTTCGCCCTCGATCGCCGGCAAGCCAGCTCCCACAGGTACTGCACATGACTTGAAATCGGTGCGGTCGGTGTGGGAGCTGGCTTGCCGGCGATTGGGCCGCAAAGCGGCCCCGGAACCCCGCAGTTTTTTCTGATTTTGTCTCGAATGGCTGTCCAGCTTGCGGCTTGGGAAATATCCTACGAGCCGCGTCCTCTGCCATCACCTTCTCAGTGGGAACCAGTGCCTCTAGGCTTCATCCGTCGCTGAATACCTTGGCGATCGGGTGTGGTAGCCCGGATGCATTTTTTCCATGGCAGTCTATGGTGACTGTGCGTGGGAGGCTTTCGAGCCTGCCTGGATTGGAAAATGCCCGGGTCTACCACCTCGCGTACAGTCGCCACCCATTCACGTGGTAGTGATTGGTGGCGGCAATGAGGAGCATTTTCCAATGATGAAGAAAATAGTCCCCGATCCACCGCTTCCCTGCACCTCTACTCGCCCCTTCGGCCGCTGCGATGCCGGCCACGAACCGCTGTTCACCGTAAACCCGAACATTTCCGCCGAGGACGCCTTGGTTCATGTAGCTCTGTATCTGCGAGGCGCCTACGAAACGGGCTCGAAAGCCCTCGAGTACCTGCGCGAAGAAGGCCGTGGCATGTATTGGTCGAGCCTGCATTCCATTGAATTGGCGGAGGGATTGGTGGAGGCGATTCTCGATGGTATCGAGTCGATGCCAACCACCCGTCCTCCACAGGCATAGCGCCATATTCAAGGCCGACGCAGTACCTGTGGGAGTGAACTCAAGGAAGCAGAATTGTGGAACCCACAGTCCGCCGAGCCGACAGCTCCGCCTGCGCCTTCGCCGCCTCACTCAGCGGATACCGCTGCTGGATATCCACAACCAGCTTGCCGCTGCCAATCATCGCAAACAGGTCATCGGCCATGGCCTGGGTATTCTCGGCATTGTTGGCATAGGTCGCCAACGTGGGCCGGGTCACATACAGCGAGCCCTTCTGTGCCAGGATACCCAGGTTCACTCCGCTCACTGCCCCCGAGGCATTGCCAAAGCTCACCATCAACCCACGCGGCTGCAGGCAGTCCAGCGAGGTCAGCCAGGTGTCGGCACCGACGCCGTCATACACCACCGGGCATTTCTTGCCGTCGGTCAGTTCCAGCACCCGCTTGGCCACGTCTTCACGGCTGTAATCTATGGTCGCCCACGCCCCCAGCGCCTTGGCCCGCTCGGCCTTCTCGGCAGAGCTCACGGTCCCGATCAGCTTGGCGCCCAAGGCTTTGGCCCACTGGCACGCCAACGAACCCACGCCGCCAGCTGCTGCGTGGAACAAGATCACGTCACCCGCCTTCACCTCATAGGTCTGCTTCAGCAGGTACTGCACGGTCAAACCCTTGAGCATCACCGCTGCCGCCTGCTCGAAGCTGATGTTGTCGGGCAGCTTCACCAGATTTGCTTCCGGCAACGTATGCACCTCGCTATACGCGCCCAGCGGGCCGCCGGCATGGGCCACGCGGTCACCCACTTTCAGCCGGGTCACGCCCTCGCCCACGGCCTCGACCACGCCAGCCGCTTCCGTGCCCAGCCCCGAAGGCAGGGATGGCGGCGCATACAGCCCGCTGCGGAAGTAGGTATCGATGAAGTTCAGGCCGATCGCATGGTTACGCACACGCACCTGCTGTGGCCCTGGCGGGGCAGGTTCGAATTCCACAAACTGCAGCACTTCCGGGCCGCCATGCTGGCTGAACTGGATACGCTTGGCCATCTCGCACTCCTGTCGTATGGGTCGGGAAAGGCCTTCTATCGGACGCCTTTGCTTGATCGCCGTCAACTGCGGCGCGCGGGCTGGGGGTGGTATGCTACGCGGCGAATTCTTCCCTGCCCGTTCCTGGTGACCCGATGACTAGCCGCACCGAGGCCGTGAAAGCCTACCTGCTCGACCTGCAAGACCGCATCTGCTCTGCCCTCGAAGCTGAAGACGGCGGCGCCCGCTTCGTCGAGGACGCCTGGGTGCGCGAAGCCGGTGGTGGGGGCCGCACGCGGGTGATCGGCGATGGCAAAGTGATCGAGAAAGGCGGGGTCAACTTCTCCCACGTGTTCGGCGCCGGTCTGCCGCCGTCGGCCAGTGCCCACCGCCCCGAGTTGGCGGGCCGTGGCTTCGAGGCCCTTGGCGTGTCGCTGGTGATCCACCCGCACAACCCGCATGTGCCCACTTCCCATGCCAACGTACGTTTCTTCATCGCCGAAAAGGAAGGTGAAGAGGCTGTCTGGTGGTTCGGCGGCGGCTTCGACCTGACCCCGTACTACGGCAATGAAGAAGACTGCATCCACTGGCACCGCGTGGCCGAGCAGGCCTGCGCGCCGTTCGGCGCCGACGTGTACCCGCGCTACAAGGCCTGGTGCGACCGCTACTTCCACCTCAAGCACCGTGGCGAGCCACGCGGCATTGGTGGCCTGTTCTTCGATGACCTGAACGAGTGGGACTTCGACACCTGCTTCGCCTTCATCCGCGCCATTGGCGACGCCTACATCAACGCCTACCTGCCGATCATCCAGCGCCGCAAGGACACCCCTTACACCCCGCAGCAGCGCGAGTTCCAGGAATACCGCCGTGGCCGCTACGTGGAATTCAACCTGGTCTACGACCGTGGCACCCTGTTCGGCTTGCAATCCGGTGGTCGCACCGAGTCCATCCTCATGTCGCTGCCGCCGCAGGTGCGCTGGGGCTACGACTGGAAGGCCGCGCCTGGCAGTGAAGAAGCGCGCTTGACCGAGTATTTCCTGCAGGACCGCGACTGGCTCGGCCAGTGAGCCTGTGGATAACCAAGGAGCCGTCATGGACCAGTACGTCGTTTTTGGTAACCCCATCGGCCACAGCAAGTCGCCGCTGATCCATCGCCTGTTCGCCGAACAGACTGGGCAGGATCTGGAATACGCCACCCTGCTGGCGCCGCTGGACGAGTTCAGCGATTGTGCACGCGGTTTCTTCAAGCAAGGCTGCGGCGGCAATGTCACCGTGCCGTTCAAGGAGGAGGCCTTCCGCCTGTGCGACAGCCTGACCCCGCGTGCCCGGCGCGCTGGCGCGGTGAACACGCTGAGCAAGCTGGCCGATGGCAGCCTGCAGGGCGACAACACCGATGGCGCTGGCCTGGTGCGAGACCTGACGGTGAATGCCGGGGTCGAGCTGGCGGGCAAACGCATTCTGATCCTGGGTGCTGGTGGCGCGGTGCGTGGCGTGCTGGAGCCTATCCTGGCGCACAAACCACAGTCGCTGGTGATTGCCAACCGGACTGTGGAGAAGGCCGAGCAGCTGGCGCGTGAGTTCGATGAACTGGGGCCGGTGGTGGCCAGTGGGTTTGCCTGGTTGCAGGAGCCGGTGGATGTGATCATCAATGCCACTTCGGCGAGCCTGGCCGGTGAGTTGCCGCCGATTGCCGACAGCCTGGTCGAGGCGGGGCGCACGGTTTGCTACGACATGATGTATGGCAAGGAGCCTACGCCGTTTTGCCAGTGGGCCGAGAAGCTGGGGGCGGCCAAGGTGCTGGATGGGCTGGGGATGCTGGCTGAGCAGGCGGCTGAGGCGTTCTTTATCTGGCGTGGGGTGCGGCCGGATACGGCGCCAGTGTTGGCTGAGTTGCGCCGGCAGCTGGCTCGCGGCTGAGATTGCCGGGGACCGCTTTGCGGTCCATCGCCGGCAAGCCAGCTCCCACAGGGATATCACAAGGCCTGAGGCCGGCGCTGTCCCTGTGGGAGCTGGCTTGCCGGCGATGGGCTGCAAAGCAGCCCCAATATCTCAGTCTCACTCCTCAAACCGGATCGGGCACAACTCCACCCCATCCAGCTTCTGCAATTCCTCGATCACCTGCGGCCTGGCTCGGTGCAGGGTCAAGCTCCCCCCCGCCCGCCGCAACCGCCGCGCCTCGCGGTGCAACATATCCACACCCGAGTAATCGATGAAGTTCACCTGCCGCGCATCGATCACCACATGCGGCCCCTGGCAGCGCTGCAAGCGCACCTGCAGGTAGTGCGCCGCACCAAAGAAGATCGATCCACCCACCCGTAGCACATCCGCCTCCCCTTCACGGCTCTGCTGCACCCGTGGCCGTGAGGTGCGTTTCAGATAGAAGAACAGAGACGCCAGCACCCCGGCATAGATCGCCGTCTGCAATTCCAGCAACAAGGTCGCCGCCGCCGTCAGTGCCATTACCAGAAACTCCGAGCGGCTCACCCGGAACAGCGCGCGAATCCCCCGGTGGTCCACCAATCCCCAGCAGATCAATAGGATGCTGCCGGCCATGGCCGGAATCGGCAGGTGCGCGATCAGCCCGGCTCCGGCAACGGCGAACACCGCCACCCACAGCGCCGAGAATACCCCGGCCATGGGCGAGCGTGCGCCGGCGTCGTAGCTCAGCCCGGAGCGGGTGAAGGAGCCGGAAGACAGGTACCCGGAGAAAAACGCACCGACGATGTTCGACAGGCCCTGTGCGCGTATTTCCTGGTCTGCGTCGATCAACTGCTCCGAACGTGCTGACAACGAGCGGGCGATCGACAGGCTGGTGACCAGCCCGAGCATGCCCACCGCCACGGCGCTGGGCAGCAGGCGCAGGATCAGTTCCACATCCAGCAAGGGCAGCGGGCTGAAGGGAGGCAGCTGGCCGGTGAATGCGGGCACACGCGGCACATGGCTAAAGAACCCAGGCAGCAGCCAGGCCAGCAGGCTCACCAAAATCAGGCTTATCAACAGGCTGGGCCAGCGTGGGCGCCAGAGCTTGAAGCTTACGCCGATCACCACTGTGGCTAGGCCCAGAATCAAGGAAGGCAGGTCGACCTCGCCAGCATGGCTGGCCAGGTCCTGCACGGTCTTCAACGCCGTGGCTTGGCTTGGCAGGTCCATGCCCAGCAGGTTGGGCAACTGGCCCAGGGCAATGACGACAGCGGCGCCCAGGGTGAAGCCGAGCACCACGGAATGGGAGACGAAATTGACCAGTGCGCCGAAGCGCAAAAGCCCCAGCAGCAACTGGAAGATGCCGCCGAGGAAGGTCAGCAGCAGCACCAAGGTGACATAGTCGGCGCTGCCGGCCACGGCCAGCGGGCTGATGCTGGCGTAGAGCACGATGGAAATGGCAGCGGTCGGGCCGCAAATCAGGTGCCAGGACGAGCCCCACAGGCAGGCGATCAGTACTGGCACAATGGCGGCGTACAGGCCGTATTCGGCAGGCAGGCCGGCGATCAGGGCGTAGGCGATGGATTGCGGCAGAGCGAGGATTGCACCGCTCAGGCCTACCAGCAGGTCCTGGCGCAGGCTGCGGCCCGATTGGCGGGGGAGCCATGAGAGGAAGGGCAGCAGGTGAGTGAGGCGATGCATGGGTTATCCACATTCCTTACTGTTTCACCAATCCCTGTGGGAGCGGGCGCGCCCGCGAAGAAGCCGCCGCGGTGGATGGCACCGGCTTCGCCGGTGTTCGCGGGCATGCCCGCTCCCACAGGGATAGAGGTTTGCTTGTGAGGTTACAGTTTGGCTTTGACGGCCTCCAGCGCATTGCCATCGGCCTTGGTCGTCACCCCGGCCAACCACCCTTCCAGCAACTCGGGGTGCGCCTTAAGCCAAGCCTTGGCCGCATCATCGAAGCTGATCTTCTTGTCCACAACTTCGGCCATGATGGTGTTTTCCATGTCCAGCGTGAACTTCAGGTTACCCAGCAGCTTGGCCGCATTCGGGCAGGCTTGTGGATAACCCTTGCGGGTCAGGGTATACACCTCGCCCTTGCTGCCAAACCACTTCTCCCCACCGCTCAGGTAATGCATCTTCAGCTTCACGTTCATCGGGTGCGGGGTCCAGCCGAGGAAGGTGATGAACTGTTGTTTCTTCACCGCTCGGTCGACCTGCGCCAGCATCGCCTGCTCGCTGGACTCCACCAGCTTCCACTGGCCGAGGTTGAATTCATTCTTGTCGATGATTTCCTTCAACGACAGGTTGGCCGGTGCCCCGGAACCGATCCCGTACAGCTTCTTGTCGAACTGGTCGGCGTGTTTCTGCAAGTCGGCGAAATCCTTCACCCCGGCATTCCACACATAGTCGGGCACCGCCAGGGTGAACTCGGTTCCTTCCAGGTTGCGTGAAAGCTGCTGCACATCGCCATTTTCGATGAATTTGTCATGAAAGCCCTGCTGCGCCGGCATCCAGTTGCCGAGGAAGGCATCGACGCGGCCATCCTTGAGGCCACCGTAGATGATTGGCACGGCCAGGCTGTCGATTTTCACCCGGTAGCCCAGGCTTTCCAGAAGCAGGCGGGCCAAGGCGTTGGTCGTGGCGATGTCGCTCCAGCCGGGGTCGGCCATCTTCACGGTGGTGCATTGCGCGTCGCTGTCGGCGGCGTAGGCTGTGGCGGTACCCAGGCTCAGGGCCAGGGCGAACACGGCTGCAGAGAACTTGTGCATGGCGGCCTCTCTTCTCAATCCAGGGGGGCGGGCTGTGGATAACGTGCCTTGCGCTCGAGGTCGTCGAGATCTATGTGGTTGCGCATGTACTGTTGACTGGCATCCACCAGCGGTTGGTGGTCCCAGCTTTTCAGCTTGCCGATGGCCAGCGCCTCGGCCACCAGGCGGCGCCGCCGCTGGCTGGCAAGAACCTGCTGGCGCAGGCTGGGGATATCCCAACGTTGCTGTGCTTCATCGACAAATGCCTGCAGCAGCGCCTGGTGTTCCGGGCTGCCGGTGAGATTCTCCCGCTCGTGCGGGTCGCGGCTCAGGTCATAGAGTAGGCATGGGTCGTCTTCGCTGTACACGAACTTGTACGGGCCCCGGCGGATCATCATCAGAGGGCCGACGGTGCCTTCGGCCATGTATTCGCCAATCACTTCGTCATGGCCGCCCTGCCCTTGCAGGTGGCCGACCAGTGAGCGGCCATCCAGGTGCAGGTGGTTATCCACAGCCCCGCCAGCCAGCTCTACCAGGGTTGGCAGCAGGTCGCAGGTAGATACCGAGGCGCTGACCCGGGCTGGCGCGAAGCGCATTGGCGCGTGTACCAGCAACGGCACCCGTGCCGACATCTCGAACCAGTGCATCTTGTACCAGAGGCCACGCTCGCCAAGCATGTCGCCGTGGTCGCCGGAGAAGACGATCAGGGTGTCGTCGGCCAGGTTGCATTCCTCCAGGGTCTGCAGCAGCAGGCCGATGTTGTCGTCGATGTAGCTGCAGGCGCCAAAGTAGGCACGGCGGGCGTCACGAATTTTGTCCACAGGCAGCGGTTTGTTCCACAGGTCGTAGACCTTCAGCAGGCGTTGCGAGTGGGGGTCGAGTTCTGCCTGGCCGAACTCGTTGCGGGGCATGGGGATATCCATACCCTCGTAGCGGTCCCAGTAGCGCCTGGGGATGGTGTACGGGTCGTGCGGGTGGGTCATCGACACGGTCAGGCAGAAGGGTCGGCCATCGTTTTCACGCACATGGTCGTACAGGTACTGGCGCGCCTTGAACACCACTTCATCGTCGAAATCCAGCTGGTTGGTGCGCACGCATGGGCCGGCCTGCAGCACCGAGGACATGTTGTGATACCAGCTCGGGCGCACGTCCGGTTCATCCCAGTTCACCGCCCAGCCGTAATCGGCCGGGTAGATATCGCTGGTAAGGCGTTCTTCGTAGCCATGCAACTGGTCCGGGCCGCAGAAGTGCATCTTGCCCGACAGCGCTGTGCGGTAACCCAGGCGGCGCAGGTAATGGGCGTAGGTCGGCACGTCGGCGGGGAAGTCGGCGGCGTTGTCGTAGGCGCCGATGCGACTGGGCAACTGGCCGCTGACCAGAGTGAAGCGCGACGGCGCGCACAACGGGCTGTTGCAGTAGGCCGAGTCGAACACCACCGCCTGTTCGGCAAGGCGGCTAAGGTGCGGCATCTGGATCGGCGAAGAGGCGTAGATCGGCAGCAAGGGCGCGGCCATCTGGTCGGCCATGATGAACAGGATATTCGGGCGCGTCATGGTGGCTTCCATCGTTGAGGGTTATGCGAACCGCTTGCCTATCAAGATGCGACTGTGGATAACATGGGTAAAGCCCATGGCGGGCAATGACTGGGATTAGCCACGCTAATGTTTGATCACCTTGCCGAGCTGTCGCTGGATACCTTGCGCGTGTTCGAGGCCGCCGCACGCTTGCGCGGCTTTACCGCCGCGGCGCTGGAGCTGGGCACCACGCAGCCGGCGGTGAGTCAGCAAGTCAAACGGCTGGAGGCACAGTTGGGCACGCGCCTGTTCGACCGCATTTATCGGGGTATCGAGCTGACCGAGGCTGGCCAGGTGCTGTTCGAACAGGTGCATCAGGGCCTGCAGGCCATGGAGGACGGCATTGCCCAGGCCAGTGGGCGCGGCCAGCGCGAAGTGCTACAGGTGGCTACCGACTTCGCCTTTGCAGCGTTCTGGCTGATGCCACGGCTGCAGCGTTTTCACGAGGCTTATCCACAGGTGGATGTGAGCCTGGTAACCGGTGAGCGCAGCCAGGGCATGTTGCGACCGGACATCGATGTGGCGGTGCTGTTTGGTGACGGGCGTTTTCACCAGGGCGAGAGCCGCTGGCTGTTCGATGAGGAGGTTTTCCCGGTGTGCAGCCCCCGGTTGATTCACGGCAAAGCCTTGTCAGCCCTGGCTTTGCAACGATTGCCCTTGCTCCACTTGAAGGGCGAGCAGGCTAGCCGTTGGTTTGACTGGTCGGGGGTGTTTCGCGGGTTTGGTGTGGCCAGCCCGCCGCCGGCCGGGCAGTTGCGGTTTGATAACTATACGTTGCTGATCCAGGCGGCGATTGCCGGGCAAGGGGTGGCGATTGGCTGGGGGCATTTGGTAGATGGGTTGGTCGAGCAGGGGTTGCTGTGCCGGCCGCTGGAGGGGAGTTTGCGTTCGGAGCGCGGGTATTACGTCGTGCTGCCGCCGCGTAAGCGGCGTGGTGCCTTGATCGAGCGGTTTGTAGATTGGCTGGAGCAAGAGCGTAGCCTTTGAGATTTTGGAGCCGCTTTGCGGCCCATCGCCGGCAAGCCAGCTCCCACAGGGACGGCGCCATTTTCCAGGCTTGTACAGCACCTGTGGGAGCTGGCTTGCCGGCGATGGGCTGCACAGCAGCCCCGGCAATCTAGACCACGAAGTTCAGATGCTCGCCCCGGTGCAAATCCAGCTCCAGCATATCCACCATCCCTGCCGCGACCCTGGCCAGGTGCCGCAACGGCTCGGCCAACCCCGGCTCCAGCGTACCTTCAGTGCTGCGAAAATGCTCCATCCCCAACCCGGCCAGTTCCTGTGGGGCATTGATCAGCGTCCAGTGCAACGCACTGCGCTGTAACCCGTCCACCACCTGGTCCACACACTCCCGCTCTGTCTCGCTGTACTTGCCCGGCTCATCCAGCACATCGAAATCGCCCACCAGCAACAGCCGGCGTATAGTCGTACGCTTCAGCCCCGCCACCAGCGCCTCGCTCATGCGGGCTTGCCCGGGCAAATCGCCCGGTGCCAGTGTCGACAACAAGGCAATTACTGCTGACCCGCCTGCCGCGCCCTGCTCCGCCTGGTCGGCATCGCCCAGCCCGCCTATCTTGAAATGCAGGCCGGGGCGCGGCGCGTGGCGGTTGAGGTCGTCGACCACGGCGGTGACTTCGTGCTGGCGCGACAGCAGCTCTACCATCAGGGCGTTGCCCAGGCTGCTTTCAGGCCCGAACAGGACCAGTTTGAACACTGGGGTTTCGGCGTTTTTCACTGCATCACTCCCTTTGCAGGTGGTGATGGTTGGACCGCAATCAGGAGTTATCGTGCAGAGGATCAAGGGTTACCACGCCCATGTTTACTACGACGCAGCGACCATGGACCAGGCCCGTGAACTGTGCGAGGAAGCGGCGCGTTTGTTCCCCGTGACCATGGGGCGCATGCACCAGAAACCGGTGGGGCCGCACCCGGACTGGAGCTGCCAGTTGGCGTTCGGGCCGGAGGTGGTGGGTGTGGTGTTGCCTTGGTTGGCGTTGTATCGGAAGGGGTTGGTGGTTTTCATGCACCCGCTGACCGGGGATGAACTGGCGGACCACCGTGACCATGCGATCTGGATGGGGGCTGTGCGGCCGCTGGATCTGTCGATGTTTGGGGGCTAGATCTTCATAGTCTGTACTGGCCTCATCGCCGGCAAGCCAGCTCCCACAGGGATATCACAGGGCCTGAGGGCGGCGCTGTACCTGTGGGAGCTGGCTTGCCGGCGATGAAGGCGACGCGGTTCAACGGCGGGCGCTGCGCACTCCTTCAGCCAGTGCCGAGCACAGGCTCAATACATCTTTGACTGCCTGCTCGGCACTATTGGCCTGGGCAATCTTGTCGACCAGCGCCGAGCCCACCACCACGCCGTCCGATAGTCGGGCAATGGCCGCAGCCTGCTCCGGTGTACGAATGCCAAAACCAACGCTGATCGGCAGATCGGTATGCCGACGCAGGCGGGCAATGGCTTGGGTCACGTGCTCGGTGGTCGCCGAGCCGGCGCCGGTCACGCCGGCCACCGACACGTAGTAGACGAACCCGGAGCTGCGCTCCAGCACGCGCGGAAGGCGCACGTCGTCGGTGGTAGGGGTAGTCAGGCGGATGAAGTCGATACCCGCAGCCTGGGCCGGGGTCGCCAGTTCGGCGTCGTGCTCGGGTGGCAGGTCGACGATGATCAGGCCATCGACACCCGCTTGCTTGGCTTCGGCCACGAACTTTTCCACGCCAAAGCGGTGGATCGGGTTGTAGTAACCCATCAGTACGATCGGTGTGGCCTGGTTATCCACACGGAATTCGCGAACCATCTGCAGGGTCTTGGCCAAGGTCTGGCCAGCTTCCAGGGCACGCAGGGTGGCCAGCTGGATGGCCACGCCGTCGGCCATCGGGTCGGTGAACGGCATGCCCAGCTCGATCACGTCGGCACCGGCTGCCGGCAGGCCCTTGAGGATCTGCAGCGAGGCGTCATAGCCCGGGTCGCCCGCGGTGACGAAGGTGACCAGTGCCGAGCGGCCTTCGGCCTTCAGCTCGGCGAAGCGTTGTTCAAGACGGCTCATGCCTGTTTCTCCTGGGCGGCCATGTGGTTCATGACGGTTTGCATGTCTTTGTCGCCGCGGCCCGACAGGCACACGACCATCAAGTGGTCCTTGGGCAGCTTCGGTGCGCGCTTGATCGCCTCGGCCAGGGCGTGGGAGCTTTCCAGGGCCGGGATGATGCCTTCCAGGCGGCAGGTGGCGTGGAACGCATCCAGCGCTTCGTCGTCGGTGATGCTGACGTACTCGACACGCTTCACTTCGTGCAGGTAGGCGTGCTCCGGGCCGATGCCCGGGTAGTCCAGGCCGGCGGAAATCGAGTGGGCGTCGGTGATCTGGCCGTCTTCGTCCTGCAGCAGGTAGGTGCGGTTGCCGTGCAGCACGCCCGGTACACCGCCGTTCAGGCTGGCAGCGTGCTTGTCGGTGTGCACGCCATGGCCACCGGCTTCGACGCCGATGATCTGCACGCTTGGCTCTTCGAGGAACTCATGGAACAGGCCCATGGCGTTGGAGCCGCCACCGACGCACGCAACCAGGCTGTCTGGCAGGCGGCCTTCCTTCTCTTGCAACTGGGCGCGGGTTTCCTTGCCGATGATCGACTGGAAGTCGCGGACCATGGCCGGGTACGGGTGCGGGCCGGCCACGGTGCCGATCAGGTAGAAGGTGTCTTCGACATTGGTGACCCAGTCGCGCAGGGCCTCGTTCATGGCATCCTTGAGGGTGCCAGTGCCGGCGGTGACCGGGACGATCTCGGCGCCCAGCAGCTTCATGCGGAACACGTTGGCCTGCTGGCGCTCGATGTCGGTGGCGCCCATGTAGATCACACAAGGCAGGCCGAAGCGGGCAGCGACGGTGGCGGTGGCCACGCCATGCATGCCGGCGCCGGTTTCGGCGATCAGGCGCTTCTTGCCCATGCGCTTGGCCAGCAGCACCTGGCCGATGCAGTTGTTCACCTTGTGCGCGCCGGTGTGGTTGAGTTCTTCACGCTTGAAGAAGATCTTCGCGCCGCCGCAGTGCTCGGTCAGGCGCTCGGCGAAGTACAGTGGGTTGGGGCGGCCGATGTAGTCGCGCTGGAAGTAGGCCAGCTCTTCGAGGAACTTGGGGTCTGCCTTGGCCGCTTCGTATTCGCGGGCCAGGTCCAGCACCAGTGGCATCAGGGTCTCGGCCACGTAGCGGCCGCCGAACGAGCCGAACAGGCCGTTGGCGTCGGGGCCGGGGCGGTATTGGGACTGGGTCATGGGGCGCTCCAGGGCGTTATGAATGAGTGATGGGCTTTACTGTAACCACGGCAAGCCCGGCTGAAAACCGATAAGATTGCGCAAACTTGTCAGAAAAACTCACAGATAAAATGGCCCACGACCTCCCTCCCCTCAATGCCCTGCGGGCCTTCGAAGCGACCGCAAGGCTAAACAGCGTCAGCCAGGCTGCCGAAGCGCTGCACGTCACCCATGGCGCCGTCAGCCGGCAGATCAAGGTACTTGAAGAGCACCTCGGTGTCGCGCTGTTCGTGAAGGACGGGCGTGGCATCAAACTCACAGATGCCGGCGTACGCCTGCGCGATGTCAGTAGCGAAGCCTTCGATCGCCTGCGCAGCGTGTGCGCCGAGCTCAGCCACGATGTCAGCGAGGCGCCGTTCGTGCTGGGCTGCTCGGGCAGCCTGCTGGCGCGCTGGTTCATCCCACGGTTGGGGCGGTTGCAGGCAGATTTGCCAGAGCTACGCTTGCACCTGTCGGCCGGTGAAGGTGACCTGGACCCGCGACGGCCTGGGCTGGATGCGCTGCTGGTGTATGCCGAGCCGCCATGGCCGTCGGACATGCAGGTGCATGTACTGGCCGAGGAGCGCATCGGGCCGGTGCTCAGCCCGCATTTCGCCGGTTTCGAGCGCTTGCGGGGCGCGCCGGCCAAGGCCTTGCTGGGCGAAGCCTTGCTGCACACCACCTCGCGTCCGCAGGCTTGGCCGACCTGGGCACTGGAACAGGGGTTGGAGCCGGCGACCCTCCACTATGGCCAGGCTTTCGAGCACCTGTATTACCTGCTGGAAGCTGCGGTGGCCGGGTTGGGTGTGGCGATTGCGCCGCAGCCGCTGGTCGCTGATGACCTGCGGGCGGGCCGTTTGAATGCGCCGTGGGGCTTTTCACCTACCCCTGCGGCATTGGCGCTGTGGGTGCCCAGGCGCGCCGCGGACGGGCGCGCCGAGCAGTTGGCGCAGTGGCTAAGGGCAGAACTGGCGCGACAGGGCGCTTAGTTGCGTTTGCACATCAGGTACGCCGCCAGCAGGCCTAGCGCGCCAATGGCGACGCCGGCGGTGGTGTACGGGTGTTCCTGGGCATAGTCGCGGGTGGCGATGCCGGTCTGGCGGGTGCGGTGCTTCACTTCCTCGTAGGCATCGCTCAGCAGATGGCGCGAATGACGAAGGGCGCTCTCGGCGTTGCTGCGGATTGCCTTCACCGATTTCTGGGACTCCTCCGACGCATCATGCTTGAGGTTTTCCAGGCTTTTCAGAAGGCTCTCGATCTCCGCTTCCATGCTTTCCAGGGACGTTCTACGCAGCGAATTGCGGTGCATGTTGACTCTCCTTTGCAGTATGGACTGTAAGGATTGCGACCTTGGGCCCGCGGGAAAGTGCGATCGAACTTTCGCCAATAGTGACCGCTCGCAGGTAAACCAGGCCTGCACTGCTAGGCTCAATCTCACCATCATCCGAGGAGAGCGCTCATGACCGATCATCACACCTACAAGAAGATCGAACTGGTGGGGTCTTCGACCACCAGCATCGAAGAGGCGATCAACAATGCTCTGGCCGAAGCCGGCAAGAGCATCAAGCACCTGGAGTGGTTCGAAGTGATAGATACCCGTGGCCATATCCGTGACAACAAGGCGGCGCACTTCCAGGTCACGCTGAAGGTCGGCTTCCGTATCGCCAATAGCTGACATATTGCCGGGCTGGATGAGCCCGACATGATGGGGTATTTAGGAAGAGGGCGCCTTGGCGGGCGCCCTTTCTGATGTCATCTGCACAAGGAAAGCGAGTGATGAACAAACTGATTCTGGCGCTGGGCCTGATGACCCTGGCCGGTGGTGCGCTGGCGGCGGGCAAGCCGTGCGAGGAACTCAAGGCAGAGATTGCGGCCAAGCTGGATGCCAAGGGGGTTACCGGCTACAAGTTGGAGATCGTCGACAAGGGCGACCCGGCCGGCAAGGTGATTGGTAGCTGCGAGGCTGGTACCAAGGAGATTGTGTACCGGCGCGGTTAACGGGTTGGGTTCTTCGCGGGTAAACCCGCTACCACAGGGATATCACAGGCCTGAGAGCGACGCCGTACCTGTGGGAGCGGGTTTACCCGCGAAGAAGATCACGCGGTCTTGAGAGCCTGCGCCAACAGTTCATAGGACCGAATCCGGTCCGCATGCTCATACAAATCACAGGTGAAGATCAGCTCATCTGCTCCGGTCTGCTCCAGCAGCACTTCCACCTTGGCCCGCACCTTCTGCGGGCTGCCAATCATCGCCAAGCCGAGGAAGCTGCCCACCGCGTCCCGCTCATGGGGCAGCCACAGCCCATCCATGCTTTCCACCGGCGGCTTCTGCATCAGGCTCTGCCCGCGAATCAGCGCGAGGATGCGCTGGTACACGGACGTGGCCAGGTATTCGGCCTTTTCGTCGGTTTCCGCCACCACCATGGGGATGCCCAGCATCACGTATGGCTTGTCCAGCGTTGTCGAGGGCTTGAAGTGGTTGCGGTACACGCGGATCGCCTCGTGCATGTAGCGCGGCGCAAAGTGCGAGGCGAAAGCGTAGGGCATGCCGCGCATGCCGGCCAATTGAGCGCTGAACAGGCTGGAGCCGAGCAGCCACATCGGTACGTCGGTGTCGTGCCCTGGCACGGCGATCACTTTTTGATCATCGGTACGCGGGCCGAGGTAGCGTGACAGTTCCTCGACATCGTCCGGGAAATCATCCGGGCCGCCGGCGCGGTCGCGGCGCAGAGCGTAGGCGGTCATCTGATCGGAACCCGGCGCGCGACCCAGGCCCAGGTCGATGCGCCCTGGGTACAGGCTGGCCAGGGTGCCGAACTGCTCGGCGATCACCAGCGGTGCGTGGTTGGGCAGCATGACCCCGCCAGAGCCCACGCGAATGCTCGAGGTGCCCCCGGCCAGGTAGCCGATCAGCACCGAAGTCGCCGAACTGGCGATGCCGTCCATGTTGTGGTGCTCGGCAACCCAGAAGCGGTTGTAACCAAAGCGTTCGACGTGCTGCGCCAGGTCCAGCGCGTTGCGCAGCGACTGCGCCGGGCCGGCGTCGGCGCGCACCGGCACCAGGTCGAGGGTGGAAATTTTCAGTTCACGCAGCTGCGTCATGGAGCCTCCGCAAAGGTTTTTGGCCACAGGCCTTTACAACTCTGTATGGGCACATTCGACGGATTCAATGCTTGCCGTGCGATTGCTCTGAACTTGCTATAGGCGGCTGACCTCTGAAGCCATGAGCATGTAACCCGAGACCAGGAGGCATCATGAAAAAGACAGCATCGGCGATCTGGCAAGGTGGCCTGAAGGACGGCAAAGGCCTGCTTTCTACTGAAAGTGGCGCGCTCAAGCAGAACCCCTACGGTTTCAATACCCGTTTCGAAGGCTCACCCGGGACCAACCCGGAGGAGCTGATCGGCGCGGCGCACGCTGGCTGCTTCTCGATGGCACTGTCGATGATGCTGGGCGAAGCGGGGTTCACCCCGGACAGGATCGACACCGCTGCCGAAGTGACACTCGACAAGCAAGCTGATGGCTTTGCCATTACCGCAGTGCATCTGGTGCTCAGGGCCAAGGTGCCTGGGGCGAGTGAAGTGCAGTTCCTGGAGATTGCCGACAAGGCCAAGGCTGGGTGCCCGGTGTCCAAGGTGCTGAACGCGAAGATCAGCCTGGATGCGGCGCTGGTGGGGTGAAGCAGTGCAATAAGGGCGGTTTGTTGTAGTCTAAACAGCGTCGGCAGCACGCTGCCCTTTCAGGAGCCGTTTCATGATTCGCG
Source organism: Pseudomonas pudica (assembly GCF_015680405.1). Taxonomy (GTDB): domain Bacteria; phylum Pseudomonadota; class Gammaproteobacteria; order Pseudomonadales; family Pseudomonadaceae; genus Aquipseudomonas; species Aquipseudomonas pudica. The sequence continues at coordinate 156,896 of NZ_JADLJS010000004.1, forward strand.
TAGCAATCGCCGTGTTGGCTTCCTTGGTCGCCACATCTGCGCTGGCGGCGGTCAAGCCGTGCGAGGAGCTCAAAGCCGAGATCGAGGCCAAGATCCAGGCCCAGGGTGTTCCGTCCTACACCCTGGAGATCGTGCCCAACAGCGAGGTCAAGGACCAGAACATGGTCGTCGGGACCTGCGATGGTGGGACCAAGAAGATCATTTATCAGAAGAATGATCGGTAGGTTCAGGATTGCGGGGCCGCTTTGCGGCCCATTCGCAGCCCCGATCACGGAATGCAGAACACCTCGCTAGGCTCGTTCACCACCACCTTGCGGTTGCCGTCATAGAGCAGCACCTGCGGCTCCATCACCGGCGCCCGTGCCTCCAGCCGATAGCGTTCGCCGGCCTTGAAGTTGTCAAAGCGCACGGTCAGGTAGCAGGTACGGTCCCTGGGCTGGGTCATGAGGCCGCCCCCATATATCTCGTAATCGAAGCGCACTACCAGTTCGTGCTTGCCCGGCGTCACCTGGAAGTAACGGCCATCCTCCAGGCGCTTGCCGTCGAGGCGGTCGGCCATGATCACCCTGCCGGGAGTCATGGTGTACAGGTCGACCCAGGCCTGCTTGGGGTCGACGGGCGGCAAGGGGCTGGCGCAAGCCCCCAATGCACTGAGGGCGATCAGCATCATGGGCTGGCGCATGGCAAGACTCCCACTTGCGACTTATAAGCTACAAGCATAGCGCCGTTTGTGCGTTTCAGGTGCGCTGGCAGCCTGCAGGCAAACCCTGCCCAACCAGTTTCTGCTGGTGGTCATAGAGTTTGATCCAGGGGCGGAAACCGATGCTGCCAGCCTGCAGCTGGTAGCGCTGGCCGGCACTGAAATCCTTGAAGGTCAGCTTGACCTGGCAATCCCGCCACAACGGCTCCTCGACCGGGCCGATATTGCTGGGGGTAACCGGAAACTGGTAGCGCACAGTCAGCTCGTGGCTGCCGGGCTGTACTTCGAAGTAACGGCTGTCGGCCCAGTCGCGTTCATCTACCTGCACGGCGTGCAGCGAGGTGTTGTCGTAGGGCGTGAGGTCGATCCAGGCCTGGTTCGGGTCGGGGTCTGGCAAGGTCGAACAGGCGGATATCAGCAACAGTGAGCCGGTGACCAACAGTGCACGCATGGCGAAACGCCCCCTTGGCGAGATAGTCTTGGAGTGAATCGGCCTTGAGCGAGTCAGACAGTCCCGGATGCTTCGACTTTTTCTTATGCAGCGCTCAGGCCCTGGGCCACTCGACCTTGTTTTCACCCGTTTGGTTCCCCTGCTGGCGGTGCTCCTGCTGAACGGTTGCAGCAGCGCGGCCTACTATGGGCAGTTGGCCGAGGGCCAGTGGCAGCTGCTACGCGCACGTCAGCCGCTGGAGCAGGTAGTGGCCAACCCGGCCACTTCACCGCAATTGCGCGCGCGCCTGGAGCATGCCAAGCAGGCGCGAGCATTTGCCAGCCAGCAACTGAAGCTGCCGGATAACCGCAGCTATCGGGTGTATGCCGACCTTGGCAGGCCCTACGTGGTATGGAATGTGTTCGCCACCCCCGAGCTGTCTTTGCAGCCAGTGACGCACTGCTTCCCGATCGCGGGATGTGTGGCCTATCGCGGCTATTACCAGCAAGGCGCGGCGCGTGGGGCGGCGGCGTTGATGCGCCAGGACGGCATGGATGTGTATGTGGGCGGCGTGGAGGCCTATTCGACCCTGGGCTGGTTCGACGACCCGATCCTGTCGTCGATGGTGGGCTGGAGCGACGAGCGCCTGGCCACGTTGATCTTCCATGAGCTGGCCCACCAGCGCTTCTATGTGCAGGACGACACCGAGTTCAACGAGTCGTTTGCCTCCTTCGTCGAGCAGGAAGGCACCCGGCAATGGCGCGTGGCGCGGGGCCTGGCTGCCTCTGGTGGGGAGCAGGGGCAGCAGCGTGAGCAGTTCATCCGGTTGGTACTGGCCAGCCGCGAACGGTTGCAGGCGATTTATACCGGGCCTCTGGATGATGCGCAGAAGCGGACGGCCAAGCAGGCGGAGTTCGAGCGGCTAAGGCGGGAATACCGGCAGGTGCGTGATGCCCAGTGGGGTGGTGACAAGCGCTATGACGCCTGGATGTATGGGCCGATGAGCAATGCCAAGTTGCTGCCGTTCGGGCTGTATGACCAGTGGGTACCGGCGTTTGCGGCGGTGTTCGGTGAGGTGGGTGGGGACTGGGCACGGTTTTATCAGCGGGTCGAGCAGTTGGGGCAGTTGCCGATTGAAGAGCGGAAGGCGGCGTTGCGGCGGTTGATGGTTAGCCGGTGAGATTTTGGGGCCGCTTTGCGGCCCATCGCGACGCAAGGCCGCTCCTACAGAAGATACGCGATCGCCTGTAGGAGCGGCCTTGTGTCGCGATGGGCTGCAAAGCAGCCCCCAGGGCCATCAAGCCTTGAGAAATGCCTGATGCATCTCGGCCAAGGTAGCAAAATGGTAGGCCGGCTCTTCCGCCATCAGTTCTTCCTGGCTACCAAACCCGTACCCCACCGCCACCGCCTGCAAGCCATTGCTGCGCGCACCGATCAGGTCATGCTTGCGGTCGCCGATCATCAGTGTATGCGCCGGGTCCAGCCCTTCTTCATCAAGCAGGTGGCGAATCAGCTCGACCTTGTTGGTGCGTGTGCCATCCAGTTCACTGCCGTAGATCACCTTGAAGTGGTGGTCGAAGGCGAAGTGCCGGGCGATTTCACGGGCGAACTTCCACGGCTTGGAGGTGGCGATGTAGAGGGTGCGGCCCTGGCCGTTCAGGGCCTCGAGCAGCTCCGGCACACCTTCGAACACCAGGTTTTCGTACAGGCCGGTGACGCTGAAGCGTTCCCGATAGAAGTTCACTGCATCCCATGCCTTGGCTTCGTCGAAGCTGTAGAACTGCATGAAGGCCTGCAGCAGAGGCGGGCCGATGAAGTGCTCGAGGCGGGTCAGGTCCGGCTCGTCGATGCCCAGTTTGGCCAGGGCGTACTGGATCGAGCGGGTGATGCCCTGGCGTGGGTCGGTCAGGGTGCCGTCGAGGTCGAACAGGATGTTTTGCTGGTGCATTTACTGAGTTCCACTTGAGTGCTGCGTGGCCTTCTTCGCGGGTTTACCCGCGAATGCGGTCATTCCGGTTGGTCGTAACCTTCGGCCAGGTGCTGGTCCTTGAGCTTCACGTAGTTACTGGCGCTGTAGGCGAAAAATGCGTGTTCCTTGTCGTTCAGCAGCCGGGCCTGCTTCACCGGGCTGCCCATGTACAGGTAGCCACTGACCAGGCGCTTGCCCGGCGGCACCAGGCTACCGGCGCCGATGATCACTTCGTCCTCGACGATGGCGCCGTCCATGATGGTGCTGCCCATGCCGACCAGTATGCGGTTGCCCAAGGTGCAGCCATGCAGCATGACCTTGTGGCCGATGGTCACTTCGTCACCGATGATCAGCGGGAAGCCGTCCGGGTTGAACGGGCCGGCATGGGTGATGTGCAGCACGCTGCCGTCCTGCACGCTGGTACGCGCGCCGATGCGGATGCGGTGCATGTCGCCGCGTATAACGGTCAACGGCCAGACGGAGCTGTCTTCACCGATTTCCACGTCGCCCAGCACTACCGCCGATCGGTCGACGAAGGCCCTGGGCCCAACTTTCGGAGTGTGTTGCTGGAAGCTTCGGATGGCCATGATAGCGTCTCTCATCTGTGCCGATAGGCAGGCTGCCTGCTGCGGTCGGCGTCGATTGTAATTAAGATGGGGCAGTGTTTCTTCTGCCAAGGTATCCAAACCGTGAGTGCGAACAACCCGCTTCTGCAGTCCTACGATCTGCCGCCCTTCTCGCAAATCCGTGCCGAACACGTGTTGCCGGCGATCGAAGCGATCCTGGCCGACAACCGTAAAGCCATTGCCGAGATCCTCGAAAAGCAAGGCAAGAACCCTACCTGGGCTGGCCTGGTGCTGGCCATGGACGAACTGAACGACCGCCTGGGCGCCGCCTGGAGCCCGGTCAGCCACCTCAATGCGGTGTGCAACAGCGCGCAGCTGCGCGAAGCCTATGAGTCGTGCCTGCCGGCGCTGAGCGCCTACTCTACCGAACTGGGCCAGAACCGCGCGCTGTTCGAAGCCTACCAGGCGCTGATCGACAGCCCCGAGGCCGCCGGTTTCGACGTGGCGCAAAAGACTATCCTCGAGCACGCCCTGCGTGACTTCCGCCTGTCGGGTATCGACCTGCCGGCGGATAAACAGCAGCGCTACGCCGAAGTGCAGAGCAAGCTCAGCGAGCTGGGCAGCCGTTTCTCCAACCAGCTGCTCGATGCCACCCAGGCCTGGACCAAGCACGTTACCGACGAAGCAGCGCTGGCCGGCCTGACCGATTCGGCCAAGGCGCAGATGGCCGCCGCCGCCCAGGCCAACGGCCTCGACGGCTGGCTGATCACCTTGGAATTCCCCAGCTACTACGCGGTGATGACCTACGCCAGCGACCGCGCCCTGCGCGAAGAGCTTTACGCCGCATACTGCACCCGTGCCTCGGACCAGGGCCCGAATGCAGGCCAGTTCGACAACGGCCCGGTGATGCAGGAAATCCTCGGTCTGCGCCAGGAACTGGCCGAACTGCTGGGCTACAAGAACTACGCCGAGCTGAGCCTGGCCACCAAGATGGCCGAGTCCAGCGACCAGGTGCTGAGCTTCCTGCGTGACCTGGCCAAGCGTTCCAAGCCGTTCGCTGCCCAGGATCTGGAGCAGCTCAAGGCCTATGCCGCCGAGCAGGGCTGCCCTGAACTGGCCAGCTGGGACGCCGGCTACTTCGGCGAGAAGCTGCGTGAGCAGCGTTACAGCGTTTCTCAGGAAGCCCTGCGCGCCTACTTCCCGATCGATAAGGTACTGAGCGGCCTGTTCAGCATCGTGCAGCGCCTGTATGGCATCGAGATCGCCGAACTCAAGGGCTTCGACAGCTGGCACCCGGATGTGCGCCTGTTCGAGATCAAGGAAAACGGCCAGCATGTCGGCCGCTTCTTCTTCGACCTCTACGCCCGCCCCAACAAGCGTGGCGGCGCCTGGATGGATGGCGCGCGTGACCGCCGCCGCACAGCTGCCGGCCAGTTGCAGAGCCCGGTGGCCAACCTGGTGTGCAACTTCACCCCGGCCGCACCCGGCAAGCCGGCGCTGTTGACTCACGATGAAGTCACCACCTTGTTCCACGAGTTCGGCCACGGCCTGCACCACATGCTGACCCGCATCGAGCATGCCGGTGTGTCTGGCATCAACGGCGTGGCCTGGGACGCGGTGGAACTGCCGAGCCAGTTCATGGAAAACTGGTGCTGGGAGCCGGAAGGCCTGGCACTGATTTCCGCCCACTACGAAACCGGTGCCCCACTGCCCCAGGACCTGCTGGACAAGATGCTGGCGGCGAAGAACTTCCAGTCGGGCATGATGATGGTGCGCCAGCTGGAGTTCTCGCTGTTCGACTTTGAACTGCATGCCACCCATGGCGACGGCCGCAGCGTGCTGCAGGTGCTCGAAGGCGTGCGCGACGAGGTGTCGGTCATGCGCCCACCGGCGTACAACCGCTTCCCCAACAGCTTTGCGCACATCTTCGCTGGTGGTTATGCCGCGGGCTACTACAGCTACAAGTGGGCCGAAGTGCTGTCGGCTGACGCCTTCTCGCGCTTCGAGGAAGAAGGCGTGCTGAACGCCGAAACCGGCCGTGCCTTCCGCGAGGCAATCCTGGCACGCGGTGGTTCGCGCGAGCCTATGGAGTTGTTCGTCGACTTCCGTGGCCGTGAGCCTTCCATCGATGCCTTGCTGCGCCATAGTGGCCTGAGCGAGGACGCTGCAGCATGAGCGAGGTAGCCGTGAACAAGACCAAGAAACGCTTCATTGCCGGGGCGGTATGCCCGGCGTGCAGTGAGACCGACAAGCTGATGATGTGGAACGAAGACGGCGTACCGCATCGTGAATGCGTGGCCTGCGGCTTTACCGACACCCTCAACGAGCAGGGCTTGTCGGTGCCGAAGGAGCTCGGTACCCGGGTCAACCATCTGGAACCGAAAGCCGCGCCGGCCAAGGTACAGACGGTGCAGTTCTTCCCAAACCCGAAGCTGAAGAAACCGGCTGAATAAAGCCGTCGTGCCGCCCGGGCGCCGTGCCCGGGTGGTAGATAGTCAGGCCACCTGCTGCACGCCGGCCATGCAAGCTCGCCTGCTCTTCTCTACGAGCAAGGTGTTGCACCATGGACAACCCCCTTCTGCAAAATAGCCGTATCCCCGTCGATTACCCGTCGATCACGCTGCAAAACATGCAAGTTGCCTTCGACCATGTGCTGTTGGCGCACGAGCAAGGCATTGAACGCATCATCCGCGACCAGCAGGCATTGCCAACCTGGGATGACATGGTGCTGGCGGTGGATGGGCTGGATAGTCAGCTTCTGACGGTGTTGTATGCTGCCTCGCCGTTGGTTGGTCGGGATGAAGCCTGGGCCGGTGCCATTTTCGACTTCTTCGCCAAGGCCACGGAGCGGTTCGAACAGAAGTTCACCAATTCCGCACTGCAGGCCCTGTATGAGCGCTTGGCCAACAGCGACATTGGCAAGCAGCTGGATGCCCAGAAACGCGCCACATTGCGCTGGCATCTGCACAAGTTCGCCTCCAGTGGTGCATCGCTCGACCCAGCAGGCAAGCTGCGCCTGGCCGACCTGCTGAAACAGATTGGCGCTGCGCGGGAGGCGTTTCGCAGCAACATCAACCGACCAGGGCTGAGCATCACGGATGAATCCGAACTGAGCGGTGTACCTCAACGTATCCGTGACGAGCTGGCTACTAGGGCACAGGAGGCGGGTGAGCCGGGTTGGTTGATTGCATGCGAAAGCGCGACCACCGAGGCCGTGCTCAAACATGCTGACAACCGCCAACTGCGTGAGCGCGTATACCGGGCTTACCACACCCGAGGCGTCGGCCTTGGCCAACAGCAGGATAATCGCTTGCACCTGGAGCAACTTGCGAGGCTGCTGGAAGAAAAGGCCCACCTGCTCGGCTTTGCCAGCCATCTGGAGCAGAGCCTGCAGATGAAGAGCGCGGGTTCGGTTGCCCAGGTGCGCAGCTTCCTTCATGACCTGGCCGACCATGTGCGGCCGGCCGTACTGAATTGGCGTGCAGATATGCAGCGCCAGGCCTCAGCCGAAGGGCTGGGGAATGTCCAACCCTGGGACATTGCGTACCTGCAGGCCTCGTCGCGCACGGTGCTTTCCACCGAAGCCTTGCGCGAATACTTCCCGCTGAATGTCGTGGTCAGGGCATTGCAGCAGCTGGCGGAAAAACTGTTTGGCGTAACGCTGCTGGCCAGGCCGCTGGCAACCTGGGATGACAGCGTGCAACCGTTCGAGGTGTGGCAGGACAACGCCTTGATCGGTTTCCTGTACCTGGACGCCGTACAGCATGCCGGCAAACAACCTGACTCGGTATTCACCACCTACATTCGCAACCGTCGGGTCGATGCCGAGGGAATCTTCCAGACGGCCTCGGTGGTGGTCTATAGCGACGTGCCGGCAGCGCTGCCGGGTAGCCAGCCGTTGCTGGACCATCTGTCACTGCGCAAGCTGTTCCATGAGTTTGGCCATGCCTTGCACCATTTGCTGGTGCGCACGACCAACCACGTGATGTCCAACGTCACCGAACTCGGTACCGATGGCGTGGAGTTGTTCGGCAAGCTGTTCGAGCGCTGGGTCTGGGACGCGGATTACCTGGTGGCGATCTCTTCGCACCAGCACGATGGTAGCCAGCTTTCCCGGACGCGGGTCGATGAGTGCCTGCGCCGCTTGCGGCAACAAGGTGTGGAAGAAACCGCGCGCGACCTGAGCATGGCGCTGTTCGACCTGGACCTGCATGGCATGCCGACCGATGGCCGGTCCCTCGAGCAGCGCCTGGGCGATGCCCGTGAGTATTGTGGTTACTGGCCCCTGGCCGATTTCGAGCACCCGGCGCATGCCTTCGACCATCTGGTAAACGGCTACGATGCCGGTTATTACGCCTATCTGTGGTCGGACGTGCACGCCTTCGACCTGTTCACCCGCTTCGAGGCCCAAGGCCTGCTGGACCGGGCCACAGGGCAGGCGCTGCAGGAGACATTGCTTGCCCCAGGGGCATCGCGACCGTTGCGTGAAGGTATCGAGGTGTTCCTCGGCCGGCAGTCGAGCCAGCTGCCCTTTCTACGTTGGCATGGCCTGAAGTGAACGCGCGCTGACCGGAGGTGCTGGAAAGAATCAGGCAGGCAATATACTGTATATGAATACAGTATCAGGGGTAGGCCATGATTCCTCCAGCACCGCAAAAGGGCCGTGGCACGGCGCACAATCCGCACAACCGCTTTGCCCCCAGCCATTCGGTGGCAGAGGATGACGGCTGGTGTCAGGAGGTGCCGCAAACCCAGGGCACCGAGGTGCGGGTAGAGACGGCCAGGTCGGTGATCAGCCGCAATACGTCTCCCGACCTGCCCTTCGACCGCTCCATCAACCCATACCGTGGTTGCGAGCACGGTTGCATCTACTGTTATGCCCGCCCTTCCCACGCCTACTGGGACCTTTCCCCCGGCCTGGATTTCGAGACCAAGCTGATTGCCAAGACCAACGCCGCCGAGGTGCTTGAGCAACAATTGAGCAAACCGGGTTACATTTGCGCGCCGATCAACCTGGGTTCCAATACCGACCCGTACCAGCCGATCGAGCGGGAGCAACTGCTGACCCGTCGCCTGCTCGAAGTGCTGCTGCGTTTTCGCCATCCGGTGACCATCGTCACGAAGGGTTCACTGGTGCTGCGCGACCTCGACCTGCTGGCCGAGATGGCCCGCCAGCGTCTGGTACGGGTGATGATCAGCCTGACCACGCTGGACGATGACCTGAAACGGGTGCTGGAACCGCGCGCGGCATCACCCAAGGCGCGCTTGCGGGCTATCCGTGTGTTGCGTGAGGCGGGAGTACCGGTGGGCGTGTTGTGTTCGCCGATGATCCCGATGATCAACGACAGTGAACTGGAACGGCTGCTGGATGCGGCGAGGGAGGCCGGTGCACAGAGCGCAGCCTACATGATGTTGCGCTTGCCGCTGGAAGTGGCACCGTTGTTCGAGCAATGGCTGCAGGACCATTACCCGCAGCGGGCGGCGCATGTATTGAGCCTGATCCGCCAGAGCCGCGGCGGAGAACTGTACGACAGCCGGTTTGGTGCGCGCATGCGCGGTGAAGGCGTGTTTGCCGAGTTGCTGGCGCAGCGCTTTGCCAAGGCCATGAAGCGGCTGGAGTTCGAAGGGCGAGAAGCGCAGGCGCTGGATTGTTCGGCGTTTTGCCCACCGGGTGGGCAGATGGCGCTGTTCTGATGCTTGAGCAGAGCACGGCCTTTGTGGGAGCGGGCGCGCCCGCGAACACCGGCGCAGCCGGTGCCTTGTACCAAGCTGCCTCTTTCGCGGGCACGCCCGCTCCCACAGGTTCTGTGCAGGTTCCGGGTTCCCGCATGGGGCGCATTGCCATCCGTCAATACAACTAATCCAAGTAGATAATTGGACTAATGGCTCTTGGCAGTTGATGTTTTTTTGCTATTATCCAGTGCCCGCCCTTCCTATCTGGAACACCCGTTCTAGAGCCTTCGAATTAAGTTTCAGTTAAGTTTTCCCCGCTAGCGTAGGAAATCAGTCTTCACCGACTGTGATCTATGGCCTGTGCGTGTCATCTAAATCCCTGCATAGCCAGAATCTTTCACCGGTAAAATGGATTTACCTACACACCGTCAAGAGGATGAATCATGCCCGTCAAGGACCCATCCAAGGTCGTACCGCAGGTCCCCGCGGAGAGCGCCGATGCCGCCCTGAAGCACATCGTCGACGGCTTCCTGCGTTTTCACCATGACGTTTTCCCCGAGCAGCAAGAGCTGTTCAAGAAGCTCGCCACCGCGCAAACCCCGCGAGCCATGTTCATTACCTGCGCCGACTCGCGCATCGTTCCCGAGCTGATCACCCAGAGTTCGCCTGGCGACCTGTTCGTGACCCGTAACGTCGGTAACGTGGTACCGCCTTATGGCCAGATGAACGGCGGCGTTTCCAGCGCTATCGAGTACGCCGTGCTGGCGTTGAAAGTGCATCACATCATCGTCTGCGGCCACTCCGACTGCGGCGCCATGCGTGCCGTGCTCAACCCGCAATCGCTGACCAAGATGCCGACAGTGTCCGCCTGGTTGCGCCACGCCGAAGTGGCCCGCACCGTGGTCGAGAACAACTGCTCGTGCGGCAGCGAACACGAAACCATGCAAGTGCTGACCAAGGAAAACGTCATCGCCCAGCTGCATCACCTGCGTACTCACCCTTCGGTGGCTTCGCGCCTGGCAGCCGGTGAGCTGTACATCCATGGCTGGGTCTACGACATCGAGACCAGCAAGATCGAAGCCTACGACGCCGCCAGCGATACCTTCCTGCCCCTGGCTGCTGGCGAGCCGGTCCCCTGCGCTACTCCGAGAGGCCGCTACTAAGCGACCCATCCACCCGCTGGAACCTTGATAGCCGGCTGCACCCTGCAGGGGTGTGGCATGGCTTTCGGCTGCCTTGAATTCCCTGACTGCCTGCCGGCACGCCCGCTGGCGGCCCGCGCCTGCGCGCTCGTCAGGGGCAAACGTGCCCACGGCCAGGGGAATGGCTGTGCGACAGAGAAAGGAGAAACACGGTGAACATTACACAGTTGAAAGCGGCCCTGCCGCGTGAGTTGCTGGCGTCGGTGGTGGTCTTCCTGGTGGCCCTGCCGTTGTGCATGGGCATTGCGATCGCTTCGGGCATGCCGCCCGCCAAAGGCCTGATTACCGGCATTATCGGCGGTGTTGTCGTGGGTTTTCTCGCCGGTTCCCCGCTGCAGGTCAGTGGACCGGCCGCTGGCCTGGCGGTATTGGTATTCGAACTGGTACGCCAGCATGGCATGGCCATGCTCGGGCCGATCCTGCTGCTGGCCGGCTTGCTGCAGTTGCTGGCCGGGCGTCTGCGCCTGGGCTGCTGGTTCCGGGTTACCGCGCCGGCGGTGGTGTACGGCATGCTGGCGGGGATTGGCGTGCTGATCGTGCTGTCGCAGGTGCATGTGATGTTCGATACCGCGCCGCAGCCATCCGGCATGCAGAACCTGCTGGAGTTCCCGGCGACCGTGGCTGCGGCCCTGCCACAGGAAAGCGCCGGCTCCGGCTGGATGGCCGGTGCGCTGGGTCTGGGCACCATCGCCATCATGTGGGGCTGGGAGCGCCTGCGGCCGCAGCGGCTGCGCTTTGTCCCAGGTGCCCTGCTGGGCGTGTCGGCCATGACGGCCATCAGCATGTGGCTGGCCTTGCCGGTGAATCGCGTACAGGTGCCGGCCGACCTGTCCGAGGCCATCGACTGGATCCGCCCTGGAGACCTGATGCAACTGGCCGACCCTACCCTGTTGGTCGCCGCTTTCGCTCTGGCCTTCATCGCCAGCGCCGAAACCTTGTTGTCGGCTGCAGCGGTTGACCGCATGCACAGCGGCCAACGTTCGGACTTCGACCGTGAGCTGTCTGCCCAGGGCATCGGCAACATGCTGTGTGGGGTGCTCGGCGCGTTACCGATGACCGGGGTGATCGTGCGTAGCTCGGCGAACGTGCAGGCTGGTGCGCAGACTCGGGCTTCAGCGATCTTCCATGGCTTGTGGCTGCTGGCATTCGTGGTGGCGCTGAGCAGCGTGCTGCAGCAGATCCCGGTGGCGAGCCTGGCGGGTGTGCTGGTGTTCACCGGGGTCAAACTGGTGGATTTCAAGGCGTTTCGTGGGTTGGGCCGCTATGGCCGCATGCCGATGGTCACCTACGCGGCGACGGCACTGGCGATCATCTTTACCGACCTGCTGACCGGCGTATTGCTGGGCTTTGCCCTGACCTTGCTGAAGCTGGCACTGAAGGCGGCGCGGTTGAAGATCAACCTGGTCAGCCTGGAGAAGGCTGGGCACATGGAGCTGCGCTTGAGTGGCGCGGCCACCTTCCTCAAGGTGCCGGCGCTGACTCAGGTGCTGGATAGCGTGCCGGCGGGGACCACGCTGCATGTGCCGCTGGGTAACCTCAGCTATATCGACCACTCGTGCCTTGAGCTGCTTGAAGATTGGGGCCGCAGTAATTTGGCAAATGGGTCGCGGTTGCTGATCGAGCAGCGGCGCTTGAAGCGGCGGATCGAGGGGCGGATGCGGACTACGGCCGGGGTTGGGGCCTAGAGCCGGAATATTTGCTGCATGAGCCGGCCCTTTCGCGGGCACGCCCGCTCCCACAGGTAATCCACAGCCATTAAGGCATGTGCTTTCCCTGTGGGAGCGGGCGTGCCCGCGAAGAGGCTGGGACAGGAACTTCAGGCCGGCTGGCCCAGCTCCACCCCCAGCTGCCGTGACAGGCACGGCCAGCGCTTCCACGCCGCGCCTGTTTTCGGGCTGCTCAATTTCTCGCGGTAGGCCTCCACCGATTCCACCGCGAAGCTGTCGTCATTCAACATTTCATCCACCGAGTGGTGCACCACTTCATCCAGCTGGTTGGCAAACGTCTCGCCAATCAACTGGTGGGCAATCAGGTTGGCGACGGTGGTGTCGACCGGGATCAACGGTTGCTGGAAGTGGCGGATGTACAGGTCGTTCACCTCTTCCACCAGGCGGTGCGCCAGGTAGGCCTCATCCAGCAGGCAGTCCAGGCCCACATGCCCTTGCATCACGCTGGGCGGCTGCAGAAAGTAGGCTTCGGCGATTTTCAGTACAGGTTTGATCTGCGATTCGATCCCGGCCTCGCGGGCGACCTCATGGGCGGCCTCCAGCAGTTCCGGAACCTGGTCGATGTAGGCGCTGACGAAGCGCGCCAAAGTACCCTGGGCGTCCTGCTCAGGCAGTTGGATCGAGGGGTGCAGGTGGGGCAGTTGCAGCTCGAGACGCTTTTTCAGTTGGCCGGTCTGGCCTTCGTGTTGATGGGCTTGGCTTACCTGCTCGCGTACAGCAGCGATGTTCATGACAACTCCAGGGACATTACGTTTCAAACGGAAGACACTAAATTAGCTCGGTATACAGAATACCTAAGACGTATTTGTTATAAATCACGCAAACGTGTGCATGCTCAGGCATATCGAAATGCCATTATTGCGCCATGACCTATCAAGCACGCGGTTTTCAGGCCATTCAGCCATTTAATGAAGTTCATTTCACGGCCTTCGTTGCGTGCCGTTGGTCGCTGTCTATACTCCCGGAGAACGTGATTCGTTGATGAGGCCCGACTGCTTTTAGCAGGGGCTCGGTCGTCGAAGCCAGGCAGTCTTGACCGCCGTTCCCTCTTGCCGCAGGCCACGCCTCCGGGACTACAAGAACGAGAAGGGGAACCCGCAATGATGCGACATCCACATGTCTGGATGGGCCTCCTGTTGTGGACGGTTTTTGGTCAGGCAAATGCCGCCTGGACCGTGAACATGCACCCAGGGGCGACGGAAGTCTCCAACGCCGTCTTCGACCTGCACATGACCATCTTCTGGATCTGCGTGATCATCGGCATCGTTGTCTTTGGCGCGATGTTCTGGTCGATGGTCATCCACCGCCGTTCCACCGGTCAGCAGGCTGCGCATTTCCACGAGCACACCTGGGTGGAAATTCTCTGGACGGTGGTCCCCTTCCTGATCCTGGTGGCCATGGCCATCCCGGCCACCAAGACCCTGATCGACATCTACGATGCCAGCGAGTCGGATATCGATATCCAGGTTACCGGGTACCAGTGGAAGTGGCACTACAAATACCTGGGCCAGGACGTGGAGTTCTTCAGCAACCTGGCCACCCCCACCGAGCAGATCCACAACAAGGCACCCAAGGACGAGCACTACCTGCTCGAAGTCGACCAGCCGCTGGTGCTGCCAGTGGGCGCCAAGGTGCGCTTCCTGGTGACCGCTGCCGATGTCATCCACTCCTGGTGGGTGCCGGCGTTCGCGGTCAAACGTGATGCCATCCCCGGCTTCGTCAACGAAGCCTGGACCCGTATCGACAAGCCCGGCATCTACCGCGGCCAGTGCACCGAGCTGTGCGGCAAGGACCACGGCTTCATGCCGGTGGTGGTCGAGGTCAAGTCCAAGGCTGACTACGACACCTGGCTGGGCGAGCGCAAGGCCGAAGCTGCCAAGCTCAAGGAGCTGACCAGCAAGGAATGGACCCTGCAGGAGCTGGTGGAACGTGGTGACAAGGTCTACCACACCACCTGCGTGGCCTGTCACCAGGCCGAAGGCCAGGGCCTGCCGCCGATGTTCCCGGCGCTCAAGGGCTCGAAGATCGCCACCGGGCCGAAGGAAGCCCACCTGGGTATCGTCTTCCACGGCAAGCCCGGCACCGCCATGGCCGCGTTCGGCAAGCAGCTCTCGGAAGTCGACATCGCCGCCGTGGTCACCTACGAGCGCAACGCCTGGGGCAACAACAAGGGTGACATGGTCACGCCGAAGGACGTGCTGGCACTGAAGCAGGCAGAAGCGCAATGAACCGGGTTACTCGCGGCAATCAATGGATTGCAGGAGACAGGACATGAGTGCAGTGATCGACGACCACGCCCACGGCCATGACCATGCGCACGGCCCGGCCAAGGGCCTGATGCGCTGGGTGCTGACCACCAACCACAAGGACATCGGCACGATGTACCTGTGGTTCAGCTTCATCATGTTCCTGCTCGGCGGCTCTTTCGCCATGGTGATCCGTGCCGAGCTGTTCCAGCCCGGCCTGCAGATCGTCCAGCCGGAGTTCTTCAACCAGATGACCACCATGCACGGCCTGATCATGGTGTTCGGTGCGGTGATGCCGGCCTTCGTCGGCCTGGCCAACTGGATGATCCCGCTGATGATCGGCGCGCCCGACATGGCCCTGCCGCGGATGAACAACTTCAGCTTCTGGCTGCTGCCGGCGGCTTTCCTGTTGCTGGTCTCGACCCTGTTCAGCCCGGGCGGGGGGCCCAACTTCGGCTGGACCTTCTACGCCCCGCTGTCCACCACCTACGCGCCGGCCAGCGTCACCTTCTTCATCTTTGCCATCCACCTGATGGGCATCAGCTCGATCATGGGCGCGATCAACGTGATCGCCACCATCCTCAACCTGCGCGCCCCGGGCATGACCTTGATGAAGATGCCACTGTTCGTCTGGACCTGGCTGATTACCGCGTTCCTGCTGATTGCGGTGATGCCGGTGCTGGCCGGCGTCGTGACCATGATGCTGATGGACATCCACTTCGGCACCAGCTTCTTCAGTGCCGCCGGCGGCGGTGACCCGGTGCTGTTCCAGCACGTGTTCTGGTTCTTCGGCCACCCCGAGGTGTACATCATGATCCTGCCGGCCTTCGGCGCGGTCAGTTCGATCATCCCGGCGTTCTCGCGCAAGCCGCTGTTCGGCTACACCTCCATGGTGTACGCCACCGGCGCCATCGCATTCCTGTCGTTCATCGTCTGGGCCCACCACATGTTCGTGGTCGGCATCCCGGTGGTCGGCGAGCTGTTCTTCATGTACGCCACCATGCTGATCGCCGTGCCTACCGGGGTTAAGGTGTTCAACTGGGTCAGCACCATGTGGGAAGGGTCACTGACCTTCGAAACGCCGATGCTGTTCGCCATCGCCTTTGTCATCCTGTTCACCATCGGCGGTTTCAGCGGGCTGATGCTTGCCATCGCCCCGGCTGACTTCCAGTACCACGACACCTACTTCGTGGTGGCGCACTTCCACTATGTGCTCGTGCCTGGGGCGATCTTCGGCATCTTCGCCTCGGCCTACTACTGGCTGCCGAAATGGACCGGCCACATGTATGACGAAACCCTTGGCAAGCTGCATTTCTGGCTATCGTTCATTGGCATGAACATGGCCTTCTTCCCCATGCACTTCGTGGGGCTTGCCGGCATGCCACGGCGGATCCCCGACTACAACTTGCAGTTCGCCGACTTCAACATGGTGTCGTCGATCGGCGCGTTCATGTTCGGTGCCACGCAGATCTTCTTCCTGTTCATCGTCATCAAATGCATCCGTGGCGGCGCGCCGGCACCGGCCAAACCATGGGATGGCGCCGAGGGCCTGGAGTGGTCGATCCCGTCGCCTGCGCCCTATCACACCTTCCAGACGCCACCGGAAGTGAAATAGGAACCGTGCCATGAACGGCCTTTCGCTGAAACGCCTGGTATTGCGCCTGCTGATGCTGACGGTGGTGATGTTCGCCTTCGGCTTCGCCCTGGTGCCTATCTATGACGTGATGTGCAAGGCCTTCGGTATCAACGGCAAGACCGGAGGGCAGTACGAAGGCAGCCAGGTCAGCGACCCGACGCGTTCGGTGCGGGTGCAGTTCATGTCGACCAATGCCAGCGACATGGTCTGGGACTTCTACTCCACCGCGGACCAGCTGGAGGTCAACCCGGGGGCGGTGAACCAGATGATCTTCATTGCCCACAACCCGACCGACCGGCCGATGAGTGCGCAAGCCATCCCCAGCATCACCCCAGCCGAGGCTGCGGCGTACTTCCACAAGACCGAGTGCTTCTGCTTTACCCAGCAGGTGCTGCAGCCCGGCGAACGCATCGAGATGCCGGTGCGCTTCATCGTCGACCGCGACCTGCCGGCCAGCGTGAAGCACCTGACACTGGCCTACACCTTGTTCGACATCACCGCTCGCCACCCGCCGGTCGCGCATGTCGCGGCCCAGGACGTCCAGGGCGCCCGTTAAGGGAAGGAGAACAGCAATGGCAAGTCATGAGCACTACTACGTTCCGGCGCAGAGCAAGTGGCCGATCATCGCCACCATCGGCATGTTCATCACGGTGTTCGGCCTGGGCACCTGGTTCAATGACATGAAGGCCGGCCACCCCGAGTCGCACGGGCCGCTGATCTTCTTCATCGGTGCGTTGTTCCTGGCCTACATGCTGTTCGGCTGGTTCGGTTCGGTGGTGCGGGAAAGCCGCGCGGGGCTGTACAGCCCGCAGCTGGACCGCTCGTTCCGCTGGGGCATGAGCTGGTTCATCTTCTCCGAGGTGATGTTCTTCCTGGCCTTCTTCGGTGCGCTGTTCTACGTGCGGGTGCTGGCCGGGCCGTGGCTGGGCGGTGAAGGGGCCAAGGGTGTTGCGCACATGTTGTGGCCGACCTTCGAATTCACCTGGCCGCTGCTGCACACGCCCGACCCGAAACTGTTCCCACCGCCCAAGGAAGTGATCGATCCGTGGCACCTGCCGCTTATCAACACCATCTTGCTGGTCAGCTCCAGCGTGACCATCACCATCGCCCACCATGCCCTGCGTCGCGGCCACCGTGGCCCGCTGAAATTCTGGATGGCGCTGACCATTGTCCTGGGCGCCAGCTTCATCGCGTTGCAGGCCTACGAGTACCACGAGGCCTATACCAAGCTGGGGCTGACGCTGGGGTCGGGTATCTACGGCGCGACGTTCTTCATGCTCACCGGCTTCCACGGCGCCCACGTGACCCTGGGCACGATCATCCTGATCGTGATGTTCGTGCGCATCTTGCGCGGGCATTTCAACCCGGAGAAACACTTCGGTTTCGAGGCCGCCAGTTGGTACTGGCACTTCGTCGATGTGGTGTGGGTGGGGTTGTTCATCTTTGTCTATGTGTTGTGAATAAAGAACCCGCTCCCAAAGGGGTAGGTGAGAGCTTCAGAAGGGGGCGTGTGAGACGAGTTGACCGCTGATGAAGCCCCAGGCCACCAGGCCGATGGTGAGGGCCGCCAGGGTCACCCGCACGGTCAGCGCTTTCAGTAAACGGGTCGAGTTTTCATCGTCCTTTACCAGAAACACCAGGCCGCTGAACAGGCTGGCAATCGTGGCCAACAGCATCAGGACAATCGCGGCCTTGAGCATGGCGATACTCCGGGGGGATGCGGTGATGTGGATAAGTATAGCGATCGGCCCGACGAGGCTCCGATGAGGCCGTTTCGTCCGGGCTGGGTACCAACCCTGGTGGTGCTTGCGCTGCTGCCGGGGCTGATCGCGCTTGGCTGCTGGCAACTCGGCCGTGCCGAGGAAAAACGCATACTGCTGGCCGCCTATGCCGAGCGGCGGGTAGAAGCGCCAGTGGCTACGGCCCAGCTGACAGCGAACCAGGACAATGCCTTCCGCCGCGTGCATCTCTATGGCCGCTTCGACTCCGAACACAGCCTGCTGCTGGACAACCGCATGCGCGATGGCCAGGCCGGTGTCGAGCTGCTGCAACCCTTCCATGATCAGGCCAGCGGCGCGTGGCTGCTGGTAAACCGCGGGTGGTTGCCCTGGCCGGATCGCCGTGTGCCGGTGCATTTCGATACCCCTGCCCAGGCGTTGGCGCTGGACGCTTCGGTGTATGTCGCGCCTGGCAGCACGTTCCAGCTGCACCCCGACCCTGCAGGCGGCCAGTGGCCGCATCTGCTGACTGCCGTGGATGCCGCGAAGCTATGGCAACAGCTCGATCGCGAAGGCTTCGCCCATGAGCTGCGCCTGGAACCCGGCCCGGCGACCTATCGCCTGGACTGGCCGGTCGTTGCCATGGGCCCGGAAAAACACCTGGGTTACGCCGTGCAGTGGTTTGCCCTGGCAACCACTTTGGTACTGCTCTACCTCTACTTCGGCTGGCACCACAACAAGGAGAAACGCCATGGCCACCGCCACTCCACTGGAAGTGCCTGAACGCAGCAAACCCAGAGCCCGCGGGCGTTTGCAGCTGCTGCTGATTCTGCTGGTGGTGCTCGGGCCGATGGTTCTGGCCACCAGCATGTACAAGCTCAAGTTCTGGGTGCCGGACGGCCGCAGCTACCACGGCGTGATGATCGGCAACGGGGAGACCCTTGCCGATCTCGGCGTAGCGGGCCAGGGCGAGCGCTGGCAGCTGCTGGTGAGCACACCCACAGCCTGTGCCGAGGATTGCCAGCGGCTGGTGTACCTGGCTCGGCAGATCCAGGTCGGCCTGGGTCGTGATGCCAGCCGTGCCAGCCATGCCCTGGCGGCCGCCCAGCCGGCAAGTGCCGAGTACCAGGCGTTGCTAGGCCGCGAATACCCACAGTTGCAGCGTTACCCGCTGGATGCGCAACGCTACCTGCAAAAGGTCGGCGAGGCCGGCCCGCAGCTGTGGATCGTCGACCCACACGGCAACCTGGTGCTGCGCTACGACGCCAAGGTCAACGGCAAGCATGTGCTGGACGACCTGCGCCACCTGCTCAAGCTGTCCAACATCGGCTAGGAGCCTGCCATGGCCAGACCCGGATTCCGCCTTGCTGTGTTCGCCACCCTGCTGGCACTGCTGGTCGTCCTGCTTGGTGCCTATACCCGCCTGACCCACGCCGGCCTCGGCTGCCCGGACTGGCCGGGTTGCTACGGCTTCATCAGCGTGCCCAAGAGCGAAGCGCAGCTGGCCCATGCCGAGCTGCATTTCCCCGAACACCCGGTGGAAGCCGCCAAGGGCTGGGCCGAGATGGTCCACCGCTACTTCGCCGGCACCCTGGCGATGGTGATCGCCCTGCTCGCCTTGCAGGCGCTGCGCCGGCATACCCGCGATGGCCAGCCTTACCGCCTGCCCTTGCTGCTGCTGGGCGTGGTGCTGGCGCAGGCAGCCTTCGGCATGTGGACGGTCACCCTCAAGCTGTGGCCGCAGGTGGTCACCGCGCATCTACTCGGAGGCTTCACTACCCTGAGTTTGCTGTTCCTGTTGTCCCTGCGTCTGTCCCGGGCCTTTGCGCCTTTGCCAAAGCTGCCATTGAGCCTGCGCCGGATCGCTGCGCTGGCCTTGCTGGTGGTGATCGGCCAGATCGCCCTGGGCGGCTGGGTCAGTGCCAACTACGCGGCCGTCGCCTGCATCGACCTGCCCACCTGCCACGGTCAGTGGTGGCCGACGGCGGACTTCAGCAACGGTTTCCACCTGACCCAGCACGTTGGGCCCAACTATCTGGGCGGGCAACTGGACAGTGATGCGCGCACGGCCATCCACATCAGCCACCGCCTGGGCGCATTGCTGGTGACCTGTGTGCTGCTGATGCTCAGCTGGAAGCTGCACCGCTGCGGCCTCCCTGGCCTGGCACGGCTGGTGCTGCTGGCGCTGGTGGTGCAAGTCGGTCTGGGCATCAGCAATGTGCTGCTGCACCTGCCGCTGGCCGTGGCCGTGGCGCACAACGCTGGTGGGGCGCTGTTGCTGCTGAGCATGGTGCTGGTGAACTACCGCATCCGCGTGGTCGACAAGGTTCGCGTGGGTGTCGGCCATGGCTGGCGCCTGCGGCCCGTGGCTGGCGTGGGCATCACCCACCACATGAGGAATGATTCATGGCGACGCTTCTGAGCGCACAGAGGGCCAGTTGGCGTGATTACCTGGAACTGACCAAGCCCAAGGTGGTGGTGCTGATGCTGATCACCTCGCTGGCGGGCATGTTCCTTGCCACCCGTGCGGGTGTCAGCTGGAGCGTGCTGCTGTTCGGCAACCTGGGCATCGGTTTGTGTGCAGGCGGCGCGGCGGTGGTCAACCATGTGGTGGACCGACGCATCGACGCGCTGATGGCGCGTACCCACAAGCGGCCGCTGGCCCAGGGCCGGGTCGAGCCGCTGCCGGCGCTGCTGTTCGCCCTGGCGCTGGCGCTACTTGGCATGGCCCTGCTGATGGTGTTCACCAATGCCCTCACTGCCTGGCTGACACTGGCTTCCCTGCTCGGCTATGCGGTGCTCTACACCGGTTTTCTCAAGCGCGCCACGCCGCAGAACATCGTCATCGGCGGCTTGGCTGGCGCCGCCCCGCCGATGCTGGGCTGGGTGGCGGTCAGCGGCCATGTCAGCGCCGAGCCCCTTTTGCTGGTGCTGATCATCTTCGCCTGGACCCCACCCCACTTCTGGGCCTTGGCCATCCACCGCAAGGAGGAATACGCCAAGGCCGATATCCCGATGCTGCCGGTGACCCACGGCGAGCGCTACACCAAGCTGCATATCCTGCTGTACACCCTGGTACTGCTGTCGGTAAGCCTGCTGCCCTACGTCATCCACATGAGTGGCCCGCTTTACCTGGCCTGTGCCCTGGTGCTCGGCCTGCGCTTCCTGCATTGGGCCTGGGTGTTGTACCGTGGCAGCCGGCCGCACGCGGCGATCGGCACCTTCAAGTACTCTATCGGCTACCTGTTCGCGCTGTTCATCGCGTTGCTCCTCGACCACTACCTGTTGCTGAACCTATGACCCGAACCCAGAAAACCGTCTTCATCCTCGTTGCCCTGGTCGCGTTGATCCTGGGCCTGACCGTCAACAAGGTGCTCAATGGCCGCGACCAGCCCAACCCCACCGAGCTGATCGATGCCGGCATCATCCTGCTGCCGCAGAGCCGTACCGTGGCCGATGTGACCATGACCAACCAGGACGGCCAGCCGGTGCAACTGGATGACCTGAAGGGCAAATGGTCGCTGCTTTTCTTCGGTTACACCTACTGCCCCGACATCTGCCCGACGACCTTGGCCCAGTTGCGCCAGGTGAAGAGCGAGTTGCCCAAGGAGGCCGTCGACCGGCTGCAGGTGGTGCTGGTGAGCGTTGACCCGAACCGCGACACGCCGAACCAGCTGAAGCAGTACCTGGGTTATTTTGACAAGGATTTCGTCGGGGTGGCGGGGTCGATCGAGGATACCCAGAAGCTGGCCAATGCCTTGAGCATACCTTTCATTCCGGCCGATACCAGCAAGCCGGGGTATACCGTGGATCACAGCGGCAATCTGGCGGTTGTTGGGCCGGATGGACGTCAGCGTGGGTTCATTCGGGCTCCGTTCAACAACCAGAAGCTGGTGGCGCAATTGCCTGGGCTTGTGAAGCGGGATTGAGTTAACCCCCAAAAGCTTCGCGGGTAAACCCGCTCCCACAGGTACAGCGTAGGCCGTGAGCCTTGCGCTATCCCTGTGGGAGCGGGTTTACCCGCGAAGAGTCCTGCGCGATATGACGGCTTAGAACGCCGGCACCACAGCGCCTTTGTACTTCTCGTTGATGAACTGCTTCACCTCAGGCGAGTGCAGTGCAGCGGCCAGCTTCTTCATCGCGTCCGAGTCCTTGTTGTCCGGGCGAGCAACAAGGATGTTCACGTAAGGCGAGTCGCTGCCTTCGATGACCAGGGCGTCTTTCTCCGGGTTCAGCTTGGCTTCCAGCGCGTAGTTGGTGTTGATCAGGGCAGCATCGACCTGGGTCAGCACGCGCGGGATGGTGGCTGCTTCCAGCTCACGGAACTTCAGGCTTTTCGGGTTCTCGGCAACATCCTTCACGGTGGACAGGATGTTCTTGTTGTCCTTCAGCTTGATCACACCGGCCTTGTCCAGCAGCAGCAGCGCGCGGCCGCCGTTGGTGGCGTCGTTGGGGATTACCACGGTGGCGCCGGAGGACAGCTCGTCGAGCTTCTTGATCTTGGTCGAGTACACGCCCAGTGGCTCGATGTGCACGCCGGCAACGCTAACCAGGTTGGTGCCCTTGGCCTTGTTGAACTCATCCAGGTACGGCTGGTGCTGGAAGAAGTTGGCGTCAAGGCGCTTTTCGGCAACCTGCACGTTCGGCTGGATGTAGTCGGTGAACTCCTTGACCTTCAGCTCCACGCCCTCTTTCGCCAGTGCAGGTTTGACGAAGTTGAGGATCTCGGCGTGCGGCACCGGGGTAGCGGCAACGGTCAGGGACTCGGCGTGGGCCGAGAAGGCCGCGACAGCGGCGACAACAGCAAGCAGCTTCTTCATTGATCACTCCTTGTGAGGGCCGCGACGGCCCCCGAACGGGTCGGCCGGGCCGACCCCATTGGGGTTACTTACGGGAAAAATGCACGACCAGTTTGTCGCCCACGCTCTGCAGGACTTGAACCAGTACCAGCAACAGCACCACGGTGACGACCATCACGTCGGTCTGGAAACGCTGGTAGCCGAAGCGGATGGCCAGGTCGCCCAGGCCGCCGGCACCGACTACACCGGCCATGGCGGTGTACGACACCAGGGTGATGGCGGTCACGGTAATGGCGGCGAAGATGCCCGGGCGGGCCTCCGGCAGCAGTGCGCTGGTGATGATCTGGCGGGTAGTGGCACCCATCGACTGGGTGGCTTCGATGATGCCGCGGTCCACTTCACGCAGGGCGGTTTCCACCAGGCGTGCGAAGAATGGCGTGGCACCCACCACCAGCGGCGGAATGGCACCGGCGACACCCAGCGAAGTGCCGGTGATCAGCACGGTGATCGGGATCATCACGATCAGCAGGATGATGAACGGCAGCGAGCGCAGGATGTTGACGATCAGCGACAGTAGCGCATACACACCCTTCTGCTCGAACATCTGTTTCGGCCCGCACAGGAACAGCAGCACGCCCAGCGGCAGGCCGAGCAGCACGGTGAAGAACAGCGAGCCGAACAGCATGATCATGGTGTCGACGCTGGCCAGCCAGATTTCGGCCCAGTCGACGTTGGCAAAGAAATTCAGGGCGTCCATCAACGCAGTACCTCCATATGTACGTCAGCTGCCTTGAAGCGGGCGAACGCCGCTTCCATGTCACCGCCGATCAGGGCGAGGGTGAGCTGGCCATAGGGGACATCCTTGATACGGTCGATACGCCCGGCGAGGATGCTGTAGTCCACACCGGTTTCGCGGGCCACGGTGCCCAGCAGCGGCGCGTAGGTGGCGTCGCCCTGGAATGTCAGGCGCACGATGCGGCCCGGCACATGGGCGAAGTCGTCCCGCTGCTCGCCTTCGTCGACCTGCTCGTCTTCCTGGACGAACCGCTTGGTGGTGGGGTGCTGCGGGTGCAGGAACACTTCGGCCACCGAGCCCTGCTCGACGATCTGGCCGGCGTCCATCACTGCCACGCGGTCGCAGACCCGGCGGATAACGTCCATTTCGTGAGTGATCAGTACGATGGTCAGCTTCAGCTCACGGTTGATTTCGGCCAACAATTGCAGGACCGAGGCGGTGGTTTGCGGGTCGAGGGCGCTAGTGGCCTCGTCGCACAGCAGGATCTTCGGGTTGGTGGACAAGGCGCGGGCGATGCCGACGCGCTGCTTCTGGCCACCGGACAGCTGCGCCGGGTACTTTCTGGCGTGGTCGGAAAGGCCGACGCGGGCCAGCAGTTCGGTCACGCGCTTGTCGATCTCGCTGCGCGACAGCTCGCCGGCCAGGGTCAGTGGCAGGGCGACGTTGTCGGCGACGGTCTTGGAGGCCAGCAGGTTGAAGTGCTGGAAAATCATCCCGACCTGCTGGCGGAAACCGCGCAGCTGGCTGGCGTTGAACGCGGTAACGTCTTCGCCGTCGACGATGATCTTGCCGCCAGAAGGCTCTTCCAGGCGGTTGATCAGGCGCAGCATGGTGCTCTTGCCGGCGCCGGAATGGCCGATCAGGCCGAACACCTGGCCATCTTCGATGGTCAGGCTGGTCGGATTCAGTGCGGGGATTTCCCTACCGGCGACGCGGTAGGTCTTGTGTACCTGTTGGAACTCGATCACGTAGCGAACCTTGTGGGGCGCATGGAATTTGGGTCAGCGGTTAGCTGGGGTCGCGCATTTTAGCCTTTTCCCATAGCTGTTCTTAGCATTTATTTCGTAATGCACCAATCCTTCGGGCATATCGCGACAACCGGTAATCCTGATTGAACGCTCGGCAAAGCCTCCCGGTCACTACTTGCACACAGCCCGAAACGGGTACGCCTGAAGACTGATGAGGAGAGCCGACCATGCCCAGAAAGAACACGGACGCGCCCAAGCACAGCGAAGCCGCTGGCACCCAGACCCCGGACCGGGCCAATACCAACGCCAAGTTACAGAGCCTGGAGGCTGACCGCAGCGATGCCACAGGCCATGCGCTGCGCACCAAC
Organism: Pseudomonas pudica; assembly: GCF_015680405.1. Taxonomy (GTDB): domain Bacteria; phylum Pseudomonadota; class Gammaproteobacteria; order Pseudomonadales; family Pseudomonadaceae; genus Aquipseudomonas; species Aquipseudomonas pudica. Next base: position 181,694 of record NZ_JADLJS010000004.1, read on the forward strand.
CAGGGGGTGCGCATCGCCGACAACCAGAACACGCTGAAGGCCGGTGATCGAGGCCCCTCACTGCTCGAAGATTTCATCATGCGCGAGAAGATCACGCACTTTGACCACGAGCGCATCCCTGAACGCATCGTGCATGCGCGAGGGACGGGGGCGCATGGCTATTTCCAGAGCTATGGCAACCACGCCGAGCTGACCAAGGCCGGCTTCCTGCAGGACCCGGAGAAAGTCACGCCTGTCTTCGTGCGATTTTCCACGGTACAGGGCCCGCGTGGCTCAGCCGACACCGTGCGTGACGTGAGGGGCTTTGCTGTGAAGTTCTACACCGACGAGGGCAACTTCGACCTGGTGGGCAACAACATGCCGGTGTTCTTCATCCAGGATGCGATCAAATTCCCGGATTTCGTCCACGCCGTAAAGCCGGAGCCGCATAACGAGATCCCGACCGGCGCTTCGGCCCATGACACCTTTTGGGATTTCGTCTCGCTTGTACCGGAGTCGGCCCATATGGTCATGTGGGCTATGTCGGACCGTGCTATCCCGCGCAGCTTGCGGATGATGGAAGGGTTCGGGGTGCATACCTTCCGGCTGATCAACGCTGAGGGCGTAGCCAGTTTCGTCAAATTCCACTGGAAGCCGCGCCAGGGTGTGCACTCCTTGCTATGGGACGAAGCGCAGAAATTGGCAGGCAAGGACGCTGACTTCCAGCGTCGCGACTTGTGGGAGGCAATCGAGACGGGCGATTACCCGGAGTGGGAACTGGGCGTACAGATCGTGCCGGAAGCCGATGAGCACAAATTTGATTTCGACCTGCTGGACCCAACCAAGATAATCCCGGAAGAACTGGTGCCGGTTACACCGTTGGGCAAGATGGTCCTGAATCGCAACCCGGACAACTTCTTTGCCGAAGTGGAACAGGTGGCGTTCTGCCCGGGTCATATCGTGCCTGGTATCGACTTTACCAACGACCCCTTGCTGCAGGGGCGGCTGTTCTCCTACACCGACACGCAACTTAGCCGCCTGGGCGGGCCCAATTTCCACCAGATCCCGGTCAACCGCCCCATCGCTCCCAACCACAACAACCAGCGCGATGCCCTGCATCAGCATGTGGTGCACAAGGGCCGTGCATCGTATGAGCCCAATTCCATCGACGGTGGCTGGCCGAAGGAAACGCCACCTGCTGCGCAGGATGGTGGTTTCGAGAGTTATCAGGAACGTATCGATGCGCACAAGATCCGCCAGCGCAGCGAGTCGTTCGGCGACCACTTCTCGCAGGCGCGGTTGTTCTTCCAGAGCATGAGCCCGACCGAGCAGCAGCACATCATCAAGGCCTACAGCTTTGAATTGGGCAAAGTGGAACGGGAGGCGATCCGCGCTCGGGAAGTGAATGAAATTCTCGCCAATATCGACCTGAAGCTGGCAGCTGCGGTGGCCGCCAACCTGGGCTTGCCTGCGCCGAGCGGGGGCACGGTGCCAGTGAAGGGGAGCCAGCTTGCGCAGTCTCCTGCCTTGAGCCAGATGAACCACCCGGGTTCGGTTGGCATCAAGGGGCGCAAGATTGCCGTGCTGGTGGCAGACGGCGTAGACGCTGCCAGTGTAGACAAGCTGGTCAAGGCCCTGGAAGCGCGCAGTGCCCGACCATTGCTCCTTGGGCCGACCTCGGCACCGGTGAAGGCTGCGGACGGCAAGCAACTGCCGGTGGATGCTTCCATGGAAGGGATGCCATCGATCATGTTCGATGGCATTGTCGTGCCTGAGGGCAAGGCTTCGACCGATGCGCTGGCGGCCAGCGGCTTGGCCAAGCACTTCTTGTTGGAGGGCTACAAGCACCTGAAGGCGATGGTGTTGACCAAAGAGCTTTTGGGCAGCTTGGGGTTGAAAGAAGACAAAGGGTTGCTGCTGGGAGATGAGCAGAAGATCGTGGATGCCTTCGTCAAAGCGGTAGAAGGGCATCGGGTGTGGGAGCGGGAGGCAGCTGCGGAGGCTGTGCCGGCCTAAGGCGCTGCTTCGCAGCCCATCGCCGGGAAGCCAGCTCCCACAGGTACTGCACCAGGCTTGAAATTGGTGCGGTCGAGGTGGGCGCTGGTTTGCCGGCGATAGGGCCCGGGAGGCTTATTGCTGATGCGGAACCAGAACCACCTGCGCAGGCAGCGATCGCTGAATCTCGTGCTTCTGCTTCAGCTCGAACCCGCTGTCGATCTTGCGCACGCGTTTTTCCAGCAAGGTCTTCAGCCAAGGCGCATCCTCGGTCCGCGGCACCTGGAACACCACGTCGCACTGATAACTCACCACATCGGCGGCAATGTCATCCAGCTGGCGACGCATGGCGCGGCTGTCGGTGGTTTTCAAGGCCACGACGGTGCTCGGTGCAGCCGGGTCGATGATGCGCGCCTTGGGCTTGGCCTCGGCCGCTTTCAGCGCCGCTTCAGCCTTCTCCAGCTCTGCTTTGCGCGCCTGGGTCACTGCATCGCCACCAGTCACTGCCGGGGCCTGCGGCATCAGCGCACGGGCACGGGCCAAGGCGGTGGCGGCAGCGTTCACATCACCCTTCTGCAGGAAGATCTGGCTGCGTTGCAGGTAGGCTTCGGCGAGTTGGCGCTGGTATTGCTCCAGACGCGCGTCATCCGGCGCCTGCGCCTGCAAGGCTGCCAGCTGGTCTTCGGCGGTGGCCAGCTCGTTGCTGGCGATGTTCTGTTGCAACTGCTGCCAGGCATCGGCTTGGGCAGGTGCGGTGGCCTGTTCTACCGGCGCGCTGGAACACGCAGCCAGGAACAGGGAAAACGCGGCAACAAGCAGATAACGGGAGGCGAACGGCTTCATTCCTGCGACTCTCTATTTGCGCAAAAAGCGAGCAAGTCTACACCCAGGTGCGCACGCTCGAAAACAAGTCTTACAGACCCTTTACGTGCGAAAAGGTTGCAGGGCGCGCCTTCACGCGCCCTGTTTTTCAGCGTTTTGGCAGGGCCAGGCTCAGCAAGAATAGCACCGCCGCGCAGACCACGATCGATGGGCCTGCGGGAGTGTCCTTGAACCAGGACATGGCCAGGCCGCCGCATACTGCGGTCACGCCCAGCAGGCTGGCGCCCAGGGCCATCTGCTCGGGAGAGCGGGCGTGACGTTGTGCCGCAGCGGCAGGAATGATCAGCAGCGAGGTGATCAGCAGCACACCAACGATCTTCATGGCCACGGCAATCACCACCGCGATCAGCAGCATCAGCGCCATGCGCAGCCCGGCCACCGGCAGGCCTTCGACCATGGCCAGCTCTTCGTGCACGGTAACTGCCAGCAACGGCCGCCAAAGTGCAGCGAGCAGCAGCAAAACCAGCGCGCTGCCGCCAAGTATCCAGGCCAGGTCGGTGGTGTTGATGGCCAGCAGGTCGCCGAACAGGTACGCCATCAGGTCGATGCGCACGTCATGCATGAAGCTCAGCACCACCAGGCCCAGCGACAGGGTGCTGGGGGCGAGGATGCCGAGCAGGGTGTCGGAGGCCAGCGGCTGGCGTTGCTGCAAGGTCACCAGCAAGATCGCCAGCAACAGGCAGCCCACGGTTACCGCCAGCGCCGGGCTGACGTCCAGGGCGAAGCCCAGGGCCACGCCTAGCAGGGCGGCGTGGGACAAGGTGTCGCCAAAATAGGCCATGCGCCGCCACACCACGAAGGAACCCAGTGGGCCGGCCACCAGCGCCAGGGACAAACCGGCAAGCAGGGCGTAGAGAAGAAAATCAGCCATGCTTGCAGTGCGCTCCGTGAACATGGGGGCCAGGGGCGACCACCGAGCCGTGCAGGTCGTGGCTGTGGTCGTGATGGTGGTGGTAGATGGCCAGGCTGGGTGCGGCGTTCTGGCCGAACAGCTCGACGAATGCCGGGTCGCCGCTTACCTGCTCGGGGTGGCCCGAACAGCACACGTGGCGGTTCAGACACACCACCTGGTCGGTGGCACTCATCACCAGGTGCAGGTCGTGGGAAACCATCAGCACGCCGCAGCCGTGGCGGTCGCGCAGGCGGGTAATGAGGTTGTACAGCTCGGTCTGGCCGACCACGTCTACGCCCTGCACTGGCTCGTCGAGCACCAGCAGCTGGGGTTCGCGCAGCAGGGCGCGGGCCAACAATACCCGCTGCATCTCGCCGCCGGAAACGGTCTGGATCGGGCTATCGATGACCTGTTCGGCGCCCACTTCCTGCAACGCCGACAAGGCTGCCGCGCGGTCTACACCGGGCACCAGGCGCAAGAAGCGCAGTACCGACAGCGGCAGCGTGGCATCAACCTGGATCTTTTGCGGCATGTAGCCAATGCGCAGTTTCGGCTTGCGCCATACCTTGCCGCGGTGCGGCTTGAGCAGACCAAGAACGGCGCGCACCAAGGTGGTCTTGCCTGCGCCGTTCGGGCCGATCAGGGTGACGATCTGGCCAGGTGCGACCGACAGGTCGATGCTGTCTAGCACCGCCTCGCCACCGAAAGTGACACCGACCTGCTCCAGGCGGATCAGCGCATCGTTCATGCCGCGCTCCGGCAATTGCTGCACAGGCCGACCACTTCAACCGTCTGGGTCTCGACCGTGAAGCCCACGCCCTTGGCGCTGCTGATGATGGCTTCGCTGATGCTGTTCTGTTCCAGTTCGATGGCTACATGGCAGGCCCGGCAGATCAGGAACTGACCCTGGTGCAGGTGTTCCGGGTGGCTGCAGCCGATGAAGGCGTTGAGCGAGGCGATGCGGTGCACCAGGCCGTTTTCCAGCAGGAAGTCCAGCGCACGGTACACCGTTGGGGGCGCGGCTCGGCGGCCGTCCTGCTCACTGAGCACGGCGAGGATGTCGTAGGCGCCCAGTGGCTTGTGGCTTTGCCAGACCAGTTCCAGCACTCGACGGCGCAGCGCGGTCAGGCGCAGGCCCTGGCGGGTGCACAAGGCGTCGGCTTCAGTCAGTGCGCTGTGTACGCAATGAGAATGATCGTGAGGACGGTTGGCCAGCGGCGTGATGGACATGGGCAGCGACGGTTCTGGATGGAGACGTTATTATGTTACCTGTTTCTGATGACTCGAGTATTCACCGTGTCCCGATTCCTAGTCCTTTTTGTCGCTTTCATCGCATTTTCCGCCCAGGCCGACGTGCGCGTGCTGACCAGTATCAAACCGCTGCAGCAGATTGCCGCCGCCGTGCAGGATGGTGTTGGCAACCCCGAAGTATTGCTGCCGCCGGGTGCTTCGCCGCACCACTATGCGCTGCGCCCGTCCGACGTACGGCGGGTGGGCGATGCCGACCTGCTGTACTGGATCGGTCCGGACATGGAGGGCTTCCTGCCGCGGGTATTGGGTAATCGCAGCAAGCCCACGGTTGCCGTGCAGGCGTTACCGGGCATGAAGCTGCGGCATTTTGGCGAGGACAGCCATTCCCACGAGGAAGAAGACCATGACGACCATGATCATGACCACCGCCCGGGCAGCCTGGACGCGCACCTGTGGCTATCGTCGGTCAATGCGCGGGTGATTGCCGCGAAAATGGCGGCTGATCTGGCGCAGGTCGATCCGGCCAATGCGGCGCGCTATCAGAGCAACCTCAAGGCCTTCGACGAACGCTTGGACGCGCTGGATGGGCGGATCAAGGCGCGGGTGGCCGGGATCGCCGGCAAGCCTTACTTCGTGTTCCACGAAGCGTTCGACTATTTCGAAGCAGAGTATGGGCTCAAGCACACCGGGGTGTTCAGCGTGGCTTCCGAGGTGCAGCCGGGTGCGCAGCACGTGGCGGCCATGCGCAAGCGCCTGCAGGAAGTGGGCAAGACTTGTGTGTTCAGCGAACCGCCGCTGCGGCCACGGCTTGCCGAGACTTTGACCGCCGGGCTGCCGGTGCGCCTGGCCGAGCTGGATGCCCTGGGCGGTTCCGACCCTGTGGATGGCAAAGGCTATGAGCGCTTGCTGGAAAAGCTGGGTGGCGACTTGGTTGGGTGCCTGGAACAGCTGTAGGCCTGTGCCGGCCTCTTCGCGGGTAAACCCGCTCCCACAGGGATAGTGCCAGCTTCACGCCTTTCACCGTACCTGTGGGAGCGAGTTTACCCGCGAAGAAGCAGACACGCTCTAGAGGGCGAACGGCAGGTGCAATGCCACCTGCTGACGCTGCGCCAAACGCACTTCGAACTCGCTCGGGTCGTGGATCATCACATCCATCCCTGCAAACGATTCCGCTGCAATCAGGCGCGACAACCAGAAGCGCACGCAGCCTACCCGCAACATCTCCGGCCACAGCTCGGCTTCGGCTGCGGTGAAGGGCCGTAGCGCCGCATAGGCCGCCAGCAGCGCCTGGGCACGTGGCACATCGATCGCGCCGTGTTCATCCAGGCACCAGTCGTTCACGGTGATGGCTATGTCATACAGCATCGGCCCGGAACAGGCGTTGTAGAAGTCGATTACACCGGTCAGGTGGGTGCCTTCGAACATCACGTTGTCGCGGAACAGGTCCGCATGCAGGTTGGCCCGTGGCAGGACCAGGATCTGTGCCTTGTGTGCGCTGATTTCATCCAGCGCCGGCTGCAGCAGCGCGGCTTGCTCGGCAGTAAGGCGCGGCAGCAGCTCGGCACCCGAGGCCAGCATCCAGTCCAGGCCGCGGTCGGTGCGGCGCTCGATGATGTGCTCGCGGGTAGCCAGGTGAATGTGCGCCAGCAGCTCGCCGACCTGGGCGCAGTGCTGGGCGTTCGGTGCCTTGATGTGCTTGCCCGACAGCCGTGGCTGCAGCAGCGCCGGCTTGCCGCACAGCTCGCGCAGGCCATTGCCGTCGCGGTCGCGTATTGCATAGGGCACCGGCATGTCGGCTGCGTGCAAAGTGTCCAGCAGCTCGATGAAGAACGGCATGTCCTCGCTGGGCCCGCGCTCGATCAGCGTCAGGACGAACTCCCCCTGTTCGAGGCTGACGAAGAAATTGCTGTTCTCGGTGCCGGCGGCGATGCCCTGGAAATCGAGCAGACGACCCAGCGCGTACGGTGCCAGAAAGGTTTCCAGCTCAGGCCGGGTCACGGGGGTGAAGACTGACATGATGAAAAATTGCCCATACGGGCACTTCCGCCGGGAAGTGCCGGGTTGATGTGAACGGTGCGCGTCAGATTACCACTCGAAGATCTTCCAGGACGGAATCAGCATGTCCGGCTGGTCGGATCGAATGAAATTGCCATCAGAGCCATCGGCGCGTACCAGGAAATAAGGCTTGCCGTTTTTCGGCGTGATCTTGATCGCATACAGGAACCCGTTCTGCCGGTACTCCTGGATGGTTTTGTCGCCTTCCGTGCGAATGGTCACCTCGGGATCGGCCGAGGGGGCGTCGTCCGCCGCCAGGGTGACGACAGGCATGGTGGCCAACAGACCGAGCAGTAACAGGCGATTGAGTGTACGCATGATAACCTTGTCCCTTTGTCGTCAATGATTCTGGCTATTCTAGCGCCGGACCCGTCGAAAAGGTTGATTCTGCTCATGAGCCAAGCGCCCCTCGTCCTGGTGGACGGTTCCTCCTACCTGTACCGCGCCTTCCACGCGCTGCCGCCGTTGACTACCTCCAAAGGCATGCCGACCGGCGCGGTGAAGGGGGTGCTGAACATGCTCAAGAGCCTGCGCAAGCAATACCCCGACAGCCTGTTCGCGGTGGTGTTCGACGCCAAGGGTGGCACCTTCCGCGATGCGATGTTCGCCGAATACAAGGCCAACCGCCCAAGCATGCCGGATGACCTGCGGGTGCAGATCGAGCCGCTGCATGCCAGCGTCAAGGCGCTGGGCTACCCGCTGCTGTGCGTCGAGGGGGTCGAGGCCGACGACGTGATCGGCACCCTGGCGCGCAGCAGCGCCGCGCTGGGCCGCCCGGTGATCATCTCGACCGGTGACAAGGACATGGCGCAGCTGGTGGACGGGCACATTACCTTGGTCAACACCATGACCGGAAGCGTGCTGGACGTGGCTGGCGTGCACGAGAAATTTGGCGTCGGCCCGGAACATATCATCGACTTCCTGGCGCTGATGGGCGACAAGGTCGACAACATCCCCGGTGTACCGGGGGTGGGCGAAAAAACCGCGGTGGGCCTGCTTACTGGTATCGGCGGTGGCCTCAGCGACCTGTATGCCAACCTGGACAAGGTCCCGACACTGGCCATTCGCGGCGCCAAGACCCTGCCGGCCAAGCTGGAAGAGCACCGCGACGCGGCGTTCCTGTCTTATGAGCTGGCTACCATCAAGGTCGACGTGCCCCTGGATATCGAAGTTGATGCCCTGGTGTGCGGCGAACCTGATCGCGAAGCGTTGCTGGCGCTGTACACCGAGATGGAATTCAAGAGCTGGGTCGCCGAGGTGCAGCGTGACGCTGCCAACGCCGGTGACGATATTGCGCCGGTCGCGGAGCCGGTGGCCAAGATCGAGCCCAGGTACGAGACCATTCTCGACCAGGCCCGTTTCGACTTCTGGCTGGAGAAGCTGCGCCAGGCGCCACTGTTCGCTTTCGACACCGAGACCACCAGCCTGGACGCGCAGCAGGCGCAGCTTGTCGGCCTGTCGTTCGCCGTCGAGCCGCATGAAGCGGCCTATGTGCCGCTGGCCCACGACTATGAAGGCGCGCCGGTCCAGCTGGACCGCGCCGCCGTGCTGCTGGCGCTGAAGCCGCTACTGGAAGACCCGGCCAAGGCCAAGGTCGGGCAGAACGCCAAGTACGATATCAACATCCTTGCCAACGGCTCGCCCGCCATCGAAATGCGCGGCGTTGCCTACGACACCATGCTCGAGTCGTACGTGCTGAACTCCACCGCCACCCGTCACGACATGGACAGCCTGGCGCAGAAGTACCTCGACCACACCACCATCGCTTTCGAGGACATTGCCGGCAAAGGCGCCAAGCAGCTGACCTTCAACCAGATCCACCTGGACAAGGCCGGCCCCTACGCTGCCGAAGACGCGGACATCACCCTGCGTCTGCACCAGGCGCTGCAGGTGCGCCTGGCGCAGACGCCGAGCGTGCAGCCGGTACTGATGGACATCGAGATGCCGCTGGTGCCGGTGCTGGCCAAGATCGAGCGCCAGGGGGCGCTGGTCGATGCTGCGCTGCTGCAGGTGCAGAGCGGTGAGCTGGGGGTGAAGATGGCCGAGCTGGAGCAGCGCGCCTATGAGCTGGCCGGTGAGGAGTTCAACCTCGGCTCGCCCAAGCAGCTGGGCGCGATTCTCTACGACAAGCTGGGCATGCCGGTGCTGAGCAAGACCACCAAAGGCCAGCCATCCACGGCGGAGGCGGTGCTCGACGAGCTGGCCGAACAAGGCTACCCGCTGCCGGAGGTACTGATGCAGTACCGCAGCCTGAGCAAGCTCAAGAGCACCTACACCGACAAGCTGCCAGGGCAGATAAACCCGCGCACCGGGCGTATCCACACCTCATATCAGCAGGCGGTGGCGGCCACTGGCCGGCTGTCGTCCAGCGACCCGAACCTGCAGAACATTCCGATCCGTACTGCCGAAGGCCGACGCATCCGCCAGGCCTTCGTCGCCAGCCCGGGCTACAAGCTGCTGGCGGCGGACTACTCGCAGATCGAGTTGCGCATCATGGCCCACCTGGCCAAGGACGAAGGCTTGCTGCATGCCTTCCGCAACGACCTGGACGTGCACCGCGCCACAGCGGCGGAAGTATTCGGCGTAGCCCTGGAAGACGTCACCACCGACCAGCGCCGCAGTGCCAAGGCCATCAACTTCGGGCTGATCTACGGCATGAGCGCCTTTGGCCTGGCCAAGCAGATCGGCGTCGACCGCAAGCAGTCGCAGGATTACATCGACCGCTACTTCGCACGCTACCCGGGCGTGCTGGCCTACATGGAGCGCACCCGCGCCCAGGCGGCGGAGCAAGGCTTTGTCGAAACCCTGTTCGGCCGCCGCCTGTACCTGCCGGATATCAATGCCAAGAACCCGGCTCTGCGCAAGGGCGCCGAGCGCACGGCGATCAACGCCCCGATGCAAGGCACTGCGGCCGACATCATCAAGCGGGCCATGGTCAATGTGGATAACTGGCTGAGCGAGAGCGGGCTGGATGCCCGGGTGATCCTGCAGGTACACGACGAACTGGTGCTGGAAGTGCGCGAGGACCTGGTTGAGCAAGTGAAAGATGAAATTCGCCAGCACATGAGCAAGGCCGCACAGCTGGATGTACCGCTGCTGGTCGAGGCAGGAATTGGTGCGAATTGGGACGAAGCTCACTGATCGGGCGGGGAAAGCTGTGTAGGATCCGTGACGTAGGGATGCGGATCCTGGCACTGCTCAGTGCCAGCGGTGCTGAAGTTTCATGAAACTATCGCAAATAGTTTTCAGGGCTTTGGAACTAAACCGGTGAAGCGGAACTCAGAGTAACTGAATGGCTGGTGAAGCCTTTCGATGCTCCTATGTTGTGTTAAGTGTTGGCAGATATCTGGACCCCGCCCTAGCGGTCCGGACTTGGACCCCGAACTTCCCCCTCCCCATACGAAGTCCGGGGTTTTTTTTGCCCGGAATTTGCCCTGAGTCTGGTGAAGGAACACTGTGGGAGTGGGCGCGCCCGCGAACCTGGGCGAAGCCCAGGCGATGCTCCGCGCTGGATTCTTCGCGGGCATGCCCGCTCCCACAGGTTGAGCAAACCTTCAAATGACTGGCTTGTCTTCCAGTTCCATCCAGTCCGCCAGCACTCGGTAGGCATCTTCAACGCCCAGGCGCTTGGGCGCCGAGAACAGCTGGATCGTCACGCCGTCGCCCCAACCCTTGCGGATTTCCGACTGCACCTTGAGCAAAGTGTTCTTGCCCGCGCCGTGGGTCAGCTTGTCGGCCTTGGTCAGCAGGATGTGCATCGGCATGCTGCTGGCCTTTGCCCAATCGAGCATCATCTTGTCGAAGTCGGTCATCGGGTGGCGCACGTCCATCATCAGGATTACGCCACGCAGGCACTCCCGGCTGCCAAGGTAGGCTTCCAGGTGTTTCTGCCAGTGCTGCTTGAGCGGAATGGGGACTTTTGCATAACCGTAGCCTGGCAGGTCGACCAAACGCCGTTCATCGTCCAGACTGAAGAAATTCAACAGCTGGGTGCGCCCGGGGGTTTTCGAGGTGCGCGCCAGGCTGGCATGAGTCAGGGTGTTGAGGGCGCTGGATTTGCCGGCGTTGGAGCGGCCGGCGAAAGCCACCTCGTAACCCTGGTCGTCCGGGCATTGTTCGACCTTGGCAGCGCTGAGGGCGAATTTGGCTTTCTGGCAGAGGCCGAGGATGGGGTTCTTGACTTGCATGGGATATCCGATGTGGGTGTTGCCTGACTCTGTAGGCCCGAGCCTGGCAAGCGGTGTCGTTTCCGTTTGGATGGCGGAAGTATATAATGCCCCAGTTTTTGTGTGCTCATTCTCCCAGAGAAGGAGAACGGGCATGGGGTGTCGAACAATAGCTCGCGCAACAGAACGCAGCGCGGCCCCCAACCCTGAAGGTCGTTCCGCATGGCGAAATGGCTGCTTGCTGTCGGTATGTTACTGCCGTTTTACAGCGCACAGGCTACACAGGATCCCGAGGTGTTGTACAACCGCACGTGTGCGGCCTGTCACGCCGGGCAGTTGCCACAGGCACCCAGGCAGGGTGACCGGGCAGCATGGGAGCCAAGGCTGGCGCAAGGCATGGATGTACTGGTGAAGCACGTGACCCAGGGTTTCAAGGCTATGCCGCCGCGTGGATTGTGCATGGACTGCAGTGCCGAGGACTACCGTTTGGTCATCCTTTGGATGAGTGGCAGTCCCGATACATAACATTTCACCCTTAGCCGTGTTGGATTAGCTGATGAACAAACTAGTCGTGAGTCTGCTGTTGACCCTGGGTGTCGCAGGTGCGGCCACTGCTGCGCAACCCGTCAAAGGCGATGCCGCCGCCGGCCAGGCCAAGACGGCCGTCTGTGGCGCCTGCCACAACCCCGACGGCAACAGCCTGGCACCGAACTTCCCGAAACTGGCCGGCCAAGGCCAGCGCTATCTTGAAAAACAACTGCACGATATCAAGTCGGGCAAGCGTACCGTGCTGGAAATGACCGGCATGCTGGCCGCATTCAGCGACCAGGACCTGGCCGACATCGCCGCCTACTTCTCCAGCCAGAAAGGCAGCGTGGGCGCCGCCGATCCCAAGCTGGTCGAACGTGGCCGGGCGCTGTTCAACGGCGGTGACCTGGAAAAAGGCATGCCTGCCTGCACCGGCTGCCACTCACCGAACGGCGCGGGTATCGCCCTGGCCGGCTTCCCGCACCTGGGCGGGCAGCACGCGCAGTACGTGACCAAGCAGCTCACCGACTTCCGCGAAGGAAACCGCACCAACGATGGCGATGCCATGACCATGCGCACCATCGCCGGCAAGCTGAGCAACCACGACATCGAGGCGTTGGCCAGTTACATCCAGGGCCTGCACTGAGGCCATTACAGGCAGCGCATTAACCTTCAGTTAATGTTGTAAGGCAATGATGAAAGGGCGGCCGGACCGCCCTTTTTTCCGTCCGCAGCCGTTACACTACAGAACTCGGCCCCTTCCCGGCCTGTCTCAGAGCAGGTCGCGTCGTGGCGACCAATGACTGCCCAGGAGTAAAGCATGCGTAAACTGATTCTCAGCGCCGCGCTGGTCGCTGCCAGCGTATTCGGTATGACTGCCATCCAGGCCGCCGAGCCTGCCGCCGGCAAGGAATACCTCGAGCTGAGCAACCCTGTTCCGGTTTCCGTGCCTGGCAAGATCGAAGTGGTCGAGCTGTTCTGGTACGGCTGCCCACACTGCTACCACTTCGAGCCGACCATCAACCCGTGGGTAGAAAAACTGCCCAAGGACGTCAACTTCAAGCGCGTACCGGCCATGTTCGGTGGTGCGTGGGATGCCCACGGCCAGATGTTCCTGACCCTCGAAGCCATGGGCGTCGAGCAGAAAGTGCACGCCGCAGTGTTCGACGCCATCCAGAACCAGCGCAAGCGCCTGACCGACCCGCAAGACATGGCCGATTTCCTTGCCACCCAAGGCGTGGACAAGGACAAGTTCCTCGCCACCTTCAACTCGTTCGCCATCAAGGGCCAGGTCAACCAGGCCAAGGAACTGGCGAAGAAGTACGAGATCACCGGCGTACCGAGCATGGTGGTCAACGGCAAGTACCGCTTCGACCTGGGTACTGCCGGCGGGCCGGAAGGCGTACTGAACGTTGCCGACCAGCTGATCGCCAAGGAGCGCGCCGCTAAGTAAGCGGCGTAACCCATGCGCCGCTTCAGAACCGCGCGTGGCATTGGCCTGCACCAGCCGCAGGTCAACGAGCATCACCTGCAGGCGCCTGGCCTGCCCGAGGATGGTCGTCTGCGGCTGCTCAGTTTCAACATCCAGGTGGGCATCAGCACCGAGCGGTATCGGCATTACGTGACTCGTAGTTGGCAGCACCTGCTGCCGCACAACGGGCGAGCAGGCAACCTGCAGAAAATTGGCCAACTGCTGGGCGACTTCGACCTGGTGGCCCTGCAGGAGGCCGATGGCGGCAGCCTGCGCTCGGGCTACGTCAACCAGGTCGAGCACCTTGCCCACCTGGGCGCCTTCCCCTACTGGTACCAGCAACTCAACCGCAACCTTGGGCGTTTTGCCCAGCACAGCAATGGCGTGCTCAGCCGCCTGAAGCCACAACTGCTCGAGGATCACCCGTTGCCCGGCCCGGCTGGGCGTGGTGCGATCCTGGTGCGCTTTGGCGAGGGTGAAGATGCGCTGATCGTGGTGATGATGCACCTTGCCCTCGGTGCCAAGACCCGCGCCCTGCAGCTGGGTTACATTCGCGAGCTGATTGGCGGCTACCGGCACCAGGTGCTGATGGGCGACATGAATACCCATGCAACCGACCTGCTGGAGCACTCGCCGCTGCGCGATCTGGGCCTGATCGCCCCGCAAGTCGAGGCCACCTTCCCCAGCTGGCGCCCACAGCGTTGCCTTGACCACATCCTGCTCAGCTCAAGCCTCACGCTGGAGCGCGTCGAGGTGCTGGCGCAACCAATTTCCGACCACCTTCCCGTTGCTGTCGAGATTCGATTGCCTGATGCATTGACTGTGGATACGCTGCCGGTCCTGAGCTAATTGCCATCACCGTTTGCGGACCCGGGCATGACTGAAGACGCTGAGCGCTGGAAAGAAAAATACCTGAAAAGCATCGAGCAGCAGGAAAAGCTCGAGCGCCGTTGGGACGCACGTCTAGACCTGCTGTGTCGCGGCCTGGTACGCAGCACCCTGGCTGCCGAAGGCAGCGACAAGGTGGTGGACCAGTGCATGAAGGAAATGCGCGAGGTCATCCGCAGCGACAACATGGACGCCGGCCTTGCCGGGTTGATTCCGCGTCTTGAGAAGGCGGTGCTGGATTCCGAACAGCGCCGCGAAGCCCGCATGAACCAGGTCAGCGATGCACTGACCGCTTTGGTCGACCAACTGCAAGGCCTGCCATTGCCGAACGATGTGTCGCGGCCCCTGAAAAAACTGGCGAAGAAGCTTGATGGCGGGGTGGCTCAGTCACGCGACCTGCCACCGTTGCTGGGCGAGTTGAGCGGCTTGCAGGGCCGTGCGCTGTCAGCCTTGGGCAAGTCGGCGGAGGACGCCCGCCCCGGCTTCTTGCAGCGCTTGTTCGGCAGCCGCGAAGGTGACGCGCAAAGCGAGCCAGCGCTTGTGCCACTGGCTTTGCCAGTTGCCGAGGCGCAGCCCCCGGCGGCACCGGCCAGTGTCGATGCTCTGCAGCCCGGCGATGTGGACGAGCTACAGCCGCTGCCAGCCTCTTCAACATCAGTTGTCGAGGCGCCCGTAGTGCCATTGGAGACTCCTGGCCCGGCCCTGATCGAAACGGCTGAACTGGCACCAGCGCCGCTACCGGACGATGTGCCGGCACCGGAAGTTGTCGCAAGCGAGCCTCCGGCTGGAACGGGACTGGTTCAAACACTCGAAGAAACCTTCGGCGAGGACGGCCCCTATGCCCTGCCCTACGCGGTAGAGCCGCCCTACAGTCAGGTCGCCGAGCACATCGAACACACCCTGATCGGCCTGCTCGATGACCTCAGCCTGCCGGAGCGACACAAGGCACAAGCCCTCGAGATGCGTGAACGGGTCGCCCGCGGCTTGAACTGGTATGAGCTGATCCCGGTACTGGATGACCTGGCTGTGCTCATGCTGGCCATCACTGACAGCGGTCAGCATGAATTCGAAACCTACCTGCAGGAGCTCAACGAACGCCTCGAAGGTTTCCAGAGTCACCTGCACGAGGCCAGTGCCGGGCATGCCGACAACAGCTCGGCCGCCCGCGAGCTGGATACCCAACTGCGAGAGCATGTCGACGGGCTGCAGAGCAGTGTGCAAGGTGCCGCCGATGTTGACAGCCTCAAGCACATCCTGGAAAACCGCCTGGAAGGCCTGTTGGTGACCATGGACGAGCACAAGCACGAGCGTGATCGCCGCGAACAGGAGCTGGCTGGGCGCCTGCAAGGGCTGTCGGAGCGGGTGGCGAACATGGAGCAGGAGGCGCTCGGCTACCGCGAGCACCTTGAAGAGCAGCGCCAGAAGGCCTTGCTCGACCCCCTCACCGGCTTGCCCAACCGTGCGGCCTGGAGCGAGCGGGTCGAGCGCGAAATGCTCGAATGGCAAGCGCACGGCGGCCATCTGGCGATGGCGATCCTCGACCTGGACCATTTCAAGCGAATCAACGACAGCTATGGGCACCTGGCTGGGGACAAAGTACTCAAGATCGTCGCCGACCAGTTGCGCAAGCGCCTGCGTAGCCGTGATTTCATTGCCCGGTTTGGCGGCGAGGAGTTTGTCCTGCTGCTGCCGCAGACCTCGCCGGCCGCCGCTGCCCAGATCGCCGAGCTGCTGCGGGCCACAGTCGAGGCGTGCCCGTTCCACTTCAAGGGGGAACGGGTGGTGATCACCACGTCCATCGGCCTGGGTGCATTCCGTTCCGGCGAGCGCGGTGACCAGGTGCTCAAGCGCGCCGATGCGGCGCTTTACCGGGCCAAAGAGTCGGGGCGCAACCGGGTCGAGCAGGCATAGCCGGCAGCCGCTGACTCGCGGCAAGCACGGCCCCTGGGGAGCACGTTATACTGTAGCGCTCATACGCTGAGGCCACTGACGTGCTTTCCACGCTTAAAACAACCCTGATTTCCTTCCTGCTGGTGGCTGTTGCCGGTTGCTCGACAGGCCTGCGCATCGACCGTAGCCACCCTTCGGTCAACCAGGACAACCGAATCCAGTTCGTTGTCCTGCACTACACGAATGCTTCGCTGGAGCGTTCCCTGGCGTTGCTGACCCATGGCGAAGTCAGCAGCCACTACCTGATTGGTGATGGCCCGGCGACGGTGTACCAGCTGGTGGATGAAAGCCGCCGCGCCTGGCATGCCGGTGATAGCCAGTGGCAAGGTCGGACTTGGCTGAACTCCTCGTCCATCGGTATCGAAATCGTCAATCCGGGCTTCACGGACACGCCGAATGGCCGGGTCTGGCACCCCTACAGCGAAGCGCAGGTCCAGTCGCTGATCGCGCTGCTCAAGGACATCGTCAAACGCAACAACATCGAGCCACGGCACATCATTGGTCACAGCGATATCGCGCCGCTGCGCAAGCTTGACCCAGGGCCGCTGTTCCCATGGAAGCGCCTGGCCGACGCCGGGTTGGGTGTCTGGCCGGATGCCAACGCCGTGGCACGGCAGCAAGCCTATTTCAGCGTCAACCCGCCAAGTATTGGCTGGTATCAGCAGGAGCTGGCACGGTTTGGCTACGCGATCGAGCAGACCGGGGTACTGGATGTTGCCACCCGCCATGTGATCGCCGCGTTCCAGATGCGTTTCCGCCCGCAGCGCTTCGATGGCATGCCGGATGCGCAGACGGCGGCGATGCTGCAGGTACTCAACCGGATGCGTTGAGCCGCCAGCGAGGCTGTGGGGGATTGCCCAGCCCTTTGGGCTGCGCTGTCGCACAGATAACTGAGTTCGAAGCGTTCCTCGTACCCTGTGGGAGCGGCTTTAGCCGCGAAGAATCCAACGCGGTGCCAGCCACCGCGTTTGCTGCTTGCACCCACAGAGTCCGTGTAGCGCCTGCAAATCGACTCTCTGCGCGACAGCGCAGCCTTGGGAGATGGTCATCTCTCAACAAGCAAACGAAACGCCCAACGGCGAAGGTGATTCTTGATTCAGTTGCTATACCTTAGTTATCAACTGGATGCCCTCGATGCCAGCCTTCATCGCTTTGCTGCGCCAAATTTTTTACCGTCCCTGGATGCTGGCCACATTGGCAGCGCTGGCCAGCGCTGCACTGTTGCTCTCTGCCAGCATCGGCATTGCCCTGCAACAGATGAAGCAAAGCGAAAGTGCACAGATGAACGCCCAAGGGGAACGCTTTCTCGAGCGCCTCGAGCAGGTGTTCGGCCAGTTGCGCGAAGGGGTCGACCTGTTGCAGGCGCAGCCTTTGCGCGGCTGCAGTCCGGCGATGCTGACGGCATTGCAGCAGGTAAGCCTGAGTTCACGCTTCATTTATGAAGCGGCATACGTGGATGGGGATATCGCCTGCTCGAACCGCGGTGATGAGCGGGCGTTCGAACCCTTGCGGGTTCCCGACATCCAGGGGCCGACCTACAGTTACTGGCTGAACACCACGACCGAGCCGAACGAGAACCTGGCTGCACTGATGCTGGGCAGGGGCAAGTTCGTGGTATCCACCTCTCGTGGGCACCTGACCGATGTGGTCGACCTGCCCCCGGGCGGCAGCCTTGTCGTGGTGCTGGACAACGGTGCCCGGGCCATCCCTGTGTTGGGCCCACCGCAGGTATGGCCACCTCCCTCGGCCTGGTCGACCAGCCACAAGTCGCTGCTCGAGCTCAGCGACCGCCTGATCTACCGCATGCCAACCAAGTCGCCGGACTACCAGTTGGTGCTCATTGCCCCGCGGGCGAGCCTGCCGTTGAGGATGAATGGCATGCTCTGGCTCCTGTTCCCCGGCAGTGTGCTGGCGGCCTGCTGCATCGGCTGGCTGGTGCTGCAACTGATCCTGCAGAGGCGGTCGATGAGCTCGGAATTGCAGAATGCCTTGCGCCGCGGCGAACTGCAGGTGCTCTACCAGCCGATCTTCGAGCTCGACAGCCGGCGCTGTGTCGGGGCCGAGGCCCTGGTGCGCTGGCGCCGCCCGGACGGCACCCTGACCAGCCCGGATCTGTTCATCCCGTTGGCGGAAAACACCGGGCAGATTCGCCAGATCACCGACTTTGTCCTGCAGCGTGTGCTGGAACAGTTAGGGCAACTGTTGCGCTCGCACCCCAACCTTTACATTTCGGTGAACCTGGCGGCTTGCGATGTGATGGTGCCGCGCATTGGCCGGGTGGCGGCGCGCTTGCTCGCCCTGCACCGGGTGGCGGCGAGTCAGATTGCATTCGAGGTGACCGAGCGCGGCCTGATCGACGTGGTGGTGGCGCGCGACAACCTGCAGGCGTTGCGCGCGGTGGGGCACCAGGTGCTGATCGACGACTTTGGTACGGGATATTGCAGTCTGGCCTACCTGCAGACCCTGCCGGTGGACTGCCTGAAGATCGACAAGGCCTTTATCGATGCCCTTGGGCATGACGCCGCCAGCAGCGGTGTTGCCCCGCATATCATCCGCATGGCCCACGACTTGCACCTGCGGGTGATTGCCGAAGGCATCGAGTGTGAAGACCAGGCGGTGCTGCTGAACAGCGAAGGAGTCAATTATGGCCAGGGCTGGCTGTTTGCCCGGCCACTGAATGCCCGGCAGTTTGCCGAACTGGTGACCCGAGGACGGCTGCCGCGGCGGGTTGAGCATTGAGTGATCCTGCACAGGCCTCATCGCTGGCAAGCCAGGGCAGGCAACATTCAGACCGGCAGCGCCATGTAAAACTGGGTCCCCTGCCCTGGCCGGGAAAACACGCCCATGCGTCCGCCATGCAACTGCACGATCTCCTTGCACAACGCCAGCCCCAGCCCTGCGCCGCCTTTCTTGCGCCCTACCTGCACGAAGGGCTCGAAGATGCGCCCCTGTTGCCCATAGGCAATGCCCTCGCCGTTGTCCTCGACGCTGATGATCACCCGCTCCGCATGCCGCCGTGCATGCAGGCGGATACGCCCGCCGCTGGCGGTATGACGGATGGCGTTGTGCAACAGGTTGTCCAGCACCCGATCGAGTTGGGCGACGTCGGCCTGGATACGCGGTAGCGGTAGTTCCAGTTCAGTGATCAGCTCGATCTGCTTGTTCGCTGCCGGCTCGGCAAAGCGCTTTTGTGCACGCTCCAGCAACTCGTCGATAGCGCAGGGAGCCAGCTCGAGCTTCTGCATCCCGCTCTGGTAGCGGCTGAAGTTGAGCAGATCGTTGATCAACTGGGTCAGGCGCTGCATTTCCTCGCCGATGGTTTCCAGCAGGTCGTGCTCGCGCGCCTCGGGCGGGAACTTGAGCCGCTCGCGCAACAGGCCGAAGGCCATGTGCATGCCGGTCACCGGAGTGCGCAGCTCATGGGAAGCGCGCAGTACGAATTCGCTACGCACGCGTTCGAAGGCTCGCTGCTCGGTTACATCGTGCAGCACCATCACCGCGCCAAGGATCGGCCCTTGCGGATGGCTGACCGGCGTCAGGCTGTAGGCGAGCAGGCGCGTTTCGTCATCGACCTCCATGTTCAGGTCGTCCGGCTGCCGGTCGAGGTTGCCGCCGCGCAGTACCTGGCGTAGTTGCTGTTCCAGTTCCGGGCGCTGCAGAGCTTCAGCCAGGCTGCTGCCCGCGCGGCTATCGGTCCAGCCCAGCTGGCGCTGCGCCACCGGGTTGAGGTGTTCCAGGCGGCCTTGGCGGTCGATGATCAGCAGGCCATCGTCAATGCTGTCGAGTACGGCCTGCAAGCGTTGCTGGCCGGCTAGCAGTTCGTCGACGTTGGTGGCCTGGTGCTTGCGCAAGGCATCGGCCATCAGGCCGAAGCGGCGGGTAAGCTGGTTCAGTTCGGTGGCTTGGGTGACCGGCAGGGTGACGTCGAAATTGCCCTTGCCGAGTTGGTCGGCCGCTAATGCCAAGGCTTCGATCGGCTGGCCGAAGCGCCGGGCGATGTTGTGCGCGGTGATAAAGCCCAGTACCAGTACCACCA
This sequence comes from Pseudomonas pudica, assembly GCF_015680405.1. Lineage (GTDB taxonomy): Bacteria > Pseudomonadota > Gammaproteobacteria > Pseudomonadales > Pseudomonadaceae > Aquipseudomonas > Aquipseudomonas pudica. Next base: position 201,787 of record NZ_JADLJS010000004.1, read on the forward strand.
GGCCCATCAGGCCAAGTACGCCGCTGACCAGCAGGGCGTGGTCGCGGGTGTGTTCTTCGCTACGGGTGATGTGATCCAGCGCCTGCCTGTGGGAATCGATCAGGTCGGTGCGGACCTGATTGAACGCGGCTCCCAGTGGCTGCTCAGCCCCCATGCTGCGCGAGGGCGCCGGGCTATCGCGGTAGGCCTGAAGGAAGGCCTGGTAATTGCTGCTGGCCTTGCTGAAGCCGGTGCGCTCGCCACCTTGGTCCAGCCCCTGGTTCAGCAGGGTCTGGAAGTTGTCCTGCAGCAGCCGCAGGTTTTCCGGGGCGGTCTCGTCATCGAGGATCAAGGTCAACTGTTCGCCAAGGTTCTGGCGCAACTTCAGCCCTATTTCCAGGGCGTGGGTGGTATCGCGCACCAGTCGCTGTTGCACCGTGGCCATCTGCAGCACGCTGACCAGGCCCAGCAGCAGCCCGAGCAGGGCTACGGTGACCAGCGCCGAAATGCTGAGGAAAAGCCGCGTGCGCAGCTTCATGGGTGGCCACCTCATAAGTTGTACTGCTTGCGCTTGCGGTACAGGGTGGAGGCATCGATTCCCAGGGTCTTGGCAGCCTGGTCAAGGGTGTCGCTGGCGGCCAGCACCGCGCCAATGTGGGCGCGTTCCAGCTCATCCAGGCTCAGCGCGGCGCCAACGCGCGGGGCATTGCCTGCAGGCTGCTCGCCCATGCCCAGGTGGCTGATTTCCACGCGCTCCTGCGGACAGATGATGCTGGCACGCTCCACCACGTTGCGAAGTTCGCGAATGTTGCCGGGCCAGCGGTAGTTGAGCAGGGCCGTACGGGCTTCGTCACTGAAGCCGCGGGCAGGACGGGAGTATTCCTTGACGAAGCGGGCGAGAAAGCGGTCGGCCAGGGTCAGGATGTCTTCACTGCGCTCGCGCAGCGGCGGCAGGTGCAAGGTGATGACGTTCAGGCGATACAGCAGGTCTTCGCGGAAGCGGCTCTCACGCACCATTTCTTCGAGGTTGAGGTTGGTGGCGGCGAGGATACGCACATCGGCGCGACGAGTGACCGGGTCGCCGACGCGCTCGTATTCCTTGTCCTGAATGAAGCGCAGCAGTTTGGGTTGCAAGGTCAGTGGGAAGTCGCCGATTTCGTCGAGGAATAGCGTGCCCCCATCAGCCTGGCTGACTCGCCCCAGGGTGCTTTCGCTGGCGCCGGTGAAGGCGCCGCGGGTGTGGCCGAACAACTCGCTTTCCATCAGCTCGGCGTTCAGTGACGGGCAGTTGATGGTCACGCAGGATTTGCGCGCGCGCTTGCTCCAGCCATGGATGGCCCGGGCCAGCTCACCTTTACCTGTGCCCGACTCGCCAAGGATGAGGATGTTGGCATCGGTGGTAGCGACCTGGCGGGCGGTTTCCAGCACCGCCATCATCGCCGGACTGTGCGAATCAAGGCCGTCCTTGGGTTTGCGTATTTCACCTTCCAGGGCCTCCAGGCGCGCGGAAAGTTGGCGTACTTCCAATTGCTTGGAGGTAGCCAGCCGCAGCTGGTCGGGGCTGCACGGCTTGACCAGGTAATCCGCGGCGCCGGCCTGGATCGCGTCCACTGCCGTATCGATCGCCGAGTGCGCGGTGACGATCACCACCCGCATCCAGGGGGCCTGGATACGCATCTGCGCCAGCACGTCGAGGCCGTTGTCCTCGCCGAGGCGCAAATCAAGGAAGCACAGGTCGAACACCTGGCGCTGCAGCAGGGCTTCGGCCTGGGCGGCGCTGTTGGCCGTGGCCACGCTATAGCCCTCGTCCTCCAGGCAATAGCGGAAGGTGCGCAGGATCGCGGACTCGTCATCCACCAGCAGAATGCGGCCTTGGTTGTCCTGGGCTGACTCCATGTGCTGCGCTCCTTTAGGAAAGATCTTCATTTAGTGTGGGAAAAATCGGGCAAGTTGCATGGTCCATTGTGAAGGAACCTGTCCTTTGCATGCTAGCCAATGGCCAATCGACGCCTGTAGGCCGCGATATCCCGATGATTTGGTTAGAGGTCCACGGTGGCACATTGGTTGCGAGGATTTTTAGCTTTGCTCTACAAAAGGAGGCACCGCCATGTCCTTTTCCATTCGCACCGCTATGTTGGCAGCCACCTTGCTGCCGATATTCACCCCGGCCCTCGCCGGCCCGGTGCAGGACGCTCGCCTGGAGGGGGCCCTGCAAACTGCCCTGTCGCTGAACCGCATGCTCGACCCGTTCCGTATTCAGGTCGAGGTGGACGGCAAGCAGGCGCGGCTTTCCGGTGAGGTGGAGAATGACGTCGAGCGCCAGCTGGCCGAGCATGTGGCGCTGGCTACCCGTGGCATCGAGCAAGTCGACAATCAGCTGCGGGTCAATGCCCAGCTGGTGGAGCGCCCGCTGGCGCTGCGTGCCTACGCCCAGCGCCTGGAGGATGCAACCCTGGCCGCGGTGATCCGTGCGCGGCTGTTGTGGAGCCGCACCACCGAGAAGGCGCCTATAGATGTACAGAGCAGCGAAGGTGTGGTGACCCTGCGTGGCAAGGTCGACAGTGCCGAGGCCAAGGAGCTGGCCGGCGTGGTGGCGCGTACCACCGAGGGCGTGCACCTGGTCAACAACCTGGTCAGCCTCGATACCGCTGCCATGGCCAAGGCCCGGGAAACCCCGGTGGGAACGCCGACCGGGCCGCAGCCGAGCGACAGTTGGATCATCGACAAGATCCAGAACAGCTACCGCTTCAGCCGCAACCTGGATGGCCTGAACCTGAAAGTGGCCAGCGAAGAGGGGTTGGTGCGGCTTTCCGGCGAAGTGGTCAGTAGCGAGCAGAAAACCATTGCCGTGGAAATCGCCCGGCAGATCATCGGTGTGCGCGGGGTGGATGCTGACCTGCTCAAAGTGGCGACCAAGGTCGAAGGCTGATCGTGCAATTCGCACGACGGCCTGGGCGGCATCGTGCAGGATACGTCCTCCCTGGCTTTGAGTAATTTACATAACTATTTGATTTTAATGGATTTTATCTAATACAAAAGGCTGGCACGCAGGCTGCAATTACCTGTTCAGGTTTGAACAAGAATTACAGCAGGAGGAGCCGGCATGAACCGCCAATCCGTCAACCGCTTGCAGAGCGCTGCAATGCCCCTGCGCCAGGTGCTTTCACTCGGCCTGGCGCTGTTGCTGACCTTGGCCGCTGGCCTCTTCTACTACAGCTGGCAGACCGCGCGCCTGGCCGAGCAAGTGGCGGCGCAGACCGCGCTGTTGACGCAGATTCAGGCAACCCGTGCCAATACCTTGGTCAAGGCCGCCGACCCGCTGCCAGCCAGTCAGGCCACTGCGTCACCGGCCACCGTGGAAAATGTTGTACCCCAGGACCGCTGGGTGTTCTGACCGCTGGCCGTACCGTTTTCAAAAAAGAAAGGAGAACCACCATGCTGAGTTGGGCTATCACTTTCCTCATCATCGCCATTGTCGCCGCCGTACTGGGCTTCGGTGGTATCGCGGGCGCTGCCACCGGTATCGCGAAGATTCTGTTCATTGTCTTCCTGGTACTGTTCGTAGCCTCCTTCTTCTTTGGACGTGGACGAGGTTGAAGATGGGCAGGAAGCGTTGGACATCCCTGGCTGCCGCCCTGTTACTGGGCGGCAGTGCGGCGGCGATGGCGGCCAATGACGGCCAGGTCCGGGTCGACCAGCTGCTCGGCTCGGACCCGGAATACCGGGAAACCTGGCAGGACACGATCGAAGGAGAGGAACGCCTGCCCGATTGGGTGGTCAATCTGACCGGCAGCGCCCAGCAGCAGATGTCCGCCGTTACCGAAGACGGCGACAAGTATCTGGTCGGCCCATTGTGCGAACGCCAGGACAACTGCACCTACAAGCGCCTGATCGTGGCGTTCAGCTGGGACAAGGACGATGCCTACGGGATGCTCGTGGAAGTCCCCGAAGGTTTGCCGAGCGACAAGTCGCCCACCCGCCACGCGCAATATCGCTGGCTGGGTAAGCCGGACGACGGCATGAAGGCGATGCTGCAGGAGCAGCTCAAGCGTGACCCGAATTGGTACTGAGCTTTTGCATCCGGTACGGATGAAAGGTCATGCACTGTCACGTAATAGAAGCTGAACCTTTCTATAGTTCAGCCTTCTATGATGCGCTGCCCCGAGGAGGGGCTGCACATGACCAAGGGGCCGGGCTGTTCTGATTGTTGCAGGATCGGAGTGGCCTAGGGGTACAGGGAGTGCCTCCAGCAATGGGCCGGGTCAGGAAAGGCGGAATCGGAAGTTTCAGGTCGGCGGTGCCGTAGGGCGCTGTCCAGACCTGACTTCCGAGGAGCCATGTAAGAAACGTCTCTTCCCTGCGCGATTTCCTCTCCAAGACACATTTTGTCTTGACCGTACATCAATTTTTTTTCGATCAGCACTACGCTTGTTCAAGTGCCATTTCAGCCATTCGGATTGTCGAACAAGCCATCTTTCCTGTCCTTTTCACCCTGCCAAATCTGCCTAAATTTGGCGGTTTGGTCTTGTTCGGGATTCCGAACGTTCTAAATCAAGCACTTGCGAACCTCCCATTTTGGTCAGAAATGTTATGCATGAACGGTATGAGTTATGCGCTTCCGGCATTAGATTTCCCCCTTTGCCATCGCAATAGTTGCCGCCTTTTTCGCCGGCCCGAGCGCCCTGTCGCTCGCCTGCGGTGTCCTTACATGAAGTCGCCGGACGGAAGCATCTTCTGCTCGTGACCTAGCCAACGGCTCTGTTACGGGCGTTTCCGTTGGGTGCCCATGACCACTAGAACAAAGGGTAAAGACATGAAGAAGGCAAAACTGAGCCTCGCCTGGCAGATCGTCATCGGTCTGGTCCTGGGTGTTGCAATCGGCGCGCTACTGAATCATTTCAGTGCAGAAAAGGCATGGTGGATCAGCAACGTCCTCCAGCCCGCTGGTGACATCTTCATTCGCCTGATCAAGATGATCGTCGTCCCGATCGTGATTTCGTCGCTGATCGTGGGTATCGCCGGGGTTGGCGACGCGAAGAAACTGGGCAGCATCGGCCTGAAGACCATCATCTACTTCGAAGTGGTGACCACCATCGCCATCGTCGTGGGCCTGGTGTTGGCCAACCTGTTCCACCCGGGCGCCGGCATCGACATGAGCACCCTGGGTACCGTGGACATCTCCAAGTACCAGGCTACCGCGGCCGAAGTGCAGCATGAGCACGCGTTCATCGAAACCTTGCTGAACCTGATCCCGTCGAACATCTTCGCAGCGCTGATGCGTGGCGAAATGCTACCGATCATCTTCTTCTCGGTGATGTTCGGCCTGGGGCTGTCGAGCCTGCAGGCGGAGCTGCGCGACCCGCTGGTGCGTACCTTCCAGGCGGTTTCCGAGACCATGTTCAAGGTCACCCACATGATCATGAACTACGCCCCTATCGGCGTGTTCGCCCTGATCGCCGTGACCGTCGCCAACTTCGGTTTCAGCTCGCTGCTGCCGCTGGCCAAGCTGGTGCTGCTGGTGTACTTCGCCATCGCCTTCTTCGCCTTCATGGTGCTGGGCCTGGTTGCCCGCCTGTTCGGCTTCTCGGTGATCAAGATCATGCGCATCATGAAAGATGAGTTGATCCTCGCCTACTCCACCTCCAGCTCGGAAACCGTGCTGCCGCGCGTGATCGAGAAGATGGAGAAGTACGGTGCACCGAAGTCGATCTGTTCGTTCGTGGTTCCGACCGGCTACTCGTTCAACCTCGACGGCTCGACCCTGTACCAGAGCATCGCGGCCATCTTCATTGCCCAGCTGTACGGTATCGACCTGTCGTGGAGCCAGCAGCTGCTGCTGGTGCTGACCCTGATGGTCACCTCCAAGGGTATCGCTGGCGTACCGGGTGTTTCCTTCGTGGTGCTGCTGGCCACCCTGGGCAGCGTGGGCATCCCGCTGGAGGGCCTGGCCTTCATCGCCGGTGTCGACCGCATCATGGACATGGCCCGTACCGCCTTGAACGTTGTGGGTAACGCCCTGGCAGCCCTGGTCATCGCTCGCTGGGAGGGTATGTACGACGCCGCCAAGGGCGAGAAGTACTACGCCTCGCTGATGGCCGGCAAGCAGGAAGCGGCCATGGTTGGCGAAGCTGCCAAGCGCTGAGCCTGACTGCTGCATGACCAAGAGCCCCGACTTGTCGGGGCTTTTTGTTGCCTGTGAGATCTTGGGGCCGCTTTGCGGCCCTTTCGCGACGCAAGACCGCTCCCACAGGGCTCGCTATACGCCGGCCATTGTGGGAGCGGCCTTGTGTCGCGATACGAGGGCGCAGCCCTCGCCTGCGGTCTCCAGCCATGCGCCCCGATACGCTATCATTCGGGCATTTTTCAGGGGGAACACACGGATGCTCAACGGCCTTTGGCTTGGCTTTTTCCTGGTGGCGGCAGTGTCCGCCCTGGCCCAATGGCTGGTAGGCGGCAACGCCGGCATTTTCGCGGCGATGGTCGAGAGCATATTCGCCATGGCCAAGCTGTCGGTCGAGGTTATGGTGCTGCTGTTCGGCACGCTGACCCTGTGGCTGGGCTTTCTCAAGATTGCCGAGAAGGCTGGCATTGTCGAGTGGCTGGCCAAGGTGCTCGGTCCGCTGTTTGCCCGGCTGATGCCGGAAGTTCCGCCCGGCCACCCGGCCCTGGGCCTGATCACCATGAACTTCGCCGCCAACGGCCTGGGCCTGGACAATGCCGCCACCCCGATCGGCCTGAAGGCCATGCGCGCGCTGCAGGAGCTGAACCCCAGCAGCACCACGGCGAGCAACGCGCAGATCCTGTTTTTGGTGCTCAACGCCTCGTCGCTGACCCTGCTGCCTGTGACCATCTTCATGTACCGGGCCCAACAAGGCGCGGCGGACCCGACCATGGTGTTCCTGCCCATTCTGCTGGCTACCAGCGTTTCGACACTGGTCGGCCTGCTGTCGGTGGCGGTGATGCAGCGCCTGCGCCTGTGGGACCCGGTAGTGCTTGCCTACCTCATCCCCGGTGCCTTGCTGCTGGGCGGCTTCATGGCCTTTCTCGGCACCCTTTCGGCGGCAGCGCTGGCCAGCCTGTCGTCGATCTTGGGCAACCTCACGTTGTTCGGCGTGATCATGCTGTTCCTGGTGACCGGCGCCTTGAAGCGTGTGAAGGTGTATGAAGCCTTTGTCGAAGGCGCGAAGGAAGGCTTCGATGTGGCCAAGGGCTTGTTGCCTTACCTGGTAGCGATGCTGGTGGCGGTGGGTGTGCTGCGGGCCTCAGGCGCCCTGGAGCTGGCCCTGGGCGGTATTCGCCATGCGGTCACCTGGCTGGGCCTGGACACCCGCTTCGTCGAGGGCCTGCCCACTGCGCTGGTCAAGCCGTTCTCCGGCAGTGCGGCGCGGGCGATGCTGATCGAGACCATGCAGGCCCACGGTGTGGACAGCTTCCCGGCGCTGGTGGCGGCGACGATTCAGGGGAGTACCGAAACCACCTTCTACGTGCTCGCGGTGTACTTTGGTGCGGTGGGTATCCAACGCGTGCGCCATGCTGTCGGTTGCGCATTGCTGGCCGAATTGTCCGGTGTGATCGCGGCGATCTTCGTCTGCTACTGGTTCTTCGCCTGACGCTCCCGCAAAGAACAGACAGAGCTTCAGGAAGCGGGAACGCTGGCTGATTGCGCAATGGTCCAACTCACCACCTGCTCGGTCAGCTGGTCGCAGGCCTTCCCGAAACCGGCAACCACCGCTGAAATCTGTTTGTCGGCCAGCGGCTGGCGGATTTCGAAGCGTTTGCTGGCCAGAATGCGCTGGCTGCGGCCCTGGACCAAGCGTGCGTCATAGCGGATTACCACCTCCACTGCTCCGCCCGCGCGGTATTCGGTCTGGAACGCCTGCAGCTCGCCAGCCAGCTCGTAGTCGGCCTGCAGGTTGCTGTCGTCGGCGCTCAGGCGCTGCACCTGGCCGTCACGCTGGAAACCGTCAAGCAGGCGGTTGCGCAGCAGCACCGGCACCGCGTCGCTCCAGCGCGCTCCCTTGTAGCTACTGACCACATCGCCCTGAGGAATCACGGCAATCCGTGGCCCGGCCAGCACTTCGCTTGCCAGCGGCTTGTTCAGGCGCAATGACCAGTCCAGCGCTGGTGCCGTCCGGCCGGGCTGGTTCACCGGAAGACGGTACAGGTCGACGGGCTCGCTCTGCGGCAAGATGGAGCAGGCACTGGCCAGGCTCAGTGCGGCCGCCAGGGCCAGCAGGCGCAGCGACGGTTTCATGGTTGGAACTCCTTGTTGTTGTCGCGGCCGAGCAGGTAGCCGCTGGGGTCGGCCTCCAATTGCCGGGAAATGCCTTTGAGGGCGTTGAGGGTTTCGCGCAGCTCGCGAATTGCCGGGGTCAGTTGGTTCAGGCCTTGGGCACCGTCGCCGATGGCTTCGCGGTTGTCCTCGAGCAGGCGGTTGATGGTGGCGGTGCTCTCGGCCAGTGACTGCATGGCCTGCTCGGCACTGCCGATGGCCTGCTTGCCTTCGCTGCCCAGCAGGCCGTTGGCATTGCGCATCAGTGCCTGGGTTTCGGCCAGGGTGGCGCTGGCCTGCTTGCCCACCTGGACCAGTTGCTCGATGGCCTGGGTGATGCTGCCGTGCTGGCCTGCGAAGGCGCCGGTGGTCTTGTCGAGGTTGGACAGGGTGTTGCTGAGATGGCCGATGTTGTCCTCGGAAAACATCTGGTTGGCGTTGTGCAGCAGCAGGTTGATGTTGGTCACCAGGTCGCTGCTGTCATTGAGCAGGCGCGAGATTGGCGAGGGCGATGCGATGATCACCGGCAGCTTGCCATCCTTGCCTTTCAGCTCGGGGCTTTGCGGGGTGCCCCCGCTGAGCTGGATGAACGAGTTGCCGGTCACGCCGGCCAGGGTCAGCTTGGCCTGGGTGTCTTCCTTCACCGGGGTATCGGCGCTCAGGCGCACCCGTGCCAGTACCCGGCGCGGATCTTTCGGGTCCAGGCGCAGAGTGGACACATCGCCCACCTTGATGCCGTTGTACTGCACCGGGCTGCCGCGGGACAGGCCGGAGACGGCTTCGTTGAACACCACTTCGTAGTCCTTGAAGGCGTCGTCGACACTGGACTTGGCCAGCCACAGGCCGAACAGCATGGCGCCGGCTACCACCAGGACGGTGACTAGGCCGATAAGAACGTGATGGGCTCGGGTTTCCATTGCTCAGCGCTCCTGCCCGGCACGGGTGGCGGCCTGTTCGGCCGCGCGCCCGCGTGGGCCATGAAAGTATTCTTGAATCCATGCGTCGTCGGTCTGCTCGACCTCGGCCAGCGGGCCGGCCACCAGGACCTTCTTCTGCGACAGCACGGCGATGCGGTCGGTAATGGTGTACAGGGTGTCGAGGTCGTGGGTGATGAGGAACACCGACAGGCCCAGAGCGTCCCGCAGAGTCAGGATCAACTGGTCGAAGGCGGCGGCGCCGATCGGGTCCAGGCCAGCGGTGGGCTCGTCGAGGAAAAGGATGTCCGGGTCCAGTGCCAAGGCACGGGCCAGCGCGGCGCGCTTGATCATGCCCCCCGACAGCGAGGCCGGGTACTTGTCGGCGGCCGAGATTGGCAGCCCGGCCAGGGCCAGCTTCACTCCGGCCAGGTGCTCGGCATCGGCGCGGGACAGCCCGGCGTGCTCGATCAGCGGCAACGCCACGTTTTCGGTGACGGTCAGCGAAGAGAACAGCGCGCCTTTCTGAAACAGCACGCCGAAGCGTCGCTCGACCAAGGAGCGCTGCTCTTCGCGCAGGCCGGCCAGGTCCTGGCCTAGCACCTTGATCTGCCCGTCGTCGGGCCGTCGCAGGCCGATGATGCTACGCAGCAGCACCGACTTGCCGCTGCCCGACCCACCGACCACGGCGAGGATCTCGCCGCGATACAGGTCGAGATCGAGGTTTTCGTGCACGCTCTGGCGGCCGAAGCGGTTGCAGATGCCGCGGGCCTCGATCACGCGTTCCTGGCCATTCACCAGCCCATCTCCATGAAGAACAGTGCAGCCACCGCATCCAGCACGATGACCACGAATATCGACTGCACTACCGCCGAGGTGGTATGCGCGCCCACCGATTCGGCGCTGCCGCTGACCTTGAAGCCTTCCAGGCAGCCGATGGCGGCGATCAGGAAGGCGAAGAACGGTGCCTTGGCCAGGCCGACCAGGAAGTGCTGCACGCCGATGTCGCTTTGCAGCAGCGACAGAAACATGGCTGGCGAGATGTCCAGTGACAGCGCGCACACCACCGCACCGCCGACGATACCGCAGATCATCGCGATGAAGGTCAGCAAGGGCAGCGAAATCAACAGTGCCAGTACGCGCGGCACCACCAGCATCTCCATGGGGTTCAGGCCCAGGGTGCGGATGGCATCGATTTCCTCGTTGGCCTTCATCGAGCCGATCTGCGCGGTGAACGCACTGGCAGTGCGGCCGGCCATGAGGATGGCGGTCAGCAGCACGGCGAATTCGCGCAGGAACGAGAATGCCACCAGATCGACAGTGAAGACGGTCGCGCCGAAATCGGCCAGCACCGTGGCGCCAAGGAAAGCCACTACCGCGCCCACCAGAAAGGTCAGCAGGGCGACGATGGGCGCGGCGTCCAGGCCGGTTTGTTCGATGTGCGCCACGACCGGGGTGAAGCGCCAGCGATGGGGTTGCAGGGCGCGGCGCAGCAGGGTTTCGAGGATCAGGCCAACGAAGCCGAGCACCTGCATGGTGTCTTGCCACAAGGTGCCGACGGCGCAACCGATGCGCTCCAGCAGCAACAGCAGCACGTTCCGCTCGGGCTCCTTGACCGGGATGCAGTAGTCCTGCACCGAGCAGTAGACATTCTTGAGCAGGGCGCGGCTGGCTTCTGGCAGGCCGTGGGTGCAGCGCGACAGGCGTTCGGAGCCGAGCAGTTCGGCCAGCAGCGAGGCGCCGGCGGTGTCCAGGCGGCCCAGTTGGCTGAGGTCGGCGATGGTATCGGCAGCGTATTGCGCGCGCAGGCGCTCGCTCTCACGTTTGAGGCTGGCGTAATGCGCCAAGGTCCAGTCACCGGTAATGCGCAGACAGGCCGGTTGGCTACTGGTGTCCAGGGTGGCGCTGGGGGTGGTCATCGGCTCCATGCTACTGACTCGGCGCTAAGGCATAGGGGCTGATCATAGCGCAGCGGGCATGGGCTGTTTGGTGATTATGTGCTGTCTTCACGGACCTTGGGGGCTGCTTTGCAGCCCATCGCCGGCAAGCGGCCCCTTTCACTCACCCCGTGGGCGCGTCATCTACCACTTTGAAGCGCAGCACGCCGATGACCTGCCCATCTTCGGTCAGTACCCTCACCTGCCACTTGCCCACCGGGTTCGGCGGGAAGTTCTGCTTGTGGGTCCAGGCCCGGTAGCCTTCCTTGCGCCCGCCGTGGATGTCCAAGGCAATGCGATCGACTTCCTGGCCGTCCTTTTGCCACACATGGTAGATCCGCTCGTTCAGGCCGCGTGGCGCGTTGATCGCGGTGTAGGCGTACAGGCCGCTGCTACGGATGCGGCTGGCAGCAATTTCGTGCAGCGAATCGCCCGGCTGGCGGTTCAGCACTTCGGTGCTGACCGCCACTTCGGTCATCCACAGGGTCGCTGGCGGCACCCAGGAGCGCAGCAGCCAACCCCCGGCGCCGACCGACAGGGTGACCACCACCAGGGCCACAGCGCGGCGCCAGTTGTTGATCGGGAAGCTGCTGACAAGGCTGGGGAACGACAGTGCCATGGCTGCAATCAGGGCCAGCTTGAAGCTTTGCGCGGTGGTCAGGTGCAGGATGATCGGCAGCGCGGTCAGCAGGGCGGCGAAAAGGGTCAGGGTATGCAATGCCAGGAACAGCCAGCGGCGCGGCGCCAGCCACTTGTAGTACAGCGGATCGATGATCGAAATCAGCCCGGCGGCACCGAGCAGGCCGGTGAACACCAGTTGGCCGCTGTTCCAGGTGGTGGTGATGAAAAAGAACGGCAGTACGAAGAACAGTGATTCCTGGTGGATCATCTGCGTCGCGTAGCGCAGCAATGGTTGCGGTATTTCGCGGTTGAAGGTGCGCGCGAACAGGCCGGTGAGGGTGTTTTCCAGCATCAGCCAGACCCAGCTGACCAGCATGAGCACAGCAATCCAGCTGGCCAGGCCAGCCTGGCGGTCGACAAGGATGAAGCTACCAATCCCGGAGAGGAAACCGCCGAGCGCGATGATGCCGGGGTAGCGTTTAAGCAGTTCGATGATGCGCTGGACGATGTGGGGGATTTGGGGCATTGGGGGCTACAACAGAAAGGGTATGGTGGCTGTGCCGGCCTCTTCGCGGGTGAACCCGCTCCCAAAGGGACCGTGTTGCGATACCCGCGAAGTGGCCGGTACTGGCAAAAGGATACCGCCGATTCACTGCTAGCGTGTAGCACCGCCCGGCTTTTCAGGAGCATGCCGACGCCAGCGCAACAACCCCGCTGCCAGGATCAGCCCCAACAACAAGGCAACCAGCCCGTAGAGCTCATCATAGCCAAGCAATGGTTTCTCGATACGCACATAGCCATCTTCCTTGAGCAGTTCTTTCAGCGCCTCGTTGGCCTGCACCAGGCTGACCTGGCGCAGCTTGCGCACCGGGTTGACGAAGCGCCCGTCGCTATAGTCGTTCAGCGCGCCCCAGTAGTAGTCGGCCAAGGCACTGTTGCCCTGGGTACTCCAGCTTTCCTTGGCGACGCTGGCGTACTTGATGCGCTCGAAGGTCTCCGGGTCGAGGCCTTCCTTGCGCAGGTGGTCGAACAACTTCTGCATCACTTCGACCGCTTGGTCGATGTCCTCGCGCTCCAGATCGGCATTGAGGCTTAGCAGGCCGGTGTCGCCGAAGCTCTCGCGTTTTGCCGAAGGGCCGTAGGACAACCCGTTGCGCAGGCGAAGCTGGTCGTACAGCGCCCAGTCCAGGTAGTGCGACAGCAGGTCCAGGGTGGCCTGGTGGTCGTTGTCCAGCACCGGCTCGACGAACAGCCAGTGCAGCTTGACGCTGTCGCCCAGCCAGCCGCGGGTCAGGTCGCGGCGCTGTGCAGCTTGCTGGCCGATGCTTTCCAGGGTGCGGCGCTCCTCCGGCTCGGTGGCGGGCAGTTCGCCAAAGGTACGCTCCAGGTAAGCCGGCAGCAGGCGGTCGAGGCCGCCGACCACGATCAGGGTCATGTTGTTGGCCGCGTACCAGCGGTCACGCAAGGTGTTCACCTGCTCCAGGGTCATATCTTCGAGGTTGGAGCGCTCCGGGCATTTCAGGCCCAGCTCGGTGGCTAGCTGGTCACTGGCGGGGTGGCCGATGTCCTGGCGGTCGAGCCAGCGCTGCAGGTGGCCATAGTGGCCGCCATCCTCGCGCTCGATGATGCGCTTGGCGGTGGCCAGGGCCTTGGCATCGATGCGGGTGTCGTGGATCACCGCCAGCAGCAGGTCCAGGATTTTGCGCTGGTTGCGTGCCGGGGCTTCGATCACGAAGGTGGTGTCGGCGCTGCTGGTGTAGGCGTTCCACTCGCCGCCCAGCGATTGCAGGCGCTCTTCCAGGCCGCCTTCGCCAGTTTCGTCGATGCCGCTGAAGAGCAGGTGCTCGAGCAGGTGCGGCAGCTCTTTCTGCTCGCAATTGAAGTCATCCAGGCCGACACCGACCACCAGGCGAATCGCCACATGGTCGCGTTCATAGCCGTTTTTCAAGATGACCTGCAGGCCGTTGGGCAACAGGTAACCTTCCACCCGCGAGCGGTCGAGGGCGAATGAGGGCAGGCTGCAGATCAGCAGGCAAACGAACATCAGGCAACGCATGGGCGAGCTTGGGTCCTCAGGTAGGCGAAATCACGGCAGACGGGCTTCGTCCGGCACGCTGTCGAGCATCAGCCCGCCCGTGTCCGAGCCGCCCAGTACCACATAGGCACTGCTACAGAACAAAGAGTTCAACCGTTTCATGTCGGCGATCAGCTCCAAGTGTAGCGAACTGGTCTCGATACTTTGCACTACCTTACGCTGCAAGCGGCTGACATGGGCGTGGGCAAGGCGCCGTTCCTGGGCGCGAAAACGGCGTTTTTCCCGCAGCAGCAGGCGGGCGCTTTCCGGATCGGCGCTGAGGAACACCGACAAGCCCAGGCGCAAGTTGGCCAGCAGTTGTTCCTGCAAGCCGGTCAGCTCTTCCAGCCCTACCTGGGAAAACTCCCGGCGCTGGCTGGTTTTCTGCTGCTGGACCTTGCGCAGCATGCGCTCGATCAGGTCGCAGGCCAGCTTGAGGTTGATTGCCAGTTCGATGATTTCTGCCCAGCGGCGGTTGTCCTGTTCGCTGAGGTCTTCACGCGACATCTGCGCCAGGTACAGCTTGATCGCGCTGTACAAGGCTTCGGCGTCCTCGCCCAAGGCGCGGACCTGCTGTGGCAATGCGGCCTGGGTACCGCGCAGGGCACCTAGCATGGCTTCGAGCAGGCTGTCGACGATATCGCCCAGGCGCAGGGTTTCGCGGGAGGCGTTGGCCAGGGCCAGGCTGGGTGTTTCCAGCGCCGAGGTGTCGAGATGGCGCGGGCGAATCTGGCCGTTGCCGTTTTCTCGCTCGGGCAGCAGAGTGTTGCACAGCCGGCCCATGGGTTTGACTGTGGGCAGCATGATCAGGCAACGCAACGTGTTGTAGAGCAGGTGGAAGCCAATGACCAGCTCCTGTGCGCTGAAGCTCAGTGAGTCCATCCACCCCACCAGCGGGTGCAGCACGGGGATGATCAGCAGCAGGCCGATCAACTTGTACAGCAGGCTGCCCAGAGCCACCCGGCGCCCGGCGGCGTTTTGCATGCTGGTGCTGATGAAAGCCAGCAATCCGCTGCCGATGTTGGCCCCCACCACCAGACCGATGGCCACCGGCAGGCTGATCACTTCGGCACCGGCCAGCGTTGCGGTGAGCAGCACGGCCGCCAGGCTGGAATAGGAAATCATGGCGAACAGCGCGCCGACCAGGGCGTCGAGCATGATGTCGCCGGTCAGGGAGGCAAACAGCACCTTCACGCCCTGGGCGTGGGTAATCGGCGTAGCTGCCTGCACGATCAGCTCCAATGCCAGAATGATCAGGCCAAGCCCGATGCCTACCCTGCCCAGCTGGCCGGCTCGCGTCTGCTTGCGGGAGAGGAAGAAGATCACACCCAGGAAGATCAGCAGCGGCGACAGCCAGGACAGGTCCAGGGTCAGCACCCGGGCCATCAGCGCGGTACCCACGTCGGCGCCGAGCATGATTGCCAAGGCGGGAGTCATCGCCATCAGGCCCTGGCCGACGAACGAGGTGACCAGCATGGCGGTGGCGTTGCTGCTTTGCACCATCGCCGTGACCAGAATGCCGGCGACGAACGCCAGCGGGCGTTTGCTCATGTTCTGGCTGATGATGCGCCGCAGGCTCGAGCCGAATACCCGAAGGATGCCGGTACGCACGATGTGGGTGCCCCAGACCAGAAGCGTAACGGCCGAGAGCAGGTTGAGCAGGGTCAGCATGGCTACGGCCCCCTGTTGCATTGGCCCAGAGGGCCAAGAGACGAAGCGTGAGCGTTTGAAGAATTTTCAGTGCTCACTCAAAGCTTTAGTTGTTTTGCGAAGCTGTCGCCAGCTTCGCATGGCTGTCATTTGTTTGAAATACAGCGGAAATGAAAAAAGGGCCCCGAAGGGCCCTTTGTGTCCTGCACTTCCTGATCTTATTGACCCGGAATGTCCTTGCGCAGTTTCACCGGTTCATGCTCTTTGCCGTTCTTGCGGGCCAAGGCAGTGCGCATGCGGATGTTGATAGCTTCCACCGCCAGCGAGAACGCCATGGCGAAGTAGACGTAGCCCTTCGGCACATGCACATCGAAAGCTTCGGCGATAAGCACGGTCCCGACCACGATCAGGAACGACAATGCCAGCATCTTCAGCGACGGGTGCTTGTCGATGAAATCGCTGATGGTGCCGGCGCACAGCATCATCACCAGCACGGCGACGATGATCGCGGCGATCATCACCGGTACGTGCGAGACCATGCCCACCGCAGTGATCACCGAGTCCAGCGAGAACACGATGTCGATGATGGCGATCTGGATGATGGTGTAGAAGAACTTGCCACCCGCGCCTTTCGGTTCTTCCTGGTTCTCGTCCTCGCCTTCGAGGCCGTGGTAGATCTCTTGTGAGCTTTTCCACAACAGGAACAGGCCACCAAAGAACAGGATCAGGTCACGCCCCGAGATGCCTTGGCCCAGGACCACGAACAGGTCGGCGGTAAGGCGCATGACCCAGGTGATCGACAGCAGCAGCATGATACGCGTGACCATGGCCAGGGCGAGGCCGAAGATCCGGGTGCGCGGCTGCATGTGCTTGGGCATGCGGCTGACCAGAATCGAGATCATGATGATGTTGTCGATACCGAGGACGATCTCAAGCGCGGTGAGGGTAAAAAAGGCAACCCAGATTTCCGGGCTGGTCAGCCATTCCATTTGTTTTCCTTCGAACGGTAAAGGCGACACGCCCGGGTCAGGGCGCGTCGCGTTAGGGAAATACGCGTTATTAAAGACTACTGAACAGCGGGAAAATCCCCATCAGCAGCGCGGCGAGCATTATGCACAGGCATACCAGCACTGCCCACTTCAAGGTGAAGCGCTGATGATCGCCGAACTCGATGCCGGCCAGGGCCACCAGCAGGTAGGTGGAGGGTACCAGGGGGCTGAGCAGGTGTACCGGTTGCCCGACGATCGAAGCACGCGCCATTTCCACCGGGCTGATGCCGTAGTGGCTGGCAGCTTCGGCCAGTACTGGCAGCACGCCATAGTAGAACGCGTCGTTGGACATGAAGAAGGTGAACGGCATGCTCACGATCGCGGTGATCACCGCCAGGTATGGGCCCAACGCCTCGGGGATGACCGACAGCAGGCTCTTGGACATGGCGTCGACCATGCCGGTGCCCGACAGGATCCCGGTGAAGATGCCGGCGGCGAAGATCAGACCGGTGACCGCCAGCACGCTGCCGGCGTGGGCGGCGATGCGGTCTTTCTGCTGCTGCAGGCACGGGTAGTTGACGATCATGGCGATGCTGAAGGCGATCATGAACAGCACCGGCAGCGGCAGTACGCCGGCAATCAGCGCGACCATCAGGGCAGCGGTCAGGGCGCCGTTGAAGTACAGCAGTTTTGGCCGGCGCGCGTCCGGGTACTGCGAAACGGTGATTTCGCTGTGGTCGATGTCGTCGGTGGGCAGGTGCAACTCGCCCAGGCGGGCACGTTCGCGCTTGCCGTACATGTAGGCGATGGCCAGGATCGCCAGCACGCCGAACAGCATGGCCGGGATCATTGGTACGAAGATGTCCGACGGGTCCACGTGCAGGGCGCTGGCTGCTCGGGCCGTCGGGCCACCCCAGGGGGTCATGTTCATCACCCCGCCGGCGAGAATGATCAGGCCGGCCATGATCCGCGGGCTCATGCCCAGGCGGCTGTACATCGGCAGCATGGCGGCGCAGCAGATCATGTAGGTGGTGGCGCCGTCACCGTCGAGCGAGACCACCAGGGCCAGCACTGCGGTGCCGACGGAGACTTTCAGCGGGTCACCCTTGACCAGCTTGAGGATCTTGCGCACAGCCGGGTCGAACAGGCCGGAGTCGATCATCAGGGCGAAATAGAGGATGGCGAACATCAGCATCACACCGGTAGGTGCGAGTTTGCTGATGCCCTCGAGCATCATCGGGCCGATCTTTGCGGAAAAACCGCCGAACAGGGCGAACAGGATCGGTACCAGGATCAGCGCTATCAGGGCAGACAGGCGCTTGGTCATGATCAGGTACATGAAGGTGATGACCATGGCAAAGCCGAGGAAGGTCAGCATGGCAATACTCCAGGCGTGGCGCGGCGAAGGAACGTCGATTCGGGCGGATCAGCGCGTTTGGCGCTGTGCGGGGAGCATGCAGAGGGGAACTACGGAAAGTCGGGCACAGGAATACATCAGAATCACCATTGTTGTTGTTGATTGGGCCGGGCGCGGTGGTTACCGGGTGCCCTGGCTGACCGGTCTTGTGCCGGTAGTGGGGGCTATCCTATGAGGGCAAGCTTTCAGCCAGCTTTCGCCGAAGCAAAGGCGACGAGAGGTAGGTGATGCAGGATGTGACCGAGGGTGGCTGCCATTGTGGCGCCTTGCGTTATCGGTTGGCGGGCGACCTGACAGACATCGCCCATTGCCATTGTTCTATCTGCCGACGGGTCAGTGGTGGGCTGGTGGTGACCTGGCTCACCCTGCCCCGCTCGGGGTTCCGGTGGTTGGCTGGAGAGCCGAACTGCTATGTGGCACCGTCCAGTTGCAGCCGGTACTTCTGTGGGCATTGTGGGGCGCATGTGGCGTTGGTGACTACACACAGCTCGGAGACGGTTGATGTGACGGTGGCGACGCTGGACCACCCGGAACGGGTCAGGGCCAACCGGCATATCTGGGTGGGTAGCCGGTTGCCCTGGTTGCATCTGGATGAGGATTTGCCTTCGGAGGCGGAGGAAAACCAGTAAGGGATTGTGTTGGTGCTGCCGGCCCTATCGCCGGCAAGCCAGCTCCCACAGGTGTCCCACCACCTTCAGACCCATGGTGATCTCGTGGGCGCTGGCCTGCCGGCGATAGGGCCGGCACAGCCGTACTTACAACTGCAGGCCTCCTGCAGCCTTGTGCAATGCCCGCAGATGCTCGCCCACCTGCTTCACATTGGCTTCCACCGCCGCAATCTCCCTGGCCCGCGATGGCTCCAGCAGCGCCCTAACCTCTTTGTCCAGGCTCGTGCTCAAGCGCAGCAACTGCGCTTGCCGCTCGCTGCTGACCTGCTCCAGTTGCATGCGCTCCTGCGGCTGCGGCAGCCCGTAGCCCTTGCTGTCGAGCAACTCTGCCGGGCGGCTGAGGAAGCCACTGTTGGCAAGCATCTGCCTGAGGGTCGCATCGGCCTTGCTGACGCTACCATCGTTCAGCGCGGCGGCGTTCAGGTAGCGCTGTTTGACCTCGTCCTGGGCCAGAAGCAGTTGCCGGCGCAAGCTGGCCTGTTCAAGCAGCAGCAAGGCGGCGCTGGTGCGCAGGTCGGCCTGGGCGAACCAACCTCGCCGTTGCTCGGCGTCCAGGGCCAGCCAGTCCTCGACCTTGTCCTGCTTGATTGGCAACTGCTTCTTCAACACCTCGAACATGGCCTGGTAACGGTCGCGGTAGGAGTCGAAGCGATAACCCAGGCGCAGCGCCTCGCGGGGGTCGTCGAGCACGCTGGTATCGGCCAGCCCCCTGCCCTTGAGCACGGCCAGCAAGCCATTGGGCATGATGCTGTCGAGGTCGTTCAGGCGTGGGTTCGCGGTGCCGCTGCGCAGCAGCTTCAACGACTCTACCGCGCAATTGTTGGACAGGAACCAGTAGTTGCCATCGTAGCTCCAGTGCATTTCGGCGGCCTGACGCACAAGGTTCTCGATCTCGTCGCGGTTCAGCCGCAAGGGCACCGACGCCAGGCTGCGCAGTTCGGTCTTGGTGTACTCGTCGATCACCTGGCCCAGCGGCAGCACGAACAGGCGCGAGGGGTAGGCACCGACCAGGCCGTCCCAGCTGGAAAGCTGCACATCGTTGACGAAGGCTCGGTACGACAGCACCAGGCTCTGGTCGAGGTCCAGGCGGCAGTCCGGCCCGCGGGGGCGACCCGGCTTGCAGATCACCAGGCGCAGCATGCTGTGGCCCCAGCGGCTGACCAGGTTCTGGTTGGCTTCGGCCAGCAGGTAGTCCACCTCATAGACCCGCTCGGGGTCGATTTCACCCAGCGGTTGGCGGGCGAAGTCGCTGCCGGCATTGATGAACGGCAGGCCCTTGGCGCAGCTGTCCTGCTGCGGTGCCCAGCCGAAGTGTTCGCGCAGGTACTGGTTCAGCGCCGGACGGCGGCAGCCGTAGCTCGGGTCGAGGAGGAAGTACTCCATGTTGACCGCGATGTATTCCTTGGGGCTGCTCAGTTCATAACTGTCGGGGCTGCGCACGAACTGGCCGTTGTGCTGCTCGCGCTCGCCGCGTCGGCCCACATACTGTTGCCAGCCGGCCAGGTCGAGCAGGCGCGGGTCGTCGCTGAGGGTGAAACGGCGCTCTGCCTGGCCTCTGCATGCTTCGGGCAGGCCAACTTTGCCCAACGTACCTTGCTGGCGCTTGCAACGGGCGATCAGCGCGTTCTCGGCGCTGGGCCACAGCCGGGCACGGTCGTAGATATGGGTGAGTTCGTGCAGCACGGTGGCCAGCAGTTCTTCTCGCACCGTGCCATGCGGGCGCTTGGTGCGCTCGGTGGCAGCACTGCCATCGGTGAGGCTGGGCAGTAGGCGGCGATTGAGTTCGAGGGTAGATACCAGCGATGCCTGGCCATAGGCGTCGGCCGGCATGTTGTCGCTCCAGCTGACCCGCACGCGGCGGTTCAGTTGTTGCTTGAAGCGAGGGGGCAGCTTGCCCACGGCTTCGTCGAGCAGAGCCTGAGTGGCTCGGGTCTGCTGTGGGTCAAGGCCGGACGCCTGCAGCTCGAGCTGCAGGTCGGCCAGGGCGGGCGTGCCGAGCAGCGTCAGGGCGCAGCCGAGCAGCCAGGCGCGCACGCGGTTCACAGCGCGAGGATGGCTTCAGCCAGTACCTGGTCGCTGGCGTCGCGCGCTTGCGGAACGCGCTCGCGCAGAGTGTTGAAAGCGGCCTCGAGCTGGGCGCCGCGGATGTCACCGTTGCTGGCGACAAAGCTGGCGGCGTCGTCATGGGCTTCGCGCACCACTTTGGAGTCGCGGATCGAGGTGGTGGTGTCAGAGGTGAAGTCGATCGAACGGCCAAAGGCCCGCACGATGATATTGCTGGTGGCCACCAAGGTCTGTGCCTGAGCCAGGTCGGCCAGCAGCAGCATGCCGAGGGTAGCGGCAATCAGCGGTTTACGCATGGAGCATCTCCGAAAAATACAGGGAGTCAGATGTAGTTATTGGACGAGAATTGCCTGCGCCAGTTCCAGATCGCCGACGGTATGCCGTGCGCAATTGTGGCGTAGTGATTCCAGTGCTGCCTCCAGCCGCGCACCGCGGATCTGGCCGTCGCTGGCGACGAAGGCAGCGGCATCGTCCTGGGCCTGGCGGACCAGTTTACGGTCGAACGGTGCGGTGGTGACCTGGCTGGTCACATAGCCAGTGATGACCAGGCTTTGCGTAGTGGTATCCATGGCATGGGCGCTGACCATGCCAACAAAGGAGAACAGCAACGGCAACAGATAACGCATGGGCTCTACAACAGCTGGAAACGTGGATGGCAAAGATGTGTGCGGCTGTGCTGGTGGTGACCAGCACAGCTGAACGGCTCAGTCGGGGTCAAAGCGCCAGGATGGCCTGGGCCAGTTGCGCGTCGCTGGCTTGCAGGGCTGGCATTTGCGAGCGGATGTGCATGAAAGCGCTTTCCAGCTTGGCACCACGAATGTCGCCCTGGCTGCCAACGAAGCTGGCGGCGTCGTCACGGGCGGCCTGGACAATCTTGTCGTCACGGAACGAGGAGGAAACATCGGAAGTGGCATCGGTGGACGCGGCCACTGCGCCAACGACGGCGTCGGTGGTGACAACGAAGCTGGTGGCGTTTGCGGTGCCGGCCAGGCTCAGCATCAGGGCGGCGCCAATCAGGTATTTACGGGACATGATCGTGGACTCCTGGACTAGGGTCGGGTGGTTCTGTTTTATCGGACGCTCGCACAGCTCGTCGCGGTACTTTTTCAACAGTGCGTTCTACCAGACTGTTATGCCAAGCGTATCACGCGCCGGTGTTTCTGGATGTTAATGAACAGCGCGCCAACAAACTGTTATGGTTTGTTTTGTGATTTTACAAACTGTACATGTGTGCTTGTAAAAGGCTCTGGCATGCCGTCTGCAAACAAAAAACCCGTCGCAGTCACCTGCAACGGGTTTCGGAAATTTGCGGTGCCGACCAAAGCCGGCAAGCCGGAGCTTAGCGCCAGAAAGGCTTGCTCAGCTCTTCGTAACGCTGCGACTCGCTGATACCGGCATCGGCCAGCAGGCGGGCGTCCAGGCGAGCCAGTTGACGGCGGCTGGCCATACGGCGCTGCCACAGCAGCAGGGTGGACAGAGCGCGCAGCGGCAGCGAAGCGTTGGATTGTTGGGCGTTGCTTTCAAAAACCAGACCGGAACTGAGGGTACGTTCCATGATGTTTCATCCTTCCGCTTATGGCGGGATTAGGTAGTGATTTAACTGATGCCAATGATCCTCCTCTGTCGTCCATTACAGTAGATACAGTTCGGTGGAAAGACGATGGTCCAGTTAACTGTGTAACCCTACTGTTGCACTCGAAACTGGCGCAACTGTACTGGTCCGCACTTATTTGGTGCGTTTTGATTTAGGGAGGTTGATTTGCGAGCCGAGAAGGCGCGCAAGAACCGGTACAGTAGTACAGATTATGCTGGATGCTACGGCAAGGTGTATTGATCGAAGGGTTTGACTGTATCTGGCCCATTCGCGGAATTGCCTGCGAAGAGGCCGGAACAGCGGAAGCAGGGCCGCCGTTCCGTACCTCATCTGTATCAGCTAGCCAGCATGCGCCCGGTTTCTTCCAGGTTCTCGTGCCAGCTCAGGGCTTCGCGCAGGATGTGTGGGGTGTGGCCACCACGCTGGCAGGCGCGATCGAAGTAGTCGTTCAGCGCTGCTCGGTAGTCCGGGTGTACACAGTTGTCGATGATCGCCCGGGCGCGCTCACGTGGCGCCAGGCCACGCAGGTCGGCCAGGCCTTGCTCGGTGACCAGGATGTCCACGTCGTGCTCGGTATGGTCGACATGGCTGACCATCGGTACCACGCTGGAAATCGCGCCACGCTTGGCAATCGACTTGGTGACGAACACGGCAAGGTGGGCGTTACGGGCGAAGTCACCCGAGCCGCCGATGCCGTTCATCATCTTGGTGCCGCAGACGTGGGTGGAGTTGACGTTACCGTAGATGTCGAACTCCAGCGCGGTATTGATACCGATGATGCCCAGACGGCGGACCACTTCCGGGTGGTTGGAAATCTCTTGCGGGCGCAGAACCAGCTTGTCCTTGTAACGCTCCAGGTTGCCGAACACATCGGCGTTGCGGCGGGTCGACAAGGTGATCGAGCTGCCCGAGGCGAAACTCAGCTTGCCAGCGTCGATCAGGTCGAAGGTGGAATCCTGCAGTACTTCGGAGTACATGGTCAGGTCTTCGAACGGCGACTCGATCAGGCCGCACATCACTGCGTTGGCGATGCTGCCGATACCGGCCTGCAGCGGGCCAAGCTTGTTGGTCATGCGGCCAGCTTCCACTTCTTTCTTGAGGAAGTTGATCAGGTGGTCGGCGATGCCCTGGGTTTCGTCATCCGGAGGCAGGACGGTGGACGGCGAGTCCGGCTGGTCGCTGATAACGATGCCGACGATCTTGGCCGGGTCGATCGGAATGGCGGTGCTGCCGATACGGTCGTCGACCTTGACCAACGGGATTGGCGTACGGGTCGGGCGGTAGGTCGGGATATAGATGTCGTGCAGGCCTTCGAGGTTGGTGTTGTGCGAGAGGTTTATCTCGACAATCACCTGCTTGGCGAAGATCGCAAAGCTGGCCGAGTTGCCCACCGAGGTGGTTGGCACGATGTGGCCCTGCTCGGTGATGGCCACGGCTTCGATGACCGCGATGTCCGGCAGTTTCAGCTGCTGGTTGCGCAGCTGCTCGACGGTTTCTGACAGATGCTGGTCGATGAACATCACCTGGCCGTCGTTGATAGCCTTGCGCAGGGTGCTATCGACCTGGAACGGCATGCGGCGAGCCAGCACGCCAGCCTCGGTCAGTTGCTTGTCCAGGTCGTTGCCCAGGCTGGCGCCGGTCATCAGGCTGATTTTCAGTGGCGATTGCTTGGCACGCTCGGCCAGTGCATGCGGTACGGCCTTGGCTTCGCCGGCGCGGGTGAAACCGCTCATGCCGACGGTCATGCCGTCCTCGATCAGACCAGCGGCATCAGCCGCACTCATTACCTTGCTGTGCAGGGAGGACAAGCGGATACGATCACGGTACATGGATTGTTATCTCGGGCTACTGAAACTACTGCAGCGCAGTCTAGAGACTTCGCCCCTTGCCGTCCCACGACCATGGTCGTATGAGAAGCGTTGGAGTAGAGCCGTTGATCCGGATCAATAAAAGAAAAGCCCCGGCAGATTCTGACCGGGGCTTCCTTTATATCAGCTGGTTTGCAGCGGCCGTTGTCACTCCACCGCCTTCACCATGTCTTCGATGACCTTCTTGGCGTCGCCGAACACCATCATGGTCTTGTCGAGGTAGAACAGTTCGTTGTCCAGGCCGGCATAGCCACTGGCCATGGAGCGCTTGTTGACGATGATGGTCTTGGCCTTGAACGCTTCGAGGATCGGCATGCCGGCGATCGGCGACTTGGGGTCGTTCTTCGCTGCCGGGTTGACCACGTCGTTGGCGCCCAGCACCAGCACCACATCGGCCTGGCCGAACTCGGCGTTGATGTCTTCCATTTCGAACACCTGGTCGTACGGTACTTCTGCCTCGGCCAGCAGCACGTTCATGTGCCCGGGCATACGGCCCGCTACTGGGTGGATCGCGTACTTCACTGTCACGCCGTTGTGGCTCAGCTTCTCGGTCAGTTCCTTGAGCGCATGCTGGGCGCGAGCCACCGCCAGGCCGTAACCCGGGACGATGATCACGCTGTCGGCGTTGCTGAGCAGGAAGGTGGCATCGTCGGCCGAGCCAGACTTCACCGGGCGCTGCTCTTTGGAACCTTGCGCCGCGCCCGCATCGGTATCACCACCGAAGCCACCGAGGATGACGTTGAAGAACGAACGGTTCATCGCCTTGCACATGATGTACGAGAGGATGGCACCGGACGAGCCGACCAGGGAGCCTGCGATGATCAGCATCGAGTTGTTAAGCGAGAAACCGATACCGGCCGCTGCCCAGCCCGAATAGCTATTGAGCATCGACACCACTACCGGCATGTCGGCGCCCCCGATCGGAATAATGATCAGCACGCCCATGATGAAGGCCAAGACCAGCATCAGGGTGAAGGCACTGTAGTGGCCAGTGAAGGTGAACAGCAGGCCCAGGGCAATGGTGGTCAGGCCGAGGATCAGGTTCAACTTGTGCTGGCCGGCGAACTGTACCGGTGCGCCCTGGAACAGGCGGAACTTGTACTTGCCCGACAGCTTGCCGAAGGCGATCACCGAGCCGGAGAAGGTAATGGCACCGATGGCTGCGCCGAGGAACAGTTCCAGGCGGTTGCCGGTGGGGATCGGGTCGCTCATGGCGGCAACGATGCCCATCGATTGCGGTTCCAGCACTGCGGCGATGGCGATGAACACCGCAGCCAGGCCGATCATGCTGTGCATGAAGGCGACCAGTTCCGGCATCTTGGTCATCTCGACGCGCTTGGCCATTATCGAACCGGCAGTGCCGCCGACCAGCAGGCCAACGAGGACGTAGCCGATGCCGGCGGTGGCAAGCTCGGCCCCGAGCTTATAAATGAGGCCGACCGTAGTGACGATGGCGATACCCATGCCGATCATGCCGAACAGGTTGCCACGCCGCGAGGTAGTCGGGTGCGACAGGCCCTTGAGCGCCTGGATGAAGCACACCGAGGCGACGAGGTAGAGGAGCGTTACCAGATTCATGCTCATGCTTACTTCTGCGCCTCGTTCTTGGTTTTCTTCTTGAACATCTCAAGCATGCGACGGGTGACCAGGAAGCCACCGAACACGTTGACCGCGGCCAGAGCCACCGCCAGGGTGCCCATCAGCTTGCCGGCCGGGGTCACCGTCAGGGCGGCGGCCAGCATGGCGCCGACGATGACGATCGCGGAGATGGCGTTGGTCACGGCCATCAGTGGCGTGTGCAGTGCCGGGGTGACGTTCCACACCACGTGGTAGCCCACATAGATGGCCAGCACGAAGATGATCAGGTTGTAGATGCCATGGGAAATCAGCATGTCTTCCATTGTCGTGCTCCTTAGCCGTTCTTGCGGACGACCTGACCATCACGGCACATCAGGCAGGCCGCGACGATGTCGTCTTCGAGGTTGATGACCAGCGCGCCGTCCTTGTCGAACAGCAGCTTCATGAAGTCCAGCAGGTTGCGTGCATACAGTGCCGAGGCATCGGCGCCCACCTGGGCCGGCAGGTTGGTCGGGCCGACGATGATCACGCCGTTCTCGTGTACCACCTGGTCGGCGACAGTCAGTGGGCAGTTGCCGCCCTGGGCTGCTGCAAGGTCGATGACCACCGAGCCGGGCTTCATCTGCGCGACGGTTTCGGCGCTTAGCAGGGTCGGCGCCTTGCGCCCCGGGATCAGCGCAGTGGTAATTACGATATCCGCCTGCTTGGCGCGCTCGTGCACGGCCTGGGCCTGGCGTTGCATCCAGCTGGCCGGCATCGGCCGGGCGTAACCGCCGACACCTTCGGCGCACTCGCGCTCTTCATCGGTTTCGTAGGGTACGTCGATGAACTTGGCGCCCAGCGACTCGATCTGCTCCTTCACGGCCGGGCGCACGTCGGACGCCTCGATCACTGCGCCCAGGCGCTTGGCCGTGGCAATGGCCTGCAGGCCGGCAACGCCCGCGCCCAGGATCAGCACGCGCGCAGCCTTGACGGTACCGGCGGCGGTCATGAGCATGGGCATGAAGCGTGGATAGTGATGGGCAGCCAGCAACACAGCCTTGTAACCGGCGATGTTGGCCTGCGACGACAGTACGTCCAGGCTCTGCGCCCGCGAGGTGCGCGGCGCAGCCTCCAGCGCGAACGCGGTAATGCCGCGCTCGGCCATCTTGCCGATCAGCTCGCTGTTGAAGGGGTTGAGCATGCCCACCAGGAGGCTGCCACTGTTTATCAGGGCCAGTTCCTGGTCGTTGGGGGCGACCACTTTGAGCACCAATTGGGCGCCGTAGGCATCGGCTGCACTTCCCAGGGAAGCACCCACGGCCTCATAGGCACTGTCCGGAATGCTGGCATTGAGCCCTGCCCCCCGTTGGACGGTGACCTGATGGCCCTGGCCAATCAGTTTCTTGATGGTTTCCGGGGTCGCAGCGACCCTTGTCTCACCGGTCTGCGTCTCGAGAGGAACACCAATGTGCACGACTATTTCTCCTGCGGTGACCTTTTGTCTTTTTAAAAGCCAGCGCACTTCGGATGGTGCGCTGGGGCGGCTGTGGAGCGCCGGCCCGCCGAATCCCGGGCGGGCGAAGCATTTTGCAGACGAAGCCAGAGGCCTTCAACCGGTTCTGGAGCGAAACGAAGTCAAAACTACAAGTCACCCTGTGACCGTATGTCGCAACGGCCAGGCTGCAGCCCGTCAAACATAGGCTATTGGCAGATTAGGAGAAAAAAACAAAAATTTTGCGATCAATTCGCTTACGGCTTGGTGAATGTCGCAAAATAACCCGCAAAGCCGCGCCGTAAGCAGGGTTAAAGCGGATTTTTGCACCCTGCATAACAGTTTACGTATATGCGACAAATACATATATCTGTAGGTGTTAAAAATAATTGACTACGAGGTCAAGTTGCCGGGTTTGCTCACGTCTTGGCCGTGTAGGCCTGGGCCTGGCTTAGCAGCCAGTCGCGGAAGGCGCGTAGCGAAGCCGACTCCACCTTGCGCTCCGGGATCATCAGATAGTAGGCCTTGTCACTACTCAGGGCATGCCTGTTAGCGACCACCAACCTGCCCTCCTCCAACTCGCGCTGGATCAGGAACGGCGGAATCAGGGCGATGCCCATCTCATGCATGGCCGCCTGCGCGAGCATCGAGAATAGTTCATAGCGCGGGCCTGTCATGTCGCGTTCCACGTTCATGCCGACGCTGCCGAACCATTGCCGCCAGGCATAGGGGCGCGTGCTCTGCTGCAGCAGTGGTAGCCGGGCGATACGCTGCGCGTCGAGCGTGCCCTGCCCGTCCAGCAGCACAGGGCTGCACACCGGTACCGGGTTTTCCCCCATCAGCCGGTGCGACTGCGTGCCGGACCAGTCGGCATCGCCGAAGTAGATAGCGGCGTCGAAGGTGGTGTCGGCAAACAGGAAAGGCCGGGTGCGGTTGGTGAGGTTGACCGTGACCTCTGGATGGCGCTGCTGGAAGTCCTTTAGTCGCGGTAGCAGCCATTGGGTGCCGAAGGTGGGTACCACGGCGAGCTCGATCACGTTGGCGCCCTGCTGGCGCATTACCGACAAGGTATCGCGCTCTACCGCGTCCAATTGGGCGGCCACCTGGCGGCTATAGGAAAGGCCGGCTTCTGTCAGCTTCACGCCGCGGCGCGAGCGGCGGAACAGCTCCACATTAAGGAAGGCTTCCAGGCCACCTATCTGCCGACAGACGGCGCCTTGGGTCAGCGCAAGTTCCTGGGCGGCCTTGGTAAAGCTCTCGTTGCGTGCTGCCGCCTCGAAACAAACCAGGGCGGCGGTACTGGGGATCTTGCGGCGCATGTAAGTCAACCTCACTCGTAAGGCTGTCAATATGGCGTTTTGCCGATTTACGAAGTGACAAATTATCACTAATTGGTGCGCAATCCTCGTTTGTCCCGACGGCCGATCAGGCCTAGGCTCAAAGGCACAAGAAACTGCCCCCTATTTCGAGGATTTCGCTCATGGCCGGTAAAGCAAGCTTCAACTGGATCGACCCGCTGCTGCTCGATCAGCAGCTCACTGAAGAAGAGCGCATGGTGCGTGACAGCGCTTATCAGTTCGCCCAGGACAAGCTGGCCCCGCGTGTGCTCGAGGCTTTCCGTCATGAGCAGACCGACCCGGCGATCTTCCGTGAAATGGGTGAGGTCGGGTTGCTGGGCGCCACCATTCCCGAGCAATACGGTGGCAGTGGCCTGAACTACGTGTGCTATGGCCTGATTGCTCGAGAGGTAGAGCGCATCGACTCGGGTTACCGCTCGATGATGAGCGTGCAGTCGTCGCTGGTGATGGTGCCAATCAACGAGTTCGGTACCGAGGCACAAAAGCAGAAGTATCTGCCCAAGCTGGCTAGCGGCGAGTGGATCGGTTGCTTCGGCCTGACCGAGCCCAACCACGGTTCCGACCCGGGTTCGATGATTACCCGTGCCCGGAAGGTCGACGGCGGCTACCGCCTGACAGGCAGCAAGATGTGGATCACCAACAGCCCGATCGCCGATGTGTTCGTGGTCTGGGCCAAGGACGATGCGGGTGATATCCGCGGATTTGTTCTGGAAAAGGGTTGGCAAGGCCTCAGCGCGCCGGCGATTCACGGCAAGGTCGGGCTGCGCGCCTCGATAACTGGCGAAATCGTCATGGATAACGTGTTCGTGCCGGAAGAAAACATCTTCCCGGATGTACGCGGCCTCAAAGGTCCGTTCACCTGCCTGAACTCCGCCCGCTATGGCATCTCGTGGGGGGCGCTGGGAGCTGCGGAAGCCTGCTGGCACACTGCGCGTCAGTATACCCTGGACCGTCAGCAATTCGGTCGCCCGTTGGCTGCCAACCAGTTGATCCAGAAGAAGCTGGCCGACATGCAGACTGAAATCACCCTGGCGCTGCAGGGCTGCCTGCGTCTGGGGCGGATGAAGGACGAGGGCACGGCTGCAGTGGAGATCACGTCGATCATGAAGCGCAACTCGTGTGGCAAGGCGTTGGATATTGCCCGCATGGCGCGTGACATGCTGGGGGGCAATGGCATTTCCGATGAGTTCGGCGTGGCTCGTCACCTGGTCAACCTGGAGGTGGTCAACACCTATGAAGGTACTCACGATGTGCATGCACTGATCCTGGGGCGTGCGCAGACCGGCATCCAGGCCTTCTATTGATAAGGAGCCAGCCCATGGGCGCGCTATCACATCTGCGGGTGCTGGACCTTTCTCGCGTGTTGGCCGGCCCATGGTCTGGCCAGATTCTCGCTGACCTTGGTGCCGATGTGATCAAGGTCGAGCGCCCTGGCAGTGGTGACGATACCCGCTCATGGGGGCCGCCTTTCCTCAAGGATGCCAATGGTGAGAGCACAAGCGAGGCGGCCTATTACCTATCGGCCAACCGCAACAAGCGCTCGGTGACCATCGACTTTACCCAGGCCGAGGGGCAGCGCCTGGTACGTGAGTTGGCGGCGAAGTCCGATATCGTCATCGAGAACTTCAAGGTTGGTGGGTTGGCTGCCTACGGCCTGGACTACCAGAGCCTGAAGGCGATCAACCCGCGGCTTATCTATTGTTCCATCACTGGGTTCGGGCAGACAGGGCCTTATGCCAAGCGCGCGGGTTATGACTTCATGATTCAGGGGTTGGGCGGGCTGATGAGCCTGACCGGCCGCCCGGAAGGTGAAGAGGGTGCGGGGCCGGTCAAGGTAGGGGTGGCGCTGACCGACATCCTTACCGGGTTGTACTCCACGGTAGCGATCCTCGCTGCCCTCGCCCATCGCGAGCAGGCTGGGGTGGGCCAGCATGTCGACATGGCGTTGCTCGATGTGCAGGTGGCCTGCCTGGCGAACCAGGCGATGAACTACCTGACCACTGGCAACCCGCCTCGTCGGCTTGGTAATGCGCACCCCAATATCGTGCCTTATCAGGATTTTCCCACGGCGGACGGCGACTTCATCCTGACCGTGGGCAACGACAGCCAGTTCCGCAAGTTCGCCGAGGTGGCCGGGCAGCCGCAATGGGCGGACGACCCGCGTTTCGTTACCAACAAGCTGCGGGTTGCCAACCGGGCCGAGCTGATTCCTTTGATCCGCCAGGCCACGGTGTTCAAGACCACGGCGGAATGGGTAAGCCAGCTCGAAGCTGCAGGAGTGCCGTGCGGGCCTATCAATGACCTGGCGCAGATGTTCCAGGATCCGCAGGTTCTGGCACGCGGATTGGCGGTAAACATTCCGCATCCGTTGGCGGGAAGTGTGCCGCAGGTGGCGAGCCCGATACGGTTGTCGGAGACGCCGGTTGAGTACCGTCGGGCGCCGCCGCTGCTGGGTGAGCATACCGAGGTGGTGCTGGAGGATGTATTGGGACTGGATGCCGGTGAGGTGCGGCGGCTGCGCAGTACCGGTGTGCTTTAAGGGCGTTTGGCCTTGGTGAAAAGCGGGGAGGCCCTCAGGCCTCCCCGCTTTGCTTTTCAGCGATATCAAGGTTTCTTGAAATTAAGGGTTGACGCGGTTTCGAATCCGCTTATAATGCGCCCACTTCTGACGTAGTCGAAGCGTAAAACTTCTTGTAAATCAATTAGTTAGGCGATTCAGGTAGTATCAGGAGTGCTTCGATCGAATGATCGCCAGCGGTTGAGATGATGGTTGACAGCGCTTCTAAACGCTGTATGATTCGCCTCCCGCTACGAGAGATCGCAGCGAGTCAAGTGTTTGAAGCTAAACGAGTTTCTCGCAAAAAACTTCAAAATAAACGCTTGACAGCAAATGAGGAAAGCGTAGAATGCGCGCCTCGGTTGAGACGAAACACTCTTAACCAAACGCTCTTTAACAAATCGAATCAAGCAATTCGTGTGGGTGCTTGTGAGTACGGACTGATAGTCACAAAGATTATCAGCATCACAAGTGGCCATGCGAGAAATCACATAGTCATTTGAGATTGCTGAGCCAAGTTTAGGGTTT